>NZ_JBFAHY010000010.1:0-258355 GCF_040654395.1 Nocardia sp. NPDC050697
GGTCCCCGCCCACATCCAGCAGGCGATCAACAACCCGATCAGCTGAATCGGCAGGAACAGATACGTGCACCACCGGTAGTACCGGTCGGCCGACAGCCGCTCGTAGTCCTCATCCTTGGGATTGGACCCGTCTTCCCCGACCAGCCAATCCAGGACCGGGATCGCGACCAGCACGATGAACGGCCCGATCCACCAGAACACCGCCCACCCCGTCTGGTACACCAATTGGGAGGGCAGCAGCGCGGAGGCGGGCGCGATCAACCCCAGAACCCACAGGTGTCGTTTCGGATCGACAACCCCATCGGGCACGGCGGCACCTCGCAAGATCCGGGAGCGACGGCACCGTCCACTCGAACGACAGCAGGGACGGCCGGCCCGAACGACGAGCCCACGTCTTTGTGCGCATCCGGACCGACCGCGACGAACCCTAAGGTTTCCGCGAGCCGCCGTAACCGCCCCGCCGCGCCCCCGCGCCCGCGAAACCGGGGCGGTCACGGCAGCTCGCGGCCCGATTACCGGCGTTACAGATTCCGGCCGATCTGGCGGAACACATCAATACGTACCGCCGGAGCCGATTTCACCCCCGACACCCCGGCCCGATTGACCCATTCGGACCGCCCCGGCTCCCGGCCGCGCATTGGGACCGTTCACGGCTGGGAAGAGGCGTCGTACCCATCCGTCACCACCGAGCGCCCCACACACCCATAGCGACACCGGTCCGGGAATGACTCGAATCTCTCCGCCGGGCAATTCGCCTGCACAGCAGAGCAACTCGGCGGCACAGTGCGGCCACATCGTGTTCTATCGTGGAAGACGTTCCGGAAGTTACGCGCGTACCCCACGAGGTCGCCCCGCCGGAGCCGGACGTTTCCGCACCGAGTCGCCGCCGACTCACCGACCCCACCGGGAGCATCGTGCATCGCAATCCGCTTTTCGACCGCGACGAGTTCGGCGAGCAGCGCCCGCCGCTGCCCCGGCGGACCCCGAGCGCGCACCGGGTGCCGGCACCCGCCGCCACCTCGGACGTGGTGCTTCGCGCGGCGGATGCCGTGGCGGCGTGGGCCCGCACCCCCGAATTCCGGAGCGAGGGCTCCGACACCTGGTGGGCCTCGGAGCGCGTCGAGCCGGAGCCGACGCAGCGTCCGGCATAAGCGGCAAACCCCCTTGTGACCCTTGTCACATACCCCCGCTGACCGTATGGTGAGGAAGCTTTCCGCCGCCGATCAGCCCGGCGGCGCCGGAGAGCGGAGTGCCGACGAGGGAGATGCGATGGGCAGTCCGTCCCACGGTGGCAGCATGCAGCACGTGCGCCGCACACCCCTCGCCACCCGGACGCTGTGGGACTGGGGCCTGGTGAAGTACCGGCTCGACGTGGTCGCGCTGAGCGTGGCCGACGCGGTGAAGCACGCGGGCGGCTGGCTGTTCGACCGCGCCACGGCGGGCTGGGAGGTCACCGTCCTGATCCCCGGCGCCGCCGACGACACCCCGCTGCGCATTCTCGGTGCCGAACTCGCCAGCCTGGACGACGCGCTCGCCACCGGCGGCCGCGGCCGCACCCCGCACGCCATCGCCATGGCCGCGGGGATCTGCCTGCGCGAGCCGATGGCGAGCGAGGGGCTGCACCTCGCGCTGCTCGACCGCGGGCTCGAGGTGGTGGTCTGGGGCGAGTACACGCCGCCGGGGAGCGCGGAGCTGCTCAGCCCGGTCGAGTACCGGCTCAGCATGGCCGCGCGGGCCTTCAAGACCAGGGCCATGAAGGCCGCCGGGCTCGCCGTACTCGCCGGGCCGGTGGAGGACTTCCGCAGCGGCGCCACCGTGCACGCGCCGATCCCCACCGACCTCGGGCCGGCGGGGCCGTGGCCGGCGGCGACCCCGATCGACCGTTGACGAAATGTGATTTCACAATTCTGAGAATGCCATTTCCGCGATGTTAGACTACTGTTTGTAACCCGCCAGGGGGCAGAGTCACACCGGAGTTGTCATGGCAGTGCCACGCGTGATCCAGGTTCCAGGCACCGGCCAGGACGAGCGGTTCGGGCGGTTCGAGGACATCGAGCCGCTCTTCCCGATGACCGAGCTGCTCTCCGCCCTCAGCGGCAGCCGCAGGGCCGAGCACCCCATCGCCTGCTGGTGCGTCGACCTGCTCGAGTTGCACCAGCAGGACGACGTCTGGGGGGACGGGCTGGCCGCGCGCCGCACCGACCTCATGCACGCCATCGACGTCTGGACCGTCGGGCACGTGCCGCAGCACCGCAACGGCGCCCGGCTGCACACCGAGACCGTGGGCTCGGTGGTCGACCGCATCGCCCGCGCCTACGCGCGCTTCCAGCGCGCCATGGCCAGGTACGACGCCGCCGACCCCAAGGTGCACGCCGCCTGGACCCAGGTCGCCGAGCTCTTCGTCGCCTACCAGGACCTGATCGTCGAGGTCATGCGCGGCCAGCGCAGGCTGCCCGCCCCGGAGGCCGATCGCTGATCCACTCCCCGCGCGGCCCGGGTGATACAACTGGCTGAGACGGGCAGCGGTGCCCGCGTGGCGAGAGGTGATTCCGTGGACGAGGCGTCCTTCCGGCAATTGTTCGATCTGAGCGGGCGGACCGCCGTCGTCACCGGGGGGACCAGGGGCATCGGGCTCGCGCTCGCCGAGGGGTTCGCGCTGGCCGGCGCCCGCGTGGTGGTGGCGAGCCGCAAGCCGGAGGCGTGCGAGCAGGCCGCCGCCCGGCTGCGCGAACTCGGCGCCGACGCCATCGGCGTGCCCACCCACCTCGGCGAGCTCGACGTGCTGCACACCCTGGTCGATACCGCGGTCCAGAGCTTCGGCGGCATCGACATCGTGGTGAACAACGCGGCCAACGCGCTGGCCCAGCCGCTGGAGTCGATGCGCCCGGAGGCGGTGGAGAAGTCGTTCGGGGTGAATGTGTACGGCCCGCTCTTCCTGGTCCAGGCGGCGCTGCCGCAGCTGCGCGCCAGCGCGCACGCGGCGGTGCTGAACCTGGGCTCGGTGGCCGCGCTGCAGTTCGCGCCCGGGCTCTCGATGTACGCGGCGGCCAAGGCCGCGCTGCTCTCCTTCACCCGCTCGATGGCGGCCGAGTACGCCGCCGACGGCATCCGGGTGAACGCCATCGTGCCCGGCGCGGTCGACACCGACATGGTGCGCAAGAACCCGCCGGAGTTCATCGATGCCATGGCGAAGGTGCCGCTGCTCCGCCGGATCGCGCGCCCGGACGAGCTGGTCGGCGCCGCGCTGCTGCTCTGCTCGGACGCGGGCAGCTTCATCACCGGCCAGAGCCTGCTGGTGGACGGCGGCACCGTCCCGCGCTGAGCCGCCGGTCGCCGAACCCGGGGCTCTGACCACCGCCGCCCGCCGTTCACACCCGCGCCACCCGGAGGTACCGGGACCGCGCAGAATGGCTGCTCGTGCGAGTGGTGATCATCGGCGGCGGGGTGCCAGCGGCGGTGCACGCCTGGACCGCGGTGCGGCGCGGGCACACCGTGACGCAGCTGGACGACGGGGCGCCGATCGCGGGCTCCGGCGCGCTGCGCGCCGGTTCGGTGGCCGCCGCCGACCTGGCGCGCGCGGCGCACGCGCTCTGGCTGTGGCGGGAGCTCGGCGGCCGGGTGCCCGGGGTCGGGTTCCGGCTGAGCGGGTCGATCACGGTGGCGCGGACCCCGGCCGAGCTGGCCGTCGCCGAGGCCGCGGCGGGCGCCGCCGACGCGGCGGAGCGCGAGTTCACGCTGCTGGAACCGGAGCGGGCGCGCGCCCTGGAACCGGCGCTGCGCGGGCCGCTGCTGGCCGGGCTGCACTGCGGCGCCGACGCCGTGCTCACCCCGCAGCAGGCGGTCCCCGCGCTCCGCGCGCACCTGTCCGGGACCGGCCGCTACACCGCGCGCGGCGCCCTGGCCCGCGCACTCACCGAGACTCCGGACGGGGTGCTGATCCGGGCCGACGACGGCTCCGCGCTCGCCGCCGATATCGCGCTGCTCTGCCCGAGCCCCGGCCGCGACGCCCTGGCCAGGGAGCTCACCGGCGCCGGGCCGGTCCCGCGGGTGCGCGCGCAGCGGCTGCGCACCGGACCGCTGGAACGCCGACCGGACGCGATCCTCGCCGACGGCGACCAGTTCCGGCACCGCCCCGGCTACCCGCGCGAGCCGGTCGCGCGGCTGACCGCGGAGCAGGCGCAGACCGCGGCCGCCGCCGAGTTCGGCATGCACGTGCTCGCGGTGCCGCGGCTGGACGGCGGGCTGACGCTCGGCGCCACCGGCGAACCCGCGCCCTTCCCGGCGGAGCTCGCCGAGCCCGCGGCCGAGCACCTGCTCGCCGTCGCCGGCGAGCTGCTCGACACCGAACTCACCGTGCGCGGCCGCTGGGCGGAGGTCGCCACCGCCGTGGAGAGCGAGCCGTGGCGTGCCCCGAGCGGCCGAATCCTGGTACTGGGCAGCGCCGGACCGGACGCCACACTGCTGGCGCCCGCAGCCGCGGAGGCCGCCGCCGACGATCTCGGGCTCTAGCGCCGCCAGCTCCGGCTTACGCGCGCCGACCTCGGCCGCGCGAGCGGCGCCGGGCACGCGGTAGCGCCGCCCACCGAGCACTCGACCGGGACCGGTCCGAGCGCGAGGCTCGCGGGCCGTCGCGGCGGGTGCTCTACTGCCCCGGCAACCGCCGACGCCCGCCCGCCACATCGGTGACCAGGTCGGTGTACCCGTCGACCAGCTCGGCCAGGTGGTACCAGTGTTTATGGGTCTTGTCGCTGCGCGCGCCCTCGGCGTCGATCGCCCGGTTCGCGGCGACCCAGCTGCGCGCCATGCGATCCACCACCGCGCCGAGCGTCTCGGTGTGCAGCGCGGCCCCGTCGCGGTGCTCCGGCGCCTCCCGCGCGATCCACTCGTCGATCAGCTCGACCAGGGCGCCGCGGCGCGCGTCCAGCTCGGCCACCGCGCCGGGGTCACCCAGCCCGAGGCGGCGTTCGTGCAGGTCGGCCAGGGCGTGCGCGGAGCGGAAGGGCTCGTGCTCGCACATCCGGCGGCCCTGGAAGGCGGACAACAACTGCGGCGCGGTCGGCAGCCCGCCGACCGTGGGGGCGCTCACCGGCGCACCCCGCGCTCACCCGTCACCACTGCTGCGCGCTGGCCCATGATCGGCTCTCGTTCCCTCGTCCCGGTCGCCACGGTCACCCGTCGGGTGACACGGATCATGCTCTCACCGATGCAAGAACGCAACATTGCAAATGCACACATGTGCAGCACATCCGGGCGTGTCCTCAGCCCCGGCGCGGCAGCCGGGGTGCGTGCAACATACCCTCCGCGGAGCGATCCCACGTGCACGAGTATTCCGTACTGGTAATAGCTCCGCACCTCCCCGGACCTCGCGGTACCCGGCCGCGGCACGAGCCATCCGGTGCGAAATCGACTCGCGCGGGGCCGGATCGATCAATGCGGCGGCAGCGCGGACCAGCGGTTCGCGGGTCGCGCGCGGAGAATTGGAATCTGCCCGATCGCTCTGTCCGGCAGGCGAATCGCGGCGCGCGGTTCAGGCGGTGTGCGCGATGACCCGCTCGGCGAACCGGGACAGGTTGGCGATCTTGGTATCCAGGCTCTCGGTGTCCGGCTCCTGGGTGTAGGGATTGCGGAACCCCACGATGACGTCGGTGACGCCCTTGTCCGCCAACCGGCGCACGCCGTCCACGGTGAAGCCGTCGAGCGAGATGACGTGGATCTCGAACTCCTCGCTCGTGCCGTATTCGGTTCGCAGCGCGTCCAATTCGAGCAGCAGCCGGTCCAGCTCGGCCGGGTCGCCGCCGGCGTGCATCCAGCCGTCGCCGCGCTGGGCGGCGCGGCGCAGCGCCGGGCGGCTGTGCCCGCCGATCAGCAGCGGGATCGGCTCGGTCGGCACCGGGGAGATCTTGATCGGCGGCAGTTCGTAGCACTCGCCGTGGAATTCGAAGTACCCGCCCGCGGTGAGGCCGCGCAGGATGTCGAGGCACTCGTCCATCCGGGCGCCGCGCTTCGCGAAGGGGACGTCGAAGATCTCGAAGTCGTCCGGCCACGGGCTGATTCCCACGCCGAGGCCGAGCCGGTTGCCGCTCAGCGCCGCCACCGACGCCGCCTGCTTGGCCACCAGCACCGGCGGGCGGATCGGCAGCTTGAGCACGAACGGGGTGAAGCGCAGCGTGGTCGTCGCCGCGGCCAGCGCGCCGGCCAGCACGAAGGTCTCGATGAACGGCTTGTCCTCCAGGAAGTCCCTGCTGCCGTCCGGGGTGTACGGGTAGGTGGCGTCGGAATCGCGGGGGTAGGCGATGCTGTCGGCGATCGCCATGGAGGTGTACCCGGCGGCCTCGGCGGCCCGCGCCAGCGGGACGTAGTAGGACGGGTCGGTCATCGTCTCCGCGTAGGTGAACCGCATCGTCGGCCTCCGTGTTCGCTCGGCGTCGGGAGTCATTCGATCATCGCGGGCGGCGGGGCGTCCCCGATTCGCGCGAAGAACTCAGGCGGTGAGCGCGGCGAGGACGGCGGTGGTCGCCTCGGCCACCGCGGCGTCGGCGGGGGTGGCGTCCGGGTCGCCGGTGGTGCTGTCGGTGAGCAGGACCAGCAGCAGCGGGGTGCCGTCCGGGGACCACAGCACGCCCGCGTCGTTGACGGTGCCGTAGTTGCCGCCGCCGGTCTTGTCCGCGGCGGTCCAGCCCGGCGGAAGGGCGGCGCGGATGCGGCGGGCGGAGGTGGTGCTCGCGGCCATCCAGTCGGTCAGGGTGCGGCGCTGGGCCGGGGGCAGGGCGGTGCCGAGGAGCAGGGCGGCGTAGCCGGTGGCGAGGCCGTCGGCGGTGGTGATGTCGGTGCGGGAATCGCGTTCGGCGAGGTTGAGGTCGGGTTCCCAGCGGGTCAGGTCGGTGGCGCGGTCGCCGAGCGTTCCGGCGAAGGCGGTGAGCGCGGCGGGGCCGCCGATCCGGCGCAGCAGCAGGTTGCCCGCGGTGTTGTCGCTGCGGGTGAGCGCGGCCGCGCAGAGTTGCGCGTAGCTGAGGTCGGTGCCCTGGGCGGCCGCGGTGATCGGGGAGTTCACCACGATGTCCGCAGGGCGCACCGGGACGGTCTCGTCCAGGCGCAGTGCGCCCTCGGACTCCAGGCGCAGGATCGCGGCGGCCGCGTAGACCTTGAAGGTGGAGCACAGCGCGATCGGTTCGCCCGCGCGGTGCGTGACGGTGCGGTCGCGGTAGCGGGCGTGCATCGCGACCCGCACGGAGTGGCGCTCCTGGATCGCGGCGAGTGCGCTGTCCAGCGCGGAGGTGTCCGGGGCCGGGGTGGGGACCCGGGGTTCGGTGCCGCAGGCGGCGAGCGCACCGGCCGCGAGGACGGTCGCGAGGAAGCCGCGGCGGGTAGGCCGGCGGAGCACTCCGGTGGCGGCCGGGTCAGAACTCGGATTCCGGGTGCGGGGCGCGGGCGTGCAGGCAACGGGATGGGCGGAACCGGTGCCGGGCGCGGGCGCACCGAGGGGTTCGGACAGTGCGGAGGTCGGCCCAGCGGTGCGGGGCGGAGCGTGGTGGGGGTCGGTCACGGGATCAGCGAAGCATCGCACGGCAGCGGTGGGCCAATACGCGGGCCCGGCGCGGGCTGGTCGCGCCGGATATCGCCGCAGGTCAGCGCTGCCGGTTCGGGCATTGCGCGCGGCCGCGCGGGTCCGGGCGGCCGGGCCGCCCGGAAGACCACTGCTTCAATGCAGGGCATGGACCTGCTCCGCCACCTCCGGTTCTTCGTCGCGGTCGCGGACGAGGGTCACTTCGGCCGCGCCGCCGCCGCACTGGACATGACGCAGCCCCCGCTCTCCCAGGGGCTGCGCAGACTGGAACGGCACCTCGGGGTCGAGCTGATCCGCCGCACCCCGCAGGGCGCGGTGCTCACGGCGGCGGGCACCGGCCTGCTCCCGCGCGCCCGGCTGCTGGTGGACGACGCCGACCTGCTGCGCGCCGAGGCCGCGCGCATCGCGCGCACCAGGGGCAGCGTGCGCTGGGGCGCCATCCCGGCCCTGCCGCCCGCCCTGGTCACCGCCTGCGTGACGGCGCTGCGCGCGGCACCGGAGGCACCCTCGGTGGTGACCGTGACCGGCAGCACCGTCGACCTGGTGGCGCAGGTCCGCTCCGGCGCCTGCGATGCCGCGGTGCTCGAACACCCGGCGCTGGTGGACGGCGTGCTCGCGGGCCCGGTGGTCAAGCTGCCGCGCGCCGTCGCGGTCCCGCGCGACCACCGCAGCGCGGCCGCCGAGCGCCCCGGCTTCGCCATGCTGGCCGGGCTGCCGTTCCTCACCACCGCGCGGGCCGGGAACCCGCCCGCCCACGACGCCGCCCGCGACCTGCTCCGGGAACGCGGGCTCGACGTCCCGCTGCGCACCGCCGCGGACGACCGCGCCCTGCTCGCCGCCGTCGCCGCGGGCGCCGGCTTCGGCTTCAGCGCGCTGCCGCCGGTCGAGACGCCGGGCGTGGCCTGGCTGCGGCTGGCGCCCGAGGCGACCGCGCTGCGGGTCCGGGTGATCCACCGCCCCGGCGCCGAGGCGGCCGCCGCCGCGGTGGACGCGGTGCTCTTCCGCGAGCGGCTGCGATGAGCGACGAGGTACCGCGGCGCATTCGCGCGGTCTTCGCGGACGCGGGGTGCACCGGGTGGCTGCACGCCAGGCGCTGCGACGGCTCGGCCGCCGAGGTGACGGTGCACGGCACCGAACGGGTGGTCACCGCGTCGGTCTACAAACTGCCGCTGGTCCTCGCCTTCTGCCGCGCGGTGGACGAGGGCCGGATCGACCCGGCCGCGCGGCTCACCGTCGACCCTGCCGAGTGCACCACCGGCCCGACCGGCCTCGCCGCCCTGCACGACCCGGTGACGCTGAGCCGCCGCGACCTCGCCACCTCCATGATGACGGTCTCCGACAACGCCGCCGCCGACGTGCTGCTCGGCGAGCTCGGCATCGGCGCACTGCACGCCCTGCTGGACGAGCTCGGGCTGACCGCGACCCGGATCGTGGGCGGCACCGCCGACCTGCACCGCGCCCTGGTCCGCGACACCGACACGCACAGCACCGCCGAGGCCTTCGCCGCGCTCGCCGACCTGGACGAGGCGTGGTCGGTCTCGGCCTACGACCCGGCCTTCACCAGCGCCACCACCCCGGAGGAGACGACCCGGCTGCTGCGCGCGGTCTGGGCTGGCGCGGTGCTCTCCCCCGGGCAGACGGCGTTCGTGCAGTCGGTCATGCGCAGGCAGGTGTGGCCGCACCGGATCGCCGCCGCCTTCCCGCACCGCGGGGTCGCGGTGGCGGGGAAGACCGGGACCATCGGCACCATTCGCAACGAGGCGGCGGTGGTCGAGTTCCCCGGCGAGCACCCGGTGGCGGTCGCGGTCTTCACCCGCGCCGCGCGGGCCGAGCCGGTGCTCCCGGCCGTCGACGCCGCCATCGCGGAGGCGGCCCGCATCGCGGTCACCGCGCTCCGCAGGCCACTGCCCGAGTAACCCGGGGCGCGCGGAGCACCAGCCGCTGCGCCGCTGCGGTTACGCCCGCTTCTCGGCGAGCGTGGCGAGCCGGTCGAGGGAGGCGGTGAGCTTCTCGGCGGTGGTGGCGCGGGCGCGCACCTCGCGCTTCTCGTCGTGCAGGTCGGTCCAGTCGTAGGTGTGCGTCACGGTGCTGCGGTCAGCGCCGGCGGGGGCCACCTCCCAGCGCCACAGGTGGCCGATCGGGTCCTTGCCCGGCTCGGCGGGCTGCCAGGCGATGAGCCTGCCCTCCTCGAACTCCACCACGTGGTTCTCCCGCACCGCGCCGACGGTGAGGGTGGTGCTGAACACCTCGCCCGCCGCGCGCACCCGGTGCCCCGGCGCGGATTCGGCGAGATTGTCGTTGCCGTCCCAGCTGGGCTGGGCGGCCGGATCGGCGATGAGTTCGAACACCTCCGCCGCGGGCGCGGCGATCTCGCGGGAGGCTCGGACGATACGGGTCTCGGTCACGGCCCCGATGCAATCACCGGGCGCGGCGGCCGGCAACCCTTCGGCTCACGCGGCGACGAATCCCCGGTCCCGCAGCCAGTCCCGGGCGACGTCGGCCGGGTCCTCGCCCGCCACGTCGACCCGGCGGTTCAGCTCGGTGATCTCGTCGTTGGTCAGCGCCGCGGAGACCGGCGCCATGATCCGCTCGATCTGCGGGTACTGCGCGGCCAGCTCCACCGGCAGCGTGACCGCCGGGTTGTAGTGCGGGAAGAAGCCGAGGTCGTCGGTGAGGACCACCAGGTCCAGCCCCTTGACCCGGCCGTCGGTGGTGTACACCTCGCCGAACGGGCAGTCGGTGCCCGCCGCCGTGGAGTTGTAGATGATGCCGGTCTGCAGCACCGAGCGCGGCACCGGGTTCGGGTCGAAGCCGTAGGCCGCGGCCATGCCGGGGTAGCCGTCCCTGCGCACGTTGAACTCGGTGTCCACGCAGGTCCGCGCGGCCGCCGGATCGCGCTTGGCCAGCTCGGCGTACTGCGAGAGCGTGGTCACGCCGGTGCGCTCGACCACCGCCCGCGAGGCGGCGAGCGCGTAGGTGTTGTCCATGGGCGCGAGCGCGACCCAGTCCATCCCGTTCTCCGCGATGTCCTCGTCGCGCACGGCGACGAACTGCTCCTGCGGATCCTTGAGCGGGTTCTCGTGGCCGAGGTAGTTGATCCAGCCGTTGCCGGTGTACTCGTAGGTGAGGTCGACCTGGCCGGTGATCTGCGCGTCCCTGGTGCTGCGCGAGCCGACGATGGCGGTCAGGTCGCGCACGTCGGCACCGGCCGCCTGCAGCGAGAAGGCCAGGATGTAGCCGAGGATGACCTGCTCGGTGAACTCCTTGGAGCCCACCGTGAGCTGCACGCCGTCCAGCCCCTCGTCGGTGGCGATACCGGCCGGGCCGACGTCGAAGGGCAGGGTGGAACCGGCCTGCAGACCGCAGCCGGTAGCGACGGCGACCACCGCGGCGAGCGCGCCGACGAACGGCGCGAGGATCCTGCGTCGGCGCATGGTGACTGCCCTCCGATCCGCCAGTGGCGTCCGAGCCTAGCGGAGACCGGCCGGTTCCGGCAGGGACGGCGCACCGACGCCGGGCAGCAGCGGCGCCGCGACCACGGGTGAGTAGTTCTCCGGATCGCCCGCGACGGTCGTGCTCCGCCTGCCGCGGACGTCGACCGGGATGTCGCCGGCGAGCGTGACCCGGTGCAGCTGCCTGCGGTGCTCGCCGAAGTCGGCGACGCCGTAGTGCTGGGTGGCGCGGTTGTCCCAGAGCGCGACGTCGCCGTTGCGCCAGTCCCAGCGGACCGTGTTCTCCAGCCGGATGATCCGATGCTGCAGCAGGTCGAGCAGGGCCCGCGAATCGCGCGGCGAGACGTCGAGCAGGTGCTTCACGAACTGCCCGAGCACCAGCGACTTGCGGCCGGTCTCCGGGTGGATCCGGACCACCGGGTGCCTGGTCTCGAACCGCTCGCTGGTGAACTCCTGGTAGTAGGCGTTCTCGCCGTAGCCGCTCTCCCGTCCGTGCTCGGCGTAGTCGTAGCGGTTGGTGTGCAGCGCCCACAGCTCCTCGGCCAGCACCTGCAGCGGGGCGGGCAGCGCGTCGTAGGCGGCGGTGGTGGAGGCCCAGACCGTGGTGCCGCCGTACGGGGGGAGGGTGACGGCGCGCAGCAGCGAGGCCTTCGGCACCCGGTCCACGAAGGTGACGTCGGAGTGCCAGGCATTGGCGGCGCCCTCCAGCTCCAGCAGCAGCGCGCCGCGCGACTTCACGGTCGGGTGCGGCTCGGTCGGGGTGCCGAGCCGCGCGGCCGCCTCCCACTGCGACTCCCGGTCCAGGTGGTGCTGGTCGCGGAAGAAGAGCACCTGGTGCTCGGCGAGCGCCACCTGCACGGCGGTGGCGGTGGCATCGTCGAGCTCCGCACCGAGCGTGAGCCCGCGCACCTCGGCGCCGAGCGCGCCGCCGACCTTGCGGATATCGAGTACCGGCAGGTCGTCCCGGGTCAGCGCTGCGCGGGGAAGGGGCGCCACGGCCGTCATCAGGTTCCTCCTCGAACTCGGCATCTGGGGATCCCCCGGAATCTAGGGGCCGATGCCGAGCCGGCGGAACGGTTGCGATCAGCGTGCGCGAATCCCGCTACCCGGCGGGCGCCGGGCTGCCCGCCGCCTCCGCGGCATTGTCGGCGGTGAGCCGGTACACCGCGCGCTCCAGCGTCGGCAGGATGGTGGAGATCTCCACCGCGCCGGTGGCGAACCGCCCGATCAGCGAGAGCACCACATTGCCGAGGATCAGCGTGACGTCCTCGAGGTAGCCGGGGTCCAGGTTCTGGATGGCGTCGGCGACCACCGGGAGCAGCACGGTCAGCCCCTGCTCGTCCAGCTGCTGCCCGCACGGCCCCTGCCGCGCGTAGTGGTAGGCCTCCAGCATCCGGGGCTGCCGCTCCCACGGCTCGAAGACGACGCGCAGCACCCGCATCAGCGAGTCGCGGGTGGTCTCCCCGGGCGGGGCGGGCTCCAGCTCGGCGTAGGCCTCGTCCGCCATCCAGTCCTGGATGGCGCGCACGATCAGCTCGTCCCTGGTGGCGAAGAGCTTGTAGACGGTGGTCAGCGAGACGTGCGCGCGCTTGGCCACCACCCGCAGCTGGACCGCGTCGTACCCCTCTGTCTGCAGCAGCTCCAGCACCACCGACACGATCTGCCGGTGCGCCTCGGTGTCCTGCCCTCTCGCCACACCCCTTACGGTAACTTCGTTACCTGGTAACCGTGTTACCAATCGCCGTCTCCGGGCTACGCTGCCACGAAACTGGAACAGGTTTCAGGAAGTGGAGACGAATGAAGCTGGTGCACGCGCTCTGGGGCCCCGGTGAACTGCTCGGCGACGCGGCCCGCACCGGGCTGCGCTCGGCCGGGGCGACGGCGATTCAGGTGAACCTCGCCGACGCCGCGGTGGCCGGAGCGCTGCTGCGGCTCACCACCTTCGACGCGCCGGTCGCCGCGGTGGTGGCGACGAGGGTCCCGGACGAGGCCGCCGGAGCGCGGGTCACCGCCGTGCTCACCGGTTTCGCCGAGCGGGTGGCGGGCTGGTGGGTGGAGGAGCACCTGCCGCTGCCGCCACCGGAGGTGCCGCCCGGCGAGCGCTCCCCCGGGCTGGCCAATATCGCCTTCCTCCGCCGCCCGGCCGAGCTCCCCTACGACGCCTGGCGCTCCGCGTGGCTGGAGCAGCACACCGCGGTCGCCATCGAGACCCAGGCGACCTTCGGCTACGTGCAGAACCGGGTGCTCGGCCCGGCCACCGACGGCGCGCCGGAGATCGCGGCCATCGTGGAGGAGCTCTTCCCGATCGCGGCGCTCACCGACCCGCACGCCTTCTACGGCAGCGGCGGCGACGACGCCGAGCTGCACCGCCGGACCGCCAGGATGCTGCGCAGCGTCGCCGCCTTCGGCGCCGACCGCGATCTGGACGTGGTGCCGACCAGCCGCTACGTGCTGGCCTGACCGGCGAGCTCGCTCAGCAGGGCGCGGGTGCGCTCGGCGCTCTCGCCGCGGGTGAAGAGCGCGCCGACGAAGTCGGTGGCGCCCGCGGCGGCGACCTCGGCGATCCGCGCCGCCACCTGCTCCTCGCTGCCGATCAGCGCCAGATCCACCGGGCCCGCGGCGCCCTCGCGGTCCATCATGGCGCGGTAGGAGGGCAGGTCGCCGTAGAAGCCGAAGGCCTTGCCCGCGCGCGCCCGCGCGTCCTCGACATCGTCGGTGACGCAGACCGGCAGCGCGCAGACGATGCGCGGCGCCGGCCTGCCCGCCTCGTCCGCGGCCGCGGCGATCACCGGGGCGATGTGCGAGCGGATGGTGGCGGGGCCGGTCATCCACAGCGTGGTGCCGTCGGTCTCGCGGCCCGCGAGCCGCAGCATGCGCGGGCCGAGCGCGGCGAGCAGCACCGGCACCCGGCCCTCGTTCGGCACGGTGAGCGCGAGCTCGGCGCTCACCGTGTCGCCCTTGAACGAGGCCGGCCGGTTGTCGAGCAGCGGAAGCAGCACCTCGAGGTACTCGGTCATGTGGTGCGCGGGCCTGCTGAAGTCGTAGCCGTACATGTTCTCGATCACCGGGCGGTGCGAGAGCCCGACGCCGAGCGTGAGCCGGTTGCCGCCGAGCGCGAGCGCGGTGGTGCGGGCCTGCTGCGCGAGCGCGGCGGGGTGCCGCGGATAGCTCGGCACCACCGCCGTCCCGAGTTCGATGCCGGGCACCCGGCTCCCCGCGACGGCGATCGCGGTGAGCGCGTCCACGCCGAAGATGTGCGAGAGCCAGGCCGAGCCGAACCCCGCCGCCGCGGCCGCCGCCAGCTCGTCGGTCAGCCGGGTGAGGGCGTCCGGGCCCGAGGTCTCGCCGAGCAAGATGCCGATCCGCACGATCCGTCTCCTCCGCTCAGGCGGGCGTGCTCGCCCGCGCCGGTTCCGCGGGCAAGCATAGGCGCGCCGCATCCCGCTCCTGGATCCGGAGGAAGAGCCGGAGCAGCACCTGGGCGAGGTCGAGGCCGAGGTCGGCGGCGCGGAGCTGGGCCAGCTCGACCGCCATGCCGTCGTGCACCGTGGCCGGGTCGCTGAGCACTTCGTCGAGCACCATGCCGCTGACCGCTTGATCGCGGGTGAGCGGGAGGTCGGGCAGCCAGTCCAGGCGCCAGGTTCCCGACCCGTCGAGCCGGGCCTGTTCCGGGCTGACGGTGCTGAAGATGGTGGACGCGGTGATGTGCAGTGCCATGGGTCCCCTCCGTTCGCGCTGCGGATGCTCGATCGCGGCCGCGCCGATGTCTGGGGCGGGCCGGTGGTTCGCGTGTCCGAGGACGGGCAGCAGGGGTATCGAGCGGAGCGTCACCGGGAGAGCCGGGAGGCTGCCTCCTGCCGCAGCGAGGTGTCCGTGGTCGGTACCTCCTCGCTTCCGGGAGCAATGTGGTTACCCATGCTACCGAGCGCCGAGCTATGACGTCAATTGAGCGTCATAGCTTTTGGATGACACATTGTGTGCTTCTGCGCATACTGAGGGTGGCGATTGTGCGTCCGATAGGGGGTTTCATGCGCATTCCGAAGCGCTGTCTTCCGTCCGAGACGGCGTCCCCGAGATTTCGCGTTCATCCAGCTATTTCCACGCTGGAGAGTCACGGCGCCATTTCCGGCTCCGGTGTCCTATGCTCACGCCCCGTGACACTTCGTGTGCTTCGCTGTGCCGCCCCGCGGGGAGGCATCCGTGACTGACCCGGGCGAACCGATCGGCGCGCTCGTGCGCCGCCTCCGGATCGAGCGCAACCTGACCCAGGCGGAGCTGGCGCAGCGGGCCGGTTGCTCGCGCAGCCTGGTGCAGCAGATCGAGAACGGCTCGCGCGTGCCCCCGCTCGCGCTGCGCGAGCGGCTCAGCCTCGCGCTCGGCGAGGAGCTGCCCGGTGCCCCCGCCGAGGCGGGCGACGCCGCGCTGCACGAGCTGCGCATGCGCTTCAACGTGCTGCTCGGGAAGGATCCGGCGGTGGTCGCGCGGGCGCTGGGGATCGCGCAGAGCCTGCTGGACGCCGCACATGTCCGGGAAGAGATCGAGCCGCTGCGCCAGCTCGCCGACCGTCAGCTGGAGCGGGCGGAGGAGATCCTGACCCAGATCCCCTCGCGCAGCGCGACGGTCTGGGAGTGGAACACCGTGAGCGACCTGCTCACGCTGCTGGACCAGGCCACGGTCTCGGTGCGCGCCATCCACACCGTCGACCTCGGCACCATCGGTGGTGACGCCGGCGACGACTACCACGCCGCGATCCTGCGGCTGGCCGACGAAGCGCACCCGCCGAAGGTGGAGGTGCGCCGGATGTACGTGCTGGACGACATCAGCGACGTCTGGTCCTACGACGACAAGCTCTGGCGGCAGACCAGGGCCGGGGTGCAGAGCGTGCTGGTCAAGCGCGAGCACGCGCGCAACGCGCAGGGCATGCTGGTGGTGGATGACCGCTACGTCGCCGTCGGCGAGTACGACTACTCGCAGCAGGCCCGCGTCGCCACCCGGTTCTCCGTGCTCAAACACGATATCGCCTTCGCGATCAAGCGCTTCGAGAAGCTGTACGCGCTCCGCGACACCGGCACCGCGGTCTCGGTCAACGAGGTGATGGCCGACCCGGCGCTGGCCGGATACCGACGGCTCACCGACGGCGACTGCCGCATGCAGTTCCGGGGGGCGCTCGCCGAACGCTGGGCCCGGCTCGAGGGGGATCTCGACGGGGCAGCGGAGTGACCGCACCCGCACTCCTGGCGAACGGGCGGGGGCAGGTACGGCCGATTCGCACGGTCGGCGTGCTGCGCGAGACCGCACCGGGTGAGCGGCGCGTCGCGCTCACCCCGGACGCGGTGCGCCGGCTCGTGCACCACGACCTGAGCGTGACCGTCGAGACGAATGCCGGTGTGGCCGCCGGATTCCCGGACGCCGACTACGCCGGCGCGGGCGCCCGGATCGGCGCGGCGGCCGCCGATGCGGGCCGCGCCGACATCGTGGCCTGGGTCAAGACCCCCGCCTTCGACCTCGGCGCGCTCCGGCTGCGCCCCGGAACCACCCTGGTCGGCTTCCAGGACCCGCACCACCGCCCCGCCGAGATCGCCGAGCTGGCCCGGCACGGCATCCGCTCGGTCGTCTTCGAATTCGCCTCGCGCGCGGCAGAATCCGCGGAGTTCGACGCGCTCACCCCGATGAGCAGGCTGGCGGGCGCGATCGCCTACGAGGAGGCCCGCGCTCTCCTGCCGCCCGGGCCCCGGCGACACCCGCTGCGCGCGGTGATCCTCGGCTTCGGCGCCGCGGGGCGCGCCGCGTTCGCGGCGGCCGTTGCCGCGGGGGACGCTCCGCCGGTCGTGGTGGGGGCCAGTGCCGTCACCGCCGCCGCGGCCGGTGCGGCGGGCGTTCGCCGCTACCTCACCTCGAACGCCCCCGGCGCGGTGCCCGCTCTGCTCCGCGAACTCGGCCCGGACATCGTGCTCTGCGCCGCCCTGCACCGCGGCGAACCCGCGCCGCGCCTGGTGGACGACGCCGCCCTGACCCTCCTCGCCCCCGGCACCGTGGTGGTGGACCTGGCCGCCAAAGCAGGCGGCAACTGCAGCGCCACCCGGCGCGACACCACCCACACCCTGCCGAACGGCGTCATCGTCACCCATCGCAGTAACTATCCGGCGGCGCGCCCGGCCGAGGCCAGCCACGCCTATGCCGCCGCCACCGCCGCCACCATCCTGCGCCTCGCGGCGGGCGGTGCCCTTCCGATGGCGAACCCGGAGTGAGACATCCGGCCGCGCACGCCCGACTCCCCCGCGATGCTCAGGCAACCCAGGCCGCGGCGATGCGCTCGACCCCGAGCTCGATATCGGCGCCGCTCGCATTGCTGAACCCGAGCCGGATCCGATCGGTGTGCCCACCGGCCCCCTCGGGGTCGAAGTAGCGTCCCAGCGCGAACTCGACCCCGAGGGCACGCGCCCGCTCGCGCAGCGCGACCAGGTCCAGCGCCGGCTCGGTGGCCCGCATCCACAGGAAGATCCCGCCCTCGGGCACGTCGAAGGCCACCCGCTCCCCCAGCCGGGAGCGCAGCGCCGCGGTGAGCACCCCCGACCGCTCCCGGTACAGCTCCCGCGCGGTGCGCAGCACGCCGTCGAAGAAGCCGGGCACGGTGAGGACCCCGGCCAGCGCCGTCTGGGTGAGCAGCGAGCTGTGCTGGTCGACATTGGCGCGCAGCCGGGTGAGCACCGGGAGCAGCCACTCCGGAGCGGCGATCCACCCCGAGCGCAGCCCGGGGCCGAGTGTCTGGGAGAAGGTGTTCACCCGGACCACGGCCTCGCTGTCGAGCGGCAGGTCGGGTACCTCGGCGCCGGCGAACCGCAGCGAGCGGTACGGATTGTCGGAGATCACCAGGAAGCCGTACCGCCCGGCGAGCGCCACCGCGCGGGCCCGGTCGGCGCCGGAGAGCTCGTGCTCGGCGATCCAGCCGCGCAGGGGCTCGATACCGGGCGCCACCGAGTACTGCAGCGCCGTCGCGCCGGCCAGCGCGGTGGTGAAGGCAGCGGCCAGTTCCCCGGTCAGCAGCGCCTCGGCGGCGGGGGCGCCGCCGACCAGTCGGACGGCGCCGGGCGGCAGGGTGGCGACGGGACCGAACCCACCGGCCGGTTCGCTTTTTGCGGAACGGGAGAGGATCGCGCTGCTGGTCACGGCCCTCAACGCTAGAGCGGGCGGGGCCGCGGGCCCCCGGTTTCGATCGGCCGGATGCCAAGTCGCCGACACGTCGCCCGACCCGTGAACGGGGGCACGTCCCGAGCGGTACCGTTGAGGCTCCGCTCGCGCCGCATCGGTGCCGTGCGCGGGCTCGCACGGAAGGGGTGGCATGGCAGGCAAGCGCACGGTGCTCACCGTCGGGCTGCGCCGGCTGGCGGCGATGCTGCACGAGATGCGGGAGGACGCGCAGCTCGGCAAGGAAGAGGTCAGCACCCGCACCGGCATCAACATCACCACGCTGTACCGGATCGAGACAGCGCAGGCGCGGCCGCAGCGGCGCACGCTGATGGCCATGCTCGACCTCTACGACGTCGACGACAAGCAGCGCGAGGAAGCGATCGAGCTGCTCAGCACCGCGCTCAAACCGGGGATGGCGCGGGCCTACGAGGGCAGCGTCTCCGAGGTCTACGCGGCCTACATCAACTTCGAGTCCGAGGCGCTCTCGGCGCGGCACTACCAGACCTCGACGGTCCCCGGGCTGCTGCAGACCTACGAGTACGCCAATGCCGTCATCGACACCTCCATGCCCAAGCTCGAGGCCGCCATGATGGAGAGCAGGGCCAAGGCCAGGATGGACCGGGCGGTCAACCTCACCAAGGAGGAGCCGCTGGAGCTCTGGGTGGTGATGGACGAGGCGGCCATCCGCCGGGTGGTCGGCGGCCCGGTCACCATGCGCGGGCAGCTGGAGCGGCTGCTGCAGGAGATCAAGCGCAAGAACGTGATCCTGCAGATCCTGCCCTTCGACGCGGGCGCGCACCCCGGCATGGCGGGCGCCTTCACGTTGCTCGACTTCCCGAACCCGGCCGACCCCGAGCTGGTCTACCTGGAAGGGCTGGCCGGCGACGAGCTGATCGAGGGGCACGCCGAGATCCGCCGCTTCGGCGTCATCTTCGACCAGCTCCGCGCCATGGCGCTGAGCCCGCGCGACTCCGCGGCCATGATCGCGGCCGCGGCGGCGGACCTCGCCGAACTCGGCGACTGAACCCGCCGCGGAATGGGTAATCCCTTCTGCACCAACGAGTGCTGAAGGAGGTGCGCCATGGCCGAGGTGACCGCCGACAGCGCCACCGAACCCGAGCTGAAACGCGTCATGGGTCCGGGGCTGCTGCTCTTGTTCGTGGTGGGCGACATCCTGGGAACGGGGATCTACGCGCTCACCGGGAAGGTCGCCAACGAGGTGGGCGGCGCCGTCTGGGTGCCGTTCCTCGTCGCCTTCCTGGTCGCGCTGATCACCGGGTTCAGCTACCTGGAGCTCGTCACCAAGTACCCGCACGCCGCGGGCGCCGCGCTGTACACGCACAAGGCGTTCGGCATCCACTTCGTGACCTTCATGGTGGCCTTCGCGGTGATGAGCTCCGGCATCACCTCGGCGTCGACGGCGGCCCGAGCCTTCGCCGCCAACTTCGCCGAGGCGTTCGAGCTCGGCATCGGCGACGGCATCGGCATCACGCTGGTGGCGCTCTCCTTCATCCTGGTGATCGCCGCCATCAACCTGCGCGGGGTGAGCGAGGGCGTCAAACTGAACGTGGTCCTCACCTGCATCGAGCTGACCGGGCTGCTCATCGTGATCGCCATCGGGCTCTGGGCGCTCGGCTACGGCAACGGCGATTTCGGCCGGATCACCGAGTTCGAGACCGGTGACCGCTCCGCGCTCGGCGGCGTCATCGCCGCCACGACGCTCGCCTTCTACGCCATGGTCGGCTTCGAGGACTCGGTGAACATGGCCGAGGAGTGCAAGCAGCCGAGCAAGATCTTCCCCAAGGTGCTGCTCGGCGGGTTGCTGCTGACCGGGCTCATCTACGTGCTGGTCTCGATCACCGCGGTGGCGCTGGTGGAGCCGAGCGAGCTGGGCGCGGGCGACACCCCGCTGCTCAAAGTAGTCGAGATCGGCGCCCCCGGCTTCCCGACCCACATCTTCGCGTTCATCACCATGTTCGCCGTCGCCAACTCGGCTTTGATCAACATGCTCATGGCCAGCAGGCTGCTCTACGGCATGGCGCGCCAGCACGTGCTGCCGCGCGCCTTCGGCGCGGTGCACCCGCGCAGGCACACCCCGCACATCTCGATCGTCTTCACCACGGTGCTCGCGCTGGCGCTGATCCTGTTCGTCGGTCAGGTGCCCGAACTCGGCGGCACCACCGCGCTGCTGCTGCTCGCGGTCTTCACCATCGTGAACATCGCGGTGCTCGTGCTGCGCCGCGACCCGGTCGAGCACAAGCACTTCCGCACGCCGACGTTTTTACCCGTCATCGGCGCTTTGACCTGCGGCTTCCTGGTGACCCCGTTCACCGACCGGAACCCGCAGCAGTACCTGATCGCGGGCATCCTGCTCGCCGTCGGCGCACTGCTGTGGGCGGTGAACGAGCTCGCGCTGCGCCGGCAGGAGAAGCCGGTAGCTACTTGAGACCGGCTACGAAGGCAGACCAGGCGGTCGCGGGGAAGGACAGGTGACCGGCACCGGGATTCTTGGAGTCCCGGACGCCGGTCTCTCCGCTCGGCAGGTACGCGACCTCCACGCAGTTCCCACCATCGCCGCTGTAGCTGGACTTGAACCAACGGGGTTCACTCACTGCTCGAACTCCTTGACCATCTTCCGAAGCAGGCTCCTGCTCACATCTTCGCCCAGTGTATGCCGCTGCAACCGGCGGGTGACGTCGATGTACTGCGACACCTCACCGGATTTCTCCAGGTACATGCTGCCGGTGAACGTCTCCAGATGAACCACCGGCGGCGACGCCGGGGTCTCGAACTCCAGCATGGCGTAGTGGGTGATCGGGCTACCCAACGGAACGCCGACAGCGAACGGCAGGACGCAAATCGAGACGTTCGGTCGCTTCCCGACCTCCGCGAGGTGGCGGAGCTGCGCGGCCATCACGGCGTCACCCCCGACCCGGCACCGCAGGGCCGCTTCGTTCAGGATCACCAGCAGATCAAGCGGCTTGTGCCGCCGGGTGATCTGCCGCTGCCGCTCCATCCGGAACGCATGAAGCCGCTGACGCTCCTCGTCGGACCACTCCGGATACGTGTTCTCCAGCAGGACGCGCGTGTACTCCGGAGTTTGCAGCAGACCGGGCACGATTGAAGGCTGGTAAACAACGATCCGCCGCGCGTCCGACTCCAGCCCGACGAACACGTCAAAATTCGCCGGAATCACATCACCGTAGGCGTGCCACCACGACTTTTCCCCCGCCTTCAGCAGCAGACCGACCATCGCAGCGGTCTCGTCTTTCGACATCTCCAGAACGCCGCACAGCGCTTCCAGATCCCGGACCTTCAACCGGGTCGGCGTCCCCTTCTCCAATCGATGCAGCACCGACGTGCTGAGATCAGCCGCCGCCGCGGTCACCGCGAGCGTCAACTTCAGCCCCTGCCGCGCCTCCCTGAGATAACCGGCCAACTGCCGCCCCGCCAACGTCGACCCACTGTCCGCCATTACGTCCCCTCCATGCCGTACTGGAATTTCTGCTCGAGCCGACTGGAATTCGCCCAGCGAGTTCAGAGCATCGCAAGCTGGAATTGCCAGTCGCCCCTACCGATTTCGGCTTCCGATGGTGTGCTGGCACCGGAGAAATTACAACCGAATCCGTCGACAGGTGGAGTAACCGATGAGTAAGCACATGGACGAAGCCCGCTGGGAAGCGGCGCGAGCCCGCGCGTCGGCACGCGCACTGGAGGTCCGTCCGCGGCGGTCGCCGGGGTGGGGCTACGAACTGGTCAATCTGCGCGGCGAGGTACTGGACGAGGGCACGTTGACCGACATGGAGAACGCGATCGCCGCCATCGACCCGGACGACACGGTGAGCCCGATCCGATGAGCCCGGGGACCGGCTACCCTCGACCCGTGGCAGCCCCCACCCCAGCCCCGCACCCCGCCCTCACCGCGCTGACCCCGCTGCTCGGTGTCTGGCGCGGCAAGGGCCACGGCGAATACCCGACCATCGACCCCTTCGACTACCTCGAGGAGGTGGAGTTCGGGCATCTCGGCCGCCCGTTCCTCACCTACCGGCAGCGCACGCGGGCCGCCGACGACGGCCGCCCGCTGCACGCCGAGACCGGCTACCTGCGCTGCCCCGCGCCGGACCGGGTCGAGCTGATCCTGGCGCACCCGACCGGCATCACCGAGATCTACGAGAGCACGCTCGACATCGCCGACGGCGCGATCCGGCTGGAACTGCAGACCACCGGGGTCGGGCTCAGCAGCACCGCGAAGCGGGTGACGGCGATGGGCCGCTCGTTCACCATCCGGGACGACACGCTCGGCTACACCGTGCGCATGGCCGCCGTCGGCGAGCCGCTGACGCACCACCTCGCCGCCACCCTGCACCGCACCGATCAGTAGTCCGGCGGCAGGGCGGTGAACATGTCCCTGGTGACCGCGACGGCATTGTCCGAGCTACCCCCCTTGACCAGCAGGGTGGCGAAGGCGAGGTCACCGCGGTACCCGACGAACCAGGAGTGCGAGCCGCCGTCCACCTCCGCCTCCCCGGTCTTGCCGTAGACCTCGCCCTGGTCGATGATGCGCTCGGCGGTACCGCCGGTCACCACCTTGCGCATCATGGTGCGCAGCCCGTCGATCGCCTCCGGCGCGGGGTCGGGGCGCTCGCCCTCGATCTCGGTGGTGCGGCCGCCGATGAGCCACGGCACCGGGGCCCGGCCGGTGGCGACGGTGGCCGCCATCAGCGCCATGCCGAACGGGCTCACCACCACCCGGCCCTGGCCGATGCCGTCCTCGGTGCGCTGCACCAGCTCCTCGGCGGGCGGCACCGAGCCGGAGAAGGTCGGCAGCCCGGGCACGGTGTAGGTGGCGCCGACCCCGAGCGAGGCGGCGGCGCCGTGCAGCGCGTCGCCGGGCAACTCGCTGGCGAGCTTGGCGAACGAGGTGTTGCAGGAGCGCTCGTACGCGGTCGCCATGGGCACGCTGCCGACGCTGAAGAGGTCGTAGTTGGGGATCGTGCGCTCGCCGATGGTGATCCGGCTCGGGCAGGGCAGCACGGTGTCCGGGGTGGCGAGCCCGGCGGTCATGGCGGCGGTCGCGGTGACGGTCTTGAAGATCGAGCCGGGCGGGTACTGGCCGATGGTCGCCATCGGGCCGTCCCGGTCGGTGGCCTCGTTCTGCGCCACCGCGAGGATCGCCCCGGTGGAGGGGCGGATCACCACCATCATGGTCTGCTCGTCGCGGCGCACGTCCACCGCGCGCTGCGCCGCGTTCTGCACGAACCGGTCCACGCTCAGCGCGAAGGAGGGCGCCGGCTGCGCGGCCACCTCGGTGAGCACGTCGGTGTCGGCGCCATTGGCGTTCACGGTGACGACGCTCCAGCCCGCCCTGCCGTCGACCTCGGTGATCACCGTCTGCCGCACCTGGGTCATGAGGTCGGGGGCGAATTTCCGGTCGGTCGGCACCATGTCCCACTCCGGGACCAGGGTGACGCCGGGCAGCCCGATGAGCTCGTTCGTGACCTGGTCCGCCTCCACCTCGTTGAGCGCGATCACGGTGTGCGGGCCGTGCGCGGCGCGGGCCGCGGCGAGGATCTTCGGCGGGGTCAGCTCGGTGTCGAAGCGGTGCAGCGCGCGGGCGAGCACGGTGGCGGTGCCGCCCGGGTCGGCGGCGGCGCCGGTGTCGAAGGTGACCCGGGAGACCCGCCCCGGCACCAGCACGTCGCTGCCCGAGGATTCGTTCACCCTGGCCTTGGGCGCGGGGTCGGCGCGCAGCACCATGGTCTGGGTGTCGCCGAGCCGCGGGTGGATGTCGGCGGAGGTCCAGCGCACCGCCCAGCGACCGTCGATCTTGCCCATCTGCAGCTGGCCGGAGTAGCTCCAGACCCGGTTCTTCGGCAGCTTCCACTCGTAGGTGTACTCGACCGTCGCGGTGTCGCCGCTGACCCTGGCCTGTCCCGTGGTCGCCTCGAGGCTCTCGGCCTGGAGGTTCTTCCACGCGGATTCCAGTGCGGGGCCTGCCTTCTCGGGGAGGCCGGTGAGTTCGGCGGCGTCGCCGGTGCGGCGTTCGGCGAAGGCTTCGACGAAGGCGTCGGCGACGGGGATCGGGCCCTGCGGGCCCGCCGAGCAGCCCACGGCCGCCAGCACCGTGCAGACCGTCGCCGCGAGCGTGGTGACCATCCGGATCGACACGGCCCGATGGTAACCGGCGATCGACCGGCAAACCCCGGTGGCGCACCGGGAATTCGGCCGGTCAGTCCAGCAGAACGGTGGCGAAGGTGGCGATCTGCTGGAAGCCGACCTTCCGGTACGCGCGGCGCGCGGCGTCGTTGTAGTCGTTCACGTAGAGGCTGGCGGTGCGGCCGGTGGCGACCACCGCATTGGCGACCGCGGCGGTGCCGGTGGCGCCGTGCCCCTTCCCGCGGTGCTCGGGGTGCACCCACACGCCCTGGATCTGCCCGGTGCGCCGGGAGAGCGCGCCGACCTCGGCCTTGAAGACCACCTCGCCGTCGGCGAACCGGGCCCAGGCGCGGCCGGATTCGATGAGCCCGGCGATCCGCCTGCGGTAGCCGCGGCCGCCGTCGCCCGCCCTCGGGTCGACGCCGACCTCCTCGATGAACATGGCGATGGCGGCCTCGAGGTAGCGGTCCAGCTCATCCGGGCGCACCTTGCGCACCTCCGGATCGGCGGCGATGGTCGCTGGCCCGGCCAGCGCGAGCAGCGGCTGCACGCCGCGCACCTCGCGCTCCGGCCCCCAGTGCCCGGCCAGCGCCTCCCACAGCGGGAGCGCCAGCTCGCGGCGGCCGACCACCGAGGAACACATGCGCGGAAATCGCAGCGCCCGCTCGGCGAAGGCCTTCACCGAGGCGGCATCGCCGCGGAGCGGTACCAGGTTCGCGCCGGAGAAGCAGAGCGAATCGCCCGGGTCGCCCCGGCTCCACAGCTCGCCGTAGCCGTACCTGGCATCCAGGCCGTACTCCTGCAATCGGGCCGCGACCATGCACGACGCGACCGGATCGGTATCCAGGACGCGCAGCACCTGCGCGAGATCCCGGTTCGCGAGCTGTCGCGCGGCCGGGAGCCGCGCCCGCTCCAGCAGACTCCGCACGAGTGCCAGCCTGCCACGAACCGGGCCGAAGCGGTACAGCTAGTACCGAACCTTGACCTTCTACCCGACGGTCACAACGGGTTCGCCGGATGACGTGTCGCCCATTTCCTCGGCGATGCGCATCGCCTCTTCGATGAGCGTCTCGACGATCTGCGCCTCGGGAACGGTCTTGATGACCTCGCCCTTGACGAAGATCTGCCCGCGCCCGTTGCCCGAGGCGACACCGAGATCGGCCTCGCGCGCCTCGCCGGGCCCGTTCACGACGCAGCCCATGACGGCGACGCGCAGCGGCACCTCCATGCCCTCCAGCCCGGCGGAAACCTCGTTGGCCAGCGTGTAGACGTCGACCTGGGCCCGCCCGCAGGACGGACAGGAGACGATCTCCAGCTTGCGCGGCCGCAGGTTCAGCGACTGCAGGATCTGCCCGCCGACCTTGATCTCCTCGGCGGGCGGCGCGGAGAGCGAGACCCGGATGGTGTCGCCGATCCCCTCGCCGAGCAGCGCGCCGAACGCCACCGCCGACTTGATGGTGCCCTGGAACGCGGGCCCGGCCTCGGTCACCCCGAGGTGCAGCGGGTAATCGCTCCGCGCGGCCAGCTGCCGGTACGCCTCCACCATGACCACCGGGTCGTTGTGCTTGACCGAGATCTTGATGTCGCCGAAGCCGTGCTCCTCGAAGAGCCCGGCCTCCCAGAGCGCCGACTCCACCAGCGCCTCCGGCGTGGCCTTGCCGTACTTCGCCAGCATCCGCTGGTCGAGCGAGCCCGCGTTGACGCCGATCCGGATGGGGATCCCGGCCGCCCCGGCCGCCTTGGCGACCTCCTTGACCCGGCCGTCGAACTCCTTGATGTTGCCGGGGTTCACCCGCACCGCGGCGCACCCGGCGTCGATCGCGGCGAAGATGTAGCGCGGCTGGAAGTGGATATCGGCGATCACCGGGATCTGCGACTTCTTCGCGATGGTCGCGAGCGCGTCGGCGTCCTCCTGGCGCGGGCACGCCACCCGGACGATGTCGCAGCCGGAGGCGGTGAGCTCCGCGATCTGCTGCAGCGTGGCGTTGATGTCGTGCGTCTTGGTGGTCGTCATGGACTGCACCGAGATCGGATGATCGCTGCCGACGCCGACACCGCCGACCATGAGCTGGCGGGTCTTGCGACGGGGTGCGAGGACGGCCGCGGGCGCGGCGGGCATCCCCAATCCGATGGTTGTCACTTCTCGGCTGCCTTCTTCCTCACGTGCGTGGTCGAGCCGTTGCGCCATCGAGCTTAGTCGCGCTCCGGAAGTGCGCTCGGTGTGAGGCCGGTGACAGCGGTGATCAGGGGAACAGCTTGACCGGGTTCACGATGTCGGCGGTGAGCGTGAGCACCATGTACGCACCGCCGATGACCACCGCCGCGTAGGTGAGCGGCAGCAGTTTCAGGTAGTCGACCGGGCCGCCGGGGGCCAGCCCGCGCCAGGCCCGCAGCGAGTTGCGCGCCTTCTCGTAGAGCACGACCGCCATGTGCCCGCCGTCCAGCGGCAGCAGCGGCAGCAGGTTGAAGGCGCCGAGGAAGAAGTTCAGGCTGGCCAGCACCAGGATGAAGATGCCCCAGAGCCCGCGCTCGGCGGTCTCGCCGCCGATCCGGCTTGCCCCGTACACGCTGACCGGGGTCTCCGGGTCGCGCTCGCCGCCGGTCACCGCGGTCCACAGCGCCGCCACCTTGGCCGGCATCTGGGCCAGCGATTCCAGGGTGCGCACGAACATGTCGCCGGTGAAGGCGAGCGAGGCGGGCACGGCGGCGAGCACGCCGTACTTCTGCGGCGGCTCCGCGCCGTAGGAGCCGACGCCGACCGCGCTCACCTCGCGCGGGTTCTGCCCCTTGTCGTCGTAGCGCACGGTGCGCTCCGGCGTCACCGCGACGGTGAGCTCGGCGCCGTCGCGCTCGATGGTGTAGTCGAAGGTGCCGGTCTGCTTCTGGGTCTCGCGCTGGAAGTCCTTCCAGGTGCGCACCGCGACGCCGTTCACGGCGGTCACCACGTCGCCACGTCGCAACCCCGCGCGCTGAGCGGGGCCGGTGCCGGTGCACTCCTGCAGGGTGCCGTCCGGGTTGGCGGTGGCGACGCAGTTCATGTTGCCGAGCTTGGTCTCCACCGGGTCCAGCTGCGGCAGCCCCCAGCCGATGGCGAGCACGACCACGAGCAGGAAGCCCAGCAGGAAGTTCATCGCGATGCCGCCGAACATCACCACCATGCGCTTCCAGGTGGCCTGCCGGTACATGGCTCGGTCCAGGTCCTCCGGCGGCACCTCGTCCAGCGCGGTCATCCCGACGATGTCGCAGAAGCCGCCGAGCGGCAGCGCCTTGAGGCCGTACTCGGTCTCGCCGCGCTGGAAGGAGAAGACCTTCGGGCCGAAGCCGATGTAGTAGCGCCGCACCTTCATGCCGGTCGCCTTGGCCGCCCACATGTGGCCGCACTCGTGCAGCGCGACCGAGATCGTGATGCCGAGGGCGAACAGGGCGAAGCCCAACGCGAACACCATCTGAACTCCAGTCCTCCTGCGAATCCCGGCCCTCGGCGCCGGACGCCTGTGGTCAACAGTAGCGGTGCGGGACCGTACCAGCCCCGCCGATCAGGCCGAGCGCCCGCGCACCGCGGCGGCGGCGAAGGAGCGCGCCCAGTCGTCGGCGGCGAGCACCTCGGCCAGCGACCCCGGCTCGGCCCGCCACTGCTCGGCGCCCTCGACCGCCTCGGCGACGATCCGCACGATCTCCGGGAAGCGGATGGCGCCGTCCAGGAACGCCTGCACCGCGACCTCGTTGGCGGCGTTGTAGACCGCCGTCACGCTGCCGCCGAGCGTGCCGGCGCGGCGGGCCAGCTCGACCGCGGGGAAGACCTCGCTGTCGACCGGCTCGAAGGTCCAGGTGGCGGCGGTGCCGAAGTCGCAGGGAGCGGCGGCGCCCGCGATCCGGTCCGGCCAGCCGAGCGCCAGCGCGATCGGCAGCTTCATATCCGGCGGGCTGGCCTGGGCCAGCGTCGAGCCGTCGGTGAAGGTGACCATGGAGTGCACGATGGACTGCGGGTGCACGGTGACGTCGATGCGGTCGTACGGGATGCCGAAGAGCAGGTGCGTCTCGATCAGCTCCAGCCCCTTGTTGACCAGCGAGGCCGAGTTCAGCGTGTTCATCAGCCCCATGGCCCAGGTCGGGTGCGCCTTGGCCTCGGCCGGGTTGACGTTCTCCAGCATCGCGGCAGTCCAGCCGCGGAAGGGCCCGCCGGAGGCGGTCAGCACCAGCCGGTCCACCTCCTCGGCGCGGCCGCCGCGCAGGCACTGGGCGAGCGCCGAGTGCTCGGAGTCGACCGGCACGATCTGCCCGGGTGCGGCCGCGCGGGTCACCAGCGAACCGCCGGCGACCAGTGACTCCTTGTTCGCGAGCGCGAGCCGGGTGCCGGATTCCAGGGTGGCCAGCGTCGGCTCCAGCCCGAGCGAGCCGACCAGCGCGTTCAGCACCACGTCGGCCTCGGTGCGGCGCACCAGCTCGGTCACCGCGTCGGCTCCGGCCAGTTCGAGATCGAGCGCCTGCGCGGCGCGCGGGTCGGCGACCGCGACATTGCGGGTCCCGGTGGCCGCCATCTGCGTGGCCAGCAGCTCGGGGTTCCCGCCGCGGGCGGCGAGCCCGACCACCTCGAACCGGTCGGGGTTGGCGGCGATCACCTCCAGCGCCTGGGTTCCGATGGATCCGGTGCTGCCGAGCAGCAGGACTCTCACGATGTCGGACACCGCCCCATTGTGGCAGCCCTGCTGGCTACGACATGCGGTCGTATGCCACGATATCGGGCAGTAGCCGTCTTCCCGCCAGAAGGAGCGATCGTGGCCGCCACGGAACTCGAACCCGCCGACAACGAGCGCGCGGTCGTGCCCCACGTCGACACCGCCGATGTGCCGTCGGCCGCCTGGGGCTGGAGCGGTGAATCGCCGAAGACCTTCCGCATCGCCGGCTGGTTCGTGGCGCTCGCCCTGCTCGCCATGCTCATCGGCAACCACAACGGCAAGGTCGAGGACATCTTCCTGGTCGCCTTCGCCCTCTCCATCGCGGGGCTCTTCATCTACGACATCATCTACCGGCGGCGTCCCCGGTAGTTCCCGGCCCGGTCACCGGCCGGTCGGCGCCTTCGCACCGGCCGTTGCTCATGGCCGTGTTCGTGCGCGGTGCACCCGGTTGCCATAACCGCTTCCGTGGCGGAGCCGGCGTTCAGCGGCCGCGACGGCGCCCCTGCTTCGGGGCGGCACGCACGGCACCCTTCTTGACCGGGGCCTTCTTCGGCTGTGCCCGCGCGGCCTTCGCCGGTTCGGCGCGGGCCGAGGGCGAGCGGGTGCTGCGGGCGGTCCGGCCGCGCACCACGCCGACGAACTCCTCGATCGGCTCGGTGGTCGCCGCGCTCGGCCAGGCCAGCGCCACCTCGGTGCCGGGCAGGTCGGTGACGGTCCGGTAGACCAGGTCGCGCCGGGCGTGCAGCCGCGCGATGGAGTGCGGCAGCACCGCGACCCCGACCCCCGCGGCCACCAGCTCCAGGATCCCCGCCGCACCGTCGATATCGGCCCCGTCGTGCCGCTGCTCCCCGGCCAGATCCGCCTCGGCGATCTCCGCGTACGCCGCCACCGGGTGCTCCTTCGGCACCACCGCCACCGGCAGCTCCGTGTACAGCGGGATCACGCTCAGCCCGTCCCGCTCGACCGGCAGCCGGACGAAGCACATGTCGACCTCGCCCGCGCGCAGCGCCCGCTCCTGCTCGGCCTGCGTCAGCGGCACCGTGTGCAGCGGCACCTCCGGGAACCGCTCGCCCCAGATCCGCTCCCACTTCGACACCGTCACCCCGGGCGCGAACCCGACCCGCAGCGACACAACCTCCGGCACGGGCGCCGCCGGCACCGGCCGCGCGAGCACCGCCCGCGCCCGGTCACGGAACGCCGCCCCCGCCGCGGTCAGCTCGGTCGGCTGCGCGCCCGGCACGAAGAGCCGCTCCCCCAGCTCCTGCTCCAGCTCGATCACCGTGCGGCTGAGCCGCTGCCTGGCGATGCCGAGCCCCCGCGCGGCGCGCGCGAAGTGCAGTTCGTCGGCGACCGCGACGAACTGCCGCAGCCGCTCGGGGTCGATCGAATCCGGGCTGCTCACCCGGGTGAGAGTAGTGCACCGCCCCGGCGGATAGGATGCTCGGCGTGCCGAACCCGCAGACCATGAAACCGCTCACGGCCGCCGCCAAGCTGGGCATCTACCTGCCCGCCGCGCCGGAGGAGTTCCGCACGCACCCGATTACCCGCGAGGAACTGGCCGCGCTGCGCGACGACCCGCCGGAGTGGCTGCGCGAGCTGCGCCGCACCGGCCCCTTCCCGCGCGACGTCGTCGCCCGCAAGCTCGGCGTCAGCAATAGCGGGCTGGCCCGCGCCGAGGTCTCCGACCACCTCACCGCCGCCGAGATCGACGCCCTGCTCGCCGAGCCGCCGGAGTGGCTGCTGCGCGAACGGGAGAACCTGCGCGCCGTGCAGGCCGAGGCCACCCGGGTCGAGGAGGAGCGCGAGCGCAAGCGGGCGGCGAGCAACCGCCCGCAGAAGAACTACTAGTTCTCCGCCGCCAGCTGCCCGCAGGCGGCCGCGATCTCCTGCCCGCGGGTGTCGCGCACCGTGCACGGCACGCCCTGCTCGTTCACCCGGCGCACGAACTCCCGCTCCACCGGCTTCGGGCTGGCGTCCCACTCGCTGCCCGGCGTGGGGTTGAGCGGGATCAGGTTCACGTGCACCCGCGAGCCGAGCGCCCTGTGCAGCTTCTTGCCGAGCATGTCCGCGCGCCACGGCTGGTCGTTCACGTCCCGGATGAGCGCGTACTCGATCGAGATCCGGCGGCCGGTGGTGTCGGCGTAGTAGCGCGCCGCCTCCAGCACCTCGGCGACCGGCCAGCGGTTGTTCACCGGCACCAGGGTGTCGCGCAGCTCGTCGTCGGGGGTGTGCAGCGAGACGGCGAGCGTCACCGAGAGCCCCTCGTCGGCCAGCTTGCGGATGGCGGGCGCCAGCCCGACCGTGGAGACCACCACATTGCGCTGCGAGATGCCGAACCCGTCCGGCGCGGGCGCGGTGATCCGGCGCACCGCCGCGACCACCCGCTTGTAGTTGGCGAGCGGCTCGCCCATCCCCATGAAGACGATGTTCGAGAGCCGCCCCGGGCCACCCGCCACCTCGTCGTCGCGCAGCGCGGCCGCGGCGGCGCGCACCTGGTCGACGATCTCGGCGGTGGAGAGGTTGCGGTCCAGCCCGCCCTGGCCGGTGGCGCAGAAGGGGCAGGCCATGCCGCAGCCGGCCTGGCTGGAGATGCAGAGGGTGTTGCGGTCCGGGTAGCGCATGAGCACGCTCTCCAGCAGCGTGCCGTCGCCCGCGCGGTAGAGCGTCTTGCGGGTGCTGCCGTCGTCGCAGGCGACGTGTTTGACCACGGTCAGCAGCGGCGGGAAGAGCGCGTCGGCGATCTGCTCGCGCATCGGAGCGGGCAGGTCGGTCATCTGGGCGGGGTCGGCCTGCAGCCGGGCGTAGTACTGCCTGGCGATCTGGTCGGCCCGGAACCTGGGCAGCCCGAGTTCGGCGACGGCCGCGCGCCTGCCCTCCGCGTCGAGGTCGGCGAGATGCGTGCGCGGCATCCCGCGGCGCGGGGCATCGAAAACGAGCGGAAGGGAGGCGACCATAGTGCTACCAGTGTCCCATCCGCGCGTAATCACGCTGGTAGCGGGTATCCGTGCAGCATGACCACCACGCCAGCACCCGAGCCGAATCCGCTGTCCAAGGCGACCGCCGATCCGCTCGGCGACGCTCCCGGCACCGCGCCGGGGGAGGTCTCCGCGCCGGTGCAGCGCAAGAAGGTCTCGGTCTCCTCGAAGACCGGCTACGCGTGGAGCGGGCTGGTCGCGGGCGCCGTCATCCTGGTGGTGCTGCTGATCTTCATCCTGCAGAACCTGGACCAGGTGCCGGTGAGCCTCTTCTTCTGGGACTTCACCCTGCCGCTCGGCGTCACCGTGCTGCTCAGCGTGATCATCGGCGCGCTGCTCATGGCCCTGGTCGGCGGGCTGCGCATCCTGCAGCTGCGCCGCCTCGCCAAGCACCCGCGCTGACGCGCTACAGCAGCGCGGAGAGCACCAGCCAGGAGACGAACGCCGACGGCAGCATGGAGTCCAGCCGGTCCATGATGCCGCCGTGGCCGGGCAGCAGCGTCCCCATGTCCTTGATCCCGAGTTCCCGCTTGATCTGCGACTCGATCAGGTCGCCGACGGTGGCGACGGCGACCAGCCCGACGCCGAGCACGACGCCGATCATGGAGTTCGCCTCCAGCAGCAGCGTCACCGTGAGCAGCCCGCCGATCACCGAGAAGACCAGCGAGCCGCCGAACCCCTCCCAGGACTTCTTCGGGCTGATCGACGGCACCATCGGATGCCGCCCGAAGAGCACGCCCGCGACGTAGCCGCCGACGTCGGAGCACACCACCAGGATCATGAAGGTGAGCACCCGCAGGTTGCCGTCGGGTTCGAGCAGCAGCAGCACCGAGAACGAGGCGAGCAGCGGGATCCAGGCGAGCGTGAAGACGGTGATCGCGGTGTCCCGCAGGAAGTTCCGCGGGGCCACGGTCAGGCCGTGGTCGAAGAGCCGCCACACCATGCAGACCAGCACGGTGGCCGCGAAGGCCCCCGCGACGCCGTTCGCGCCGAATGGCCAGCCCAGCCAGAAGACCGCCTGCCCGCCCGCGATCAGCGGGATGCGCGGGACCAGGACGTCGGCCTCGCGCAGCCGCTTGGCCACCTCCCAGGTCGCGATGCCGATCGCGGTGCCAGCGACCAGGATGAAGACCTTGGGGACGAAGAGCAGGATGGCGATCAGCGAGAGCCCGAGCCCGAACCCGACGCCGAGCGCCGCCGGTAGGTTCCGGCCCGCCCGCGAGCCGCCCGCGGCCGCCGGAGCGGGCTCCGGCGGCGCGGCGGCCGGGGCAGGCGCGAAGGCCGCCCCGGCAGGCGGAGGTTCTGTGCCCGGCGGCGTCGGCTCCTCGGCCGCAGCGGCTTTGTCGACCACGATCGTCCCGTCGCTCAACTCAAAAGTTCCCGTTCGTTCCCCGAACCCGCGATCGGGTCTCAGACCTCGAGCAGTTCGGCTTCCTTGTGCTTGACCAGCTCATCGATCTGGCCGACGTACCTGGCGGTGGTCTTGTCCAGTTCCTTCTCGGCCCGGCCGACCTCGTCCTCGCCCGCCTCGCCATCCTTCTGGATGCGCCCGAGTTCGTCCATCGCCTTGCGGCGGACATTGCGGATGGCGACCTTGGCGTCCTCCCCCTTGCCCCTGGCCTGCTTCGCCAGGTCGCGGCGGCGCTCCTCGGTCAGCTGCGGGATGGAGATGCGGATGATGTCGCCGTTGTTGGTGGGGTTGACGCCGAGATCGGAGTTGCGGATCGCCGTCTCGATCGGCCCCATCTGGCTCTTCTCGTAGGGCTTGATCACGACCATGCGCGGCTCCGGCACCGTGATGCTGGACATCTGGGTGATCGGCGTCAGGCTGCCGTAGTACTCGACCACGATCCGGTTGAACATGCCGGGGTTGGCGCGCCCGGTGCGGATGGAGCCGAGATCGTCCTTCGCCACCGAGACGGCCTTCTCCATCTTCTCCTCGGCGTCGAAGAGCGCTTCATCAATCACGACCGTTTCCTCCACAGCGTCGTCATTCCGGTTCCGCGGGCGGGTACCGCGCGGGGTCGCGGTCTCAGGACCTGACCAATGTGCCGATCTTCTCACCGGCAACGGCCCGGGCGATATTGCCCTCGATCAGAAGATTGAACACCAGCATCGGCATCTGGTTGTCCATACACAGGCTGAAGGCCGTCGCGTCGGCGACCTTGAGGCCGCGTTCGATGACCTCCCGGTGCGTGATCTCGGCGTACAGCATGGCGTCGGCATCCACCCGCGGATCGGCGCTGAACACCCCGTCCACCGCCTTGGCCATGAGCACCACGTCGGCGCCGATCTCCAGCGCGCGCTGCGCCGCCGTCGTGTCGGTGGAGAAGTACGGCATGCCCATCCCGGCGCCGAAGATCACCACCCGGCCCTTCTCCAGGTGCCTGCGGGCGCGCAGCGGCAGGTAGGGCTCGGCGACCTGGCCCATGGTGATCGCGGTCTGCACCCGGGTGTCGACGCCCTGCTTCTGCAGGAAGTCCTGCAGCGCAAGGCTGTTCATCACGGTGCCGAGCATCCCCATGTAGTCCGAGCGGGCGCGCTCCATGCCGCGCTCCTCGAGCTCGGCGCCGCGGAAGAAGTTGCCGCCGCCGATCACCACGGCGACCTGCACGCCGGTGGCGACGACCTCCGCGATCTGCTCCGCCACCGTCTGCACCACGTCGGGGTCGAGCCCGACCCGGCCGCCGCCGAACATCTCGCCGCCCAACTTGAGCAGCACCCGGTCGTAGCCTGGGCGTTCGATCCCCGGGTCCGTCATCGGTGCTGATCTCCTCGGGAGCTGGTTCCGGCGGACCGGAACGTACTGACTGCGGGCACTCCGGGCGCGCCGACGTACCCGCTCGAGCGGGGAGGGCGACACACGGATGCCCCTATCCTGCCTCATGCCCCGCACGGGACGCGGAAGGCCCCCCGGTGAACACCGGGGGGCCTTCGGATGCCTGGTGCGGCGGGATCAGCTCGCGCCGACCTCGAACCGGGCGAACCGGGTCACGGTGACGCCCGCGTCGTCCAGCAGCGCCTTGACGGTCTTCTTGGAATCGGTGACCGAGGCCTGCTCGAGCAGCACGACGTCCTTGAAGAAGCCGTTCACGCGGCCCTCGGTGATCTTGGGCAGCGCCGCCTCCGGCTTGCCCTCCTCGCGCGCGGTCTGCTCGGCGATGCGGCGCTCGTTCTCCACCAGATCGGCCGGGACCTCGTCGCGGGTCACGTACTTGGCCTTGAGCGCGGCCACCTGCATGGCGGCGGCCCGCGCGGCCTCGGCCGCGGCGTCGCCCTCGCCCTGGTACTCGATCAGCACGCCGACGGCGGGCGGCAGATCCGAGGCCCGCTTGTGCAGGTAGGTGGCGACCGGGCCGTCCAGCGCGATGACCCGGCGCAGCTCCAGCTTCTCGCCGATCTTGGCGGCCAGCGCCTGCAGCGCACCGTCGGCGGTCTCGCCGTCGCCCAGGTCGAGCGCCTTGAGCGCGTCCAGGTCGGCCGGCTTGGCCGCGGCGGCCGCGGTGACGATCTTGTCGGCCAGCGCCTGGAACTCGCCGTTCTTGGCGACGAAGTCGGTCTCCGAGTTGATCTCGATCAGGACGCCGCCCTTGGCGGCGACCAGGCCCTCGGCGGTGGTGCGCTCGGCACGCTTGCCCACGTCCTTGGCGCCCTTGATGCGGAGCAGCTCGACGGCCTTGTCGAAATCACCGTCGGTCTCGACCAGGGCGTTCTTGCAGTCCATCATTCCGGAGCCGGTGAGCTCGCGGAGCCGCTTCACATCGGCAGCGGTGTAGTTCGCCATGGGTGGCGAGCCTCCTTCGAAAAAGGTGGGAATACCGGTCAGCGGTGGTCACGGTGGCAGTGCGCCGTGACCACCGCTGGAACAGCAGGTAACGAGGACGTCGATCAGGCCTCGGCGGGAGCCTCGGCCGGGGCGTCGGCAGCGGCCTCGGCCGGAGCCTCGGCAGCCGGGGCGGCCTCGGCGGCGGGGGCGGCCTGCGCAAGCAGCTCCTGCTCCCACTCGGCCAGCGGCTCGCCCGCGCCCGCCTCGGGCTTGTCGTCACTCGCGGAGCCACCGGCCCGCGCCTGCACACCCTCGGCCACCGCGGAGGCGACGACCTTGGTCAGCAGCGCGGCGGAGCGGATCGCGTCGTCGTTGCCCGGGATCGGGTAATCGACCAGGTCGGGGTCGCAGTTGGTATCCAGGATCGCGATGACCGGGATGTTCAGCTTGCGCGCCTCGCCGACGGCGATGTGCTCCTTGTTGGTGTCGACGACCCAGATCGCCGACGGCACCTTCGCCATGTCACGGATACCGCCGAGGGTCCGCTCCAGCTTGTTCATCTCACGCGTGAGCATGAGGATTTCCTTCTTGGTGCGACCCTCGAAGCCACCGGTCTGCTCCATCGCCTCGAGCTCCTTGAGGCGCTGCAGACGCTTGTGCACGGTGGAGAAGTTGGTCAGCATGCCGCCGAGCCAGCGCTGGTTCACGTAGGGCATGCCCACGCGGGTGGCCTCGGCCGCGATCGACTCCTGCGCCTGCTTCTTGGTACCGACGAAGAGCACGGTGCCGCCGTGGGCGACCGTCTCCTTGACGAACTCGTACGCCTTGTCGATGTAGGTCAGCGTCTGCTGCAGGTCGATGATGTAGATGCCGTTGCGGTCGGTGAAGATGAACCGCTTCATCTTCGGGTTCCAGCGCCGGGTCTGGTGTCCGAAGTGCGCGCCGCTGTCGAGCAGCTGCTTCATGGTTACGACAGCCATAGCTCCCGTATCTCACTTTCGTTGCCGGTTGTCGCGGCGGGTCGGTGACCCGCAGCCCTAGCGTCATCGAATCGCCGGCCCGCCGGTGAGGGCGGGACCAGCCGACGATTCCCCGTCGACGGGCACCGATCGAGGCGAGCGATTATCCTGCGAAGAGGAGCTCTGTTCGAACAGCGCCGAGGCGACGGGCACGATGGCGCGCGAAGTCGGTCGGTGCGATGCACGGACCGCTCGGCCAGTCTACGTCGCGAGACGTCCGGGAAGAAATCGCCCCCGGTGGTTTATCCCCAGGTTCCGGGTTGTCCACAGTTGCGCGGTGGGGTATCGCGGGGGTCGGGGTGGTTTCGGCAGGGTCGGTGGGGTGCCTTCCCTCACCGTTCACACCCTGCTGTTCTCCGTGGTCGTAGCGCTCGCCGTCGCGCCGGTCGCCGGTGCCGAGCCGCCCGGTATCGCCCGGCCCGGCTCGGCGCCGCCCGGCGCGCCCGGCGTCGTTCATCCCGGCACCGCACCGCCCTTCACGGAGCCGCTCACGCCGCTCACCGGCCCGCCGTTCGACTGGCCGCTGCGACCACGCCCCGTGGTCCTGCGCCGCTTCGACAACCCCGAGCACGACTGGCTACCCGGCCACCGCGGGGTCGATCTGGGCGCGACGCCCGGCAGCCCGGTGCTCGCCGCGGGCGACGGCATCGTGGTCTTCGCCGGCACCGTCGCCGGCAAGCCCGTGGTCTCGCTACGGCACGACGGCGGCCTTCGCACCACCTACGAACCGGTCGAGCCCGGCGTCACCGCCGGTACCAGGGTCACCCGCGGCTCCCCGATCGGCACGCTGGCCACCGGCCACGAGGGCTGCCCCGCCCTCGCCTGCCTGCACTGGGGCGCCCGCCGCGACCCGACGATCCGCAACCGCCCGCAGTACGTCGACCCACTCGGCCTGCTCCGCCTCGCTCCCCTCCGCCTGAAACCCCTGGTAGAACCATGAACCCTTTCCGCACTCCCGGCAGCCGGGCAGAATCGCCCTATGCCAGACGCCCCCTTTACCTACCCCGACGTCGGCGCCACCCGGGGCCCGCTCCCCACCGGCTACGACCACCTGGAGGTGCGCCGCGCCATCGCCAAGGGTGAGAGCGAGTTCCGCCGCCTCGGCGACGCCGTCCTCGCCTACCGCATGCAGCGCGGCCTCGGCATCTTCCGCAGCGCCGACACCCCCGTGGCCCAGCCAGGCAGCCACGTCACGGTGCGGCTGGGTGTAGGCCCCCTCGGTATCCCCGCCCCCTGCCGCGTCGTCTACGTCCTCGATGAGGGCGACCGCTGCGGCTTCGCCTACGGCACCCTCCCCGGCCACCCCGAATCCGGCGAGGAGTTGTTCGCCGTCGAATACGACCGCGCCACCGACACCGTCTACGGCCTCGTCACCGCCTTCTCCCGCCCCGCCTCCTGGTACACCCGCCTGGCGGGCCCGGCTGGCCGCTTCGCCCAGCGCACCGCAGCCGCGGCCTACCTGGCGACCCTCCGCCGCACCCCGCCCGGCTGGACATAGCTCCCGCTACCGCGCCGGAGCGATCAACGCGATCACCACCGCCAAGCACCCGACCACAGCAACCGCCCCGGCCGCGAGCGCGATGACGCGATCGGCCCCGCCGAACCGCCCGAGCCGAAGATCGCGCCCCCGCCGGAATCCGGCCATCGCCAGCACACCCATCACGACCGCCGCCGCACACGGCACCACCGCACCCGGCGCCCACCCCCGGTGCAGCGCCGCATTCCCGAGCAGCAGCGCGACCGCGGTCGCCGCGATCGCCGTCCGCCGCCACGCCAGCACCGTGCGCTCGATCGCCAGCCCGGTATCGCCCTCCCCCGCGGGGTCGTTCACTCGACCAGCACCGCGATACCGGCGATGAGCGAGATGAAGGCAAGGCCGCACGCCAGAATCGGCACCATCGCCGTCTCCGGCAGTGCCCGTCCGGCATGCATCGCCCGCGTCACCCGCCGCCACCGCAGCAATGCCCCCACCGCCAGCACCACCGCGAGCGCCACGCAGCTCACCGCGATCGCTCGCCGGAACCCGGTGATCAGGAACGGCTGCACCAGGGTGTGCACAGCGACGCCGCCGGCCAGCAGCCCGAGTGAGGTGCGGATCCAGGCCAGAAAAGTGCGCTCGTTGGCGAGCGTGAACCGGTAGTCGACCTCCGGCCCCGACTCGTTCTCCGCCTCGTCCACAGAGCTCCCTTCTCGCACCCCGGCCCGAGTCCACGTCGACGCAGGTGCATTTCACACCGGACCATCCTCATCACGTGTGGTCGCACGCGTCGCACGGTCGCTTCGAGCCTGACACGGCATCGTCGCCCGGGAGCGGATACGCCTGTTCGTGTCATTGCTCAGGCGTCCGCCGCGGCCTGTCGATCCGGGCTGACAGCACGCGTCTCGGTCCGGGATTCGCCACGCCGCCAGGCTCGGTTTCTTCGGCTCCGCTCCACCCGGGGTGGCTCGGATCGGCCCAGGTCCTGACTCCATCGCGCACGCGGCGGCAACCGCGCGGAGGCACTCAGGCTCGGGGATGCGCCTGGTCGTGCACCTTGCGCAGCCGCTCGATCGACACGTGGGTGTAGAGCTGCGTTGTCGCCATGCTGGCGTGGCCGAGTAGTTCCTGGACGACCCGCAGGTCCGCGCCGCCTTCCAGGAGGTGGGTGGCGGCGGAGTGCCGCAGGCCGTGGGGCGCGAGGTCCGGTGCGCCGGGTATGGCGGAGACCACCTCGTGCACCACGGTCCGGGCTTGGCGCTGGTCCAGGCGCTTTCCGCGTCGGCCCAGCAGCAGCGCTCGGCCGGAGGCGGGGACGGCGAGAGCGGGGCGGCCATGGCGTAGCCAGTCGTCCAGGGCGGTGTCGGCGGGTTTGCCGAAGGGGGCGGACCGTTCCTTGTTCCCCTTGCCGAGTACGCGGAGTACGCGGCGCTCCCGATCGAGGTCGTCGATATCGAGCCCGCACAGTTCGCCGACCCGGATGCCGGTGGCGTAGAGCAGCTCGACGATCAGCCGATCGCGCAGCGCCATCGGATCGCGCTGGGCCGCGCCCGACACGGCGGCGTCCATCGCGGCGGCGGCGTGCTCGGTGTTGAGCACGGCGGGCAGGGTGCGCGGCCGTTTCGGGGACGCGAGGCGCAGGCCCGGGTCGGCGGCGAGCCGTCCGGTCGCCGTGAGCCAGGCGGTGAACGTTCGCGCCGAGGACGCGCGGCGGGCCATGGTCGTCCGCGCCACGCCTGCCGACGACTGCTCGGCGAGCCAGGAGCGGAGCAGAGCCAGGTCCAGCTCTCGCACGGCCGAATCGGCGGACCGCGCCACCAGGTGCGCCAGCAGCGACCGTGCGTCCCCCACGTAAGCCCGCACGGTGTGCGCCGAACGATTGCGCCCCAGCCGCAGGTGCCGCTCGTACTCGTCGAGCAGCGCGCACAGGTCGTCGGGCAGAGCCTCCATCTCTCCACCGTGGCGTCCCGGCCCCGCGTGCGCAAGAACCCGCGCCGATGCGCGACCATCGCGCGGGTGTTCGAGCGCGGGGTCAGGCTCCAGCGTGCCCCCCCGTGCGCCGACAGCTGTACCCGCCCGAGCTCACCGGCCGAGTGACACCAGCCCATGCGATCGAAGACCGGTTGAGCCGGATGCGGCCGCCGGAGAGCCCGCGCCTTCACGCGTCCTCCGGCGTCCGCACGCAGCGCGAACCGCAACAGGGACCGCGTGCCCCGAACCTCGCGGCAAACGAACGTTCCCGACCCCCGACGGGAACGGAACGCGAAGCTCGGGGTACCGGCCACTCCGGCGAGGTGCCCGCGGACCCCCCAACGAGACCGCGGGCGACTCACCTGCTCTGTCGCCGGTCCTGCACCTCGACGGCGTCGAGGCGCAGGGGCCCGGCTTCACTTATCACCTCCTCCACATCGGTGACGAGGACCGCTTCCCCTTCGCGGATCATGCGATGACACCCGACCGAGAGGGCCGAGGTGATCGGGCCTGGGACGGCGAGGGTGGGACGGCCGAGGCGGCGGCCCCACTTCACCGTGTTGCGGGCACCGCTGCGGACTCCCGCCTCGGTGACGAGGACGGCGTCGGCGAGACCGGCGATGAGCCGGTTGCGGGCGAGGAAGTGGTGGCGGTGGGCGGTGATTCCGGGCGGGTACTCGCTGACGACAAGGCCGGTCTCCGCGATCTCGGCAAGCAGGCGTTCGTGCTGCAGCGGGTAGGGGCGGTCGAGTCCGCAGCCGAGGACGGCGACCGTGGTGCCGCCGGCGGCGAGCGCCGCGCGGTGTGCGATGGCGTCGATGCCGTAGGCGGCGCCGGAGACGACCGTCCAGCCCCTGGCCGCGAGATCACCGGCGAGTTCGCCGGTGGCGTGCGCCCCGTAGCCGCTGGCACAGCGGGTGCCGACCACGGCGACGGCTCGTTCGGTGCAGGCGGTCAGGGAGGCCGCGCCGCGGACCCAGAGGACGAGCGGCGCCGAACCGTCGGGAGCGTCGATGAGCCGGCTGAGGCCGAGCATGCGCCAGGCGGGCCATTCGGGGTCGTCGGGGGTGATGACGCGGCCGCCGAGCCGGACGATGGCCGCGAGGTCGTCGGCGACCCGGTCGGTGTGGCGGCGGGCTTCGGTGGGGCCGCGCAGGGCCTCGGGCAGGTCACGTTCTCGGACGGCCCGTGCCGCCTCGATGACGCCGACGGCGGCGATGAGGGCGGCGAGCGGGGCGCACGGGCCCAGGACGACCCGGGAGAGGTAGACCCAGGCGAGGATCCGCTCCTCGGGGGTGCTCACTGCGTACCCCGCTGCCGGAAGCGCAGCGCGGCGAGGACATCGTGCTCGGTGGGCCGCTCGCCGCGGCGCAGGTCGCAGAGGGTCCAGGCGACCCGGAGCGCGCGGTCGGCGCCGCGCGCCGAGACCCGGCCGAACCGCATGGCCCGCTCCACCGGCGCCAGCGCCGCGCCGGGCAACGCCGAGCGGCGGCGCAGCACGTGGCCGGGGACCTCGGCATTGGTCGACCAGCCGTCGGTGCGCCAACGGGTGGCGGCGCGTTCCCGCGCCTCGATGACCCTGGCCCTGACCACCGCGCTGGACTCCGCGGGCTCGGCGCTCAAGGCCGCGCCCTGGTCGCCGTGCATGCGGACCCACAGGTCGATGCGGTCGATCAGCGGGCCGGAGAGCTTGCCGAGGTAGCGGCGGCGCACGGCCGGGGCGCAGCGGCAGTCGACGTCGCGCGCCGGGGCGCACGGGCACGGGTTGGCGGCGAGGACGAGCTGGAATCGGGCCGGGTAGCGGGCGACGCCGTCGCGGCGGGCGACCCTGATCTCGCCCTCCTCCAGCGGGAGGCGGAGCGACTCCAGGACCCGCCCGCTGATCTCGGCGCACTCATCGAAACATTGCAAAACACGCCACAACCTGCGAAAATAAGGGTACCCTATGGTGGCGTCAATTCCCCCGGTTCCGACTCTCAACGCAGCAATCTACTGCCGAGTTTCGCGTGACAAGACGGGGGCGCGGCTCAGCGTCGAGCGCCAGGAGGCAGACTGCCGCGACCTCGCTCAACGGCTCGGAGTCTCCATCGTGGCCGTACTGGTCGATAACGACATGGAGGCATACAGCGGCAAGCCCCGCCCCGGCTATAAACGGCTGCTTGAGCTGATGAGAAGCGGCGGGATTGCGACGGTGATCTCCTGGCACACAGACCGCATTCACCGCAATCCGCTAGAGCTTGAGGAGTACCTCGTCGTCTCGGACGAGGGCAGCGTCAACACGCAGACCGTTAAGAGCGGACTGCTGGACTTGTCGACTCCGGCAGGCCGACTGATGGCGCGGAACATGGCGGCGTTTGCCCGCTACGAGGTTGAGCACATGAAGGAGCGCCTTCAAGCCGCGAAGTTGCAGAAGGCGAAAGAGGGCGAGTTTCGCGGCGGTCAGAGGCCCTTTGGATTCGAGCCGAGGCGGGTAGCTCTCCGCGATGAGGAGGCTCAGATTGTCCTTGCGATGACACGGGCGGTGATCAACGGCAGCTCATACAACGCCGTTGCGTACGAGTACAACCGGCGAGGTGTGCTCACCCAGCACGGCAAGACTTGGAATGCAATCAAGATCAAGAACCTGCTGGAACGACCGATCAATGCGGGATTGGACGAGCACAAGGGGGTACTCCGCCCGGCCAAGTCTCCCGCGATAGTGAGTCCTGGAGAGTGGCAGGCACTCCAAGTCGCTATCGAGCGCAACCGCCGTAAGTCGCCTCATCCGGGCCGCTGCCGTAAGTATCCTTTGAATGGACGTATCTTCTGTGGCAACTGCGGCAAGAAGATGTTCCACAAGCGCAAGCAGCAGCGCGACGGCACATACAAGCCTCAAGTTGCTTGCGGGAAGAGTGATCCGACTACCGGCCTCTTCACTGGATGCGGCAAAGTTTCGCGCATGGTGGCCCCAATTGAGGATCTTGTATTTGAATCGGTCGCCTATCGCCTGGCCTCCCCCGAGTTTGGTATGGCACTCAAGATGCAGGAATCGAACGCGAGGAGTATCGAAGATTTGCGAACCCGATCGGCTCAGATAGAAGCGCGGATCGCTGAGGCGACGGAGGACTACTACACGAACAATCTGCTCTCCCGCGACGAGTTTCAACGGATCAAGATACAGCTTGACGCAGCAGCCGAGGGGGTTAGTCGTGAGATAGCAAGCGAGTACTCGCAGCGGCTCTCAGTTGACCTCGACCTTTCCGGTGACATTAAGCAGGCGCTGGCTAATGCCAATATCGCTAAACAGCGGGATGTGCTCAGCGCTCTGGGGCTCACTGTCTATGTTGATCCGCGCCCGAAGGAGAAGGGCTACACCTGCCCGGAGTATAAAGGATCTAAGTTCGACCCCAACCTAATACGGATGGAATGGACAGTCTGAGAACCGAGCCCCGGCCGATAGGCCGGGGCTTTCTCATGTCTGTCACGCGGGTTGTGACACTCTGGCGGCAGCATTGGAGGGTCAGACCAGCTCGAAGGGCGGAGCGTCCGGGGGGCCGGAGCGAGCTTGTCGATAGCGTTGCTGATAAGGCGGATAGAACTCCGCCAGCACATTGTCACTGCTAATACTTGGACCAAATAGCGCCTTCGTTCGGTCAAGCAGAAATGCCTTCAGGACTTCTACGTCCAAATTGGAAGTGCCCGTCAGGGCACCAAAATACCGTCGCCAATTATTGTACTCCTCCCGATTTGAGTCGTCCGTTATCGCAGCTTGGCCGATAAGGTCAGCCAGTTTAGACATGAGGTGGTAAGTCGTCAAGAAGAATGGATCATCCGCTGATCCTATATAGTCGCCCGAGGCATCGAATTTTTCATCCCGGATTAGTCTCACGAGTATCGACAGATCGGCCATCATCGCCATCGTGCGCTCTCTCAGACGATCGAGGTGGTACACCCGATGCTCCGCCCTATCAAGTCGTGCCTCTAACTTCGCAATCCTCTCTTTCATCTCGGCACGTTCCCTTATATCAGGGTTAGCACGGCCCATCACAATCATCTGGCGTACAAGCATTTCCGCGCCTTTTTGCTCGCGGACTTGCAATGACCTTAGGGTGATGTCGATTTCTTCCAAGTAGCGCATACGTCGGTCTGTCAGGTTGCCCTTTGGCCCATACGAGTCGCGTAGCCCAAGCGCGTTGCGGATCGCGTCAGCGTCGGGGTCATCCATGAGCGAGCCCGCAGTGATCTTGATCAGGTCATACAGCTCGACGGCGCTGTTCACCCCAAACGCGGGGTAGGCGTACTCCCAGTCGCCTGATTCGACCTTGTCAAGCGACAATAGGTCACCTTGACACATCTGTCGGATCACTTGAACGGCAACATCAAAGTCCTGGTCAGGTGGCATTTTGAACCTGCTTTCTTCCTCTGCTCAACGATGAGCACTTGACTGATGCCACTGCAACATGTTGTCCTTGCCTCACCCAAGCTGATCCTATCAGTGGGACAGCGCGACCTCTAGGCAGGTCTCCAATGTCGAACCTCATGCGCTGGGATGATCCCAGTACCTCAAGCAGCCGACCGCGGTGGTCATCGGACAACCGAGCCGTCGCGCGGATCGAGCGTGACACCCGGCTTACCGCTGTTCAGGAGCAGAACCGTTCGCGCCTGAACATGTTCAAGGCCGAGCTCCGGGAGCTGGAAACGGAGCAGTTCATCACCAACGCCACCCGGTTGATGAACCGGGCAAAGCAGGAGTGCGGCGACGACCCAAGCATGCTCGCCGAGATGAGGCACATCGTTCAGAATTGGGCGCGCGTAGAAGACTCGATCTACCGCGCCGACCACAACCCGTACCTGCGGTAGGGGCTCGTCATGAGCGCGGGTGTAGTGGCACTTCTGATCATCGGTGGGATCGCCCTCCTGATCGTGCTCGGCGCGGTCGCCTGGATGCTGTGGACGCATCACGTGCAGCCTCGGCAAGAAACCTCCTACGACCTGTTCGTTGCGTCGGTAGATCGACGGCGCGCGGCGGACCTCCGGGCGGATGCTGCCGAAGCAGAGATTCGGCGGGTAGCCGACAGGCGATACCGATGAACAAACTGATCAGGTTCATGTGGGCGGCCGTGGCGCTGATCATCGCCTTCTCGCTCGCCGCGCCGCTCCTGATGGAAGCGCTCAAGGTGCTCCTGATCGTCGTCTTCGTCGTCCTCCCGATCATCGGAGTGGTCTACCTGGTTCGCCTCTTCACCGGCGGCAACCGCATGATCCGCTGATCAAAACCGCTGGTGACGCACGAGTTCGAGTGTGTCAAAGTTGAGGCAGGATGCTTGCCGCTCTTTCTGCCTGCCTCTTCTTTGTTGCCCTCGCCGCTATGGCGCTTCTTCTCATTGGAGCGGTAATGAAGTGGTCCAATCAGGGCGCGCTGGATAGCGACCGCGCCTACTACGAGCTGACCTTCCCCGCAGATATCACGGACAAGCAAATCCATGCCTTCCTGCGCTCGATCGGCAAGAACCTCCGCCACGGGCGCAGTATCAAGGGCGTCCCGACCGTCGTCTTTGAAACCTGGTCTCAAGCTGACGGCGGCATCACCCACCGCCTGCGGGTACCTGAGTCGGCCGCGGCATACCTGGCCGGCCAGCTGCCAGTCCACATCCCCGGTATCGAGGTCGCGCGCATCGAGGACATCCCGGACATCCAGTTCCAGGATGGAGCGACCATCCACATGGACCACCCTGCTGAAGAACTATCGATCGCCAATGCGATCGATTTCTCTGCCGGGCTCCTCGGCAGTATGCAGGACGCGGTCAACGAGCAGGATGCCGTTGTCGTGCAGTGGATCATCTCGCACTCGGACAACCAGAAGCAGCCAACACGGGATCGCCCGCTCGTGAGTTCGCGGGCCTCAACCTTCCAACGGCTCCTCGGCAATACCGCAGCCGGGAGGGATGAGCTGGAGACTCGCCGCAATAAGCAGGTGGATCAGAACTACATGGCAGTTGCGAGAGTCGCGGCGCGGGGGAAGAGCGAAAACCGCGCCCGTCAGCTGGTGACCAACGTCGTCCGGTCGATGGCGAGCGAAGGCGGCCACGCCAACATCTATGCCCGACGATCCAAACCGGAAGAGGTATCGCGGGACATTCAACTTGCTCGCACGCCTTTCTACATGACCGCGCAGCTCAGCGTCACGGAGTTGGCCGCGCTCATCTCCTGGCCGATGGGCGACTTCTACGTGCCGGGAATGAAGCGCGGATCTACCCGGCACATGCCCCCGTCGGAGTCTGTGCCCCGCCTCGGCCGCGTTCTCGGGAAAAGCACGATGCCCGGACTTGAGCGGCCGGTCGCCATGAGCTACGAGGCGGGCACCATGCACACGCTCATCGCGGGCGGCAACGGCGTCGGCAAGACCAACCTCATGGAGGGCATGGTCGCTCAGGACATCGCTCAAGGCTGCGGGATCATCCTGATTGAGCGGGACGGCAATCTCTTCCAGAAGGCGCTCGACCAGGTACCGCCGCACCGGCTGAAGGACGTCATCACCATCGACTTCAGCCGTCCGGATCGGCCGGTGGGGCTCAACCTACTGCGCCTGGCGCGGCCGGACATCGTGGCCGGGCAGCTCGCCGCACTGTTAGACGCTCTGTATCCAGATAACCGCAGTATCTACGCGAATCAGCTTGTCATTCACGGCATCCCGGTTCTTGCCAACCTGGAGCGCGCCACCATAGCCGACCTGACCGCGCTCGCCGATCCACGCACCCCCGCCGAGAAGGCGTGGATGCGGAAGGCCATCGCCGCCGTGCCAGACAAGGTGATCCGACAGTTCTGGGAGGAGTGGCACCGCCAGCGTCCCGACGCCATCGCGAAGAACTCGCAGCCGTTGAAGAACCGGCTTTTGGAGATCCTGACGCCGGAGCCGTCGCGCTACCTGCTGAACCAGGAGACCTCCAGCTTCGAGCCGGCTGATGTGATCACCGGCAACAAGCTGCTCTTCATCAACCTGGCCGGAGTAAGCGAGCAGGTCGCCAGCCTCATCGGCACCATGCTCGTCACCGCGCACTGGCGCGAGGCGGTGAAGGTGCGACCGGACATCCCGAACTTCATGTACTTGGATGAGTTCCAGCAGTTCGGGCATTTGAGCGGCGACTTCGAGGACATGTTTGCCACGGCCCGGAAGCGCAACTTGGGCCTCGTCGTGGCGACGCAGTACATCGACCGGCTGAAGCCGTCGACCCAGGATGCCGTCATGGCCAACGCCCGGACGAAGGTCATCTTCAACAGCAGCGTCAAGGCCGCCCGCGTCCACGCGAGCGACTTCGGCAGCCGCCATGTCACCGCGGACACCATCTTGAACCTGAAGGCTTACGACGCGGTGGCGCGCATCAACACGGCCGCCGGAGTGTCCGATCCGCTGACGCTCCACACGACGCTCGCACCAACCGGACCAAACCTTGGGCGCCAGGCGCAGGAGCAGTCGGCACGGCTGTACGGGCGGGATATCGGAAGCATCATCCGCGACGATGAGAGCCGCCGGACCGTGGGCGACCAGCCGGAGCGCGACATGCCAAATATCGGTTGGGAGTGACCGCATGAACCAAGCAGCAGAAGACGCCTGGCGTGAAGCCGTCCGCTCAGCACAAGCACTCGTCGACGGCTTGAGCGCCGACCTCAACCGCTTCACCGCGACGATGGATAGCGTCGAATCTCGAGCCGGGATGCTCACCGACTCGACCGTCCCGGTGGACTCCAGTCACGAGCAGCAAGTAGTCCGCGGGCACCAACTGATCGACGTGACGCAGCGCGGCGTGGACGAGATCACCCGCGCGATTATCGACGCCACCAACCGCGCAGACGACCTACGCAGGGCGCTCGACTTCTATCACCATTAGGGCACTCCCCTGCCCTGCGGGGCGGTATACCCCTCTTCAGGGGTGGAATCTACTGCCCTACCCTGCCGGGGGAGTCTGTTAACAGGGGTAGAGCCAGAAACACTACTCCCCCGGTCGAAACCGACCGGGGGAGTGATACCGACGCTATATCTGGTGCCGGAGAAGTGGTGCTGAGGCGCTAGGACTTCGCCTTGTGCGCCTCGTCGTATGCCTCCAGAATCGGCGAAGCGATCCGGCCGCGCGGCGAGACCTCGTGGCCGTTCTTCTGCGCCCACTCGCGGATAGCCGCCAGCTCTTCCTTGCTCCGGCCCGAGCCGGTATCGGCGCGGGTAGAGCCGGGCTTCGGACCACGCGCAGGATCACGACGGCCACGCGCTGCGCCGGACGGCGAGACTTCCTCGGCCGCGTCGATCCACTTCTTCAGATCTTCCTGGAACGCCTCGTAGTTCGACTGCCGCAGGTCCAGCTTGTAGTACTTGCCATCGAAGCTGAACTCGACCGGCGCCTCGAATCCGCTGTCGATTTCCTTGCCGTCGATGTCATCAACGAGGATGACCTTCTTAGCCATGATGAACCCTTCGTCAAACGTCGTGAGAGCGCCGGTGTGGCTGTGTTAGATCATCATGACTCTAACGATGCCATATGCGCAAGTCGCTTCGTTAGAGCGGCTCAGGCTCGCTCACGAACCAGGTAGCCAGACAGGAAAGATATGACCGCCGTGATGGCAGAGGCCACTTCGGGCGGTAGGTCGATGCCTACTAGGCCGACGAGCCATATCAGGATGATGGAGACGGAACCGCCGATGCCCGCTGCGGCGACCTTTGCTGTTGGTTGTGCTGTTGGTTGATCTACTTTCATATGCCTCCTACTTAACTTCGTAGAGCCCTGGCTTGAGCTCGGTTACTTTCTTCTCGCCCGCGGCGGCTTTGAGCCGCGCGTTCTCTGCCTTCAGCTCGCTCACCTCGGCTCGTGCAGCTTCCTTGTCTGCAATCGCAGCCTTATCGAGCTTGTGCGCTTCACCCAGAGCCGGGTACTCCACCTTCAGCACATCGTGCTGACCCTTCCACTCGTGATCCAGCATGCGCCCGGCAGCCTCGTTGGGCTTGAGCCCGACGTACATCTTGACCTCGGCCTCATCAACCGGGTCGCGATGCTTGATCATCTGGATCAGCTTCTTTGCGTCTTCAAAATCTGTCATGTCACCTCCTCTTATTTTCTTGGCTACCTGCGCCACTTCATCCGGAGTGGCGTCGATTTCAAAATGCATCTCATCAATGAACGTTGCGAAGTCACCACCCCACGCCACCACGCCATCTAGCTCCCGGACGATCTGCCGACACGCCTCGCGCTGCGCAGCCGACATCTTGCGCACCTTCCACGGAAAGCTCGGCGCGTTAAAGTCGATCGCCGTACCCGAGCCGTGGTTGGAGTAGACGTTCGATCCGGGTATGGGAGTAGGAGCGTTCCATCCCCAGCAGCCGGGATTGTAGACCTTGGCCACCCGCTCATTGAAGAGCTGGCCGACGCGCAGCAGCACGGTCGCGACATCTCCCGGCCGGAGACCGGGAATCGGTACGACATCAGTGCCAGGAATCGGCGACCGGTCGAGATCCCGGCCGTCTATCGTGTTCCAGCCGTTCTGGGTGAAGTTCATCGCTCCACCTCCAGGACGTTGTCACTCTCCTTCACGTCCACGCTCGGCTCAGCGCCAAAGACGCGCTCGTACTCACCGCGGACCTGCAAGACGTAGAAGCCAGGCACCTTGGGAGCCTCAACCATCGGCTCGTTGGTGTGCTGCCCGCGCTCGCGCCCAACGCGGAACGATCCGGAGACGAGCACCGGCACGTAGCGATTGTCTCGAACCCATTTGCCATCAACGTTTTTCATGCGCAGCCAACTACGGTAGAGGTTGCCGCTGGCCGTAACGTGCTTGGTCCAGACGAACTTGTAGCCGACCTGGCCACCGGCTTGGACCCTCGTCTGCTGAAGCGTCAGGGATTGATAGTCAGCGACGTCCTCGTTTGATCGGAGGACATAGGTAATGCCGAAGCCGAGTCCCACGAGAATAAGAACAGTGAATAGGATCTGGTTGGCAAATTTAAGGGTGCCGTAGACGGCGAGTTGTTTTTCGGTTCTCATCTCGATGCTCCTTGCGTGGCAATGTAGAGCAGTACCACGGCGATAACCCCTCCCCCGAACATATACATGAGCTGCTTCACAATGCCATTGCTTAAATCTATTCCCGGCTTCGATCGTGCCAACATGGCGTTGGCTGCATCAGCTGACTTCTGAGCAGCAGACGTACGCTCCCTGATATCCCTAAGCTCGCGATCGTAAAGCTCTTTGTCCTTCAGGTAGAGCGTGGTCGGAACATACCCGTCCATGATTGCTTTGATGCTTTCCTTAATCTCTCGGACGTCGTCTTTCGTCTGCTGCGAATCTCGCTTGACCACCGCTACATCGGTTCTCAGCTCAGCGACGTCGCGCTGCATCTGATCGGTAGCAGACCGGTCCACACCACCGGCCATAGCTAGAGAGCCTTTCCTATAGCGATCCAGTGCACGGTCAAGGGACCGCCGGTGTACGACTGCTTGGCCTTCAGGCCGGTTGTGGACGGCGCTTCGTAGAGCTGGGCGTACTGGTTACCGGGGTCTTGCACCGAGACGGTTGCGACTGGTGGAGAGGCGAACGGCCGAGGGAACGTCACATTTGTGCCGCCATTGGTCGCAGCGAAGGTGCCGCCGGAGATCTGAATACCGCCGATGATCAGGTTGAACGGCGTAGTCAAGGCGTTGCGGTTGTTGATCGACATCGAAGCCGAAGGGCGGAGGTCGAAGACACTGGAGATGGCGCTGGCCCCGCTCACTGCCATGCCGATCCATACCGAATTGGCTGGCAGAGATGGCGCGGAAACCCCGTTATTCACCGAGGAGCTGCCAACTGTGCCGGTGCTGTCCACGTAGAAGTAGGTATCCCTGTTGGCAGTGACCGACCCGTTAGCGGCACTCACAGAGATACGCTTGCCGTTCACATATTCCACACCGGCAGCGACAGACCAGTTCAAGGTGCCACCGGTAAAGGACAGAGTAAGACCGCTGGGAATGAAGCTGCCCAGCGCTTCGCTAGTGCGGGTCTCAGGGTTGAGCGCTGCGGCAAACATCGCAGCCACCGAGATTGCACCGTCACCGATTGGAAGGCGAGAGGTAATCGGACTTCGAGTATCAGTGATATTACCGGTTAAGATCTGGATCGCCCCTGCGGCGACCTGCACTGTGGCTAACTTGATCCACGCAATGCTTGAGCCGAGGTTGCTTTGAATCGAGCTGTCGGATACGGCTGCTGGCGTGCCGGACGGCGTACCCGTGTACTTCTTGAATTTGAACGAGCCCGGAGAGTTGGCTGCTGATAACGTCGTTGTTTCAGGGTCGACGTAAGCAATGATAGTATCAATCCGAGGATTGGTCGGATTGGCCGCATCGAGCGGCACATTGGTGACCGCATCCGTCCATGACTGGTAGCCGTACGAGTTATTGGGTCGGTTAAGGATCGCGCTACCGACAGCGATGTCCACGGACATGTCCGCGCCGCCGCCTTTCTGCGAGACCTTCAGCGCATTCGCATCTACCGAAGTAGCTACGCCGGAGTTGAATAACTGAGCGAGCAGCTTGAAGTGACCTTCTACATCTGTCTCACTGTTATCCAGTACGCCGGTAAAACTCGTCATATTTAGTTAGTTGCCTTCTTACTCCTCAATATAACAGCCGATATATCATTTGTCACCGCCTGTTTCTGAAGATAGCCGAACTGCTTCTCGGTTACATCGAGCACAACCTCATCAGCAACAGCGTCATTCGTAGGCAGCACGCTAACGGTGACGCCGTGTGGCGCTTCCACCGGTATCTGCTGCCCTTGCTCAGTGATGATTATCTTTCGTTCCATATCCCTCCTAAAGCGGTTTCAAGGCCGGGCGGGGTATTAATGCCTGACCTTGGATGTAATAGTTGTGCGAGACAGAGTCGGTGTTCTTGATCTTCATGATCACCAGTCGCTGACCGCTCTCCTCCGACAGCTCCGAGCCCGCGGAGTCGAACCACCACTCGCGGTCCATGCTGCGCTGCCCGGAGGTCAGGGACGCCCCGAGCGGGTGCGTGTGGGCGGCATCCAGCGCATCAACGAACACGCTCATCAGGAAGTCGAGGTCGGTGCGCCGGTTGATCGCGTCCTTGCCGTCGTAGGTGAAGGGCAGGGAGTCGTCCATGTAGAGCGCTGAGAAGTACTGAGTCGTCCCCGCCGGGATGGCGTATGGCCCAAGAGTGAACACCGGGAAGATGGCCCAGTTCATCGAGCCGTTGCCGATGCTCTGGGGGTGCGCCCGGAACTCGTTGAAGTCCCGCTTCAGCTGGTGGAGCTCGCGCACCAATGCGCTGACTATGTCTTCCTCAGCCCTGTTCACCGGATTCATACTTCGCTCACCTCCAGTCTGACCGTCTCGTTGTCCTCCTCGTCCAGGTCGATCGTGATCCGCTCAATCCGGTAGGTGCCGTTGATGTGCGACAGGGAGGGATACTTGTTCACCTTGACCGTCACCCGATCGCCGATGCCGTAGTCGGTGACTGTCGGTGCAACGTTGCCGTTGACCGTGAAGGCCGGAATGTCCATCGGGGTGCTCTTGGCGGCGAGGCGAGCCTCCGCAGCGTCAGTGAGACCGTTGTCGCTGTTGTCCGTGGCGTTGGTCTGCAAGACATCCTGCCGAAGTTGCCGATCAGACTGAGAGACCAAATCGTCGGCGAAGTACTGAATTTGGGTACCGTCATTGCTACCTGCGCCCTGGCCGATCACCTCGTTGGTGAGGTCGGTTGCGTCATCCGGCGCTTCGAAGCCGATGATATTGCCGGGGTACTCGAAGACGATGTCAGGCCGGTTAGAGCCGATGTGCTCGTAGGTTTTGAAGACCTTCTCCGGGGTTACCTCGATGTCGATCGGCTCGGTTTGAAGCTCGGTCATGTTGATCAGCGCATCCAAGATGTTCGACCGGCTGTAGGTCTTGTCGTAGAGCGTGGTCGAGCCACCCGCAGTTCCGCGGCTGATGCCGAAGTCTCCGTTGGTCAATTGCTGGCTGGCGTCGATCAGGTACCAGGCGAGATCCTTCCGACTCTTCGCGGTGCCGTAGTCGCTGGTGTGAATCTCCAGCACGGTCCCGGAGGGAGTCTCGCCGGTGTGCCGCTTGGCAAACAGAGCAAGGTAGCCGTCTACCCGGCATTCAATCGAGGAGTTCTGCGACCGGAGGATCGACTTCTTGTAGCTGAGCTGCCCACCCGCGATGTACTTCTCTCTTCGCCGTACGCGGATCTCCGAGCTGAAGGTCGTGAGCAGCAAGCGGGAGTCGATACGTGATGTACGGCAATACTCCTCGTACTTGTCGAGGTCGAGAGTAAAGGTGATGCGATCGGGTCGGTTGCGGCTCAGCACGACGCTCCGATTGGCCGTGAAGGCAGAGGTGTCCGCCAGGAGGGTGCCGTGCTTGTCGTAGACCTCGAAGGTGTATTTCCTCTTCATGACTAGACCCCCGTATAGGGCGGATTAAAGCTGAGCGAGGCATAGCCTCCGTCCGAGGCGCTGGCCGTGTCGAGCGCGATGCTGTTAATTCCGGGTTCAAGACCCCACCAATCTGAGCTGTTGGTCTTGGCCGCGATAAGGGAGAGCGAGTCGTCCAGCAAGATGCTCGGCTCTGCCATGTCGATGACTACCTCGCTGCCGCTCGGCACGGTGTAGTCGAGCTCCAACCGCTCCCCTGTTGTGCGGTTGGTGAGGATCGGATGAGTCAGGTTGCCGGTGAGCGTGATGATTGGCATGGCCGTGGCGTTGCCGACGTTGTTCAAGTCGACGACCCCTCCGGTGGATGCCATCGAGATGTAGGGCACTGCCATCGGCACCGCGTAGCCGCCGCCGGTTGGCCGGCTGATGTTGCCCGAGACGACAGGCGTCGCGCCGAAGATGAACGGGCTGGGGGCGGTGCCTACCAACATGAAGTCGCCGTCAACGGGGTTCTGCCAGTCCATGATTGGCTTTCCGAAGTGGACGTCGACGTAGAAGCTGGCACCGGCCATCGTGGTGAACGAAACCCGCACCGGTACCGGGTAGCCGTTGCTGTCGCGCTGGATGGCCACAGCGGCAATGAGAGCGCGCCGGTTGGCCTCGAACTCCTCGAATGAGGTGCCGAGCACCTTGCCCACCAGCTTCAGCGTGCGGCCGTCGTAGAGTTGATTCGAGACGATCATGCCGTCAGCGCCGGGCCGGGAGAACGCCGTCGTCCTGATGTCCGGGCCGTCCAGCCCTTCGACTGGAGTCTGAAGGATGTAGCCCGAGGACGCGACGCCGTTGCTCATGAAGGGCAGCGTGCCGATAGCGAAGTCCTTCACCGCGCAGCTCCGCGCAGCATGAAGCCCAGCTCGGCCATGCCCTGCATGTAGTCGACCTTGCTGTTGATGATCTGGGTGACGTTGATCTGCGCAGGCTGGCTGGCGCCGAGCACTTGCCGCGTTTGGGCGGCCGGAGTAACCCGCGAACCGCGGGGCAGGTTGACCAGCTCCGGCCCCTCCTCACCGACGATCGTCAGGCCGCCCGGTGCGTAGTTGGTGCCACGGGCATGGCCGGGGAGCTTGATACCCATCTTGTCTAGGGTGAGCGGCGAGCTGGAGCCATTGGCTGTACCGGCTTTGATGGTCTGCTGCCGGTTGACGACATCCTGCATGGTGTTCGCGAGATTCCGGAACCCACCAGCGGATTCATTGGCGGCGTCACGCATCTCAGCTGCCGCCTTCTTAACCTGATCCTTCCGGGCCACTACCTCTTCCTGCTTTCGCTTCACCTCATCCGTCTTTTCGGCCACGCGCTGCGTCGCATCACCGAGGGCTTGCTGCGCCTGCTTGAGGTCGTACGACGCCTGGCGTGCCTCTAGTGACTTTGGGCCGAAGTCGCGAACCGCTCGCTCAAGATTCCGCTGCGCTTGCTCCACGCGGATGCTCGCGCCCTCCTGATCGAGGAGCGCTCCCTTCAAGGCGTCCTGAGCTGCTTTCGCTTCCCGCATCGAGTTGTTCAGCGCATCCTGCGCGGACTTGTGGCGTTCGATAGCCGCCTTAGTATTGTTGCTCGCCATAGCGAACGGTCCCTGCAACGCTGCCAGCATCGTGAACGCACCGATAAGAGCAGACGCAGCGAGCACAATTGGATTGATGTTCAACAGGGCGAGGGCGACCGCCATGCCGCGGCTCGCGATAGCTGCCACGTCCAGCGCTACAGCGAAAGCGTAGACGCCCATGACGAGCTGTCCGAACTTGAGCGCGGCGAGTGCGGCTCCGACTCCGAGGAGCGTGGCCGTTAACGGCCGGGCCGTGCTGGAGAGGAACGTCAGGGCGTCTACGAGCAGTCCAATGCCAATAACGAGCGTCCCGCCGATCACCGTCGCCAGCGGCTTGATGACAGATTCATTGAGTATGGTCAGCGTAGGGATCACCTGCTGCTTGACCGCTGCGGCGAGACGGCCGAGGCCCGGCGCAAGGTAGCTGCCGACTTCTCGACTGATGCGTCCCGCCGTGCTGAGAACTCCGTCCAGGGTCGGCCCAAGCTCATTAGCGAACACGCTGCCAACCCGGTTAAGGGTGGGCAGCAACTTGAGCCCGATTCTCAACGAGACAGTCTCAAGAGTGTTTCCGACGGATTGGATGATGCCGTTCCATCCCTGCGAATAGGAGGCCGCTAACTTCTGAGCTGCACCGGCTTTCGTTACTGCGGTCGTCATCTCATCGTACTTCTTGACGCCGCCGCCAATAACGATGCTCGCGGCACGAATAGCATCGGAGCCGAATACCGTATGAAGGAGATCGTTCTTCTGAGCGTCCGTCTTGTTCTTGAGTCCTTGGGTGAACTGGAGGATCAGATCGCGGGTGGTCTTCATTTTTCCGCCCGTGTCGTAGACGGAGACTCCTAATTCGTTCAACGCGGCGCGAGCGACATCGGTAGGGGCGGAGAGAACGCTCATCATCGTCTTCAAGCTCGTACCGGCGTCCGAGCCCTTGATTCCGGCGTTGGCCATGAGCGCGATCTGGGCGGTCAGGTCTTCGACGGGCCGCTTCGTCTGCGCAGCGACTGCCGCTGACTGTTGGAGCGCCATGCCCATGTCCGAGACGTCAGCGCTCGATGCGTTGGCGGCGGCGGCCAAAAGGTCGGCCACTCGCGAGGCTTCGCTTCCGCTCAAGTTGAAGGCCAACAAGGCATTCGCGGTGATCGTGGCCGCATCTGCCGTCTGCAACTGGCCGGCCTTCGCAAGCGCCAGGACGCCCTTCGAGGCGGCCATCGTCTCGTTGACCGATAAGCCCGCCTTGGCGAGCTCCGTCATGGCATCGGCAGCTGTCTTGGCGCTGACACCAGGAAGGGTGATGTCGTTGCCTAGCTCCTGAGCCTTCTTCCCAACGCGCTCCATCTCGGTGGCAGTGGCACCAGAGATCCCTTGGAAGACATTCATGCCCTGCTCGAAGTCTCCGGCGGCGGTGATGATCTGAGCGCCAGCGCTAAGAATCCTCGCACCTAGCTGAGGCAGATAAACACCAAGGGCTACATCCCTGATTCGGGTAAGAGAGTCTCCGAACTTGCCAGCCGACTCGGTGGTGGTGTCTATGGCGCCGTTGACTTTGCGCAGAATGGCAGAAGCCTGGTCTACGGCTTTGATGGTTAGGGTGAGATCGCTGGCACTAACTTGGGGCATACATCTGTTACTCGACAGGCATCATCGCCTGCTCTATGTTTATATATTCAAGGTCTGCGCAGATTACGTCAATAGGAGTATCCAACATACTCTGATATGACTGCCCCATCAGGCGACGCCATAAGTGCCCTCTGAACCTATCCGGCAGTGAGCCCTCGTACTCTTTTCCAGCTCGCAGAGCGGAGTAGTACTTAATCAGGATTTTTTTTCATCGAGCGACACCGCCTGGGCCGCATTTTCGAGCGCCTGCTCAATCCGTGCGCGCAAGATGGCAGACAGGAACTGTAGGTCACGAAGGTCCATCTTCGCGACGTTTTCAGGAGTGATAGGAACGGCCATGCCGTTAGCGTCTGTGTAGTCCCACCTGGTCATGTGGTGCGCCAAAAGATAGAAGGTGCCGCCACCCTCTGACATCTCTTTAGCGGCAAAGACGTTGTCACCGGTAACGCGCAGGTTCAGAGTAGCCTTGGATGGCTCTTCGGCCGTATGAGTTGGTAGCTCAAACTCTTTCAGTTCTTGTTCAGATAGTTTCGGCATACACCCCCTAAGCTACGTTATTTATGACCTTCACATCGAGCATCTGGCCGTCGGCCTGGCTGTACTTGCCGATATACTCAAGCTCGTAGTACTCGGTCTCTTGATCTTTGATAAGCGGCTTCGCTCCAGCCACGAGAATCATTTCGTTGAAGGTGATGCGGCATTCGTAGCCGGAGTCGCTGAATAGGCGAATGACGAGAGCTTTCTTAGTCATCGCCTTGAAGTTGCGTACCTCATCCGGATTATAGAAGAACTTCTTCGCCTTGAAGGTGTAGTCCACTGTCTTGCCGCGGACCAGCCTGGACGGATCGAACGAGCCGCTTGACTGCGCGCCGTTGTCGTCATCGAACGGATGGCTGATCGTGAACTCGGTGCCTTCTTCCATCGGTGTGTGCGTCGCGTTGAGTGCGGTCGCAGCGTCGGCAGCGATACGGAACTCGGTTCGGCCCCACATGAATTCAGTGAGCAGGTTGAGCACTGGGTTCGTTACCGGTCGCAGGATCAGCATGTCGTTGGCTAGAACGCCGGTCGGTGTGGTCGTAAAGGTGACGGTGGTGTCGGTCAGAGATTGAATGACCAGGTTTTGACGGGCGCCCGCGGCGTCAGCAACGATCGCCACGAGGTCTCCCACAACCAAGCCCTCAGTAGGGCGCGGGTAACCAAGCGGGGTCTTCAGCGTGACGGTGGCGGTGCTGATACTGGCTATTTCAGCGCCAAGGAAGGACTTGAGAGCCGCGACCTTGAGCTTCCAGCGGAGCCGCTTGTCCGACCAATCAGGCGAGATCTCGCTGGCTTGGACGCCCATGTACCGGAACACCTGGTTGCCGCTGGAGATGTCGACGGTATAGCTGCGCGGCTTGGCGAAGCTGGCCGTGAACGGGCGGGTGTACGGACCGGAGCCAGTCTTGCTACCACCGGTCAGCAGCATGTTGAAGAAGTGCTCAGTCGTGTTGGGCTCGGCCATGACGGTGAGTTCGCCCGGATGCGATCGAGTGCCGGGAGTGACCGTGAGTCGAGCGGCCTTGTTCCCGAAGATAGCCGTATCGGTGGACGGGTTCATATTTGACGTGAGGTTTTCGCCGTAGAGAGGTACGAACGTGTCCGGGATAACCGGCACGCCTTCGTTAACCTCCGGCTTAAGCGCTAAGTAGCCATTATTACTGCTAAGCTCGCCTTGCTGCATCACCCTCTTCCTCTTCTAGTTGATTGTCGCTCTCTTTTGACCGCTTATTCTTCACGGGAGTAAGTCCGGGAGCTTCGATGATGTGATCAGATTTGATCTGCTCCCCTACCTTGACGAGGCCCACTCCAACTACGATCAGATCGCTATCGGTACCGTTCTCGTATAGATACTTGCTCATTACTTCTAATATCTGCTACTTGCGATATTGCGTCAAGTGTTTCTTTGCGGGTTCGCCACTAAGTGAGTAACCGAGATAGTCAGATGCCCCTCTTCCGTGATGGTGTCTTCCGGGCGAAGGTCTACGCCCAGCTCGAAGGTCATGTCGTCGTTGATGCCCTGGCCGTTCACCTCGAAGCGGTGGATGAGGGCGTGCTTGAGCGTGTTGGGCAGGTAGCGCCCGGTCTCGGGATCGCGGTCCTCGACGATGTCGCGGATCTTCTTCTCGGTGGTGTCGACCAGCTCGTGTTGCCCGGTCCAGTCGTCCTGCTTGTTCATAACCACCTTGACCCGCAGCGTCTCGGTGACCCGCTGGAACCCGGTTGGGCCAGCGGTGGATTGATCACGCAGCTTCTCCACCACCAGGCACGGCAGGTTGGAGTTGGCGATCAAGCCGGGATCGCCCTCGTAGAAGGCGGCGAACGGCCCCTTCGAGTAGGACTCGCGAAGGAAGTCATAGAGCGCGGTGGCGGGCTGCTTGAAGCTCATCCTCGGCTCCTAGCGGCGATCCGGCGAGCGAGCCCCTGAGCGATTATCCGCACCACGTCGTCGTGGAACTGGTTCGTCAACTTGAGCATCACGCGGCGCGGGATCTTGCGACGCTCTGCGCTTGACTGGTGGTAGCCGAAGTAGGGGGCGTGGTTGCCGAAGGTCACGCTCATGGAGGTCGTCCTGTAGAAGAACGACCGCTGCATGACGCCGCTGCGGACGAGCGGTGGCCGGCCAGGGTAAGCCCGAGCCTTCCAACGCGCGTAGGCCGGGCTGAGCCTTGCCCAGCGTTCGCCGACGACGCCGCCGCGCGAGGCGAACACCTGGCCGCTGAAGAACGGCTTGCCAGCCCTCCCGATGTCCTGCATCGCGCCACGTAGGTCATGAAGATCGCCGCCGATCAACGCGAGCATCTGGACGATCGGCTTCGCCCCATCTACCTCCAGGTCCAACGTCATCTTGTTCGCCATCAGAACCTCTGCCCCATCGTGAATGCCCGCGGCGCATCGGAGTCGGGATACGAGGAGACGCCACTTCCGGCGGTGAGCGAGTTACCTTCGCCATCGGTCAGCGTTTCACCCCCGTCACGCAGCGAGTCGAGCTGTGCGCGTGCATCTTTGAGCTTCTTGGCGGCAGTCTTCGAGTACTCGCCGAACTCGTGCTCCATCAGGAGGCCAGCTGCCAACTGAACCGTCAGCTCATGGATGAAGTCAGGCACCGGTTTGAACGGCACGGTGTACCGGCTGCCGAGGGCGGTGTTGATCGCCGCCTCGGCCTGGCGCCGCTTCTGGTCTACGGTCACGTCGCTGAGGTTGTGCGCGTTAAGCAGACCGGCATCTCTGCGGATCTCGGTGAGACTGGCGTAGTGCCCGAAGTCGTCACCGCGGACCGGCACAGCAGCGGCCAGCTCGGTCTCCTCGGTGGTGGCCTCGTTGTAGTAGGTGGCCTTGTACCAGTAGTTTGCGTCGCCCGAGCTGTCGGTGAAGTACGTCGACTGCTGATCTGGGTCGATAGAGCGCGTGTTCAAGGCGGTGAAAGCGATGTCCGCCGGAACGCTGCCATCAACGTTCGGTGCCCGGTAGATCCGGATGCGGTCTCCAAGTACCGACGTCACGGGCTCTGAGAGCCCGTGAGACAAGCCGAGCGGCTCAACCAAGCTGATACCCGTCTCGCTGTCTACGGACTGCACCACGGCCTTCTCGCAGCCGTCACGGCTCAACACGCCGAGGTAGATGATGTCGCCCGCGGTGAAACCTTCGGTGCTCACCAGGACGACCTGATCATCCCCGGCGTTGGCACCCGCCTTGAGCGAGCCCTGCTCGTGGAGGTTCACCCGGCTGAAGGATTCGATATTCAGTGTCGTGCTCATAATCTGCCTCTATACGCTCCTAAGTATCGACGTTTTTGAATTCGTCGTCAATATCGAGCCGCGCATCCCAGCTCGCCCGAGCAGTAGCAGCAAGCTAGCGTTAGAGCCAAATGCCGACGTTGCGAATGACATCGCACCAAGCATCAGACAACGAACCAGTTAGAGCCGTCGGATATGAACGACAGGCTGCCATAGTTGGCGTTGATAGTTTTTGTGGCGACTCCATCTATCGTCTGGGAGTTCATCGTGGCGACCGTGATATTGTTCGTCGCCGCAGAGCCGCGATAGTCCTTGATCGTGACGCGGCGCTGCGGAGGCACCTTAGTGGCATCCGGTAGCGTGGCAGTGACCGGGCTAGTGTTGTTGTAGAGGATTACGCTCTCGGTTCTGCCTACAGTTGTAGTCCCGGTTCGGACTACCGTTTCGCTAACGCCTAGATTGTTAGAGACGATCACTTTGCCCGTCGATGAACCAATGAAGAGCGGGTTTGTATCTTTATTGCCGGTGAGATCGTTTCCTAGCACGGTGATATCAGCAATAGAGGCCGATGCCGAGATGTTGATCCCGAACCTCTGCGTCTTCACTGCCTGGTCGTCGTAGCAGCGATTATTTGCGATTACTACGTTTGCGATAGCACCACCATTCGTAGGGATCTGAATTAAGATGCCGTCATGGTCGGTCGTCGAGCCAAGAGCGGGGTTGCTGTTATTCAGCACGTGACAGCCTGTGATGGATATGTCCGTCACAGGGTTGGTGGACTTTGTGCTGTCGAGAATGATTCCCTGATTGCGGTTCCCCTCCGACCTGCACCCGCTGATAATAATCCCCTTGGCATCACGCACCCTGATGCCGTGGTTTGAGTTGGCGAAACTGATGCAGCCCATAAGGGTGATGTTCTTGAGGCGATTGCCAGCGGTAAAGAAGTCGACAATATAGAAGCCATCCCCACTATTCTGACCCGAGGTACCGTTGTGCGAGCTGATACAGTTGTTGAGCAGGACACGCTTAGGGTTGGTGGTGGAGCCTGCATCATCACTGTTGATGAAAAAGCCATGCTCGTAGTTCTTGTAGGCGATGCAGTTGGATGCGATGACCTGACTAACCCCAGTAACATTGAATCCAGCGATACCACATTCGTACGCAATGCAGTTGACGAACTGGTTATTAAGTGAATCCTTGTTGCTGTTCAAGTTCTCCAGCAAGAAACCATTATTGCCGATGTTTTTAGCGATGCAGTTGGAGACTATCCAGCTCTCGTTATCGTAGCGCCCCGAGCCGATGCCAAATCCATTGCAGCCGATTAGGCGTTGGTTAGTGCCCGCAAGGCCCGCCTTGCCGCACTTCTCGACAAGACAGCGATCAAAAATCGTGTCGACCAAGAAGTCCGTACCCAAGCCTGTCCCAGGTGAGCCGTAGAGCCAAACCCCGTGTACGAAGAACCGCAGGACGCAGGTAATGAAGATGCACTTGACGTCGATCGGGTCCGCAGACACCACCGTGACCGCGTCCATATCAATCTTAAGGTCGCAGATCTCGACGTCGTGAGTCGGGTTGAGCGTCGTTCCATCTCGGTTATCCAGAGCGGTGAAGTCGCTTCCAGCGCCCTTGATAATAGTGGACGTCATGCCGTCGCCCTGGAGCTTCGTATTGTTGAGCGGCTTCACCGGGGCACTAATCGTGTAGGTGCCCGCCTTCAGCCGCACGACACCACCGGTAGGTTGCGCCGCCGCCGCTACGAGTGCCTGGTTGATCTGTACCTCATCGGCGGTTCCGTCTGTGTAATAGTCCGCCTTGAAGCCTGAGTTCGCGGGAGCGACGACAAATGTTGCAGGGCTGTAGACATTGGACCTACCGAATGACCCGAGGGTTTTGTCGCCCCGAAAATACTGCTCCGCAGTGCCCGCAGGGATCGCTGGCTCTTTGGTAGCAAGCGCTGCAACCGCATTCATTACAGTCTGCTCGATATCCTCGAAAGTCTTGGCAGTGATCGAGCCATACACCTTCCACCCCACGCGGATTGCCTTCGCCTCCGATCCCTCCTGCGCCCGGTCGAAGGTCAGCTCGTCGCCATCAACCGCGGTGAGGTAGCCGATCTCGGCGTTGGCGTCGGTAGGCAGCACGTTCGGCGGGCAGATCGTCACCGGCATCCGCTCGTCGAAGAGCGTGCCCTCATCTGTCTGCAAGGTGAGCGTTTGACCACTCGTGGCCGGCTCCGGTGCGGAGGCAACGGTTGCTACGGCGAGATTGCGGTGGTTATCAAATTCCATCTACTTCTAATTAAGCACAACCCGATGAATCTGCCTAGATATACGAAAGGACACCCGCTCGGGTGTCCTGCGTGCTGTGGTGGATGTGAGCGCTACTTGTTCGCCTGGTTGCCGTTCTGGACGGGCGGAGTCTTAGCAGCTTCCTTGGCCGCGTTCGTGATCTCTTTGGCTTCCACCTCGGCAGCCTTGACCTTGTCCTTCGCTTCAGCTTCCGCGTCACGGACAATAGCACTGGCTTTCTGCTTGGCCTGGGCGACGATAGCCTTCGCTTCTTCTTTAGCCTCAGCGAGTAGCGCGTCTGTCTTGACGTCGCCAGCCGAGGCGGCGGCCTCGGTCGCCGGGACTACTTCAAGGTATTCGTCCGCCTTGATCGCCTTCAGCTGCTCTGGAGTCAGCTCTCCTTCATACCCGCCGTCAGCGAGCACCTCGATGCCTGATCGGAAGCGGGAACGGGCATTGATCCCTTCAGGGAAGGCTTTCACTATGTTCACTCGATAAGTCGTCATACTAGGCCCTCCTATGACGCAACAGCGCCGACGATTAGTTGGTGATTGCCGTAGCCGAACGCATGCCGGGCGCGAGTACCCCAAGTGAAGATATCCTTGTCGAACGCACGGTCACTATTGAGGTCGGTCTTAGACACCAGGGTGATAGCTGTACGGATCTGAACAACAAAAGGCAGCAGCCCTTCGTTGAGATCGGCGAGCGCCCAGTGCTTATCTGTGATCCCGAGGTCAGGCAGAACAACGACTTCGTACCGCTTGTAGTACGGGTTATCCACTGCTGCGCCCCCGCTCACGATAGTGCGGGCATTCACGAAGTTCAGTGCGGCAGCCTTGAGCGCAGGACCAACGATGAGGTGAGTACCGCTGTAGCCGAGGTAGTCGCCGCGGTCGTCTTTCTGGCCAGCCAGCTTAAGCTCCATCGCGTCGACGTTCGCGCCGGTGATGTCTTTGCTCGTGCCCTCGTAGTTGCTACCGAGGCTGTGCCCGGCATCGAAGAAGTTGCTGCCGTCGAAAATGGCGGTGCTAAATCCAGCGAGGAATGCAGCGGTGACGCCCTTGGTGTACGCCTTCGCGGCTTTTGTTGCCAGAGTATTCACTGCCTGCATGATCTGGCCAGTGTTGTCGTCCTCGATGATATCGCGATCGACGTCCAGCGTTGACTCGTACTTCTTGTTGGTGATCGAGTAGCTGTAGCCAGAAAGTGTGCCGGGGACACGCTCAGACTTGAATTCACGGAGGCCAGGTACGGCACCTAACCAGGCATAGTTCTCACTCGCATGCTGACTGTTGACGGGTTGCGCGATCTGCTTCCAGAGATCGGCGGTTGGAGTGTCCTTGAAGCGATTCTGCCAGGCGACGTTGATAGTGTTGTCGAGCCCTTGCAGAATATCGTTTGATATAACGGTCATTATTCAGTTTTCCTTCCTGTACCGACCTTAAATTTTAATCCTTACGCTGGTTGCGGAGTTGAACCCAATAACACGACCAACGAGAACATCGTTAGTAGTAGTCGCAGCTAGCGCGACCGTGTGATTGTCGACGATGTAGACGTTCTGACCGACCCATGTCTGATCAGCGCCGCTACAGTCGAAGTCAAATACTCCCTCGCGCCAGACGCGGATATAAGATTTCTTAGTGGAGTCGACGGTTTCCATCGCAACGCCTAGGAGAATCTCACCCGAGGTATCGCTACCCTTCTTAGCAAGACCGGAGCTGTTAGCGCTGACAAGCGTGCCCGCATAGAGAATAACGCTCGCTGCAAGCTTCACGTCGATAAGTATGCCCTCTTGTCGAGCATCATCACGTTTGGTGGTTATATCTGCCATAAAATCCTTTCCTAGTTTCCGGCCTTCGCCTTTTTATGCGCTTCAATATCTTCAGCCTTCAGGCCAAACGCCTCGGCGTATTGCTTCTCGGCTTCAGTTAGCGAGAAGTCTTCTTTAGCATCCGCTCCACTTCCACGAGCGCCGGCAAGCAAACTATTGCCGTTCAACGACTCCAGGAATTTCCCTATGCGAGTACGCTGCGCTTCGCTCGAAGCCATCAGGATCTCGACCGCTTCGACAGCCATGTCCGACTTGATAGCGCCGCGGTCGACGTGAGTCTTAACCGATGCAGCCAGTTGAGTTCGGAGTAGTTCCGTCTTGGCTGCAACACCAGCCGCAGCGCCAGCCTTCAGTTGTTCGAGCTCTTCTTGAGTGATAGTGACTGTCCCCTTGATGCCAGCGGAGGCTTCCAAATTCTTCTTGGCCTCTGCTTCCTCGGCCGCTTTCCTCGCAGCTTCGTCAGCGGCAGCTTTCGCCTCGGCCTCCTCGCGAGATTTTTTCTGCTCTTCAGTCTCGGCATCCTCAAGGCCAAACGCTTTGCGCTCTTCCTCGGTCAGATCCGCTTTATGATCACTGAGAAACTTCCTTTCTTCCTCGGTCAGATCTTTCACTTGCTTAGCGCGTATTGCCGCCAAATCCATAGACTCTTCTCCTTTATGGTTATCACCTCGACCTGTCCGGGCAGACGCCAACACAGGCTTCAGTTTCTTAAATAGTGGATCGTTCGTGAGCGTGCCGCCCGTCAGGACGTTTGTCCTAATGTCGTCACGATCTTCGGGGTTGATATACGGCATAGTTCGCGGGTTGAACTCGAACGACACATACCTGTACTCGTCCCGTTCAATCTTCTCTTCGCCCAACTTCGTCCAGGCGATATCCGCTATGAGGGAATCCTCAACACGCTTGAGACCCGTGATGCGGTAGGCGGCAGGCGAGTTCCCTCCGAGATGATCGAGCGTCCCCGCTAACGGCTCGATCCCCTGCACTCGATGCACACCAGCGTTGAAGTTGTCGACGGCTTCATCCAAGTCTTGCAAGGTCAAATCGAAGTCGCCATGCCTCGGAGTCTTCCAGCTACCCGCTCGAGCCACCTCCATAGTCTTCGGCAATTCATTGCCGTTCATCGCTATCTTTTGATAGGTGACTATAGATTTATTGGCAAGCGCTTCACTCATCTAATCTTCAATATCTTGCAGCCCTCGGTAAAAGTCAATAGTTATAGATCACGCTGCACCTGCATCGCGGATGCGCTGAGGGAAACTTGATTCCGTTGCTGAAGGTGTCGTCTCTATCCACCGTCTGGCCGTGGAGCGGCGCGCACACGGCACAGGCACCAGAGATGGTGTCCCAGGTCTTCGTCTTCGCTTGAGTCTCCGTGGCGAAGTTGTAGATTCCCTGCTGGTACGCATTCACGCTCTCGGTCTGCGCGATCATCTCGGCTCGTACGGGATTGTTGATCACTGCCTGCACCCGAGTGATCGCCAGGTCCGACGACTCCCCCAGGTCGATCGACTGCCCAATGGCGGTGCGGATCATGTCACGTGACGTTTCGGTGACGCCCGCTACCAGCCGGGCGACTTGCGTCCGAGCGGCTTCCAGAACCGATTGCGACAGGGGTGTGAACCCGAGATTGATGCCGTACTTGAGCTCGGCCGCGTTGCCTCCGAGGGCGATCAGCGAGGTGATGGCGTCGATCACGGCTCGCTCGAAGTCGAGCCGCTCATCGGCCCAGGCCGCGGCGTCCTTGTTGAACAGCGGGCTCCCGGCAGCGACGAGCGCTCCGTAGTGGGTCCAGTCAACGTAGGCCGGCGCCCGGAGGGAGAAGTCTCTCAGGTAGTCGGCGACGTCAAGCTCTAGCCGAGCCTCCAGCCGGAGCAGCCGCTTGAAGGTCTCCTTATCCCGGCGGTACTCATCGTGCCAGTCCTCGCTCGCCCGGATGCCTTCGGTGAGGGCCCTGTGGGCACTACGCAGCTTGGTCCTTGAGTCCAGTTGTGCCATACAGTTTCTCGTTGAGTGCCGACTTCAGCTCGCGTGCGGCCTTCAGCGCGGCGCCTGCCTTCACATCGGCTACGGCGACCGCCGTTGGGTCGGCCTTGCTGCTCGCCGCGCCGTCGCCGGAGGACGGGTCATCCTCTGGCGCAATGCCTTTCGTGTAGTCGATCTCGTCAAGCTCCTCCTGCGACAGCTCAGGCCAGCCGATCATCTTGCGAGTGGTCTTCTCATCCTCGCCGCGGGGGTGGATAACCCCTGCGGTCACAAACTTGGACACCGCATCGCTGAGGATCGTGATGTCTTCGTCGCTGATGTTTGACACTCGGAGCTTTGGATAATTCTTCACATTGGTGAAGTTCAGATCGACAAGGGTCTTGATGACCGAGTTCTGGATCACGTATACGATCGACTTTGCGATATTCTTGATCTTCTTCTCCAGGATGCGCCCCTGATCCTGGCCGACATTGCGAGTTCCGGAGCTGCCAGCGGCTCCGATTTCCAGGAACTGTGCTAGGACGTTCTTCATGATCTGACGGTCATGATGGTTGATGGACGGCTCAACGCTGCGGTGCGTGTTGGCCTTCATATCGAGGAATTGAAGGACGTACTCTTCGGGGTGCTCAATGTAGGACTCGGGATCGGCACGCACGTTGCGAGCCGCCTTCCTGATAGCCGCTCGATCTTTCTCCGTTGCGTTCTTAGGTACAGTCACATCGAGGACGCCGACCGCCTGCTTCTGATTGGCTAGCATGTCGTACCGGTAGAGCAGATCCTTCATGAACCAGTGCTTATACGCGGGACGGAGCAGCGACTTGCCGACGTAGTTGTCACCGCGCTGCCGGTACGTAAAGCGGACCAGCTTCTCGGCCGGTATCTCGTATGACTTGCCGTCGCCGGTGGTCTGGCTGATGCCTGGAGTCACCATGTCATTCATCGCCCATCGGGTGATGGTGGTTTGCTTCCGATACTCCAGGCCCACCAGCGCGACGCGACGGACGCCGAGCACATCGCGTGGCTCGAAGATCATCTCGTGAACGTCATGCCCGTACTCAAGGTAGGTGAGCGCTTCGTCCATAAATTGGTCCCAGCCTACGATCTCGAATAAGCACTCCCGCGCGAACTCCGCAATCTCCTCATCGCGCTTATCCTCCGAGGCGGGATCAATTTCGTAATCGGCTCCTTTCAGGGGCTCTTTAATCACGTCGAGAGCGGCGTTAACGGTGGCATCGTTCGACATCTCGTCCCACACTCGTATAGCCTGATTGTCTCGCAATTTCGGGTTGTAATCTTCGCCGATAATCACACCACTAGAGATGGTGGTTCCAGTTGCGCCGCGCCTTTTAGTGAGATCGACCTTCTTAGCCATTTATCTTCAATATAAGTTAAAACACTTCGTCTAGCAATCCGTCATTCAGATCTTCGTCGCTCTCATCTGTCTCGTACACCACCGACTGAAGGTCGAGGTTGAAGAAGCAGAGGATCAGCGCATCGGCAAGGTCGGGCGATCGGTTGCCCCGCTTTTTGTAGTCGTCCTTGCTCTCGACGCCGCGGCGACCCTTTGAATCCATCTTCCAGAGGCGGCCGGAGAGCTCCATCAGAAGGTCGGTATCAATCCGGTTCTCCGGGCTGAGCTGGATCTGCGGCAGTATCGTCGCCAGGTAGAACCAAGCCTCGCTGATCACGTTCGGGTACTTGTCTGGGTCGTTGGCCTTGGCGCCGAAGTTGATCGGCATGACCCGGTAGCCGCGGGCGATCATCTCGTCCGTCACTCCCCCGCCCACGCCGGTGTCGTCGACCTTGATCAGGACGTTCTTGTCGTAGCCGGCGAACTCCTCCAGGCGGTCGCAGACCTCCGTGGTGCGCAGCTTCGAGTAGACGCGCTTCTCAAGCACGCGCAGCCCCTTGCGCTTGTAAAAGACGATCCGGTCGTCGCCGAAGCGAGCAATGTCAGCTCCGATCTCCTCCGCGCCCTCGTCGTCCACCTGGCGCTGCATGGCAGCCATGATGCCCTCGCGCCCCAGGATGGCGTTGTCGAGCTGCGAGAGCGGCTGTCCGAGCCACTTGTGGGTATAGACGGCCGGGTTGTTGATCCGGTCGAACTCGATCTCCGTCTTGATCTCCGCAGGCAGCCAGCCGTATTTCTCGGCCACGTCGTAGTTCGCGTTGATGTGCAGGGTGTTTGGCATCTGGTTGACCACCAGGCGCTCGTAGATCGGGTCCAGCTCCAGCAGCCGGTTCATCGTCCAGATGATCTGCGAGCCGGGCTTGCGGATGGTCGGCGTGATGATGTCGATGGACTCGCGGGTGAAGGTCTGGCTCTCCTCGCCCCAGAAGATGTCAACGCCCTCAATGGATTTGATCGACTGCGTGTTGTGCCGGACGCCCTTGAAGATGAAGTCCGAGCCGTTCTGCGGGTTGGAGATGCTGTCCCTGGTGACCACGAACATGTCCAGGCCGTAGTACTCGATGAGGTCGGCGAGCAGCTGGTGGACGGATTCGGAGATGGAGTTTTGGAACTCGCGCCCACAGAGGATGCGGGTCTTCTCGGTGAGGGCTCGGATCAGGCAGATGCGGCCGATGGTGTGGGACTTCAGCGAGTAGCGACCACCCTCAACGATTGCCTCGCGCCAATCCCGGTCGAGCAGCCGAGCGTACTCACTCGGTATCAGGATCTCGGGGGGCTTTATATCAGCCATGACGTTGGGCTCCGGCACCGATTTGTACCAGGCCGGGATTTTGACATCCCCCGATCGCAAGAACCGCAGACGTTATCTCATGGATGAGATAATCATTCGGTCTTCTGCCGCTCATCGATGATCCTCACGACAGGAGCGAAAGGCTGCCCACCGGAGGTATGATCCAGCTCTTGCTTATCTTTCCAACCAGCGTTGTTCTTGAGCCAGAAGATAGTGCCTGAGCCAGCGCCAAGCAGAGACATCTCCTCAACCTTCTCCTGCACGCGGAGCTTCGCATCCTTTATAGCGTCAGAAAACTTTTCTCCCGACGCATCGAAGTCACTAGCCTTCTCGTCGTACTTGCCGCTCTCGTAGTCGAGCAGGGTTTCGCGACTGGTACCGAGTGCTCGAGCCAGGCCGGTGATCGTGTAAGGGACAGCTTCGGTTAGCACCTCAGCATCCTTGTACAGAGCGTTGCCTTCGCGATCATGACCGTCGATGATGCGGCGCATCTCCGTGTGAGGATCGCACCGGTTGAAGTAGGCATTGATCCGAGACTTCAGATCGGCAACAGACTCGAACTTCAGAGGCCGCCCGCCCTTATCCTTCTCTTCTTTGTTAGTGCCATCTGCCATATGCCACTATTTATGCACACCTCTACGAAAAAGAAAAGAGTATTGTAGAGCTGCGACGCCTGGCGCATAATGTCGGGTATATGGGCATCACCGCGCAGCAGGAACCGCTACTTGACCGACGGATCGACATTGATCAGACGCCGAGTCCTACGACGCCCGCGGCTCGGGAGCTGACGTTGAGCGAGTACGCGCGGCAGCACAAGGTGTTTGCTCCGAAACGGGCGAATACGGATCTCACCCCTGTCTGCGAACTATCCGAGGGGGCCGAGTCTGTCCTTTGAAGCGGCAGCCATACCATAGCTCTCCAACTCCGTCACACAACAACTGGACAGTAAACTTCTCACCTGGGTTTATAAGGCGAATCCATATTCTGAGACCCGGCGGACTGCCGCCTCGCTCCACACGCGAAACAATTCCCGACTTCTCGCCAACGAGACTAGAGTCAATGATTCTAGCATTAGTCCCAATCTCGAAGTGCAGGAAAATGGGCGATTTGAAGTCATCCGAATCGAGAGCCTCAGTTCCAGCGTTGATGAACCCGACCGAGATCAGTCGCGGCTGTTCCAATTTTTCACCACGAAACTGTACGGACAAGTCATTGAGCGTCGAAGTGTCCGTTGCCAAAAGGTCAATGTCCGTCAGGTAGCTGATATCGATGATTTTAGTAACCTGATTCTTTCGAAATGTATACAACGCGATAGATGTGCTAACGACCAGTGACGCTAGGCCAACTATCACCCCGAAAATCCAGGTGTTCTGACTGAGCCAATCCACTATCCCCCGCCCCCTACATCGCCAAAACGTTAAGAGCCAGCCCGACAGAAGAAGTTGCTACCACGACGTTTATGTGCCGAACAACTGAAGCGCGAGCAGCAGCAGCAATACTACGCTCAGAAGCAAGCGGGCAGCGTCTCCGATTGCTGCCGATCGCGGATCACGCCCACCGAAATCTATCTTGTTAGCCAGGCGTCGCACAGGTCTCGTCTGCCCTTTGAATCGGCACTCAACCTCAAGTTTCTCTTGACCATCGTAAAGGTGGCGGATGGTGAAGGATTCGCCCGCATTGAGAAACTTCGGGGTTATCTGACTATATTTCGATCCCGCAGCAACATCCACGACTTGCTTGAGCGTTCCTGGGGCAGGTTCGGATACAACCTCGCATTCTAGCACCTTGTACTCGTCCCCATGCTTTACCCGAATCGGGTCTGCGAAGTCGGATGCTTCAATCTCGGTGTTACCCGTATTAACGAATTTGATAGTGACAAATCGTGGCCTTTGGAGCTGACGATGCTGGAAGTGAATCTCGATGCCCTGAAGATCCGGTGCGTGACTAGAGACGAAGTTGACGTCGCTTTCTACAGTGTAGTCGAGCGTCTTCGTCTTCTGATTCTTCTTAGCCTGGCGTAAGCCGACCAGAGCGATGGCAATGGCCACCAACGTAAGCGTGCCCACCACCCACGGGTGGGCATCGATCCATCCCATCATGGCGCGCATCGTAATCGAGCAGCTATCCCCGCGCCCAATTTGAAAGCCTCGTAAACCTAACTACCGGTACGTATCTTTCGCTGCGCTTCAACCTCGGCGGGCTCATCCTCTCGGACCCACCCAGCCTTCAGGATCGAATCAACCGCCTTGAACACGTCCCGGATGGCGTCGTCCTTCAGCTCGCCGTCGCCGAGCCACGTCTGGATGTACCCCCGGCTCTCGGCCGGGTCCATCTTGTCGAGGGCGTTCAACTCGTTCATCAGCAGGTACGCGCCAAGCTCGGCCTGCCCCTCGCACGTGCCGCGGTGCTCCCTGTAGTCCTCGAAGTCGTCGGCCGTGTGACCAAGCTGGATGTGCATGAGTTCGTGCATCAAGGTCTTCGCCGGGTAGCGGGCTACCGGGTTGATCGCCAGCTCCTTGCCGACGCTGTATCCCTGACGGTTCGCATTGAAGCCTTCAAAGGGAATCTCGCGCACTCCGAGCGCTCCCAGCGCCTGCTCCGGACTCCACTCCGGCGGCGTCCACGGTGGCAGCTCCGGTCCCTCGGTCTCGGAGACGGGGAACATGCAGCGAACCAGCTTGAAGCGCAGTAGGCGATCGTCGTCGTCTTCCTGCTCGACCAGGCGGTTCTTCACCATGATCGGCCGGAGGATGGCTCGCGCCTTGGCGCCCTTCATCACCTGACGCGGCGTATCAAGCTCTGCCCAGCCCTTGTACGTGTTGACCGGCTCGAAAACGCCCTGCATGGCAAGGCGGAGCTGGTTCATGTAGCTGAGCGTCCTGAAGCGGCTGTACGTGCCGTTCATGCCGCCCGGCATCTTCAGAGCCTCTTCGGCCCACATAATCCAATCTATCTGCTCTACGACGTCGTCACGACGCTCTGCGGATCGTTTACGTCTCTCCATCACCTACCTTTGGGGTTCCTAATCTCCGATTTCATTAGTTGCTTTGCACTCCGGACAGTCGACCGTGCCGTAGGAAGCGAGGTTGTAGTCCATCTCCACGTTCCAGCGGTGACCGCAGTTATAGCAGATGATTGTTGCTTCATCTCCTATGGGTTCAGGGGGACTCGGCCTACGACCCTGGATCACTAGGCTCATGGGTTTCTCCTTCTAATTGGGTTTGTAGCTCGCGAAGCCGCGTTCTTAGGTACTGGCTATTTAGTGGTGGATTACGGCCATCAATCGTCACTCGACGCAACTCGTCCAGTCGCTCACTAGCGCATATACGCCGACAGTATTGTTCGATAAGGTCGATGTGCATATCTGCCGGATAGTGCCGACCGCTGCGGGCGTACTGGAGGATGTGGCGTAGCTGCTTATCTGCCGGTGTCCATTTGTTGAGGTTTTCAATGTATGCCGTCCACTCCTCGTCTTCGGGTGCCCGATTGATGAACTGGATTGGTACTGGCTCAGCGTCAGATACACTGTCTTGAACAGTCCGGTTTTTCCGGATGGTTGGTACTGGCTCTGTGTTATTCATCCCAAACCCACCTGTACTGAACCATTGCTTGTGAATATACGATGCCGTCGTATGGCTCACGATCTTTCGGGCGAACGGTTGCTATCGCCACATTCATGCCGCCATGCAACCTATAGCCGAGTCGACTCCACGCCCTAACCTTTCCCTGTATATTATATTCTTGGTCTATCTCTGTGATAACCACGTAAGCTTCAATTCTGCGTCTGAGCCATTTCATCTCTAAATCTCCTTTTACTTAACATGTTGGTGGGGGATGTAAGGTTGGTCATGATGGCTCCTCCTTTAACAACCAATCAAGAATCTTCACTAGGTTGTGCGCTGAGGGCTCAGAAACACCTGTCACGATTCGGTTGAGTGTCGTGACAGGTATACCAATTTCTTTCGCCATACCACGGAAGCTGACCTGATTCACCCGCATATAGAGGCCAAGTATCTCGGATAGTTTGCTCATACTTCCCCTCCATTAGATTGTTGCTGACTCAGTTCAGTGACTGCCGCTCTATAGCCCAGTTCATAGCTGAAGCTTTCGGCTTCTGCTATCGCCCGCTCGTGCTGTTGGGTGAGGGCGGCAATAACCTCCTCGATATACTCATCTTTCAGGGCACAGGTACAACCGCCATCAGTTGAGCGAGGACAGTAGCAAGCATGTGCCCCTGACCCACTAAGTTTTTGAAGCTTCTCCCGTAGCTCCTCTTCCTCTATAGCTGTCATAAATCCCCCTTCGGACGTTCCTCAATAGAAATACCAACCATCATGCCTTTCAAATCGATCTCTACTTCGTTAATAATGGCGTTCCAGAGCGACCTGCCACCAATGCCATGAATACCTCTCTCTGCGCTGATTGCCACCCTGTACACGACAGGTCTACCGCGGATGATGTTTACAATCATTTTGAAACGGATTCTTAGCTCTCTAAATTTAGCTGTCATACTCCCTCCTCCAAAAAGTCATTACCGTTAGTGTCAGGCAGCCAGTCACCGCCTAGGGTGTCGTTGTAGGTGCGGGTGGGAGTCATGATGGAAGCTCCTCCAACTTCTTTTTCTCATATTCATAGTCACAACGTTTACAGATGATTTCGTAATCAAGGCCGTCCATAGTCTCGAATGGGTAGCCGTTGGTGCAGCCCTCATGACATGCTTTGCCGCATCGGTCACAGTAGGTATTGTCAACCATTACTCGACGACACCAGGTGCATAGCTCTTTGTCCTGTTGTATAGATGTATCTATTGAATTCAATACCTTCGTGGCGGCTACGTAATGTTCGCCATTGCTAGGCACCTGCGCTACAGTTCGATATGATTCATGCTCCTTGCCGTCAATAGAGAAGGCAGTTGCCACGCGTGCCATCTTTACGTGCTGACAGTTGCCGTCTGATCCCATGACACAAGGATCGGTTTGCATAGATGTATCCGTCACACTCACGTCTCCAACTCCGTGACCCGCTTCCGTCGGCTCTTCCCCTCCACCCCCTCAGCGACAAGCACGTCTGTGATTGCGTAGTAAGTGTCGAGAGCATTGAGCGCCACCGCGGCCATGTGGCGGCGCAGGTCTAGCAGCTGCTCGGTGTCCTGTACCTCAAGGATCTCGGCGCGGGTAATGAGCGCGGGTTGGTCGAGGTGTTCGCTCATAAGCTAACCCTCTTCACCGACCAATACAGCGCATCAAAGATCGGTCGCCGACCGATCATGACCGCCACCGACCCGACGAGCACGAAGGCGAGCAGCAGCACCAGCGCTACCGCCAGGAGCGGTGAGGCAACGAGCGTTAGGAGCCAGTGGTTGGCCTTATCGACATTGAAGAGAACGCTCATTCGAGTTCTCCTTCCTCATGGAGCGTCAGCGTCAACTTCAGGAATGCTTTCAGTGGAGTATCTGAACCTAGCTCTGGGTAGAGAAGCGGCGGGCCCTCAAGATCCATCTTGGCCGGATACCAGCGATTCCCGGATAAGCCCTTAACCACGAAGTAGTAGGGTGGCAGTTTGGGTTGAATGTAGTCTGATGTGTAGAGGGGCACAACGTGGTTGTCATCGTTATCCTTACCATGCAGCCATAGCGGTTTATAGTCGATTACTCTCAACTCTCGAAGGGCTGGTATATACTTCTCTGGGTTGCGCGTATCGCTCCAGTAAAAACGTTCGGTTTCCCACCCAGTCTTCTCATACACCTGCTTACACAGATCGAATAGTTCTTTATCTTCCATCATGACCGCTCCCCGATCAGCTCACCATCCTCGGTGTAATAGAAGTCCTTGCGCCCCTGTGGCGCATCAGGACTACCATCGCCGACGGACACAGAGACTCTTATTACCGTTTGCAGGCTCACCGTTGGGGCCTCCGGGTTGAACGCGCGCACGATCACCTTGGCGCGTCGAGCGATCTCGTATGAATCTTTAGTTGGGTCGTAGTCTTTACTCACTGTCTCTCTCCTCGCAGCGGTCGCGGAGTCTCGCACACCCCGCGACCGACAGCACTTACTTGTTAAATTTGTTCACTACCTCGACGCTTATCGTGTTGGCCTTCGCCTGAGCCATAGCGTCCACATGGATAAACCAGCCGTGGACGACGCCGCCGACGTAACCGCACAGCAGTACCAACATGAGCCCGAGGATCACGGAGCGGTGCCGGCCAGTCCAGCCCCTTAGCCGAGCAAGGACACCCCGCTTAGCTTCAGCTTCCTTGGCTTGTACGCTCGCCCTACGTGCGACTGATGTGGTTGATGACTGTTTACTCATGTTGGTATTCCCCCGAGCGCTACGGCTCTTGTGGGTCATCGAACCACTGCTGATAGCAAGGCAGGGATTTGTCGAGATGGGGCGCCAGCCAGTGTCCCCGGTTTAGTTGTGGCTATCACTTTGGTACTCGAATAGTCGACCCTGCAACCGCGAGCCATTCAGGACCGTGGGAGAGTGCCCCGTGCGCCCTCTCGGAACGCACGCTCATCGCTGTTAACTTCAGCTAGCGTCTACCTATTCCGCCACTTGCTATCATGAGCGGTTCGATGACCTGAATTGTTAATATCTAACCCTATTGGTTATGCTCCTATTATTAGCAAGCTTCTAATCAAAATGCAATGCCTTTTTGGGCATATCGCTCACGCTTTTATCTCTGGCCAGAGGTCGGCTTGTGGAGAACTTTGCCCATGCCGCAGCCGTGTGTAGAGTCCGGCCTCAAGCGAACCCCCGACCAGTCTTGGCCGGGGGTTCGTTGGTAGGTCAGATCAAGGCAGGTCGAACTCTCCTCCCACTAACCCAAGCGGCAAAGGTATGAGTTATCCACAGATTTTAGCAGCTTTACAAAAAAGAGTATTGTATTAGTTACTAATGTAGCGCATAATAGCAACATAAAGATAAACGGGGAACATTCAAATGGCATACGAAGCAGTGAACGAGATCGAAGCGGCGAAGATACTTGAAAACGAGGCAAAGGTGCTCGCCAAGTACATTTCATATGATGAACTAGATAGAATGGCCGAGCGGGCAGCTCAGATTTGTAGCGAATCTCCCACTGATGAGAACTATATGAAATTCAAGGTTGTCCATCGCGCCGCTCAGTTATCTCGGGAAGCCAAGTAGGCCGTGGGACTCTCTTCTAAATCGACACTTCCTCAGCTGTTTCTACTGTGCGCCGCATGCGTCAACTATTTCCCCTATAAGGGCGGGAAGCGCAATAGGTACTGTTCAAGAGCTTGTAAGCAGTCTGCATACCGAAAGAGGGTCGCTCAGCAAAAATGAGCGACCCTCTTTCTAAGTATGACCATTCTAAGGCCGGTCGAACTCGCCTCCCTGCGCGCCAGCGAGGAACGCATCCCACTCGCCCGGCGTGAAGATTAGGGCCGGTCCGGCGGCGTTCTTGGAGTCGCGTACACCGACCAGGCCACCGTCCAGGTGCGCGACCTCAACACAGTCGTTGCCACCGCCGCTGTGGCTGCTCTTGAACCACTCGGCGCCGGACAGGTCTGCCATCATTGCTCGTACTCCCTTGCTATGCGCCGCAGCGCTTGCTTGCTGTCTGCTGTCCCCAACGCTACCGCCTTCAGCCGGTTGAAGGAGTCCGAGTACTGGGTGATCGCGTCGGGGAGGTCGTAGTACATGTTTCCCCGGTACCCCTCGACGTACACCGTCGACCGCTCCCCCGTCGATGGGTCGAACTCCAGCACGGTGAACGGACCGGTCGCCACACCGAGTGGGTATCCCGCCGTGAAGGGCAGCAGGCTGATCGTGACGTTCACCGGAAGGTCGGCCAGGTGGTAGAGCTGCGCCGCCATGACGGCCGGGTTGCCCACCACCCGCCGGAGCACGTTCTCCTCCAGGAGCAGGTCAACTTGCACCGGTCCACGCTTCCTGGTGATGATCCGCTGCCGGTTGAGCCGGATGCCTACCCGCTGCGACAGCTCATCCTCGGAATCGTCCGGGTAGTAGGTAGCGTCCAAAGCCCTTGCGTACGCCGGGGTTTGGAACAGTCCACTGATGATGTCCGGTCGGTAGACCGTCAGCTTGGCGGCCGAAGACTCCAGGCTGACGTACAACTCGAAGTCCGCTCGGATCGTATCGCCGTACTCGTACCACCACAGTCCGTCGCCGTCGTCCGACGCGGCCACCTTCGCGAGCTCCAGAAGCCCCGGAAGCTTGTCCTGCGCGTCGTAGACCTGGCATAGCGCTTGGATGTCCAGCTGACGAATCCGCCCGGCCTCGCCCTTCTCCAGGCGCTGCAACGTGCCCGCACCGCGCTCGATCAGCCGGGAGGCGTTCTGGATGGATAGCCCCGCTTCCTGGCGAAGGTCGCGTAGATAGCGGCCGAGCTGGCGGCGCGGAATCGTGGTCGGCGGCTTCTTTGGTCTCGGCATGTGGGTGGGATTCTCTCTGTTTTCTGGATGGCATATTCGGGGTTTTCCGGATGCCTCTACCTGGTAATACAGGGTTAGACACCTTTGTCGCTGGCAGCCATTCTTACCCTAACCGTGGATGGTTTGCAGGAACGATGGACGAATATCCGTGGATGGTCCATTAGTAGTGTCTCGCGGGACGTCCAACCTGTCTACTAGCCCCTGGGTCGGCCGATTCCTTGGATACCGCTTCCCCTTCGCAGGGATCGGCTGACCTCCCGCAAACGACGCAGAGGGGCAGGGGCGGCATGGTCGCTTTAGATAAGCGATGGCTGGATTGCAAATATGATCCGGAGTCTTTAACGCGCGCCGAGGCCGAACTAATCATCGGCTGGCACAGGCACCCGCCAGGCGACACCTGCGTCCTTGAGGTTGCCGCTCTGGCCCACCTCTCCGAACCCGCCTCGGGCGACTGGGAGTGATGAAGGCGTGGATAGGCACATCCGTATCAGTTACGACCGCGGGCCGGTCTTTGACTACCGCATCAGCGAGACAGCCGCGGTACAGATTGAAGGCATCCTCCAAGACTGGGTGCCCGATGCCGTGATCACCGTCGACGACCGCGTCACCGCGGGGCTGCCCCTCATCCCCTGCGCTTCGCTGTGGGAGCCGTGATGTGGTGGCTGGTAGGCATCGGGGTGCTTGGGATCTGCGCCGCCCTCTGGTGGCTCATCCATCACGTCGGGTGGCGAGATCATCATCCTGGCCGGCATGCGGCGGGGCACGTCGACACCGTGTCACGTGACGTCGATCTTGAGCGCACCGATATCCTTCCCGTTGTCCGGGAACATGACGCCTCGCGGTACCAGCTGGCCAGTGCGGTACGGCGCTGGCAAGACTTGACCTGACCCCCAACGCAAAAAGACGCCCCGTGTATTTGCCGACAGTGGAGGGTAGATACATGTCGGCGGGACGCCTCTTCACCTAACATAAGTTAGAATAGGGGGTATAAGGTGCATCTACTTACGCATCACGTGGTATGTAGTTGCATTTAGTTAAGCATAAGACCTTGATTAAGACAAGAGCCACCTTCGGGCAGAGGGTGGCTCTTTGCGCGGTTTGGCACCCGCATCTTGGTTATATCATGAGTGGAGATAGAAGACCAGACATTCTAAGTACTCCCTCTTTTTCTTACGTGGCTACGCGGGGAGTTTAGTACTGAAGCATTACCTGAGTGGGTCGGATCGGCTGGCGTATCAGGCATAGCTTGAGTACCAACTCCCCTTTATCCACAACTAGTGCAGTTTGTGCACGAGTTGTCTCGGGTGATGATGTCTGTTGAAGGCAGGCGGCTCGGTGGTTGCGGTCGTTCTTGCAACCTCTATCCAACCCGGCGACGCTACCGAGCTGTCTACCTTCAATGTTCATGCAGCGACACAGGCTGGTAGCATCCCGCAAAGCTGTGTCCATCCTAAGCGGGATGTGCTCTACCAGCTGTGATTACATAAGCATGGCCTCGCCGCGGGATCGGCTCGAAAGCCTCACTATGCCGCAGATCACTCTTTTGGCTGCCCTCTTAGGTAATCCCGAATACACAAGCCAGAGGCGCCGGGATACTCCCGGATCGTGATGTTCCCCCTGGACGCTTGTGTAATCGTCCTGCTACGCGAGCAGGGAAGAGGATGGATAGCCTAGGTTTCACCCATGATCATTGGGCAGTGTCTCCGACCAAGGAGAGGCCATCAACCGGGATACTTCATCCTCATCTCTACTTACGTATTCAGGTTCTCGGCAGCGGCACGGCTACGCAGATAGAGTAGTCAGTATATAAAAACGAATCCTTTCACAAGGTTAGGTTTTCGCTATCTGCGCGGCTGTGTCGCTGCATGAACTTCGTAGGCACTGAGACGGCGACGAGCGGCCTCGCGCTATCTCCACACGTTTTTTACATACGCTTGCCTCCGCCGGAGAACCGGGATCGGGGCGCTTGGGTGCTTCGTGTGAACACCGTCTCAGTGCCTACGAATCAGACCGAGTTGTGAAAGATCGTGCGGTTTTATCCTTACCATCAGTATAAAGCAGGATTTACGATATCCTAAAACGTTGAGCCGTTCATCGCTTCTCTTTTTTATACTCGCTTCTGCGCCGGGACGGTCTTCAGCTCCCCACGAGGTATTGTATTAGAAAGCTAGATTAGTTATAATCAAGGTGTCGGACTTAGCAAAGCTAAAACAAACACCTGGTCGCCTTGGGGCGGCCTTTAACTTTTCAATACAACCTACTGAGCCGAGTTGTCGGACTTAGCTGTTCGGCTATTTCTCATTAAAGCACACTATCCATCTTCCAACAATACGATCATCGTGCCATAATGGTAGCGAGCTGTCGACAAGCTCACACGACAACAACTCCATGTCTGTATCCGCAGATTGAGCGCCGCCTCCACCTTGGGGCGGCGTTGCAGTTGGCGCATATTACCTAATCCCGGTGTAGTTCCCGGTATGCTGCCGGGCATGACTACCTACCTAAGGCACTTACGTCATCGCCGGTGGCGTGCACGGGACGATAGCGCGCCGGTTGCCGTCCTTCTGCGTAGTGAGGACGAGCGGGGTTGGCTCGTCATCGACCCCAACTTCAATCTCCCCAATCGGCATAGCCCTATCAACCCGAACTCGAACGCCGTGATTGCGGTTACCTCGACACAGGAGGAGGGAATCCAAGCCGCTAGAGATCTGAGCGCGGAAACCCTACGACACACGAGGCGTCTGAGGTTCTTCTATCTTTTCGCGAACATCGGCACTATCGCCGCCTGGATTATCGCGGGCCTTATAGTCTACCTCTGGTCGACAGTCAGTACGTCGCCAATCCTATTTTCGGCTCTAGCGGCTCAGCTAGTGGCCGCACTTCTCTTCTCCGTCTATTCGATTTATCAGTACATGGTGGAGCGAACCTTCATGCGGCAATTCTCCGCTTGGCTAAAGTACAGAGATAGTCCCCTTCCTTTACCCGAGGGCGAGCAATCTCAATCTGCACTGACCGAAGTATCCCCTCTTAGTAATCAGAGGGGATACCGTGACTGAAGACTACCTCGAAGTCATGGTGCGCGACGAGGTCCGCCGTCGGGTTGAAGAAATCCTTCGCACCCCAAGCGGGAGAACAGTCGCGGCTAGAGTTGCTCAGCCAATTGCTGCACATACCCCACAGACACCACAACCGGCGGCTAGAGACAGGACGGTGCTAGTGGCCGGAATCGGCGCTACAGCACTCATAGTATCTACTGCTATTACCGGCTCATTTGCCTGGGCGACGTCCAATAAGGACAAAGAAGATGCAAAGCCGAAACAAGAGACTGTGTCTGTCTCCGATTGCGCTCAACAGCAGGCTGACGTGATCGACACACAGTCCAAGCATCCGGCTATCGTCCTCACGTATGAAGGTGAGAGCGCTAAGCAGTGCAAGCTCAACGAGATCGCGGAGCAGGCTCGCAAGTCTCCGCAGAGCCCCATCACTGACGCTCCTGGCGCTCAACCCGGCGGGCGCTAACCCCGCGCCCCGCCCTCAGAACGCACTACGCCCGCCACAGATCGTCGTGGCGGGCGTAGTGGTGTACCGAGGCTATTAGCTTGATTGCAGCAGCGCAGGGTTCTCGTAGATGTTGCCGATGACCTCGATGCTGTCGTACATCGTGCGACTAATCTCCGCAAAGGGCTTGAAGCCAACATAAAATTCAGAATACTCGACTGATGTCGTGAAGTTCCTAGCATAATCAGGAACCCGGATTATATCACTCTCGTAAATCTCGCGGCCGTTCTTGTCTTTCAGGCCGACATACTGCATCAGCTCAACGTCACGCGCCACACGGTCAATCTCCCAGTTAGTGTAGCCCTCGTTGCCGGCTTCGTCGCGAACGATGTCACCGTCCTTGGCCGGACCGAGCTTCTTGCACCAGTGGATGCCTTTATTTGTAACCGACACTGGGTATACGAGCGATGGGACGTTACTCTGTCGAGTATGACCGTTCCAGTGGTCACCGTCGTAAACCATCTGTTTGCCATCCCACGCTCTATATTTAATCTCTCTCATATCTAGTTATCTCCTGGGCTTAGCCCTTAGCAATTGTTACAGATAGCAGTATCAGCGCCGCGAGCGCGAGCCATGCGGCTTCAAACGCCGGGCTGGTCCTCAAGGCTTTGCGCCTGGTCTTGGTTCGTCGCGGGCGATACACCCGTAGATCAAGGATCTGCCCCGACGTTGTGTCTACAAACTTCATTTAGATTCCCCCAGTTAAAGTTATCTCCTACTTCTATTATGCGCTTCTTGCATGAAAATGCAATGACTTTCTTTCACTCCGACCACAGTAACTGTGGAAAACTCTCCATTGTTTCGACCCGGAAGAGCGGGCGTACATGCTCCGGCGCCTTACTGATGATGTGACGTAGCGTAGACGCCCGCTCGGCGTCGATAGCCAAGAACAGCACCAGCGGGAAGGTCGGCTCGTCCCAGTGCGTAGAGGCGTAGTAGTAGCGCTTCAACTTATCTCGGATCTTATCCGGGCTTTCACTCGATTGATCCGCGGAGCTGCCCATGTCGACCTCAATGTAGAGCTGGATCGCACGCTGCCTCGCCGCCACCCATAGCCGGGCGTACAGGTCGGGGATCACCGTCACGCCGTCTACGTCGATGGTGGCCTCTTCTTCGACCAGCGCCGTCTTGATCTCCAGCTCGCCCGTACGCGACGCCCTGACCATGCTCACGTATACATCGGCCAGGCCGAGCATGTGGCGCTTCTGCACGCGGTAGTTGTGGCGGGCGTCCATCCTGTCGAGGTAGCGATAGCCCTTCACCCCGAGCTGGTAGATGTACTGCCCCGATCCGCCACGGTAGCCACCGAAGGATCGGCGCTCGACCCGCGCCAGCAGACCGTTGCCCACTAAGCGCTTCAGTACGTTATCGGCGGATGTGTCGCTCTTCAGGCCATAAAACTCGAGTTCTCTAATATGCCCCGCGCCTAGTTGGCCGAAGCGCAGGACTTGCCGCAGGATTCGGTCGTCGCGGGGCGAAATAATCATGGACCAATCATATGACGGTTCAGGCCGCGCGACCAGCAGGTTGTTTCCCCTGGTCAAGGCATGTGGATTGGTGGGGCCAGGCACATGGTAGGCACATAGCGACGCACATAGCAGTTTAAGCGCGAGTAGTTTTCCACAGGATTGTGATAAAAAGTCATTGCATTTTTGTGCAATAAAGCTCATACTAACGGCAGTACCCAGCGCGACACAAAATGTAGGTCGGACAGCTCATCGGTACACACTGCGGATACCAACCAATAGACAAGGAGTGCACTAACCGAGATTATGGAATGAATGACTACAACTACATCATGCCCGACAGAGGCTACGGAGCTGGATACAGCCAGAAGAGCCTCAGCATAGATCCCATCTTGCTTCTGGCACTGGAAGAGTTCACGACCGTTGACCCGCGCTCAAGAAAGCGCGTCACGATAGCGGTACTCAACCACAACGCCTGGATGAACCCGGATATCCAGCTACACGTCAACATAAGGAGGCGATACAAGCAGCTTCAGAAAGATTTCAAAGATGGCAAAGGAACCAAGTACCGAGACATCCGAGACTTCGTCCGCTTCACCAGAGAAGCCCGACGACGCCCCGGTCTTGTCGCAGCCAGCCCCGCCGGCCACGGTACGGATGGGAGTCGGCGAACCCTCCCCGATCCCTCCGGTGATCGCGAAGGCGCTGGTAGAGATTCAGAAGAAGGTAGAGCCGCTCGTTAAGAGCGCGAAGAACTCTCACTTCAGCAACACGTATGTGCCTCTTGAAGAGGTGATGCCCACTGCACTAGAGCTGGTGACGGCGCAGGGTATGGCTTTCACCCAATGGCCAGTGTCACGTGATGATGCCACCTACCTGATTACCATCCTCACCCACGAGTCAGGAGCGTCCATCCAGGCCGAGCAGAAGCTCAGGGTGGCGCAGAACAACTCACAGGCGGAAGGCTCCGCGATCACCTACGCACGGCGTTACGGCGTCATGTCCATCCTCGGGCTAGTCGGTGAAGATGACGACGACGGCAACCGTGCCTCGAACCGGCGTACGAAGCCGACCGAGGAGCAGCTAGCCGAGATCAAGCAGCTCTGCCACGATCTGAAGTTTCCGCCTGCCGACGTGGAACTCCGCATCAACTCGCTGAAGTCCGAAGATCAGGCAACGCTAGCGATCAACAACCTCCACGAGATTGTGTCGCAGCGAGCTGCCAAGGTCCGCGGTGAGGCGAAGAGCGTGAAGGTATTCACCGCCGATAGTCCGGCAGAGACACCGACCGCAACCGGAACGGGTGCCTCAGCGAAGGATCAGACAATCCTCGACCTCAGCGAGCGACTACGCGGCCTCGGCTTACCGGACGAGCGGATTAAGGAACTCGTTCAATCGCAGACCGGCCGGGCAAGCCTGAAGATCTGCAACGAGGATCAGCTCCGGGATCTTTCCGTCGTCGTGAGCGAGATCGAGAACGGCGGCAGGAGGCTACCCGAAGACTGGTACGACCCCAGTATCACGGCTCCTGAACCGTCTGCATAAAACAGTAACGCGGTGCTCAGCACCGGAGACCAACATGGCGAATACGCCAACTAAGAAGACTAAACCAACTACCTCCGCGAAGCGCACCCGCCAGGCGTCCGCGGATCGAGCGATGAACCCGGCGCCCCTACCAGCTCCTAAGAGGCCGCTCAGCGCCAACCGCCGCGCCAAGGCACCGGCTGCCGATAACCCGACCGATGAGGCTACGGCGGAGCAGCTGGAGAAGGATCTCCTTTCTGCCGCCGATGCGCGGATCAAGAAGCTGGAGGCCGACGTCGCTCGCCTAAGACAGAAGTGTGCCGATTACGAGAGCGATAACGACAAGCTGACTCTCGAGAAGCATCAGCTTGAGAGGGTTGCCCGCGACTTCCGCATCTTCTACCAGTCGCTAACCTCCGGCCCTCTTGGGCGCTACGTCGCCAAGCGCACAGTGAGTCGCCTGCCGTCGCGGGTAGGTGAAAGGTTCGAATAGATGGCCGGCACCCGTAGAGGTGGGCAGCTCGCTGCCAAGACGAACAAGAAGCGCTACGGCAAGGACTTCTACGCGCGGATCGGAGCGAAAGGTGGACGCAACGGGACAACAGGCGGCTTCGCCGCGATGACTCCCTGCGAGTGCGCCGTCATCCCCGGCAAGCACCATAAGGCGCAGTGTGCCGGAATGAGGGGCGGGACGGTCAGTCGACGGAGGAAGGCTGCGTAGATGGAAGGCACCCTCTTCGATATCAACGAGGTGGCGGAACGCCTGAAGATCAAGCGCAACGCCGACGGCAGCCTGAAGGCGCAGGATCTCAAGGCTGTCCAGTGGTACATGCTCGATCGCGGGCTCAAGCCCAAGGCTGCCTCGGCATTCCCGATCATCTACTTCAACAAGCCAGACGGCTCGGAGGTGCAGGTGAACATCGTGGATATCAAGGAGGAGTACCGGGCGTTCAAGGCAGCGAGCCGCCGCAAGAAGACCGCTGCATAACAACTAACCAATCAAAGGAGGCATATGGCCAAATCAAAATCAATCACTCTGGACGGCGTCGAGTACGTCCCCAAGGGCTCAGAGGAGCCAAAGAACTCGAACATAAAGATCGTGATCCTGCAAAGGGGCTGGGTGTTCATCGGCCGCTACTCCGAAGACGGAGACAGCTGCGCCCTCGATAACGCCTACGTCATCCGCAGGTGGGGAACCACCAACGGACTAGGCGAGCTAGCCCTTGAAGGAAAGAAGACGAATACCAAGCTCGATAAGGTAGGGCGCGTAGAGTTCCACCGTTTGACGATTGTTGCCACGTTGAACGCTAAGGAAGAGCTGTGGACATCAGAGTTGGTCTAGTTCCCTCCCTCGGAGAGAACTCCCAATCAACCGCTGGCCGGAACGGCTACGGCGACGGCAACGGCAACGGCTACGGCTACGGCGACGGCGACGGCAACGGCTACGGCGACGGCGACGGCAACGGCGACGGCGACGGCAACGGCTACGGCGACGGCAACGGCGACGGCGACGGCAACGGCTACGGCGACGGCAACGGCAACGGCGACGGCTACGGCGACGGCGACGGCGACGGCGACGGCAACGGCTGGTAACGCACCTATTTATCCCCCACCCTCTTACACCTATTGCAGACGACCACCACATCCTCCAACCGGCCCTCGTGCCGCAGCGTCCGGAGATACGGCTCATGGCCAAAGCGCCGGTTGCACTGGTAGCAGTAGCGCAGGTCTAACCCGCTCGCCTGCATCCAGTTGAGCACCGCCTCACGCAGCCAATCGCCGCGCTTCTCCGGTCGCCGCGGGCGTGGGCCGAACTCCCGCCTGATGTTGTCCTGGACCGATCGGCGGTAGCGCTGGTCAATCCCAAGGAAGTCCATCACGGCATCGGCGGTCTGGAAGTTACCTGATTGCCAGGCGGCGCGGAGTTCGTCTCGATCGAAGCCAAGAGGGCGGGGCATACAAGTTAACAGTATATAAGAAAGAGGTTCAGATGAGTGAGTTGAAAGAGAAGAAGCAAGTCTTAAGAGATGAGACTGTGGCCTACAAATGCGACTTCTGCGACAAGGTGGAGCACGAATACAGTACATATAAAGACACCTGGTACCGCTTCAGCCGATCACACCAAGGATGGGGAAACGATAGTTGTGAGTCCTACGAATCCTTCGACGTATGCTCCGTTCGCTGCTTCACAGCGATTCTTAAGAAGGAGCTGTCAGAACTCAGCGCCTACGCGCGCCACGATGCCGAGATAGCCGATATGCCGTTTGCGTTTGCCCAGAGCCTGGCAGCAGCCCTGAACAAGAGCGAGGAACAGGCGGCATGATCACACGCAAAGCTTGGATTAGATATCACCGGAACGTGCAGCTTGAACTTGACGACTTCTACGTCTCGTACAACTCAGGCGAGATTGCACCATTCATACCAGCCTTCGCAGCCGACAACGGTGGGGCGGAGACTGCGCTCTGCAAAGACGGCAAGTACTTCATACTAAACGGCGACCACCGCGAGCAGTACGAGAATCTGGTAGACGAAGGATTTGGCGCCTGCTACGCGTACTTCATGCGGCATCAGGACGAGAGATCGAGTTGGAGCAGCGATCCCGAGGGTGCAGCTGAACTACTGCTAAGCGCATAGTGCGCCTTCCCGCACTTCACACAAGCTACCTTTTACGACGCTCTGTTTCGGCACCTGACAGAGGTCGGAAGCTTGAAAGCTAGCCAGACCACGATCCGCGACGATCGCAAGACCCGAAATCACTTGCACTACAGCCCGGTTCGTGGTGTGACTCGCTACTAGAACATCAGGAACCATTTTCCCGCAAGCGGCAATATGGTTCGGCATAATCGTGGAGTTTTCCACAGGAGATCGTTACATGAGAGACATCAAGTTCAGAGTCCGCGCCGCAGACGGCACGCTGCTCGGCTACGAGGCATTCTTCGATAACCGGTGGCACTGGAGGGGCGGCAACAACGGGCCGTGGAACCTCGACAACCACGGCCTCTTCACAGCCAAGGGCGCTCGGCGGGAGCAGTACATCGGACTTAAAGACATCAACGGGGTGGATATTTATGAGGGGGAACGCATACGCAGGGCGAGGCCGAGCGGCTTGTCCTCTAAGGCATTCGTGGTCGCTTGGGACGCAAGGGAGTGCGGGTATAAGCAGCTCCGAAGTATCAACGGCGTGGACATCAAGGCGATCGAAGTCGTCGGCGACACCTCCGAGAATCCCGAGCTTCTGGGGGCGGCCTCATGAAGTACTGGGACTACCTCGCTCCGATCCTCCAAGCCATCGGCGTTGCGCTTGGCATCATCTTCTTCGCCGTGCTGGGCACCTTCATCATCGTCAACATTCACGGGCTGATTCACGCCGGAGAGCACCATGCGAGCTGGACATCGCCTAGTAGTCGGCTTTGAGTGGTCCGATCCACCGGAGTTCCTTGCTGGTGTGGCTCAGCGGCAGCTTGAAAGACTGGCACCTCAGCTCCGGCGGCTGCAAGTGGCGTTGCTGCTCAACCTGATCGCACGCCGTAGGCGCCGCTGATCCCCGGCTCGTGGGCCGTGTTCTGGTCTCGCTCGAGGCCAGATAAATCCCACGACTTAGGGGTCTGTTGTGAGCAAGATTTCCGGCATCATCGTTCCTTCGGCGAAGGACGAGCCGGTCAAGCTGGTGGAGTTCGACCAGGGAGATGTCACCTACATTCAGCGGGTTGTCGACGGCTGGGTTCAGGTGCTCGACCTCCCGCAGGTGGGTGCGACGCTGTGGTGCAACGAGGAGGGGTTGATCCAAGACCTCGAACCGAACCGCCGCGCGTCGCTTCTCTCCTGGTCCAACCTCGACATCTACTGCCGGACCATCCCGATCCGCGGCAACGTGTTAATCACGGGGCAGCCGGATGATGTCGGGCGCACGACCACGGTGCCGGCCGAGCTCGCCGAGCTGATCACGAAAACCAACCACTTCAAGGTGGAGGTGCGCGCGATCAACGAGGAGACCTGGCACGGCAACCTGATGCGGTTCACCACCTACTGGTCAGCGGCCGAGTACGGGCTGAACCTGGCGAGTCGGTGGGCGCTGGTGGAGGCGATACGCGTGATCGCGGCCTGAGTCAACGGAGAACAAGTCCCGGCGCGGGAGCGCCGGGCATCTTCATGTCCGGGTGCAGGTTGGACCGCTCCAAAACCCCTCGGAAGGTGTCAGTGATTGTCGCTACGCTCTTCATGGCCTGCGCGGAACCTACGACATGAAAGGCCAACTTCCCGTGGCTGACAACTACACCCCTGAGTACCTCCGGAGCGTCCGTACGGCAGTCATTGAGTTCCGCGAACGACTGCTTGAGTTCCTGGAGTTGCATACCGAGACCGACCCGTTCTTCGCCCAGGGGCTGATGCCTGCCATCTTCCCCAAGGATGACGTAGACCCGGCCGCCCTGGAAGAAGCGCGTCGCAAGGTAGGCGAAGCAGCGGGTAAGGCTAGCGAGGCTACCGACCTTGCCAGTGCGCGTGTCTCAGTCCAGGGCGTCAACTTTCCGCTCGATCCAATCATCAACTGGCGCTTCATGACTGACCCGAAGCCAATCGTTCGCCCTCACCACGTTCTTGATTGCGTCGAGCACGTTCTCGGACGGCTTCAGGCGATGATCGAACGCGCTGAAGCCCGGATTCAACCAGCCATCGGTCCTACTCAGCTGCATCCTCTGGTCTGGGGTGCAGCCGGGAAGTTGTGGAGCATTGGCGAGTACCGCAAGGCTGTTGCGGCGGCATGCGATGCAGTAGAGCACCACGGGCGCAACCTGACGAGCCGTTTCGATGTAGACGGCACAGGGATGTGGGAGCAGGCGTTCGCCCCTGCTCCTCCACAGGTGAACAAGCCGCGCCTTCGGTGGCCGGGAGATCCAGAGACGCACAAGTCCGTTAAGAACATGAATAGCGGCCTGCTGAAGTTCGCCGCAGGTGTACAGATGACAGTTCGGAACGATGCGACGCACGGCCAGGGCAACAGCGAGTACAGCGAGCAGGAAGCGCTGGAACGTCTCGCCACGCTGAGCCTGCTCACCCGCTGGGTCGACACTTGCGGGCTTGAAGAGGCAGACGAGGCCGGGGGGCAAGCTCAGTCCGCCTAAGTTCATCTACCAAATGAAGAAGCCCCGCTCCACCGAGACTGAAGCCTCAAGGTGGAGCGGGGCGGTAGTAGGGACAGGGACGGTGGGTGAGGGGTGGCTACGCGCGAGGCGAGTAGCCGGTGCGGCGGCCCTTCAGCGCGTCGAACTTCTCCATCTTGTCGGCCGGGATCAGCTTCGCCAGTTCGGCCTCCGTGCAGAAGACCGACTCCGGCTCCTTATCCGGGTAGCGGTACTCCAGCTCGACGACGTTGCTGAGGAGCTTCAGGCCCGAGAGTTCGGCGGCGGTTGCGTCGAACACCTTCCCCTGGCTCCTCAACGCGACGGTGACGACCTCGTTGTCCGGGATGATCTCCCCAGTGAGATCACTCGTGCGCTGATGAACAACCTGATAACCCATTAAAACCACTCCTAGGAATTGGTCGAAGCGATGACCCGTCAGCCATCGCCAGTAGCTATTAATGGCACAGATGATCTTCGAAGTAAATACAAACCTTGCTACAATAGAGGTAGATGAAAAGTAAGAAATCCCGATTGAAGTCCCCGCTGCCAGCGTTCGACCTTGGCGCATATGTCCGCCGTTCCACCGCTGCCAGCGGCGTACCGCTCCGCGTGCGCGACCCTGCGGCACTCGCCGGTGTCGCCCACCTCCTTCAGCCTCAGCAGCCCCGAAACACCCCCTGAGCAGCCCGCTGAGCGCCTTTCGACCCGGTATCCTGGTCTGTGTCCGTGTGGCGTGCTTAGGCATTGACAGACTCATCGAGGAACAAGACCCCGCGATGGGCCCGCGAGACGGCGCCGGGGCGGGCCATGCCGGAGCCGCCGCCGATCATGGCGGTCACCGAGGTGGAGTGGTGCGGGGCGACGAAGGGCGGGGTGGTGAGCAGGGGCCGGTCACCGGCGAGGTCGCCCGCGAGCGAGTGGATGGCGGTGACCTCCAGCGCCTCGGAGTCGGTGAGCGGGGGCAGCAGGCCGGGGAGGCGCTGGGCCAGCATGGTCTTGCCGATGCCGGGCGGCCCGGTGAGCAGCAGGTGGTGCCCGCCGGCGGCGGCCACCTCCAGGGCGTGCCTGGCCTCCTGCTGGCCGGTCACCTCGCCGAGGTCGCCGCCGGGGAGCACCTGGCCGGGGCGGGTGCCGTCGGGTTCCGCGAGCACGCCGTCGCCGCGCAGCCAGGCGAGCAGGGCGCGCAGGTCGCGGGCGCCGAGGATCTCGATGCCGTCGACCAGCCCGGCCTCGCCGAGGGCGGGCTCCGGCACCACCACGGTGGGCACGCCGGCGACCCGGGCGGCGAGGACGGCGGGCAGGATGCCGCGCACGGGGCGCACCCGGCCGTCGAGGGCGAGCTCGCCGAGCAGCACGGTCTTGGCCAGCCGGTCGCCGGGGATGCTGCCGCCGGCGTGCAGCACGGCGATGGCGAGCGCCAGGTCGTAGACGCTGCCGAGCTTGGGCAGGGTGGCCGGGGAGAGCGCCAGGATGACGCGGCCGTCCGGCCACTTCTCGCCGGAGTTGGTGACGGCGGCGCGGATGCGGTCGCGGGATTCCTGGAGCGCGGCGTCGGGCAGGCCGACCAGGTGCACCGAGGGCAGCCCCTGGCCGATATCGGCCTCCACCTCGACCAGCTGGCCGTCCACCCCGGCGACGGCGACGGAGTGCGCGCGTCCGAGTGCCATCAGAACACCGACTGCAGGTGGTCGACGACGGGCTGGTGGCCGCGCTGCAGCAGCACCGACACCACGTCGAAGCGGAGCCGCCGCCACGGCCGCTCCTGCTCGGCCAGCCAGAGCAGGGCGAGGCGCCGGATGCGCTGCCGCTTGGCGAAGGTGACCGCCTCGGCGGGCACGCCGAAGCCGAGGCCGGAGCGGGTCTTCACCTCGACGAAGGCGGTGAGCTCCGGCGTGCGCGCGATCAGGTCGAGTTCGCCGTAGCGGCAGCGCCAGTTGCGGGCCAGGATCTCCATGCCCGCGGTCTCCAGGTAGCGGGCGGCGAGTTCTTCGCCGTACGCGCCGAGGGTGCGGCGATCGGCGCCGTTGGCCGGGCGCGGCACCTCGGCCGCGATGGCCGCCAGCGAGTGCGGGGAGAGCGGGCTGTCAGCTGCCAGGGTTTCGTTGGTCACGTCGGCAAGCCTGACGGGACCCGCGGCGCTGCCTACCGCGCCGACCTGGGGAAACAGAATCCCTGTGGATCGGCGCGGGGCTGTGGAGAACCGCGCGCTACTCGGGCAGCCGCAGGTCGGGTTTCTCCAGCTCCTCGATGTTCACGTCCTTGAACGTGATCACCCGGACGTGTTTGACGAAGCGCGCGGGACGGTACATGTCCCAGACCCAGGCGTCGCTCATCCGCACCTCGAAGTACACCTCGCCATCGGCGTTCTGCGGCCGTAGCTCGACCGAATTGGCCAGGTAGAAGCGCCGCTCCGTCTCCACCACGTACGAGAACTGACCGACGATGTCCTTGTACTCGCGGTACAGCGAGAGCTCCATCTCGGTTTCGTACTTCTCGAGGTCCTCGGCACTCATCGGGTGGGACGTCCTCCTTCTCGCCGCAGTGCGTTGTCGGCGCTAATCATCGCGCATGCGCGGGCGCGGCAGCCATCCGGAGGCCCTCCGAGGCCATCGAAGACTGCTGTCCGCCCAGCTCGCGTACGTTTTTCCAGCTCTGCCGGTGTTCACTGCACGGCCCGAGGCGGCGCAGCGCCTCGAGGTGCTCGGGGGTGTTGTAGCCCTTGTGCGCGGCGAAGCCATAGCCGGGGAAGCGGTCCTCCAGCCCGGTCATCATCCGGTCGCGGGTGACCTTGGCCAGGATGCTGGCGGCGGCGATGCAGGCGGCGGCCGCGTCGCCACCGATCACCGGCAGCGACGGCACCGGGATGCCGGGGACCCGGAAGCCGTCGGTGAGCACGTACCCGGGGGTGTGCGCCAGCCCGGCGACGGCCCGGCGCATGCCCTCGATATTGGCGACGTGGATGCCGATGACGTCAACCTCCCAGGCGGGTACGGTGACCACCGTCCAGCTCAGCGCGAGCCGGGTGATCACCGGGTACAGCTCCTCGCGGGCCGCCTCGGTGAGCTTCTTGGAGTCGTCGAGCCCGGCCAGCCGGTCGTACGCCTTCGGCGGCAGGAGGCAGGCGGCGACCACCAGCGGGCCCGCGCAGGGGCCGCGCCCCGCCTCGTCGACCCCGGCCACCGGGCCCAGGCCGCTGCGGATCAGCGCGGCCTCCAGCGTGCGCAGCCCGCCGGCCGGGCGCATGACGACGCGCGGCGGCCACTTCCCGGATCGGATCACTGAACTCTGCACCATGTCGATTATGCTGCGGGCACCGACATTTCGGCCCGCCGGCTCACTCGGCCTGCGGATCCTCCGCGCGGACCGGGCCCATCCGGCCGGGCGGCCAGATCTTGAAGACGGTCTTGCCGCGCACATTGTCCACCGGCACCGTGCCCTGCAGCTCGTCGCCGACGTGCGCGCGCGAATCGGCCGACTCGTTGCGGTTGTCGCCCATCACCCACAGGTGCCCCTCCGGCACCGTGACCGGCCCGAACACCCGGCCCGCCGGGTAGACTGCATTGGCCTGGCCCTGGCGCCACGGGAAGTCGTCCTTGACGTACGGCTCGTCCAGCGGCTTGCCGTCCACGGTGACCCTGCCCTGCGCGTCACAGCACTGCACGGTCTGGCCGCCGACCGCGATCACCCGCTTCACCAGGTCGTTCTCGTCCGGCGGGACCAGGCCGAACCAGGAAAAGAAATTCTGCACGCCGCGCACCATCGCATTGTCCGAGCGGATCGACCGGTAGTTGGTGTTCCAGCTCGGCGGGCCGACGAAGACGACGACGTCGCCGGGCTCCGGGTCGGCGGTGTAGTAGCTGATCTTCTGCACGTAGATGCGGTCGCCGATGGCGAGCGTGGGATCCATCGACTGCGACGGGATGACGTACGGCCGCCCGACGAAGGAGACCATGAGCGCCGCGATCACGGCCGCGATGACGATCAGGACCGGCAGCTCCTGCCAGAACGGCCGCTGCTTGCGCTGCTGCCGCTTCCGCCGCGCCGCGCGGCCGCCCTCCCCCGACCCGCCCTCGCCCGCTCCGGACACGCCCACCGAACCGCTCTCGTCTGCCACGCCGAACAGACTAGCCGTCCAACTCGAGTACCCCGCACGCACTTCGGCCCGGTACCGGATGAGCATCGGGTACCGGGCCGAAGGGGATTTCAGCGCGGGGCGCGGGAAGGCGCCCCGGCGGGGAAGCTCAGCGCTTCTCCTTGATCTTGGCGGCCTTGCCGCGCAGGTCGCGCAGGTAGTACAGCTTGGCCCGGCGGACATCGCCGCGGGTGACCACGTCGATGTGGTCGATATTGGGGCTGTGCACCGGGAAGGTGCGCTCCACGCCGACACCGAACGACACCTTGCGCACGGTGAAGGTCTCGCGGATGCCGCCGCCCTGCCTGCGGATCACGACGCCCTTGAAGACCTGGATGCGCTCCTTGGAGCCCTCGATGACCTTCACGTGCACGTTCAGCGTGTCGCCCGGGCGGAAGGCCGGGATGTCGCTGCGCAGCGACTTCTCGTCGACGAAGTCAAGGGTGTTCATTTTCGTCCTTAACGGTTCATGGTGGAACAGAGGACCCTGGCGGCACTCGCGTGCTCGGCCGGTTCATGCTCGGTACAAGGGATGCCGGAGCCGGGGAACGGCCCGGGGCAACCCGAACAGTGTGCCAGACGAGCTGGTCCGCGCTGAAATCGGGGGCGTTCAGCTCGTCTCAGCGGGCTCGCGGGGGTGGAGGTGCCGGTGCGGCGCGGCGGGCGCGGGCACCACCTTGCGGGCCAGCTCGGCCTCGGCGGCGTGCCGCACGTGGTCGACGTCCGGTTTCCCGGCGACGAGATCCTGCACGAAGATCTTGGCCCGGATCACCGGACGCCGGTAGCGCCGCTCGCGGACGATGGCGCGGATCATCAGCTTGCGCCGCCGGTCCGCGTAGCGCCACCGCGCCCAGGGCGCCCCCGGCCTGCTCAGCCGCAGCGCGCCGACCACGAGCAGCGGCAGGAAGAACATGCCGAAGAGCCCGGTCCAGATCTTGCCCTTGGCGATCACGATGGCCGCGAGCACCAGGTTGACCAGCGCGAAGACCGCGACCACCACCCGGACGGCGGTGCCCGGGTCGGCCCGGAAGTCGTTGATCTCCAGCAGCCACAGCGGGTGGAAGCCGAGCAGCAGCAGCCCGGTGACGGCGATCGCGACGAAGACCGCGTCCACCGAGGTGCGGCCCTGCTTCTCCCAGTACACGTCGCGCAGGTAGAAGATGAGCGCGAATTCGTCCAGCACCAGCGCCGCGCCCACCCCGAAGGCGGCGGCGAGCAGCGCCGCGGTGGAGCGGCTCGCCGTCTCCGAGGTGGCGATCATGCCGATACCGGAGGCCAGCACCAGGATCACGCCGAACACCATGTGGTGGATGTGCGTGTCACCGGCCCTGAGATTCCCCGGCCACCAGCGCACCTTCGCCCGGATCATCCGCACGCTGAACCGGATGAGCACGAACCCGACGATGAAGCCGAGCAGGAAACACAGCAGCGGCAACCGGCCCTGGGCGATCACGTCCTGCTCGAGCCACCGCCGCAACACCGCGCTCCTCCCGGTCTACTTGCCGAACCCCGCCCGCCGCAGGGCGTCGGCCATGGCGCCGTTCGCCGGAGCGGGACGGCGCTGCTGCTGGTTCTGGCCCTGGTTCTGCCTGCCGCCCTGTCCGCGCCCGTCGCCCTGCGGCCTGCCCTGTCCATTCTGCCTGGGCTTGCCGCCACCCCGGGGGCGATCACCCCGGCCGCCGCGCTCCTCGCGCCCGGCCGGTTTGCCCGGTTCGTCGTCCAGCCGGAGCGAGAGGCCGATGCGCTGCCTGGCCACGTCGACCTCGAGCACCTTGACCTTCACCACATCGCCGGACTTGACCACGCTGCGCGGATCGTCGACGAAGTTCTTGGACATGGCCGAGACGTGGACCAGCCCGTCCTGGTGCACCCCGACGTCGACGAAGGCGCCGAAGGCGGCGACATTGGTGACCACGCCCTCCAGCACCATGCCCGGCTGCAGGTCGGCGACCTTCTCCACGCCCGCGGCGAACTCGGCGGTCTTGAACTCCGGGCGCGGGTCGCGGCCCGGCTTCTCCAGCTCGGCGATGATGTCGGTGACGGTCGGGACGCCGAAGCGCTCGTCGGTGAAGTCGACCGGATTCAGCGCGCGCAGCACGGCCGGGTTGCCGATGACCTCGGCGATGCCGCTGCCGGTGGAGTCCAGGATGCGCCGGACCACCGGGTATGCCTCGGGGTGCACGGCGGAGGTGTCGAGCGGGTCCGCGCCGCCGCGGATGCGAAGGAAGCCCGCGCACTGCTCGAAGGCCTTCGGGCCGAGCCGCGGCACCTCCTTGAGCGCGGTGCGGCTGTGGAACGGGCCGTTCCGGTCGCGGTGCGCGACGATGCTCTCGGCCACCGCGCCGCTGATCCCGGAGACCCGGGAGAGCAGCGGGACCGAGGCGGTGTTCACGTCGACGCCGACCGCGTTCACCGCGTCCTCGACCACCGCGCCGAGCGAGCGGGCCAGCAGCGTCTCGGAGACGTCGTGCTGGTACTGCCCGACCCCGATCGACTTGGGATCGATCTTCACCAGCTCGGCCAGCGGATCCTGCAGCCTGCGCGCGATGGAGACGGCCCCGCGCAGCGAGACGTCCATGTCCGGCAGCTCCTGCGAGGCGTAGGCCGAGGCGGAGTAGACCGAGGCGCCCGCCTCCGAGACCACGATCTTGGTCGGCTTGTTCTCCGGGATCCGGGCGATGAGCTCGGTGGCCAGCGCGTCGGTCTCGCGGGAGGCGGTGCCGTTGCCGATCGCGATCAGCTCGACCCCGAACCGGGCGACCAGCGCGGCCAGCACGGCCAGCGACTTCTCGGTCTGCCCCTGCGGCTTGTGCGGGTAGATGACCTCGGTGGCGACCGCCTTGCCGGTCGCGTCCACCACCGCCACCTTGACGCCGGTGCGGTACCCGGGGTCCAGCCCCATGGTGGTGCGGGTGCCCGCGGGGGCGGCGAGCAGCAGATCGCGCAGGTTGGCGGCGAAGATGTCGACCGCGTCCTTCTCGGCGGCCTGCCGCAGCCGCATTCTGGTGTCGATGCCCAGGCTGACCTTGAGTTTGGTGCGCCAGGCCCAGCGCACGGTGTCGAGCAGCCAGCCGTCGGCGGGCCTGCCGCGATCGGCGATGCCGAAGCGGGTGGCGATGCGGCCCTCGAAGACGGTGCGCTCGCCCGGCTCCGGCTCCTCGGCATCCGGCTCCAGCTCGAGCGCGAGGATCTCTTCCTTCTCGCCGCGGAGCAGCGCGAGAATGCGGTGCGAGGGCAGCGAGGCGAAGGCCTCGGCGAACTCGAAGTAGTCGGCGAACTTGGCGCCGGCCTCCTCCTTGCCGGGGCGCACGGTCGCGCTGACCCGGCCGCGCTTCCACATGAGTTCGCGCAGCTCGCCGACCAGGTCGGCGTCCTCGGCGAAGCGCTCGACCAGGATGGCGCGGGCGCCGTCGAGCTGCTCGGCGGTGTAGCCCGCCGGGTCGGTGGCCGGGTCGCCGATCAGGGCGTCGGCGACCGGCTCGTGCCCGGCCTCGCGCGCGATCTGCGCCTTGGTGCGCCGCTTCGGCTTGTACGGGAGGTAGATGTCCTCCACCCTGGCCTTGGTGTCGGCGAGCAGCAGCTGCCGGTGCAGCTCGTCGTCGAGTTTGCCCTGGCCGCGAATGGATTCCACGACGGCGGCGCGGCGCTCGTCCAGCTCGCGCAGGTAGTGCAGCCGCTCTTCGAGCGTGCGCAGCTGCGCGTCGTCCAGCCCCTCGGTGACCTCCTTGCGGTACCGGGCGACGAAGGGCACGGTAGCGCCGCCGTCCAGGAGCTCGACGGCGGCGCGCACCTGGCTCTCCCGGACGCCGAGCTCCTCGGCGAGACGGTGGTCGACGCTGGGCACACCGGTGCGGGGCGGAGCGGAACTCTCGGGCACTGTCGTCACGAGGCGCCACCCTACCGGCGACCACCGACGCGACGGGTCAGGCGTCCGGGCGGGCGAGCAGTTCCCGTGCCAGCTCGCGCATTTCGGCCTTGCGCACCTTGCCGGTGACGGTCATCGGGAACTCCTCGACCAGGTGCACGTACCGCGGGATCTTGTAGTGCGCCAGCTTGCCGGTGCAGAACGCGCGCAACGTATCGGCGTCGAGCGCGGCCGCGCCGGGGCGCAGCCGGATCCAGGCCATCAGCTCCTCGCCGTAGGTGGCGTCCGGGACCCCGATCACCTGGGCGTCGAGCACGTCCGGGTGGGCGTAGAGGAACTCCTCGATCTCGCGCGGGTAGATGTTCTCGCCGCCGCGGATCACCATGTCCTTGATCCGGCCGGTCACCGCGAGGTACCCGGCGTCGTCCATGACGGCGATATCGCCGGTGTGCATCCAGCGCGCCGCGTCGACGGCCTCGGCGGTCTTCTCCGGTTCGCCCCAGTAGCCGAGCATCACCGAGTAGCCGCGGGTGCAGAGCTCGCCGGGCTCGCCGCGCGGCAGCGTCCGCCCGGTGGCCGGGTCGACGATCTTGACCTCCAGGTGCGGCCCGACCCGGCCGACCGTCGCGGTGCGCCGGTCCAGGCCGTCGTCCCGGCGGGTCTGGGTGGAGACCGGCGACGTCTCGGTCATGCCGTAGCAGATCGAGACCTCCGCCATGTTCATCCGGTCGATGACCCGCTTCATCACCTCGACCGGGCAGGGCGAGCCCGCCATGATGCCGGTGCGCAGCGTGGAGAGGTCGTGCTCGGCGCCGGCGTCGAGCGCCGCCAGCATGGCGATGAACATGGTCGGCACGCCGTAGAGCGCGGTGCAGCGCTCGGCGGCGACCGCGGCCAGGCTGGCCTCCGGGTCGAAGGACGGCGCCGGGATGACGACCGCGGCGCCGTGCGTGGTGCTCGCCAGATTGCCCATCACCATGCCGAAGCAGTGGTAGAAGGGCACCGGCACGCAGATCCGGTCCCGCTCGGTGTAGCCGCAGAGCTCGCCGACGAACCAGCCGTTGTTCAGGATGTTGTGGTGGCTGAGCGTGGCGCCCTTGGGGAACCCGGTGGTGCCGGAGGTGTACTGGATATTGATCGGGTCGTCGGCGGAGAGCTCCGCGGCGACCGCGGCCAGCCGGGCGGCGTCCGGTGCGGTGGCCGCCAGCGCTTCCCACTCCGGCGCGCCGATGACCAGCACCGAAGCCAGCTCCGGCAGCGCGGGGCGCACCTCGCCGATCATGGCGACGTAGTCCGAGGTCTTGAAGGACCCGGCCGTCACCAGCACCCCGACGCCGGCCTGGCGGAGCACGAACTCCAGCTCCGACGTGCGGTAGGCCGGGTTGATGTTCACCAGGATCGCGCCGATCTTCGCGGTGGCGTACTGCACCAGGAACCACTCCGCGCAGTTCGGCGCCCAGATCCCGACCCGGTCGCCGGTGCGGACGCCGTGTTCGAGCAGCCCGGTGGCGATGCCGTCCACCGCGGCGACCAGGTCGCGGTAGCTCCAGCGGCGGCCGGAGGGGAGGTCGACCAGGGCCTCCCGCTCCGGGTGCGCGGCGGCGACGCGGTCCAGGTTGCCGCCGATGGTGTCGCCGAGCAGCGGGGTGTCGGCGAGGCCGCTGTCGTAGGCGGGGGCGGTCATCGGGTACCGCCGCCGCGCAGCAGGTAGCGCTGCACCTTGCCGCTGGGGGTCTTGGGCAGCGCGTCCACGAAGTGCACCCGGCGCGGGTAGGCGTGCGCGGCGAACTTCTGCTTGACCAGCTGCTGCAGCTCGGCGGCGAGCTCGGCCTCGCCGGTGGCGCCCGGCCGGAGCACGACGAAGGCCTCCAGCACCTCGCCGCGCAGCTCGTCCGGCATGCCGACCACCGCGGCCTCGGCGACCCCCGGGTGCAGCAGCAGCACGCTCTCCACCTCGAACGGGCCGATCCGGTACCCGGCCATGATGATCACGTCGTCGTCCCTGGCGGAGAAGCGGAAGAAGCCGTCGGCGTCCCTGGACCCGGCGTCGCCGGTGAGGTACCAGCGGCCGTCGGCGGTGAAGCGCTGCGCGGTGCGCTCGGGGGCGTCCAGGTAGCCGGTGAACCAGAGCAGCGGGCTGTTCTCGGTGTCGATGGCGACCCGGCCCAGCTCGCCGGTGGGCGCCTCGGTGTCGGCGTCGTCGGCGAGGACCGCGCAGTGCCAGCCGGGCAGCTGCCTGCCCATCGAGCCGAGCGGGACCGTCGCGTCCAGCGCCTCGTGCCAGGCATTGCAGATGACCATGCCGTGCTCGGTCTGGCCGTAGTGGTCGCGGACCGGGACGCCGAGCGTCCGGGCCGACCACGCCACCACCTCGGGGGTGAGCGGCTCGCCCGCCGAGGAGGCGCGGCGCAGCGTGATCCCCTCCGGCGCCGGCTCCGTGCGCAGCGCCCGGTAGACGGTGGGCGCGGCCGCGAAATTGGTGACGCCGAAGCGCTCCAGCACCTGCCAGGTGAGCGCGGGCGAGAAGGGCGCGTGCAGCAGCAGGGTGCGGATGCCGGACGCCAGCGGCGCCAGGATCGCGTAGTACAGCCCGTACGCCCAGCCCGGATCGGCGCCGTTCCAGAAGACGTCGTCCGGCCGGACGTCGAGCGCGAACTCCTGGTACGCGTGGAACGAGGCGAGCGCGCGCAGCGGGATCGGCACGCCCTTCGGGGTCCCGGTGGTGCCGCTGGTGAAGAGCTGCACCAGCGCGCCGTCGCCGCCGACGGTCACCGCGGCGGCCCGCGGGTCGTCGGCGGCGTGCCGCGCGAGCAGCTCCTCGAAGCGCAGCGCGCCGGGCTGCTCGCCGCCCGCGACGATCACGCCCCACGGCGCGTCGGCCGGGATGTCGTCGCCGGGGCGCAGCTTGGCGGCCTGGTCGGCGTCGGCGATCACCCAGCGCGCCGCGCTCGCGGTGAGCCGGAAGGCGATGGCGGGCGGGGCGAAGGCGGTGAAGAGCGGCACGTGCACCGCGCCGCGCCGCCAGATGCCGAGCAGCGCCACCACCAGGTCGGCCGACTTGGCCATCAGCGTGGCGACCCGGTCGCCGGGGCCGACGCCGAGCTCGGCCAGCGCGGCGGCGAACCGCTCGGAGCGCTCGCGCAGCTCGCCGTAGGTGAGGTCGGTGTGGCGCAGATCGGACTCGACGACGGTGACCGCGACCCGGTCGGCCGGGTGCCGGTCGCAGAGCAGCACCGCCGCGGTGGCGGCCGGGCCGTCGTAGGTCGCCAGCAGGGTGCGCACCCGCTGGTCCGGGTCGCTGTCGAGCGCGGTCGTCATGTGGTCCTCCCTGGTGCGGCTCCGGCCGCACGCCGGAGTCCGCCTAGAATGTGGGACACGTCACGTCCCGCACTACCCCCGAAAAGGGGTGACCCGCTATGAACCGCGAGCGCGCCTCGGGCGAGCACCTGCTCCGCCCGCGCGACGGCGACGCGCTGCGCGCGGCCCTGCGGCTGGTGGCCGGGGAATCCGGGGTGCCGGTGGCATTCGGCGGCGAGATCGCGCGCGACACCCTGCTGCTCTCGGAGTTCGTCGGCACCACGACGAACGCGCTGCGCGGGCTCACCGTGCTGCGCATGTCCGGCCTGGGCGGGCAGGTGATGGACACCGGCGCCCCCGCCTCGGTGGCCGACTACCGCAGCGCCTCTTCCATCACGCACGACTACGACCGGCCCGTACTCGGCGAGGGCATCCGCTCGGTGCTCGCGGTGCCGGTGCTGGTGGACCGGCAATCCCGCGCGGTGCTCTACGCCGCGAACCGCGGCGGCTCCCCGCTCGGCGGCCGCACCGCCGAGCTGATGATCGGCGCGGCGCGGCGGCTCGCCCGCGAGATCACCGTGCGCGACGAGGTGGACCGGCGGGTGCGGCTGCTCCGGCTCGCCGAACCGGCGCCCGCCGGCGCGGACGGCGCGGAGCTGCGCGACATCCACGCCGAGCTCAGGGAGATCGCGGGCGCCGTCCCCGACCCCGAGCTGCGCGCCCGGCTCGACACCGTCGGCGGCCGGATCACCCGCATGCTCGCGGGCGCGCCCGCGGTGGACGCGCCCCCGCTCTCCCGCCGCGAACTCGACGTGCTCGCCCAGATCGCGCTCGGCTGCACCAATCAGGAGGTCGCGGCGCGGCTCTCGCTCGGCGCAGAGACGGTCAAGAGCTACCTGCGCAGCGCCATGAGCAAGCTGGACGCGCACACCAGGGTGGAGGCGGTTGCCAAGGCCAGACGGGCCCGGCTGCTGCCGTAGAACCCTGTCGGTACCCCGTGCGATGATCCTCGCCGACAACACTTCGGGGGAGGAGTTCGGCATGGGGTGGAATCGCGCGCTCCGGGCGCTGGCGGCGTTCGGGCTGGTACTGCTGCTGGCAGGCTGCGGGGGCACCGCGGCGTCCCGGCCGCCGGGCGGGCTGGAGCTGTCCGGGATACGCACCGTCGAGCTCGGCGCCTTCGGCGACGCGGGGGTGACGGAGTCCGGCATCTACACCGTGCGCGGGGACGCGATCCTCGGGTGGAGTCCGGGGGGCGAGCAGCGGTGGACGATCCGGCGGGCCGGGAGTACGCCGGATCCGCAGCGCACCACGCCGGTGCTGTTCCACGACGTGCTGCTGGTGCACTGGCAGGACTCCCCCGGCTATGTCGCCTACGCCGCCGACACCGGGGCGGAGCTGTGGAGCACCGCCGCCGACACGTGGGGGGAGAGCGGCGTCGAGGAGGGCCGGGTCGTGCTCCGCGATCCCGCGACGAACCGGCTGCGCTGGAGCGCCGATCCGGCGCGGTGGAGCTGCGCGGCGCCGTTCACCGAGGACACCGTCTCCGTCCTGCTGACGCGGGAGGTCGCGCTGCTGCGCTGCCCCACCCGCCTCGCCGCGGACGGCGCCGGGCTCGACCTCGCCGTCGCCGCGTTCGACCGCCTGACCGGGGCCGAGCTGTGGCACCGGACGCTCAGCGGCACCGATACCTTCGTGGTCGATTCGCCCGACACCCTGACCGTGAAGTCCGGCGGCGAGCGGGTGTTCCTCGCCCTGCGCGGCGGCGACGAGCTCGGCCGTCAGCCGGTCGGCGAGCAGTCCCGCTACCGCTTCGCCCGGCCCGGCGGTACCGCGCTGATCATGGACAGCACCACCCTCGCGAAGAACACCGAGATGCGGTTCGTCGAGCCGGACGGCGGGGTGCGCTGGACGGCGCCGCTCGCCGCCGACGAGGAGGTGCTGCTGAACGTCGGGTCGCCGGACGGTGTGCTGCTGGCGACGCTGCGGCCGCGCAGCGGCGGGCGCGACGACGGGTCACTGCTCGCCTACGACGTGCGCACCGGCGAGCGCACCCATGTCGCGGGGCCGGAGCCGACGGCGCGCGGGGAGGAACCGCTGCTCACCATGCCGGTCGCGCAGACCGCGCGGCTGCACGCCGCGCCGTGGGGCGTGCTGGTACCCGGTGCGGACGGCCGCGCCGCGGTGATTCCCTCCGGCTGAGCGGTCGGGCCGGTCAGGCCGGGTCGGGGACGCCGTCGTCGCCGGGCAGCAGGTCCGGCCTGCGGGCGCGGGTGCGCTCCAGCGCCTGCTCGTGCCGCCACGCCGCGATCTTGGCGTGGTCGCCGGAGAGCAGGATCGGCGGCACCTCGAGGTCGCGCCAGACCACGGGGCGGGTGTAGCTCGGGCCCTCGAGCAGGCCGTCGGAGAAGGAATCCTCGCGGTGCGACTGCTGGTTGCCGAGCACGCCGGGCAGCAGCCGGACCACCGCCTCGACCATCACCAGGACCGCGGCTTCGCCGCCGATGAGCACGTAGTCACCGATGCTCACCTCCTCGACCCGCACCCGGCGCGCGGCATCATCGAAGACCCGCTGATCGATGCCCTCGTACCGGCCGCAGGCGAAGACCAGGTGTCGCTCGGCCGCCCAGCGCTCCGCGGTGGCCTGGGTGAACGGCACCCCGGCCGGGGTGGGCACCACCAGCAGCGCGTCGTCCGGGCAGACCTCGTCCAGCGCGACACCCCACACGGAGGGCTTCATGACCATGCCGGGACCGCCGCCGTACGGCGAGTCGTCCACCGACCGGTGCACATCGTGCGTCCAGTGCCGCAGATCGTGCACGCCGATCGAGATCAGCCCGCGCTCGACGGCCTTGCCGAGCAGCGCGGCGCGCAGCGGCTCCAGGTACTCGGGGAAGATCGTGAGCACATCCAGTTTCACGACGGCCTCATTCCGGGTCGAGCAACCCCTCGGGCGGGTCGATCACCACGACACCCTCGGCCACCGAGACGGTCGGCACGATGGCGGTGACGAACGGCACCAGGAGCTCCCTGCCGTCCTCGGCGCGCACCGAGAGCAGCTCGCCCGCGGCCGAGTGCAGCACCTCGGTGACGGTGCCGACGGCGGTGCCGTCGGTGAGCCGCACCGCGAGCCCCTCGAGTTCGTGGTCGTAGAACTCGTCCGGGTCCTCGCTCGGCGGCAGGTCGGCGCTGTCCACCAGGAACAGCGTGCCGCGCAGCGCGTCCGCCGCGTCCCGGCCGTCCACCTCGCGCAGACGCACGAGAAGCCGGCCCGAGTGCTCGCGGGCCGACTCCACGGTGAACCGCGTGCCCCCGGTGCGCGCCCGCGGCGGCCGTCCGAGCAGGACGGCGCCGGGGGCGAACCGGGAGCCGGGATCGTCGGTGCGGATCTCGACGACGAGTTCGCCGCGCACACCGTGCGACTTGGCGACCCGTCCGACGACGAGTTCCATCTAGGCGTCGGTGTCGACCACGTCGACCCGGATGCCGCGGCCGCCGATCCCGGCGACCAGCGTGCGCAGCGCGGTGGCGGTGCGGCCGCCGCGGCCGATGACCTTGCCCAGGTCGTCCGGGTGGACGTGCACCTCGACGGTGCGGCCGCGCCTGCCGGTGATCAGCTCGACCCGGACGTCGTCGGGGTTGGCGACGATGCCGCGCACCAGGTGCTCGACGGCATCGGCGACGACCACGCTCATTACTCGGCGGCTTCGGTCGACTCGGCCGCAGCGTCGTCGGCCTTCTTCGCCTTCTTCTTCGGCGTCGTGGCCTCGCCGGACGGCTCGCCGTCGGCGGCGGCCAGCGCGGCGTTGAAGAGGTCGAGCTTGCTCGGCTTGGCGGCCTTGACCTTCAGGGTGCCCTCGGTGCCGGGCAGGCCCTTGAACTTCTGCCAGTCGCCGGTGATCTCCAGCAGCCGCTGCACGGGCTCGGTGGGCTGGGCGCCGACGCCGAGCCAGTACGCCACCCGCTCCGCGTCGATCTCGATCAGCGAGGGCTCTTCCTTCGGGTGGTACTTGCCGATCGACTCGATGGCCCGGCCGTCGCGGCGGGTGCGGGCGTCGGCGACGACCACGCGGTACTGCGGGTTGCGGATCTTGCCCAGGCGGGTGAGCTTGATGCGAACAGCCATGGCTGTGAGTTCTGCCTTTCGGTGGTGGCCGCCGCGGGGGCGGCCGAATGGTCACTGCGCGATTCAGCGACCCCGCACGGTCTGCGGGTCCGGTTTCGCGCTCGAAGTGTGTGACCGCCGCGCGGTACGGAACCGGAGACGGGCTGACACGCGTCCAGAAGGACGGTGGATCATTGTGCCAGACGGGTGCGGCGCGGCCGAAATCGGCTCGGTCAGCCCCGCCGGTAGCGCAGCAGCACCACGCCGGAGCGGAAGGCTCGCGATTCGGCCAGCCACAGCGGCGGCACCCCGGTGGCGTCCGCGAAGAGCCGGGCGCCGGTTCCCACCACCACCGGGTAGACGAAGAGCCGGTACTCGTCCACCAGGTCCGCGGCGATGAGCGCGTGGCAGAGCCGGATGCTGCCGGTGGTCACGATGTCGCGGCCCGGCCGCGCCTTGATGCGCGCGATCTCCTCGGTGAGCGGGCCGGAGAGGATCTCCGAGTTGGCCCAGCCCGGCTCGGTGAGGGTCCGGGAGACGACGTACTTGGTGACGGTGTTCAGGTGCTCGGTGACGCCGGTGGTGTCGTCGGTCCGCGCGGGCCAGAAGCCGCGCATCTGCTCGAAGGTGGTCCGGCCGAAGAGCACCGCGTCCGAGGCGGCGGCCTGGTCGCGCAGGGCGGCATCCAGGTCGGCGGTGGCTTCGGGGTCGGTGCCCGCTACCGAGAACCAGTCGGCGGCTTCGATCACTCCGTCGACGGTGATGTTCTGGGTCACGACGAGTTCGCGCACGGCTTTCCTTCCGATCGATGGCGCTGCTACCGATAGCGACGACGCGGCGACCCGGAATTCAGCGGTGCGCGGTGACCGGGTCGCGCCGCGGGTACGCGATACCGCGCAGGATCACCGCGGAGGGCGAGGTCAGCGCGGCCGGGTCGGTGCGCGGGTCGCGGTCGTAGAGGACGAAGTCGGCGGGGGCGCCCTCCTCCAGGACCGGGCGGCCGAGCCAGCGGCGGGCGTCCCAGGAGGCGGCGCCGAGCGCGTCGTGCGCGGAGAGCCCGGCGCCGGTGAGCGCGGCGATCTCGTCGGCGATCCGGCCGTGCCGGATGGAGCCGCCCGCGTCGGTGCCCGCGTAGATCGGCACCCCGGCCTCGTGCGCGCGGCCGACGGTGTCGCGCACCCGGCGGTGCAGGTCGCGCATGTGCGCGGCGTAGACCGGGAACTTGCCGGCGCCGTCGGCGATGCCGGGGAAGGTGTCGATATTGACCAGCGTCGGCACCAGCGCGGTGCCGTGCTCGACCATGAGCGCGATGGTGTCGTCGGTGAGGCCGGTGCCGTGCTCCAGGCAGTCGATCCCGGCATTGATCAGCCCGGGCAGCGCGTCCTCGCCGAAGACGTGCGCGGTGACCCTGGCGCCGTTGGCGTGCGCGGCGTCGATCGCCTCCTTCAGCACCGCGTCGCTCCAGAGCGGGCGCAGATCGCCGACGGCCCGATCGATCCAGTCGCCGACGATCTTCACCCAGCCGTCGCCGAGGCGAGCCTGCTCGGCCACGATCTCCGGCAGGTCGCGCTCGTCGTCCAGCTCGATGCCGAGCTCCCGGATGTAGCGCTTGGGGCGGGCGATGTGCCTGCCCGCCCTGATGATCCGCGGCAGCTCCGCGTGGTCGTCCACGAACCGGGTGTCGATCGGCGACCCGGCGTCGCGCAGCAGCAGCGCGCCGGCCTCCCGCTCGGTGACGGCCTGCTCGACGGCGCCGTCCCGATCCTCGTGGCCGCCGCCGTACCGGATGCCGACGTGGCAGTGCGCGTCCACCAGCCCCGGCACGATCCAGCCGTCGCGCGCGAACGTCTCAGCGCCGGGCACGGGGTCATAGGTGACCCGCCCCTCCTGCACCCAGATATCGCGCACCTCGGCCTCGGGCAGAACCACGCCCCGCAGATGCACCACCGACCTCCTTCGCCCCGGACCGTCCTGCCCTTGGACTGTCTCACGGCCTGCGCCGCCACAGGCCATCTCGCCCCGAGACTGCCCCAGGACCCGTGGCGCGCAGCCATATGTGCGGGCTCCCAGCCCGGAATCGGTTACTGCTTGGGGAACTTCAGCTTCGAGATGTCGAAACCCTCCAGCCCGGGCGGCAACTGGTCGAGCCCGGCGGGCATGTTGGAAATATCCGGCATGCCGGGAGGCAACCCGGGCATGCCGGGGAACCCGCCGCGCACCTTGGGCGGGGTCGGCCCGCGGCCGCCCTTCTTGCCCTTCTTCCCCTTGCGGTTGTTCCGCCGGTTGGCGCCGGGCATGCCCATCTGCCTGCCCATGGCCGCCATCATCTTCCTGGCCTCGAAGAACCGGTCGACCAGCTGGTTCACATCGGAGACCTGGACGCCGGAGCCGTTGGCGATGCGCAGCCTGCGGGAGGCGTTGATGATCTTCGGTTCGGCCCGCTCGGCCGGGGTCATGCCGCGGATGATGGCCTGTACCCGGTCGAGCTGCTTGTCGTCGACCGCGGCGAGCGCATCCTTCATCTGGCCGGCGCCGGGGAGCATGCCGAGCAGGTTTCCGATCGGCCCCATCTTGCGGATGGCGAGCATCTGCTCCAGGAAGTCCTCGAGCGTGAGTTCGCCGCTGCCGATCTTGCGGGCCGCCTCCTCGGCCTGCCGCTGGTCGTAGACCTGCTCGGCCTGCTCGATGAGGGTGAGCACATCGCCCATGCCGAGGATGCGGCTGGCCATCCGGTCGGGGTGGAAGACGTCGAAGTCCTCCAGCTTCTCGCCGGTGGAGGCGAACATGATCGGCGCGCCGGTGACATTCCGGACCGAGAGCGCGGCGCCACCGCGGGCGTCACCGTCCAGCTTGGTCAGCACGACGCCGGTGAAGCCGACGCCGTCGCGGAACGCCTCGGCGGTGCTCACCGCGTCCTGGCCGATCATGGCGTCGAGGACGAAGAGCACCTCGTCCGGCTGCACGGCATCGCGGATGCCGGTGGCCTGCTGCATCAGTTCGGCGTCGATACCGAGCCGGCCCGCGGTGTCGACGATGACCACGTCGTACTGCTTGGCCTTGGCCTCGGCGATGCCGGACTCGGCGACCCGCACCGGGTCGGCGGCCGAGACGCCGAGCTGGTTCTCCCCGCCGAGGCCGGTGCCCGGGTGCGGCGCGAAGACCGGGACGCCAGCGCGCTCGCCGACCACCTGGAGCTGGGTGACCGCGCCGGGGCGCTGCAGGTCGCAGGCGACGAGCAGCGGCTGGTGGCCCTGGCCGCGCAGCCATTTCGCGAGCTTGCCCGCGAGCGTGGTCTTACCGGCGCCCTGCAGGCCGGCCAGCATGATCACGGTGGGCGGGTTCTTGGCGAAGGTGAGCCTGCGGGTCTCGCCGCCGAGGATGCCGACGAGTTCCTCGTTGACGATCTTGACGACCTGCTGCGCCGGGTTCAGCGCCGCCGAGACCTCGGCGCCGTTGGCGCGCTCCTTGATCCGGGCGATGAAGCCGCGCACCACCGGCAGCGCGACGTCGGCCTCCAGCAGCGCCAGCCGGATCTCGCGCGCGGTGGCGTCGATGTCGGCCGGTGACAGACGCCCCTTGCCACGCAGATCCTTGAGGGCACCTGTCAGCCGGTCGGACAGTGATTCGAACACCGATCGCGCTCCTGGACTCGGGGGGACGACATTTCCCGTCCAGGGTAATCGGCTGACGCCGCGCGCCACGCGGCGGTCGGGAAGTCGACCGCCGCGGGCTCAGCGCCGCGGCCGCGGGCGCGGCCGCTGGCTGGCGTAGTCGTGGTTCTCCACCGCGACGAGGAACACCGCCTCGCGGCCGGTGAGGCCGAGTTCGGCGGCGGCCGCGTCGAGTTCGCCCGCGCCGCCGGCGCCGCCGGTCGCCACCGCCGAGGCGATGGTCATGGCGGTGACGGCCTGCGGGGCGCTGAGGGTGCGGCCCGGCAGCCAGGACACCACCCAGTTCCCATTGCCGACGCAGCGAGCGATGTGCCTGGTCTCGTCGCTGGTCATCAGCGACGCGGATACCACCTCCAGCGCCAACGGACCCACCTCTCATCGACGTTTCCGGTCACCCGATAGTAATCTGCGTCACATTCGATGCGGTAGCCGAATCACGTCGGACGATCAGCCGACAGCCGAATCCCCCGCCTCCTCCGGCTTCTTCGGGGCCGGCTGCGGCACCACCGCCAGCACGCTCCGCTCCAGCGCGGCCCTGCGCTCCGCGGAGTCCCCGGCGCCGAGGTCGAGGCAGAAGGTGTCGACGACCGCCGACCCCATGGTCACCACCTTGGCCCAGCGCACCGAGGCCGCGGCGTCGGCGAAGACCGCCGCAAGCCGGGTGAGCAGCCCCAGCCGGTCCTCGGCGCGCAGCTCCAGGATCACCCGGCCCGGCGCCGACGCCTCCGACCAGATCACCCGGGGCTGGGCCTGCGCGTACGGGCCGCGGCCGGGGCCGTCGGCATCGCGCTCGCGCTTGGCCAGCACCGCGCCCGGGTCGAGATCGCCCGCCATGGCGCGGATGAGCTCCTGGCGCAGCAGCCCGGCGTCCGGCGGGGTGCCGAAGCGCGGGGTCACCACGAAGGTGTCGACGGCGGATGCCTGCTCGACCCCGAGCGCGGCGGAGAGCACCCGCAGCGAGTGCAGCGCGAGCACCCCGGCGGCGTCCGAGAGCAGCCCCGGCGCGTCGGGGGCGATCACGGTGACGGTGTAGGTGTGCTTGCCGTCGCCGGGCTGGAGCTCCACGTGCACCCCGCCGGCCGCGGCCTTGGCCAGCAGCTCGGGGGCGATGGGCTCCGGCGCGGGCAGGTCGTCGCCGCGCATGACGGTCCGGCAGCGCCGCACCAGGTCGCCGATGAGCGAGGCCTTCCAGTCGCCCCAGACGCCGGGGCCGGTGGCCAGGGAATCCGCCTCGGCCAGGGTGTGCAGCAGCTCCAGCAGCTGGACGTCGCCGTCCAGCGCCGTCACCACGTGCTCCACGGTGGCCGGGTCGGCCAGGTCGCGGCGGGTCGCGGTGTCCGGCAGCAGCAGGTGGTACCGGACGATCGCGCTGAGCGTCCGCACATCCGACGGCCAGAGCCCGAGCCTGCGCCCGATGTGCGTGGCCAGCTCGGCGCCGACGACGCTGTGGTCGCCCGCCCTGCCCTTGCCGATGTCGTGCAGCAGCGCGCCGAGCGCGAGCAGGTCCGGCCTGGCCACCCTGGTGCTGCCCGCGCCGGCGTAGGCGACGGTCTCCATGAGGTGCCGGTCCACGGTCCAGGTGTGGATGGCGTCCCGCGGCGGCAGGTCGCGCACCGCGCCCCACTCCGGCAGCAGCCTGCCCCAGAGCCCGGTGCGGTCGAGTGCCTCGATCACGCCGATGGCATTGCGGCCCGCGCCGAGCAGCACGAGCAGGTCGTTCAGCGCGTCCTTGGGCCAGGGCTCGCGCAGCTCCGGCGCGTCCTCGGAGAGCCGGTTCAGCGTGGTGGCCGACATCGGCAGCCCGGTGATGGCGGAGGCCGCGGCCACCCGCAGGATCAGCCCGGGGTCGCGCTGCGGCCTGGCGTCGCGGGCGAGCACCACCTCGCCCGCGTGCTCGACCACGCCCTCATCGATCGGGCGGCGCACCGGCATCCGGCGCAGCCGGGCCAGGCCGCGGCGGGGCAGCGCGTTGGCGGCGGTGCGCAGCCCGACATCCACCGAGTAGCTCACCGTGCGCGCCGAATCGCTGAGCGTCCTGGCCAGGTCGAAGCGGTCGCCGATGCGCAGCGCGGCGCCGATCTCGTCGGCGTCCTGGGCGCGCAGCTGATCGCGGGCCCGGCCCGCCACCCGGTGCAGCTCGGTGCGCACGTCGAGCAGCCTGCGGTGCGCGTGCTTCAGCCCGCCGCCGGGGACGTCCGGGCCGAGGCCGGGCATGGCGTCGGTGAGCTGGGCGATCGACAGCGCGTCGAGCAGCTGGATGTCGCGCAGCCCGCCGCGGCCGTTCTTCAGGTCGGGCTCGGCCCGGTGCGCGATCTCGCCGCCGCGCTGCCAGCGCGTGCGGGTCTGCGCGATCAGCTCGTCGAAGCGGGAGCGGATGCCGGTGCGCCACTCCCGGCGCACCCCGCCGATCAGCAGGTTGCTCAGGTCGGCGTCGCCGACGATGTGCCTGGCCTCCAGCATGCCGAGCGCGGCCGGGATGTCGTCGGCGGCAACCCGCAGCGCCTGCGGCACCGTGCGCACGCTGTGGTCGAGCTTGATGTGCGCGTCCCAGAGCGGGTACCAGAGCTGGTCGGCCACCTCGGCCACCCGGGCCGGGTCCACGTCGTCGTGCAGCAGCACCAGGTCGAGATCGGAGAAGGGCAGCATCTCGCGCCGCCCGAGCCCGCCGACGGCGATCAGCGCCAGCCCGGAATCCGGGCCGATGCCGAGCTCGGCGCCCTTGCCGGTGAGCCAGAGATCGAACAGGTCGACCAGTGCCGACCGCAGTGATTCCGCGTCCAGCCGCGGATTGCGCGGATGCCCCCCCTCGAGCAGCTGAGCCCGTGCCCGGACCAGATCGGCAGCCCCGTTGTTCTGATTGTTGCCCATAGTCACCGCCCGTTCCACGCGCGCGACCCCGCTCCGGCCGGTGCTCCGGCCGGAGCGGGGCCGCCGCTCTCTCGTGCTGGATCCGGGGCCGATCCGTCCACCGGCCCCGGGGTACTACAGTGCGTCGCTGCCGCGCTCGCCGGTGCGCACCCGCACCACGGTCTCCACCGGGGTCACCCAGACCTTGCCGTCACCGATCTTGCCGGTGCGCGCGGCCTCGACGATCACCTCGACGACCTTGTCCACCGAGGCGTCGTCCACGACCACCTCGACGCGCACCTTCGGCACGAAGTCCACCGAGTACTCGGCGCCGCGGTAGACCTCGGTGTGGCCCTTCTGCCTGCCGTAGCCCTGCACCTCGCTCACGGTCATGCCGAGGATTCCGGCCTGCTCGAGCGCGCTCTTCACGTCCTCGAGCGTGAACGGTTTGACGATGGCGGTGATCAGTTTCATGCGTCATGCCTCCTTGACGGTGGTCCGTGCGGTGCCACCCACTGCAGCGAAATCGTATGCGCTCTCCGCGTGCTCGGACTCGTCCGCGCCGAGCGCCTCGTCCTCCTCGGACACCCGGAGGCCGAGGGTGAACTTGATGGCGAAGGCGATGACCGCGGTCGCGACCACCGAGTAGGCCAGCACCGCGAACGCACCGACGGCCTGCAGCTTCAGCTGCTCCCAGCCTCCACCGTAGAACAGCCCGGAGACCGCCGCCGGGGCTTCCGGCGCCGCGACCAGCCCGACCAGCAGGGTGCCGACCAGACCGCCGACGAGGTGCACGCCGACCACGTCGAGCGAATCGTCGAAGCCGAAGCGGAACTTCAGCCCGACCGCGAGGGCGCAGAGCGCACCCGCCACGACGCCGATCACCAGCGAGCCCACGATGTTCACCGAGGAGCAGGAGGGGGTGATGGCGACCAGCCCGGCCACGATGCCCGAGGCGGCGCCGAGCGAGGTGGGCTTGCCGTCGCGGATCTTCTCCACCACGAGCCAGGCGAGCATGGCGGCGGCGGTGGCGATGGTGGTGGTGAGGAAGGTGGCACCGGCGATGCCGTTGGCGCCCAGCGCGGAGCCCGCGTTGAAGCCGTACCAGCCGAACCACAGCAGCCCGGCGCCGAGCATCACGAACGGCAGGTTGTGCGGGCGGAACGGGGTCTTCGGCCAGCCCTTGCGCTTGCCGAGGACGACCGCGAGCACCAGGCCGGCCGCACCGGCGTTGATGTGCACCGCGGTGCCGCCGGCGAAGTCGATGGCCTTGAGGTTGTTGGCGATCCAGCCGCCCTGCTCGCCGGTGTAGCCGTCGAACGCGAAGACCCAGTGCGCCACCGGGAAGTAGACGACGGTGGCCCAGATGCCGGCGAAGACCAGCCAGGACCCGAACTTGATGCGGTCGGCGACCGCACCCGAGATGAGGGCGACCGTGATGATCGCGAACATCAGCTGGAAGGCGACGAACACCGAGAGCGGGATGGTGCCGAACAGCGGGATGGCGGCGGGCGCGGCCGGGTCGGTGGAGGCGAGGTACTCACCGCCGAAGACCTTGGCGAGGCCGAAGTACTGCGTCGGGTCGCCGATCAGATTGCCCTTGTCCTCGCCGAAGGCGATCGAGAAGCCGTACAGCGCCCACAGGACCGTGATGAGCCCCATGGCACTGATGCTCATCATGATCATGTTCAGCACGTTCTTGGCGCGGACCATGCCGCCGTAGAAGAACGCGAGCCCTGGCGTCATCAGCAAGACGAGCGCCGCCGCCGCCAGCATCCATGCGGTGTCACCGGCGTCCGGCGCGCCGATTGTGGGAAAATCCACCTTGATGTCCTCCTCATCTCGGGCCCGGCCGACTTCGGCATCAGGACCTGGGAAGAAGAATCCTCACCTGGTGTTTCATCCGGCAATCCACCGTGTTTCACCTACGTGAACGGGTGCGCCGGTTGTGTTGCGTCCACGTTTCCTGCGTCCCACAGCGGGCTTTCGGGCCGCTGTGGGATCGATTTCTCAGCCGAGGAGCGCGTCCACGAAGGCGCCGGGCTCGAACGGGGCGAGGTCGTCGGCGCCCTCGCCGAGGCCGACCAGCTTCACCGGGACGCCGAGCTCGTGCTGCACCTGGAAGACGATGCCGCCCTTGGCGGTGCCGTCCAGCTTGGTGAGCACGACGCCGGTGATGTCGACGACCTCGGCGAAGACCCGGGCCTGCGCCAGGCCGTTCTGGCCGACGGTGGCGTCCAGCACCAGCAGCACCTCGTCCACGGCGGCCTTCTTCTCCACCACCCGCTTGACCTTGCCGAGCTCGTCCATCAGCCCGGTCTTGGTGTGCAGTCGGCCCGCGGTGTCGATGAGGACGGCGTCCACGCCGCGCTCGATCCCGGTGGTCACGGCGTCGAAGGCGACGGAGGCCGGGTCCGCTGCCTCGCGGCCGCGCACGGTGTCGGCGCCGACCCGCTCGCCCCAGGTCTGCAGCTGGTCGGCGGCGGCGGCGCGGAAGGTGTCGGCCGCGCCGAGCAGCACCCGGCGGCCGTCGGCGACCAGCACCCGGGCCAGCTTGCCGGTGGTGGTGGTCTTGCCGGTGCCGTTCACGCCGACCACGAGCAGGATCGACGGGTGGTCGTCGTGCGGCAGGGCGTGCACCGCGCGGTCCAGCTCCGGGCGCAGCGCCTCGACCAGGACCGTGCGCAGCACGGCGCGGGCCTCGTCGGTGGTGCGCACGCTGCGTGCCGCCAGCTCCTCGCGCAGCCGCTGCACGATCACGGCGGTGCTGGCGGTGCCGAGGTCGGCGAGGACCAGGGTGTCCTCGACCTCCTCCCAGGAGTCCTCGTCCAGGTCGCCGCCGCCGAGCAGGCCGAGGAGGCTCTTGCCGACGGCGTTCTGGGAGCGGGAGAGGCGGCCGCGGAGCCGGGTCAGGCGGCCGGAGGTGGGCTCGATGTCGGCGGCGGGGGCGGTGCCCTCGGCCGGGGCGGTGCCTGTCGCGGGGGCGGTGTCCGGGATGGGGGTGGACGGCACCGTGTCCGCGGTCGACGGGGCGGTCGGGGTGATGGTGGCCCCGGCCGCAGCGGTGTCGCCGGTGTCCTTGGTCGGCGCGGCGCCCTCGGCCGGGGCGTCGGTCACGGTGGCGCCGGGCGTGCGGTCGGCGGGGGCGGTGGTGCCGGGGGCGACGGACCCCGCGTCGGGAGAGTCCGTTTCGGTCGGTGCGGTAGCGGTGGGATCGCCGGGCGGGGTGACCGATTCGGACGGCTCCACATCCGCGTCCGGGAGCCGGACCTCGGTGATGCCGCGCCGGTGCGCGTCGCGCGGCACGGCGGCGTCGTCGCCGATGTGCGGCTGCCCCTCGGTGTCGGTGCGGTCGCGCAGGTGCGGCTCCGGCTCCGCGGTGGCGGCACCGCCCCTGCTGAAGCTGAATCCGCCCGCGGCGGTATAGCCGCCGGAGCGGTCGGTCAGCTCCTTCTCCTCCGCCGGGGCGGTCAGCGACACCCGGCGGCGCTTGGAGAGGGCGTAGCCCGCGACCAACACCACCAGCACGACGGCGGCGATCACGGCGATCAGAATCCAGGCTTCGGCACTCACACCGGACATCCTTGCAGAGCCCGGCTGAGCCGCTGGTCAGGGTACCCGCGCGCCGAAACACCGGCCATCGAGATTTCTTGTCCTGCGGAACTTCTCGGCAGAGGCCAATAGGATCGGCGGCGTGACCGATCGAAACGTGCTTGGGGGGCCGCTGGAAGAGTGCGGCACCGATCCTCTCACCGGCTTCTACCGCGACGGCTGCTGCAGCACCGGGCCGGAGGATCTCGGCAGCCACACCGTGTGCACCGTCGCCACCGCGGAGTTCCTGGAGCACCAGGCCTCCATCGGCAACGACCTCAGCACCCCGCGCCCGGAGAACAATTTTCCCGGCCTGCAGCCGGGTGACCGCTGGTGCGTCGTCGCGGTGCGCTGGCTGCACGCGCACGAGGACGGGGTGGCCGCGCCGGTGGTGCTGGCCGCCACCCACGAGAACGCTCTCGAGGTGATCTCCATGGAGATCCTGCGGAAGTACGCGGTCGACGTCCCGGACGACGTCAGCGACCTGCTCTAGTTCGCGCCGGCGCCCGGCTCGCGCCGGTGCTCCCCCGGAACGCCGTACTCGGTCACCGTTCCGGCGGGGGGCGGCCCGGCGCCTGCGGCGGTGCGCCCGCTGCCTGCACGCGGCTGAGCAGTACCGCGCCGGACGCCCGGTCGCGGGCCGGTGCACCGGCCGCGCGCAGATCGGGCAGGTGGATTCCGCGCCCGCGGCGGGCCCGGTTTCGTCACCGGCTTTCGTGACGGTTCGCAGGACATCGAGGATCAGCTGGGCGGGTCGCGCCACCCCCGGCCCCGGCTGCGCGCGCTGCACCGCGATCGCGCCGGTGACGACGGCGAGCGTCTCGGCGGCGTCCAGATCGGCGCGCACCGCGCCCTGCCGCTGCGCCGCCGCCAGCAGGTCGCCGAACTCGCGCTGGAAGCGCGCGCCCGCGCTCCGCACCAGCGCCTTCGGCCAGCCGTCGTCGGACTGCGCGAGCTCGCAGAGCTCCTGGGCGCGCGGGGTGGTGAGGATCAGCTCTCGGCAGACCGCGAAGAAGGCGGCGCCCGGGTCGGCGGCGGTGGCGCGGCGGGCCGCGACCGCGGCGAGGTGGTCGATGCGCTGGTGCACGACGGCCTCGATGAGATCGGCCTTGGCCGGGAAGTGCCGGTAGACGGTGCCCGCGCCCACCCCGGCCGCCCGCGCGATCTCGGTCAGCGAGACGCCGGTGCCGCGCTCGGCGAAGGCGCGGCGGGCGGCGGCGAGGACCAGGGCGCGGTTGCGCCTGGCATCGGCCCTGGTGCGGTCGGCGGTCACTTTCGTCACGGTCTTTCGTTCCGGGGGCTGTCCGGGGTCCGGTGCGGATTCTAGCGTCGGAAACGGGTCGAGCGACCCGATTCCGAGCCTCCACAGCGAAAGGCCACCATGGCTGAACACTCCGAATCCGTCCTCGTCGTCGGCGCCACCGGGCAGCAGGGCGGCGCCACCGCGCGCGGGTTGCTCGCCGCCGGGGTCCCGGTGCGCGCGCTGGTGCGCGATCCATCGGCGCCCGCCGCCCGCGCGCTCGCCGCGACGGGAGCGGCGCTGGTCACGGGCGATCTCGACGATCCGCCGAGCCTGGCCGCCGCGGTCGCCGGGGTGCGGGCGGTATTCCTCGTTCCACCTTCGGTTTTCGGGCCGGGCGGCTGGGATTCCGCCCGGGAGGCCGCGCGCGGGCTGGCGGTGGTCGAGGCGGCGCGCCGGGGCGGGGCCGAGCAGATCGTGTTCAGCGGGGTGGCGAGGACGCCGGGGCACGATTCCCGCGATCTCGACGGCAAGACCGCGATCGAGGACGCGGTGGCGGGGTCCGGGCTGCGGTACACGCTGCTGCGGCCGGTGCGGTTCATGGAGAACTACCTGCTGCGCGGGTTCGTCGTGGACGGGATCGTGCACGGCGTGAACCGGCACATCTTCCCGGCCGACGAGCCGCTGTTCATGATCGCGCTCGCCGATATCGCGGAGTTCGCGGTGCGCGCGCTCACCGAACCCGCGCGCTTCCACGGGCAGGCGCTGCAGCTCGCGGGTGCCGCGCCGCCGCCGCGGGCCGCGGCGGCGGCCATCACCGCCGCCGTCGGGCGGCCGGTGCGCTACCACGAACTCACCGAGGCCGAGGCGGACGGCATCGCGCCGATGATCGGCGACGCCTGGCGCGCGGTCCGCCGCACCGGCGGCTGGCGGGCCGACCTGCCCGCGCTCCGCGCCCTGCACCCCGGCCTCCTCGATCTGGAGAGCTGGCTCGAATCCGGCGGCGCCGACGCCATCCGCGCTCTCGGCGCCGACGCCACGACCTGAAAGCGGCCTTTCGCCCGTCGCGGCACTGTCTACCAGCGCGGCAGGTTTGCGGGCACCGCGCCCCGCCGTCCCACCTCGCCGGCGGGCAGGGACCGCGTCCCACCCCGCGGCGGTTACCGGCTCGGCGCGGGCAATACCCCGCAGGGGCGGACCCCTCCCCTACCCCGAGGTCGCCAGGTTCTCGCCGCGCAACCGCTGCGAGATCACCTGGGTGATGCCGTCCCCGCGCATGCTGACCCCGTAGAGCGCGTCGGCGATCTCCATGGTCGGCTTCTGGTGCGTGATCACGATGAGCTGGCTCTTCTCCCGCAGCTGCTCGAAGAGGCCGATGAGGCGGCGCAGGTTGGTGTCGTCGAGCGCCGCCTCGACCTCGTCCATGACGTAGAACGGGGAGGGCCGCGCCCGGAAGATGGCGACCAGCAGCGCCACCGCGGTCAGCGACTTCTCCCCGCCGGAGAGCAGCGAGAGCCGCTTGACCTTCTTGCCCGGCGGCCGCGCCTCCACCTCGATGCCGGTGGTGAGCATGTCCGAGGGGTCGGTGAGCACCAGCCGCCCCTCACCGCCGGGGAAGAGCCGGGCGAAGACCCCGACGAACTCGCGCTCCACGTCGGCGTAGGCCTCCGTGAAGACCTGCAGGATCCGCGCGTCCACCTCGGCGACCACGTCGAGCAGGTCCTGCCTGGCGTTCTTCACATCCTCCAGCTGGGTGGCGAGGAAGTTGTAGCGCTCCTCCAGCGCCGCGAACTCCTCCAGCGCGAGCGGGTTCACCTTGCCGAGCGTGGTGAGGTCCTTCTCCGCCCGGCGCGCCCTGCGCTCCTGGGAGGCACGGTCGTAGGGCATGGGCTGCGGCGCGGTCACCGCCTCGCCGCGCGCCCTCGCCTGCTCGTACTCGTGCAGCTCCAGCTCCGAGGGCGGCAGCGGGACGTCGGGGCCGTACTCGGCGACCAGGTCGTCCAGCGCGATCCCGAACTGCTCGGCGATGGTCGCCTCGACCTGCTCGATGCGCAGTGCCGCCTCGGCCTTGGCCACCTCGTCGCGGTGCACCGCGTCGGTGAGCTGGGTGAGCTGCGCGGTGAGCGCCCGCACCCGCTCCTTGACCCGCTCCACCTCGGCGGCCACCTCGGTGCGGCGCCGCACCAGCTCGTCGCGGCGCGCCGCGGCCCGCGCCACCACCTGCTCCAGCTCCCGCGCGACCTGTGCGCCGGACTCCGCGACGGCGGCGGCCACCGCGGCGGCCTTGCGCCGGGCCGCCTGCGCGCGCTCGGCCCTGGCCCGCGCCTCGCGCTCGGCCCGCGCCGCGCGGCGCAGCGAATCGGCCTTACCGTGCACCGACTGCGCGCGCTCCTCGGCGGTGCGCACCGCGAGCCTGGCCTCCACCTCCATGGTCCTGGCCTCGGCGAGCGCGGCGGCGGCCTCCTCGCGCTCCCGGCCCGCGGCCTCGGTGCCGGCCGCGCCGTAGCCGTCGGCGTCGATCCTGGCCTGCTCGAGTTCGGCGTTGCGCAGCCGGTCCTCCAGCTCGGCCAGGGTGGCCAGGCTCTGCTCGCGGCCGGTCTCGGCGGCGGCGCGCTGGTCGTAGAGGCGGGCGCTCTCCTTCTCCGCGCCGCGGGTGGTCTCACCCAGCCTGGCCAGCCGCTCGTACACCGCGACCAGCGCCTGATCGGATTCGTGCAGCACGAGCAGGGTGTGGTCGACCGCCTGCCTGCGGTCGGTCTGCTCGTCCAGGGCGCCGGCCAGGGCGGCCTCCAGCTCGGCAGCGCGGCGCTGGGCGGCCTCGAGCTCGGCGGCGGCGGCATCGATCTCGGCCTGGATCTCCAGCCTGCTCGGCGCCCGCTCGGAGCCGCCGAGCACCCAGCCGGTGCCGGCCAGATCGCCCTCCCTGGTGACGATGCGCAGCTCGGGGTGGGTGGCGAGGAGCGCGGCGGCGGCGTCGAGGTCGTCGACGACGGCGACCGCCGCGGTCAGCGCGAGCACCGCGGGGGCCAGCTCGTCCGGGTACTCCACCACCTCGGCCAGCGCGGTGGCGCCGCTCGGCAGCGCGGCGACCGCGGCCGCCGCCTCCGCCCCGGTGTGGAAGACCAGCCCGACCCGGCCGCCGTCGGCCACCTTGATGGCGTGCAGCGCGTCGTAGGCGGCGGTGCTCGAGCGCGCGGCGGTGGCGTCGGCGAGCGGGCCGAGCACGGCGGCCACCGCGGCCTCGAAGCCGGAGCGCACCCGCAGCACCCCGGACAGCGGCCCGAGCAGCCCGGCCGGGCTGTGCTCGGCGAGCCAGGCGGTGCCGTCCTTGCGGGTGAGGTTCATGCCGAGCGCCTCGATCCGGGCGCTCAGCGAGGCCACCCGCTTGGTGGCGTCGCGGTCCTCCTGCCGCAGCTCGGCCACCCTGGCATCGGCCAGCTCCAGCGCCTCGACGGCGTGCTCGTGCTGGGCGTCCAGCCCGGCCTCGCCCGCGTCCAGCTCGGCGAGCTCGCCCTGCACGTCATCGAACTCGGCGCGCGCGGTGTCGGCGCGCCTGCCCGCCTCGGTGATCGCGCCGGAGATCCGGGTGATCTCGGTATCCGCGGACTGCGCCTTGTGCCGCAGCGTCTCGACCTGCCCGGCGAGCCGGGCCAGCCCCTCGCGGCGGTCGGCGATGGCGCGCACCGCGGCGAGGTGCGCCTGCTCGGCGGCCTTGGCGGCCTGCTCGCGCTCGGCCAGCGCGTCGCGCGCGGCCTCCAGCGTCTCCACCGTCATCTCGACGGTCTCGCGCAGCTCGGCCTCCTCGGCCGCCACCCGGTCGGCCTCGGCCTCCAGCTGCTCCGGGTCGCGGCCGGTGCCGGCCTGGGGGGCGGTGTCCAGGTGCCGGGCCCGGTCACCGGCGATCCGGATGGTGGCGTTGACCCGCTCGGCAAGGGCGGAGAGCTGGAACCAGGTCTGGGCCGCTGCCTCGGAACTGGGGGTCAGCTCGGCGAGCTGGTGCTCCTGCGCGGCCAGCGCGGCGCCCGCGGCGTCCAGCTCGGCCTGCACGGTGATCTGCTGCTCGCGGGCATATGCCTCCTTGCTCTGCCTGCCCGCGAGCTCGCCGCGGCGGGTGACCAGGTCGTCGGCGGCGAGCCGGAGCCGGGCGTCGCGCAGGTCGGCCTGCACGGTGGCGGCGCGGCGGGCCACCTCGGCCTGCCTGCCGAGCGGTTTGAGCTGGCGGCGCAGCTCGGAGGTGAGGTCGGTGAGGCGGGCCAGGTTGGCCTGCATGGCCTCGAGTTTGCGCACCGCCTTCTCCTTGCGCTTGCGGTGCTTGAGCACGCCCGCGGCCTCCTCGACGAAGGAGCGGCGATCCTCCGGGCGCGATTCCAGGATGGCGGAGAGCTGGCCCTGGCCCACGATGACGTGCATCTCCCGGCCGATCCCGGAGTCGCTGAGCAGCTCCTGGACATCCATCAACCGGCAGGAGGAGCCGTTGATCTCGTACTCGCCCGCGCCGTCCCGGAACATCCGGCGGGTGATCGAGACCTCGGCGTAGTCGATCGGCAGCGCGCCGTCGGAGTTGTCGATGGTGAGCGTGACCTCGGCGCGGCCGAGCGGGGCGCGCCCCGCGGTGCCGGCGAAGATCACGTCCTGCATCTTGCCGCCGCGCAGCGCCTTGGCGCCCTGCTCGCCCATCACCCAGGTCAGCGCGTCCACCACATTCGACTTGCCGGAGCCGTTCGGGCCGACCACGCAGGTGATGCCCGGCTCGAAGCGCAGCGTCGTCGCGGACGCGAAGGACTTGAAGCCCTTCAACGTCAAGCTCTTCAGGTGCACGGCCGGGACCTTTCCGTGGATGGGGCGGGTTTGCTCCGACGACAGCGAGCGGGCGCGGCGACCTGCCATCGTATCCGCCGCCGGTGACCCTGGTCGCCGGCCTCGCTGGGTACCGGGGTCCCTGGTTCGGCACAACCCCGGTGTGCCCGGCATTAGCCGACGTCACAGCGGTATCGACGGGGCTGCCGCGGGGCCGGGATCGCGCATACGATCCACCTGATCCCCGCCTTCCGCCCGTCAGGAGCATCGACCCGTGCCTGCGCTGTCGTTCCCACACGGCACCGCGTTCCGGTTGCTGCGCGTCGGCGCGCTGATCGTCGCCTGCCTGGTGTTCCTGTGGGGGTGCGAGGTGAGCCGCAGCGCGACGCTCGGGGACGTGCCGGAGTACCTGGTGCTCGCCGGGCTGGCGGCGGTGGGCGGGCTGGTTGCCGCCTGGTTCGAGATCCGGGCGGTGCGGGCCGGGCGGCGCACGGTGACCATGGACGACGGGCGGTGGCGGGTGGTCGCGCGGGTCGCCGGTGACGGGGCGCTGGTGTTCGTCGGGCACGACGAGGAGCCGGAGGATTCCGACGATCCCGAGGATGCGCCGTCCGGGTGGGTGTGGACGTTCCCCGCGGAGTCCATCGACGCGGTGCGCGGTGTGCTGGCCGGTGCCTGCTTCCCTGACGACGACCCCGGTGAGCTGGCCGAACTCGAGTTGCTCGACCTGCTCGGTGCGGCGGCGGGGGTGCTCGACCCGGTCGCGCGGGCGGATCCGGGGGCGTGGTTGCACGGGCACGGGGTGCGCGGCGAGCGGCACGAGTGGGGGGTGGATCCGACGCGGACCACGCGGACATTGCCGATCGTCGGCACGCCGCTGGCGGCTCCGGGGCGTGGTGCGAAGCGGCGTCGCGCCGATGCGTCGCCCGGCGATGGACGCGGGCGGGTAGCGGACGCGCGGCGGGCGGCCGATCGCGGCTCCGCCGACGGTGGCGCGCGCCCGGGCGGGCAATCCTCGTCGCAGAGCGCACGCCCGGGGGCCGGTTCCGCGAGCACATCGGCCGAGCCGAAGCGGCGATCGGCCCGGCAGCGCGACGCGAGCGGGCCGGGTGGAGGGCCCGAGCGCAGCACGCGATCCGCGGCGGATCGCGAGGCCGAACCGGAGGCGCGGGCCCGGCGCGGGGCTGCCGCGGATCGCGGGCGCGGACAGCGGCGGGATGAATCGGCCGCGCGTGCGGATTCCAGGCGAAACAACCCTGCGGCAGCCCGCGAAAGCCGTCGGCGTGGTCACGAAGCCGCCGCACGCGGCGAATCCACCACAGCCCGCAGGCGCGGGGGCGAAGCGCCCGGACGGGGCGCATTCACGGCAGACCACCGGCGTGGTCACGAAGCCGCCGGAGACGGCGAATCCACCCCAGACCGCAGGCGCGGGGGCGAAGCCGCGGGACATGGCGGATCCACAGCAGAGCGCCAGCGCGGTAAGCAAGCCACCGGACGGGGCGAATCCACGGCAGACCGCGGGGGCGAATCGGCCTCGCGGGCTCGAGGCGGCGCGACTTCCGAGCGGGACGCCGAGGCCGCGACCGACCGCACGGTCTCGCGCCGCGATCGCGGCGCCCGACCCGACCCGACCGCACGGCGATCGGCGGATCGCCCGGAACCGCCGGGCGAGTACCAGGCGCAAGACCCGCAGTACAGCGGCCCGATCCGCCGCCGCGGGGTCGGCAGGCAGCAGCGCACCGACCCGGAGAACTGGTGGGAGACCGCGGACGGCCCGACCGACCGCACCTACCGCGAACCTCCCCCGCCCCGCCTCTCCAACCCGCGCCGACGCCGCGACGACTGATCAGCCGAACGCGCGCACCCCGCACCCCCGCCCCTCGAACCCGGTCACCACGCGAAACGCGAGCACCGCACCCCACGGCCCGATCACCCAGACCGGCCAGAAGTAGGTGAACTCCCCGACCCCGAGCGAGATCGCCGCCCAGATCACCAGGACGAGCAGGCTCACCCCGGCCCAGCTCGCGAACTCGATCCGCTGCCAGAGCGGCAGCCGACGCACCCCGCGCGGCGGCACGACGGGCTCCGAGACCTTCGGCAGGTCGGCGAGGACCTGCGCGAGGTCGTCGCGGGCCCGGGTGGCGTAGACCCGGGCGACCCGCTCGTCGTACTCCCCCAGATCGAGCCGCCCGTCGGCGAGGTGTCTGCCGAGCAGGGTCACCACCGCATCCCGCTCGGCATCGGAGGCGCGGGTACCGGTTGCGATGTCCATGCTCGAGTCCTCTCGGCGGGGAGGGGACACGACATCACCCTCCACTGTGGAATATAAGCAGCATGCTACTTCCACAGTGGAATGTCAAGGACTCAGAGAATCGCGAACGCCACCACGAGCCCGAGCGCGAAGTGCGCGGCGGCGACCACGAGCACCGCCGGGGTGTACGCCTCGGAGTGCAGCGCCGCGCCGATATCGATGCCGAGCGCCTTCTCGATCACCCGTACCGAGACCACCTGCGCGATGATCCCGACCAGGCCGAAGATGAGCGCGGCGATGAGCCCCTCCAGCAGCTTGCCCGATGACGCGAAGATGGCGAGCACCACGATGAACGCCATGCTCACCATGCCCGCCGCCGTCACGACGATGGCGTTCGGCCTGCCCTCGAGCACCAGCTGACGCAGCTGCCCCGGCGTGGTGAGGTCGATGGCGTAGAAGCCGACGAGCATGAGCACCAGGCCGACGAGGGCGTAGAGCAGGATCGCGCCCACCCCTTCGCCGAGCGAACTCCAGTAGCCCGATTCGAGGGCGACAGCGGCGGTCATCGTGGTCCTTCCGGAAGGGTTGACGAATCAGTCGTCGGTGGGGATGCGGTGCGGGACGAAGGCGGAGCCGTCGTCGGTGATCAGCCCCGCGGTCTCGCGGATGCCGAGCCCGGCCGAGCTGTCGCCGACGATCCAGGCGCCGAGCACCGGCCGCATGTCGTCGAATTGCGGCAGCGGGTCGAGCAGCTGGTAGACGAAGCCCTCCGCGCCGTACATGCCACCGGTCGCGGTCTCCATCCCGGCGCCGACGATGGTCATGTTCGCGCCCTCGCGGCCGAGCTTGGGCTTGCGGATGTACTCGGTGAGCTCGTTGGGCTGATCGAGGTAGGCGGGCAGCAGGTTCGGGTGGCCGGGGTACATCTCCCAGAGCACCGCCAGGATGGCCTTGTTGCTGAGCAGCGTCTTCCACAGCGGCTCGATCCACATGGTCTGCGGCAGGCTCGCGACGACCCGCTTGCCGAAGTCGTCGTCGAGCACCCACTCCCACGGGTAGAGCTTGAAGATCGCCTGGATCGGGTCCTCGGCCAGATCGACGAAGCGCTCCAGGTCGGTGTCGACACCGACCTCCTCGATCGGCAGCCCGATGGTGTCGAACCCGGCCTCGGCGGCGGTCTCCTGGATGTAGGCGGTGGTGACGCCGTCCTCGCCGGTCGGCTCGGCGCCGGACCAGCTGAAGTGCAGCTGGTCGCTGGGCAGGATGTCGCGCAGCTCGCCCCAGCGCTCGACCAGCTTCTCGTGCAGCGAGTTCCACTGGTCGTGGTCCGGGTAGAGCGCGGTGAGCCAGTGCCACTGCAGGATCGCCGCCTCCAGCAGCGAGGTGGGGGTGTCGGCGTTGTACTCCAGCAGCTTGGCCGGGCGGCGGGCGTCGTAGCGCAGGTCGAAGCGGCCGTAGACGTGCGGGTCGGCGCGGCGCCAGGATTCCGCGATCGGCTGCCAGCTCCACTCCGGCAGCCCGAAGTCGCGGTACCGCTCGGTCAGCACGACGTGCTCGACCGCCTTCAGGCACATGCTGTGCAGCAGTTCGACATCCGCCTCCAGGGCGAGGATCTCGGCCATGTCGAACTCGTAGTAGACCGATTCGTCCCAGTACGGCCGCGGGCCGCCCTGCGCGTCGCGGCCGGGGGTGCCGTAGACCAGCCCCTGCCCCTCGACGATCTGCTGCCAGCCCTTCCGTGGTTCCACGCGGACCCGTCGCACCGCTAGGAACCTCCACCGATCTTGCTGCCGAGGCCGCCGCGCTGCACGGTGGTTCCGGTCTTGGTCTTGATCTCGGCGTTCTTCGGCTTCACCGTGGTGCCGCCGGTCGGTTTGCTGCCGATGGTGGTGGAGCCGCCGTAGTAGTAGCGGTACTGGGGCCAGCCCGCCAGCACCACGACGCCGGCGGTGTCGCCGACGAAGCCGGGGCGGCCGGTGCCGCAGTAGCTGTCCTCGACGACGATCTCGTTGCCGTTCTGGTCGGTGGCCACGCAGGAAGCGGTGACCGTGTCCGGGGCGGTGAGCGCCAGGTAGGCGAGGTAGCCACCGCCGACCAGCGCGGCGACGCCGACCACGGCGGCGCCGCCGATGAGAACCCGGTTGCGGGAGCGCTTCTTGGCCGCCGCGGCCTCGGCGGCGGCGCGCTCGGCGTCGCGGGCCTGCTTGCGGGCCTTGTCCCTGGCGCGGGCCTCGGCCACCGTCGGCTGGCGCGGTCGCGTCACCCCCGGTTGCTGCTGCTGGATGCGCCCCGCGCGCTTCCCGCCCCCGGGCGGGGTGGTGCCCGGCGGCGGTGCGCCGTGCGCGCCAGGCAGCGAACCGGGCGGCGGCTGGAAACCGCCGGGCGGCTGTCCTAACGGCTGCGTCGCGGCCGGAAACGGCTGAGTTACAGGCTGATCCGTGCCCGGAGCCGGACGGGTACCCGGCTCCTCCGGCGACGGCTGCGAACCGGACCCGGGCACGTTCGCCGCCGAACCCTCCTCGTACACCGGCCCGGTGGACGCGGCGGTCCCCTCTTCCCACTGCGGCCTGCCGCCGTCGTCCGGCCCCGCCCCCGGACGGTGTTCGTCTGTGCTCACGCCGCTACCGCTCCTCGAATCCGGACAGATCGCCCCGCGCGGGCTCCCAGCTTTCCACAACAAGACTGACCCGGCCAGGTGTATCGGGCGAGCGGAGCAGGGCGAGCAATCGCTCGGCGGCCTGCCGCGGCCCCTCGGCGACCACGTGCACCCGCCCGTCGGCGGTGTTGGTGGCGTGCCCGGTGAGCCCGAGCTCCAGCGCGCGCGACCGGGTCCACCAGCGGAACCCGACGCCCTGCACCTGCCCGTGCACCCAGGCGGAGAGCCGCTCCGCCGCCACCTACAGCTCCACGTCGAAGGAGAGCGTCACCTTGCTCCCGGACTTCAGCGTCCGGCCGACGGTGCACACCTTGTCGACGGCGCGCTGCACGCTCACCAGCAGCCGCTCGCGCTCGACCTCGGAGAGCTCGCTGAGGTCGAGCTCGAAGACCTCGTCGATCTCCGGGTAGACCTCGTTCTCCCGGTCCGGGTCGCCGGAGACCCGGATGGTGGCGTCGAAGTGCTCGCCGAGCTTGCGGGAGAGCGAGAAGTCGGCGCTCAGCCCGGAGCACGCCGCGACCGCGATCTTGAGCAGCTCGCCCGGGGTGAAGGCGGCCGGGGTGCCGGCCGAGGCGATGCGCACCTCCGCGCCCCGCTCGTTGCGGCCGGTGTAGGCGCGGGTGCCGGTGCGCTCGACCCGGAGCGCCGCGGTGTTCTGCTCGGACATGGTCACGATCCTGCCATTCTCGGGGACGGTCGTGCCGGGCAACACCGGGCCGGGCGGCGGCATTCCGCCTCCGGCGGCCCGAGGCCGGGAATCACCACGTCCGGGAGGCGCTCGGCGGCGACGCGCAGCGCGGCGGCGCCGGTGCCCGCGGTGACCACGTCGTAGCCGCGCACCGAGAGGTCGGCCGGAGCTGAATCTCGAGCTGGACCGGCGCTATCCGGCGCCGTAGCAGAACGCGGCGGCGGCCAGGTACTGGCGGCACAGCGGGCCGTGGCCGGCGTGCATGCTGCAGATGAAGCGGGCCCGGTCCAGGTCGAGCGGGGCGGTGGGCTCGGCGGCACAGTCGCTGTGCTGCGAACTCCACAGGTCCCTGGTGTCCAGCGAGGTCGGCATGGTCGCGCCTCTCGGGGGTTCGGTTATCGGGGGTCGGTCACTCCGCGATCAGCTTCCATTCGTCCGGCAGCCGGGCCTCGGTGACCTCGTCGCCCTTGGCCTGCACGTCCACCGTGACGGCGCCCAGCCGCAGCGCGGAGAGCGTCACCGTGCCCCAGGAGCTCGGCAGCCGCGGCCGCACGCCGATCGTGCGCTCCGGCACGTTCGGCTCCAGCCCCAGGAAGGAGCGCACCAGCAGCATCGGGGCCGCGCTGGCCCAGGCCTGCGGCGAGCAGGAGGTCGGGTACGGCACCGGCGCCGCGAAGCGGGAACGCGGGAAGCCGCAGAACAATTCGGGCAGCCGCCCGCCGAAGGCCGCCGCCGCGTCCAGCAGCCCGCTCGCCAGCCGGGTCGCCAGCTCGACCGCGCCGGGCACGTGCTGGTAGCGCAGCAGCCCGGCCACCGCGAGCGCGGTGTCGTGCGGCCAGACCGAGCCGTTGTGGTAGCTCATGGGGTTGTAGGCGCCCATGTCGGAGCCGAGCGTGCGCAGCCCGAACCCGCTGTCCATCTCCGGCCCGGCGAGCCGCCGCACGATCTGCTCGGCGTGCGCGTCGGTGGCGATCCCGGTCCACAGGCAGTGCGCGACATTGCTGGTCAGCGCATCGACCCTGCGCTTGTCGCGGTCCAGCGCGACGGCGTACCAGCCGCGCTCGGGCAGCCAGTACTTCGCCGCGAAGTTCTGCTTCAGCTCGGCCGCCTTGTCCCGCAGCTTGGCCGCCACCCGCACCTCGTCGAAGGCCTCGGCGAGCTCGGCGCGGGCCAGCACCGCGGCGTAGGTGTAGCCCTGCACCTCGCAGAGCGCGAGCGGCGCCTCCGGCAGGTGCCCGGAGGCGTCGTTGATGCCGTCGAAGCTGTCCTTCCAGCCCTGGTTGATCAGGCCGCGGTCGGTGGCCCGCCGGTACTCGACGAAGCCGTCGCCGTCGCGGTCGCCGTAATCGCGCAGCCAGCGCAGCGCGGCGTCGGCGGCGGGCAGCAGCGCCTCCACCGCCTCCCGGTCGGCGCCCCACCGGTGCGCCTCGTTCAGCAGCATGACGAAGAGCGGGGTGGCGTCGGCGGTGCCGTAGTAGATATTGCCGCCGAGCACCTGGCCGCTGGCCGGGCCGCGGCGCATCTCGTGCATGATCCGCCCCGGCTCCTCCTCGGTGAGCGGATCCACCCGGCGCCCCTGCAGCTCCGCGAGCTGCTCCAGGGTGCCGACCGCGAGGTCGACCTCCAGCGGCAGCGCCATCCACGCGGTGAGCAGGCTGTCTCGGCCGAAGAGCGTCATGAACCAGGGCGCGCCCGCCGCCACGAACGGGCGGCCGTCGCCGTGCTCGTCGTGGATCTGCAGCGCGCCGAGATCGCTCTCGGTGCGGCGCAGCACCTGGGCCAGCACCGGGTCGTCGGCGCGCACGTCGGTGGCGCTGTCCCGCCAGGCCGCGATCTTGCGGCCGGGCGCGCTGATGCCGAGCTGCTCGCCCGGGCTCAGCGACTGGATGCGCTGGTTGCCGACGGTGGGCTGGGCCATGATCTCGGTCTGCCAGAGCTCGCCGACCGGGACCACCACCCGCCACACCAGGGTTCCGGGCAGCACCACCGGCTCCACCGTGGACGAGACCGAGAGCCCGCGCATCCGCTCCGAGCGGTCGTGCAGCAGCAGCTCACCGTCGGCGACGGTGACCTCGGCCCTGGTATGCCCGGCCCGGCCCTCCTTGACCGCGAAGAGGTCGACGAAATCCGCGTCGACGTGCAGCTCCAGCGTGACCGCGGTGGGTTCGCGGCCCATGTTCTCCAGCGTGATGGTCTCGTGCATGCCCTCGGCCACCAGCCGCTCCCTGACCACGAGCAGGGTGCTGTCGGCGATCCCGGCCTGCGGTGGACGGCGCAGCACGAACCTGGCCGCGAACGCCTCCGGGCTCAGCACGGAGAGCGAGTCCGCGGGCTTGCCGTCCACCAGCAGCTCCCAGCGGGAGATGACGCGCGCGTCCCGGTAGAACAGGCCGTGCGGCAACCCAGGCGCGATATCGCCGAGCCGGTTGGACAGGCAGAAAGTACCGCCCTCCACCAGGGTCACCGCGGCCCCGCAGCCACCGAGCCCGGTGGGTTCGCCTGCGTTGAGCGGGGCGGGCGCGTCGGTTGTCATGCCCGGCCGCTCGTCGCGAAGGTCATCGCGGTCGAACCGGCGAAGCGAACGGAGCGCTCGCGCAGCAGGTTCCGGTAGACCTCCTCGTAGCCGCGGCCGAGCGTGTCGGCGCCGAAATTGGCCGCTACGTGCGCCCGGCAGGCCGCCGGGTCGTAGCCGCGCACCTCCGCGATGGCGGCGGGCAGCTCGGCCGGGTCGTCGCAGATCCGCCCGGTCACCCCGTCCACCACGACCTCCGGCACCGCGCCGCCGCGCAGCGCCACCACCGGGGTCCCGCAGACCATCGCCTCGATCATCACCATGCCGAACGGCTCCTCCCACCGCACCGGGAACAACAGGCAGCTCGCCTCGGAGAGCAGGGCCCGCTTGGCGGTGGCGTCGGCCATGCCGAAGACGTGGTCCTGCTCGCCGAGCAGCGGGCGGACCTTCTCCTCGAAGTAGTTCTGCTCCGCCGGTTCGCTGCACTTGCCCGCGAGTACCAGGGGAATACCCGCTTCGTGTGCGGCTTGAACCGCCAGATGCGGCGCCTTGTCCTCGGTGTAGCGGCCGAGGAAGAGCGCGTAGTTCTTCTTCTCGGCGCGGAACGGCCATTCGTCCACGTGCAGGGCATTGTGCACGCGCCCGGCCCAGTTCAGGTCGGGGGCGAGCGCGCGCTGCCGGTCGCTGATGGCGACCAGCGCCACCTCGTCGCCCATTTCGCGGTAGTAGCGGTAGGAGTCGTCCTGCACCGGGCCGTGCACGGTGACGACGGTGGGCAGCCCGAGCCCACCGTAGGCGGGGGCGTTGAGCGGGCCCGCGAAGGTGTGGTCGTGCACCAGGTCGACCCCGGCGGTGTCGGCGAGCCGCTCGATCGCCCGGCGCACCCGCAGTGCGTGCACCACCTCGGGGAACGGCTCGCCGAGCCGCTCCGGTACCGCACGGTCCCACAGCGGCAGGAAGTTCGCCTTCGTTCCCGGCTCCCCCGCCCCGAGCAGGGTCACCTCGTGGCCCCGGCCGACCAGCGAATCGACCAGGTCGGCGACGACCGCCTCGACCCCGCCGTACGCCTTGGGCGGCACGTCGAAGTACGGGGGCACCACCATGGCGATCCGGAACCGATCGGGACGACGACCGAGCGACAGCAGATCCGCGGTATCGAGCCGCGCCGGGATCGGCGCTGACAGCCCTGCGCTCATGACCCTCCTTCCAGGGAACAACCGTGAAGCACATCCACCCGGCACACCGGTGTACCGGGCGCAGAAAGACGGCCGCCGCGGCGGAGGTGAAGACCGAGCGAGCACCGCCGTCCATGGGGCAGGTCGGCCTGGGAGGGTGCGGAACGCCAGCTGAAGTTCCCAGGGGGGCCGCCGACAACATAGCCCACTTTCGACGCTCGAAACCTCGAAACCGAGAGCGAGCGGCGCGTCGGGCGAATACTCAGCGCACGATGGATTTTGAACTTTGCCCGCTGTCTATCAGGGAACTCAGTATGCGGTCGGCCCACCTTCGATCCTCAGCAGCCTTCCAGCTACCACAGGCGGCGGTCAGCTGCACCGACACTCAGCCGCTGTCGCCGCAGCGCGCGGGGTTGGGCAGGTCGCGGCAGGGTTCGTTGCCGTGCGCGCGCAGCACGTCGGTGCCGCCCTCGTCGGTGAGGTAGCGCAGGAAGGCGGCGGCCGGGGAGCCGGGCGGCGCGGCGCCGTAGCTGTAGGCGAATTCGATGCCCCACAGCTCGTAGCGCCCTGCCAGCGCGGCCTGCCGGTCGGGGGCGACGCCGTTCAGGGCGGGGGTGCGCAGCCCGGCCCGCGTCGCCTCGCCGAACTCGCTGTATCCGATGGCGCCCCTGGTGTTCCGCACCGTCTGCAGCAGGTCGCCGGTGACCTCGGCGGTGCAGCGGGTGGGGCCGGTCAGCTCGCGGCCCTGGATGGCGAGGCAGCTGGTGTGCGGGACGGCGGGCTGCGACCCGCCGAGTACGCGCTGCTCGAACACCGCGCGCGTCCCCGAGCCCGGCGCCCGCTCCACCAGCACCACCGGCAGCGGTAACCCGCCGACCTCGCTCCAGTCGGTCACCCGCCCGGCGTAGATATCGCGGAGCTGCGCGGTGCTCAGCGCGGGGATGTCGAGGTCGGGGTGGGTGACCACGGTGAAGACCGCCACCGCGAGCGAACGCCGGTCCAGCTTCGGGTAGTTGGCGCCGATCGGGTTGTCGCCGATGGCGATCAGCGTGCCGTCGGTGGAGGCGGCCCTGGTGAGCCGGTCCAGCCCGCGCTCGGTGCCCTCGAAGGCGAAATCGAAGCGCAGGTCGCGGCATTCGGCGCGGTACCGCCGCGCGGCGTCCTCGATCACCGGCCGCAGCGCCGACGACCCGACCACCGTGAGCTCGCCGCCGACGCAGCCGCGCGGCGGCCGGTCACCCCGCACCACCCCGACCACCAGCTGCGCCGCGATCACCAGCACCAGGAAGCCGACCAGCGAGAACATGGCGCGCGATGCCCCGGTCCGGCTGCGGGTCTCCAGCAGCCGCCCGCCCTTGACCCCGCCGCGCAGCTCCGGCTCGGCATCCGCGCCGGAGCGGCCCTGCCGCTGCAGGATGGCGAGCACCTTGTAGTGATCGCCGCGGTTCAGCGGCACCTTCGGCAGGTCGATCACGCCGCGGCTCGCGCTGGCGTCCCAGCGGTGCGCGATGCCGGAGCGGGCGTCCAGGCACTCGGCGAGGCCGGGGTGGCTCAGCTCGGTGACGGCCATGCCGATCACCCGGCGCTGCGGGAAATGCACGTGCAGCCCGGCCCTGCCGCTCTCCAGGGTCTGGTAGTCGCTGGTGTCGATGGTGGTGGCGCCGGAGTTCTCGATTCGGACCAGCACCACCGAGAGGTCCTTGAGATCGGTGCGGCCGTCCGGTGATTCGGGGCGCAGCCGGGTGAGCACGCCGGGGAAGACCGACTCGATCTCGCCGGTCACCGGGGTGTCCATCTGCACCCGGTAGCCGAGCCTGCGCCTGCCCACCACGACGAATTCCCAGAGGAACGCCGCGATCGGCACCGCGACGCCGATCAGCGCGAGGACGATCTCGATCGGAAACCCGTCCACGCCCGCGCGCCTCCCCCGTATTCGGTTGCCGTGAGCACATTTTCGACGGCGGCAGCGCGGATCGACAGCCGGGGCGGGACAGTTCGCCGAGTGTTCCCCGCCGGTTCAGCGCCCGGTGGTCCAGGCCAGCAGCTCGCCCAGCGGCCAGGTGTTGACCACCCGCTCCGGCGGCACCCCGTTCGCCACCGCGCGCTCGCAGCCGTAGCCGAGCCAGTCCAGCTGGCCGGGGGCGTGCGCGTCGGTGTCGATGGAGAACAGGCACCCCATCTCGACGGCGAGCCGGAGCAGCCGGGCGGGCGGGTCGCGGCGCTCCGGGCGGCTGTTGATCTCCACCGCGGTGCCGTAGGCGCGGCACGCCTCGAAGACCACCTCGGCGTCGAACTGCGACTCCGGCCGGGTGCCGCGGCCGCCCTCGACCAGCCGCCCGGTGCAGTGGCCGAGCACGTCCACGTGCGGGTTGGCGACGGCGTAGACCATGCGCTCGGTCATGGCGGCGCTGTCCTCCCTGAGCCGGGAGTGCACGCTGGCCACCACCACGTCGAGCTCGGCGAGCAGCTCGGCCTCCTGGTCCAGCTCGCCGCCGGCCAGGATGTCGACCTCGATTCCGGTGAGCACCCGGAAGGGCGCGATCCGCGCGTTGAGCTCGGCGACCACGTCCAGCTGGCGGCGCAGCCGCTCGGCGGAGAGCCCGTTGGCGACGGTGAGCCGCGGCGAGTGGTCGGTGAGCGCGCAGTACTCGTGGCCGAGCGCCGAGGCCACCGCCATCATCTCGGCGATCGGGCTGCCGCCGTCGGACCACTCCGAGTGCGTGTGCAGGTCGCCGCGCAGCCGCTGCCGCAGCGCCGCCCCGGCCGGGCCGATGGGCTGGGCCGCCTGCCGCAGCTCGGCGAGGTACCGCGGGACCTGCCCCGCCACCGCCTCGGCGATGACCGCCGCCGTCTTGGGGCCGATCCCGGCCAGCTCGCGCCAGGAGTTCGCGGCCGCGCGGGCATCGCGCTCGGGCTCCGGCAGCGCGTCCACCACGTCGGCGGCGCGCCGGTACGCCTTGACCCGGTGCGTCTCGGCGCGCGAGCGCTCCAGCCAGAAGCCGATCTCGCGCAGCGCCTCGACCGGGCCGGGCGCGGTCACGGGCGCAGCGCGGCGTACTTGAGGAAGGCGACCCCGTCGGCGAAGACGCGGCTGGTGACCACCCGGAAGCAGGCCGGCTCGGGCAGCCGCGAGCCGGCGCCGAAGAGCGGGCGGCCCGCGCCGAGCACGATCGGGTACAGCTTGAGGAACACCTGGTCGATCTCGGGCAGCAGCGCCTGCGCCAGCTCGCCGCCGCCGCAGAGCCAGATGCCGAGCCCCTCCTCGCGCTTGAGCGCCCGCACGGCGGCCACCGGGTCACCGGCGATGAGCTCGACATCCGGGTCCGGGTTCTCCGGCAGCGTGGACGAGACCACGTACTGCCGCAGGTGCGAGTACGGGCTGGCGGTACCGGTGCGCACGCCGAAGTCGTGCGTGCGCCTGCCCATCACGACGGTGTCGAAGGTGCCGTTCGGCTTGTCGACGCCGAGCGCCTCGCGCACCTTGGTGGGCAGCGTCTCGGGGTAGTGGCTGTTGATGTAGGGGCCGTGGTCGCCGCCGACCGGGAAGAAGTCGACCGAGCCGTCCTCGGTGGCGATGAAGCCGTCGATGGTCGAGGCCACGTAGTAGGTGAGCTTGCGCATGCGTCCTTCCCTCTCAGGCGCCGGTGCTCACACGGTAACGCGCTTTCCGGCGCGCGCACGCGGCTTCGGCTGGCAGCGCGGGCAGGAGAAGGACGACCGGTTCATGAACCGCTCCCGCACCATCGGCGCACCGCAGCGGCGGCACGGCTCGTCGGCCCGGCCGTAGGCGTCCAGCGAGCGCTCGAAGTACCCGGAGTTGCCGTTCACATTGACGTACAGCGCATCGAAGGAGGTGCCGCCGGCGGCGAGCGCGGCGGTCATGACCTCGGTGGCGGCGTCCAGCAGGGTGCGCAGCGCGGGGCGGGTGAGCCCGGCGGCGGTGCGGGTGCCGTGGATGCGGGCGCGCCAGAGCGCCTCGTCGGCGTAGATATTGCCGATCCCGGAGATCACGCCCTGGTCCAGCAGCAGCCGCTTGATCTCGGTCGGGCGGGCGCGCAGCGCGGTGACCGCGGCCTCCCGGTCGAAGCGGGGGTCGAGCGGGTCGCGCGCGATGTGCGCGACCGGCTGGGGCAGCGGAGTGCCGTCGACGGTGACCAGCGGGGCCAGTGCCCAGCCGCCGAAGGTGCGCTGGTCGACGAAGCGCAGCTGGGTGCCGTCGCTCAGCCCGGCGGTGATGTGCGCGTGCTTCTGCCGCGGCGCCGCGCCCGGCTGCACCAGCATCTGCCCGCTCATGCCGAGGTGCACGACGAGCGCGAGGTCAGGCTCGTCGAAGGTGAGCCAGAGGAACTTGCCGCGGCGCTCGGCGCTCGCGACGGTCAACCCGGCGAGCCGCGCGGCCAGATCGGCCGCGCCGCCGAGGTGCCTGCGCACCGAACGCTCGTGCGTGACCGCGACCGACTCGATCACCCGGCCCACCACGTGCTCGGCCAATCCGCGGCGGACCACCTCGACCTCGGGGAGCTCCGGCACGTCAGGCGTCGGCGGCGGCTTCGGCGGTCAGCGCCTGGTAGGCGGTGCCCGCGGCCTTCTGCTCGGCTTCCTTCTTGGAGCGGCCGACCCCGCTGCCGTAGGACCGCCCGGCGATCACCGTGGTGGCGGTGAACTCCTTGTCGTGGTCCGGCCCGGTGGAGCTGATCTCGTAGCTGGGTACGCCGAGACCGCGCTCGGCGGTGAGCTCCTGCAGACTGGTCTTCCAGTCCAGCCCGGCGCCCATCCGGGGGCCGCGCTCCAGCAGCTCCGCGAAGAGCCGCAGCACGACACCGCGCGCCACCTCGATGCCGTGCTCCAGGTGCACCGCACCGAGCAGCGACTCCATGCCGTCGGCCAGGATGCTCGGCTTGTCGCGGCCGCCGGTGAGCTCCTCGCCCTTGCCGAGCAGCAGATGCGTGCCGAGCCCGCCGGGGCCGAGCACCCGAGCCACCTCGGCCAGCGCGTGCATATTGACGACACTGGCGCGCAGCTTCGCGAGCTCGCCCTCGGATTTCTCCGGGTGCTCGTGGTACAGCCGCTCGGTGATGCTGAGCCCGAGCACCGAGTCGCCGAGGAACTCCAGGCGCTCGTTGGTGGGCAGCCCGCCGTTCTCGTAGGCGTACGAGCGGTGCGTCAGCGCCAGCCGCAGCAGCTCCGGCTGCAGCTCGACGCCGAGCGCGGCGAGCAGGCTCGCATGGTCACTGGACGAGCGGGCTCCGTCCCTACTGGATGTCACGTCGATACGAGAGGCTCGCTCAGACGGCGGCGGTGACCTGGCGGCCCCGGTAGGTGCCGCAGTTCGGGCACGCGATGTGCGGCAGCGTCTTCTCGCCGCAGGCCCGGTTCGGGCAGGTGATGAGGGTGGGCGCCACAGCCTTCCACTGGCTGCGCCGCGACCTGGTGTTGGAACGGGACATCCGGCGCTTCGGAACGGCCACGACTACTTCTCCTCTGTGCTCGAGCGTGCCTGGTCGGCAGAACGATCTGACTGTGGGTGGTCCTCGGGACCGGTGGGCGCGGCGGCAGCCGCATCGGAGGCGAACTTCGCCAGTCCGGCCCAGCGAGGATCGAGTATCTCATGCCCGTGCCCGGAACCCGCAATCGCCATCCGGACACCGCACTCGGGGCAGAGCCCGGCGCAGTCCGGGGTGCAGAGCGGCTGCAGCGGCAGCTCCAGGCCGATCGCGTCGATCACCACCGGCTCCAGGTCGACGAGGTCGTCGACCAGCCGGTAGACGTCGTCCTCGTCGGTGGTCTGCTCGGTGGCGCTCGCCGGGTAGGCGAAAAGCTCGGTGATCGGCAGCTCGACGGAGTCGGTGAACGACTCAAGGCAGCGCGAGCACTCCCCGGCCAGCGGCGCCGAGACGGTGCCGGTGACCAGCACGCCCTCGGAGACGGCCTGCAGGGTGAGGTCGAGATCGATGGCCGCGCCCGCGGGGATGTGCACCATGTCGAGCCCGATCCGCTCGGTGGCGGCGACCTCGCGGTGCAGCTCCCGCATGGTGCCGGGGCGGCGCCCGAGGCTGCGGGTATCCAGCACGAAGCCGGTCTCCGGCAGTCCGTGCGAAGCCGGGCGACGGCGCGACGCGGAACCGGCGGACATCACGAATTCACTCCGATACTGAAGGGGGATGGGCAACCACCCCACAGTACGCGACGGGCAACCGCGCTGCCCAATCGCGCTCAGCGCCGGTAGTCGGTGAGGTACTCGGGGGCCGGGTACTCGGCGGCGTAGTCCGGCGCCTGCCCGGCCTCGGCGCGCAGCTGGTGCCTGCCCCGGACGACGGTGCGCAGCGTGCTGTTCAGCGTCTCCTCGAAGTCGGCGAGCTTGCCGTCGACGTAGTGGTCGCACTCGTCGCGCATGCGGTCGGTCTCGGCGTGCGCGGCATCGATCACCCGCGCGGACTCGGCGTGCGCGGCGCGCACCACCTCGGTCTGCGCCACCAGCCGGGCCCGCTCGGCCTCGCCCTCGGCGACCGAGCGCTCGTAGGCGGCCTTGCCGGCCTCGATCATCCGCTCCGACTCCACCCGCGCCCGGCCGGTGACCGCGTCGTACTCGGCGTTGCCGTCGGCGACCAGCCGGTCCGCCTCGGCCTGGGCGCCGGTCACCAGGTGGTCGGCGTGCGCGTTGGCCTCCGCCACCATCCGGTCGGCGTGCGCCTTGGCCTCGGCCAGGATGCGCTCGGCCTCGGCGCGCGAGGACTCCAGGGTGTCCCGCGCCTGCTCGTCGGCGCCGCTGACGGTGGCCTCGGCGGAGGTGCGGGCATCGGTGACGATCTTGTCCCGGTGGTCGAGCACGTCCTGCGCGTCGTCGAGTTCGCCCGGCAGCGCGTCCCGCACGTCGTCCAGGAGCTCGAGCACCTCGCCGCGGGGGACGATGCAGTTGCGGGTCGGCGGGATGCCGCGCGCCTCCTCGACGATCGCCACGAGCTCGTCGAGCGCTTCGAATACGCGATACATGCTGTCACCCTCCTCGGCACACACTTCGCCTTCGCTCCAGTCTGCCCGGAACGGCCGGGTCTACCCGGGTGCGTGGCCGGTGTGTCGAGGGGTTGCGCGGAATCACAGGATTCCCTCAGGAGCAAGTGGAGAGCAAACCTCCGGTTGATGTAGACTACTCGCGAGGGTCGCAAGATCTTCGCAAGCGAATCGCAGGCTCCACCCAGGATCCTGCGGGTAGGCAGCCGCCGCCCCGGACACCCGCCCTCGGGCGGGCAGCGGAACTCCTCCGCGCCGCCCGGTGCCCGGCTCTCGCGATCGGAACGCGTATGACCGTCCTGCACCCGCGCACCGCGGTGATGTCGCATCTCACCGCTCTGCTCGCGCCGTGGACGCCGATGGCGATGCCGCGCTCGCCCGGGGGCGAGCGCGAGGCCCGCTCCGGGGCGGGCACCGATGAGCAGCGCGGCGGCGGGTACGCCGAGGATCAAGCCGAATCCCGCGGCGGCGGGTCTCTCGATAACCGAAACGTCGGGCGTGCCGACGACCGGGCCGGATCCCGCGGCGGGCAGTGTGCCGGGCGACCGACCGGGTCGCGTGGGGGCGGGCGGTTCCGGCTGACCGGCCGGGGGACGCATCGCACCGGGGAGCGGGGCGCCGAGGCCGGGCGGCGCGGGCGGGTGACGGGGCTGCGGGTGGCGGGCGGGGCCGCGCTGGTGCGGGGCACCCAGCGCACGCGCGCCGGGCTGGTCACGCTGGTCACCTACCTGCGCGGCGACCGCGCCCCCGCCCAGCTGGTGCGCTTCGCCATGGTCGGGATGGCCAGCAATGTCGTGTACGTGGCGCTGTTCCTGGCGCTGCTCGGCTCGGGGTCGCTGCCCGCGAACATGGTCGGCTCGGTGGCGAGCACCGTGGTCGCCAATGAACTGCACCGCAGGCTCACCTTCCGCGCCGCGGACCGGGTCGGCTGGTTCACCGCGCAGTGGGAGGGCGGCGGGCTCGCCGTCGCCGGGCTGCTCATCACCTCGGCCGGGCTGGCCGCGCTGGAGGTGGCCTCGCCCGGGCTCGGCGGGATCGGCCAGGCCGCGGCGGTTCTGGCGATCACCGCCGCGGTCGGCACGCTGCGCTTCCTCGCGCTGCGCGGCTGGGTCTTCTAACCCTGCTCGGCCAGCCGGGCGAGCAGCGCCTTGTGCACGGCGGGCGGCAGCATGTCGGCGACATCGCCGCCGAACTTCGCGACCTCCTTGACCAGCGAACTGGAGAGGTAGCTGAACGCCGGGTCGGTGGCGATGAAGAAGGTGTCGACCCCGGCGAGCTTCCTGTTCATCTGCGCCATCTGCAGCTCGTAGCCGAAGTCACCGGCGTCCCGCAGCCCCTTAACGATGGCGGTGACGCCCTGCTCCTTCGCGAAGTCGACGGTCAGCCCCTGCCACGACTCGACCCGCACATTGGGCAGGTCGGCGGTGGCCTCGCGGAGCATCTCCATGCGCTCCGGCACGGTGAACATGCCCTGCTTCTTGGGGTTCACATTGACGGTCACGATCACCTCGTCGAACTGGGCCGCCACCCGCCGGAAGACGTCGACGTGTCCGTTCGTCACCGGGTCGAACGAGCCCGGGCACAGCGCTCCTGCCATGGTGCAGACGCTAGCAGCCGCCGGCCGGGGCGAACTCGGCGAGTTCCAAGCGCGTTTCGCCGTAGCGGCGCACCTTCTCGGCGCGGAAACCGTCCGGCCAGGTGATCTCCGCACCGCGCGCGGAGCGCTCGACCACCACCAGCGCCTCCGGCGCCAGCCAGCCGCGGACGAGCGCGGCGAGATCGGCTTCCACGGCGGTCACGCCGAGGTCGTAGGGCGGGTCGGCGAAGACCAGGTCGAAGGGCTCGGCGGGCGGGGTCGCCAGCACGGCGCCGACGGTACCGGCCCGCAGCTGCGCCCCCGGCAACCCGAGTTCGGCGATATTGGCCCTGATCACCGCCCCCGCCTTCCGATCCGACTCCACCAGCAGGGCGACCTCGGCCCCGCGGGAGAGCGCCTCCAGCCCGAGCGCCCCCGACCCGGCGTAGAGGTCGAGCACCCGCAGCCCGTCGAAGTCGAGCCGGGCCGCGAGCGCGCTGAACAGCGCCTCGCGCACCCGATCCGAGGTGGGCCTGGTCCCCGCGGGCGGCACCCGCAGCCGCCGCCCGCCCGCCGCCCCGGCGACGATCCGCGTCATTCCGCCGCGGACTCCCGCCCGGCCAGCTCGAGCAGCAGGTCGCCGCCCTCCACCTGCTGGACGGAGCTGATCGCGATCCGCGCCACCGTGCCGGGGCGCGGGGCGGTGATGGCGGCCTCCATCTTCATGGCCTCGATGGTGCCGATGGTGTCGCCCGCCGCGACGGAGTCGCCCTCGCCCACCGTCAGCGTGACCACGCCCGCGAACGGCGCCGCCACGTGCCGGGAATCATTGCGGTCGGCCTTCTCCGCCGACTTCACCTCGCCCGCGATGGAGCGGTCCCGCACCGCCACCGGGCGCAGCTGCCCGTTGAGGATGCACATGACCGTGCGCATCCCGCGCTCGTCCGGCTCGGAGATCGCCTCCAGCCCGATGAGCAGGGTGACGCCCTTCTCCAGCTGCACCCGGTGCTCCTCACCGCGGCGCAGGCCGTAGAAGAACTGGTTCGCCGAGAGGCCGGAGGTGTCGCCGTAGGTCTCGCGGTGCGCCAGGAACTCGGTGGTCGGGCCGGGGAAGAGCAGCCGGTTGAGTACAGCGCGGCGCTCCAGGGAGTCGCCGTCGAGCGCCTTCTCGTCCTCGTCGGAGAGCGGGGTGACCGGCTTGGGGTCGGTGCGGCCCTCCAGCGCGCGGGTGCGGAAGGGCTCGGGCCAGCCACCGGCCGGGGTGCCGAGCTCGCCGCGCAGGAAACCGATCACCGAGTCCGGGATGTCGTAGCGGGCCGGGTCGGCGGCGAACTGCTCGGCATCCACGCCCGTCCCGACCAGGGCGAGGGCGAGGTCACCGACGACCTTCGACGAGGGCGTCACCTTGATCAGGCGGCCGAGCATCCGATCCGCCGCCGCGTAGGTGGCCTCGACCTCCTCGAAGCGGTCACCGAGCCCGAGCGCGATGGCCTGCTGGCGCAGGTTCGACAGCTGCCCGCCGGGGATCTCGTGGGTGTAGACGCGCCCGGTCGGGGCCGGGAGCCCGGACTCGAACGGCGCGTACACCTTCCGCAGCGCCTCCCAGTACGGCTCCAGATCGCAGACGGCCCGCAGATCGAGTCCGGTGTCGAACTCGCTGTGCGCGGCCGCCGCCACGATCGCCGACAGCGCGGGCTGGCTCGTCGTGCCCGCCATCGCCGCGCTCGCGCCGTCGACGGCGTCCGCCCCGGCCTGCCAGGCGGCGAGGTAGGTGGCGAGCTGCCCGCCGGGGGTGTCGTGCGTGTGGACGTGCACCGGCAGGTCGAAGTTGCTGCGCAGCGCGGTCACGAGCGTGGTCGCGGCGGGGGCGCGCAGCAGCCCGGCCATGTCCTTGATCGCCAGCACGTGCGCGCCGGCGTCCACGATCTGCTCGGCGAGCCGCAGGTAGTAGTCGAGGGTGTAGAGGTTCTCGTTCGGGTCGGCGAGGTCGCCGGTGTAGGACAGCGCGACCTCGGCCAGCGCCGTCCCGGTCTCCCGCACCGCGTCGATCGCGGGCCGCATCTGGTCGACATTGTTGAGCGCGTCGAAGATCCGGAAGATATCGATCCCCGACGACGTCGCCTCGGCGACGAACGCCCGCGTCACCTTCTCCGGGTACGGCGTGTAGCCGACGGTGTTGCGCCCTCGCAGCAGCATCTGCAGGCAGATGTTCGGGATCGCCTCGCGCAGCGCGACCAGCCGCTCCCACGGATCCTCGTGCAGGAAGCGCAGCGCCACGTCGTAGGTGGCCCCGCCCCAGCACTCCACCGAGAGCAGCTCCGGCGTCGAGCGCGCCACGTGCCCGGCGACCTGCAGCAGACCGTTGGTCCGAACCCGGGTCGCGAGCAGCGACTGGTGCGCGTCGCGGAAGGTGGTGTCGGTGACCCCGACCGCCTTCTGCTCGCGCAACGCCTTCGCGAACCCCTCGGGCCCGAGCGCGAGCAGCTTCTGCCGCGACCCGTCCGGCGGCGGCACCGACAGGTCGAGCGCGGGCAGCTTGTCGTGCGGGTACACCGCCGTCGGCCGCTCCCCGTGCGGCTTGTTCACCGTGACGTCGGCGAGGTAGTTCAGGATCTTGGTTCCCCGGTCGCCGGACTCCGGCAGCCGCAGCAGCTGCGGCCGCTCGTCGATGAACGACGTCGTCACCCGCCCCGCCCGGAAGTCGGGGTCGTCCAGCACGGCGAAGAGGAACGGGATATTGGTGGTCACGCCGCGGATCCGGAACTCGGCGAGCGCCCGGCGCGCCCGCGCCACCGCGAGCTCGAAATCCCGGCCCCGGCAGGTCAGCTTGACCAGCATGGAGTCGAAGTAGGCGCCGATCACGGCGCCCAGGTTCGCGCCGCCGTCCAGCCGGATCCCGGCGCCGCCCGGGGTGCGGTAGGCGGTGATCCGCCCGGTGTCGGGGCGGAAGCCGTTCGCCGGGTCCTCGGTCGTGATCCGGCACTGCAGCGCGGCGCCCCGGATCTGCACGGTGTCCTGGCTCAGCCCGAGGTCCGCCAGCGACTCCCCCGCCGCGATCCGCAGCTGCGACTGCACCAGGTCCACATCGGTGATCTCCTCGGTCACCGTGTGCTCGACCTGGATGCGCGGGTTCATCTCGATGAAGACGTGGTTGCCGCGCTCGTCCAGCAGGAACTCCACGGTCCCCGCGCACGAGTAGTCGATCTCCCGCGCGAAGGCCACCGCATCCGCGCAGATCCGCTCGCGCAGCTCGGGGTCGAGGTTCGGCGCGGGCGCGAGCTCGATCACCTTCTGGTGGCGCCGCTGCAGCGAGCAGTCCCGCTCGAACAGGTGCATGACGTTCCCGTGCTGATCGGCCAGGATCTGCACCTCGATGTGGCGCGGGTTCACCACGGCCTGCTCCAGGAAGACCGTGGGATCGCCGAACGCCGACTCCGCCTCCCGCGAGGCCGCCTCGATCGCCTCGCGCAGCCCCGCCGGCTCGGCCACCCGCCGCATCCCGCGGCCACCGCCACCGGCGACCGCCTTGACGAAGACCGGGAACTCCAGCTCGGCCGAGGCCGCGACCAGCTCCTCCACATCCGCGGAGGGCTCGCTCGACTTCAGCACCGGCAGCCCGGCCGCCCGCGCCGCGGCCACCGCGCGCGCCTTGTTCCCCGCCAGCTCCAGCACCTCGGCCGACGGCCCGATGAAGGTGATGCCCTCGGCCGCGCAGGCGGCGGCCAGGTCGGGGTTCTCGGACAGGAAGCCGTACCCCGGGTAGATGGCGTCCGCGCCCGCGGTCTTGGCGGCGTCGATCACGGCCTCGATCGACAGGTACGCCCGCACCGGGTGGCCCTGCTCGCCGATCTGGTAGGACTCGTCGGCCTTGAGCCGGTGCACGGAGTTGCGATCCTCGTACGGGAAGACCGCCACCGTCCCGATCCCGAGTTCGTAGGCGGCGCGGAAGGCCCGAATAGCGATCTCACCGCGATTGGCGACCAAGACTTTCGAGAACATCAGCCCAACGTACCGAACCCGGCGAGCTGGGCGAACACCGATTCCCGTATTCGGAACTTCTTCACAACCGCTCCTCGCACCGTTGCGAAGTCCCGTTCATACGGATGTCACATGACGGCGCGCCGAGCCGCCGAAGTAGGCACCGCCGCCCGGCCGGCGTTAGAGTGGCGACTTTCCGGCCGCGCGCTCCTTCGCACGCTACGCAGCAGGGCAGGGGCCTGAAAGACCTTGCGGTATCGAAATTCCGCCGGCCGGGGTGCGCCATTCTGCGATGATTGCGAAGACGGAGGTCTACCATCTGGCGGGTGCGCAAGATGTACGCGGGCGCCCGGCTGCGGCGGCTGCGCGAGGAACGAAGGATGACCCAGGCCGCGCTGGCCAAGTCGCTCGACCTCTCGCCGAGCTACCTCAACCAGCTGGAGCGGGACCAGCGCCCGCTCACCATTCCGGTGCTGCTCAAGCTGAACTCGACCTTCGACCTCGACGTCCAGTTCTTCGCCACCGACTCCGATGCCAGGCTGGTCTCCGATCTGCACGAGGTGCTGGTGGACGCGGCGGGCGGCGACACCGCGCCGGTCACCGAGGTGGAGGAGCTGGCGACCCGGCTGCCCGAGGTGGCCCGGCTGGTGGTCGGGATGCACCGGCGGCTGCGCGCCGCCACCGACCAGCTGGATCTGCTCTCCTCCCGGATGGACGCGCCCGCGGGCGCCCCCGGTGCGCCCATGCCCTACGAGGACGTGCGCGACTTCTTCTACGACCACCACAACCACATCCCCAGCCTGGACCAGGCCGCCGAGCAGCTCTTCGAGCAGTCCGGGCTGACCGTCGGCTCGCTCGACCGCCAGCTGGCCCGGGTCGCCGAGGACCGGGCCGGGGTCACCGTGCTGGTCCGCGGCGACGGCGCCGACCCGGCCATCCCCAAGCGGCAGTACGACCCGGAGAGCCGCACCCTCACCCTGGCCCGCCGGCTGCGGCCGGGGCAGCGCGCCTTCCAGATCGCGGCCACGCTCGGTTTCCTGCTGCACAGCAGGGAGATCGACGCGGTGCTCGCCGAGACCCCGTCGCTCGCCGGGGAATCCCGCGCGCTGGCGCGGATCGGGCTCGCGCACTACTTCGCCGGGGCGCTGGTGCTGCCGTACGGCCGCTTCCTGCGCTCGGCGGAGGAGCTGCGCTACGACATCGACCTGCTCGGGCTGCGCTTCGAGGTCGGGTTCGAGACGGTGTGCCACCGGCTCTCCACGCTGCAGCGGCAGGGCAGGCGCGGGGTGCCGTTCTTCTTCGTCCGCACCGACCGGGCGGGCAATATCTCGAAGCGGCAGTCCGCCACCGCGTTCCACTTCTCCCGGGTCGGTGGCTCCTGCCCGCTCTGGGTGGTGCACGAGGCATTCGCCAACCCGGGGCGGATCCTCACCCAGATCGCCGAGATGCCGGACGGGCGGCGCTACCTCTGGATCGCCCGCACCGCGGCGCCGAACCCGCGCGGGTACGGCGCACCGGCCAAGGATTTCGCGGTCGCGCTCGGCTGCGATCTGGAGCACGCGGAGCGCACGGTCTACGCGCGCGGGCTGCGGGTGGACGATCCGCAGGCCGCCGTGCCGATCGGCGCCGGGTGCAAGGTGTGCGACCGCGCCTGCTGCACCCAGCGCGCGTTCCCGCAGATCGGCGCCGCGCTGGCGCTGCCGGAGCACGTCAGCACCGACCTGCCCTACCCCCGCCTGGGCCGGGGGTAGACCGCGCGGGCGCGGGGCGCGGCGGGCGTCAGGATTTGGCGAGGTACTCCAGGCGCTCGCCGTCGACGGCGGCGCGCATCATGGCCGCGAGACCGGGATGCGCCTCCAGTCCCGGATCCTCTTCGACCACCGTACGGGCGAAATCCTTGGCCGCGCTGATGGTTTCGAGATCGTCGAGGAGCGAGAGCAGCCGCAGCGAGCGGGCGGTCCCGCTCTGCGCGGAGCCGAGCACATCGCCCTCCCTGCGCTGCTTCAGGTCGAGCACCGCCAGCTCGAAGCCGTCGGTGGTGGCGGCCACCGCCTCCAGCCGGGTCATGGCGGTCCCGCCCGGCGCGGCATCGGTGACCAGCAGGCAGAGGCTGGCGTGCGCACCGCGGCCGATCCGCCCGCGCAGCTGATGCAGCTGGCTGACGCCGAACCGGTCGGCGTCCAGGATCACCATGACGGTGGCGTTCGGCACGTCGACCCCGACCTCGACCACGGTGGTGCAGACCAGGACGTCCACGCTGCCCGCGTTGAACGCGCGCATCACCTCGTCCTTCTCGTCGGCCGGGAGCCGGCCGTGCAGCAGCCCGACCCGGAGCCCGGCCAGCGCGCCGCCGCGCAGCTCCTCGTAGACGTCGAGCACCGCCTGGGTGTTCGGCGGCTCCTTCTCGGCCGCCTTCTTCCCCTTCTTCGGCTTCTCCTCGTCGTCGCCGATGCGCGAGCAGACCACGTACGCCTGCCGCCCGGCCTGCACCTCCTCGGTGATCCGCTCCCAGGCCCGCTCCACCCAGCCGGGGTGCTGCCTGCGCGGCACCACCCGGGAGGCGATGGGCGAGCGGCCGCGCGGCAGCTCGGTGAGGGTGGAGGTCTCCAGGTCGCCGAGGGTGGTCATGGCGATGGTGCGCGGGATCGGGGTCGCGGTCATGACCAGCAGGTGCGGGCTGGTGCCGCCCTTGGCCTTGGCGCGCAGCGCGTCCCGCTGCTCGACGCCGAAGCGGTGCTGCTCGTCCACCACCACCATGCCGAGGTCGAAGAACTCGACCGCGTCCTGGATGAGCGCGTGCGTGCCGATCACGATCCCGGCCTCACCGGTGACCGCGGCCAGCAGCGCCGCCTTGCGCGCCGCGGCCCCCATCGAGCCGGTGAGCAGCACCACCCGGGTGGCGTGCTCGGCGGCTCCGAGCTCCCCCGCCGCCGCGAGCTCGCCGAGCATGGCGCGCAGCGAGCGGTGGTGCTGCGCGGCGAGCACCTCGGTGGGGGCGAGCAGCGCGCACTGCTTCCCCGCGTCGACCACCTGCAGCATGGCGTGCAGCGCGACGATGGTCTTGCCGGAGCCCACCTCGCCCTGCAGCAGCCGGTGCGTCGGCCGCGCGCGCCCCAGGTCGGCGGAGATCTCGGCGATGACCTGGCGCTGCCCGGCGGTCAGCTCGAAGGGCAGCTTCGCGGCGAAGGCGGCGGCGATGCCGTCCGGGCGCGGCGGGCAGGGGTGCGCGGTGCGGCCCTCGACCTCGTGCCTGCGCTCGGCGAGCACCAGCTGCAGCGCCAGCGCCTCGTCGAAGCGCAGCCGGTCCCTGGCCCGGTCGATATCGGCGCGGTGGTCGGGCAGGTGGACGAGGCGCAGCGCCTCGGTGATGCCGAGCAGGCCGCGCTCCGCGCGCACCGGCTCGGGCAGCGGGTCGTCCAGCGGGTCGAGCTGCTCCAGCACCTGGCGGACGCAGGCGAGCAGATCCCAGCTCTGCACCTTCGCCGTCGCCGGGTAGACCGGGACGAACTCGCGCTCGAAGAACGCGGTGTCCACGCCGTCGGCGCCCTGCGCGCTGCGCGCCAGCCCGGCCAGGTCGCCCGCGCCGCGCACGGTGGTCAGGGTGGCGGGCTCGTCCTCCTCCGGCAGGATCAGGTAGCCGGGGTGGTTCAGGCTCCACTGGCCGGGCCGCCAGTAGTTCACGGTGCCCGACATCATGGCCCGCACCCCCTGCTTCACCGCGTACTTGACCTTGTCGCCATTGAAGAAGGTGACGTCGACCGGGCGCCCGGAGCCGGTGTCCAGCGCGACCTTGAGCAGCGAGCCGCGGCGATTGCGCATCGGGCGCAGGTCGGCCTTGGTGATCCGGCCGATGACGGTGACGTGCGCGCCGTCCTCCGGCTCCTCCTCGGTGAGCGGCTGGCCCTGGGTGGCGTAGCGCAGCGGGTAGTGCCGCAGCAGGTCCTCCGCGGTGTGCATGTCGAAGGCGTCGGCCAGGGAATCCGCCGCCTTCCGGCCGAGCAGGTGGTCGAGCCGGTCACCGAGTGTCGCCATTGTCTACTCCACACCTATCTGCACCAGGTCCTCCGGCTGTCCGCCGGTGTAGACCGCAACCTCGATTCCGGAGAATCGCTCCTCGATATGCCCGGACAGCGCGGCGGCCAGCCCGGGCGGTGCCGCCGCGCCCATGAGCAGCGTCACCAGCTCGCCGCCGAAGGCGAGCATCCGATCCAGCAGCACGATCCCGGCGGTCGCCGGGTCCCGCTCGATCACCACCACGTCCAGCCCGGCCAGGCCGAGCCCCTCGCCCGGCTCGCAGGTGCCGACCATGGTGAGCGCGCGTTGCCCCGCCACCCGCACCGCCCCCCAGCGGGTGCCCGCCGCCGCCTCGGACATGGCGAAGGCATCGTCCACCGCGATCCGGCCGCGGTCGTGCACCGCGAGCGCGGCCATGCCCTGCACCATCGAGCCGCTCGGCAGCAGCAGGACATCGCGGTCGGCGTCGCGGGCCGCGATGCCGACGGCCACCAGTTCGTGCGCCGGGAGTGCGCCGTTCGGCAGGACCAGCACCTCGCGGTTCGGCATCCGGCGAATGGCGCCGAGCAGTTCGCTCGCGGTGATCGTGCCCTCGCCGCCGGGGAGCACCACCGCGCCCGCCGTGCGAAACAGGGTGGCGGCGCCCTCGCCCGCGGCGATGGCGAGGATGCCGCGGTCGGCCGGGCCGCGGGTGCGCACCGGCGCGTGCGTGCCGACCGCGGTGATCACGAAGCTCTCGATGCGGATGTCGCGCACGGTGCCCGCCGCCATCCCGGCCTCCACCGCGGCGCCCGCGTCGGCGCAGTGCACGTGCGCGGACCAGGTCTGCTCGCCGTCGCCGACCACCACCACCGAGTCGCCCAGCTCGCCGAGCCGGTCCCGCAGCTGCTTGACCCTGGTCTCGTCGGTGCCGGTCAGCAGGTACATGACCTCGAAGCAGGGCGCGTGCTTCGCCCCGGGGGCCGGGGCGGCGCTCTCCGCTCCCGCGCGCGAACCGCCGGACTTCGGGCCGTCCGCGTCGGAAGCGTCCGCCTGGCGCGCACCGGAACCGTCCCGGTCCGGCGCGCCCGCCCGGCGCGGCGACCCCTCGGCGGCCGTGCTGGAGAGGTCGCCCACGAGACGGGAGACGGCGGTGCCCGCGAGGCCGGGCGCAGCGGCGTGCGGCGCCGTGCAGGCGGCGGCGCGCGGAGGTGTGCGGGGCAGGTGATCCTCCGCCGGGGCGTCCGGGGGATGGGCGCCGCCGGGCTCGGGGCGGTAGTCGCGGCGGGGCGGGGCGGAGCCACCGGTCACCTCGACGAGCGCGTCGAGCAGGACGAGCAGCCCGCGGGCGCCCGCGTCGACCACCCCCGCCTCGCGGAGCACCCCGAGCTGGTCGGGCGTGTGCCCGAGCGCGTCCGCGGCGCCCTCCGCCGCCGCCACCGCGACGGCGACCGGCGTGTGCTCGGCGCACTCCCCCGCCGCGGCCGCCGCGGCGTCGAGCACGGTGAGGATGGTCCCCTCGACCGGTGTGCTCAGCGACTCCCGCACCAGCGCCGCCGCCCTGGCCAGCGCGGCCCGCAGCACCGCGGCGTCCACCGGCACGGGCCGGTCGCCCTCGGGCCGCACCGCGTCCGCGATCCCGCGCAGCACCTGCGACAGGATGATCCCGGAGTTGCCGCGCGCCCCGGCGGTGGCGCCCCTGGCCATCGCCGCCGCGACCGCGTGCACCTCGCCGCCCGCCACGCCGCCCGCGGCCACCATGGCGGCCCGCATGGTGGCGAGCAGGTTGGTGCCGGTGTCCGCGTCGGCGATGGGAAAGACGTTGAGCGCGTTGATCTCCGAGCGGGTACGCTCCAAACCGGCGAGGCAGAGCCTGCCCCAGCGCAGCAGCGCGGTACCGTCCATTCCGTCCCGCACTCCGGGCACCAGCCACCCTCTCCGTCGTCCGTGGACCCCCACCCCGCCGCCGCACGCCAGGTTAGCGGGCCGCCGGGCACCGGCGGGACCCGGTTTGGCGGATCACCGGGGCTCCCGATACCCTTGCAGGGTTGCCTCGCGCGGCCACCTCGTAAGTCTCTTTTCGACGAGCGGTTTCGCGCAGGCCGGTACCCCAGGTCCGGCGAGGCAGTGACGACACGGTTTCCCGGATGTCCCGCGTTCCCCGCGGGCGTCCCCACATGACATGAAGGAGCTCGCGACTATGGCTGCCGTCTGCGACGTCTGCGCCAAGGGCCCCGGCTTCGGTAAGTCGGTCTCGCACTCGCACCGGCGCACGAACCGTCGCTGGAACCCGAACATCCAGACCGTTCGGGCGCAGGTGGCGCCGGGCAACACCCGGCGGATGAACGTCTGCACCTCCTGCCTCAAGGCGGGCAAGGTCGTTCGCGGCTGAGTCCGTCCCGGCCGAACCGGACTTCGCGCCCCGGCACCCGCAGGGTGATCCGGGGCGCAGTCGTCGGTGCCCCGCGGTGACGATCGTCCCGATGGCGCCCGAAGCGGCCGAGGCGGTCACCGACTGCCACGTGCACTGCTGGCGGGAGGCGCACGCCGACATCCTGCCCGCGCACCTGCTCGGCGCGCTGCGCACCGGCCGCGGCGCGAACCGCTGGCGCCGGGTGGCGCGGGATCCGCTGATCACCACCCGGGTGGCGCTCGCCGCCGACGGGGCGGTACTCGGCTTCGCCTCGGCCGGCCCCGCCCGCGCCGCCGCCGCGCCCACCGCGCTGGAGCTGCACGCCCTCTACGTGCGGGCCGCCGAGCACGGCACGGGGCTCGCCGACGCGCTGCTCGGCAGCGTGCTGCCCGCCGATACCCCGTGCACGCTCTGGGTACTGGCCGCGAACCCGCGCGCCCGCGCCTTCTACCGGCGCCACGGCTTCCGCGACGACGGCGCGCGCGGGCTGGATCCGTTCGCGTTGCTACCGACCCTCCGGATGGTCCGCGGCGCGCTCGCATAGGGTGCGAGTCATGTCTTCCGAGTATGTGGAAACCGTCGACGGCGTCCTGCAGATCACCATTGCCACTCCCGCGAACGGGACTTCCCTCGATTTCACCGGCGTCAACGCGGGCAGCGCCGCGCTGCGCGACCTCGATTCCGGCATCGGCGCGGTGCTGCTGCGGGGCACCGGGGCCAACTTCTGCGCCGGCGGTGACGTGCGAGGCTTCGCGGCGGCCGCGGATCGCGGTGCGCACATCCGGGGGCTCGCCGTCGATCTGCACGAGTTCGTCCGGCTGCTCGACGCCGCCCCGGTGCCGGTCGTCGCCGCGGTGCAGGGCTGGGCCGCGGGCGCGGGCATGAGCCTGGTGCTGGCCGCCGATATCGCGCTCGGTGGGCCGAAGACGAAGCTGCGCCCCGCCTACCCGGGAATCGGGCTCTCGCCGGACGGCGGCATGTCCTGGACGCTGCCCCGGCTCGTCGGCGCGGGCCGGGCCCGCGAGATCCTGCTCACCGACGCCGCGCTCAGCGCCGACGAGGCCGTGCGGATCGGCATCCTGAGCCGCCTGGTCCCCGACGAGGAGGTGCAGGCCGAGGCGCTCCGCCTCGCCCGCACCCTCGCCGCCGGGCCCCGCTCCGCCTACGCCACCATCAAGTCCCTGCTCCTGAGCTCGCGCACCGCGACCCTCAGCGACCAGCTCGACAGCGAGACCGAGGCCATCGCCGCCTCCGCGAACAGCGCGACGGGCCGCGAAGGCGTAGACGCCTTCGTCGAAAAGCGCAGGCCGAACTTCGGCTGAGAATTCAGCGGGCAATGCCAGCGACGAACTCCGCGACCCTCTCCGTGAAGGCGTCGTTGTCGTCGCCGGCGGCGGTGTGGGCGGCGTCGCCGATCTCGGCGAGCTTCGCGTGCGGGACGAGCGCGAGGAAGTCGGCGACGCCCTCCGCGCTGACGACGTCGGACTGCCCGCCGCGCACCAGCAGCACCGGGATGGTGACGGCGCGCGCCGCCGCCTCCATCTGGTCGGTCATCTCGAGCGCGTCCTCGACCCGGCCGGCCATCATGGCCGGGTCCCAGTGCCAGTACCAGCGCTCGCCCCGCCTGCGCAGGTTGCGCAGCAGCCCGGCGGTGCTGCGCGGGCGCGGGCGGTGCGGCAGGTAGGCGGCGACGGCGTCGGCGGCCTCGTCCAGGGTGGCGAAGCCGTCGGTGTGTTTGCCGAGGAAGTCGATCACCCGGCCGACGCCCGCCGGCTCCGGCCGCACCACGATGTCGACCAGCACCAGCGCCCGGATCAGCTCGGCGCCGGGCGCGGTGGTGGCCAGCAGCCCGGTGATCCCGCCCATGCTCGCCCCGACCACGACGGCGGGCCGCCCCAGCGTGCGCAGCACGGAGTGCAGGTCCTCGACCATCCGGTGCCTGCTGTAGTCGCCGTCCGGCGCCCACTCGCTGTCGCCGTGGCCGCGGGCGTCCAGGGTCAGCACCCGCAGCCCGGCGGCGGCCAGCCGCACCCCGGTGCGCTTCCAGGAGTGCCTGGTCTGGCCGCCGCCGTGCAGGAAGACGACCAGCGGCCCGTCGACCGGGCCGAAGAGGTCACCGGCCAGCTCCACCCCGGAGCCGGGGAGCCGCACGGTCACGGGATCGGCGATATCGTTCGCAGTACTCACGAAATGCAGAATGGCACAGGTTCCAGTCGGAACCTGTGCCATCCGGCGAAAACGATCGTCAGCAGTCCAGCCGCATCGCGCTGAAGGTGCGCTGGAAGAGGCAGGCGATCTTGGCGTTCACCGACGAGGAGATCGTCGAGGAACCGGTCGAGGTGAACTCCTCACCGATCGGCGCGGGCGCGCTCTCGGTGACCGCGGGCTGGTAGGGCTCCAGCGGAATCGGGGCCGCGCTCGCGGTCGCGGCGCCGCCGGTCACGGCGGCGGCGACGGCGAAGGCGGCCGCCGCTCCGCGCCAGGCGCGGACGGAGGGTCGGGTCATGCGGGTACTCCTCACTCGGTTGTGCACGCGCGTGATGTCTCGCACGTCGATCTTTCTTCCGGCGCCGCTCAGGGCAGGCGCCAGTCCACCGGCTCCGCACCGAGTTCGTCGAGCAGTTCGTTGACGCGCGAGAACGGGCGGGAACCGAAGAAGCCGCGCGACGCCGAGAGCGGCGACGGGTGCGCGGATTCGATGAAGGGCACCTCACCCTGGGCCAGCAGCGGCTTCAGCGACGCCGCGTCCTTGCCCCAGAGGATCGCCACCAGCGGCTCGTCCCGGCCGACGAGGGCGCGGATGGCCTGCTCGGTGACGGCCTCCCAGCCCTTGCCGCGGTGCGAGGCGGGCTGGCCGGGGCCGACGGTGAGCACCCGGTTCAGCATGAGCACGCCCTGGTCGGACCAGGGGCTGAGATCGCCGCAGGACGGCGTCTCGAAGCCGAGATCCTTGCTGTACTCGGCGAAGATATTGGCCAGGCTGCGCGGCACCGGCTTGACGTCCGGCGCCACCGAGAAGCTGAGCCCCATGGCGTGGCCGGGGGTGGGGTACGGATCCTGCCCCACGATCAGCACGCGGACCGCGGCGAACGGGCGCTGGAACGCGCGGAGCACGTTCTCCCCGGCCGGGAGGTAGCCGCGGCCCGCCGCGTTCTCCGCGCGCAGGAACTCGCCCATTTCACTGATCCGGCCCTCGACCGGGGCCAGGGCCTGCGCCCAGCCCGCATCGATGATGTCCGCCAACGGTTTCGCCACGGCCGACAACCTATCGCGGATCACCGACAGGCGGCGACCCCGCCCCGGAGAACGATTCCCAGCCCCGGGGGCCCGCGTGCGCGGCGCCGTCCACGGTGACGCCGCTGCCTGCGGTGACGCGGCCGATCGGGCGCCAGCCCGGCGGCGGTTCGGTGCCCGCGGGCCAGGTGGCGACGAAGGCGTGGTCCTCGCCGCCGGACAGGATCCATTGCGCCGCATCGTGTTCCAGCGCGCTCGCGAGCGCCGCGAGGGCGGGGTCGGCGAGCGCGGCGGAGTCCAGGTCGACGGCGACGCCGGAGGATGCGGCGATGTGCGCGAGGTCGGCGAGGAGACCGTCGGAGGTGTCGGCCATGGCGGTGGGCCGCGCGCCCGCGCGCACGGCGTCGAGCACCGCCGCGTAGGGCGGCTGCGGGACCCTGTGCGCCGCGAGCGCGTCGGCGCGCAGGGCGTCGATCCGCGCGGACCGCGGCGCCGCGAGACTCGCGCTGGCTCCGGCGGCCGGGTCGTGACCCACGGTCGCCGCAGACCGGCCCTGCTCACCAGCGCCCGGCGACGCGGGTGTCTCCGCGAGCAGGTCGTCGAGCCCGGCGGCCGGGTCGTGACCCGAACTCGCCGCGGGCTCCGCGAGCAGGATGTCGAGCCCGGCGGCCGACCACCCCGACCGCCCGGCCAGCGCTACCACGTCACCGGCCCGCGCGCCGGAGCGCAGGACGGGATCCCGGCCCTCGAGGTCGCCGAAGGCGGTCACCGAGATGACCAGCTCCGGGCTGCGCACCAGATCACCGCCGGCGATGGAGGCGCCGCAGGCGCGCTCCGCCTCGGCCCAGAGCCCGGCGGTGAGGCCGTCGACGACCGCGACCGGGGTCTCGCCGGGGCAGCCGAGCGCGACGACGAAGGCGGTCGGCACCGCGCCCATGGCGACCACGTCGGCGGCGTTCTGCGCGATCGCCTTGCGCCCGATCTCCGCCGACGCCGACCAGTCCAGCCGGAAGTGCCGGTTCTGCACCAGCATGTCGGTGGTCACCACCAGGCGGCCGTCGGGGGCGGCGAGCACGGCGGCGTCGTCACCGGGGCCGAGCAGGACCCCGCGACCCTGCGCGCGGCCCGCGTTCATCCGGGCGATGAGCGCGAATTCGCCCAGTTCGCGCACGGTCGCGGTGCTGTCGTCGGCGCCGATGACCCCTCCTCGCCGTTCCGGTCGGAAACGCCCCGACGGTACCCTGAGCGGGCCCGCGCACACCGCGCCGGGCCGGACCATCAGAAGGGAGCGGTTGGCATGGCCGCCGACGCGCCGGATCGGAACGAGGGCGAGCGCACGGCGGGCCCGGCGGACCCGGCCCCCGGAGAGCACCCGACCGCCGCACCGCGCCCCTATCCCCCGGCGCTGATCGCCACCGCCGTCGCGCTCCCGGTGATGCTGATCGTCGGCATCCTGGTCGCCGCCTTCATCGCCGCCCGCACCCCGGCCGACCGCGAACCCCTCGCGCTCGGCCCGGTCCCGGCCCCGCAGGCCGAGGGCCCCGCCTGCACCGCCCTGCTCGCCGCGCTCCCGCCGGACCTCGACGACTACCACCGCGCGGAGCTGGTCGACCCGGCCCCGCCCGGCACCCGCGCCTGGCAGCGCGACGACCCCGCCACCGAGCCGATCGTCCTCCGCTGCGGCCTCGACCGCCCACTGGAGTTCAACCGCGCCTCGGCACTGCAGATCGTGAACAACGTCCAGTGGTTCGAGATCCGCGACCCGGCGGCCGCCGGTAGCACGTGGTTCGCGGTGGACCGCGAGACCTACCTCGGCTTCACCGTCCCGGACGGCTCCGGCCCGACGCCACTGCAGGCGGTCTCGGACGCCGTCACCGCCACCATGCCGGAGCGCCCGCTCGACCCGAACCCGCTGCCGAACTAGCGCAGCCCGGTCCCGCGCGCCAGCGCCGTCTCGATCAGCGTCGTCACCAGCGCCGGGTACTCGACCCCGGTCGCCTCCCACATCCGCGGGTACATGGAGATGGCGGTGAAGCCGGGCATGGTGTTGATCTCGTTGATCACCGGCCCGCGCTCGGTGACGAAGAAGTCGACCCGGGCCAGCCCGGTGCAGTCCAGCGCGCGGAAGGCGCGCACCGCGAGCTCGCCGATCTCGGCGGCGACATCGTCGTCGAGCTTGGCCGGGACGTCGAATTCGCAGACCTCGTCGAGGTACTTGGTCTCGAAGTCGTAGAAGTCGGGCGCGGCGGTCTCCGGCATCCGGATCTCCGCGGGCACGCTGGCCGCGACCCGGCCGTCCGGGAACTCCAGCACCCCGCACTCCACCTCGCGCCCGACGATGGCGGCCTCCACGATCACCTTGGGGTCGTGCTGCCGCGCGGCCGCGATCGCCGCGTCCAGCCGCTCCCACTCGGTGACCCGGGTGATGCCGATGGACGAGCCGCCGCGGGCCGGCTTCACGAAGACCGGCAGCCCGAGCGCGTCCCGCTGCTCCGCGGTCAGCGTCGGCACGCCGGGGCGGAGCACCACCTGCTCGCCGACCGGGAGCCCCTCGGCGGCGAGCAGCTTCTTGGTGAACTCCTTGTCCATGCCGGCCGCGCTGGCCAGCACCCCCGGCCCGACGTAGGGCACCCCGGCCAGCTCCAGCAGCCCCTGCAGCGTGCCGTCCTCGCCCCACGGCCCGTGCAGCACCGGGAAGACCACGTCCACCGAGCCGAGCACCGCGGCCGGGTCGTCCAGCGCCACCAGCGCGCCGGGGCGGCTCGGGTCGGCGGCGAGCGCGAGCGCGGTGCCGGTGCCGTCCACCGCGGGCAGCGCGCCGTGGCTCATGCCGAGCCCGGCCACCTCGGCGCCGCCGAGCACCCAGGTGCCGGCGGGGGTGATGCCGATCGGCACCGCCTCGAAGCGCTCCGGATCGAGGTGGCGCAGCACGCTGCCCGCCGACACGCACGACACCGCGTGCTCGCTGCTGCGTCCGCCGAAGACGACGGCGACCCGGATCCGGTTCGTCATGCTGGGAACCGTACCGGTAAAGGGGGCACGCGTGAGCCGCCCCCGCACGCTCCGGGTGGCGCAGCTCTCACTCCGGCTTGATCCGCCTGCCCAGCAGGTTGCCCACCGCCTCGCGCACCGACAGCCCCTCGTGGCAGACCAGGTTCACCGCGTCGGTGAGCGGCATCTCGACATCGTGCGCGGCCGCGAGCGCGCGCACCGATCCACAGGACTTAACACCTTCGGCCACCTGGCCGTGCGTGGCCTCCTGCGCCGCCTCCATCGACCCGCCCGCACCGAGCACGTGCCCGAAGGAGCGGTTCCGGGAGAGCGGGGAGGTGCAGGTGGCGACCAGGTCACCGACGCCGGCCAGCCCGGCCAGGGTCACCGGCTCGGCGCCGAGCGCGACCCCGAGCCGGATGATCTCGGCCAGCCCGCGGGTGATCAGGCTGGCCACCGAGTTGTCGCCGAGCCCCATGCCGGAGGCGATGCCGCAGGCCAGCGCGATGACGTTCTTGCAGGCGCCGCCGATCTCGCAGCCGACCACGTCGACATTGGTGTACGGCCGGAAATATCCGGTGGCGCAGGACTGCTGCAGCGCGACCGCGCGCGCCTCGTCGCCGCAGGCGATCACCGTCGCGGCGGGTTGACCGGTGGCGATCTCCCTGGCCAGGTTCGGCCCGGAGAGCACCGCGACGCTGCCCGCGTCGGCCCCGGTCACCTCGGTGATCACCTCGCTCATCCGCAGCAGGGTGCCGGTCTCGATGCCCTTGGCCAGGCTGAGCAGCGAGGCGTCGTTGCCGTCGAGGGCCCTGCGCAGCGCGGGCTTCCAGTGTTCGAGGTTGCCGCGCAGCGACTGCGACGGCACCGCGAGCACCACGATGTCGGCGCCGTCCAGCGCGCGCTCGTGGTCGTCGGTGGCGGCGACGGCGGGGAGCTGCACGTCGGCCAGGTAGAACGGATTGCGGTGCTCGGTGGCGAGTACCTTCGCCACCTCCGGCCTGCGCGCCCAGATCGTGACCTCGGTTCCGGCGTCGGCCAAGACCTTGGCGAACGCGGTACCCCATGAACCCGCACCCAGTACTGCCGCCCGTGTCATCTGCCCAATATGTCATGGAAGGATCGGGGTCATGCGTCCGCACGCCGTGCACGCCGTGATCGCGGTGAAGAGCCTGGACCGCGCCAAGAGCCGGTTGGCCGATCGGCTACGCCCGGAGCACCGCTCGCGGCTGGCGCTGGCCATGCTCACCGACACGGTGCACGCCGCGCTGGCCGCGGCGCCGATCGATTCGGTCACCGTGGTCACCCCGGATGCGGCGGTGGCCGCGCTGGCCCGTTCGCTCGGCGCGGTCGCGCACCCCGACCCGGGCGGCCCCGGAGCCGGGCTGGCCCCCGACGGGCTCAACAACGCCCTGACCTCGGCCGCCGAGGCGGTGCGGCGGGCGAACGGGCCGGTCGCGCTGGTGGCCATGCAGGCGGATCTGCCCGCGCTGCGCCCGGCCGAGCTGGCCGAGGTGCTCGTCGCCGCGCCGCCGGGCCGCCGCGCGATGGTCACCGACCACACCGGCGAGGGCACCGCGGCGCTGCTGCAACTGGACGGATTCGCGCCGCTGGCGCCACGATTCGGCCCGAGCTCGGCGCTGCGTCACGTGACCGGTGGCGCCTTCCCGCTGGACGGCGACTGGCCCGGGCTGCGGCACGATGTGGACACCGGCGCCGACCTGGAGCTGATCCTACGGCTCGGGGCCGGTCCGGCGACCACTGCTGTCCTGACCGACATCGGACATCCCGCCGCCGTTCACGAACCCGTCCACCCGGTATGCTAGATGGTCGCCACGGACCGGGTGAGACACGCGGCATTCCGCGATGCCGCACTGCGCACCGAGCGGTTCGTAGGGGATGATCGATGGCGTGAGCGATACGGAAACCGTCAAGCAGCAGTTGCTCCCCACCCCGCCCCCGGCTGCCACCCCGCTGCTGGCCGATCCGGCGACCGCTCAGTTGCCACGTGATCGCTACCTCAATAGGGAACTCAGCTGGCTGGACTTCAATGCCAGGGTATTGGCGCTCGCGGAGGACGAGTCGCTGCCGTTGCTGGAGCGCGCCAAGTTTCTCGCGATCTTCGCCTCGAACCTGGACGAGTTCTACATGGTGCGGGTCGCCGGGCTGAAGCGGCGCGCGGAGACCGGGCTGCTGGTCCGCTCCGCCGACGGCCGCTCGCCGAGCGAGCAGCTGGAGCTGATCGCCGCGCGGGCCAGGGAGATCGCGCAGCGGCACGCGGGCGTCTTCCTCGACTCGGTGAACCCGGCGCTCACCGGGGAGGGCATCGAGATCATCTGCTGGGGCGATCTCTCGGTGGCCGAGGCGGAGAAGCTCTCCGGGTACTTCCACGACCAGGTCTTCCCGGTGCTCACCCCGCTCGCGGTCGACCCGGCGCACCCCTTCCCGTACATCAGCGGGCTGAGCCTGAACCTCGCCGTCACGGTCAAGGACGCCACCACCGGCGGCGAGCACTTCGCCCGGGTCAAGGTGCCGGACAACGTGGATCGCTTCGTCCGGGTGCGGCGCACCGAGACGAACACCCCGATCGCGGCGTTCCTGCCGATGGAGGAGCTCATCGCGGCCCACCTCGATCTGCTCTTCCCCGGCATGACGGTGGTGGAGCACCACTCCTTCCGGATCACCCGCAACGCCGATTTCGAGGTCGACGAGGATCGGGACGAGGATCTGCTGCAGGCGCTGGAGCGCGAGCTGGCCCGGCGCCGCTTCGGCTCCCCGGTGCGGCTCGAGGTCTCCGACGACATGACCGAGCACATGCTCGACCTGCTGCTGCGCGAGCTCGAGGTGGACCCGCGCGACGTCATCCAGGTGCCGGGGCTGCTCGACCTCTCCTCGCTCATGCAGGTCTACGGCGTCGACCGGCCGAATCTCAAGGACGCCCCGTACGTTCCGGCCACCCCGGCGGCGTTCGGCGAGCGCGAGACCCCGCGCAATGTCTTCGCCGCGCTGCGCGAGGGCGACGTGCTGGTGCACCACCCCTACGACTCCTTCTCCACCAGCGTGCAGCGCTTCATCGAGCAGGCCGCGGCCGACCCGCAGGTGCTCGCCATCAAGCAGACGCTGTACCGCACCTCCGGTGACTCGCCCATCGTGAACGCGCTGATCGACGCCGCCGAGGCGGGCAAGCAGGTGGTCGCGCTGGTGGAGATCAAGGCGCGCTTCGACGAGCAGGCCAACATCAAGTGGGCGCGCGCGCTGGAGCAGGCGGGCGTGCACGTGGTCTACGGCCTGATCGGGCTGAAGACGCACTGCAAGACCTGCCTGGTGGTGCGGCGCGAGGGCTCCACCATCCGGCGCTACTGCCACATCGGCACCGGCAACTACAACCCCAAGACCGCGCGGCTCTACGAGGACGTCGGGTTGCTCACCGCCGCACCGGAGATCGGGGCCGACCTCACCGACCTGTTCAACTCGCTCACCGGGTACTCCCGCAAGGAGGACTACCGCAATATCCTGGTCGCCCCGCACGGGGTGCGGGCCGGGATCATCGAGCGGATCCAGCGCGAGATCGAGCTGGCGCAGCAGGGCGAGCAGGCCCGGATCCGGTTGAAGGCCAATGCCATCGTCGACGAGCAGGTGATCGACGCGCTGTACCGGGCCTCGCAGGCCGGGGTGCAGGTGCAGATCGTGGTCCGCGGCATCTGCGGGCTGCGCCCCGGCGTGCCGGGCATGAGCGAGAACATCGAGGTGCGCTCGATCCTGGGCCGGTTCCTCGAGCACTCCCGGGTCATGCACTTCCGCGCGCAGAACGAGTTCTGGATCGGCTCGGCCGACATGATGCACCGCAACCTGGACCGCCGGGTCGAGGTCATGGCGCAGGTGAAGGATCCCAAGCTGGCCGAGCAGCTGGGCGGGGTCTTCGACTCCGCGCTCTACCCCGCCACCCGGTGCTGGGTGCTACAGCCGGACGGCAGCTGGCTGGCGCAGCCCGGCGGCGACACCGACGACGAGCAGGTCCGGGACCACCAAGAGTCGCTCATGCGACTGCGGAGGCCGGACCAGCAGTGAGCGGGACGCGGGATGACAGCTTCTGGGATCCTCGCGTGACCGCCAATATCCACGCCGCCGGCGCCGTGCTGTGGCGCCCGGCGCGGGCGTCCGGCGGCGGCGAGATCGAGATCGCGCTGGTGCACCGGCCCAAGTACCGGGACTGGTCGCTGCCGAAGGGCAAGCTGGAGCCGGGCGAGTCGCCGGTGCTGGCCGCCGTGCGCGAGGTCGCCGAGGAGACCGGCGTGCACAGCGTGCTCGGCCGCTACCTCGGGCACGTGACCTACCCGGTCACCGGGCATCGCAAGCTCAAGCGGGTGGATTACTGGGCGGCGGAGGCGCGGGGCGGCGAATTCGACCCGAACGCCGAGATCGACGACCTGGTCTGGCACTCACTGGACAAGGTGATGCGGGAGCTCTCCTACCCGATGGACCGGCAGGTGCTGCGCACCTTCAGCAAGCTGCCGCCGCGGACGAGCACGCTGCTGCTGGTCCGGCACGCCAAGGCCGGGCAGCGCGGCAAATACGACGGCCCCGACCTGGAGCGCCCGCTGGAACCGGCCGGCGTGCAGCAGGCGCGGACGCTGGTGCCGAACCTGCTCGCCTTCGGTGCGCGGGAGGTGTTCTCGGCCGACCCGGTGCGCTGCGTGCAGACGGTGGCCCCGCTCGCCGAGCGGCTCGGGGTGCAGGTGGGGCTGGAGCCCGCGCTCTCCGAGGAGGCCTACGCGGCCGATCCGGCGGCCGCGCTGAGCCGGATCCGGGAGCTGGTGTCGGACAGCGCGGTCCGGGTGGTGTGCAGCCAGGGCAAGGTGATCCCGGAGCTCATGCGCGGCTGGGCGGCGGCCGACGGCCTCACGCTGCCGCCCGCGCGGAACCGCAAGGGCAGCGTCTGGGTGCTGTCCTTCGTCGACGGCCGCATGGTGGCCGCCGATCACCTGGATCGCAAGCTCTACGTGGACAGCGCCGAGGAGTAGCGCGCGGCGACCGCGAAAACGGCCCCGGGTTCGGATTCCCGGGGCCGTTTCCCGTCTGCCTGCGGGCCGGGAGACGATCTGGTCTTCCGGCTGCGCCGCACCGCGTTCCGATGGCACCGACCGGTCGCGGTGGACGCCGGTACGGATGTCACGGACACCGTCGACAGCTGGGGTTCAGCTGCCGCGGCGGGCCGGTGCCTTCTTGGCCGCGGTCTTCTTGGCCGCCGTGGTCTTGGCGGCGGTGGTCTTGGCCGCGGTGGCGGTCTTCTTGGCCGGGGCCTTCTTCGCCGCCGCCGTCTTGGTGGCCGCCGCCTTGGTGGCGGTGGTCTTCTTGGCCGGGGCCTTGGTGGCGGCCGTCTTCGTGGCCGCGGCGGTGGTCTTCTTGGCCGGAGCCTTCTTCGCCGCGGTCTTGGTGGCGGTGGCCTTGGTGGCCGGAGCCTTGGTCGCGGTGGTCTTCTTGGCCGCGGTCTTGGTGGCGGGCGCCTTGGTCGCCGCCTTGCGGGCGGTGGTCTTGGCCGGCGCCTTGGTGGCGGCGGTGGTCTTCTTCGCCGCCGCCGTCGCCGTCTTCTTCGCCGCCGCCGTCTTCTTGGCGGCCGTCTTCTTCGCGGCCACCGGCGCATTCACGCCGCGCTTCACGGCCGGGCCGCTCGCCGCGAGTTTCTGCTTACCCGCGATGACGGCCTTGAACTGCGCGCCCGGCCGGAATGCCGGCACCGAAGTCGGCTTCACCTTGACGGTTTCGCCGGTGCGCGGGTTCCTGGCGACACGCGCGGCGCGCTTACGCTGTTCGAAGACGCCGAATCCGGTGATGGTGACGCTCTGACCCTTGTGGACGGCGCGGACGATGGTGTCGACCACGTGCTCGACTGCCGCGGTGGCCGTGCGCCTGTCCGTACCCAACTTTTCGGTCAGAACGTCGATCAGTTCCGCCTTGTTCATTGAATCCTCCGCAGACTAATGGCCCGTCGTCGGACCGACTAGGTACCACGGTAAACCCAGTTTGGGCAAGAGTCTATGTGCCACGCCAAAATTCATGTGGTTTAGCACACGTCCAGCTACCGGCCTCCATGTAGCGCAGCTAACGGCCCGAGGTGATTACGCCTGCGAAATACGAGCTGGCAGGGTGGTGGGTTTCCATGCCGGCCTTTGGCTTTCATAGGCCCCGATCCGGGCTTCTTGGCGGAGTGTGAGTCCGATATCGTCCAGACCCTCCAGGAGACGCCAGCGAGTGTAGTCGTCAATGTCGAACGGCAACACGACGGTTCCTGCCGTCACGGTGCGTGCCCGCAGGTCTACAACCAATTCCATCCCGGGCTGTTCCTCGAGCAACTTCCAGAGCATTTCGACATCATTCTGTGACATCTGCGCGGCCACCAAGCCGCCCTTACCGGCATTCCCACGGAAGATGTCGGCGAAACGCGACGAGATCACCGTTCGAAAGCCGTAGTCCGACAGCGCCCACACCGCGTGCTCACGGGACGACCCGGTGCCGAAATCGGGACCGGCCACCAAGACGCTGCCCCGATCATAGGGCGCGGTGTTGAGAATGAAGTCCGGATCGGTCCGCCAGGCCGCGAAGAGCCCGTCCTCGAATCCGGTGCGGGTGACGCGCTTGAGGTAAACCGCCGGAATGATCTGATCGGTGTCGATGTTGGAGCGGCGCAGCGGTACGCCGATGCCCTTGTGCACGGTGAACGGTTCCATGGAAATTCCTCCGGGTGGGGTTCGGGTGGTCGTCAGTCCAGATCCGCGGGTGAGGAGAGCGTTCCGCGCACCGCCGTGGCGGCGGCGACGAGCGGCGAGACCAGATGGGTCCGGCCGCCCTTGCCCTGCCTGCCCTCGAAGTTGCGATTCGAGGTCGAGGCGCAGCGCTGACCGGGCTCCAGCTGATCGGGATTCATGCCGAGGCACATCGAGCAGCCCGCCTGCCGCCATTCCGCGCCGGCGGCGGTGAAGATATCCCCGAGGCCCTCCTGCTCGGCCTGCGCGCGCACCCGCATACTTCCCGGCACCACCAGCATGCGCACGCCGTCGGCGACGCGCCTGCCCCGCAAGATATCGGCGACCGCGCGCAGATCCTCGATCCGGCCGTTGGTGCAGGAGCCGACGAAAACGGTGTCGACGGTGACATCGCGCAGCGGGGTGCCCGGAATCAGATCCATGTAGCGCAGCGCCTTGGTGGCCGATTCGCGCTCGGACTCGTCGGCGATGGCGGCCGGGTCCGGCACCGTCTCGCCGAGCGGCAGCCCCTGGCCCGGGTTGGTGCCCCAGGTGACGAAGGGGGTCAGCGCGGCGCCGTCGATGTGCACCTCGGCGTCGAAGACCGCGCCCTCGTCGGTCTTCAGCTCCTCCCAGGCGGCCACCGCCGCATCCCAGTCGGCGCCCCGCGGCGCGTGCGGGCGGCCCTTCAGGAATTCGTAGGTGGTCTCGTCCGGGGCGATCATGCCCGCCCGCGCGCCCGCCTCGATCGACATATTGCAGATCGTCATGCGCGCCTCCATGGACATGGCGCGGATCGCCTCGCCCCGGTACTCCAGCACGTAGCCCTGGCCGCCGCCGGTGCCGATCTTCGCGATCACGGCGAGGATCAGGTCCTTGCTCGTGACGCCGGCGGGCAGCGCGCCGTCCACGGTGATGGCCATGGTCTTGAACGGGCGCAGCGAGAGCGTCTGGGTGGCGAGCACGTGCTCCACCTCGCTGGTGCCGATGCCCATGGCGATCGCGCCGAAGGCGCCGTGCGTGGAGGTGTGGCTGTCGCCGCAGACCACCGTCATGCCCGGCTGGGTGAGGCCGAGCTGCGGGCCGACCACGTGCACGATGCCCTGGTCCAGGTCGCCCATCGGGTGCAGCCGGATGCCGAACTCCGCGCAGTTGTGGCGCAGCGTCTCCACCTGGGTGCGGGAGACCGGGTCGGCGATCGGCCGGTCGATGTCGGCCGTCGGCACATTGTGGTCCTCGGTCGCGATGGTGAGGTCCGGCCTGCGCACCGGGCGCCCCGCCGCGCGCAGCCCGTCGAAGGCCTGCGGGCTGGTCACCTCGTGCACCAGGTGCAGGTCGATATAGATGAGGTCGGGCTCGCGGCTCGCGCCCTCGCCCTCCCCGCGCGCGACGATATGCTGCTCCCACACCTTCTCGGCCAGTGTGCGTGGACGATCGGCCATTCTTGGATCACCTTCCGTACCGGGGGCTGGTGGATTCGTTTTGAATCCCAGAATACGAGACGTTAGTATCGTTCTATGAGACAGCATAGCGGCATCGGGGTCCTGGACAAAGCCGTGACGGTGTTGTACGCGGTGGCCGAGGAGCCGTGCGGGCTGAACGAGCTCTGCGCCCGCACCGGGCTGCCGAGGGCGACCGCGCACCGCTTGGCCGTCGGCCTCGAGGTGCACCGGCTGCTCGCCAGGGACAACCACGGCCGCTGGCGGCCGGGCCCGGCGCTGGCCGAGCTGGCCGTCGGGGCGACCGACCCGCTGCTGGAGGCGGCCGGGGCGGTGCTGCCCCGGCTGCGTGAGATCACCGGCGAGAGCGTGCAGCTCTATGCCAGGGACGGCCACTCCCGGGTCTGCGTGGCGGCGCTGGAGCCGCCGGTGGGGCTGCGGGACACCGTTCCGGTCGGCTCCCGGCTACCGCTGACCGCCGGGTCGGCGGCGAAGGTGCTGCTGGCCTGGGCCGACCCCGAATTACAGCGCGACCTGCTCGCCGAGGCGGTCTTCGGCGAGCGCGCGCTGGCCGAGGTGCGCAGGCGCGGCTGGGCGCAGAGCGCGGCCGAGCGGGCGGCGGGCGTGGCGAGCGTCTCGGCGCCGGTGCGCGACGTCTCCGGCGCCGTGGTGGCGGCGATCTCGGTCTCCGGCCCGATCGACCGGATGGGCCGCAGGCCGGGCGCGCGCTGGGCCGCCGACCTGGTGGCGGCGGCGGAGGCGCTGCAGAAGCGGCTCTGACCCGGCTGCAACGCGTTCTAGAGTGGCGGCATGGGAGTCAACCAACGCACGCAGATCGTGATGTCCGAGGCGGAGATCACCCGCTTCCTGGAGACCAGCCGGGTCGCCACCTTCGCCACGCTGGGCAAGGAGGGGGTGCCGCACCTCACCGCGATGTGGTACGCCCTGCTCGACGGCGAGGTGTGGTTCGAGACCAAGGCGAAGTCGCAGAAGGCGGTGAACCTGCGCCGCGATCCGCGGGTGACCTGCCTGGTGGAGGCCGGTGACACCTACGACCAGCTGCGCGGGGTCTCGATCGAGGGCCGTGCCGAGGTGGTGGACGATCCGGAGCGGCTCTTCGCGGTCGGGGTGAGCGTCTGGGAGCGCTACACCGGCCCGTACACCGAGGACATGCGGCCGCTGGTCGAGCAGATGCTGCACAAGCGGATCGCGGTGCGGGTGGTGCCGGAGCGGGTGCGCTCCTGGGACCACCGCAAGCTCGGGATGCCCGCCATGCCGCTGGGCGGGAGCACCCTGGGCGAGCCGTCCTGACGAAACGCGCGAGGCCCCCGATCCAGGCGGATCGGGGGCCTCGCATTTGTAGCCCCGACGGGATTCGAACCCGCGCTACCGCCTTGAGAGGGCGGCGTCCTAGGCCGCTAGACGACGGGGCCAGGACTTTCTTTTCACTTGTTTCGCTTCCCTTCCGGGAGGCGGTTGCCAGCTTAGCTGGCGGGAGCCCCGCAACCAAATCGCCGGGTTCCGAACGCTTTTGGCGATCGGCTCTCCGCTGGGGTACCAGGACTCGAACCTAGAATGGCTGAACCAGAATCAGCTGTGTTGCCAATTACACCATACCCCAATGACCAGGCGACCCCGACCTCGCTTCCGGCGTGAATCGAGGTGGCGTTTCCGGCCGGGAAGAAGAGTACCAAAGAGGTCGGGGTCAACTACAAATCGCCTGGTCAGGGCCCTGTTTTACGCCTCGGGGCGCCATTCCAGCGCAACCCGCAGCCGGGCCAGCGAGAGTTCCCGCCCGAGCAGCTCCATCGACTCGTACAGCGGCGGGCTGATGTGCGACCCGGTGATCGCCACCCGCACCGGCGCGAATGCCTTCCTCGGTTTCAACTCCAGTTCTTCGATCAATGCGACGCGCAGCGCCTCCTCGATCGCGGCGGTGCTCCATTCCGGCAGCGCCTCGAGCGCCGCGAGCGCGGCCCGCAGTACCGGCTCGGCGGGTTCGCCGAGATTCTTCGCGCCCGCCGCGGGGTCGATCGTGAACTCGCCGGCCGGGGCGAAGAGGAATCGCAGCAGCCCCCACGCGTCGTCCAGAACCACGATCCGGGTCTGTACCAACTCGGCGGCCGCCGCGAAGACCTTCTCGTCGATTTCCGCGCCGATCCGGCCCTGCCCGGTCAGGAACTCCCGGAGCCGGTGGGCGAAATCTCCGGCTTCCAGCAAACGGACGTGTTCCGCGTTGATCGCGTCGGCCTTCTTCTGGTCGAAACGGGCCGGGTTGGAATTCACCGAGGAAATGTCGAACGCCTCGACCATCTCCGTCATGGAGAACACGTCGCGGTCGTCGGCGAGGCCCCAACCGAGCAGCGCGAGGTAATTCAGCAAACCTTCGGGAACAAAGCCGCGATCGCGGTGGGCGAACAGGTTGGACTCCGGATCCCGCTTCGACAACTTCTTGTTGCCCGGCCCCATCACGAAGGGCAGGTGACCGAACTCGGGGGTGAACTCGGCGACCCCGATCCGGCGCAGCGCGGCATAGAGCGCGAGCTGCCGCGGGGTGGAGGAGAGCAGGTCCTCGCCGCGCAGCACGTGGGTGATCCGCATGAGCGCGTCGTCGACCGGGTTGACCAGCGTGTACAGCGGATCGCCGGACCCGCGGGTGAGCGCGAAATCGGGCACCGTCCCGGCCTTGAAGACGGTCTCGCCGCGCACCAGATCGTGCCAGCCGAGATCCTCGTCCGGCATCCGCAGCCGGACCACCGCGGGCCGCCCCTCGGCCTTGTAGGCGGCGATCTGCTCAGCCGTGAGATCCCGGTCGAGATTGTCGTAACCGAGCTTCGGATCGCGCCCAGCGGCCCGGTGCCGAGCCTCGACTTCGTCCGGCGTGGAGAAGGATTCGTATGCCTCACCGGCCGCCAGCAACCTCTGCACGACGTCCAGATGCAGCCCCCGGCGCAGGGATTGGCGGTACGGCTCGTAGGGCCCGCCGACCTCGGGGCCCTCGTCCCAGGTGAGGCCGAGCCAGCGCAGCGCGTCCAGGATCGCGCGGTACGAATCCTCGGTGTCGCGGGCCGCGTCGGTGTCCTCGATCCGGAAGACGAAGGTGCCGCCGTGGTGCCGGGCGAACGCCCAGTTGAACAGCGCGGTGCGCACCAACCCCACGTGCGGGGTCCCGGTGGGCGACGGGCAGAAGCGGACCCGAACTTCGGTCATGGCTCTCTTTCAGCGTTTGGTGGCAACGGGATTGGTCAGCGTACCGATCCCCTCGACGGTCACCGAGACGTTCTGGCCCGCCTGCACCGGGCCGACGCCCTCGGGGGTGCCGGTGAGCAGCACATCGCCGGGGAGCAGCGTCATCACGGTACTGACGAACTCGATCAGCGTCGGAATGTCGTGCAGCAGCAGCGATGTGCGGCTGCGCTGGCGCACCTCGCCGTCGAGCTCGGTGACGAGCTCCAGATCGCCCGGGTCCAGCTCGGTCTCGATCCAGGGCCCGAGCGGGCAGAAGGTGTCGTACCCCTTGCCCCTGGTCCACTGCCCGTCCGCCTGCTGCTGATCGCGCGCGGTGACATCGTTGGCGACGGTGTAGCCGAGGATCACGTCGCGCGCCTTGGCGGCCGGCACGTCCTTGCACGGGCGGCCGATCACCACCGCCAGCTCGCCCTCGTAGTCCACCCGGGAAGAGCTGGGCGGCAAGATGATCGGGGCGTTCGGGCCGACGATCGCGGTGTTCGGCTTGAGGAAGATGACCGGCGACTCCGGCGCCTCGCCGCCCATCTCCGCGGCGTGCGCGGCGTAGTTCTTGCCCACGCACACCACCTTGCTCGCCAGGATCGGCGCCAGCAGCCGCACGTCGGCGACCGGCCAGCTCCGGCCGGTGTAGGTCGGGCTGCCGAACGGGTGCTCGGCGATCTCCCTGGCGACACTCTCGGATCCCTCGCCCTCGATACGGGCGAAGGCGACTCCGTCGGGACTGGCTACTCGACCTAGGCGCATGGCCGCAGTCTATCGACCCGGCGCCACCTGCTCGAACACGCCCGACCGAGCGGTCCGCTCCGGCGCGGTGTACCGTGAGGCTCGCGTTCAGTTTATGAGATATGAATCCCGATATATGGGAATGCGAGGTAGTCATGGTGGCGGTGACGGCGGCGGTCGGCGAACGGCGGCGCTGGGCCATGCTCGGGCTCGGGGTGTTCGCACAGGCTTCGAGCGCGGTCTTCATCCACGGCGTGCCGTTCCTGCTCCCCGCGCTCACCGACGGCGGGATGGCGCTGCCCACCGCGGGGCTGCTGGTCGCCATGCCCACCGTCGGGCTGGTCTGCACGCTGATCGCCTGGGGCTGGGTGGTGGATCGGATCGGTGAGCGCAAGGTGCTCGTCGCCGGGCCGCTGATCACCGCGGCTGCCGGCGGTGCCGCCGCGCTCACCGCGCACCCGATCGCGCTCGGCGCCTTGCTCTTCCTGGGCGGGGCGGGCGCGGCGAGCACCAACGGCGCGAGCGGGCGGGTGATCGTCGGCTGGTTCCCGCCGCACCGGCGCGGGCTGGCCATGGGGATCAGGCAGACCGCGCAGCCGCTCGGGGTCGGGATCGGCGCGCTGGCGATTCCCGCGGTGGCGGCGCAGCACGGGGTGCCCGCGGCGGTGCTCGTCCCCGCGGTCATGGCCGCGCTGGCGGCGGTGGCGTGCGCGCTCGGCATCATCGATCCGCCGCGGCCGCAGCGCTCGGCGGCCGATCCGGGGCTGCTCGCCAACCCCTACCGCGGCGACGGCACGCTGTGGCGGGTGCACGCCACCTCGGTGCTGCTGGTGGTGCCGCAGGGCACGCTGTGGACCTTCGCGCTGCTCTGGCTGCACCGGGACGCGGGCTGGTCGGTGCCGGCGGCGGGGCTGCTGGTGACCGTCACCCAGGTGCTCGGTGCCTTCGGCCGGATCGGCGCGGGCGCCTGGTCGGATCGGGTGGGCAGCAGGCTCGGGCCGCTGCGCACGGTGGCGATCGCCGCCGTCGTCTCGATGGCCGCGCTGGCGCTGGCCGCCTGGACCGAGTGGTGGTGGGTGGCGATCCCGCTGCTCGTCGCGGCGTCGGTGATCACCGTGTCGGACAACGGGTTGGCCTTCACCGCGGTCGCCGAGATCGCCGGGCCGTACTGGAGCGGGCGCGGGCTCGGGGTACAGAACACCGGCCAGAACCTGGCCATGGCGGCGGTGCCGCCGGTCTTCGGCGCCGTCATCGACGCCGCCGGCTTCCCCGCGGTCTTCATCGCCGCCGCCGTCATCGCCACGGTCGCGGTCCCCCTGGTCCCCCGCGACCGGCCTCGCCCGGTCGCCTCCACGCCCTGAGGGTCTACGAGCCCGGCCCGGCCCGGTGGGTCCCGGCCCGGTGGGTCCCGGCCCGGTGGGTCCCGGCCGGGTGGGTCCCGGCCCGCCGGACCGAAACCCCGCGACGTCGCCCCGCCGCGGGGCGACCGGGGTTGCGGGGCGGAGCCCCGCGAAAACAACCGGTGCCCCACCCGAACCCGGGCGGGGCACCAGCCGTGAAACCCTAGACCGCGGCAGCGATCCGATCCCCGACCTCGACGGTCGAGGCCGAACCGGAGCGCCCCGCCAGATCCTTCGCCACCGCCGCCTCGATCCGCCCCGCCTGCTCGGTGTGCCCGAGGTGCGTGAGCAGCAGCGCGACCGAGAGAATGGCGGCGGTCGGATCCGCCTTACTCTGCCCGGCGATATCCGGCGCACTCCCGTGCACCGGCTCGAACATGCTGGGGTTGGCGCCGGAGGCGTCGATATTGCCGCTCGCCGCCAGCCCGATGCCGCCGCTCACCGCGGCGGCCAGGTCGGTGATGATGTCGCCGAACAGGTTGTCGGTGACGATCACGTCGAAGCGGCCCGGGTCGTTCACCATGTGGATGGTGGCGGCGTCGATGTGCTGGTACGCCGTGGTGACGTCCGGGAACTCGGCCCCGACCCCGGCCACCGTGCGCTGCCAGAGCGACCCGGCGAAGGTGAGCACATTGGTCTTGTGCACCAGCGTGAGGTGCTTGCGCCGCGCCCGCGCCTTGGCGTAGGCGTAGCGCACCACGCGCTCGATGCCGAAGCGGGTATTGGTGCTCACCTCGGTCGCCACCTCGTGCGGGGTCTCGACCCGGATGGCGCCGCCGGTCCCGGTGTACGGCCCCTCGGTGCCCTCGCGGACCACGACGAAGTCGATCTCCGGCACCCCGGCCAGCGGGCTGCCCACCCCCGGGTACAGCTTCGACGGCCGCAGGTTCACGTGGTGGTCCAGCGCGAACCGGGTGCGCAGCAGCAGCCCGCGCTCCAGGACGCCGCTCGGCACCGACGGGTCGCCGATGGCGCCGAGCAGGATGGCGTCGTGCTGCTTCAGCTCGGGCAGCACCGAGTCCGGCAGGATCTCGCCGGTGGCGTGGTAGCGCTTGGCGCCCAGGTCGTACTCGGTGCGCTCGACACCGGGCAGCACCGTGTCCAGCACCTTGAGCGCCTCGGCGACGACCTCGGGGCCGATTCCGTCACCGGGGATGACAGCAAGCTTCATGGTTGCTCCGTTGCTTTCCGGGCCGCTCAGGACAGGTCGATCTGCGCGATCTTGGTGGCCCCGACCGCCTCCGCGATGGCGCCCTGCACCTCGGCCGGGACCTCCTGGCCGACGCGCAGCAGCACCGTCGCGCCGTCCTTGTCCGCGTCCTGGGTGAGCTGCGCGGCCAGGATGTCGATCCCGGCCTCGCCGAGCAGGGTGCCGATCTTGCCGAGCGCGCCCGGCCGGTCGTCGTAGTTGAGGACGGCCAGGTTCAGCCCCTCGGCGCGCAGGTCGTAGTTGCGCCCGTTGATGTTGACGATCTTCTGCACCTGCTGCGGCTCGGTCAGCGTGCCGGCGACGTTAAGCGTCCGGCCGTCGCCGAACACCGCGCGCAGGTCGACCAGGCTGCGGTGGCTCGGGCTCTCCGACACCGTGGTCACCTCGGCGCTGATCCCGCGGTCCTGGGCGAGCGCGGGCGCGTTCACGAAGGTCACCTGGTCCTCGATGAGCGCGGAGAAGATGCCGCGCAGCGCCGCCAGCTGCAGCACCGCGACCTCCTGGGCGGCCAGCTCACCGCGCACCTGGATCTCCAGGCTCACCGGCAGCTCGTCCGAGAGCCCGCCGAGCAGCGCGCCCTGCTTGCGCACGATCTCCAGCCACGGCGCCACCTCGTCGGCGACCGCGCCGCCGGTGACGTTCACCGCGCCCGGCACGAACTCGCCCGCCAGCGCCAGCAGCACCGACTTGGCGACATCGGTGCCCGCCCGGTCCTGCGCCTCGGTGGTGGAGGCGCCCAGGTGCGGGGTCACCACGACCTGCGGCAGCTCGAAGAGCGGGCTGTCGGTGCACGGCTCGGTCTCGAAGACGTCGAGCCCGGCCGCGCGCACGTGGCCCGACCGGATGGCCTCGGCCAGCGCCACCTCGTCCACCAGCCCGCCGCGCGCCGCGTTCACGATGATCACGCCCGGCTTGGTCTTGGCGATCGCCTCGCGGCCGATGATGCCCTTGGTCTCCGGCGTCTTCGGCAGGTGCACGGAGATCAGGTCGGCCCGCTCCAGCAGCTCGTCCAGCGGCAGCAGCTCGATGCCGAGCTGCGCCGCCTTGGCCGGCGACACGTAGGGGTCGTACGCCACGATCTTCGTCTCGAAGGCGGCCAGCCGGGCGGCGAACAGCTGCCCGATCCGGCCCAGCCCGACCACGCCGACCGTCTTGCCGAAGATCTCCACGCCGTTGAACTTGCTGCGCTTCCAGGTGTGCTCACGCAGCGTCGCATCGGCCTGCGGCACCTGCCTGGCGGCCGCGAGCAGCAGCGTGACGGCGTGCTCGGCCGCGGTGTGGATGTTCGAGGTGGGCGCGTTCACCACCAGGACGCCGCGCTCGGTGGCGGCCGGAACCTCGACATTGTCCAGCCCGACCCCGGCCCGCGCCACGATCTTCAGCCGCTTGCCCGCGTCGAGCACCTCGGCGTCGACGGTGGTGGCGGAGCGCACCAGCAGCGCGTCGGCCTCCGGCACCGCGGCCAGCAGGGCCGGACGGTCCGGGCCGTCCACCCAGCGGACCTCGACACCGTCACCGAGCGCGTCGACGGTCGACTGGGCGAGCTTGTCGGCGATCAGGACAACAGGACGGCCAGCTTGGCTCACGGTGGGTTACTCCTGGGGAAGGGGGTTGGTTGCCACCGAGCAGCTTAGTAGCCCCTGGTCCGCCCCCGTTGGCCCACCCTTCGCCCCCGGGTGCGGACACAGCAGCGGCCCCGTACCGAAACCGGTACGGGGCCGCTGCGAAGTCCGATCGAGGATCAGGCGACGACGCGCACGTCCTGCGCCTGCGGGCCCTTCTGGCCCTGCCCGATCTCGAACTCCACCCGCTGGCCCTCATCGAGGGAGCGGAAGCCGCTGCCGCTCACAGCCGAGTAATGCACGAAGACGTCGGGGCCCCCGCCGTCCTGTGCGATGAAGCCGAAGCCCTTCTCGCTGTTGAACCACTTCACAATGCCTTGAGCCATTTCATTCTTCCCTGTAGACGAGCCAGGAAACTTCTGTTGCTACTCCTGGTCTCGTCCTCCACCTTGCCAGGTGTGGGGGGATTCCTCCACCTGGAAAGAGGGGTGGGGGTGTGAGGAAGGTGACGTCTTGTAGGGCGTTTTCCGGTGTGTGACCGGGGAACCGACCCCGCGCGGCCGATGTGAAGCTGGCTGTCCGGGTCATCCCTGAGAATTTCTCAGGATTCGTGCCGCGAGTGCGTCGATATGTTCGATCATGGTGTCCGGTTCAAGTGCCAGATCCAGCGCGTGGCAATAGATCGTTATCCCGCAATTCCGGATCGGGTGCACGCTCTCCGGCTCGTGACCCCTGGCGTAGACGAGGTGACCCTGCCGAAGTCCGAGCACAGAGCAGTAGGCCAGCATCTGATAGATGTCCGCCTCGGGGTAGGTTCGATTCCGGCCGCCGCCCTGCTCCACCTTGTACTTGGCGTCGATCACCGCGACCGGCGTCCCGGCGGCGTCGTAGCACACCAGATCGGGCCGCAAACGGATCGTGGAGTTCGTCGTCAGGAGGTGCTGGTCCTGCGTCGCGACCCGGAACCCGCGCGGCGCGACGGCCGCCCGGAGCGCGCCGGTCACGAAGTCCTCATAGATGCGCCACATGTCGAAGAGGAACGCCCGGACCGTGAGCGTCCCTTCGCCGAGCGCGAACGAGCCGCCGTCGAGAATCACCAGCGAGAGGCGCAGCACGTCGTGGTAGGTCCGGTTTGCGCGATCGAGCACGAGAGGCGGCCGCGGTTCGCTGCGCGACAGAATTCGCACATCCTGGAGCGATTGCGCGATCTTCCGCAGCTTTCGCAGGGTGGCGACCGGCAGTTCGGGAAGGCCCTGCAGCAGCCGCGTCGCCGCGAGCAGGATCTGGTTCTCCGCCGTGTCCACCGTGTATTCGTCGCGTTCGATGTGGATCGGCACCGCGACGCCGAACTGCCGGGTGGCTTGTTCCCGGACGCGCATTCGACCCGAGGGAATAGCGGACACCGTCGTTTCGGTTCGATACCGCCGCAGCGGCCCGCTGGCGAGCGCCCGGGAAGCGAGCTGCACGAAGGACTCGGCGAACGCGGTGGAGAACCCGGCGACGGCCTCCAGCCGGACGAACTCCGGCCGCCACACATCGCCGCCGGTGTGGTAGCCGAGAAGGAATGGAATCCTCCGCAATTCGGTCACCTTGGGATGGAGCACCAATTGCAGATTCCCGAGCCGGATCGCGCCGACCTTGCCTCTCGGGTCGAGCCGGTACCGACCGGAGAACAGGGGCGTGACGGCGATGGAATCGAGGGCTCGAATCGCTTCGTACTGCGGCCGGGTGAGGTCGACCTCGATGTCCTCGTGTTCGATCAGGTCGACCGATCTCACTCGGTGTCGCCCCAGTCACCGAGTGTCGTGCTCATGCGGCTCTCGATCTCGGAGAGCGCGTAGCGCGCGTCCACGTCGACGTCGGGTTCGTTGAGGTGGTAGTCCTCGAGCAGCGGGATGATCCTGGTCTGCCAGGTGATCTCCATCTTGTGCCTGGACTGCGCGGCCGGCCCCATGAGATACGAGGGCCCGAGCTTGAAGTCGTCGTCGTCGATCGAGCTGTTGAGCACGTCCAGGAGTTCGGCGATCACCCCGGAGTGGCCCTCCTTCTCGAGCCATTTCCGGAGTAGCTCGCTCGTCGGTTCGCGGTTCGGATGCAGGTGCACGAAGGAGAAGCGCCGGCGCATGGCGGTGTCCAGCGAGGCCACCGAGCGGTCAGCGCGGTTCATCGTGCCGATCACGAGGATGTTCTCCGGCAGTCGGAAGGGCATTCGCTGGCCGGAGTACATGAGCTGGATGGTCTCGTCCCGGTACTCCAGCAAGTAGTACAACTCGCCGAAGATCTTCGAGAGATTGCCGCGGTTGATCTCGTCGATGACGAGCGCGTGCAGCCGATCCGGTTCCCGCTGCGCTTGCTCGGCGACCTGCCGCAGGGGGCCGTGGTGCAGTTCGTAGGTGATCTGGCCGCCTTCGGTCGAGGCCGGGCGCAAACCCTCGAAGAAGTCCTCGTAGGAGTAGGTCGGGTGGAACTGCACCACGGTCACCCTATCCCCGCACAGGTGCTCGGCGAGTTTACGTGCCAGGTACGTCTTACCGGTGCCCGGCGGCCCGTAGAAGATGAGCTGAGGCCGGTCTCGCAGCAGATCGATGCAACGCTGCAACCACTCGACCGGCATCAGCAATTCCTCCGCCAGTTCCGCTGTCGCCGGCGCGAACTTCTCCGCCACCGGCGCGGCCGCCTCGGGATCGGACCCGCTGCCCTCCACCCAGCCGAGCCCCAGTTTTCGATTGAAGATGCGCACGAGTTCGACGGCGTCCGCGCGGCTCAGTTGAATAGACTGGCTGCTCTTCGGATTCGACTGCCGACCCTCGGAGCCGAACGTCGAGAGGTGCACCAGCGGCTCGCCGTTCTCGTCGTCGATCACCTGCCACTGACAGGTGACCGCGTTCTCCGGCTTGTGCGCGGTCACCCGCTGCGTGCCCTCCACGATCCTGCGAATACGGGCCATCGCCTGCCACTCCCTCCGGTCCGGTGCGCAGATGCAAGCGTATCCACCCGGTATGAACGGGCGTGCTCCGATCAGTGCGCGAGTTCGGACCAGGAGATTTCCATCGGGAAGGGAAAGGAGGTACGGATTCCGTTCGCGTCGGCGACGGTCCACCCATCGATGACGAGATAGTTGAGAAGATCTCGCCCACGAGCAAGACGTCGTCGGCGCGCACCCGGCGACCGAGGCATTCCGCGCTGCGATACACGGCGAAATCAGAAGCCGGGCAATTGAATTCACCAACGACAGAGATCAAGAGGCTTCCGGACACCGGCCGCACTCCCATCGGGGGTCGAGCGCGTGAGTACGCGGACAGGCCGCTCAGTGCGGCACGTCGATTTCGCCGCTGGCCGCGACCCGCCACTTGACCGCCCACGGTGCGCGGCGATGCTCCTCGGGCAGAGCCGCAACGGCTGCGACGACTTCCGCCGATGCCTGTTCGGTCAGTCCGAGTGTGCGCAGCACTCGGGCACGCTGGAGGCCGTAGAAACCCGGCGTGTACCAGTAACCCGCCGTCGGCGGCGCCTCGTCCGCCGCGGCGGCCTGCGCGTGGTCGGCGTCGGTCAGCGCCGCTTCAGCGGCACGGCACTCCCCGGTGAGAGCCAGCATGCGGGCGCGTTGGAATCGTTCGTAGACGCCGAGCAAGGGGTGCGTCACCGGGCACGGCTACGGCCGCCGCGCTCAGCGCGTCGGCGGCGCCGTAGTTCGCGCTCTCCGCCTCCACGTAGGCACGGAAGCTCAGCGCGTGGGTCAGCCGGTCCGGTTCGCCACACTCCTCGGCGAGCTTCAGTGCGGTGCGCAAGCTGCGCCGGGCCGCCGGGTCGGCACCCGCGGCGTGTTCGAGCCAACCACGGAATTGGCTGACTGCGGACGCGAGCCGGGCAGCGGGGGCCGCGATGGACTCGCGGCTCTCCCCGGCGAACTGCTCCGACATCTCCGCCATGCCGCGCACCACGGGCAGGACGGCCACCGAGCTCACACGATCCTCCAGGCGGCGAGTCGCGGCCAGCATGTCGGCCACGTCGTCCAGCGCCAAGGCGTCCACGTGCCGAGGGCTGGCCGTGGCCGATGCGAGCCTCCCCACATCGGTCCCGAGGGCACACTCGTACGCGGCCACGATCTCCGGACACCCACCGCCTCCCGGCGGTGCGCAGCGCCTTGCCGGATTGCATCGCGTCCCCTCCACGCTTCAGCGGCGAACACCAGCTAACAGCGTAGGGATTCCGGACCTGAGGGCGGACGCATAGCGTCGATTTCGGCCCCGCCACCGGGCAGGTTCGGCGCCCGGAAGCCCGCCGACCGTGAGGCCCGGTAACGGCCCGGGAGCGGGTGCTCATCAATCGAAACGACAGGGGGTGTCGGGCTGTGGGGTTCGGGACATCGAAGGCGGAGACGGCCGTACTGTCCGTGCTCGCGCCGGGCGGGATGCTGACCGCCGCACAAATTCAGCGAGACGCCCAGCTGACCGGCTGGGGCGCGCGCCGCGCGATCGGGCAGCTGGAGTCGCGCGGGCTGATCGTGGCCGCGCGGTACTCGGCACGGTGGTCGATCACCCCGCGTGGGCTGGCGAGAACACGGGGTGATCGGTGATCGGCGACGGCTGAACCACCGTGGGCGTGGCCGTGGCTGTTGGCCTGCCGCTGGCAGTACTGATCGTCGCCTCGGTGGGGCCGTTGGAATAGAGGTCGCCGCCCGCGGGCAGGCGGTCGCCGCTGGCACCCACCGAAGCATCGTGGCGGCCATCATCGAGGATTCTGACCTTCGCCGGACATTCGTTGGCAGAACGGGGCGGTCTTCAACCCGGACAGTCGAGGCGCAGAGCCCGGTCTCTGCCGCTCAGTAGGCGAGCTCGGACCACGGTATGTCGATGGGGAAAGGGAAGGCGATACTGACACCGTGCTCATCGGCGGCGGTCCACTCCCCGACGACACGGTAACTCGCTGGACGGAGAGGGCGAACGCCGTCAGGAAGATGACCGTGCCCGGTCTCGAGAGCGTAGGCACGAATGGTGGCGATGACGCTTTCCGTGCGGGCCAGCGTCACTTCCCAATACCAGGGAATGCCCGCGCCGGCATAGCGATCCCGTTTCGCCTCCATGTCGGCCTGGGTGTTGGACGGCGACAGGACTTCACCGATCAGCAGTGTATCAGCTGCGCGGACGTCCTCGTACGAGGAGCCGAGGCACCGGAAGACCAGGAAGTCGGGGGTCAGGAAGTCGGATTTGCCTGCGCTGCCGAGGAATACGTTGGTCTCGATGTCCACCTGCCAGCAGGTTTCCGGATCGTCGGCCATGCTCTTACGGGCGCAGCGTTCGAGTGCATTCCGCGTTCGAACGGTGAAGCGCTGATGTTCGCTCGGACCTCGGCGCACCCAGACCACCCGACCCTCCCAGAGCTCGATCTGGTCGGCGATCTCGTCAGGCAGTTGTTCGAGCTCCTCCCAGGTCATGAACTCGGGGAGGTCCGGGCGCTCGGTGTCCGGCACGGTCATGACACCAATCGTAAGTCGAGGCGAGCGGTCACCACCCCTTCTCCGCCGCCACCACCTCTCCGGACGCAATCGCATCAACCAACCGCTGATGATCAACGATCGTCTGATCCGCGTACGCCAGCGCGAACCGCCCCATAGCCCGATCGAACACATCCGAACTACCGAGGTAAGCGGCGATCGCAACCCGATCACCGGACCGAGCGTGGGCGCGCGCCAGGGTGCGGCCGCACAAAGCGCCGTAGGCGCGAAGGACGCCGGGCGTCATGGTGTCCACATCCGCCGACCCCTTCATGTCCCGCAACTGCCGCCAGTAGAAGAACCGCCCGGCGGGGCCGGTGCACCAGCCGAGGAAGATGTCCGCGGTGGACTGGATGACCCGCTGACCGTGCACCACCCGGTGCCCCTGGTGCTCGTACCGGCTCGGCTCCAGGTGCTCCGCGAGCACCGACTGTTCGGCCTCCTTCACCTGGAGGAAGAGCGGATCGCCGGTGTCGCGGTCGGCGAGCAGGACGATGAAGCAGCGGGTGCCGACGCTGCCGACGCCGACGACCTTGCGCGCGGCGTCCACCACCCGGTACCGGTCGAGCAGCACCTGCCGCTCCTCGGGGAGCGATTCGCGGTAGGCGCTGAAGACGGCGGTGACGGCGTCGGCGTCGATCTGCTCGATGGGGACGAGCAGGGGTGGGCGGTGGCGGATGCGGGGGCCGTCGGGGCCCGGCTCGGTGAGTTTGCCGACGGCTTGCAGGGTGGTGCGGGCGCGGGCGGCGTCGAGGGTGTGCGCGACGCGGCGGCGGGCGGGTTTGCGGACGAGCTCCAGGCCGGTTTCGGCGTCGGTGCGCAGGTACCAGAGGGAGAGGCCGTCCATGGTGGCGTACTCGCGCATGGCGTTGCGGTAGGCGGCGGCGGCGGTTTCGGCGATGCGGAGGGCGCAGGCGTCGTCGAAGCCGTTGGCGCGGGCGGCTACGGCGAGCCCGGCCACGAGGCGTTTGACATCCCACTCGAAGGGGCCGGAGAGGGTTTCGTCGAAGTCGTTGAGGTCGAAGACGAGGGCGCGCTCGGGGGAGGCGAAGAGGCCGAAGTTGACGGGGTGCGCGTCGCCGCAGAGCTGCACGGTGAGGCCGGTGTGCTCGCTCGCGGACAGGTCGGCGGCCATGACGGCGGGGGCGCCGCGCAGGAACGGGAACATGCCGCTGACCATGCGGGCATAGCGGATGGGGACCAGCTCGGGCACGCGGGTGGCGGCCTGGCGCTCGAGAATGGCGATCGGGTCGGTGCGGCCGGGGGCGGGCGACCACTCCCCCAGTGCCGAGCGCGGGACGCGGCGGCGCAGCCGCTTGGGGGCCGAGCGACCATTCGGGGCCACGGACGTGGTGGGCACAGCCGATGTCGTCATCGGGCCAGTGTCCGCCTGTCGAGACGGCACCGCAAGGGTTGAGCAAACAGCGGGCTACCACTGATCGCGGTGCGGCGGCGCCCGGTACCGGTCAATCGGGGTTACCTCATACGAAGGGATGAAACTCTCCCCGAAGCGGGGAACACCCCTGGCTTTTGCGGGGCAGGCGGAGCAGGGTGGGAGGAGCAATCCTTCCCCGCCGGAGCGAAAGGAACCACCGTGTTCGCCACATCCTCACCCCGCAAGGCGCTGATCCGCCTGGCCGTCGCAGGCGCGCTCGCCGCGGCGCCGGTGATCGCGCTCGCCGCGCCAGCGGCCGCCGACTCGGCCGCAGGGCCGGTCGTCACCGAAGTCCGCCACCACCGCAACGATCCGTGGCGCGACCCGTTCGCACGCAACCCCTTCCAGCAGTGCAACTGGTGGGACCAGAACGCTCCCTGGTGGGAGCGGTGCGACTACAACCCCTGGAACAACAACAACCCGTGGAACAACCCCTGGCAGCGGCCGTTCGCCAATAATTTCGGGCCCGGCACGTTCGGCAGCAGCTGATCGGCCGCGGCCGGGGGCGGGGCTCCGGCGCGGACGACGACACAGGGCCCGGTCGCCGCAGCGACCGGGCCCTGTGCGTAGGAAAAATCAGGCGGTCTCGGTGATCGGCCGGTCGACCCAGCTCATCAGCCCGCGCAGCTTGGCGCCGGTGACCTCGATCGGGTGCTCGGCGTTCTGCTTGCGCAGCCCCTCGAGCTCCTTGTTGCCGCCCTCGACATTGGCGACGAGGCGCTTGACGAAGGTGCCGTCCTGGATGTCCTTGAGGATGTCCTGCATCCGCTTCTTGGTGTCGGCGTCGATCACCCGCGGGCCGGAGAGGTAGCCACCGAACTCGGCGGTGTCGGAGACCGAGTAGTTCATCCGCGCGATGCCGCCCTCGTACATGAGGTCGACGATCAGCTTCAGCTCGTGCAGCACCTCGAAGTAGGCCATCTCCGGCGCGTAGCCGGCCTCGACCATGACCTCGAAACCGGTCTTGACCAGCTCCTCGGTGCCGCCGCAGAGCACGGCCTGCTCACCGAAGAGATCGGTCTCGGTCTCCTCCTTGAACGTGGTCTTGATGACGCCGGCCCGCGCGCCGCCGATGGCGGCGGCGTAGGAGAGCGCCAGCGCCTGGCCCTCGCCCTTCGGGTCCTGGTCGACGGCGATGAGCGCGGGCACGCCCTTGCCGTCGACGAACTGGCGGCGCACCAGGTGGCCGGGGCCCTTGGGGGCGACCATGGCGACGGTGATGAAGGCCGGGGCCTTGATCAGCCCGAAGTGGATGTTCAGGCCGTGGCCGAAGAACAGCGCGTCGCCGTCCTTGAGGTTCGGCTCGATGTCGTTGGTGAAGATCGACGCCTGCGCGGTGTCGGGGGCGAGCACCATGATGACGTCGGCCCACTCCGACACCTCGGCGGGGGTGCCGACGGTGAGCCCGGCCTCCTCGGCCTTCGGCCGCGACTTCGAGCCCTCGGCGAGCCCGACCCGGACATCGACGCCGGAGTCGCGCAGGCTCAGCGAGTGCGCGTGGCCCTGGCTGCCGTACCCGATGACCGCGACCTTCCGGCCCTGGATGATCGAGAGATCGGCGTCGTCGTCGTAGAACAGTTCGACTGCCACTGTGGTTTCGTCCCTTCTGAAACGGTGAGTCCCCGCGCGGCGGGGAACGATTGTGAACTAGCGGGTCGCGGTGATGGACTTCGGACCGCGCCCGAGCGCGACCACACCGGACTGCACGATCTCGCGGATGCCGTACGGCTCCAGCATGCGCAGCAGCGCGTCGAGCTTGGACCTGGTCCCGGTCGCCTCCACGGTCAGCGCGTCCGGCGAGACGTCGATGACCTTGGCGCGGAACAGCGTGACCGCCTCGATCACCTGGGTCCGCACGCTGGCATCGGCGCGCACCTTCACCAGGATCAGTTCGCGGGCCACCGAGGCATCGGGGTCCTGCTCCACGATCTTGATGACGTTCACCAGCTTGTTGAGCTGCTTGGTGACCTGCTCGAGCGGCAGGTCCTCGACGGTGACGACGATCGTCATCCGGGAGATCTCCGGCACCTCGGTGGCGCCGACGGCGAGCGACTCGATATTGAAGCCGCGCCGGGAGAACAGGCTCGCGACCCGCGCGAGCACGCCCGGCTTGTCCTCGACCAGAACGCTCAGCGTGTGGGTGGTGCTCACTGTTCCTGTCCGTTCTGGCCGTGGGTCAGCGCCTCGTGGATCACGGCGGGCTCGGCGGCCTGCTCGTCCTCGTCGAAGAGCGGGCGGATCCCGCGGGCCGCCATGATCTCGTCGTTGCTGGTGCCCGCGGCGACCATCGGCCAGACCTGGGCGTCCTTGCCGACGATGAAATCGATCACCACCGGCCGGTCGTTGATGGACTGCGCCTCGCGGATCGCGGCCTCCACGTCCTCTTCCCGCTCCACCCGGATGCCGTGGCAGCCGAGCGCCTCGGCCAGCTTGACGAAGTCCGGGATGCGCAGGGTGTGCGTGCCGAGGTCGGTATTGGAGTAGCGCTCCTGGTAGAAGAGCGTCTGCCACTGCCTGACCATGCCGAGGTTGCCGTTGTTGATCAGCGCGACCTTGATCGGCACGCCCTCCACCGCGCAGGTGGCGAGCTCCTGGTTGGTCATCTGGAAGCAGCCGTCGCCGTCGACCGCCCAGACCTCCTTCTCCGGCGCGCCCATCTTGGCGCCCATGGCCGCCGGGACGGCGTAGCCCATGGTGCCGAGGCCACCGGAGTTCAGCCAGGTGCGCGGCTTCTCGTACTTGATGAACTGCGCGGCCCACATCTGGTGCTGGCCGACGCCGGCGCAGTAGATCGCGTCCGGCCCGGCGAGCTTGCCGAGGGCGTCGATGACGAACTCGGGGGCGAGCGAGCCGTCGCTCGGCGGGGTCCAGCCCAGCGGGTAGTTGTCGCGGATGCCGCCCAGGTAGGTCCACCACTCGGCGAGGTCGAGCAGCGGGGTGCCGGCGGCGGCCGGGTCGGCCTTGAGCGTCTCGATCAGCTCGGCGATCACCTCGCGGCAGTCACCGACGATCGGCACGTCGGCGTGGCGGTTCTTGCCGATCTCGGCCGGGTCGATGTCGGCGTGGATGACCTTGGCGTTCGGCGCGAAGGAGTCGAGCTGGCCGGTGACCCGGTCGTCGAAGCGGGCGCCGAGCACGATCAGCAGGTCCGACTTCTGCAGCGCGGCCACCGCCCCGACGGTGCCGTGCATGCCGGGCATCCCCATGTTCAGGGTGTGCGAGTCCGGGAAGGCGCCGCGCGCCATCAGCGTGGTGACCACCGGGATGCCGGTCAGCTCGGCCAGCTCCAGCAGCTTGTCCGAGGCCTCGGCCTTGATCACGCCGCCGCCGACGTAGAGCGTCGGGCGCTTGGCCTCCAGGATCATCCTGGCCGCCTCGCGCACCTGCTTGCCGTGCGGCTTGGTGACCGGGCGGTACCCGGGCAGCCGCAGCTCCGGCGGCCAGGTGAAGGTGGTCTGCGCCTGCAGCACGTCCTTCGGGATGTCGACCAGCACCGCGCCGGGGCGGCCGGAGGCGGCCAGGTAGAACGCCTCGGCCATGATCCGGGGGATGTCGACGCCGTCGGTGATCAGGAAGTTGTGCTTGGTCACCGGCATGGTGATGCCGGAGATGTCGGCCTCCTGGAAGGCGTCGGTGCCGATCAGCCCGCGCCCGACCTGGCCGGTGATGGCGACGATCGGCACCGAGTCCATCTGGGCGTCGGCGATCGGGGTCACCAGGTTGGTGGCGCCGGGGCCGGAGGTCGCCATACAGACGCCGACCTTGCCGGTGGCCTGGGCGTAGCCGGTGGCGGCGTGGCCCGCGCCCTGCTCGTGCCTGACCAGCACGTGCCGCACCCGGGTGGAGTCGAAGAGCGGGTCGTAGACGGGAAGGATCGCGCCGCCGGGAATGCCGAATACCGTGTCGACCTCAAGCTCCTCGAGCGACCGCACGACGGACTGCGCGCCGGTGACCCGCTCGGGCGGGAGCTGGCGACGCGTCGTCGCGGCTGCAGTCGCGACGGGGGTCTGCGAAGTGGCCGAAGGCGCAGGCTTGCGGGCCGAGGGCCCGGGCCTGGCGGTAGGTGCGCTCACCGTCTTTCCTCACTGCTTGTGGTCTTGAACCCCGAACACAAAAAAGCCCCCGATCAGCATGGCTGTTCGAGGGTGGCGCGTCGCAACGCGAGCTGTCGTAATCGACTAGGAAGTCGTGCTCAACGCTGGACGCGCCGGCCGAGTACGAGAAGCTCGATTGGATTCACGCCTTCGACGTTAAGCGCGCGTGAACCGTCGAGTCAAACAGCCGACCCTCGCGGTCCCATTATGTGGGAGCACAGTGGTTGCTCGAGTCCGCTCGGCCGAATGCGAGGATGGGGGGGTGTCATCACCGCATCAGTCCGTGCCACCACCTGCATCGTCCCACATCGCCGCGGCGGGATCCGCCACGGGTGGGCGCTGGCGGCGGATCGCGGCGGTCGCGGTGCCGGTGCTCTACCTGGTGTTCCTCGCGGTGGCGTTCGCGCTGGACTGGCCGCAGTGGCTGCGCTGGGGGGTGATCCCTCTGATCGGGGTGCTGAGCTGGCTGCTCTGGCCGCGCTCGCCGCACGGCGTCGAGCCGGGGGTCCGAGTGATCCGGGTGCCGCAGCTGGCCTACATCGGCGTGCTCGTGCTCACGTTCTGCGTCTTCTTCGCCTTCGTCGGCTGGCCCGCCGGGCTCTGGTGGCTGCTGCTGCTCCCGGTGCTCGTGCTGGTCTGGGTGGAACGCACCCGGACCACGGTGACGCCGGAGGGGCTGGAGCTGCGCACGGTCTTCACCTCCCGGTCGGTGGCGTGGTCGCGGGTGGCGGGGGTGCGGCTGCCGAAGCGCGGGTTCGTGCGGGCGCGGCTCACCGACGAGTCCGAGGTCAGGCTGCCCGCGGTGGGGTACGACCGGCTGCGCGAGCTGATCGCCGCCTCCGGCGGGCGGCTCCCGGATGTCTTCGCGCAGGCCGAGGAGGCGATCCGGGAGCAGTCGGCGGCCGAGCGCGCCGCGGCGGCCGACGACGCGCCCCGGGCGGAAGGCGAGTGACGCGCGCCGCGGAACAATCGCGGCGGCGCCGGCGTTGACCGCCGACAAGGCCGCGGGTAATCCCGCGACCCACAGGCGGCGCGCCGCGACCCCCGGCCGCTGACCCGCCCGGGACCCGTTCCACCAGCGTCGATCCCGGCTCCCATCGCGTCGACCCGCGCGAGTACCGTTGAGACGCCGCAGCCGCTGCCGTCGTGTTCACCCCGACCGGTTGGCCGCGGCCGCTCCAGCCCGCGATCAGACGAGGACGCCCATGCCACCGCTTCGTTCCCGCACCACCACCGTCGGCCGTAATGCCGCGGGCGCCCGCGCGCTCTGGCGGGCGACCGGGATGACCGACTCCGACTTCGGGAAGCCGATCGTCGCCATCGCGAACTCGTACACCCAGTTCGTGCCCGGCCACGTGCACCTCAAGGACGTCGGCGAGATCGTGGCCGCGTCGGTGCGGGCGGCGGGGGGCGTCCCGCGCGAATTCCACACCATCGCGGTGGACGACGGCATCGCCATGGGCCACGGCGGCATGCTCTACTCGCTGCCCAGCCGCGAGATCATCGCGGACTCGGTGGAGTACATGGTGAACGCGCACACCGCCGACGCGCTGGTCTGCATCTCGAACTGCGACAAGATCACGCCGGGCATGCTGAACGCCGCCATGCGGCTGAACATCCCGACGGTCTTCGTCTCCGGCGGGCCGATGGAGGCCGGCAAGGCGGTGGTGGTCGGCGGGGTCGCGCAGGCGCCGACCGACCTGATCACCGCCATCTCGGCGAGCGCCAACGCCGCCGTCTCCGAGGAGGGGCTGAGCGAGGTCGAGCGCAGCGCCTGCCCGACCTGCGGCTCCTGCTCCGGCATGTTCACCGCCAACTCCATGAACTGCCTCACCGAGGCGCTCGGGCTCGCGCTGCCCGGCAACGGCTCCACGCTCGCCACGCACGCCGCCCGCCGGGCGCTCTTCGAGCGGGCGGGCACCGTGGTGGTCGATATCGCGACCCGCTGGTACCGCGACGACGACGGGTCGGTGCTGCCGCGCAGCGTCGCCAATGCCGACGCCTTCCGCAATGCCATGGCGCTGGACGTCGCCATGGGCGGCTCCACCAACACCGTGCTGCACACGCTCGCCGCCGCGCAGGAGGGCGAGATCGACTTCGATCTCGGCACCATCGACGAGATCAGCCGCCGGGTGCCGTGCCTCGCCAAGGTCTCGCCGAACTCCGATTACCACATGGAGGACGTGCACCGGGCCGGCGGCATCCCGGCCATTCTCGGCGAGCTGCGCCGGGCCGGGCTGCTGCACGAGAACGTCTCCACCGTGCACACCGCGAGCTTCGACGAGTGGCTCGACACCTGGGACATCCGCTCCGGGAAGGCGTCGGCCGAGGCGCTCGAGCTCTTCCACGCGGCGCCGGGCGGGGTGCGCACCACCGAGCCGTTCTCCACCGGCAACCGCTGGTCGTCGCTGGATACCGACGCCGCCGGTGGCTGCATCCGCGATCTCGAGCACGCCTACACCGTGGAGGGCGGGCTGGTGGTGCTGCGCGGCAATATCGCGCCGGACGGGGCGATCCTCAAGACGGCGGGTATCGACGAGGATCTCTTCTCCTTCGAGGGGCCCGCCGTGGTGGTCGAGTCGCAGGAGGAGGCGGTGTCGCTGATCCTCGGGAAGCAGATCCAGGCGGGGGACGTGCTCGTGGTCCGCTACGAGGGGCCCGCCGGCGGGCCCGGGATGCAGGAGATGCTGCACCCCACGGCGTTCCTCAAGGGCGCCGGGCTCGGCAAGAAGTGCGCGCTGATCACCGACGGGCGGTTCTCCGGCGGCACCTCCGGGCTCTCCATCGGGCACATCTCGCCGGAGGCGGCGAGCGGCGGCGTGATCGGGCTGGTGCGGAACGGGGACCGGGTGCGCATCGATGTCGCCACCCGGACGCTGGAGGTGCTGGTCGAGGATGCGGTGCTGGCCGAGCGGCGGGCCAAGATGGAGGCGGCGGAGCGGCCGTGGCAGCCGGTGGACCGGGTGCGCCCGGTGACCACGGCGTTGCGCGCCTATGCGGCGCTGGCGACCTCGGCGGACAAGGGTGCGGTCCGGCGCGTGCCGTGAGCACGGAATCGGCGCCCCCTCGGTGGGGCGCCGATTTTGCGCGGTGTGCGGGTGTGCGGCCGGTGCCGCCGGGCACGGTGTGCGCCCACGCACCGCGTGCGGGGCGTCGGCCCCGCCCTGCGCGGGACCCGCAGAGAGCGATGATGGTGTCGCCGCGGACGAGCCGACCTCCGCGGGCACACCGACGCGACGGTTCCGCGTGAGCGGCCGTGTCCACGCTGCGCTCCGCTCGCGCGAGCGGGTCCGGCACCGGGAGCTCGGCCGACCCATCGCCGCGTGCGCGATCCCCGCGCGGCGGGTCAGACCGCGAGCGGGTTGCCGCCGTGCAGGTACCACCAGGTCACAGCCGCTGCGGCGATGGCGACGAGCAGAACGAGGAGCGAGCCCCAGCCGGGGCGGACGGCCCAGCCGCGGCCGCGATCGAGGGACCAGCGGCCGGGGCCGGTGAGCAGCACCGCGACGGCGGTGCCCGCGAGAATGCTCTCCAGCTCGACCGCGCCGGGCCCGGCCTTGTACTGGAAGCCGGGGTACATGCCCTGCTTGAAGGCCCAGGCGTCGAGGATCACGGCGAGCACGGCGCCCGCTGCGAGCGGCGTCGCCAGGCCGAGCACGAGCAGCAGGCCACCGCCGATCTCCCCGGCGATGAGCAGCGGCGCGGCCACCCCGGCGTGATCCCAGCCGCCCTGCTCCAGGAAGTCCCTGGTGCCGTCGAAGCCGGGGCCGTGGAACCAGCCGAACGCCTTCTGCACCCCGTGGTAGACGAAGGTCGCGCCGACCACTAGGCGCAGCACGAAGAGCCCGAAGTCCAGGGTGCCGCGCCGGTCGTACCCGGTGCGGTTGCGGCGCAGCCGGTCCGGATCGGCCGGGCCGTTGGCGGCGGGCGGGATGCTGGCGTACGAGTAGGTCGCGGCATCGTCCACGGGCTGCTGCGGCGCGGTGGTGGGCAGCACCTCGGTGCGGGCCTCGGCGTTCGGCAGGTCGTCCGGGTCGAGCCCGAGCTCCTCGTCGGTGCGCGGGACCTCCTTGCCCAGGTTCGGGCGGGCGAACTCCTGCGTCACGTGCTGGTCCATGGGGCTGCCGACATTGCCGACGGCGCCGGTCTGCGGGATGGGGCCTGTGGGCGACCGGCCGGCGTCACCGGAATCCGGTGCGCCCTTCGACTTCTCCGTCACAACCGTCCACCCTAGGCCGGATCGGGCGACGCGCACCATGGTTCCCCGCGGTGTGTCCGGTTCGGGGGTGGGGCGGCGTGCCGGGAAGTTCTTCCGTAACGTCTGATCCATGACTGTGGTTGCCGTCGGCCGGGTGGCGCTCGGCCTGGTGCTCGCTTCGACCGTGCTCGCCGGATGCGCCCGCTTCGACGACTCCGCGTCCAGCCCGTTCACCCCGGAGCCGACCTTCGGCGGCGCCCAGATCGGCCCGAGCGAGCCGCAAGCTCCGTCCTCGACGCAGCGGCCGACCGGGCCCTGCATCGACCCGGACCCGGCGGTCGTCGCGACCTGCCTCGACCCCACGGCGGGGCTGGTCGCCGTAGGCGACGGCGCGCTGGTGGCGGAGCGGCGCACCGGGCGCATTCTCAAGGTGGTGCCGGAGCAGCCCGCAGTGGAGATCGCCCGGATCGACGTGGACGGCTCCGGTGACGGCGGGCTCAACGACCTCGCGCTCTCCCCCACCTACCGGGAGGACGGGCTGATCTACGCCTACATCACCACCGGGTCGGACAACCGGGTGGTGCGGATCGCGGCCGGTGGGCCGCCCAAGGAGATCCTGACCGGGATTCCGAAGGGGGCCACCGGCAACCACGGCGCGCTGGAGTTCGTGACGCCGGAGAAGTTGCTCGTGCTCACCGGCGACGCCGGCAATCCGGGGGCCGCGCAGGCGCCGGGCACGCTCGCCGGCAAGCTGCTGAGCATCACCGACCCGCGCTCCGGGGGCGGGGTGCGGCCGGAGACGGTGCTCGCCGGGATCGGCACCGCGGGCGATGTGTGCCGGGACGCGGTGGACGGAGTGTGGATCACCGACCGCACCGCCACCGAGGACCGGTTGCAGCGGGTCGGGCCGGACAATGTCGCGATCACCGCGTGGACCTGGCCGGATCGGCCCGGGGTCGGGGGGTGCGCGACCACCGCCGACGGGGTCGCGGTGGCGCTCAGCGAGGCCAGGGCGCTGGCGCTGGTCGCCGCCGATCCCGCCTCGCGAGCCGTGACGACGGCGCCGACGATCTTCGTCCAGGACAAGTACGGGCGGTTGAACGGGGCCACGCCGGGGCCCGACGGTGCCGTGTGGGTCGGGACCGTGAATAAGGACGGCGGGCAGCCGGGGCCGAACGACGACCGGGTCGTCCGGATTCCGCCGCCCGCCGGTGGTGGAGGTGGCCCGGACTAGGTCCGAAAGGGGGGTTTCCCGGGGGCCAAGCCCCCGGACCCCCGTTCCGCCCCCGCTCAGGCGCAGGCGGCTAGGACGAGTTCGCGGACTCGGGCGGCATCGGCCTGGCCGCGCGTCGCCTTCATGACGTCGCCGACGATCTTGCCCGCCGCCTGCACCTTCCCGGAGCGGATCTTGTCGGCGATATCCGGGTTGGCGGCGAGCGCCCTGTCCACCTCGGCCTGCAGCGCGCTCTCGTCGCTGACCATGCCGAGCCCCTTCGCCTCGACGATGGCGGCGGGCTCGCCCTCCCCGTCGAGCACGAGGTCGACGACCTGCTTGGCCACCTTGTTGTTCACCGTCTTCGCCTCGACCAGCCCGATCACGGCGGCCACCTGGGCCGGGGTGATGGGCAGCTCGTCCAGCGCGACCCCGCGCTCCTTGGCCTTCTCGGTGAGGTAGGCAACCCACCAGGAGCGCGCCTCGTTGACCGGGGCGCCGGCGTCGACGGTGGCGATGATCAGGTCGAGCGCGCCCGCGTTCACCAGGTCGCGCATGACCTCGTCGGCGAGCCCCCAGTCGGACTGGATGCGGGCCCGGCGCAGCCACGGGTACTCCGGGATGGTGCCGCGCAGCCGCTCGACCCAGTCGGCGTCCGGCGCGATCGGCTCCAGATCCGGCTCCGGGAAGTAGCGGTAGTCCTCGGCGGTCTCCTTGCGCCGCCCCGGCGAGGTGGAGCCATCGGCCTCCAGGAAGTGCCTGGTCTCCTGCACGATCTCACCGCCGCCGGTGAGCACCGCGGCCTGCCTGCGCATCTCGTAGCGCACCGCGACCTCGACGCTGCGCAGCGAGTTGACGTTCTTGGTCTCGGTGCGGGTGCCGAAGACGGCGGCGCCGATCGGCATGAGCGAGACATTGGCGTCGCAGCGCAGCGAGCCCTGGTCCATCCGCACATCGGAGACGTCGAGCGACTTCAGCAGATCGCGCAGCGCGGTGACGTAGGCCCGCGCCACCTCGGGGGCGCGCTCCCCGGCCCCGGTGATCGGCTTGGTGACGATCTCGATGAGCGGCACCCCGGCCCGGTTGTAGTCGAGCAGCGAGTGGCTGGCGCCGTGGATCCGCCCGGTGGCGCCGCCGACGTGCAGCGACTTGCCGGTGTCCTCCTCCATGTGCGCGCGCTCGATATCGACCCGGAAGGTGCTGCCGTCGTCCAGCAGCACGTCCAGGTAGCCGTGCTGCGCGATCGGCTCGTCGTACTGGCTGATCTGGTAGTTCTTCGGCTGGTCCGGGTAGAAGTAGTTCTTCCTGGCGAACCGCCCCCACGGCGTGATGGTGCAGTTCAGCGCGAGCCCGATGCGAATGGCCGACTCCACCGCCCGCTGGTTCACCACCGGCAGCGCGCCGGGCAGCCCGAGGCACACCGGGCACACCTGGGTGTTCGGCTCGGCGCCGAACTCGGTGGGGCAGCCGCAGAACATCTTGGTCGCGGTGGACAACTCGACGTGGACCTCCATGCCGAGCACCGGCTCGAAGCGGGAGAGGACGTCGGCGTAGTCCAGCAGATCGACCGTGGGTGCGCTCATGCGCCCAGTCTAAATAAGCTCAGCGCGGCGGAATCCGGGTGGTCAGCCAGTCGGTCATGAAGGTGAGCGCGGCCGGATCGATGGTGGTCTCGATGGTCGCGTACTCCGAGGGCGAGCCGGTGTTCGCGGGCTGCAGCAGGTGGTTCAGCCCGGGGAAGGTGTGCACCTCGGGGTCGGGCGCGCCCGCGAGCAGGTCGCGCATGGGCTGTTCGCTCTGCGCCGGCGGCACCTGCAGGTCCTTGCCGCCGAAGACGGCCAGCGTCGGCACCCGGACGGCGCGCAGCGCGGGCGCCGGGTCGTAGCCGAGGAAGGCCCGCATCACCGGCGACTCCTGGGCGTCGAGCACGGCCGGGGTGCTGCGCTGCTCCGGCGGCAGCGACGCCTCCTGCCGCTCGGTGGCGGCCCGCGCCCCGGCGAGGTCACCGGCGGCGAGCAGCGCCGACCACTCCGCGACGTACTCCTGCTGCGCCCGCGCCTCCTCCGGGGTGGCGCCCGCCGCGGTGAGCAGCAGCCCGTTCTGCTCGATCAGCACGTCCCGCCCCGGCACCGACGGCCCGGCCATGAGCACGAGAAAGTCGATCTGGTCGCCCTGCTTCGACGCGGCCAGCGGCGCGAGGTACCCGCCCTCGCTGTGCCCGAAGAGCCCCACCCGGCCCGGATCGATCTCGGAGCGGCCGCGCAGGAAGGCGGTACCGGCGGCGATGTCCCCGGCGAGCACGTCGTAGGTGGCGGCGTTCAGATCGCCGCCGGTGCCGCCGACGCCGCGGTCGTCGGTGCGCAGCACGGCGTACCCGGCGCGGGTGAGGGCATCGGCGATGACCAGGAAGACCTTGTGCCCCATGAGCTCTTCGTTCCGGTCCTGCGGCCCGCTGCCGGTGATCAGCTGCACGGCGGCGAACGGGCCGGGGCCGTCCGGCAGCGTCAGGGTGCCCGCGACGGTGATGTCGCCGCTCGGGTAGGTGACGTCCTCGGAGCGGTACGGGAAGGGCGGCTTGGGCTCCTGCGGCCGGGCGGGCGGCGCGAGCGCGCCGCGCTCCAGGTTCAGCGGGAAGCGCTGCCCGGCCTGGGTGAAGTCGCCGGTGATCCGGTCATCGGCGTAGCGGCCCTCGAACACCGGATCGCCCGGGATGTCCTGGAGCTTGAACCCGACGTTCTCGGTGCCGGTGGTCACGTCGGTGAGCGGCGCGTCCTGGACGCCCTGCACCGGAATGTCGATGGTGCCGCCGCCGTCGGCGAAGGTGACCCCGATGGGCAGCGGCTGCCCCGGCACCTCGATCGAGCCGTGCCACTCCCCGGCCACCGGGTCGGCGGGCGCCTGCTCGCCGGAGCACCCGGCCACCAGGGCGAGGATCGCGAGCAGAACTATCGGGAGCAGCCGCCGATCACGCATGCTCCAGTCATACCCGACGACCGTCAGAGCCCGCGCGCGTACGCGATCGAGGCGGCGATCTCGTCCATGTCCATCCGCAGCGACGGGTCGCGCTCCTGCACCTCGGCGAACTCCAGCAGCGCGTCGGCGACGGTGCCGCGCCGGGCGACGCCGATCAGCTCCTGCCGGACGTACTCGCCGAGCGGAAGCCCGGCCGCCTCGGCCCTGCGGGCGAAGACCGCGACCACCGCGGTGGGCAGGTCGTACTCGCTCCACAGCGCGACGGCGTCCGGCTCGGCGAGGCTGGGCTCGGGGGCGCCGCGCTCGGCGCGGAACTCCACCACCGCGTCGATCGGGGCCCGGCGGCGCGCCAGCGCCAGCAGCTCCTGGCGGACGTGCTGCTCCGGCGAGCGTCCGTCGGCCTTGGCGCGGCGCCGCAGCACCGCCGCGGCCGCCGCCGGAAGTTCGTCCACACGCAGATCGACCATGGCGGACAGGCTAACGGCAGCGGCGGCCGCGCGCAGCCCCCGGTGCGCCAAGCCCCCTGGGCGCTCAGCCGAAGAAGGCCTCGGCCTCCCGGTAGCGATCGGCCGGAACCCGCTTGAGCTGCTTGGTCGCCTCGGCCAGCGGCACCAGGTCGATGGCGGTGCCGCGCAGCGCCACCATCTGGCCGAATCGGCCCGCGTGCACCGCCTCGGCGGCGTGCAGCCCGAAGCGGGTGGCGAGCACCCGGTCGTACGGCGTCGGGCTGCCGCCGCGCTGCACGTGGCCGAGCACGGTGGTGCGCACCTCCTTGCCGATGCGCCGCTCGATCTCGGCGCCGAGCTGCTGCGCCACGCCGGTGAAGCGCTCGTGCCCGAACTCGTCGATGCCGCCCTCGCGCAGCGCGAAGCCGGAGTCCTCGGCCGGGTGCGAGCCCTCGGCGACCACGCAGATGAAGTGCTTGTCGCCGCGCTGGAAGCGGCGCTTGATCAGGGCGCAGACCTCGGCCACGTCGAACGGCTCCTCCGGGACCAGGGTGAGGTGCGCGCCGGCGGCCATCCCCGCGTTCACCGCGATCCAGCCCGCGTGCCTGCCCATGACCTCGACCAGCATGACGCGCTGGTGCGATTCCGCGGTGGTGTGCAGCCGGTCGATGGCCTCGGTGGCGATGGAGAGCGCGGTGTCGTGGCCGAAGGTGACGTCGGTGCAGTCGATGTCGTTGTCGATGGTCTTCGGCACCCCGACCACCGGGACGCCCTCGTCGGCGAGCCAGCTGGCGGCGGTCAGCGTGCCCTCGCCGCCGATCGGGATGAGCGCCTCGATGCCGTTGTCGTCCAGGGTCCGCCTGATCTGCCCGAGCCCGGCGAGCAGCACGTCGGGGTTGGTGCGGGCGGTGCCGAGGATGGTGCCGCCCTTGGTGAGCAGCCGGTCGGTGCGGTCGTCGTTCTGGATGACGATCTTGCGGTCCTCCAATAGCCCGCGCCAGCCGTCCTGGAAGCCGACGACCGCGTCCCCGTAGCGGCCGTTCGCGGTGCGAACGACGGCTCGGATCACGGCGTTCAGTCCCGGACAGTCCCCGCCTCCGGTCAAGACTCCGATGCGCATGGCGTTCATCTTGCCCCGCAGCGTCATCCGCTGCCGCCCCGCCCCCGTGAACCCTGGGTAACGTGTGTCAGCGCCTGCATTTGCCGCTGGGCAGCTCCTTCAGGTGCGCCGCGAGCACCGTGGCCATCCGGTTCAGCGTGAGCATGCCGTCGCTGAAGGCGCCGGAGTCCGGCTTGGCGGCGAAGGCCACCGCGATCTGCCCGGACGCGCCGTCCACCAGGCCGAACTGGCGTACCAGGTAGTCGCCGTCGGGGTCGGGGCCCCAGCCGCCCTTGAAGTCGGCGCCGGCGATGCTGCCCATCCCCCACCGGTGCGCGGGCACGATCTCGGCCATCAGCGCGGTGACACCGGCCGCGCCGCTCAGGCAGGGCAGCTTGGCGGCGAACTTCACCTGGTCGGCCAGGCTCCACTCGGCCTGGCCGAAGGCCGAGTGCTCGGCGCGCGGGCGGGTGGCGGGCACCCTGGTGGTGGTGTCGCCGCCCTCGCGCAGCACCGCCTCGACCGCGGCGGCCGCCTCCGGCCCGGAGCCGAGCGACTGCCAGAGCGCGTCCGCCGCGGTGTTGTCGGACTCGGTGATGGCGGCGGTGGCGGCGTAGGTATTGGTGCCCGGCGCCTTGCGCTGCGCGGCCAGCACCAGCGGGACCTTCATGGTCGACCAGGCCGGGCCGGTGCTCCAGGTGCCGAAGCTGAGCGCCGAGGTGCCGCCGACCGGCATGGCCGCCAGCCCGATCGCGCCGCCGGTGCTCGCCTGGAGTTCGGCGAAGTCCGCGGCCAGCGTGCCGGGCAGCGCGTACGACAGGTCGTGCTGCTCGGTGCGGGCCGCGGCCTCGGTGATGGTGGTCTCGTCGGTCCCGGAGATGTTCGTACCGGTCGCGCACGAGGTGAGCAGGGCGGCCGCCGCGAACACGGCGCAGCCGATGACCGCGCGGACACGGCCGGATCGATCAGCAGACATTCCTCGACACATTCTCGTTGCGAAACTTCCGCACAACGTACTGTGTCGACGCCCGGCGCGCCGCATCTATCGGCGGCCGGGTCTCCGCTCCCCGGTGTGCCCGCGGGTCGCTCCGCCGTCAGTCGCGCAGCGGCCGCCAGGTGGCGACGCCCCAGATCACCACCACGTTCAGCGCGATGACCAGCACCGACCACCAGGGGTACCAGGGCAGCCAGAGGAAGTTGCCGACGATCGAGGCGGCGGCGACCACGATCGCCGTCACCCGGGCCCAGCCCGCGCCGGTGACCAGCCCGAGCCCGGCGATCACCAGCAGCACGCCGAGCACGATGTGGATCCAGCCCCAGGTGGTGACGTCGAAGGCGTAGACGTACTCCGGGCCCGCGACGAAGATCTCGTCCTCGAGCACCGCCGAGATCCCCTCCAGCAGTGAGAGCGCGCCGACGGTGAGCAGCAGGATCGCGGCGCCGATGGAGGTGCCGGCGGCGAGGCCCTGGCGCAGCGAGTGGTCGCGCTCGATATCGGTATCGGTCGTGTGCGTCATCCTCGACCCCTTCCGTGTGGTGGACGCGCCCTCACCCTTCCGCTCCGGCCGGGCCGGGCGCCTCATCCGTTTCGGGTGAATCCGGACCGCGCCCGCCGCTGCCGATGAGCACGTCCACCCACCGGGTGGTGGGGTCGATGTCCAGCAGCAGCGCCTTGACCAGCAGGGTCAGCGGCACCGCGAGCAGCGCGCCGAGCGCGCCGAGCACCCAGCCCCAGAACACCAGCGAGAGGAAGGTGACCGTGACGCTCAGCCCCACCGCGTCGCCGACGAACTTGGGCTGGATGATCGACTGGATCACGACGTTGATCACCGAGTAGACGACCAGCACCCAGAGCATGAGCGTCGGGCCGCCCTCCAGCAGCGCCAGCGCGGCGGGCGGGATCACCCCGATGACGAAGCCGATATTCGGGATGTAGTTGGTGATGAAGGAGATCAGCGCCCAGAGCACCGGCAGCGGGACCCCGAGCAGCCACAGCGCGGCGCCGTCGAAGACCGCGACGATGAAGCCGAAGATCGTGGAGACCACCAGGTAGGAGCGGGTGCCGTCGACGAAGGTGCCGAAGGCGACGGCGATGTCCGGCCGCATCCGGGCGACCACTGCCATGCGCGGGCCGATGGTCATGCCGTCGAAGGCCATGAACATGAGCAGCGCCAGCACGAACACCAGGTCGGTGAGCACGCCGAGCAGCCCGCCGAGCACGCCGTCCACCGCCGAGACCACGGTGCCGACGTCGATATCGCTGAACGCGGCGTGGATGCGGTCCTGGGAGATGCCGGCCGCCGCGAGCAGCTCGCGCGCGCCGTCGAGCAGCTCGCCGAGCTCGTCGGCGTAGTGCGGCAGCTCGGAGCCGAGCTGGGCCACCGAGAAGAGCAGGGCGGCGACCAGCGCGACCAGCACCACGACCACGGTGCTGAGCGCGGCGAGCAGCCCGAGCCAGGCCGGGCCGCCGCGCCGGCGCACCCACCCCTGCACCGGCTGCACCGCCACGGTGAGCATGAGCGCGAGAAAGACCGGTCCGAGCACGCCCGCGAAAGCCCGTATCCCGACCACGACCACGACGGCGCCCGCCCCGGCGAGCAGGACGATCAGCCCGCGCGGAATCGACCAGGGCGCCACCACCCGGTCTCCGGCCACGGCGGGGTCCTCTCGTCCGCGGACGCGCCCGGACGGCGCGCCCGCGGCCGAGACTACGAGCGGTGCCGGTGCCGCCGCCTCGCACGAATCGGGTGAATCCCGATCAGTACACGTAGACCACGGCGTTGTCGCCGCCGATGCAGGTGACCACCTTGCCGTCGGGGGTGCAGTTCATGGTGTAGCGGCGGCCGGTGACCGGGCTGATCGCCTCCACCGACTGCGGGGTGCCGCCTGCCGCGCTGTACGCCTCCTGCACCGCCTCGGCGAAGCCGCAGGTGGTGACCCCGCTGCCGGTCGCCGTCCGGGAGTACGGCGTGCTCGCCGAGCCCTGGTCGCAGGGCGAGGCGCCTGCGGGCAGGCTGACCGCGCCCGCGCTGGTGGTGGCGGAGGTGGTCGAGGTGCGCGAGGCCGAGGTGGTGCTGCTCGCCCCGGTCGTGGTGGTGCTGCTGCGCGGTGCGGTGGTGGTCGGCTCCGGCGCGGTGGTGGTGGCCGGGCCGGTGGGGGCGGCGGCGCCGGTGAGCCCGGCGGTCGGGGCGACGGCGGTGACGTTCGGGCCGTCCGCGGCGGGGGCCGCGCTGTCGCCGCCGGCGAAGCGCTGCCAGCCGATGGTGCCGACCACCGCGATGGCGAGCAGGACGACGACGGTGGCGAGGACCGGGCCGAGCGCCGAGCGGGCGCGCGACCGCTGCTTCGGCGGCTCCTCGTAGTACCCGTCCTCGGCGTAGCCGTCGGGCTCCTGCGGGCCGTACGGGTCGTAGGAGCCGTAGGGGTCGTCGTCGTAGTCGCGGTCGCCGTAGCCCTGGCCCGCGTAGCCCTGCTCGCCGTAGCCGTCGTCGTAGCCGGGCTCGGCGTACCCGGCGGGGCCGAGGTACTCGGTCTGCGGGTTGTCGCGGTCGTAGCCGGCCGGGTCGACGGCGGGCTCCATCGCGGAGTACGCCTGCTCCGGGATGTACCGCGTGGTCTCGGCCGGCGGCGGGGTGCGCGGGGGCTCCGCCGGGTAGCGGCGGGTCTCCGGGGCGGCGTCGGTGACCGGCGGGATGTACTGGGTGGTCTCGTTCGCCGTCGCGTCCGGGGGCTGGTAGCGCTCCGGCGGCAGGTACTGCTGGCCGCCCGCGTACAGGTGGGCGTCGGGGAAGGCGCGCATCTGGCCGCTGCCCGGCGCCGGCTCCGGCGCGGGGTCGGGCTCCGGCGGGAGCGAGAACTGCACCTCGCCGAGGCGCACCTCGGTGGCGCCGCTGGGGCGGACCACCTTGTGCTCGCCGGTGGCGTCGGCCCTGCGCTCGGACTCCGGGAGCAGGTGGTCCGGCACCCGGACCACCAGCGTGGCGCCGGTGGCGGGGTTCGGCACCGGGGTGCCGGCCGGGACGACCGGCCTGGCCTCGGCCGGGCCCGCGGTCGAGTCCGGCGAGACCGGCGGGGTGGTCTCCGCGGGCTGCCGCGGCGGAATGGGGTGGCCGCCGGTCGGCGGGCGGCCGGGGCCACCGGGGTAGGGGCGTGGGCCGGGCGGGGTGATCGGAATTCCTCCGGTACTCGAATGGTTCGGCTGGGCCGGCGCGGGGCCGGTGCCGTTGCCGCGGAGCGCGGCGGGGGTCGGTGCGGCGCCGTCCGGCGCGGCGCTGTCGCCGAAGGGAGCGCGCGGCTGCGCGGGAATCGCGCCGGAACCGGCGGCGGTCGCCTCGGATGGCTGGGCGGCGAGCGCGCCTGCGGCGAATCCGGCGGCCCCCGCCGCGGCGGCGGGGGCGGCGAACGGGTTCACCGTGCCATTGCCGCGCAGCGGGGTGGGCTCGGCAGCGGGCTCGCCGAAGGCGGAGAACTCCGCGGGCTCGGGCGCGGCGGGCGCGGGCTCGGCGGCGCCGGTCTCGAACCAGGACTGCGGGGCCGCGGCGGCCGGCCGCACCGACCCGGCGGCGCCACCGACGGCGGCGCGTGCGGCGCGGGCCAGGTCGAGCGCGCTCGCGTACCGCTCCTCCGGCGTCTTGGCCAGCCCGCGCGCGATGACCTCGTCCAGCCCCGCGGGCACCCCGGCCCGCTGCAGGCTCGGCCGCGGCGGCGGCTCGGCGAGGTGCGCGCGGATGAGTACGTTCAGGGTGCTCGCCGCGTACGGCGGCACGCCGGTCAGGCACTCGTACAGCACGCAGGCCAGGGCGTAGATGTCGACGGCGGCGGTGACCGGCCCGGCGTCGAACCGCTCCGGCGCGGTGTAGGCGTAGGAATCCAGCCCGACCCCGACCATGGTGACGGCGGCGTCGCCCTCGGTGTCGGCGATGCCGAAGTCGGTGAGGTAGGCGAAGTCGGTGGCGGTCAGCAGGATGTCGGAGGGCTTGACGTCCCGGTGCACCAGCCCGGCGCTGTGCGCGGCGTCCAGCGCGGCGGCGATCTGCTCGACGATGCCGACCGCGCGCTCCGGCGCCATGGCGCCGCCCCGGCTCAGCACGGTGCGCAGGTCGACCCCGGCGATCAGCCGCATGTCGAGGAAGAGCGTGCCGTCGATCACGCCCCAGTCGTGGATCGGGACGACGTGCGGGTCGGCGAGGCGCGCCGCGGCCTGCGACTCCCGGCGGAAACGAACCTGGTAGACCGGGTCGCGCGCGAGCTCCTCGGTGAGCAGCTTGACCGCGACCGTGCGGTTCTTGACGGTGTCGAAGGCCTCGTACACCTCGCCCATACCGCCGCGGCCGAGCACCGACCGCAGTTCGTACGGCCCGAAGCGGGTGCCCGTCCGTGTTCCGTGTGCCACGCCGTCGGTCTCCACCCCGTCCTTCCTTCACCTTCCGGTTCCAGACGCGCCGCGCGTCAACCTGTGGATTCTCCTGGGGAAACCACCCCGTGGTCAAACGCGAAGACGATAGCGGCCGCGCGGTCGCGCAGGGCGAGCTTGCCGAAGATGTGTCCCACATGACTTTTCACCGTGACCTGGCTGATTCCGAGGGCCCGCGCGATCTCGCCGTTGGCGAGGCCGCGGCCGATCAGCTGCAGCACCTCGTATTCGCGGGCGGTGAGCTCGGCGAGCCGCCCGGCGGCCCGATCCACCGCGGGCCGCACCCGCCGGTACCCGGCGAGCACCCGGTCGGTGACCGAGGGGTCGAGCCAAGCGCCGCCCGCGGCGACGGTGCGCACCGCCCGGATGAGGTCCTCGGCGGGCGAGTCCTTGAGCAGGAACCCGGCCGCGCCCGCGCGCAGCGCGCCGGAGAGCAGCTCGTCGTCGTCGAAGGTGGTGAGCACGAGGACCGGGGGCGCGGCGGGGTCGTGCCGCAGCGCGCGGGTGGCGTCGATGCCGCCGACCCGCTTCATCCGCAGGTCCATGAGCACCACGTCGGGGCGGGCGGCGGCGACGGCGGCGGGCACCTCGTCGCCGTCGGCGCACTCGGCGACCGCGAAGCCGTCCCGGCGGCGCAGGATGCGGCGCAGCCCGCCGCGGACCAGCTCCTGGTCGTCCACCACGAGCACGGTGACCGGGTCCTCCGGCCCGGCCGCGGTCACCGGCCCTCCGCGGCGAGCCGGGCGCCGCAGCCGCGCTGCTCGGCCAGCGGCACCCGGGCCCTGACCGTCCAGTGCCCGTCCCGCGCGCCCGCGCTGAGCTCGCCGCCGAGCAGCTCGGCGCGTCTGCGCATGCCGGTGACGCCCATGCCGGCGGGGTCGCCGGCCCGGCCGGCCGGCAGCGAGTTGCGCACGGTGAGCGTGACGTGCCCGGAGCCGACCGCGAGCCGCACGCTGCCGGTGGCGCCGGGCGCGTGCTTGGCGACATTGGCGAGCGATTCCTGCCCGATCCGGTAGAGCCCGAGCCCGGCGGCGGCCGAGACGGCGTCCGGATCGCCCTCGGTGCGGAAGCTCAGGTCCAGCCCCGCCCGGACGAAATCGCCGACCAGGTCCGCGATCTCGCCGACGCCCGGCTCCGGCGCCGGGGAGGCGGGGCGGGTGTCGAGCAGCCCGACGGTGCGCCGGATGTCGGCCATCGCCTGCCTGCCGAGCCGCTCGGCGTCGACCAGCGCCTCGGTCGCCTCGGTGACGTCCTCGTCGGTCTGCAGTGCGCGCCGGGCGGCGGTGAGGTGCAGCAGGGTGATGCTCAGCGAGTGCGCGATCACGTCGTGCACCTCGCGGGCGATCCGGCGGCGCTCCTCGTCGGCCGCCTGCGCGCTGCGGATGGCCTGGTAGGCGCGCTCCTGGTAGAGGAATCGGCGCTGGTTGCGCAGCATCTCGCCGCACATCCAGCCGAGCAGCACGCCGACGCAGTACATGGGCAGCCCGGCCAGCCCGGTGTCCAGCCACGCCAGCTTCCCGGCCAGGTCGAAGCCGATCAGCAGCGCCAGCGCGACCAGCGCGCTCGGCACGCTCACCCGCTTCGGGGTGACGGCGGCGATCTCGCCCACCGCGACCACCAGGATGAACGGCGCGAAATCGCCCTCGACCGGCTGCGCGAGCAGCACCGCGGTGGCGATCAGCGCGGGCAGCCCGAGCGTGAGCGGGGTCGGCTCGACGGCGGTGAAGGTGAAGAGCCCGAGCGAGCCGAGCAGCAACCCGACGGCGATCACCGGGAGCACCGTCGGCAGGTAGGCGTGGCGCTGGAATCCGGCGGCGATCGCGATGGAGAGCATGGCCGCGTCGGCGAGCAGGATCACCGAGGGCGGGTAGTCGACCGGCGGGTTGTCCAGCCGCGCCCGGATGGCGGCGATCGTCCGATCGCGCAGGGCGGGCAGCCGATCGCGCACCGCGGCGATTCGCCGCACCGGCCCGGGCACTCCCATCCGCCCAGGTTACCGCCGGAGTGACGGCGCGCACATCGTGCCGGGGCGGGAGCCGCCTCCACCCGTGGGCGGAGCCGGGAAAACGTCCCGGGGCACGAGGACGGGCAGGCGCCGCGCGCCGTACCGTGGAACGGCACCGCACCGATCAGGGGGTCTTTCTCGGCCGATCCGCCGCCCGCCCGGCGCTCCGGCTGCTTCGATCGGGAGACGAGCGGGCAACACGCGGGGAATCGCCCCGAGCGAGGGAGTACGCGATGACGCAACCGGCCATGCTGGAGCTGAGCGGAGTCGGCAGGCACTACCGGGTCGGTGATCAGGTGGTGCGTGCCCTGGACGGCATCGACCTACGGCTGCACAGCGGCGAGTTCACCGCCATCGTCGGGCCCTCCGGCTCCGGCAAGAGCACGCTGCTGCACCTGCTCGGCGCGCTGGACCGCCCGGACACCGGGTCGATCCGCTTCCGCGGCACCGAGATCGGCGCGCTGGACGAGGAGAGGCAGGCCGAGTTCCGGCGCGGCCAGGTGGGGTTCGTCTTCCAGTTCTTCAACCTGCTGCCCACGCTGACCGCCTGGGAGAACGTGGCCATCCCGAAGCTGCTGGACGGCACCGGGTTACGGCGGGCCAAGCCGAAGGCGATGGAGCTGCTGGAGCGGGTCGGGCTGGCGGAGCGCGCCGAGCACCGGCCCGCCGAGCTCTCCGGCGGGCAGATGCAGCGCGTCGCGGTGGCGCGGGCGCTGGTCATGGAGCCGCCGCTGATCCTCGCCGACGAACCGACCGGCAACCTCGATTCCCGCACCGGCGCCAGCATTCTGGAGCTGCTCGGGGAGATCGCCGGGAACGGGAACGCGGTCGTCATGGTGACCCACGACCGGAGCGCGGTGGCCGCGTGCGATCGCGCGATCACGTTGCGCGACGGGCGGATCGGGTCGGACGAGCGAGCCGGGGCGATCACGGCATGAGCGCGTCAGGCCCGGAGGAGGAAGCGGAGCGTCACCACGGAGGGCCCGCGCGCAGGCCGGGACGAGGCAGCATGAGTGCCGGGTGGGATCGGCTGCGGCTGTTCAATCTCGGGGAGCTGCTCGCGCATCGGGGGCGGACCGCGCTCTCGCTCATCGTCATGGCGGTGTCGGCGGCGCTGCTGGTGGCGGTGCTGAGCATCTCCGGTTCGGTCACCGGGTCGGTGGACGCGCTCACCAGGAACCTGGCGGGCGCCGCCGAGCTGGAGATCACCGGCATCACCGACGCCGGGTTCGAGCAGGCGCTGCTGCCCGCCGTCGCCGCGACGCCCGGGGTGGCGCACGCGGTCCCGATGCTGCGCACCCAGGTCGGCACCGGCGCGAACCGGCAGCTGCTGATCGGCGCGGACGCGAGCATCGGCGCGCTGGACAGCGCGCTCACCGCGCCGATGGCGGGGCAGGCGGGCAAGCTGCTCACGGTGCCGCGCGGCGTCCTGGTCGGCGCCGCCACCGGCCACGCCGAGGGCGAGAGCTTCGCGCTCGGGGCGGGCGAGGTCACCGTCGCCGGGGTGCTGGACGACGCCACCTCGGCCACGCTCAACGGCGGCCACCTGGTCGTCGCCCCGCTGCCGCTGGCACAGCTGGTCACCGGGCGGCAGGGCAAGCTCGACTCCATCCAGGTGGTGCTCGCGCCCGGTGCCGACCCGGCGGCGGTGCGCACGGCGCTCACCGCCGCGGTCGGCGGGCGCGCGGTGGTCGCCGACCCGGGGCTGCGCACCGTGCAGGCGAGCGGCGCCATCCAGATCGTGCGCTACTCCACGCTCATGTCATCGGCGGCGGCGCTCATCGTCTCGGCCTTCCTCATCTACAACGCCATGAGCATGGCGGTGGCGCAGCGCAGGCCGACGCTGTCGCTGCTGCGCGCCATGGGCGCGGCGCGCGGCCCGATGGTGCGCGACCTGCTCGCCGAGGCGGCGGTGATCGGCATCGTCGGCGGCGCGCTCGGCGCGCTGGTCGGCACCCTGATCGGGCGCGGCGCCATCGCGGCGCTGCCCGCCGCCATCCTGGAGTCGGTCGAGGCGCGCACCGAGTACCTGGTGCCCTGGTACGCCATCCCGCTCGCCGTCGCGGCCTGCGTGCTCGCCGCGGTGGTGGCGGCGGCAGTCGCGGCCAGGCAGGTGTACAAGGTCGCGCCGGTGGAGGCGCTGGTGCCGCTCGACGCCGGAACCGCGGAGGCGGACTCGCGGCCGCTGCGGATCGCGGCCGGGCTCTTCGGCGCCGTGCTGGCCGGGGTGGCGGTGGTGGTCGCCAGCACAGATCTCGGGCGGTACTCGCTGGCCGCGGTCTCGCTCTCATTCACCGCCTCGGTGCTGCTCGCCTTCGCCGCGACCCGCCCGATCGTCCGGGCCACCGCGGCGGTGGCCGGGCTCTTCGGCGCGCCGGGCACGCTCGGCGCGACCACGCTGGAGCGCGCGCCGCGCCGGGTCTGGGCCACCGCCATGACGGTGCTGATCGGCGTCGCGGCGACGGTGGCGGTCGGCGGCGCGGGCACCAATATGGTCGACTCCGCCACCACCACCTTCGACCAGCTCGCGGAGAACGACTTCTACCTCAGCCCGGCCTCGCTGGAGCAGTTCCCCACCGGCCCGCTGCTGCCCGCCGCGCTGCGCGAGGAGGTGGCGGCGCTGCCGGGCGTGGCCGGGGTGCGCCCCGCGCAGATGGCCTTCGCCACGCTCGGCACCGGCCGGATCATGCTGCAGGGGTACGCGGCCACCGATCCCGGCTCGCCGAACTGGCGCGCGGTGCGCCCCGACGTGCTGCCCCGGCTCGCCACCGGCGAGGGCGTGGTGATCTCCCGCGATATCGCCCGCACGCTCGAGGTCGACGCGGGCGACCCGATCACGCTGCCGACGCCGAGCGGCACCCGCACGGTGACGGTGCTGGAGGTGATCCCGTACTTCTCCGCCATCTCCGGCGTCGTCATGCTCGACCTGGACCACATGCGCGACTGGTACCAGCGCCCCGGCGAGACCATCCTCGCCGTCGACCTCGCGCCCGGCGCCGACCCCGCCGCGGTGCGCGCGGAGCTGGAACGGGTGGCCGCCCCCGACCTGTACGTGACCTCGGGCGACGACTCGGTGGCGGCGATCTCGTCGAGCATGCGCCAGGGGTCGGCGCTGAGCACCATGATCCTGTGGATCGTGGTCCTGGTCTCGACGGTGGCGCTGCTCAACACCCTCATGCTCTCGGTGCTGGAGCGGCGCCGGGAGCTCGGGGTGCTGCGCGCCATCGGCACCGGACGCCGCTTCCTGCTGCGCTCGGTGCTGGCCGAGGCGGCCGGGATCGGGCTGGTCGGGGCGGTGCTCGGGCTCACCGTCGGGGCGGCGGTGCAGTACCTGGCCACGCTGGCCATGGGGCACGCCATGACCATCGACATCGTCTACCGGCCGGGGCCGATCCCGGTGCTGTACGGGGCGATCGCGCTCGGGCTCGCCATGCTCGGGGCGATTCCGCCCGCGCTGCGCGCGGCCCGGATGCCGGTGGTGGAGGCGCTGGCGGTGGACTGACCGCTACAGCGGGGCCTCCTCCCACCAGTCGTCGATCACCGCCTGCGCGGAGGGGGCCGGGCCGGTGCCGCTCGCCTCGCCGTGGTTGGCGACCGAGATCAGGAAGGCGGCGCGCTGCGGGTCTTCGCCGAAGCTCACCATGAGCCGGGCGGTGCTCTGCGGCTCGGTGAACGGGCCCGCCGGGTCCGGGCGGAGCCAGCGGTGCAGCGTCACCGGGGTGCCGTCCTTGCGCTCCACCGACCTGGTGTGCGCGGGCAGCGCGTCGACCGCGGCGCGGGCCGCGGCCGGGGCCGGGAACTGCAGCACCACGTAGCTCAGCGAATCCGGGTCGGTGCCGTCGCGGTCGCAGCGCCAGGCGCGGGTCCAGGTGCCGGCGTTCAGCGCGAGCTCCTCGAAGCGGATGCGGTCCTCGTCCGGGGTGACCAGGACGCAGCGGGTGCCGAGGTAGCCGGTGCCGTCCTCGTCCCGGCCGGCCGGGACCAGCCGCGGGAAGGCGCGGCGGCTCACCGCCAGCGGGTCGGCCTCCGCCGTCGCCGACTGCGTCGTCTGGGTCGGCTGCATCGGGGGCGGGCCCACCGCGCGGCCCTGGGTGGTCGACGAGCCCTCGTCGCCGTCGGCGCGCAGGACCACGAACAGGATGCCGACCAGCACCAGCAGCGCGACCACCACGACCACCAGCCAGCCGAGCAGCAGGGTACCGACGATCCGGCGTCCCCCGCCCCGCCGCCGCGGGCGCGGTCCGGGGGTCACCCCGTGCCCCGGCCCCGGCGGCAGCGGGCCGTGCCCGTTGCGCGGCGGCGCACCCCCACCCGGCGCCGGACCTGGACCGTTCGGCGCCCGGCCACCGGGTGCGTTCGGCGGCGGCTGCCCCGCGCCAGGATTACTCGGACCTGCGCCGGGACTATTCAGCGGTGTTTGCCCCGCGCCGGGGCCATGTGGGGGCAGCTGCCCCGCGCCGGGATTGTTCGGCGCTCCGGGGCTCGGCTGCACTGATCCGGCGCCGGGGTTGTTCGGCCCGCCCTGCGCCGGAGCCGCTGGCACCGGCCCCGCGCCGGGGTTGTTCGGTGGTACCGGACCACCCTGCGCCGGGGCCGACGGGACCGGGCCCGGCTGCGCGGGCGCGCCCTGCGGGGCGACCGGAACAGGACCCGCGGGCCCGGGCGCGGCGGGCGGTAGTGGCCCGCCCTGCACACCGGGCGGCGCCCCCGCCTGCGCCGCCACCGGCGCCCCCGCCGGAACCGGCCCGCCCCCGAACGGCGCCGCGGCGACGGGCGCGACCGCCGCCATTCCCCCACTCCCCGGCGCGTTCAACGCCGCCCGCGCCGCGGCCGCGAACTCCCCGCAACTCCCGTACCGGTGCGCCGGATGCTTGGCCATCGCCTTGGCGATCACCAGATCCATGGCGGGCGCGATCCCGGGCCGCCGCGGCGCGATGGGCGCGGGAACCAGGTTCAGGTGCCCGTGGATGATGTCCGCCGGATTCGGCGAGTCGAACGGCCCGATCCCGACCAGCAGCCAGTACAGCGCACAGGCCAGCGAGTACTGGTCGGTGCGGTGGTCGAGCGGATTGCCGGTCATCTGCTCCGGCGAGGCATAGGCCAGGGTGGCGGTGAACATCCCGTCCTGGGTGAGGTGCGTCGAGTCCTCGCGCAGCCGGGCGATGCCGAAGTCGGTGAGGAACACCCGCTCCCCCTGCCCGCCCTGGGAGCGCGCCAGCATGATGTTCCCGGGCTTCACGTCCCGGTGCAGGATGCCCATGCTGTGCGCGTAGTCGAGCGCCGCCGCCACCCCCTCGATGATCTGCACCGCGCGCTCCGGCGGCAGCTCGGTGACGTCGACGGTGCCGGCGTCCACCCCGTCCACGTACTGCATGGAGATCCAGAGCTGCCCGTCCTCGGTGCCGCGGTCGTACACCGCGACGATCGAGGGGTGGTCCAGCTGCGCCACCAGATCGGCCTCGCGCTCGAAACGCGCCCTGACCTCGGTGTGCGTGAACAACTCCCGGTTCAGCAGCTTGAGCGCGATCAGCCGGTCCATCCTCGGCTGCCGCGCCAGGTACACCGAGCCCATGCCGCCCGCGCCGAGCAGCCGCTCCACGGTGAATCCCGCGAACACCTCACCGCGCTCCAGCAACACGCCCCCTTCCGGTGACACCCAGGCTGAGAGCCTACCCGCAGCCGCCGTCACCACGGAGTTTCGGTTTCCGGGCACAATCGGTGAAACTGATTCCACGGGCCGTGCATCGCAGGGCGGCCCGCGAGTTGTCGAATGGCTTGTCGTGCACCGCCGGAGAACGAACGCACACGCGGGTTGGTAGTTGGTGGTGGGGAGGACGCGCGTGGTGAGGTCGAAGTGGCGGTCCGGTGATGCCGGGCGACTGCGGCGGCGGGCCGGATGGTCGATCCGGACCCTGATGGTGACCGTCGTCCTGGTGAGTTCCTCGTGTGCGCTGCTCTCCGGCAGGACCGATTCCACCCCCGTGACCGTGGCCACCCAGACCGGGGCCGCGGACTGGCGGGCCCGGGTCACCTACCGGCCGAACGCGCTGGTCGCGGACTTCACCCGGCTCCGGGAGGATCTTCCCGGCGAGGTCGGGCTCGCGGTGCTCCCGGTCGGCGGCGGCCGGATGACGGTGCTCGGTGACTGGACCTCCGGCATCGCCTGGTCCACCATCAAGGTCCCGCTGGCGCTGGCCGCGCTGCGCAGGGACGCGGACGCCGCCTACGAGGCCGCCGAGGCCGCGATCACGGTGTCCGACAACGACGCCGCGTGGGAGCTCTGGCAGCAGCTCGGCGACGACGCCGAGGCGAGCGCCGCGGTGCAGGAGGTGCTCGACGAGGCCGGGCACTCGGCCACCGGAACCGCGGTCACGCACCCCGAGCTGGACGGCGCCTCCTACGGCAGCACCGAGTGGAGCCTGACCGATCAGGCCACCTTCGCCGCCGAGCTGCCCTGCCTCTCCGGCAGCGAGATGGTGACCGCGCTCATGGGGTCGGTCACCCCCGACCAGTCCTGGGGGCTCGGCCGCTTCTCGACCGCCCAGTTCAAGGGCGGCTGGGGCCCGGACGACGACACCGGCGAGTACACCGTGCGCCAGTTCGGCACCATCGCCACCACCACCGGCCGGGTCGCGGTGGCCATGGCCGCGCGCGCCGACTCCGGCAGCTACGACGACGGCACCGCGCTGCTCGACACCCTGGCGCAGCTGCTGGCCAGGCACGTCGGGACGCTGCCGAGCGGCGGCTGCCCGCACTGACCGCTCACCCCGGGGTGACCAGCCCGGACTCGTAGGCGAGCACGACGGCCTGCGCCCGGTCGCGCAGGTTCAGCTTCGAGAAGATCTTCGAGACATGGGTTTTCACGGTCTGCTCGGCCACGAAGAGCGACTCCGCGATCTCGGTGTTCGACATGCCGCGGGCGACCAGCTCCAGCACCTCGCGCTCCCGCGGCGTGAGCTGCTTCAGGTGCGGCGCTGGCTTGACCCGGCCCGCCCGGCGCCGGGTGACGTCGGCGATCAGCCTGCGGGTGACGGTCGGGGCGAGCAGCGCCTGCCCCTCGGCGACCACCCGGACGGCGCGCACCAGCTCCTCGGCGGGGGCGTCCTTGAGCAGGAAGCCGCTGGCGCCGATGCCGAGCGCCTCGTAGACGTAGTCGTCGATGTCGAAGGTGGTGAGCATGAGCACCCGGACCGGCGGGTCGAACCCGGCGGCGAGGATCGCGCGGGCGGCGTCCAGGCCGTTCATCTCCGGCATCCGGACGTCCATGAGCACCACGTCCGGGCGCAGCCGGGCGGCCTCGGCCACCGCCGCCCTTCCGTCCGCCGCGTCGCCGACCACGCTGATGTCCGGCTGGGCCGCGAGCAGGGCGCCGAACCCCTGCCGCACCATCGCTTGGTCGTCGGCGATCAGCACCGTTATTGCCACGCGCCCACCCTAATTGTCCCGGGGTCCGTGCCCCCGATTCCGGGGGTGACGGTGCGGGCCGCCGGGCCGGACGCGCCGCGGATCCGGCGGATCACCGCTGCGGGGCAGCCGCCGCGGGCATCAGTGCCACACCCGCCGCGAGCGGCAGCCGCGCCCGCACGTCGAACCCGCCGCCGGGCCGCGCCCCCGCCACCAGTTCACCGCCGACCGCGACCGCGCGGGCGTGCATCCCCGCCACCCCGTGCCCGCCGTTCCCGGCGGGCCCCGGCGTCCCCGGCTCGTTCCCGATCCACACCGTGAGCTCCGCCCCGACCGCGACGGCCACCCGCACCTCGGCCCCCGCCGCGTGCCGGGAGGCATTGGCGAGCGACTCCTGCACGATCCGGTAGAGCGCCAGCCCGACCGTCTCCGGCACCCCGCCGAGCTCGCCCTCGACCGTCCAGCTCAGCGGCACCCCGGCCCGCCGGGTGGCGTCGAGCAGCGCGGGCAGATCGGCCGCGCTCGGCTGCGGCGCGTGCTCCGGCAGCTGCCCGTCGCTGCGCAGCACGCCGAGCATGCCCCTGATCTCGTTCAGCGCCTCCCGCGCGGTGGCCCCGATGGACTCGAACTCGGCGCGCGCCCCCGCGCTCACCCCCTCCACCCGGTACGGCGCCGTCTGCGCCTGCACCACCACCAGCGACATGTGGTGCGCCACCACATCGTGCAGGTCACGGGCGATTCTGGCCTTCTCCTCCAGGATGGCCCGCCGCGCCCGCTCCAGCTCGTTCTCCTCCTCGAAGGCGGAGAGCTGCCGCCGGGAGAGCACCAGCCAGCGAACGAGCAGCGCGAAGAGGATCAGCGCGCCGAACCCGAGCGGCCAGCCCAGCTCCGCCCCCGCACCGGGCATGGTGGCGCCGACCAGCAGCGATGTCGCCAGCCAGGCCACCCCGACCAGCGGCAGCGGGGCGCGCAGCCCGACCGCGAAGAGCAGCACGATCAGGCAGATCAGCTGCACCACCTGGAACGGCAGGTCGCTGCCCGGCTGGTGCGGCACCGCCGCCGCGATGAGCAGCGCCGAGCCCGCCGAGACCGCCCAGCCCAGCGCCGGGTTCACCCGCACCAGCAGGATCGGGAAGGCGGCGAGCGCGGCGAGGAAGGGCTGCACCGGCGGCGTGACCACGTGCGTGACGTGCAGCGTCGGCCAGGCCACGGAGTAGAAGGTGACGGCGACGAGCACCGTGCAGGCATCGACCCACAACTTGGCGGGGATACCCCGCATCCGCCGTTTCACGCTGCGCTCCGTCGCGCGGTTACCCTGATTTTCCTCATGACCTCGACAGTAGGAACTCCGGCGAGGACTGTCCTCACCCCGGCGGATGAAGCAGCCCCCCTACCCGGGTACGGGCCCCCCGACCCCCTCCCCCACCGGAACCGGTGCGGGAAGCGACCCGAGCGGGAGGTAACGGCCGGACCGGCGTCCCTAGCGTCGACCGGCATGAGCAGATGGAAGCGCAGCACCCCGCATCGGCGGCTGGCGGCGGTCACCGCGACCGGGGCGGTGCTCGCCCTCGTCGTCGCACCCGCGCTGACCCTCACCGCGGGCGAATCGGCGGCCAGCGCGCCGGCGCCCGCCGAGGACTCCGACGCCGCGGCCGCGGTCCGCGCGCTGAGCACCGACGACCTCGATCTCACCGTGCCGCAGGGCTTCCCCGAGCTCTTCGGCTACCACCCCGCCCTGCTCGACGGCCTCGTGGTGCGCCCCGACGGCGGCTGCTCCTCCCCCGTCACCCTCCCCGCCGAATTCGAACTGCCGTGCAAGGGCCACGATCTCGGCTACGACCTGCTGCGCTTCGCCGACGGCCGCGGCGCCCCGCTCGGCCCGTGGGCGCGCCGCGACCTGGACGCCGCGCTCACCGCCCACCTGCACCGGGCCTGCGAGGTGCGCGCCGACGAGTTCTCCCGCAGCCGCTGCCATTTCATGGCCGATGTGGCGAGCGCCGCCGTCAGCGCCAATTCGCACCGGCAGGACTTCGGGGTGCCGGTGGTGGAGGAGGTGACGGTGCCGGACCCCGAGGGGAACAATGCCGGCATGCTCGCCGGGGCGGGGGTGCTCGCCACCGGCGCCGTCGCGCTGCGCTTCTCCCGGCGCGGGAAAAAGGGTGCGGTGCAAACCGCGCCGGCCCGCGCCGAGGTGCGGCCGGACGGCGCCGCACGGCCGATGGCGGCAGGGCCGACCGTGGCGGCACGGCTGTGATCGCCGGGTACGCACCGCGGATCGCTGCCGTCGCGCTCCCTGCCCGGCCCGAGGCACTGCCGCGCGTGCCGACAACGCTGGCAACCGGTTTCGCCGTCGTCGCCTCGCTGGCCCCCGGCCTGCTCCCGCGCAGCCCGCTCACCCAGGCGATGCTGACCGCCCTGCTGGTCGCGCTCGCGCTCGGCGGCACGGCGGCGGTCCGTGCGCTCCCGCGCCGCGGCGGCGCCCGGCCAGGACAGAAACCCGCGTGGGGCGACCGTGCGGAGATCGCCGACCGGGCCCCGGTCCTCGCCCTCACCGCGGCCGCGGTACTCGTCGGCTGCACCGCCGCAGCCATCTGGCAGAACACCCTGCGCACCGCCATGGACACCACCCCGGCCACGCCCGCGCACTGGGCCCTCTGGGCGACGTTGACCACCGCCCTGCTCACCACCCCGGTCCTGGTGGTGCGAACCGTCCGCAGAGCCCCCCGCCGCGCCGCGATAGGCGCACTCGCCCTCGGCGTCGCCACCGTCGTCCTGGTCCCGCTCCCGCACGGCGCCCAGGCGGTAGCGTCGCCGAACTCCCCCCTCCCGTACACCCGCTCGGGCTCGACGTACTCCACCGTCCCCTGGGACACCCTCGGCACCCAGGGCCGCCGCTTCGTCGCCGACGGCAGCGCCGACGCGGTCCGCGTCTACATCGGCCTCGACTCCGCCCCCACCCTGGACGACCGCGTCGCCCTCGCCCTGCGTGAACTCCAGCGCACCGGCGGCCTGGCCCGCCGCCACCTGGTCCTCGCCGTCCCCACCGGCTCCGGCTGGCTCGACGCCGGCGCCGCCAGGGGGCTGGAGACCCGCTTCGCGGGCGACGTGGCGATGGTCGCCCTCCAGTACTCCGCGGCCCCGAGCTGGGTCACCTTCGTCACCGGCCCGGAGAAGGCGGCGGACTCCGCCCGCGCCCTGTTCACCGCCCTGGAGCGGAGACTGTCCACCCTCCCCGACCCGCCGCGCCTCTACCTCTACGGCCAGAGCCTCGGCGCCCTCGGCGGCAGCGGCATCTTCCCCGACGCCGCCGACCAGCAGCGCCGCACCTGCGCGGCGCTCTGGGCCGGACCACCGGCGAACGCGGTGCACCGCGCCGGCGCCACCGTGCTCGCCAACCGCTCCGACCCCGTCGTGCACTGGTCCCCCCGATTGCTGTGGCACGCCCCCGATCTCGGCACCACCCGCCCCGACGCCCCCGCCCCCGAGTGGCAGCCGGTCCTGTCGTTCCTGCAGACCGGAGCCGACCTCCTCGGCGCCCTCGACGCCCCTGCGGGCCACGGCCACCGCTACGGCACCGACCAGGGCACCGCCATGGGCGACTGCGCCACCCACCTTGCCCCGAAGTGAAACTTGTTCTAGTTTCGCCGCATGGCCTTCGTCCTCGATCACGTCGTCGAGATCGACGCCCCCGCCGAACTGGTCTGGGACGTCGTCACCGACCTGCCGCGCTACGGCGAGTGGAACCCCTTCGTCCCGGAGTGCCGCAGCACCCTGGAGCCGGGCGACCCCATCGACATGCACGTCCGGCTGCGCGGCGCGACACCGCGCAGGCAGCGCGAGTGGATCGTCGAGCACACCCCCGGCAGCACGCTCGGCTACCGGATGAAACCGGTCCCGCTCGGCACCCTGCACAGCCTGCGCACGCACACCGTCACCGCGCTGGACGCCGGCCGCACCCGCTACGCCTCGCACTTCGAGCTGAACGGCTGGCTGCACCCGCTCGTCGCCACGCTGCTCGGCGCCGACCTGCGCCGCGGCTTCAGCGGCATGACCGACGGCGTCAAGACCCGCGCGGAAGCGCTCCGCGCGCACTGACCCCGGCCGCCGAAGCCGCCGGACGACAGCGTCCGGCGGCTCCCGCTCAGGCGATCGGCCCCCGCGCCACCTCGTAGGCCGCGCCCACCCGGTACAGCCGGTCGTCGGCGAAGGCGGGCGCCATGATCTGCAGCCCCACCGGCATGCCGTCGTCGGCGCTGAGCCCGGAGGGCACCGACATGGCCGGGTGCCCGGCCAGGTTGGTGGGCAGGGTGCAGAGGTCGGAGAGGTACATGGCGAGCGGGTCGTCGACCTTCTCGCCCAGCTTCCACGGGGTGAACGGGCTGGTCGGCGAGATCAGCACGTCGACCTGCTCGTAGGCGCGGTCGAAGTCCTGCGCGATCAGCGTGCGCACCTTGAGCGCCTGGCCGTAGTAGGCGTCGTAGTACCCGGCCGAGAGCGCGTAGGTGCCGAGCATGATGCGCCGCTTGACCTCGGGGCCGAACCCGGCCGCCCTGGTCAGCGCCATGACCTGGTCGGCGCTGTGCTTGCCGTCGTCGCCGGCGCGCAGCCCGTAGCGCATGGCGTCGAAGCGGGCCAGGTTGGAGGAGACCTCGGACGGCATGACCAGGTAGTAGGAGGGCAGCCCGTACTCGAAGTGCGGGCAGGACACCTCGATCACCTCGGCGCCGAGATCCTTCAGCACCGCGACCGCGGCGTCGAAGGAGGCGAGCACGCCGGGCTGGTAGCTGTCCGAGTGCAGCTCGCGCACCACGCCGACCTTGACGCCGGTGAGATCGGCGCGCGCGCCCTCACGGGCGGCGGTGACCACGGCCGGGATCGGCACGTCGCGGGAGGTGGAGTCGCGCGGGTCGTGCCCGGCGATCACCTCGTGCAGCAGCGCGGTGTCCAGCACGGTGCGGCCGCACGGGCCGCCCTGGTCCAGCGAGGAGGCACAGGCGACGAGGCCGTAGCGGGAGACGGTGCCGTAGGTCGGCTTGGTGCCGACGGTGGCGGTGACGGCGGCGGGCTGCCGGATCGAGCCGCCGGTGTCGGTGCCGATGGCGAGCGGCGCCTGATAGGAGGCGAGCGCCGCGGCCGAGCCGCCGCCGGAGCCGCCGGGAATCCGGGTGGTGTCCCAGGGATTCCGGGTCGGGCCGTAGGCCGAGTTCTCGGTGGAGGAGCCCATGGCGAACTCGTCCATATTGGTCTTGCCGAGGATCGGGATGCCGGCGGCGCGCAGCTTGGCCGTCACCGTGGCGTCGTACGGCGACATCCAGCCCTCGAGGATCTTCGAGGCGCAGGTGGTCGGCATGTCGGTGGTGGTGAAGACGTCCTTGAGCGCCAAGGGGACTCCGGCCAGCGCCGAGGCGGGCTCCTCGCCGGCGGCCAGGCTCGCGTCGACCACCCGGGCGGCGGCCAGCGCCGCCTCCGGCGCGACGTGCAGGAAGGCGTGGTACTCGCCGTCCACCGCGGCGATCCGGTCCAGGTGCGCCCGGGTGACCTCTTCCGAGGAGAGCTCGCGGGCGTGGATCTTCGCGGCCAGCTCGGCGGCGGAGAGCTGCGTGCTGTCGCTCATTCGCCCTCCCCCAGGATCTGCGGCACCAGGAAGCGCTGCTCCTCGGCGGCGGGCGCGCCGGAGAGCGCCTGCTCCGGGGTGAGGCACGGCCGCACCTCGTCCAGCCGGGTGACATTGGCGACCGGATTCGGCGTCGCGGTGGCCGGGACGTCCGCGGCGGCCACCTCGGAGATGGTCCGCACGTGGCTCAGGATCGAGTCCAGCTGTCCGGCGAACTGATCCAGTTCGTCGTCGGACAGCGCGAGCCGGGACAACCGGGCGAGGTGTGCGACCTCGTCGCGGGAGATGGCGGGCACCGCGGGACCCCTTTCGGCGTCGGTGATGGTGGGTTCGAGCAGGTCGTCCCCGGCACGTGGCGCCGGGGGCGAGAAGACCCGTCCAGCCTAGTCCGCGCGGTTCCGCGGGTTCCCGCGCCCCGGCCTCGGAGCACCCCCCGCGCGAAAACGACTGTGGCGTACGTCACTGCGCCGAGTTCGGGTCGATAACCCTGCCTTCCGGGTGTAAGTATTGCGTGACCCGGGTATCCGTACAGAGCCTCGGCTACCAAGGAAAGGAACGCGCGTGTCTTACCTGCTCCGCGTGCAACTTCCGGATCGCCCGGGAAGCCTCGGTGCACTCGCGCTGGCATTGGGATCGGTCGGGGCCGACATCATCTCGCTGGACGTGGTCGAGCGCGGTGCCGGGTTCGCCGTGGACGACCTCGTGGTCGACGTACCGCCCAACGCGCTCCCGGACACCCTGATCACCGCCGCCGAGTCGATCGGCGACGTCGTGGTCGACTCCATCCGCCCCTACTCCGGGCTGCTCGACACGCACCGCGAGCTCGAGCTCATCGACCAGGTCGCGAGCGCGCGCGACGACCGGCTGCAGGTGCTGGTCGACGGCGTGCCCCGGGTGCTGCGGGTCGGCTGGAGCACCATCATCGACACCGGGCTGCAGGGCGCGTACCGGGTGGTCGGCAGCCAGAGCGCGCCGCAGACCCAGGCCGGCTCCGCGCCGTGGCTGCCGCTGGACAAGCCGACCGTGCTCGACCCGGAATCCGAATGGGTGCCGGAGATCTGGCGCGACATGGACACCAAGCTGGCCGCCGCGCCGCTCGGCCACCACGGCCGCGCGCTGCTGCTCGGCCGCCCCGGCGGCCCGGATTTCCGCCCCTCCGAGGTGGCGCGGCTCGGCTACCTGGCCGGGATCGTCGCCGGGGTGCTCTAGCCCGGTCGAACGATCTGCCAGCGGTCCGGTTTCCCGGCCGGGTAGATCACCGGCAGTGTGTCGCCGATGGCGGGCCAATGATCGCCGTCCCAGACCAACCGCTGGTAGACCTGCGTGGCCGCGACGCCGGGGCCGGTGAGATTCCCCGTCACCGTGACGAACTGCTCACCGAAGGCTTCCGGTCGCGGGCTCACGCCGGTGATGTACAGCGAGCCCTGTTCGGGCTCGGCGATCGGCATGCCGCGCTTCCCGCGCCGGTACAGCACCACCAGCGCGACCAGGGTGGCCGCCATGATCAGCAGCATCGCGAACTCCAGCACGCCCCCCACCGTACCGGGCATTCCGGGCGTTCAGCCGGCGGTCAGCTCGGAGGTGCCCTGCTCGGTGCGGCGGATGGTCCAGCCGCGCCCGCCCCCGAGCGGCTCGCGGCTGGTGAAAATCAGCTGGGCGCCACGGGAATTGGTCTCCGGTCCGCGGAAGAGCCCGATCAGGCGCTCGGCGGTGGCGGCGGGCAGCGCGGCGTCGAGATCGTCGACGGCGAGCACCCGGCCGGTGTCCAGCGCGTCCAGCACCGCGGGGAGCAGCCGCAGCAGCGCCTGCGCCGAGGCGGGCTCGTCGGCGAGCGCGAAGGGCGTGTCGATCCCGGCGTGCAGCAGCCGGACGCCGGGGCCGGAGCGCGCCGCCATCCGGGCGAAGAGCGCGTCCCGCGCCCCGCGCAGCGCGGTGAGCTCCCTGGCCAGCGCGTTCTCGGTCAGCCCGTGCTGCTGGAGCAGCAGGTCGGCGTGGCCGGGGCGGGTGGCGCAGAGCTCCAGCTGCTCGGCGCCGCCCGCCAGGTCGCGGTCGAGCTCGGCGAGGTACGCGGCGTAGCGCGGGTCAGGCGCAGGCAGCAGCAGATCGGTGATGCCGAGCCCCGCTTCCCCGGCCAGCTCCAGCAGCCGGACCGCGCCGCGCGGCTCCCGGGAGAGGTAGCCGCCGAGCCGCAGCGCGACCGCGTCCGGGTCGAGCGGGCCGCGCTGCACCTCGAGCAGCGCGGCGAACCAGCGGTACGCGGGGACAAGCGCCTCGGCGTTCAGCTGCCCGGCCAGCGTGAGCAGCAGCGCGTTCGGCCGGACCAGCGGCACCACCGCGCCGAGCCCGAACCGCGCGGCCTCGAAGGCCGGCCCGATCCGCACCTGCTCGCCCTCGCGCTCGAAGACGATGCGGCGCCGCCCGCGCGGCTGCGTGTGCAGCCACTCCGCGGTCACCTCGGCATCGGTGAGCCGGAAGCCGTAGCTGTACGGCACGCCCTCGGCGACGAACCCCGCGACGAACTCGGTGGGCCGCTCCGGGAAGCCGGGGTGCGGGGTGCGCGGCGGCCCCGCGTAGGGGTCCCAGCCGGTCACCGAGTGCAGCACCGCGTCCCGCATGCGGTCCAGCGCGTCCAGCAGGTTCGACTTCCCGGCGGCGGGCGCGCCGGTGATCCCGGTGACCGGCACCGCGACCCGGCCGCTGCCGCGGGCGGGCCGCAGCTCCTGCGGGCCGGCCAGCGACCGGTGGTTCGTCACCTGGAAACTGCGCAGCATCGGGCTATCGTCGCAGCACACGCCCGGCGGGCGGCGGCCGGGCGGGGTAGCATCCCTGCTGCCGGGGCCGGTGCGCATCCTCCGATGCCGCACACCGCGGCCCGCCCTGCCCGACCGTTGCGAACAGGTGGTCGCCCATGAACCAGCACACTGCCGTCACCGCCGTGGCCGAGCCGCAGCCCTTCGCCCTCCCGGTGCGGATCGCGGCCGGTGGCTGCGCGGTCGCCGCGGTCGCGCTCGGGCTGGCGCTGGCGGCGCCGGACGCCGCGGCCGACGATTTCGAGTGCGCCGAGGGCAATGCCCGCATCTTCTTCCACGACACGACCTACACCTGCCAGTCCGGCAGCGTCGCCTACGGGCTGAGCCCGGCGGTGGTGAAGGTCTGCTCGAACAGCGGCTCGACCGTCGTGGTCGAGGTGCAGAGCGAGCGGAAGAAGCTGCGCCGCACGGTCGAGCTGAGCAACAACCACTGCGCCAAGTTCGACCCCAAGGGCACCACCGGCGCCATCGTCACCGTCAGCTGACGCACTGGGCCGGATTCGAGCCGGGCATTACTCCCCCGCGGCCGGTCGCACCGCCTCCGGCCCCTCCGCGAGCAGGGTGCGGAACCCCTCCTCGTCCAGGATCGGCACCCCGAGCTCCTCGGCCTTGGCGGCCTTGCTGCCCGGCGCCTCGCCGACCACGACGAAGGCCGTCTTCTTCGACACCGACCCCGCCGCCTTCCCGCCGCGCGCCAGAATCGCCTCCCTGGCCTCGTCCCGGGAGAACCCGGTGAGCGAGCCGGTGACCACGATCGAGAGACCGGTCAGGTTCCGCTCGATCCCGGCGTCCCGCTCGTCCGCCATCCGGACCCCCGCGGCCCGCCACTTCTCGACGATCGCCCGGTGCCAGTCCACGGTGAACCACTCCGCCACCGCGGCCGCGATGGTCGGGCCCACCCCGTCGGCCGCGGCCAGCTCGTCCAGCGTCGCCGCCTCGATCCGCTCCATCGTCTCGAACTCGGCGGCCAGCGCCCGCGCCGCGGTCGGCCCGACGTGCCGGATGGAGAGCGCGACCAGCACCCGCCAGAGCGGCCGGTCCCTGGCGGCGTGCAGGTTCTCCAGCAGCCGCCTGCCATTGGCCGAGAGGCTGCCGTTCTTGTTCACGAAGAGCGGGGTGCCGAGCAGCCGCGGCTCGTCCAGGTCGAAGAGATCGCCCTCGTCGGTGATGGCGCCGGAGCGCAGCAGCTCGATGGCGGCCTCGTAGCCGAGCGCCTCGATGTCGAAGGCGCCGCGCCCCGCCACGTGGAACACCCGCTCGCGCAGCTGGGCCGGGCAGGAGCGGGTGTTCGGGCAGCGGATATCGGCGTCGCCCTCGCGCTCCGGCGCCAGCGGCGTGCCGCACTCCGGGCAGTGCGTCGGCATCTCGAAGGCGCGGGCATCGGCGGGCCTGGCATCGACCACCGGCCCGAGCACCTCGGGGATCACATCGCCCGCCTTGCGAATGGTGACCGTGTCGCCGATGAGCACGCCCTTCCGCACCACCTCGGCGGCATTGTGCAGCGTCGCCATCGAGACCGTCGAGCCCGCGATCGAGACCGGCGCCATCACCGCGAAGGGCGTCACCCGCCCGGTGCGCCCGACATTCACCTTGATGTCGAGCAGCGTGGTGGTCGCCTCCTCCGGCGGGTACTTGAAGGCGATGGCCCAGCGCGGGGCGCGCGAGGTGGAGCCGAGCCTGCGCTGCAGCGCCACCTCGTCGACCTTGATGACCTGGCCGTCCAGCTCGTGCTCGATATCGTGCCGGTGCTCGCCCCAGTAGGCGACCCGCTCGATCACCGCGTCGATCCCCCGCACCCGCCGGGTGTGCGGCGAGACCGGCAGCCCCCAGGCGGCCAGCGCGTCGTACGCCTCGGACTGCGCGGCCGGGGCGTAGCCGCGGATCCGGCCGAGGCCGTGGCAGATCATCCGCAGCCGGCGCCGCGCGGTGACCGCCGGGTCCTTCTGCCGGAGCGAACCGGCCGCGGTGTTGCGCGGGTTCGCGTACGGCGGCTTGCCGTCGGCGACGATGGCGGCATTGAGCGTCTCGAAATCCTCGAGCCGCAGGTAGACCTCGCCGCGCACCTCGAGCAGCTCCGGAATCGGGAAGGTCTCGCTCGGGGTGAGTTCGGCCGGGATGTCCTCGATGGTGCGCGCGTTCAGCGTGACGTCCTCGCCGGTGCGCCCGTCCCCCCTGGTCGCCCCGCGCTCCAGCCGCCCGTTCCGGTAGACCAGGTTCAGCGCGACCCCGTCGATCTTGACCTCGCAGAGGTAGTGCAGGTCCGGCCCGGTCTCCGCCTCCACCCTCGTCGCCCAGGCACGCAGCTCGTCCAGGTCGAAGACATTGTCCAGCGAGAGCATGCGCTCCAGGTGGTCCACCGGCGTGAAGTCGGTGGCGAAGCCGCCGCCGACCAGCTGCGTCGGCGAATCCGGGGTGCGCAGGTCGGGGTGCTCGTCCTCCATGGCCTGGAGGCGGCGCAGCAGCGTGTCGAACTCGCCGTCGGTGATGATCGGCGCGTCCCGCACGTAGTAGCGGAACTGATGCTCGCGCACCTCGTCCGCGAGCTGCTGCCAGGCGCGCTGCTCCTCGGCCGTGGCCGGTGCGGGGGCCTCGGGTTCGGTCACAACTGGCACGATAGTCCAGGGGTATGACACATTCCGGGCGGATCGCCGCACGTCGGCGCGGTGCGAGGCGTTCGGCCCGGCGTCGCGGGCGCGAGCTTCGAGCCCGAACGCGCGACCCACAACCCGCGGCTGGGCGAGCCCTGGCCTCGGCGCGCCCGCCCCCGCAATCGGGCGATCTCCGGCCAATCACCACGGCGAAAGATCAGTCGAGCGCGAAGCGGGCGACATACAAAGCGGCTACTCCGCGCCGAGCATCTCCGGCTCCTCCGCGTACGCGCGGGCGATATCGGCGGTGAGATCCAGTGCACGCCGCGCCCATTCGGGCGTCGCCCCCGCCAACCCGCAGGCCGGGCTCACCAGCACCCGCTCGGCGAGCGTCCGACGCGGAAACCCGAGCCGATCCACCAGCCGAACCCCCGGCTCGGCCAGCTCACGCCACCCCTGCTCACCGTCCCCGGGCGTACTCGGCACCAACCCGAGAACCAGCAGCTTCCCGGCATCCAGCGTCTCCCCGACCCCATCCAGATCCTTGGTCCGCAGCGCGGCGACGTCGATGGCGAGCGCGGCGGCCCCGCTGGCCCGGAACAGCGCGAGCGGCGGCGGCGCGGCGCAACTGTGCACAACCACCGGCACGGACTGCGCCCGGATCACGGTATCCAGGAGATCGAGCGCCTCCGGCTCGGGCAGCGACCGCACGGAGTCCAGCACACTCACCCCGCGCAGCGAACCCTCCAGCACCGACCCGGCGGACGGCTCATCGACCTGCACCACCACCGGCGCGTTCAACCGCTTCCCCACCTCGGCGGCGTGCCGAGCCAACCCCTCGGCCAGCGATTCCGCGAGATCCCGCCGCGCCCCGGAATCGGTGAGCACCCGATGCCCATTGACCAGCTCCACCTCGGCCGCCAAGGTCAAGGGCCCAGCAACCTGCACCTTCACCGCCCGCCCGGTCCCGGGCGCCCCCGCCCGCTCCCACGCCTCCTCGAGCGCATCCAGATCGGTCCGCAGCAGATCATGGGCCCGCCGCGCCACCCCACCCGCACGCGCGGCGAAGCGGTACCCCCGCGTGGTGCTGTCGAACGGCAGGTCCACCAGCAGCGCACACCCGCGCCCGAGCAGATCGGCCCCGACCCCGCGCGCAGGCAACTCCACCAGATGCGCCAACCCGGGCAGCTCCCCGACAACGGTCGCCGCGGCCTCCCGCGGATCCGTACCGGGCCAGGAGCCGACCCCCGTGGCGACCCCACCCCGCAGCACGGCCTCGACGGCGGCGCTCACCGGGCGTCGGCCATCGGCACGGCGCTGTCGGTACCGGCGATGGTCCCGCTGCCGATGACCTCGTCACCGGCACTATCCGGTCGGTACAGCACCGCGGCCTGCCCCCGCGCCACCCCGGTCAACGGCTCGCGCAGCCGAACTGTGAGCCCACCATCCACCGCCTCGGCCACCGCGGGCGCCGTCCCCCCGTGCGCCCGAACCTGCACCACGCAGTCGAGAGCCCCGTCCGGCGCGGCCCCTGAGGTCCAAACAGCCCGCTCGGCCCGCACCGTCCACACCTGCAACTCCTCGGCCGAACCCACCCTGACCTCCCCGGAGTCCGGATCGATCCCGGTCACGTACCGCGGCTTCCCGTCCGGACCCGGCCCCGGCAACCCGAGCCCCTTCCGCTGCCCGATGGTGAACCCGTGCACCCCCTCGTGCTCGGCCAGCTTCCGCCCGTCGGCATCGACGACGGCACCCGGCCGGATCCCAATCTTCGCCCCGAGGAACGCCCTGGTATCCCCGGACGGAATGAAGCAGATGTCGTGGCTGTCCGGCTTGTCCGCCACCGCGAGCCCGCGCGCGGCGGCCTCGGCGCGAATCTCCGGCTTCGGCGTGTCCCCGACCGGGAACATGGCCCGGCTCAACTGCTCGGCGGTGAGCACCGCGAGCACATAGGACTGGTCCTTGTCGGCATCGACGGCCCGCCGCAGCACCCCGTCCGACAGCCGCGCGTAATGCCCGGTCGCCACCGCATCGAAGCCGAGCGCGACCGCGCGATCGGCGAGCGCGGCGAACTTGATCTTCTCGTTGCAGCGCAGACAGGGGTTCGGCGTCTCACCCGCGGCATAGGAGGCGACGAAGTCGTCGATCACGTCCTCCTTGAACCGGTCCGCGAAATCCCAGACGTAGAACGGAATTCCGAGCACATCGGCGGCGCGCCTGGCATCCCCGGCGTCCTCCTTCGAGCAGCAGCCCCGCGACCCCGTGCGCAGCGTGCCCGGCTGCGCCGACAGCGCCAGGTGCACGCCGACCACGTCGTGCCCGGCGTCAACGGCCCGCGCCGCCGCCACCGCGGAGTCGACACCGCCGCTCATCGCGGCGAGAACCCGCATCAGTACGCTCCCTTCACGCTCGTGAGCCCGGCCGCCCTGGCCCGCTCCACCACTCCCGGCAGCACCGTGAGCAGCGTCTGCACATCGTCCGCGGTGGAGGTGTGGCCGAGCGAGAAGCGCAGCGAGCAGCGCGCCTGCCACGGCTCGACCCCCATCGCCACCAGCACATGGCTCGGCCCCGAGACCCCAGCCGTGCAGGCCGACCCGGTCGAGCATTCGATCCCCGCCGCATCCAGCAGCATGAGCAGCGAATCGCCCTCGCAGCCCGGGAAGGTGAAGTGCGCGTTCCCGGGCAGCCGCAGCTCCCCGGCCGGGCCGTTCAGCACCGCCTCCGGATCCACCGCGCGCACTCCCTCGATCAGGGCATCGCGCAGCTCCCGCAGCTCCTTGATCCGCGCGGGCAGCTCCGCCGCGGTCTGCCGCAGCGCCGCCGCCAACCCCACCGCCCCCGGGATATCCGAGGTCCCGGAGCGCAGATCCCGCTCGTGCCCGCCCCCGTGCAGCAGCGGGACACACGGCACCTGCCTGCCGAGCAGCAGCACGCCGACCCCGTGCGGCCCGCCCACCTTGTGGCCGGCGAAGCTCGCCGCGGCCAGCCCGACGGCGCCGGTATCGATCGGCAGCTGCGCCGCCGCCTGCACCGCATCGCTGTGCAGCGGCACGTCGAACTCCCGCGCCACCGCCGTCAGCTCCGCGATCGGCGCAATCGTCCCCACCTCGTTGTTCGCCCACATGAGGGTGACCAGCGCCACCTCGTCACGGTGCTCGTCCAGCGCCGCCCGCAGCACCGCGGGCGTGACGAACCCCGCGCCGTCCGCCGCCAGCCAGGTGATCTCCGCGCCCTCGTGCCGCTCCAGCCACTCCACCACGTCCAGCACCGCGTGATGCTCGGTGGCGCCGACCAGAATCCGCCGCCGCCGCGGCTCCGCGTCCCGCCGCGCCCAGTAGATGCCCTTGATCGCCAGATTGTCGCTCTCGGTCCCACCCGAGGTGAAGATCACCTCGGAGGGCCGGGCGCCCAGATCCGCCGCGATCGACTCCCGCGCCTCCTCCAGCATCCGCCGCGCCGCCCGCCCCGAACCATGCAGCGACGAAGCGTTCCCGACCCGGCCGAGGGCAGCCGTCATCGCCTCGAGGGCGGCGGGGTACATCGGAGTCGTTGCCGCGTGATCGAGGTAGACCGTCTTGGGCACCGCGCGAGAGGGGGTGCCCGGGCAAGCCGACATCATGACCAATAAACCCTATCCCACCACGACCTGGGCATCTGTGGCGTATCCCCCGGTTCTCTACGATCTGTCTACAATTTGGCCCACCATCTGTAAGCGAGCGCGGGCACAGCGCTATTCCCCGCAACTTCCAAGCAAACTGACACCAGGTCACATAGTCCTTCGCGCAACACGGCTACAACGAATGGGAACGGAACGCGCGGGCCCCGCGGTGACAACTTTGCGAAGCCGTCGCCCCCGACGATGCGACCGACCTGGGCGTTCGAGCCGTCACCGACCGGCCCCGATGGAGAGGCGATGACTCCATGAGCACTTCCCTCAACCTTGCAGTCGTCCCAAGCGCGGCCACCAAGCACCCCGGACACAGCCCTGATCAGTTCACTCCGATGATGCTGCCACTACAGCTGGCATTGCCGCGCGCTGCAGTAGGTAGATCCCCTACCCCCGCAGATAGGCCTCAGCCATCCAGGCCCGGGGCAGCCAGATCGGCGTCGACAACCGTTAGGCAAGAAAACTTGCGCACCCCCGGCGAAGCAAGCAAACTTGCCTCATGGACAACTACGGTCATCACGTCATGCCACGCACGCGATCCGGTCACCTGGCCGCCAGCGTGAACGTGGAAGCCATCCTCACGAACACCGACCTTGAAGATATTTTCGCGGTGCTGGCCGCCCACCGGCAACGCCGGATTTTCACCGAGGCTTTGGAGCATCCCGCCGAAAGCGAGCAGGGCCGTGCCACCTGTATTCGCATGCTGAACGAGCTGGCCAGCATCAGCCCCCGACAGGCCTTGATAGCCACCCGCCGCATCGTAGAGACGACCACTTCCGCGCGATGGTCGATGATGCGCGAGGCTCGCGAAGGCGGGATGACCTGGGCGGAGATCGGCGGCCTCCTCGGCATCACGAGACAAGGCGCGATCGACTGGTACAGGCGCAAGTTGACCGAACTGAAGAATGACATTGCACCGCACGAGTTGAACCGCGCCCTCGCTGTTCTCCGGGACGACGGTGACGGTCCCGAGATCCATCCACCATTCCCTCAGTGCGGAGTTCCTGCTTCTCAGCAGGTCGAGGCCTACAGCACGACGAACACCGGCACCACTCCGGATGCCATCGCCTTTGCCTGCAGCACCCACCATCACGCGGCTCGAACAGAGTGGCTTGCTGAGTTCAACGTCCGGGACGTCGGCGAGCCGCCCAAGCCAACTTGCGGCACCGTCATCGACCAGCGCCGGACCAACTCATAGTGACCGTAACCTGCACAAGATGACCGCTGACCTCGGCATCACGGTTGACAGTCATTCCAAGGACGGTGGCGGCCGCGTTCGCGGTGAGTACCGGGTTGCCGGTGGCCTGGGCTTCCCAGGCGACGTGGGCCAGCTCGGGCCCGATCGGGGCGGTGCCGGTTCGACGTGCATGGGGCCGATGGCGGTCGCTGCAGCTGCCGCGCGCACATCGACAGCCCCGGTGCTGGTGCGCCGGGGCTGTCGATGTCGTCCCGCGCGGTCAGGACCGGACTGGCCGGACCTCGCTGGCTTGGCGGTACTTTCCGTGTTGTCCTTCGCCGATGAGCCAGGTCACCGGCATGCCGGGGGTGATGGTTTGGTCGTCGCCGCGGTACTGCCAGCGGGAGAACCACACGTCGCCGGAGCGGCTGGCGATGAGGCCGTCGTAGCTGTGGGGCAGCCACCATCGGACCACCCCGTCGAGGCCGGGATCGGGATCTGCGGCTGTCCTGATCTGCCCGTAGGGTATCGAGCCGCCCGGCCCCTGCCACCCGTCGCCGGTGGGCAGCAGCGGTTGGTCTCCGCCGTGGGGGTTGGGCGGCCAGATCTTGCCGCTGCGGGCCAGGACGTCGTCGTGCAGTCGCCGGGCGAGTTCGCAGGCGACACCGCTGGGGGTGTGCGCGACGGGGGTACAGCCGATGAGGATGTTCCAGGTCGGGACGGTGAACTCGATCCACCACGCTGGAGGCGAAGGCTGGCGGAGCAGACGGTCGGGGATGGTCTCGTCGATGTGCACCTCGACGCCCAGAGCCGTTTCGATGTCGGCGGCGAGCAGGTCGGCGCCGTGGCGCGATATCTCCTGATCCATGCTGGCTATGTTGCCAAGTAGGGGACGGTGCAGCGGTTGATGGGGGTCACATACAGGACCTTCCCGGCGGCGTGGGAGGCGATCACCTGGATCTCGTCGCCGGACTCGTAGACGTAGCGGTTGTTCTGGAACCGGGGGATCGTGATGTGCAGGTTGTTGTCCTTGTGGATGGTGTCGGTGAACAGGGACTTGCCGTTGATCAGGACCTGGTAGTCGTAGCGGCCGGGGATGTGGGAGATGTCGTTGATGAACATGGCCCAGGCGATGTTGCCGGTGGGGTCGCCGCCGGCCGGGCGGGTGTCGACTTCGACTCTGCCCCAGTTGGTCGTGACCCGGTAGTTGGTGCACGGCTGGTAGGCGTGGGCGGGGCCCGAGACGTGCACGCCGGTGATGATCAGGCCGGCCAGGGCCAGTGCGATCAGCAGCGCGCGCCCGAGCAGAGTCCTCGCCGTACCGGTCGAGTTCGCCGCTGCGCCGGGGAGCGCGGGGTGCGCCGCTACGATTGTCCTCGCAGCGGAGTTCGTGCGGAGAAGGTTCATGGAGTGTTCCCTATCTGTGGGTTCTGAACTGCGAAAGCTGCTGCTGGGCAGCAGTTACCGTGCGGCGGGGAGTGCCAGCTCCCCGCCGCCGGGTCTTGTGTCGGGCCGTACCGGTTGCGCCGGTGCATGTGCGCCCTGCTGTGTCGACCACTCTGTTCTCACGCCCGAGGGGCGCCGCGGCCGCGGATGCGTGTCAGGTCTGGTGCTGGAGCTGCGTGTTCGCAACCACCTCGGATTGCGGGCGCCGCTCGACGGCCTCGGTTCTGCCGGTCGGCCCCGGCCATACCGCGGGCGACCCGGCCGCGACGGTGGCCGGTGAGCTGGCCACCCCCGAATCGGGACCGGGAGCGGAGGTGCTGGATCGAGTGTTCACCGGCAGGTCGCCCGAGTTCGTGGAGTCGAGTTCCTCGACCGGATCCCCGGCCGGGGTGGCGTCCTCGCCGGTGACGGAGACGGGGGTCTGCGGATCAGCGGCCTCGCCGGGCGGGGAGAGTTCCGGATCGCCCGCGGAGGGCAGGCCGTCCGGTGCGTCGATGCCGGTGTCGGCGGGGATGTCTGCACCCGGGATGGGTGCGCTGGGCTGGTTGTCGGTGGCGTCGATGACCGCCGCGGCCGATTCCCCGGCCGCGCTGATCACCGCGGCACCGGCCTGGCCGGTGGCGGTGATGATCTCGTCGAGGTTGCCCGCCAGCCCACCGACCGCGGTGATCAGGTCCGGAATCGTCCCGGTGATCTGGCTCGCCGCGGTGATCACGGCCGCGGTATCGGTGGCGCTCCACTGCCCGGGCACCGCCGAGCTCGGCACCGCGCCCGGGATCTGGACGTCCTCGCTCTCCGACGACGCCGACGCCGCGGCGGCGGCGTCGAGTGGCGCCGCATCGGCAGCGGGCGCCTCGGTGCCGATCTCCACGGTGAGCTCTTCGCCGTCGAGGGGCACCTCGTCGGCGGCGGGCATGTCGCTGGCAGCGGGCGCCTCGGTGCCGGTCGAAGCCGGTGTTGTGGCGGGGTCGCTGATCTCGGTGCCGAGGGCGAGCAGGGGCCGGCTCGCGTCCTGCCCGGCCGCCTCCTTGGTGGTGAGGGCTGTCGAGGGTTGGTAGAGCGGCTGGGCCACCGCGGTGTAGGTGAGGTCGGTCTCGGCCGCGGGCTGCCCGCTGGGTGAGGTGAACGAGGCGACCTCGACCCGCTCCAGCACGCCGAGCAGCTGGGCGTAGGCGCCGGTGATGGTGGTGTCGGTGTCGGCGCACAGCGCGGTGAACACGGCCACCCGCTCCTCGACCCGCGCGGCGAAGACCTCGTCGAGCCAGCGGCGGCAGCCCGCGGCCACGTCGGTGCCGCCGCCGTGCTCGCCCAGCACCGCCCGCAGCTCCTCGTCCCCACCGCCGCCGGTGCCGCAGGCGCGGTCGAGGACCCGGTCGACCTGCGCCGCGCTCGCCCCGGCCACGGTCTCGCCGGTGAAACCGTCGCGCACTGCGGTGGCCTTGGCACCGATCGCGGTCTCGATGGTCTCCACCGCCGTGGCCGCGGCGGTGGAGACCTCCCGCAGCGTCTCCACCCCGGCGGTAGAGCGCGCTCGCACGTCGGTGAGCAGCTGGCTGGCGTTGGCCGAGGCCGCCGAGCCGTGCCAGCCGGTGGCCAGCTCGTGGGCTCGTGCTCCCTGAGTGGTGAGCTCGGCGGCGAGCCCGGACTCCACCTCCCCGGCCAGCGCGGTGGCGAAGGCCCGCAGCCCGCTGACGTCGGTGCCTCGCTGCTGGTCGTAGCGGGCGGCCAACGCCTCGTAGCCGCCGCCGGCCGGGTCGGCGCCGGTCCACTCCCGGTAGCGCGGCACGAACACCTCGAACCAGTGCAGCCCCGCGGCGCCGGAATCCAAGAACGGCCTCCACCCCGCCCGCGTCCACCAGGTCCTCACGCGGCGACACCCGCCAGCCGGACGAGCTCGGCCGCCGAGGACTGCTCGGTCACCACCCCGGCCGCTACACACGGCTGCAGCGCGGTGCCACAGTCGTGGCTGCTGTTGGCCCACCCGAACAGCATCCGGGCCACCCGCTCCAGCCCCTCGCTCACCCGCCGCCCGCGGTCGAGGTAGTCCCGGCCCGCCTGCCTCGGCTCGAAGCTCAGCCCGGCCGCCGCCACGCGCACCGCGGAGTCGTTGACTGCCCGCGCGGAATCCTGCAGCGCCCCCGCCACCCCGGCCACGACCTCGGTGTTCATGAACACGGCAAATCCCCCCTTCCATCCGAGCTGATCGCACGCTCTACCGGCAGTTCACCATGGCGGTGACCTGCGCTTGCGTGCCCAAAGTGGTTCTGTTGCATGGTTTGACGCCGCCAGTTCGAGATCGGTTCCCTCCGGCCGAGATATTTCTTCCCCAGCCGGGCACCGGCACCTCGACAGCCCGGATCCGGGCACCGCGTCGAGCTGGGAAGCTCGACGAACGATCAGGCGAAAGCACACGCCCACGATCGACGTCTGCGACATCCCCGACCGGCGCGTGAGCGCTGCACCGCCCCGCTCGCCGGCCACGGCTTCGCGCCGTGGGCAGCCTGACCGCCGGAACTTTCCGACCGCTTCACCGAGCACCGCGGCACCGTGGAACTCGGCACCGCCGCTGCCGGGATGGCGGTGCACGCCGTGTTCGACCTGTAAGCCGTTCTCGGAGAATGCGATCCGAACGAATTTGTCGAGTGATGGAACCGATCAAGATCAGCCCGCGTCCAATCCTTCGGAGGCCGAAACAGGAGGATTCGGTCACACGAAGGGGAGGAATTCATCATGCGCGTGCGCAAGCTGGCCATCACCACCGTCGCGTCGCTGGCTCTCGGGGCGGGGCTGCTCGCCCCGGCCATCGCCACGGCGGCACCGTCGGCGCAGACCGCTGTGCAGGTGGAGCCGATCGCTCGGCACACCGCTACTGTTCAGTGCCACCTGGTCAAGCACGGAGGCGAGACCACCGGATACATCACCGGCACCGGCACCGGCAAGACCAAGCCCGACGCGGTCGCGGCCGCGAAGAAGGACGCCGACCGCCACGTCCCGCAGGGGTACTACAAGCGTCATTGCAAGGAGATCTGATTCGTGCCCGAAGACAAACGACTGTGGGAGATCCACGTCGGAATCATCGCCACCGAAGCCGAGGCCCGCGCCTTCACCGAGAAGGTGGAGCGGCTGCTGTGCCCTGATCCCGACCACGCCCCACCGTGCCCCATTCCGTGGAGTGTGAGCATGGACGCCGAGCAGGACATGGAAGCCGATCGGCGCCGCCAGTACGACGACGTGGTCGAACAACACCGGATCGAATCCGGAGCCGGCTGACCCCGCGCAGCGTCCGGCATGGTGGCCCGTCGAAACCCATCGACGGGCCACCTGTCGCCCTACCTGCAACGGCGATGCGACCGGGCTGGGCAGGTCGCATTTCGTTGATTCCTCGGCGGTTACTACCGGGACCCCGCCTGCGCGCATCTCGCTACGATCTGTCCATGAGCTACCCGCAGCAGCCGCCTCCATACGGCTACCAGCCGCCGCCCGGGTATCCGCAGCAGCCGCCGATGGGGTACCCACAGGGCTACCCGCAGCAGCCGCCAGTGGCGTACCCACCGCAGCCCTACAAGCAGCAGCCAGCGGGCCGCCAGCAGCCGCAGATCGTGCGCAACCGGCAGCAGACCGGGCACTCGATCATCAAGCACCTGTTCCTCGGCATCTTCGTGCTGTGGATTCCGACGATCTACTACGCGGTGAGCCCCAACCACTACTTCCACATGTGACCCCGGAACACACCAATGCCCGCCTCCTCGTGCAGGAAGCGGGCATCCGTGTGCGGTACGCGGACCGCTCGGCCGCGTCGCCCGAAGACGACTGACGAGTCCTGACCTCCGATAAGCGGGTCGGAATCGGGCCCCAGGAGGGGTGCCGTATGACGGAGGCCGCTGACTGTTCCGTCGCCCCCAGGGGGTGTCGATAGTTCGAACGACAGTGCGGGGCTGAGTTTTCGGCTAGGTTGTGCCGGTTCGCGAGCTGACGCTCGCGGGGATTCGACAGTGGGAGGTCTGGTATGAGTGCGGGGTCGGTTTCGGTGTGGCCGGTGGTGTGGCCGGTGACGGTGGCGGCGATGCTGAGTACTGGGCTGGCCGTGTCGGTGAATCTGGCGACCGGTGGCGGGCCGTGGTGGATGTGGTTGCTGGTCGCGGGGTTGACCGTGGCCGGTATCGCAACCTCGGTGTGGCAGTACCGGCGCCAGATGACTGCCACTTCTCCTGAACCCGAACCTGGGCAGGTGGCTGCGTCGATGCAGGCGGCGGGTCCGCGCAGTGTTGTGGTGGGGCGTGACGCGGGTTCGATCCGTACCGGCGACGATCATGCGCCCGCCACACCATCGGCGTCTCCCGTGCCGCCGCCGCGGGATCCGGCGCCGCAGGATCCCGCCGAGGCATCGGCTTCCCCGGACGACGGGCGGGCGCCGGGCTCGGTGTCGGCTACGGGGGAGCGGTCGGTCGCGGTGGGCCGTGACGCCGGCACGATCTCCACCGGTGATCGACGGCCCGGGCCGAGCACTTCGTGACAACTCCGGGTCCCGCCGCATCCGATCCGACCAGGGATGGTGGCGCGGGTCAGGTGCATGCTGCGGGGGAGCGGTCGGCCGCAGTCGGCCGCGATGTCTACGGCTCGATCCTGACCGGCGACAACTCCCGGGTGGTGCAGCTTCCCGCCGAGGCGTTCGTGCCGATGGCCGAGATCGAAGCACGGGCAGGGATCGACAACATCCCGGCCCGGCCGGGGGAATTTGTTGGCCGTGACGACGAACTCAACAAGCTCACCACCGTCTTCGCCGGGGCAGGTCCGGTGGTGGTCGCGGCGGTGCACGGACTGGGCGGGATCGGCAAGTCCACCCTGGTCGCGCACTGGGCCGCGACCCACCCGCACGGGTTCGCGCCGATCGTGTGGATCACCGCCGACACCGACACCAACCTCACCGCTGGTTTGGCCGCGTTCGCCAACCGGCTGCAACCGGCACTGGCCCAGGTGCTCGAGGTCGAGCAGCTCGCCGACCGCGCTCTGCAGTGGCTGGCCACCCACACCGAATGGCTGCTGGTCCTCGACAACGCCGACGACCTGAAACTCATCACCCCGGTGCTGGCCAGGGCCGGGACCGGGGGGCGGGTCGTGGTCACCAGCCGCCGGGCCAGCGGCTGGGCACCGGGTACTCCGATCATGCGCCTGGACGTGCTCGAACCCGAGGAGTCCCTGCAGCTGCTCACCGCCCTGCTCACCACCAACGGGCCCCGCGACACGGACGGCGCGGCCGAGTTGTGCGCCGAGCTCGGGCACCTGCCCCTGGCCATCGAACAAGCCGGCGCCTACCTGGCCCAGGACCCGTTCCTCACCCCCCGCGGCTACCTGCAACTGCTGGCCGAATACCCCGCCGAGACATTCGGGCAGGCCGATGTCGACACCGACTCCGAGCGCACCATCGCCCGGATCTGGCGAATCACCCTGAACCGCACCGACCAGATCGAACCCGCCGCGGTCGATCTGCTGCGCACCCTGGCCTGGTACGCACCCGACGCCATCCCCCTCAGCCTGTGCGATGCGATGGGGTTGGAACCGCCGAAACGCAGTAAAGCACTCGGGGTCCTGGCCACCTACAACATGATCACCCCCGACCTCACCACCAGCACGCTCTCGATCCACCGGCTAGTGCAAGCCGTGACCCGCACACCCGACCCCGAACTCACCGACCCCCACCGCCACCCGGAGAAGATCACCGCGGCCCGCACCCACGCCACCGAAACCTTGTACGCCACCCTGCCGGACCACCAGGACCCGGGTACGTGGCCGACCTGGCGGGCACTGCTCCCCCACATCGACGCCCTCACCGGCCTCACCACCAGCGACAATGGCCGCGACCTGACCACCCCGACGATCGCAGCGATCCGCAACATCACTGGGCTGTTCTTGTCCGACCAAGGCCTGCACACTAACGCCCTGACCCACCTCAAGAAGGCCTTGGCCGACAGGGAACAAACCATAGGGCCCGACCACCCAGACACCCTGAACTCCCGCAACAACCTCGCCAGCGCCTACAAATTGGCGGGCCAGATCGCCGAGGCGATTCCGCTCTTCGCGGCCACCCTCACCGACCGGGAACGAACCGTTGGCCCCGACCACCCGAACACCCTGACAGCCCGCAACAACCTCGCTTACGCCTACGAGTCGGCGGGACGGGTCGCCGAGGCAATCCCGCTCTTCGAGGCCACTCTCATCGACCTCGAACGAATCATCGGCCCCGACCACCCGAACACCCTGGCAGCCCGCAACAACCTCGCCAGCACCTACGACACAGCGGGCCGGACCACCGAGGCAATCACGCTCCATGAACGAACCCTCACCGACCGGGAACGGATCCTCGGCCCCCACCACCCCGACACCCTGACCTCCCGCGGCAACCTCGCCGGCGCCTACCAGGAAGCGGGGCGGCTCGCTGAGGCGATCCCGCTGCTAGAGCAGACCCTCACCGACCGGGAACGAATCCTCGGCCCTGACCACCCGAACACTCTGATCTCTCGCAGCCACCTTGCCAGCACCTATCGGTCGGTGGGGCGGCTCGCCGAGGCTATCCCGCTCTTCGAGGCTACCCTCACCGACCGGGAACGGATCCTCGGCCCCGACCACCCCGACACCCTGAAATCCCGCAACAACCTCGCCTACGTCCGCGTCTCGGCGGGGCGGTTCACCGAGGCGATCCTGCTCTTCGAGGCGGCCCTCACCGATCGGGAACGAGCCCTGGGCGCCGACCACCCCGACACTCTGATCATTCGTAACAACCTCGCCAGCACCTACCATTCGGCAGGGCGGCTCGCGGAGGCGATCGCGCTACTGGAGCAGACCCTCACCGACCGGGAACGGGTCTTGGGCCTCGAACACCCCGACACCTTGATCTCTCGCAACAACCTCGCCGGCGCCTACCAAGAAGCGGGGCGGCTCACCGAGGCGATCGCGCTGCTAGAGCAAACCCTCACCGACCGGGAACGAATCCTCGGCCCCGACCACCTTGCCACTATCACCTCCCGCTACAACCTCGCCGACACCTACTCTTCGACGGGGCGGTTCGCCGAGGCAATCCCGCTCTTCGCGGCCACTCTCACCGCTCAGGAACGCATCCTCGGTACTGACCATCCCGACACCCTCGACTCGCGCATCAAACTCGCCTACGCCAACTACTCGACGGGACAGGTCGCCGAGGCGATCCTGCTGCTGGAGCAGACCCTCACCGCCCAAGAACGTATCCTCGGCACCGACCACCCCGACACCCTGAGTTCCCGCCACAATCTCGCCAGCGCCTACGAAACGGCGGGACGGCTCGCCGAGGCGATTTCGCTTTACGAGGGCACCCTTACTGACCGAGAACGGATCTTGGGTCCCGGCCACCCTGACACCCGGCTCACCCGCGGCAACCTCACAACGGCGCAGAAGCGGGGGCTCTCGGCCAGGCCAGCCGCAACAAGTAATCCCTCAAGCTGGCAATAGCGCTCCCGTGAGTCGCGTTCAGAAAAGGGACTTGGTCTCAATCGGTCAGCGCATCACACAGGTGGATGATGTGCGGTCGTGGAGGCGTCGGTGGGCGTGGTCGGTCGGTTCAGCGTCTTTGTACACCAGACCCTGCTTGTGTGTCGATGGTTCGAATGACGCTGTGACGGAGAGTTTCCGGCTAGGTTTTACGGATTCGACGGGCGACGCTCGCATCGGCCAGGGCGGAGGATATATGGATTCGGGGTCGGGGTCGTTGTGGCCGCTCGCAGTACCGATCGCGGCGGCGGTGTTGAGTGCCGGGTTGGCACTGGTGGTGAATGTGGCAACAGGTGGTGGGCCATGGTGGATGTGGGCGCTGGTCGTGGTGTTGGCCGCGGCCAATATCACCATCTCGGCTTGGCAGTGCCGTTGGCAGGCGGCGGCTGTTCAGGCCACCGCAACGTCGTCGGCGGTGGCGGCTTCGGGGTCGCGCAGTGTCGCGGTGGGTGGTGACGCGGGCTCGATTAGCACCGGCGACAACGCTGCCACCACACCACCGCAGCCACAGATACCCCCACCGCAGGGCGGGGTCGAGCCAGGGCCGGTGGGGGCGGGGGCAGAGCGTTCGGTCGCGGTCGGGGGCAACGCTGGCAGCATGTCCACCGGCAACCAGCAGTCTGGGCCAGCCTCACCATGACGGCGCATGTGCCCGACGAGCAGTCCAGTCTCCTTCCGGAAGATGATGGTGCTGCAGGTGGGGTGCGGGCTGAGGGTGAGCGATCGGTTGCGGTCGGCGGGGACGCCGGGCTGATCCTGACAGGGGACCACGCCACCGCACGGGTGGTCCATTTGCCCCCAGAGGCATTCGAGTCCATAGCTGAGGTCGAGGCTCCTTCCGGGATCGACAACCTGCCCCCACGTCCAGGCAGTTTCGTTGGCCGCGATACCGAGATCGACAATCTCACCACTGTGTTCACCGGTCCAGGTCCGGTAGTGGTGACTGCGGTGCACGGTCTGGGTGGGGTCGGCAAGAGCACCCTGGTCGCGCACTGGGCGGCGAACAGCGCGCACGGCTACGCGCCGATCGTTTGGATCACCGCAGACACCGTCACCGAGATCACTGCGGGGCTGGTCGGGTTCGCCACCCGGCTACAGCCCGCACTGGCCCAGGCCATGGAAGCCGAGCAACTAGCCGAACGCGCTTTGCAATGGCTGGCTACCCATACTGGCTGGCTGCTGGTTCTGGACAACGTCGATGACATCACCACCATCGCCTCGGTTTTGGCCCGGGTCGGGACCGGGGGCCGGGTCGTGATTACCAGCCGACGGGCCAGCGGATGGCAACTGGGCACTTCGATCGTGCGCTTGAATGTGCTCAACCCCGACGAGTCCCTGCGCCTGCTCACCGCCCTGCTCACCGCCACAGGCCCACGGGACGCCGACGGCGCTGCCGAGTTGTGTGCGGAACTGGGGCATCTGCCGTTGGCGATCGAGCAGGCTGGTGCTTACCTGGCGCAAGATCCGTTCCTCACTCCACGCGACTACCTGCAGCTACTGGCCGACTATCCGGCCGATATGTTCGGGCAAGCAGACGTCGATACCGGCTCCGAGCGCACAATCGCCCGGACCTGGCGGGTCACTCTGGATCGAATCACTGATATCGAACCCGCTGCGGTGGAACTGCTGCGCACCGTATCCTGGTACGCCCCCGACGCCATACCCCTCATCCTATGTCAGGATCCCGCGCTCGACCTGCGGACTCACAGCACCGCGCGAGGGCTGCTGGCCGCATACAACATGATCACCCCTCACCCCGCTACCGGCACGATCTCGGTTCACCGGCTGGTCCAGGCCGTGGCCCGTACTCCAGATCCCACCGACCCCCACCGCGGATGGAACGCGATCGAACGCGCTTGCATACGCGCCGCCGAGACGCTGCACTCTTGCCTGCCCGACCGGGAAGACCCGGTTACATGGTCGACCTGGCGAGCCTTGTTGCCTCATATCGAGACCCTCACCAGCCGAATTCCCGCGAGCGACGAGCCCGCGACCACCAACCTGATCGTGAGGATCCGCAGTTTTAGCGGGCTGTTCATGCTCGATCAGGGCCTGCACGTCAGTGCTATGGCTCACCTTCACCAGGCATTTTCCGATTGCGAGCGGGTTCTTGGCCATGACCACCCAAACACCCTGACCTCCTGTCACAACCTCGCAGGCGCCTATGAGACAGCGGGTCGGATCGCCGACGCAATCCAACTGTACGAGCAGACTCTCGCCGACCGTGAGCGCGTTCTCGGTGCCGACCACCCCGATACCCTGACAACCCGGAACAACCTCGTCCACGTCGCCCAAGCGGCTGGGCGGATCATCGATGTGATCCATCTGTGCGAACAGGGGCTCGTTGACAGCGAGCGAATCTTTGGCGCTGAGCACCTCGACACTCTGATCGCCCGCAGCAACCTCGCTTATGCGTATCAGGCGGTAGGCCGGATCGCCGAGGCGATCCCGCTATACGAGCAGACCCTCACCGACAGCGAGCGCATCCTCGGCCACGACCACCGAAACACTCTGCTATTCCGCAGCAATGTTGCGGCCGCGTATCAGGCGGTAGGCCGGATCGCCGAGGCGATCCCGCTACACGAGCAGACCCTCACCGACAGCGAGCGCATCCTCGGCCACGACCACCCCAGTAGCCTGGCCTACCGCAGCTTCCTCGCCAGCGCCTATCAGGCGGCGGGTGGGATCGACGAGGCAATCCCACTACACGAGCAGACCCTCACCGACCGCGAGCGCATCCTCGGCCACGACCACCCAGACACCCTGGCTGCCCGCGGCAACCTCGCCCACGCCTATGAAACAGCGGGTCGGATCGACGAGGCAATCCCACTACACGAGCAGACCCTCACCGACAGCGAGCGCATCCTCGGCCACGACCACCCGAACACCCTGATATGCTGCAATAACCTCGCCAGCGCCTACTATGCGGCGGGTCGGATCGACGAGGCAATCCCGCTGCTGGAACAGACCCTCTCCGACTTCGGGCGGATCCTCGGCCACGACCACCCGAACACCCTGAACTCCTATAACAACCTCGCCAGCGCTTACCAGAAGGCGGGTCGGATCGACGAGGCGATTCCGCTGCTGGAACAGACCCTCATCGACCGCGAGCGTATCCTCGGTGCTGAACACCCAAGTACTACGGCGTCCCGCAACAACCTCGCTTTCGCCTACCAGCGGGCAGACCGGATCGCCGAGGCGATCCCGCTCTACGAGCAATCTCTCATTGGGGTGGAAGGACTCCTGGGGGCCGAGCACCCGAACACCCTGACCATCTGCGACAACCTCGCCTTCGCCTACCTGGCGGCGGGACGGCTGGACGAGGCGATCCCGCTGTACGAGCGGGTCCTTGTCCGACGTGCGCAGACATTCGGTTCCGATCATTACCTCACTCGGGCGCTGCGTGACTTCCTCGCTGTTTTGGAAGTGTGGAGACAGGAATAACCGCGCGGCCTACCCAACTCCCGAAATGCGCTAGGGGCTGCTGCACACATGGTGTCAACCTGTCACGCACCGTGCAGCAGCCCCCGTTCGCGTCGCCCGCGACCGCGATGAAGGGGTGACCCTGGACCAGATCGCGGCCGACTTCGGGATCCATCCGATGACGTAGTCGAAATGGATGCGCCAAGCCGATGTCGACGAGGGCGTGAAGCCGGGAGCCACCACCTCGGAGTCGGCGGAGTTGCGGGAGCTGCGGCGCCGTAACCGGCTGCTCGAGCAGGAGAACGAGGTCCTGCGCCGGGCCGCGGCCTATCTTTCTCAGGCTCAGCTGCCGGGAAAAAGATCTACCCGCTCGTGAAAGAGCTCGCCGACGACGGAATACCCGTCGTGGTGACGTGCCGGGTCCTCAAGCTCGCCCGCCAGCCCTACTACCGCTGGCTGGCCGACCCGATCACCCCGGCCGAGCTCGCCGAGGCGTATCGCGCGAACGCCCTGTTCGACGCTCATCGTGACGATCCGGAGTTCGGCTACCGGTTCCTGGCTGATGAGGCCGGTGCCGCGGGTGAGCCGATGGCCGGTCGGACGGCGTGGCGGATCTGCTCGGCGAACCGGTGGTGGAGTGCGTTCGGCAAACCCCGTCGAGGTTCGGGCAGGCGGCCGGGGCCGCCGGTCCACGACGACAGGGTGCGCCGTGATTTCACTGCCGATGGCCCGAATCGGTTGTGGCTCAGCCATATCAGTGAGCATCGGACCACTTGGATTCCAGTAGTCGTGGCAACGGTTTGAACTACGAGACGTTCAGTAAAGCATCGAGTCTTTCGGCGGGTGTCTGCCAGGCGAGGCATTTGCGGGGTCGGTTGTTGAGCTCGTCGGCGACCGCTTGCAGCGCCGCGGGGGTGTGAGCTCTGAGGTCGCTGCCGCGTGGGAAGTATTGACGCAGCAGCCCGTTTGTGTTTTCGTTGCTGCCGCGTTGCCATGGCGCGCCCGGTTCGCAGAAGTAGACGGCCATGTCGGTGGCGTTGCTGAAAGCGCGGTGTTCGGCCATCTCACCGCCTTGATCCCAGGTGAGGGTGCCCCGCAGCTGGGCAGGCAGCCCCGAGACGGTGGTGATGAGGCCGTCGCGCAGTGCGTCGGCGCTGCGGTCTGCTCCGAGGTGGACCAGCACGACGAAGCGGCTGGATCGTTCGACCAGGGTCGCGATGGCCGAGCGGTTGGTGGCGCCGATGACGAGATCTCCCTCCCAATGCCCAGGCACTGCGCGGGACTCGACCTCAGGCGGGCGGGTGGTGATCATCGACATCGGCTCGACGAAACGCGGCCGGCGAGCGGCGGGGTCGCGGTGAGGTTTGCGCCGCAGGCGGCCGCGGCGCAGGTGCCGGGCGAGTTCGCGCTTCAACTCGCCTCGGGCGTGGACGTAGATGCCCTGGTAGATCGTCTCGGTGCAGGCGCGCATCCGCAGATCGGCCGGGAAGTCGAGGACCAGGCGATGGCTGATCTGCTGGGGTGACCACTTGCGTGCGAGCTTGTCCCGAACGTAGTCACGCAACGGCGCGTTCGCTGTCAGCTTCGGATCGCGACGCCGCGACCGGCGAGCGACCGCAGCGCGGTGCGCCGAATGAGGCAGATATCCCCGAGCCGAGATCGTGTTGCGGCGCAGCTCGCGGCTGATCGTCAACGGTGAACGCCCCAACTCAGTGGCGATCCGGCGGATCGTCAGACCGGCGCGGTGCAGATCACTTACCTGTTCGCGTTCCAGCAGGCTCAGATATCGGGGATGGATCACTTTCTCGACTCGATCGAGGTCGACCCTGCCGCCCAGAACGTTGGCCGTGCGCAGTAAATTCACGTCTGCCAGTATCGGATTCGCATAGCGCACCACTCGACCATCAGGATAGATCCGGCCTCGGTGGATGATGGTGATGCCCTTGTCCCAGTCCGCCGCCGAGCGCTTGTCCGCCCCGACCCGCTGCGCCGCCTGGGCTCGGGTCAGCCCCTCGGCACGTAGCCGTAGGAACTCCTCCCGCCGTGGCAGCACCCGACGTTTCTCGCTGGTGAAGATCCCGGCCTGGTGCGCCCACTTGTAGCAGGTGACCCGGGTGAAACCGAGCTCACGCGCAACAGCGGAGACGTTTCCGCGTTCGGCCAGCAAACGGAAGAACTCGGCCTTCTCCTGCTCGGTGTAGACGCGCGGAGTCTCCCGGCGCACCACCATTCCGCTGTTCCGCAGCCACGTATACGCCGCACCAGGATGCACCCCCGCCGCAGTCGCCGCGGCCCTGACACTGCCTCCCCGATCCAGCAGATCGAAGAACCATTTCCGCTGCTCCTTCGAGTACTTCGGACCAGCCAACACCGCCACCTTCCAGCCGTGTTGCGACGACTACTGGAATCCAAGCCAGTGAAGGCAAGCTCTACATCTGTGCGGTCAAGGACGTGTTCTCGGGTCGGATTGTGGGCTATTCGATCGATTCGCGGATGACTTCGAGGTTGGCGGTGACCGCTCTGCGCAACGCGGTCGCTCGCCGCGGTGAGGTGGCCGGCTGCGTGGTCCACACCGACCGGTTGAACCCAGGCAATTTCGCGCCCGCCGCTTCGTGCACACGCTGAACCGGTTTCACATGGTGGGCTCGATGGGCCGGGTCGGCGCCGCCGGTGACAACGCGGCGATGGAGAGCTTCTTCAGCCTGCTGCAACGCAACGTCCTGGACCGGCGCAGCTGGGAGACCCGCGAGCAACTCCGGATCGCGATCGTGGTCTGGATCGAGCGCACCTGCCACGGGCGGCGGCGCCAGGACCGGCTCGGCCGGTTGACCCCGATCGAGTACGAAGCGATCATGACCCCGGCAGCCCGGCAGGCTGCCTAACCACCGTCACCTGTTCGTGCACCAGCCCCTCTTTCCGGCCGACAGGCAGCAGCTTTCGAACGCGTCACGCGATGAGGTTCCCGCCCCAGATCAACGTCGTGGGCGGGTGGCATCGGTGCGCAGCGTGCAGCCCGGACGGGCAAGCCGTGGCCACCCTTCTGGCACCGTCGGCCGCCGCGGTGCTGCCGCCCGGCACCGACCTCGGGCGGCTGCTCACCGACTGACCGTCGGCCCGGCACCTTCCCAATTACGTACACTCCCAGGGCCCGCCGTCGCGCACGACGACGGCGGGCCTTTGCCGCAGGGATCAACCAACTACCAACAGTTTTCGATGTATCAGTAGGTTGGCGTACTGGTTGGATCTCCCTGGGGACACTTCTGTCGGCAGTCATGTACAGCATGTAGTCGGCTTCGATCATCAGATGGCCAGCCCGAAGTCGCTGCTTGCCGCGTTCCCATGTTCGACACGCCCCGCCGAGGGCACCAACCTGCGACACCATTTCCCCAGGCCATCCGCTTTCGTCTCGGAATGTCAGCGGGTTTCCATCCCAAGATCCTAGGTTACTCACGTTCCCGCGTGTGCCGAGTAGGGCGCATCGAACATGGAAACGGCGCCGACGAACGAACGCGCGCAGGAGCAAGCCCATATGGCGTGTAGTTCGTGACGCAAGTTGCGGTTCGACGGACTCAGTTCGCCACCTCGCCAAGTCTAACCGCCGATAACCGGGCCGAACCGGAAGTCAGGCCACGGGCGCGAGGCGCCCGCCCGCAGCCGGGGACCGCCAGCGGGATGTCAGTAGTTTGAATGACGCTGCAGGGCGGATTTTTCGGCTAGGTTGTGCGGGTTCGCCAGGTCGTGGTACGGCCTCGACCTGGTTCGTGAGCTAAGTGGGGAGGATTTCGTCGTGGTGGAGACGGTGGCGGCGATCGTCGCGCAGGCGCTGGCCGCTGGTGCGGTCGCGGGGCTGGGTGAGAGCGCTCAGCAGGCGGTGGCCGATGCCTACCAGAAGCTGAAGGGTCTCGTGACCGGCCGCTACGGGCAGGTGGACGTGGCCGCGCTGGAGCAGCGCCCGAACTCCGAGCACCGCCGCGGCGAGCTGGCCGAAGACCTGACCGCGGCCGGTGCCGATCAGGACGGCGAGTTACTGGCGGCGGCGCAGGCGCTGGTCGCGATGCTGCGCGCGCACGAAGCCACCGCCGGCGCGGCGGTCGGTGTGGACCTGGAGCAGATTGAGGGCGCCGCGCTACGGATCAAGCAGGTCGACTCCACCGGGACCGGCGTCCGGATCTCGCATGGCACCTTCAGCGGCGATATCGAGATCGGCTCGGTGCACGCCGGCCACCGGGAGCCCGGGAACCCCTCCGCGGCGCCCCGGTAACCCCCCGCCCGGAAGCGCCACCCGCCACGGGCTTCGGGGGCAACACCATCGTCCTGCACGGCAACCACGCGGAAACGATCATGCTCGGCAGCCCCGGCGCGGTGCCCCCCGAGCAGCCCGCGATCGCAGGCTCGCTTGTGGTCGGTCAGATTCCCAACGAGCCGCGCAGTTTCGTGGCCCGCCCGCAGACGGCCCGGCTGGGGGCGGAGTCCGGCAGGCCGTGGCGGGTGGCGTTGGTGACCGGGATGCGCGGCGCCGGGAAAACGCATGTGGCAGCCGCCTACGCCCGCGGCCGGCTGGCGCATGGCGTGAGGTTGGCCGCGTGGGTGAATGCCGAGTCCGACGACACCTTGTATGCCGGGCTGGCCGAGGTGGCGTTTCGCCTCGGCGCCGCCGACCCCGGTTACGATCCGGTGGCGGCGGCATATCGGCTACGCGATCACCTCAACAGCCGAGCCGGGGCCGGGCTGCTGGTCCTGGACAACGCCACCGACGTCGACCTCGTGCGCCAGCTGCTGCCGGCCTCCGGCGGTACCCAGGTCGTGATCACCAGCACCGCACGCAGCTTCACCTCGCTGGCCGACCTCCTAGTCGATGCTGGCATCGGCTACACCCGCGACCAGTCGGTGGCCTACCTGAACTCGGTCACAGGCATCGACGACCCGGCCGGTGCGAACGCAATCGCCGACGAGCTGGGAGACCTCCCTCTGGCGCTGGCGACCGCCGCGGCCGCGATCGCCGCCTCCGGTGCGACCTACGCGCGGTTCCTGCAGCGTGTCCGCAGCCAGCCCCTTCCTCGGGCACTGCGGCGCCGCGCGGGGCTGGAGCATCGGCTGGGTGTCGACCAAGCGATCGCCCTGTCTCTCGACGACGCCCGGATACCGACCGGCGAGTCTGAGCTCGACACCACCGTGGGATGGCTGCTAGATCTGTTCGCCGTCCTCGACCCCGCCGGGATCGGCCGCGACCTGCTCACCCACCCGGATCCTGAACTCGATGAATGGGTCGATGACGCCGTCGACCACTGCATCCAGCGATCCCTGCTGACCTGGTCGACCGGCAGAGAATCGCTGCTGGCGCACCGGCTTACCGCCCGTGTGCTGTGCGAGCAGATCCTCAACTCCGACCACTGCGAGAACGTCCTGGCCACCGCGCTCGACGTACTCGAACCGCGCCTGTTCGACGAAGATCAAGCCTGGGCGCGCCGGCTCGAAGGGACGCGTCTGGTCGACCACATCGACGCCATAATTGCCAGTGGGCTACCCAGCCGCGCGACTCAGGCATCACGAACCCGAATCCTGAAGACTCGACGATGGGCCATACGCCAACTTATTGCCACTGCCGCCCTCTGCCGGGCCATCGAACTCGCACATGACACCCTCACCAGTCACAAGCAGGTCCTCGGTCCCGACCACCCTGACACCCTGACCACCCGCCATAACCTCGCCGGTGCCTACCGCGAGGCCGGGCGGATCCGCGAGGCGATCGACCGGTACGAACAGCTGCTGACCGACCGCCGACGAGTCCTGGGCGACAACCATCCTGACACCCTGACCACCCGCCATAACCTCGCCGGTGCCTACCGCGAGGCCGGGCGGATCCGCGAGGCGATCGACCGGTACGAACAGCTGGTCATCGACCGCCGACGAGTCCTGGGCGACGACCACCTCCACACCTTGGCCACCCGCCACGACCTCGCCTACACCTACCAAGAAGCCGGGCGGATCCGCGAAGCGATCGACCGGTATGAACAACTGCTCACCGACCGCCGACGAATCTTGGGCGACAACCACCCTCACACCCTGGCCACCCACAACGACCTCGCCTACGCCTACCAGACGGTCGGGCGAATCCGCGAGGCGATCGACTTGTTCGAGCAGCTGCTCACAGACCATCAGAACGTTCTGGGCGATGACCACCCCCGCACCCTGGGCACTCGCGGCGATCTCGCCGGCGCCTACCAGGAAGCCGGACTACTCCGCGAGGCGATCGACCGGTACGAGCAGCTGGTCATCGACCATCAGAACGTTCTGGGCGATGACCACCCCCGCACCCTGGGCACTCGCCACAACCTCGCCGGTGCCTACCAGGAAGCCGGACTACTCCGCGAGGCGATCGACCGGTACGAGCAGCTGGTCATCGACCGCCGACGAGTCCTGGGCGATGACCACCCCCGCACCCTGGCCACCCGGCACAACCTCGCCCTCGCCTACCAGGAGGCCGGGCAAGAGCAGGAACGCTGAGTGTTGGCCTAGGTAGCCCCCGGCTGGCTGGCCAAGTTCGCCCTGATAAGCGTCGGATGACGTCCTGCCAGGGTTCCTCGGCACCAATTCGGCTGGTTCCCTGTACTTCAATCGGACGCTGAAAGCCCCGCGACCTCCGAGAGCGTGATGCAACGCGGCCTTCACCTCGCCGTGCACCACGACCAGGCTGACCCCGACGCCGCGGACGATCTCTCGCAGCGACTCGCCTCGGGGAGCCAGGATCGCCCGGCGCTTGTCCGCGTCGACCACCCGCGGCCGGCCACCCTCACGCCCGCGCTTCGCGGGCGAGCCAGACGTCGCGGGTCTTGTGGGCGATACTGCGGTGCCGGTCCTCCGCGAGCGCGAGCGCCAAGTCGAGGATGAGGCTGCGCTCGGTGTACTCGTCTGCGGCGATGCCATGCAACTTCACCCCGAGCATGTCCTCCAGGCGGCAGATACGCCAACACCGCCCGCAGCGCTGCAGCAGGCCAAGCTGAGCTCCGATAAACGGGGGGAACCGGGCCTCAGCCTCGGTGAGGTCGCCTGGCTTGTCGGCTGTTCGACCGACAGCCGGTACCGGCTCCCCAGTGGGACGGTGCTGGTTGTGGCGTTGTTGAGCGACTGTCCGGGATGTGGAAGGGGTTGTGGGCCAGTGCGTGTGGCCCGGGGTGGTGTGTGAGGATCGGGGGAACTTTCGGGGCCGGGGAGGTCGGTGTGGCGGTGTCGTGGCAGGCGGTGCGCAAGGTGGCGGTGCCCACTGCGGCAACCGCGGTGGTGAGTTCCGGGCTGGCGGTGGCGGTGAACGTCGCGACCGACGGCGGTGCGGTGTGGGCGTGGGTGGCGGTGGCGATGCTGACCGTCGCGGCGTTCGCCACGTCGCTGTGGCTGCAGCTCGCTGCCCAGCCCCCGGCTCCGGCCCCGGTGCTGCCACCGCCGGCGGTGGGGATCGACGTCGAGGACGCCAGCGCGGGGCGGGACATGCGGTTCGGTCAGGTCCGCGGTCCCGGGCCCGGTGTGCGAGGGCGGAGGCTGCAGGCAGGGCGCGATATGACCTTCGACGGCACCGACAACCGCGGTGATGCCTCACACCCATGAACCGGCCACGCACCGGCCGATGGTGGCCCTGGCGGCGGGACACCCCCCGGGCCGGCACGGGTCCGGCCGTTGATCTAGACACGGTTGGCGCCGGGCGGGACATCACGATCGACAACTCCCGCACCGAGTCCAGCGCAGTCCACTACCACCTGTACGGCACCGGTACCCCGCCCTCCGCACCAGCGGAGTCGGTGCCGGGGGTGAAGGTGGTGGGTGCGGTACCGCGCCCGGCCCCGCACTTCGTCGACCGCGCCCAGGTCGGCGAACTCCGCGCGACGTTGACCCGGGAACGGGTGGCGGTGGTGGTGTGCGGGATGCGCGGTGCCGGTAAGACCCAGGTCGCCGCTGCCTACGCCCGCGAGGTCATGGACGACCCGTCGGCGGGGTTGGTGGGCTGGATCGGTGCGGAGACCCGCGACAGCGCCCTGGCCGGGCTGGCCGGCGTCGCCGCGGTGCTGGGGGTGGCTGATCCGGAGGGGGATTCGCTGGTCTCGGCGCGGCGGCTGCGCGATCACCTCAACCGGACGTCGGCGCTGGTGGGAGTCTTGGTGTTCGACAACGCCGTCGATCCGGACTTCCTGGGCGAGTTCCTGCCGACCGGTGGCGGGGTGCGGGTGGTGATCACCAGCACCGACCGCGGCTTCGCCGGCCTGGGCGAGCTCGTGGACGCCGCGACCGGCTACGAGCGCACCGAATCGATCGACTACCTGGCCACGGCGACCGGGCTCGAAGACCCGACTGGTGCCGATGCCCTCGCCGCCGAGGTGGGAGATCTGCCGCTAGCTCTGGCCGCCGCCGCGGCCACCATCACCACCCGACACTTGGACTACCGCAGCTACCGGGAACTGCTGGCCGCCCAGCCGCTCCCGGCCGCGCTACCGCGCCAGCGCGGCACCGGCTACGGCCGTGCAGTGGATCAGGCCTTGGGGCTGGCGGTCGACACCGTCACCACCACCGGCGAGACTGAGCTCGACGAGCGGGTGCGGTGGCTGGTGGGCGTGCTGGCGATGCTGTCCCCAGACGGTGTGGACGCCGCACTGCTGGAACAGGACCTGCACCCGCTAACGGGTGCAGCGATCGCGCGGTGTGTGGAAGGCTCGCTGGCGGCGTGGGCAACCGGCGGGCGGGTACTGGTGATGCACCGGCTCACCGGACGCGTAGTCCGTGAACGTGCCCAAGCTGCCAGCGCTCTCGACGCCCTGATGGAGGACGCGGCGCTGCTGCTCGAACCGTACCTGTTTGCCCGGCGCGAGGCGTTCCAGCGTCGTGGTGAAGGCGCCCGGCTAGTCGACCACATCGAGACTCTCACTGAACATGCCGTCGGCCATCCCGCTCTCAGCTCGGCCACCGTTGCCGCTGTGCTGGCCATGCGCCGTTGGGCCATCGGTCAACTGATCGGAGCGGTCGATCTGCGTCGAGCCGTTTTCTACGCCGAACAGACTCTCACCGATCACCGCCGGGTCCTCGGCGACGACCACCCCGACACCCTGAGCACCCGCGGCCAGCTCGCCTACATCTACCGGGAGGCGAACCGGGCCACCGAGGCGATCGAGCTGTACGAGCAGCTGCTCACCGACCTCCGCCGGGTCCTCGGCGACGACCACCCCGGCACCCTGAGAACCCGCGACAACCTCGCCTACACCTACGAGAAGGCGGGGCGGACCACCGAGGCGATCGAGCTGTTCGAGCAGGTGCTCACCGACCACCGCCGGGTCCTCGGCGACGACCACCCCGACACCCTGAGAACCCGCCACAACCTCGCCTACACCTACGAGAAAGCGGGCCGGGCCACCAAGACCATCGAGCTGTTCGAGCAGCTGCTCAACGATCACCGCCGGGTCCTCGGCGACGACCACGCCGCCACCCTGAACACCCGCCACAACCTCGCCTACACCTACGAGAAGGCGGGGCGGACCACCGAGGCGATCGAGCTGTTCGAGCAGGTGCTCACCGACCGCCAACGGGTCCTCGCCGACGACCACCCCGACACCCTGAGCACCCGTCACCAGCTCGCCTGCGCCTACCGAGAGGCGGGCCGGGCCACCGAGGCGATCGAGCTGTTCGAGCAGGTGCTCACCGACCGCCGACGGGTCCTCGGCGACGACCACGCCGCCACCCTAAACACCCGCCACAACCTCACCGCAGCGCGGAAGCAGCGAGGTTCTCGATGGATTGAGCGCTGGTTCTGATAAATCGAACGACGCGGACCCACTGCTCACGATTCCCGCGTTTCGGCGGCTTTCACCTCGCCGTGCACCACCGCCAAGCTGACCCCAACCCCCCGAGCGATTTCGCGTAGGGACTCGCCCTCGGCCCGCCGCGCCAGGATCGCGCGGCGCTTGTCGGCATCGACCACCCGCGGTCGGCCACCCTTACGCCCCCGCTTCGCGGCCGCGGCCAAGCCGTCGCGGGTCTTGCGGGCGATATCACGGCGCCGATCCTCGGCCAGCGCGAGGGCCAGGTCCAGGATGAGGCTGCGCTCGGTGTGATCCCCGGCAGCGATGCCGTGCAGCACCTTCACCTGGATCCCCTGCTCGAACAGGTCGTTGAGCACGAGCAGCCCTTCGAGCAGATTGCGGCCGAGCCGGTCGGCCTCCTGCACCACGAGCATGTCCTCCGGTCGCAGATACGACAGCGCCGCCTGCAGCCCGGGCCGGTCGGCGACGGCGAGCTGGCCGGAGATCTTCTCCTCGAACACCTTCACGCAGATCGGATCCAGGTCGTCGTGCTGGCGCGCGGTCTCCTGCCTGGACGTGCTCACCCGGACCAGACCGACCAACGCCACGGCGCTCTCCTCTTCCGAATTCGTTCGGGAAACGTGTTCGAAAACCGGGTGGGAGCCTACCGGTTTCCGCACAGGTTTCCGAACACCGGCTCCTGCGAGTCCCGGCTCGGCGGCGCCGCGCGGGCGAGTGTTCGGAAAACGAACCCTTCGGGGCACGACAGGCATCTCCCGGGGGTGGGTGGTGTCGATCGTTCGGTGGATACCGGCGCCGCGTGGTTGGGGTGTGGGGTGTGTTCGGCGGAGTCTCTGCGCTGGTTGGTGTTTCGTGGTGAAGTTGTCGGCGCCGCCTGCGGTGGGGCTCGTGTTCGCGGTTGTCATTCGTTCGATTGGGGTTGATGGTTGTGCGTGGTCCTGTGACGCCGATGCAGTTCGCGGGTGTCGAGGTGTTGGTGGAGACGGTGATGGTGCCCGGCTCCGAACCCACCGGCACCGGGGTGGCCGAGCGGGTGGGTGATGTGTTCGACCGGGCCCGCACGGTGATCACCGCCGCGGCTTCCCAGACCGCGGACCTGGTGCGGGGCTTGGGTGAGCAGGCGAAGCCGGATCGAGTGGAGCTGGAGTTCGGGATCGGGTTCTCGGCCAAGGGCAACATCATCGTCGCCGGCGGTTCGGCGGACGCGAGCCTGAAGGTCAAGCTCATCTACGACGGCACCACCACCGTCCCCGAAACCACCCCCGCTGCAGACGAGGGCACTGCGCAGTCGTGAACGCCAACGCCGCCTCGTCACCTGATGTCCGGGTGCCCGGCTATCTGGGCCGGATCCTGCACGCCAACGACTTCCCGGCCGGGACCTGTTTCCAGGCCGCGCCCGGGGTGCTCGTCACCGCCGCGCACGTACTGAACGAGGTCGGCGCCGGCTACCTGGACGCGGTGGTGCCCGTCGACGCCCTGGCCGGGGGCGGCGAGGTGTTCCAGGCGCAGGTCGCGCGGCTGGACCTGATCCACGACCTGGCGGTGCTGACCACCGAGACGGCGTTGGCGGCGTCGGTGGCAGGGTGGGCGAGCACCGACAGCATCGACATCGGCGCGGCGACGGTGGTGACCGGGGTCGCGGTCTTCCTCGATCAGCACACCCATCGGTTCCTCGACGCCCCGGGATCGTGGGCCGGGGGAACGATGCGTGACGATCAGATCCCGCTGGGACGGCTGGAGTCGAAGTCGGTGATGAAAGGAATGAGCGGCGGCCCGGTCCGCCGCCAGTCCGACGATTTCGTCCTCGGGGTGGTGTCCGAGCGCTACAACAGCGGTGATCAGTGGGGGCAGGGCACCGTGTGGGTCGCCCGCATCGAAGATCTCCACCCCCTGCTCGACGGCCTCACCACGATCGAGGTCACCGGCCCCCCGCCCCTGGATGCGGCGGTCGATCTCGTGCTGTCGGTCACCGACACCCAGGTCCGGCTGCACGGACGCAACCTCGACATCACCGCCGGCCACGCCGGTGTGAAGCCGGGGCTGGCCAATGCCCTGTTCGACGTGCGGCGTGAACGTAGCCGCCGCGGCGCCGACACCCGCACCCTCCTCGACGACACCGGTGTCGATGCCGGGATCGGGACGGTGTCGCTGCGTTATGCCGGGCAGCTGGCCGCGGAATCGTTCCTGCCCGAACCGGTCTCGGCCGCGTTGGCGAAGGTGCTGGCAGAGGCGGGCGCGGCGGATGTGCCGGTGCGCGTCGGTATCGAGCCGGGCCCGTACGGAGAGATTCCGTGGGAGGCGCTCCCGGCTCCGGGGTCGGGGCAGCCGTTGGCGTTGCATCGGCTGGTCACGGTGTACCGCCGCGCCCCAGGGCGGGCGCCACGGCTACTCGGGGGGCCGTTGCGGATCTTGGTAGCGATCGCCGCCCCCGACCAGGGGGGTGGGGTGGTGTTGGACTACGAGCGCGAGCTGCGCAATGTGCTGGACGCGGTCAAGGCCGCCCGCCACGGAGCAGCCGGGGTGCGCATCGTGGAGTTCGCCACCACCGACGCCATCCGCGACGAGCTCGACGTCTTCGACGCCCACGTCCTGCACCTGAGTGGGCACGGCAGCCCGGGGCATCTGTTCCTGGAGACCGACACCGGCGCCGCCCGGAAGGTGAAGGCAGCCGTGCTGATCGCCGAGGCCGTTCCGGTGGGGCGGATGCCGCCGGTGATCAGCCTGGCGGCCTGCTATACCGATGTCGCGGGCGAGGCCGGTGCGCCGTCGTTCGCCGCGGAGTTGTTGGCGGCGGGGGCGAGTGTGGTGATTGCGACCGAGACCTCGGTGACCGACCGCTACGCCACCGCGCTGTTCGCCCGCCTCTACCAAGAACTTGCCCGTCAGCACCGCCCCGAAGTCCTCACCGCCCTATCTACCGCCCGTCGCGTCATCCACCAGCAGTGGAGCCGCTCCGAGATCCCCCGCGACCGCGTCCTGGCGAGCCTGGACGAGTGGAGCGTGGTCACCGTCCTCGCACCCGCCCCCGAAGTCCACCTCGACACCCACACCGACCGCGACACCGACTCTGGGACCGGGTCCGTAGAGACCGGGCAGGTGGTGCCGGGGTTGCCGCAGCGCGAGGTCGGGGTCTTCGTCGGCCGGCGCCGGGAACTGCGCACCCTGCCCACCGTGCTGGCCGGTACCCAGTACACCGGGGTCGTGTTGCACGGGCTCGGCGGGATCGGCAAGACTACCCTCGCGGCCGAACTACTCGCCCGCGACCGAGGCAACCGGCTGCAGGTGGTGTTCACCGGCCCGCTCAGTGTCGACCAAATCCTGGGCGGGGTGGCCCGCAAGCTGCAACGCCTGCTGCGTGAGCAAGGCGTAGCCGATCACCTGCTGCCGCGGGTGCTGGCCGATGCCCGTGATGTCGCCGCGCCGTGGCGGGACCGGTTCGAGGACCTGCGCGACGAGATCCTGGCCCGGTACCCGGTACTGGTGGTGCTCGACAACTTCGAAGACAACCTCGACCCCGGCCATGAACTCGCTGATACCCAGCTCGCCGAACTCCTCACCATCTGGGCGACCGGACCCGCGAAGAGCCGGCTGCTGATCACCAGCCGCTACACCTTTCCCCTGCCCGGCGGCGCCCAGACCCGGCTGCTGGCCCATCAGGTCGGGCCGATGACCCGGGCCGAGACCTTCAAACTGATCTGGTCCCTGCCCGCTCTGGACCGGCTCGACGAGCGCGAACTCGACCGTCTCTGGCTCCTGGTCGGCGGGCACCCCCGCAGCCTGGAATACCTCGACGCTCTGCTCACCGGCGGTACCGGCCGCTACAGCGACATCACCGCCCGCCTCACCACCGCCTTGGCCGCCAACCCTGCCACCCGTCCCGCCCTCACCGACAGCGGTACGGATCTCGACGCGGCCCTGGCGGCCACGATCACCCTGATCGCCGACGACATCCTGCTCACCGAGCTCCTCACCCGCCTCACCTCCGCCGCCCAGCGGCTGCTGCTGGGCGCCTCGGTCTACCGCGAACCCGTCGACGCCCTAGCGCTGCTGTTCCAGATCGGCGAACCCGACCCCACCGCCGCCCACACCCCCGACCGCCGAGCCGCCGAACAGGCGATCATCGCCACGCTGACCGAGCATGGCATCACCCCCACCGACGGGGGCCGCTTCGACCTCGCCCAGGTTCCCCAGCAGATCCTCGATGAGATCCAGCCCGCGCTCACCGAGTACACCAGTACCCCTCACCCGCCGGTCTCCACCGACACCGATTTGGGCGAACTGGTCGACGAGTTACTCGCTAACAACCTGATCAGCCTGAACGGGCAGACGGTGTTCGTGCACCGCTCTACCGCCACCGCCCTGCACCACAACGCTCCCGAGGACGAAGTCACTACCGCGCACCAGCGCGCCGCCGACTACTGGACCTGGCGCGTGCAAGTCTGGCCCCAAGACCGCGACCACGACCTGCACGACCTGCTCGAAGCCCGCCACCACCACACCCACACCGGCGACCTGACCGCCCTGCTCGCCATCACCCACGCCATCAGCAGCCGGCTCCACACCACCGGAGCCTGGGACCACGAAACCACCCTCCTCCACCAAACCCTCACCCTGCTCCCCGCCAAGGCACCCCAAACCGCACCCCTCACCCACCAACTGGGGATCCTCGCCCAGGCACGAGGGGACTACAGCGAGGCCGAACGCCGCTACCAGCAATCCCTCACCATCGAGGAGGAACTCGGCAACCGCGCCGGCATGGCCCGCAGCTTCCACCAACTGGGGATCCTCGCCCAGGACCGGGGGGACTACAGCGAGGCCGAACGCCGCTACCAGCAATCCCTCACCATCTCCGAGGAGCTCGGCGACCGCGCCGGCATGGCTGGCGGCTTCCACCAGCTGGGCCGCCTCGTTCAGCTCCGGGGGGACTACAGCGAGGCCGAACGCCGCTACCAGCAAGCCCTCACCATCAACGAGGAGCTCGGCGACCGCGCCGGCATGGCTGGCGGCTTCCACCAGCTGGGGATGCTCGCCCAAGGCCGGGGGGACTACAGCGAGGCCGAACGCCGCTACCAGCAATCCCTCACCATCGAGGAGGAGCTCGGCGACCGCGCCGGCATGGCTGGCGGCTTCCACCAACTGGGGAACCTCGCCCAGGACCGGGGGGACTACAGCGAGGCCGAACGCCGCTACCAGCAATCCCTCACCATCTTCGAGGAACTCGGCGACCGCGCCGGCATGGCTGGCGGCTTCCACCAACTGGGGATGCTCGCCCAAGGCCGGGGGGACTACAGCGAGGCCGAACGCCGCTACCAGCAATCCCTCACCATCTCCGAGGAACTCGGCAACCGCGCCAGCATGGCCAGCAGCTTCCACCAACTGGGGAACCTCGCCCAGGACCGGGGGGACTACAGCGAGGCCGAACGCCGCTACCAGCAATCCCTCACCATCTCCGAGGAACTCGGCGACCGCGCCGGCATGGCTGGCGGCTTCCACCAACTGGGGATCCTCGCCCAGGACCGGGGGGACTACAGCGAGGCCGAACGCCGCTACCAGCAATCCCTCACCATCAACGAGGAACTCGGCAACCGCGCCGGCATGGCCACCTCGTTCTCGGTGAGGGGGGAGGTGAAGTCGGCGTGTGAACTGTACGGTGAGGCGGTGGTGTGGCACATCCGCGCCCTAGCACTCCGGCTCGAACTCGAAGTGCCTCAAGTCTCGATCGACATTCGTGCTCTGCGTGAACTGCGGACCGCGCTCAGGCCGGAGGACTTCACCGCCCACGCCCTCACCGTGATGTCCCCCGAAGCACTGCAGCAGCTCCACGAGCTGCTCGATGAGGCCGCATAGCGGAGCCCGGACCGGCGCTGTATCCCGGCTTTACCGGCGGCCCCCGTGTCGGCGGCAGCACGAGAACCATCCGAGCGCCCCCGTCAGGCCAGGTCAGTGGTGTTGCGGGCAGCGCAACGCACCGCCGGTGGTGGTGGTCCAACCTCGCGCGTTGAGCAGCCATTGCACGAGCGCGGGCACCCGCCCGCCGGCCGCGCGGGCTTCGGCGGCGAGCTCACCACCGAGCAGGGGTCCTTCCTCGCAATCCGGCTCGGCACAGACGATCGCGAACCGCTGGACGGGTTGGCAGTTCGCACAGTGCCGAGTCGCGATCAGCCCACCCCGGTTATCAGGGGAGGTGTCAAGTTCGTACCAGCGGAACGCCACATCGGCGGTCAACTGCAACGGCCCGTAAGCATGGCTGGGCTCGGTCCCGCAGCTCGGGCACGGCTCCACCCGCCGCACCCGGGCACGCCCGACCACCCCCGCGCGCGGCTCACGCGCGGTGCCTACCCCCGGACGGGACAGCGTCGTGGCGGGCTCCGCAGCGGCATCCGCTGGTGCGGGGATCATTTCGACGGCGACCACTCTCACCGCAGCCTCCGGCACCGGGTCCCCGGTGACCAGCCCGATCGGAGCGACGGCAGACTCAGCGGCAGCAACTGACGGCTCGATGGCGAGCGATCTCTCCGGGGCCGCGGTGCTCGCCCGGCTCGCGCCGGTGCGGGGCCGGGTGCCACCAGCCGTCTTGGTGAGGTGGCCGTAAACGGTGGTCCGGCCAGCGCCGACGATGTCGGCGATCTGCTGCACGGTGTGCGCGCCCTCGTCGTAGAGCCGCTGGGCGAGTGCGGCCTGATCCGCCGAGAGCTTCGGCGGGCGCCCGCCGCGGCGGCCGCGGGCCCGGGCGGCGGCCAGGCCGTCGTGGGTGTTGGCGACGATGAGCTCGCGCTGGAACTCCGCGAGCACCGACAGCATCCCGAACATGGCCCGGCCTTCGGGGGTGTCGGTGTCGATGCCCTGCTCGATCACCTTCAACCCGATCCCGCGCTCGCGCAGTTCGGCGCCGAGGGTGACCAGGTGCAGCATCGAGCGGCCGAGCCGGTCCAGGCGTGTGATGACCAGGGTGTCGCCGGCGTGGGCGATCCGCAGCACCAGATCCAGTTGGGGGCGGGTGGCTTTGGCGCCGGAGGCGATGTCGATGTGGACGTCGCGCTCGTGCACGCCGGCGCGGATGAAGGCGTCGCGTTGGTGGTCGGCGTTCTGCTCGGCGGTGGAGATCCGCCCGTACCCGATCAACATGCGTCGAAAATACAGGCGGACAGAGGTTTTGCGACGTTGATTTCCGACGCGAGTTGCCGACACTCACCACCAGGCGCGACGGTCACCGGGCGGCGGGTGTCGGAAAACGATCCATTTCCGACACAGTCAGCTGGAGCGATCTCGGCACGGAGAGACTGCATCCGGCTCTTCCTCGGTCCGAATTCGGCCGAATCTTTCTGTCAGTACACGTCGGTATCGTCCCCCTCGGCGCTACGGACGTAGCGCCGAGGCGACGGAGGGGGAATCCCATGCTTGGTCTCAAGACTCGTGCCCGATTGTTCGGTGTCGCTGTCAGCGGGGTGGCAGCGGCGGTCGTGCTGGCCGCGCCCGGAGCGACAGCGGACATCACCAACGGGAAAGTGACAGTCGCGGGCAACACTCACATCGTGGGGCAGACCTACGCCGTGTCGGCGACAGCTCTCATCCCAGGCACCTCGGTACGGTTCATCGACCGGAAGACGGGAAGCAACACCGATTTCACCGAAATCGGCATCGCAACCGCGGACCCGAATCTGGTTGCGACGATCAACTGGACACCGACCGCCACCGGATCACGCACCGTCATCGCCCAGCAACTCAACCTCAGCGGCGGCGTGTATTCGACCATCGGATGGGTCCAGGTCCCAGTCAGTTGACAACCGAGCACGGAACCCTGCTGAAAGGTCTGCGTCACGCCAGCCAGACGTGACGACCAACAGCCTTCCCCAGCGGGCGTAGGGAGTTCGCGGGCGGACCGCGAGCTCCCTACGTTCGTTACGGGGTCGCACCGAACACTCGATGAGTTCGCCGTCGCCCGACCGGCGTTCGGAAAACGAACTTGGTCTCAACCGGTCAGCGCACCGTCAGGGTAGTTGTCGGCTTGGTCATCCCCAGAAGATGGGGTCGGCTCGCTGGTCGAGGTAGTCGAGCAGGTCCTGGACGTGCGGGCTGGGGGCCAGGTGCTGGTAGCGGTGGAACTTCAGGTGGCGGTCGCGCCAGTACAAGGTCCAGAGCCTGGTGGCTTTGGTGTGGCACAGGTGGGCGATGGGGAATCGGGTCCACTCGGGGCCGAGGTCGTCTCGCCACGGCGGCCGGCATTCGCAGATCGTCAGATGCCGGGCTGCGACGTCGCACTCGACGCGGATCTCACCGCGCAGCTGCTCGGGCACCTGGGCGGCGCACCACCGCTGCACGCGAACCACGTCCAGGTCAGGGAGTCTACGACCGCTCATGGTCTCCGATCATCGCAAGCCGACCGCGCCACTGGTGGGTGCCGGCCGGTGCTGGAGGTGTCCGGTGCCGTCGAGCGCCTCGGCCGGGGGTGGCCCAGTCGAGCACGCGGCGGGGCCGATGGTGGAGCTTCGCGGCGATCGCGTCGAGCTCATGCTGGGACAGCGTCGAGAGGTCGGCGTTGCGGGGCAGGTATTGGCGCAGCAGCCGGTTCGTGTTCTCGTTCGTGCCGCGCTGCCAGGCATGGTGGGGATCGCAGAAGTACACCGGCATCGACAGCGCCGCCGTGACGGCGGCGTGAGCCGCCATCTCCCTACCTCGATCCCAGGTCAGAGATCTGCGCAGCGACTCCGGCAACCTACCCAGGTGATCGATCAACGCTGTCGCGACCGCGTCAGCCCGGTATCCGTCGGCCAGGGCCACGACATCGTGTAGCGGGTCGCGCGGTCGACCAACGTCGCCACTGCCGAGGGCCGTGTCCCGAACACGAGATCTCCTGCCCAGTGCCCGGCCACCTCTCGGGTGTCGGCCTCGGCGGGGCGGTCGTGGATCGAGACCATGTACCTGATCCGGCCACGTCCGTGCGAGACGGTCTTGCGGCGCGGCCGTCGCCACGGCCGCTCGCTACGCAGCCGGTGGAACCGTCTGCTGTCGAAGCGACTTGCGCGACGGCGTGTACAGGTCCCGGTAGATCGACTCGTGGGAAATCCGGCGCTCGGCCTCACCAGGGTGGCAGCGGCGCAGCCACGACGCGAACTGCTGTGGTGACCAGTCCTGGCCCAGCTTCGCCGCGACCACCTCGCGCAGCGCCGGGTCGGTGGCGAGCTTGCTCGGCTTCGGGCGACGCGCCCGCTCGAACGCCGCGGAGTCGGCGAGGACCGCCGGGTAGACCTGCCTGCCGCCGTTGCGGGCGATCTCCCGCGTGGCTCTGGTCGCGGATCTCAAGAGCGGTCCGATCGCGAAATCCGACACCGCTCGATCCGATGGTCGTGAAACCCAGCAGCACCCCGGCCAGCCGACCGGTCCGCGGCGCAGGAGCTTCGACCTGGTGCGGGAGGTCAGCCGGGTACTGCTGGTGCGCGACCAGGCCGACGTGGTGCTTCCGGGATCCGGGACCGGGCCGCTGTTGCAATTCGCGACCATCCGCTGCTCGGATTGGCGACCAGAGCCACCCGCGAGACCGTCGAGGCTGTCCTGCCGATCCGCTGCGTAATCACCCGGGCCGAGCAACCCGCGGCGATCCCCCGCGAGATCTTCTCCCGCTCACCGAGCGATAGATGCCCGGCCCGGCGGCGGCGAGGCACAGGCCGGATCCCGCCGCTGGCACGCAGGAATTGCCCGACCCGCGGTCGCGTACTCCCGACCACGCCGGCGATCAGCCCGAGCGATTCCCCGCCACGCCAGCCGCCCCAGATCCGCTCCTGCTGCTCCACACTGAACGGGCCAACTGCTCCACCCACTGACGCCTCCACGACCACACATCAATCACCTGCAGTGATGCGCTGACCGGTTGAGACCAAGATCAATTTCCGAACACGCGCAAACCCCTACACCGCCTGATCCAAGATGAGCGCGGCCGTCAGCGACCAGATAGGGGCCTACGAACTCAGTCGTCGAGCTCGACTGGTGGGTAGCCTTCCGGCCACGAAGCACTTTCAGCGTTCTTTACGCCGATCAGTTTCGCCTCTTCCAGGTCCGCGCCGATCAGCTTCGCCCTTTCCAGGTCCGCGCCGGTCAGGTCCGCGCCGGTCAGGTCCGCGCCGATTAGCGTCGCGCCGGTCAGGTCCGCACCGATCAGCTTCGCGCCGATCAGGTCCGCGCCGGTCAGGTTCGCGTGATCCAGTTGTGCACCTTTCATATTCACGCTCAATGTCGTGCCGTATAGGTTCGCGCGGGTCAGGATGGCGTAGTTCAGGCTCGTGCCGATCAGGTCTGCGTCGGTCAGGTTCGCGCGGGTCAAGTTCGCGCGGGTCAGGTCAGCGGTTAATAGGTACGCGTCAGTCAGGTTCGCGTCGGTCAGGTCCACCCGAGGCAAGATCGCAAAGGACAACTTCGCAGCTGTGAGATCAGCGTCGCGCAGGTCGTAGTCGAGGTTAAGCCATGCCCATTGCTGGGACCGCTGCTCAAGCACGGCGATTGCGGCGCGGCGCGGCCCGCGGTCGTCTTCCGACGTCCTGGTGGAGGAGCGCAGGTAGGCACACAGCAACTCGACGCACACCTGCACTTCCTCCCGCTCAGGTGGCGGGCGCTCAAGGACTAGGAGACCGTACACATCCTGCTGCGCTCTCCTGACTTTCTGCCACGCTCTCCGGACCTTCTGCCACGCTCTCCGTACTTTCTGCCACGCTTTCCGTACGCGGCCCTTCATGCGATCCAAGAAGCTGGGCCTCCGCGTGCCGACGATTCGGGCGTGCCAATCGCTGCCTAGAGCTCCCAGCCCGTACACACCCGCTGTCCTGACCGCCGGATCGTCGTGCGCCAGCTGTTCGGCGCAGGTCGTGTAGCGCTCCCGCAGCGCCTTGATCTGCTCCAGCTCGTGCGTGGCAGCGAAGTGCCGATCGGCTTGGCGGCGGGTTAACCAAACTCCCACAAATGCGATCCCCGCAGCGAGCACAGTCAGCGCGCCGGCGCCGAGGACCGCGTCGGCCTGGTTGAGCCCGGTCCTCTCCGAGACAGGAAGCTTATCCGCGGTGCTGGACGTGGTGGTCGGCATGCCCGTGCTCGTCGGTGCCGAGCTGGGCGCGGTCGGTGCTGTGGTGGTCACCTGCGCCGACGCCGCGCCCACAGCCACCGCGACCCACACCACGACGGCCAACCCCCCGAGAAGAACTCTCATGCCCTGAGATAGTGCCACCCGCCGCACTATGCGGAGCCTCGAACATGGCTCCGGACAGACGAATTTCGCCTCACTTCATCACCTCCGCCGCTACGAGCAGCGACAGGCCCGTACACCACTCTGCTGGACGCAACCCGGCTCCATGAGACCCATCAGCCGATTGACCAACCTGCCCAGGCAGTACAGCCAGCGGTACGGCTTTTCCATGGGCGGGCTGCTGGAGATCCTTCAGGAGCGTGGCGTGTTGACGCGACAGTAGTGAAGTATCCGTCTCGACCGCCTCCCACTCAACTTCCTGCGGCACCCGATTGTGAGTACCTCCTGGCGATCGTCTTCAGCTCTTCGAATTCGGATACCCGCGCATTTAGTTCGGCTTCATTCCTAGAGTACCGGGTGGCAATTATCCCTCCAGCGGGACTGCTCTCGATCCTGCCGTAGAAAGAGTTGTCCACAATGGCGCAGTCCACACGCAAATACGGAGGAACCAGGTCGACATCGATCTCGAATACACGTATACCCATGCGAACCTGCTCATCCATGGTTTCAATCAAATTTTCATTCCGCTGAGAGTGTATAAATATTCGCTCGATGGTGACGCCGCGGGCAAGAGCCTCTCTTTGAGCATGGAGATACTGTTCGTATCCACCCAGTTCACGGAACGTTACTCTGTCGACGCCTTGAAGTGCCACACCGATTAGGCTATATCTCGCCCTGCTGATCGCGTCATCCAACGATCCGAAATCGTACTGAGCTGCCACAAAAGTGCCGCCCGCCATTACCGATAAATCGTTCTGGCATTGGGTAACCAACCTGCTGGCTCGGGCCATAAATATTGGATTCGCGATTGCGTTGATCGATTCGGATTCGCTCGTTAAGACCTCAATGGATCGCAGTATGCTCAGGATACGCTTGCTGTACTCTGGTCGATCCATTACCACAGAAGAAATCTCACCCATCTCAGAGAGAGAGTGTCGAAGTCGAGTATTCCACACAAGCACTTCCGCCTGCAATGAAATTACAACTCCAATCAAACCGACAACAAAGCTTGTGTCTGCCGAGACACCTAACTTATAGCTGGCGATTGCTGCCGCGATCGATAAGGTCGACCCGATAGCCGCTGCGACATACTCGGACGGCACGGCGCGACTAATTCCTGATGACACCTTATTCCCCCTGGGCTCAGTCGAGATTTTGCTGATCAGCAAAGGTCCGTGACTATACCGAGGTTGCCGAGAAAGTCAGCGTCCACTGCTTCCCTGGAAGTATGGCATATCGAGAGCCTCAGAACGTACCATCTAGTGGACGAGATTCTTCTTGCAGCCCCGGCAATGTATTCGCAGACGCGCCGACGTCGCGGCCATCAGCGCCTGGGCTAAACGCTGTCCCGTAAGTCTTGGAAGGCTGTGAAGAGCAGCGGCGGATCGGAGTGTCAGGCTGCGTGAGCGAGGTTCGCGAGCCGGGCTACTC
>NZ_JBFAHY010000011.1:0-187925 GCF_040654395.1 Nocardia sp. NPDC050697
TTTAACGCCCCGCGGGCGGGGGGGGGTTTTGGGGCACTTGGGGGTCCCGCGTCGGCCGCCCTCTCCCCCGTGCTCCCCCGCATTGCTTCGGCCGCCGGACGCGGGACGGGCCGCAAACCCGGTGTGGGCTCGTCTGCGACGTCGTGGAGTTAGGCGGGGTGTGCGTGGCCCGCTTCGGAGTCGGCGCGCTCGGTGGGCGCGCCGTTGGTGTTTCTCGTCTCAGCTGTCGAAGCCGTCGAACCCGTCGCCGTGGAAGGCCTCGTTCATCGAGGCGTCCGCGTATCCCCGGCAGTAATCCCAGGTGACGTAGGCCTCCGGGGTCGGGTCGTAGGCGGGCTCGTGCGGGCGGACGGTGCCGTCGACGAGCAGTTGCAGCAGATTCGCGCGGAGCATGTCCCAGTCGTGGTAGTGATCCTGCCTGCAATCCTCGCAGCTGACCACGAGTCCGCGGATCCCGCGGTGCGCCAGCAGGGCTTCGTAGACAGCGAGGTCGGCGAGATCTTCCTCGACCGCGAGGCGCTCATGGGGATCCAGCGGCTCGCCGGGCTCGATGGCATCGAGCGCGGCGGACGGGTCGGAGGGGTCTCCGGCGAAGGGATCCGGCGGCAAGCCAGGTGGTAGATGGTCACGCACATCCCCACGGTACGCAGAACAGGTGGGTCTGCGCCAGCGGTGCGCCGGGCAAGTTTCCCGGGCGGACCGACTGGAACATCGCGTTCACCCGACCGATACCATAGGCGAAAGGCACTGGCGAACCCCGCGCAGCTCGGCGTATTTACGGAAGCCGTCCGTATCGCCCGCCGCATCCGGGGCGTCCGGCGCCGCTACCGTCCATCCGCTTCACACCGCCGCGGCGCCGGTTCCGACCCGGCTCCCGGTGCCTTCGACGTCCAGGAGGGGTCGATCCGAATGAGTAATCCCGTACCGGGCGAACGACTCGCCGCTCGCCCTCATACGGGGGGTGACGATCCGAACAAGATCGCCATGCTCGGTCTCACATTCGACGACGTGCTGCTGCTGCCCGCGGCGTCGGACCTCATTCCCAGCTCGGTGGAGACCTCGAGCAGGCTGTCCCGCGAGATCCGGCTGCGCACTCCGCTGGTCAGCTCGGCGATGGACACCGTCACCGAGGCGCGGATGGCGATCGCCATGGCCCGCGCGGGCGGGATGGGCGTGCTGCACCGCAACCTCTCCGGCGCCGATCAGGCCGCCCAGGTGGAGACGGTCAAGCGCTCCGAGGCGGGGATGGTGACCGACCCGGTCACCTGCCGCCCGACCGACACCCTCGCCGAGGTGGACGCCATGTGCGCCCGCTTCCGGATCTCCGGCCTTCCCGTGGTGGACGAGCAGGGCGCGCTGGTCGGCATCATCACCAACCGCGACATGCGGTTCGAGGTGGACCAGAACCGCAGGGTCGCCGACGTCATGACCAAGGCGCCGCTGATCACCGCGCAGGAGGGCGTCACCGCGGAGGCGGCGCTCGGGCTGCTGCGCAGGCACAAGGTGGAGAAGCTGCCGATCGTGGACGGCGGCGGCAGGCTGCGCGGCCTGATCACCGTGAAGGACTTCGTCAAGACCGATCAATATCCGAACGCCACCAAGGACCGGGACGGCAGGCTGCTGGTCGGCGCCGCAGTCGGCGTCGGTGAGGATGCCTGGTCGCGCGCCATGACGCTGGCCGACGCCGGGGTGGACGTGCTGGTGGTCGACACCGCGCACGGCCACCAGGCCCAGGTGCTGCAGATGGTGACCAAGGTGAAGACCGAGGTCGGCGAGCGAATCCAGATCGTCGGCGGCAATGTGGCGACGCGGGCGGGCGCGCAGGCGCTGGTCGACGCGGGCGCGGACGCGGTGAAGGTCGGCGTCGGCCCCGGCTCGATCTGCACCACCCGCGTGGTCGCCGGCGTCGGCGCCCCCCAGATCACCGCGATCCTGGAGGCGGTGTCGGTCTGCGGCCCCGCCGGTGTGCCGGTGATCGCCGACGGCGGCATCCAGTTCTCCGGCGATATCGCCAAGGCCATCGCCGCGGGCGCCTCCACCGTCATGCTCGGCTCGCTGCTCGCCGGCACCGCGGAATCCCCCGGCGAACTCATCCTGGTCGGCGGCAAGCAGTTCAAGAGCTACCGCGGCATGGGCTCGCTCGGCGCCATGCAGGGCCGCGGCCAGGCCAAGAGCTTCTCCAAGGACCGCTACTTCCAGGACGACGTCCTCGCCGAGGACAAACTGGTCCCCGAGGGCATCGAGGGCAGGGTTCCTTTCCGCGGCCCGGTGAACCAGGTGATCCACCAGCTCGTCGGCGGCCTCCGCGCCGCCATGGGCTACACCGGCTCGCAGAACATCCCGCACCTGCAGAACGCCCAGTTCGTCCAGATCACCGCGGCCGGGCTGAAGGAAAGCCACCCCCACGACATCACCATGACCGTCGAGGCCCCCAACTACACCGGCCGCGGCTAAGCTCTACCCCGGTCTTCCGCAAAGGCCGGGGTAGAACCATGTCCGCCCCCGCCACACCCCCCCGGGGCGGCACCCCCGGGTCAACATCCGGATCCACGGCGACGTCGTAGACGAGCCCACAACGGGTTTGCGGCCCGTCCCGCGTTCGGCGGCCGAAGCAATGCGGCGCAGCCGCGAGTCTCGGCCGCCGAACGCGGGACCCCGAAGGGCCGCAAACCCCGCCCGCGCCAGCGGGCAGAAAGGCACAGCACTTATGCGCGACATGGTGGAAATCGGCATGGGCCGGACCGCTCGCCGGACGTACGACCTGGACGACGTCGATATCGTCCCGTCGCGGCGCACCCGGTCGTCCAAGCAGGTGTCGCTGCACTGGCAGCTGGACGCCTACCGCTTCGACATCCCCGTGGTCGCCCACCCCACCGACGCCCTGGTCTCGCCGGAGTTCGCGATCGAGCTCGGCAAGCTCGGCGGCCTCGGCGTGATCAACGGCGAGGGGCTCTGGGCCAGGCACGCCGATGTCGAGGCCAGGATCGAGCAGCTCACCGAGCTGGCGTCCGACGGCCCGTCCGACCGCGCCGTCGCCCTGCTGCAGGAGCTGCACGCCGCCCCGATGCAGCCGGACCTGCTGGCCGCCGCGGTGGCGCAGGTGCGCGCGGCGGGCGTGACGGTCGCCGTCCGGGTGAGCCCGCAGAACGCCCGCGCCCTCACCCCCGCGCTGGTGCAGGCCGGGGTGGACCTGCTTGTGGTGCACGGCACCATCATCTCGGCGGAGCACGTGAGCGAGGGCGAGCCGCTCAACCTCAAGACCTTCATCGCGGAGCTGGACGTCCCGGTGGTGGCGGGCGGGGTGAGCGATCATCGCACCGCGCTGCACCTCATGCGGACCGGCGCGGCGGGCGTGATCGTCGGCTACGGCTCGTACCCGGGCGCGACCACGACCGGCGAGGTGCTGGGGATCGGGGTGCCGATGGCGACCGCGATCGCGGACGCGGCGGCGGCCAGGCGGGACTACCTGGACGAGACCGGCGGCCGGTACGTGCACGTGATCGCGGACGGCGATGTCTCGACCTCCGGCCAGCTGGCCAAGGCGATCGCCTGCGGCGCGGACGCCGCGGTGCTCGGGGTGCCGCTGGCGCTGGCCGCGGAGGCGCCGGGCCGCGGCTGGTACTGGCCGTCGGCGGCGGCGCACCCCTCGGTGCCGCGCGGCGCGCTGCTGGATGTGGACGACCCGTGGGACGCGGGCGGCGCCGATCCGGAGCGCGAGCGGCCGAGCCTGCACCGGGTGCTCTTCGGCCCGTCGGACGACCCGTTCGGCTCGCTGAACCTGGTGGGCGGGTTGGCCCGGTCGATGGCGAAGGCCGGGTACTCCGATCTCAAGGAATTCCAGAAGGTCGGGCTGACGGTCCGGGCCTGAGCGCGGTGTGTGCCCGGAGGAACCGGCCGAGCGCGGTGTTCACCGGCTCCGGGTGGGTCATGGTGACGGCGAGCCGGGCGCCGTCGATCTCCAGGTAGGTGGAGCGGGGCAGCCCGAGCGCGAGTTCGCGGGCCCGCGCCCTGGTGATGCCGCTCTCGGTGGCGTGGATCACCAGGGCGGGGCAGGTGATCTCGCCGAGCCGCTCGGCGACCGAGTCGCGGGCCAGCACGCAGCCCGCGGCCACCTCGATGTCCCTTCGGCCCTGGCCGAGCCAGCGCCTGGTCCAGATGGCGCGGTACCAGTCGTCGTCGCCGATGAGCCAGCGGGCGAGCTGCTGCGCGGCCCGCTCCCTGGATGCCTCGTCGTACCAGAGGTCGAGGAAACGCAGTGTGGCGATGGACTGTTCGCGGCTGAGGCCTCCTGCCTCGGTGCTGATCAGCACCAGCCCGGCCACCCGCTCCGGGGCGAGCAGCGCGGTGCGCAGCGCGATGAAGCCGCCCTGCGCGGTGCCGCCGACCACCGCGCGCTCCACCCCGATGTGGTCGAGCACGGTGAGGGCGTCGCGGGCGGCGGTCCAGAAGGTGAAGGGAAGGTGCTGGTCACGGGTGCGGCCGTGGCCGCGCGCGTCCCAGCAGACGATGCGGAACTCCGGGGCGAGGGCGGCCTGCTGCGCGGCGAACATCGTTCGGTCCATGAAGAATTCGTGCGCCAGCAGAACGACCGGCCCGGTGCCCCCGCTGTCCTCGTAGTGGATGTCGGCGTCTATCGCACGGGCGAACGGCACGCCGATGAGGATAGCCAGCGGCGCGGGGGTGCACGGGGCGATTCGCGCGCTCACTAAACTGGGCGGGTGGCAGATACCCAGAGCCCTGTTCTCGTCGTCGACTTCGGCGCGCAGTACGCCCAGCTGATCGCCCGCCGGGTGCGCGAGGCGCGCGTCTTCTCCGAGGTGGTTCCGCACACCATCACGGTGGCGGAGATCGCCGAGAAGAAGCCGGCCGCGGTCATCCTGTCGGGCGGCCCGTCCAGCGTGTACGCCGACGGCGCGCCGCGGCTGGATGCCGGGCTGTTCGACCTCGGGGTCCCGGTCTTCGGCATCTGCTACGGCTTCCAGGCGATGGCGCAGGCGCTCGGCGGCACCGTCGCGCACACCGGGACCAGGGAGTACGGCCGCACCGAGCTGAATATCGACGGCGGTGTGCTGCACGGCGGGCTGCCCGCGGTGCAGCCGGTCTGGATGAGCCACGGCGACGCGGTGACCGACGCCCCCGACGGCTTCACCGTCACCGGGACGACGGCGGGCGCGCCGGTCGCGGCCTTCGAGGATCGGGCGCGGCGGCTGGCCGGGGTGCAGTACCACCCCGAGGTGCTGCACTCGCCGCACGGCCAGCAGGTGCTGAGCCGGTTCCTGCACGAGCTGGCCGGGATCCCGGCGGGCTGGACCCCGGCCAATATCGCGGAGTCGCTGATCGGCGCGGTGCGCGAGCAGATCGGCGACGGCACCGCCATCTGCGGCCTCTCCGGCGGGGTGGACAGCGCGGTGGCGGCGGCCCTGGTGCAGCGGGCCATCGGTGATCGCCTGACCTGTGTCTTCGTCGACCACGGGCTGCTGCGGGCCGGGGAGCGCGAGCAGGTGCAGCAGGACTTCGTCGCCTCCACCGGCGCGAAGCTGGTGACGGTGGACGCGGTGGACAAGTTCCTCGGCGAGCTGAAGGGCGTCACCGACCCGGAGGAGAAGCGGAAGATCATCGGCCGGGAGTTCATCCGGTCCTTCGAGGACGCGGTGACCGGGATCGTGGCGGATCAGGGCGGGAGCGTGGAGTTCCTGGTGCAGGGCACGCTCTACCCGGACGTGGTGGAGTCCGGCGGCGGCAGCGGCACCGCGAACATCAAATCGCACCACAATGTCGGCGGGCTGCCGGACGATCTGGAGTTCGCCCTGGTGGAGCCGTTGCGGCTGCTCTTCAAGGACGAGGTGCGCGCGGTCGGGCGCGAGCTCGGGCTGCCCGAGGAGATCGTCGGCCGCCAGCCCTTCCCCGGCCCCGGCCTCGCCATCCGGATCGTCGGCGAGGTGACCGGCGACCGGCTGGCCACGCTGCGCCAGGCCGACGCCATCGCCCGCGAGGAGCTCACCGCGGCCGGGCTGGACGGGCAGATCTGGCAGTGCCCGGTGGTGCTGCTCGCGGATGTGCGCAGCGTCGGTGTGCAGGGCGACGGCCGCACCTACGGCCACCCCATCGTGCTGCGCCCGGTGACCAGCGAGGACGCCATGACCGCGGACTGGACCCGGCTGCCGTACGAGGTGCTGGAGCGCATCTCCACCCGGATCACCAACGAGGTCGCCGAGGTGAACCGGGTCGTGCTCGACGTGACGAGCAAGCCGCCGGGCACCATCGAATGGGAGTGACGCGGAACGGGCGCCGCCCCCGATAGGAGCGGCGCCCGTCTCCGGCGCTGCCTCAGTCCTTCTTGTTCCGCCCGCGCGGGAGCACCAGCAGGATGCCCGCCACGATGGCCACGGTGACCGCCGTCCAGCCGAGCGGGATGATGTCCGCCGCGCTCGCGGCGCTCGGGCCGGCGAGCGCCCAGATGCTGATCGCCAGCGCGATCAGCCCGGACACCAGCATGGACATCGACAGCCCGCCGCGGCGCCGCCTGCGGCACGGAGCCTCGGTGTGATCAGCCACGGCGCACCTCCACGTTTCCGGCGACGATATCGATATTCAGGTCGAGCACCGGCGCGCCCGGGGTGGCCGGGCCGCTGATGCCGGGGACGCAGTTGGACTCGCCCATGGTGGTGGCGCAGGTCATGTTCACGGTGAGGTCGGCCGGGAGCAGCACCTCGGCCTCGCCCATCCGCACCTCCAGCGCCACCGCGCGGTTCTCGGTGAGCGCGAGTTGGCGCAGGTCGAGCGTGGCATTGCCCATGTTCACCCGGTAGGCGGGTTCCAGGGCGCTCGCCGAGGCGGCGCTCCAGGCGTGCTCGCCCATGGCGGCGCGGTCGAACTCCATCGGGCCGATGAGCGAAGCCAGCAGGACGAACCCGGCCACCGGGACCGTCACCAGGAAGAGGCCGTAGCCGCGGCGCAGGAAGGCACCGACCACCAGGCCGACGCCGAGTACCGCCAGCGCGGCGGCGCCGATCCGGGCCGGGGTCATCCACTCGGCGCCCGCCGCCGCGACGGCGCCCGCCGCGCCCGCGGCCAGGATGGCGAGGCCGATGGTGACCGGGGTGAGGCGGGAGCGCGGGCGGCGCTCGGGGGTGACGACCGGTGCCTTGGCCGGGGTGGGTTCGGGGAGGTCCCAGGCGAGGGGGGCGACGCCGAGCGGGTCCCAGGAGGGGGGAACCGGGGTGGTGAAGGGGTGGGCGGCCGCCGGGGTCGGCTCCTTGGTGAGGTTCGGGCGGGCGGTGCTGCTCGAGGAGCCGGTCGCGCTGTCCGCGGGCTCGCTCGAGGGAGTCCCGGCTTCGCCGAAAGCCGTGCCCGCCTTGCCGCTGGCCGTGTCGGCCTCGCCGTCGGCGATCCCGGCTTCGCCGGTGCCGGTGCCGGACTGCCCGGGGGCGTCCGCGTCGAGCCGCTCCTCCGGCGCCTCCGCGCGCAGCGGCGTGGTCCGCGCCGCATCGGGCTCCGGCGCGTAGAACTCCGGGAGCTTGGTGTACGGGCTGTACGGCCCCGGATCGGCCCGGAACATGTCACCGACCGAACGCAGCGGCGCCCCCGCCGGGAACACCCCGGGATACCCGGTGGCCGGGAAACCACCGAGCGCGGACTCGGGCCCGGGCAACCCGAGCGGCGGCTCCGGCTGCCGCAGGTGCAGCAACCACCACCCGCCGAGCATGAGCGCCATGCTGATCAGCCCGGACCCCCCGAGCCCGACGCCGATCGGCCCCATGGTGCTCACCGCGATGGCGAGCGCGACGATCAGCACCACCGTCTTGGTCTGCGACTGCGACTTGTCCAGCAGCGAGCGCGGGGGCACGCCCGGGTCGCCCGCATCGTCGAGCATCAGCCAGGCCAGCAGGTAGAGCACCACACCTGCCCCGCCGAAGAGCGTCGACACCACGAACGCGATCCGCACCAGGACCGGGTCGATGTCGTAGCGCCTGCCGAAGCCGGCGGCGACGCCGGCGACCGGGCCCTGGCGCGACATCCGGACCGGCCGGGTCTGCCACAACTGCTGGAGCTGGTCTCCGATGCTCGTCTTCATGCTTTCCATGGTGGCGAGACCTGGGCTTTCGCGCATCGGGGGTAACCCTGAATCGCTGCCCGGAGCCGGGGCATCAGGGTGTTTCCCGATGTCGCGGCGCCCGGCGGCGTGCCACCATCGGAACCATGTCACCCGCCACCGCCGCCCCCGTGCCCACCGAGCGGCAGTCCCCGCCGCGGCTGGTGCGGCGCACCGGCGGCCGGGTGATCGGCGGGGTCGCGGGCGGCATCGCGGACCACCTCGGCATCCGGGTCTTCCAGGTGCGGATGGCCTTCGTGCTGCTCTCCGCGCTGGCCGGGGCCGGCATCTTCGGCTACGGCCTGCTCTGGCTCTTCACCCCGGCCGGGGCGGACACCGAGGAGGCCTCCGGCGAGGAGCGGCGGCAGGCGGTCGGGCTGGTGCTGCTCGGCATCGGGCTCGCGGTGGCGGTGTCCTGGCTGTTCAGCGGGCGGGTCGCGGGCATCGTGGCGCCCATCGTGGTGGTGGCGGTCGGCGCCGCGCTGGTCTGGCGCGAGTACGACGCCGAGGGCAGCGGCCCGCGCTCGCTGCTCGGGCTGCCCGCCAAGCCGACGGTGATCACCTGGTCCCGCATCATCTCGGGGGTCACCCTGGTCGTGGTCGGGCTCGGCGTCGTCGTGCTGGCCCGGATCGATCTCGGCTCGCTCGGCCCGGCGCTGCTCGCGGTCGGGGTCACGCTGGTCGGGGCCGGGCTGCTCACCGTCCCGCTCTGGCTCAAGACGGTGCGCGCGCTGAACGCCGAGCGCGCCGCCCGCATCCGCAACGAGGAGCGCGAGGAGATCGCCTCGCACCTGCACGACTCCGTGCTGCAGACGCTCGCGCTCATCCAGCGCCAGGCGGCCGACCCGCAGGAGGTGCTGCGGCTGGCCCGCAGCCAGGAGCGGGAGCTGCGGCGCTGGCTCTTCGAGGACGCGGGCCCGGCGCAGTCCAGCCTGGCCGCCGCGCTGCGCACCATCGCGGGCGAGGTGGAGGATCAGCACGGGGTGAAGGTGACCCCGGTGACCGTCGGCGACGTCAGCATGGATGTCGGCGAAACCGGGAGCGGGCTGCCCAAGGAGCACTTCACCGCGCTGCTCGGGGCGGGCCGGGAGGCGCTGGTGAACGCGGCCAAGCACGCGGGCGTCCCGGAGATCGACCTCTTCGCCGAGGCGGAGCCGCACCAGGTCAGCGTGTTCGTCCGGGATCGGGGCGTCGGCTTCGACCCGGACGACGTCCCGGCCGATCGGCAGGGGCTGGCGCGCTCGGTGCGCGCCCGGATCGAGCGCCGCGGCGGCACCGTCGAGGTGCGCTCCACCCCCGGTCGCGGCACCGAGGTGCGGATCGTCATGCCGCGCAGCGATTCCGGGGTGGCGGCGGAGGGCGAGCCCGGCGCCGGGTCCGGCGATGCGGTAGGGGGCGCCACAGTAGCGGGCGCCCCGGCGGCGCATGCCTCGGGCGCGGGAACACCTGGGCACGCGGGTGCCTCGGCGGCGGATGCCCCGGTGCCGGATGCCCCCGTGCCGGATGCCCCGGCGCCGGACGCCTCGGCCGCCGATGCCGCCACCGCACGGTTCCCGCTGCGCGCGGATGGGGCGGCCGAGACCACGCCGTTCCCGCTGGGCGCGGCGGCGCCGGACCCCGAGCGGGCGGTCCCGTTCCGGCCCGGCCCCGCGGCCCGGCCGTGAGCTCCCCGGTGCATGATGGCTCCGTGACGAGGAGGAGTAACCGGTGAGTGTGCGCGTCTTTCTGGTCGACGATCACGCCGTTTTCCGGTCGGGGGTCCGGGCCGAGCTGGGGCGGGAGGCCGATATGGAGGTGATCGGCGAGGCGGGCGGCGTCGCCGACGCGGTCTCCGGCATCAATACCGCCAGGCCCGATGTGGTGCTGCTGGATGTGCACATGCCGGACGGCGGCGGGGTCGCGGTGCTCAACGGCATCGACGACGGCCCGGTCTGCCTGGCGCTCAGCGTCTCGGATGCCGCCGAGGACGTCATCGCGGTGATCAGGGCCGGTGCCCGCGGCTACGTCACCAAGACCATCTCCGGCGCCGAGCTCGCCGCGGGCATCCGCCGGGTGGCCGGCGGCGACGCCGTCTTCAGCCCGCGGCTCGCCGGGTTCGTGCTCGACTCCTTCACCGGCCGCTCCCCGGTCCCGGAGCCGCCGCTCGACCCCGAGCTGGATTCGCTCACCCCGCGCGAGCTGGAGGTGCTGCGGCTGCTCGCCCGCGGCTACACCTACCGGGAGATCGCCGAGGCGCTCTTCATCTCGGTGAAGACGGTGGAGACGCACGCCTCGAACGTGCTTCGGAAGACCCAGCAGTCCAACCGCAACGCGCTGACCCGCTGGGCGCACCGCCGCCGGATCGACTGACCCCTACAGCGCGACGATGATGATCGCGATCACCAGCACCAGCCCGATGAGCAGCCCGGCGGCGACCGCGAGCGGCGCGCCGGGGTTGCTGGTGAAGCCGCTGCCGCCGGTGGTGCCGGTGCCGAGCCGCTGCTGGTGCTGCGGCGCCGCCTGCGCCCCCGCGTGCTGCCGGTGCGGGCGGGGCAGCGGGGCGGAGTGCGGGCTGCGCAGCCCGGAGGCCGAGTTGCGGGCGGCCCAGGCCGGAATGGTGCCGTCCTCGGTGCGCACCGGCGCGCCGAGGATGTAGGGGGCGGTGCCGGGGCCGAAGGCGGCGGTGAGGATCTCGTCGCGCGCCTCGGCCATGCTCGGGCGGCGCTGCGGGGCGGGCTCCATCATGTGCAGCAGCGCGTTGGTGAGCACGCCGCTGCGGGTGGGCGGGATGATCTGCGCCATGGCGGCCCTGGCCACGACGGCGTCGCTGTCGTCGTCGAAGCCGAAGGGCGGCTGGCCTTCGATGGCGGTGTAGAGCGTCGCGCCGAGCGAGAAGACGTCGCTCGCGGTGGTCGGCGCCGCGCCGCGCGCCACCTCGGGCGGGAGGTAGGCGGGGGTGCCGGTGATGATGCCGTCCTGGTGGTCGGCGGGGTCGCCCGCGCCGCTGGAGATGCCGAAGTCGCTGAGCTTGGCCTTGCCCACCTCGGGGCCGCGGTCGGCGACCAGGATATTGCCCGGCTTGATATCGCGGTGCACGATGCCCGCCGCGTGCGCGGTGGCCAGCGCGTCCGCCACCTGCGCGCCGATCTGCGCCACCTCCACCGGGGGGAGCGCCTCCACCAGCGCCAGCGCCCGCGCGACGCTGCGCGAGGGCAGGTGCTCCATCACCAGCCAGGGCTCGCCCGCCTCCAGCACCACGTCGTAGACCGCGATGGCGTGCTCGTGCGAGAGCTTCGCCGCCACCCGGCCCTCGTGCATGATCTGCTCCCGCACCTCGCGCGCCGTCGCCTCGTCCAGCCCCGCCGTCGTGAGCACCTGCTTGATCGCCACATCGCGGTTCAGCAGCCGGTCGAGCGCCAGCCACACGGCGCCCATCCCGCCGCCGCCGATCTTCGACTGGAGCCGGTATCGGCCGGCCACCAGGTAGTCCGGGCCGATGATGGGGCGGGGGCGATCGATCATGGTGTGCAGGGTAGTCGAAAGCTCTGGTAGGCGACCTGATTCGGGGTCGGGGTGCAGTGGGCGTCCGGTTCGGGCAGCGGAGCCGACCCGGGGTCCGCTTCCCCCCGGCGCCACTCGAACGTATATTCGATTGCGGATCGATAGCTGGCAACCGGAGGTGAGCGTTACATGGACAGTTCCCGCCACCTCTGGCCACGTTTGCTCGACCCCGCCCCGTTCGGTTCGCGGCCCGTCTCGCGTCCGGCGGCCGAAGCAATGCGGCCCAGCCGCGAGTCTCGGCCGCCGGACGCGAGACCCCGAAGGGCCGCGAACCCGGCCCGCCGGAGGCGGGCCCAATGAAACACAGACAGCTTGCGCTGTGGTGTCCCGACTGGCCCGCTGTTGCCGCGGCCTCCGTGGCCGGGATTCCGGCGCATCGGCCGGCGGCGGTGCTGGCCGCGAATCGGGTCGTCGCGTGTACCGCGACCGCAAGGGCGGCCGGGGTCCGGCGCGGCCTGCGCCGCCGCGAGGCCCAGGCCCGCTGCCCGGAGATCTTCCTGGCCAGGGAGGACCAGGACCGCGACGCCCGCCTCTTCGAGCCGATCGTCACCGCGGTGGAGGCGACGGTGCCCGGCGTCGAGGTGCTGCGCCCCGGCCTGCTCGTGCTGGCCGCCCGCGGCGCCGCCCGCTACTTCGGCTCCGAGGAGGCGGCGGCCGAGCGGCTGGTGGACGCGGTGGCGGCGGCGGGTGCGGAGGCCGCGGCCGGCATCGCCGACTCGCTCTCCACCGCCGTGCTCGCCGCCCGCCGCGGCGCCATCGTCGCGCCCGGCGGCGGCGCCGAGTTCCTGGCCCCGCTCCCGGTGGCCGAGCTGGCGGCCGAGCCGGGCGCCGACGCGAAGTACCGCGCCGACCTGGTCGACCTGCTGCACCGCCTCGGGCTGCGCCGGATCGGCGATTTCGCCGCGCTCACCCCGGCCGAGATCGCCTCCCGCTTCGGCGCCGACGCCATCGCCGCGCACCGCTGCGCCCGCGCGCTGCCGGAGCGCACCGTCTCCGCGCGCCGCCCGCCGCCGGAGTTCACCGTGGTCTACCGCTGCGACCCGCCGATCGACCGGGTGGACGCCGCCGCCTTCGCCGGCCGCATGCTCGCCACCCGGCTGCACGCCGCGCTCGCCGCGGCGGGCACCGCCTGCACCCGCCTGGTGGTGAGCGCGGAAACCGAAGCGGGCGAGGAGCTCTCGCGGGTCTGGCGCTGCGCCGAGCCGCTCACCGCCGCCGGGACGGCGGACCGGGTGCGCTGGCAACTTGACGGCTGGCTCACGCACCGCTCCCGCCCCACCGGCCCGATCACCGTGCTCCGGCTGGAGCCGAGCGAGGTGGTGCCCGCCGGGGCGCTGCAGCTCGGGCTGTGGGGCGGGTCGGGGGAGACCGAGGGGCAGGCGCGGCGCGCGCTCATCCGGGTGCAGGGGCTGCTCGGCGGCGAGGCGGTGCAGTTCGGGGTGCTCAGCGGCGGCCGCGGGCCGGGGGAGCGGGTGACCATGGTGGCGCTCGGCGACGAGCGGGTGCCCGCCGCCGATCCGGCGCTGCCCTGGCCGGGCCGGCTGCCCGAGCCCGCGCCCGGTGTCGTGCTCGTCGATCAGCCCGCGGTGCTGCTGGAGGCGGCCGACGGCGCCGCGGTCGAGGTCACCGAGCGCGGCGTCTTCAGCACCGCCCCGGCCCGGCTGCGCTGGGGCAGCCGGGAGTGGGCGCTGGCGGGCTGGGCCGGGCCGTGGCCGGTGGACGAGCGCTGGTGGGCGCCGGGCTCGGCGACGGTCCGCGCCCGCGCGCAGGTCCGGCTGGACGGCGAGCCCGCCGAGGCCAGGGTGCTGCTGCTCGCCTACCGCGACCGCGGGTGGTGCGCCGAGGGCGTCTACGCCTGACGCTTACAGCCCCGCCGAGCGCCGGATCACCAGTGCGTGCCCGGCACCCAGCGCCCGACCCGGCGCAGCGCGGTCCCCGTGACCCGCAGCGGCGCCGAACGCGAGCGCGCGGGCTCGGCCCACCCCGAATCCTGCTCCGGCGCCTCGCCGTTCTCACCCTTGGCGGCGGGCGAATCGGGCAGCGCCCGGTAGTACCTATGCAGAATGCGATCCCGCAGCTTGGGGGTGAGTAGCGCCCCGTACTCGGCAATGGTGCCGAGCGGCACATCGATCCGCCGCGGCCGCTCGACCAGCGCCCGCACGATGGTCGCGGCCGCCCACTCCGGCGTCTCGGCGGGCCCCTGGTTCCCGCTCGGCGCGATCATCGGGGTGCGCACCAGCGGCATGTGGATGGTCGTGAAGGTGACCCCGTCCGCCATCGTCTCCACCGCCGCCACCTCGGTGAACTTGTCCAGCGCCGCCTTGCTGGCCAGGTAGGCGGCGAAGCGCGGGGTCGCCACCTGCACCCCGGCGCTGCTGATGTTCACGATGTGCCCGAAGCGCCGCTCGCGCATCTGCGGCAGCAGCGCGAGGGTGAGCCGGAGCGCGCCGAAGTAGTTCACCGCCATGGTGCGCTCGAAATCGTGCAGCCGGTCGGTGGAGCGGTGGATCGCCCGCCGGATGGAGCGGCCCGCATTGTTGACCAGCATGTCCACGTGGCCGTGGTCGCGCTGGATGGCGAAGACCGTGCGCTCCACCGACTCGGTCTCGGTGATGTCGCAGGGGTAGCCGTACGCGTCGCCGCCGGCCGCGCGCACCTCGGCGACCGCCTCGTCCAGCTCGTCCGCGCGCCGGGCCAGCAGGAACACGGTCGCCCCCTTGGCCGCGACGGCGAGCGCGGCGGCCCGCCCGATCCCGGAGGAGGCCCCGGTGATGAGCACGTGGCGGCCGGTCAGAGTTTCACCCATGGGCTGAACTTACTCCCAAGTAAGATGCCCTGCCAAGAACAGATTTCAATGAGAAACTTATATAAGTTTCTGCTAGAAAGGGGGCGTGCCCGACCTCGACCCCGCCGAGCTGACCGCCGTCATGGAGCAGTTCACCCGGATGTTCATCCGCCTGCCCGAGGTGCAGCAGCGCAGCTTTACCACGCTCTCCGTGCTGCACACGCTGGCCGGGCGCGGCCCGCAGCGGCTCTCCGCGCTCACCGCGGGCGAGCAGGTCACCCAGCCCGCCATCACCCAGATCGTGGCCAAGCTGGAGCGCGACGGCCTGGTGGCGCGCGACCCCGACCCCAGCGACGGCCGCGCGGTGCTGGTCCGGATCACCCCGCGCGGCGCGGCGGCGGTGACCGGCAGGCGCACCGCGCGGGTCGCGCGGATGGCCGAGCTGGTCGCCCGGCTGGAGCCGGAGCACCGCGCCGCGCTGACCGCCGCGCTCCCCGCCCTGGCCCGGCTGGCCGAACTCGACGACGAACGGAGCCGGTGATGGAGAGCACCCCCATCCACGTCCCCGACGCGGTGCTCGACGACCTCGGGCAGCGGCTCGCCCTGACCCGCAGGGCCGCCGTCCCCGGCGACGGCTACGGCGTCTCCGGTGACTACCTGCACGAGCTGTGCGAGTACTGGCGCACCGAGTACGACTGGCGCGCCGCCGAAACCGCGCTGAACCGCTACGACCACCATCGGGTCACCATCGACGGCGTCCCGGTGCACTTCCTGCGCAGGCCGGGCACCGGCCCCGCGCCGAGACCGCTGATCCTCACGCACGGCTGGCCGTGGACCTTCTGGCACTGGTCCCGTGTGCTGGAGCCGCTGGCCGACCCCGGCGCGCACGGCGGCGACCCGGCCGACGCCTTCGACCTGATCGTCCCCTCGCTCCCCGGCTTCGGCTTCTCCGGCCCGCTCGACCGCGCCGACCTCAACTTCTGGAAGATCGCCGAGCTCTGGCACACGCTGATGACCGAGGTGCTCGGCTTCGAGCGCTACGCCGCCGCCGGCTGCGACGTCGGGGCACTGGTCACCGCGCAGCTCGGGCACCGCTACCCGGACGAGCTGTACGGCATCCACATCGGCTCCGGGCAGCCGCTCACGCTCTTCAACGGCGACCGCGGCTGGGACGTCAGCGGCGGCAGGCCCATCCCGGACGACCTGCCCGCCCCCGCCTGCGACCGGCTCATCGCCCTCGAGCACCGCTTCGCCGTGCACCTGGCCGCGCACACGCTGGCCCCGGACACCCTGGCGCACGCCCTCGCCGACTCGCCCGCGGGCATGCTGGCCTGGATCCTGGAGCGCTGGACCTCGTGGAGCGACTGCGGCGGCGAGGTCGAGCGCGCCTTCCCGCGCGACGACCTGCTCACGCACGCCACGATCTACTGGGTCACCAACTCCATCGGCACCTCCATGCGCACCTACGCCAACAACAACCGCTACCCCTGGACACCTACGCACGACCGCAGCCCGGTGGTCGGGGTGCCGACCGGGGTGACGCTGGTGGCGCACGAGAACCCGCCCGGCGTCTCCACCGCCGAGCGCGCCGCCTGGTTCCGCGCCACCAGGGCCGAGTGGTACTGGCTGGAAGAGGTCACCGTGCATCCGCGCGGCGGCCACTTCATTCCCTGGGAGATCCCCGGTGAATGGGTCGCTGACCTGCGGCGAACCTTTCGGCGGGCGCGCTGATGCGCGGATAGCCGCGACGTTGCGAACAGATGTTCGATCTGCACTCGAAACGTTCGAACACATGTGCGATACTCGGCGCATGGCGGACGATCGGATGGCGGATATCTACGCCGCGGTGCGGCTCGGAGGTGTGGACCGGGTGGCAGCGCGACGCGCGCTCATGGAGGTCTGGGAGGAGCTCGGCGAGGACGGTGATCCCGTGCAGCGGTGCGTGGTCGCGCACCACCTCGCCGACGTCCAGGACTGCGCGGAGGACGCGCTGTACTGGGATCAGCGGGCGCTGGCGGCGGTCTTCGCCTACGGCGTCCCGCTGGACGAGGGGCTACGCGGCTTCCTCCCCTCGCTCTACCTGAACCTGGCCGACAGCCAGCGCCGGACCGGCGATTTCGAGTCGGCCCGGATGCAGCTCACCATCGCGCGCGGGCATCTCGACGTGCTGGCCCACGACGCGTACGGCGACATCATCCGGTCCGGGCTGGAGCACGTGGAGCAGGCGCTCGCGGCCGGCTCCACCGAGCGGCTCTCGGCCTGAGCCGTGGGCTGGGATCACGGCCCGCCCAGCTGGGCGGAGATGGAGCGGGTGCTCTCCGGGCGGTCGGGGCGCACCGACCCGGCGGCCATGTACCCGGGCGACGGCGGCGACAGCCCGGCGTGGTCGCGCCGGCGCGGCGAGTACCGGGCCGGGCCGGCGGCGCCCGCGGGCGCCGCGGTGCCCTACGCGGAGCTGCACGCGCACTCGGCGTACAGCTTCCTGGACGGCGCCGTGCACCCCGAGGAGCTGGTGGAGGAGGCCGTGCGGCTCGGCCTCTCGGGGCTCGCGCTGACCGACCACAACGGCTTCTACGGCACCGTGCGCTTCGCCGAGGCGGCCAAGGAGTGGGGGCTGCCCACCGTCTTCGGCGTCGAGCTCTCGCTCGGCTCCGCGCCGGAGCGGGGGCGTCCCCCGGTCGCCGGCTGCGGCGCGCGGCGCAGCGACCGCTCGGGGGGTGGCCCCGCCCTGCGCAGCCGCGGCGCGCGGGGTCCGGCGGTCGAGGCCGCGCCGACCGGGGGAGCGGTCGGCGGGCACGCGGACGCCCCCGATTCCGCGCCGCGCACCGGCGAGCCCGACCCGGCCGGCCCGCACCTGCTGGTCCTGGCCCGCGGCGCCGAGGGGTACCGCAGGCTCTCCCGCGAGGTCGCCGCCGCGCACCTGGCGGCGGGCGAGAAGGGCATCCTTCGCTACGACCTGGACGCGCTCACCGCCGCGGCGGGCGGGCACTGGCACATCCTCACCGGCTGCCGTAAAGGCACGGTGCGCCGCGCCCTCTCCCTCGACGTGCTCGCCCGCGACACCCGCACCCCGCGCGCCGAGGCCGCGCTGCGCGACCTGGTGGAGCGCTTCGGCGCCGATCGGGTGAGCGTCGAGCTCACCCACCACGGCATCCCGGAGGACGACGAGCGCAATGCCCTGCTCATCGCCCTCGCCGACCGGGTGGGGCTCCCCGTGCTCGCCACCACCGGGGCGCACTTCGCCGCCCCCGCGCACCGCCGCCGCGCCATGGCGCTGGCCGCCATCCGGGCCAACCGCGGGCTGGACGAGATGGCGGGCTGGCTGGCCGCGGCGGGCGGTGCGCACCTGCGCTCCGGCGCCGAGCTGGCCGAGCTCTTCGCCGACTGCCCGGCCGCGGTGGCGCACGCCGCCGAGCTGGGCCGCGAGTGCGCCTTCGACCTGCGGCTCATCGCCCCCACGCTGCCCCCCTTCGAGGTCCCGCCCGGCCACGACGAGCTGTCCTGGCTGCGCGAGCTGAGCTATCGGGGGGCGGCGCGGCGCTACGGCCCGCGCGCGGGGAACGAGCCCGCCTACGCGCAGATCGAGCACGAGCTGGCGGTGATCGGCCGGATGAAGTTCCCCGGCTACTTCCTGGTGGTGCACGACATCGTGGATTTCTGCCACCGCAACGGCATCCTCTGCCAGGGCAGGGGCTCGGCGGCGAACTCCGCCGTCTGTTACGCCATCGGCATCACCAATGTCGACCCGGTCGGCAACCACCTGCTCTTCGAGCGCTTCCTCGCCCCCGAGCGGGACGGCCCGCCCGACATCGACCTCGATATCGAGTCCGACCGCAGGGAGGAGGCCATCCAGCACGTCTACGCCAGGTACGGCCGGGAGAACGCGGCGCAGGTGGCGAATGTGATCACCTACCGCGGCAAGTCGGCGGTGCGGGACGCCGCGCGGGCGCTCGGCTTCTCCCCCGGCCAGCAGGACGCCTGGAGCAAACAGGTGAGCCGGTGGTCCGGGGTCGCCGCCGAGACCGGCACCGACATCCCCGCCGACGTGCTCGAGCTCGCCGCCGAGCTGGAGGGGCTGCCCCGGCACCTCGGCATCCACTCCGGCGGCATGGTGATCTGCGACCGGCCGATCGCCGACGTCTGCCCGGTGGAGTGGGCCCGGATGGCGGGCCGCAGCGTGCTGCAGTGGGACAAGGACGACTGCGCCGCCATCAACCTGGTGAAGTTCGACCTGCTCGGGCTCGGCATGCTCTCCGCGCTGCACTACATGATCGACCTGGTGCGCGAGCACATCGGCGAGACCGTGGAGCTGCACGCCATCGACCTCGGCGAGCCCGCCGTCTACGCCATGCTGACCAGGGCCGATTCGGTGGGCGTCTTCCAGGTGGAGTCGCGCGCGCAGATGGCGACGCTGCCCCGGCTGAAGCCGCGCGAGTTCTACGACCTGGTGGTCGAGGTCGCGCTCATCCGCCCCGGCCCGATCCAGGGCGGCTCGGTGCACCCCTACATCCGCCGCCGCAACGGCGAGCCCTACGAACTCGACCACGAGGCGCTGCGCCCCACCCTCGACCGCACCTACGGGGTGCCGCTCTTCCAGGAGCAGCTCATGCAGCTCGCCGTCGACGTCGCCGGGTTCACCGCCGCCGAGGCCGACGAGCTGCGCCGGGCCATGGGCTCCAAGCGCTCCAGGGCCAGGATGGAGCGGCTCAAGGATCGGCTCTTCGCCGGAATGCGGAAGCAGCACGGCATCACCGGCGAGGTGGCCGAGCGGATCTACGAGCAGATGTACGCCTTCGCCAATTTCGGCTTCCCGGAGAGCCATTCGCAGAGCTTCGCGGCGCTGGTCTTCTACTCCGCATGGTTCAAGCTGCACTACCCGGCGGCGTTCTGCGCCGGGCTGCTGCGCGCCCAGCCCATGGGGTTCTACTCGCCGCAGTCGCTGGTCGCCGATGCCCGCAGGCACGGGGTGGCGGTGCACGGCCCGGACGTGAACGCCAGCCGCGCCGAGCCCACCCTGGAGCAGCGCGGCACCGAGGTGCGGCTGGGGCTGGCCGCGGTGCGGCACATCGGCGACGAGCTGGCCGCCCGGATCGTCGCCGCCCGCGACAGCGACGGCCCCTACACCTCCTTCACCGACCTCACCGGCCGCGTCGAACTCACCGTGCCGCAGGCGGAGTCGCTGGCCACCGCGGGCGCGCTCGGCGCACTGGCCGGGCCGCGCCGCTCGGCGCTCTGGGCGGCGGGCGCCGCGGCGGGGGAGCGGCCGGACCGGCTGCCCGGCATCGGCGCCGCCACCGCCGCGCCCTCGCTGCCCGGCATGAGCGGGCTGGAGCTGGCCGCCGCCGACGTCTGGGCCACCGGCGTCTCCCCGGACAGCTACCCCACCGAGTTCCTCCGCGCCTACCTGGACAGCCTCGACGTGCGCCCCGCCGCCGGGCTGCTCGCGGTGCGCGACGGCACCCGGGTGCTGGTGGCGGGCGCGGTGACGCACCGGCAGCGCCCCGCCACCGCGGGCGGGGTGACCTTCATGAACCTGGAGGACGAGACCGGCATGGTGAACGTGGTCTGCTCGGTGGGGCTGTGGCAGCGGCACCGCCGGCTCGCGCAGAGCGCCTCCGCGCTGATCGTGCGCGGCCTCGTGCAGAACGCCGAGGGCGCGGTGAGCGTGGTCGCCGAGCATCTCCAGCCGCTGGACCTGCGGATGGCATCGAAGTCGCGGGACTTCCGATAGCGGCCCGCTACGCTGCCGGTCATGCGGAAGGTTGCGGTGTTCTGCGCGGGGCTGCTCGGGCTCGCCCTGCTCGTCGGTTGCGGTGCGGACGGGTCCGAAAGTGGTTCGGGCGCCCCCGATTCCTCGATCGCCGGGCCCGCCGTGAGCCCGCCGGGGTTCCGTGAGCAGGGCGCCCCGGCGCCCTCCGACAACGAGCAGGCGCCGGACACCGCGCGCAAGGAGGTCGTCACCGGCGACGTCGCGCTGGTCGCCGACGACCCCATCGCCACCGCCGGGGTGATCGCCGACCGGGTGCGCGCCCTGGACGGCCGGGTGGACAGCCGCACCGAGCAGCCGCGCACCGACGAGAACGACTCCGGCTACCGCCCCGTGCCGCAGGGGCCGAGCGCCTCGCTCACCGTCCGGGTGCCGAGCGACCGCACGGACGCCTTCGTCGACGGCCTCGGCCAGGTCGGCCGCGTCACCCGGGTCAGCCTGAACCGCGCCGATGTCACCATGCAGTGGGAAGACCTGGACGCCCGCATCCGCGCTCTGCAGACCTCGGTCGACCGCCTGCGCGCCCTCATCGCCGGCGCCACCAACACCGCCGACCTCATCGCCGCCGAGCAGGCGCTCTCCTCCCGCCAGGGCGAGCTGGACAGCCTCGTCTCGCAGAAGCGGCTCCTCGACGATCAGGTCGCGCTCTCCACCCTGAGTATCTCGGTCACCACCCCCGCGGCGAATCCGGCGGCGGACGACGAGCCGACCAGCTTCTGGGGCGGGATCGTCGCCGGGTGGAACGGTCTGGTCGACTGGCTCGGCGACGCGGTCGTCTTCATCGGCAAGGCGCTGCCCACCCTCGCCTTCCTCGCGGTGCTCGGCGGGCTGATCTTCGCGGTGGTCCGCGCCGCCCGCCGCCGCCGTCCCGCGGCCCCGCGCCCGGGCAACGACCCGGCGCCGGGCAGGGCATGGGCCGAGCCCGAACCGGCCGCAGCCGGATCGTCCACCGGCGCGACTTCGGCGAAAGCCGAGCCGCCCCAGCCGGATTCCACCCCTGCCAAGCCCGCCGAGGACACCCCCGATGCCGACCGTCCACGCGACGATCACCCCGAACAGCCGTAGAGGCCCCCTGGTCGAGCAACTCGACGACGGCACCCTGAAGCTCTACGTCCGCGCCCCCGCCACCGAGGGCAAGGCCAACCGCGCCGCCATCGAACTACTCGCCACCCACTTCGGCGTCCCCAAGTCGGCGGTCCGCCTGACCGCGGGCGCGACCTCCCGCCACAAACGCTTCGAGATCACCTAGACCCCGCCGGAAAACCCCTGCTGCCGCCACGCCTCGTACACCGTCACCGCGGCCGCGTTCGACAGGTTCATCGACCGCCGCCCCGGCACCAGCGGAATCCGCACCCGCGCGGTCACCCGCGGATCGGCGAGCACCTCCTCCGGCAACCCCGTCGGCTCGGTCCCGAACAACAGCACATCCCCCGGCTGATAGGCGACATCCGTATACCGCACCTCCCCCTGCGTACTGAACGCCCACACCCGCTCCGGCCGGATGAACCCGAACGCCGCCGCCAGATCCGCATGCACCCGCACCGACGCCAGATCGTGGTAATCCAACCCCGCCCTCCGCAGCTTCGCCTCGGAGAGATCGAAACCGAGCGGCTCGATCAGATGCAGCTCACACCCGGTCCCCGCGACCAGGCGGATCGCATTGCCGGTATTCGGCGGAATGCACGGCTCGTGGAACATCAACCTATACACAACAGTGGGGTACTTTCAGATCATGGCAGCGACCAGCGGAAACCTTCGAGTACTGGGCAGGTTACGCCTGTCTCGGTCGACCGAGGAATCGACCAGCATCGAGCGGCAACGCGAAATCATCCAACAGTGGGCCGATGCCAACGGGCACACCTTGGTCGGCTGGGCAGAGGACATCGACGTATCCGGATCGATCGATCCCTTCGAAGCTCCGAAGTTGGGGCCGTGGCTCAACGAACGGCACCCGGAATGGGACGTTCTTGCAGCCTGGAAGCTCGACCGGCTCGGGCGAAACGCAATCCAGCTGAACAAGCTCTTCGGCTGGTGTCTCGAGAACGGCAAGACCTTGGTGTCTTGCTCGGAGTCCATCGACCTGAGTACCTGGGCCGGGCGGATGCTTGCCAACGTCATAGCCGGACTCGCCGAGGGCGAATTGGAGGCCATCAGAGAGCGTCAGCGCGGGTCGAGGCGGAAGCTCCGTGACTCCGCGCGCTGGGCGGGTGGTCGCCCTCCATTTGGCTACGCGAAGTACAAGCGCGGTGAAGGGGAGGGGTGGGGGCTCCGAGTGGACACTACTGCCGCTGATTTGGTTCGCCGGATCGTTGACGAGGTGGTGGACGGCAAGGCCATGAGCCGAATCGTCTCGGACTTGAACAGTGACGGCGTTCTCACACCGGTCGGCTACTACGCCACGGTGAAGGCCGGAGCGCCGACCATTCTTCGTGCCGATATCGAGCCTGGAGCCTTGAAGAAGAACGCGCCTGCGAAGTGGTCCCTGACCGCCCTGCGGAACATGCTGCGAAGCGATGCGCTCCGCGGCTACGTACACCACGGGGGCGAAGTAGTCCGCGACGACAGCGGGATGCCGGTTCAGTTGGCCGAGCCGCTGGTTTCGGCTGACGAGTGGGAGCTGATCCAAGCGACCTTGGATCGTCGGAAGGCCGCTGCCCGCGGTCGCCGTCAGAGCCGACTCAGCCCGCTTGCCGGTGTTGCTCACTGCCTGTCCTGCGGGCTGTCTCTCCACCACTCCCGAAAAGTGGCCCGCGACATCGAGTATCGGTACTACCGGTGCGAGAACAAGGACACCAGCGACATCCGCGCCGACTTCGCAGAGATGATCGTGGAAGAACTGGTGTTAGACGTCATCGGAGACGTGGAGATCATGGAACGTGTTTGGGTGCCGGGGGATTCGAAGGAAGCTGAACTTCGGGAAGCAATCACGGGCATCGACGAATTGACCCGCGCACTCCAGCGAGCAGCCTCCGCTACCGTCCGGGAGCGCATCCAAGGCCAGATCAGCGCGCTGGACACGCGGATTGTCGAGCTGGAAGCCACGCCATCGCGTGAAGCGCGATGGGACTACCGGCCTACGGGAGGTACCTACCGCGCCGCTTGGGACGGCTCCGAACCGGATGAGCGACGCGAACTCTTGAAGCGCTCCGGCGTCGAGGTCTTCCTCTGCCTTTCCGGCATCGAAGGCAAGCGCACTACTGACAACCCAGGTTGGCTCGACTATGCCGTCGTCTTCCCGGAGGCACTGATGGAGAACTTGGGCCACCCGACGGGCAAGCATCCTTGGCAGACCGTCAGCGGGCGGATCTCTTCCTCGTTCTCTCGCCGGAGGCAATCGGAGATAGTCAGAGTCGGAGAGCCGAGCAAGTGATTCCGCAGAAACCGGGGAGCTGCGCGAACAGCTCCCCGGCGAGCGAGAACCCCCGGAACACTGTCGTGCCAGACCACCAGGAGACCCACCGTGGCCGATCGTAACGCCACCTCCGCCCCGGCCTTCGAGCTGGAGGTGTTCCCGTACCTGCAAGCCGATATCATTCGGGACGGCGCTATCGCCGTCCTGGTGGTGCTCCGCTCCGCCCTGATCGAGGAGACCGGGTACCTGTACCGGCCGGTGGCCGACTACTTGGCGGCGCATGAGCAGCGGGTGATCTCGACCCGGGATATTTCCGACTCGGACATGTTCAAGTCTGCGGCTGTGCAGACCATGTGCTGGATTGGCAGCAGAGCGGCCTAGCCGCTCTGTAGGCAGACGAAAACACCCGGGGGCGGGTGTAGACATCCCCCGCCCCCGATACAACTGGAGATAGAAAATGAGCGTAGAGCTTGATTCGCGCTGGGACTCCCGGAGCGGAAAGAAGCGATACCGGGTCACGCTGAGCGGGACCAGTAGATTCCTACTGTTCGACGGAGACGAACTCCGCGAACTTCATACCTTGATCACTCGAACTATAGAGAGTCCCAACGTTGAACCCACAAGCCAATAACCGATTCGAAGTCAAGCACTACGGCACTCTCGGCGAGACGCCGGAAGGTGCTCGTGTGTACGCCTCTGTCCCGATAGAGCTTGCCCGCGACAAGCGGGTATCGACCGCCGGGCGAGCGGTCGCGGTGTACGTCTGGTCCCACACCGAGGGCTACCGGCAGTCGGCGGCTGCCGTGGTGGAAGCGCTCGGCATGAGCGCGGAGGCCGTGAGAGCGGCTCTCGGCAGCCTTCAAGCGAACGGCTGGCTCGTACGGCAACCACACGTCAAGCCGGGCAACACGCGGCAAAGCTTCGAGGTCTGGCACTTGCAGATGACGAACACTCCATTCACCCCTGAGCGGGTGGCGGAGCTGTCGGCATCGGTCCCGCCTCCGGCGGACCCTACCGGTAAAGCCGGTACCGGGGTACCGGAAAAAGCGGTATCCCTCAACCGGGAAAACCGGCACCTAAGTAGTCAATTTAGAAGTGCACCTAGAAGTGCACTTCCTAATGAAGTACCTATAGGGGAGAACGGCCTTCGGCCGGACCGGGAAGTTCGGCCGGAGGGAGTCAATCGGCTTTCGCCTATCGGCTCAGCCTCCGCGGAACCGGCGAATACCCGGTTCCGGTGGGTGGTACGGCCGGATGCTCCGGCCGATATCGAAGGGGACGAAAACGACCCCTTTGGTGCCTGGGATACGAAGAGGAACCGCGCGAAGCGGTTCATCCTTGAAGAATGTCAGGGCATGGACCTTGACGAGACCTTCAATGCCGTTTGGTACGGCTTGAAGTTCGACATCCGGTCCGAATTGCGTCCCGGGAAGTATCTCGACCAAAGGGTGAAACTCATCGAGGAATAGCAGAGGTCATTCCGGCCTGCTATCTGCCTCGCTGAGCGAGTTTCGGCCTCCGCCCTACCTGAGAGTAGGGCGGGGCATTAAGGCTCGGCAGAAACGCAAATGCGGCCACGGGTCCGGCAATACCCGATAAGCGTGGCCGAGCCTTCTCAATCTTTCACCGAAAAGGGATCTCATGCTTTCGCAATTCGATGCACGGAAGGGCTATGCCTTCCTCCGGGAGCGATTGGGCGCTCCCGGCCCGGTCCTGCTCTTCGTCAACGAGATCGGTGCCGTCCACATCACCGATGAAGACGGCATGGTCCTCCTCCCGCGGTAGGGCGCGCCGGCGAGCCATTCGGGCTCGAGGTGCAGCGGGCTGGAGGCATGCGCCGTGGTGGTGCCGTCGGTCGGGGATCTGAGGCCGGGGCGGGGCTACGTAGCGGCGCTACGGTTGTGGGGTGTGGTGGTTGCTGGCGGCGGATGCGCGGCGGGCGCTGGAGGAGTAGCAGGGCGTGAGGGTTGGCGGCAGGCAGCGCCACAACGACGTACCCGGGCCGGTTGAATTTGAACCGTGCGCTCAGCGCGCGCTCTGGCCAGATCAGGGTTCGCGGTGGATAATTGGAGCATGTCTGAGCGCGAAACGTACGAGCGCAGGTTGCACGGGGTCGATACTTTTGCTGTATTGCAACAACGACTCAACACAGTTCGAATGGAAAAGGGTCTCTCCGTGAGATTTCTGACGCAGGAGAACAATCTGACATTCTTGCGCGCTGACCAGATTTTTGACGGGATACGCGTCCCGTCAAGGGAAGACTTTGCGGTCATACTAAATGGCCTGGGCATCCACGGAGACGACCAACAGCCGTGGAAAGACGCTTACATTCGCGCCGAAAGGCAGCGACCAATCGTGAATGTCGGAGGTCGCAATAACATAATTACTGTTCAAAGCGGCGGCAACCAGACAATAAATCAAGATACTAATCCTACTACGTCTCAGCAGCGTCAGGCATTCTTCTTCAAGTTTCTGAATTCATCTCTGCGCCTCACGACCACGACGTTCGTTCTCGCACTGCTGTTCACCTCGGCAGCGGCTATTGTCACCCTCTGGGGTGCAGTACTTATGGTCGCAAATATAGGCGGCACGTTCGATTATGCGCCGCTCTTGACTACTTTGAGCGGTCTCGTTGTCGCCGCCGGAGGCGGGGCGCTCACAGTGCACGCGTATAAGGCCCGCAACCACATAACGGCAGAAGCGAAGGAGGTGCGGCAGGATATTCGAGATGATACCGCGTTCGAGCGCGCAACCAAACTAATCGCTCTAGTGCAAGATCCGCAGCTTAAAGATCATCTACTCTCTCTAACTGCGGCGAAAGAACTCGGCCTGGCCCCGTCCCCGATTGAGATGAGCGACTTGCCGCAACCGAAACGGATCGAGGTTGAGCGCGTCCATCGACCCGACGAGTCGCCGTAAAAGCCTCAGAATGAGTGTCTGCGGCAAGCGCTTAGAAGCAGTGGCGACCTCCCGACGCCCAATAATCTTCGCCTATCGGGAGCTAAGCCGAATGCCGCTGGCCGCTACTTCGAGGAACCGCGCCCGCGTAGTCATGAGCGTTTCGCGGACCTCGCGCGGTTCCGGCTTGGGAGACCGGAACCATCGGCCGAGTGCGGTATTGAAGTTGTTCCATGCTTCGTCGTACTCCCTCAGCGTCCGCTCTGGAGGTGTCTTGCTCGGCTCCGTCGTGCTGGTGGGGGTGGTCGAAGGTGGCATATTCGACTCCGGTTCGGTCGTCGTTGTCGTTGGGGTAGAGGGCCAGCGCACAGAGCGTCACCAGGCCGAGGACGAGAAGCGCGAAGGTCCAGGGCTCGAGGTAGCTCACTCCGAGCCCTGCCCTTCGGGCACGTTCAGCGCGGCGAGCGCTTCGCGGGCTCTGTCCAGCGCATTCACCGTGGGGCCGGTCTCGGGCTCTCCGGCCCCGTACCAAGCGGCCTGAGCCGCACGCATGTTCTCGCGCGCTCGGCGTTCCTCCGGACACCGGAGCGCCGTCCGTTGGGCTCACAGGAGATACAACCTTTCGTTCGGGAGCCGCCGAAGGTCGGCGCTCGGATTGCCGCTCAGTGCGGCGCACATGTCGGTGCGGCCTGTCATCTCACGTAGGAATGCCGTTGCGGCGGTGACGCAAGCGCGGTACCGGAGTTCGACGCTCCCGAGTCCGGTACCGACCATTACCGAGATACGAACGTCCGGCTCGCCAGGAGCCGGCGACTGCTCGGCGGTCACCGCGCCATCTCCAGCGCTTCGCGCAGAGAGACAGGAGTCGTGAACTCCCCGGGTGAGCGAGTCCGGCTCAACTCACCCGGGGAGGGCTCGGGGGTGTCGGCCCACTCGCGCAGTACCGCGGCGAAGTGGACCAGCACGGGAAGCGGTAGCGCCCGGCTCTCGCTGGTCTGCCGCGGGAACGGCGATCGTTGCGGCAGTGCGCTGGACATAGACATTCCTCCCTGGTCTGGCACTCCCTACGGCCCCCGACTGCTCGCCGTAGGGGTGCCAATCCAGTACAACCCAAATTCGCGGTCTATAGACTGCTCAACGAGGATGTTCCACCGAATATGTTGGGCGTCCAGCCAGGGACGGTCCACCAAATACGGGTCCGTCGCGGGGCGGTCCGTCACGACCCGGCCCGTGGTGGACCTACTCTGTGTAGGGAGGGAAGACGGATGGCAGGCTCAACGCTTCCGAGACGGGCACTCGGTCGGATCTTGCGGGATCTGCGGGACGGTTCGGGGAAGAGCCAGCTCGCAGCGGGCTTGTGTATCGAGGTGTCCAAGCAGACGATCGGCAGGGTTGAGGATGGGAAACTGGCGCGGATCAGCACCGCTCAGTACCGAGACCTGCTCGACTTCTACGGTGCCAGTGACAGCGTGCATTAAGAAAAATATCGAGTGACTTCGCTCACGCGAATTCTGCCGAACTGCGGAAACGCTCGAATTCTTCGGAGTTGTAACACCCATAGGATTAATAGAGGGGGTAGAGCGCCGTGCCTCACTTCCACCGATTTCCTGTGACTTCGATCACCGCATTTCCGGCGACCTGGGGAAACGCCGAGATTCTTCCGGGGTGTAACAGGCATAGGATATATGTAGGGGAAAAGCTCGGGTTCCGCCACGAAAAGCGACACGCCGATCGGGCGACACGCTGAAAGCGGTTCCCGTTTTCGCAGGTCATGAAAATACTTCCTATGACCTTCGTCACGCCATAAGAGGCGACCTGGGGAAATGAGTGAAAATATCCGGGTTGTAGAACCCATAGGATAGGTAGAGGGGTAAAACCTAGACGCTCTTCGCGAACCCGGTCCACGGACACCGCGGACCGGGTTCCCCTCTCATTCTCGGCACCGTTCCGTACCGGTGCCGTGCACGGTTGAGACTCTGCGGCTCATAGCTCCGCTTCTGGCTCCCGTGCCTACGGGTGGACACTCGTTGCCTTCTCCTCTCCGAGTGTCCACCCTTCAACTCTGAATCAAGGCATCCCGTGTGGGGTGCCTTCTCTTTTTGCGGTCATTTGACCGTGCTGTCAAAGTCCACGAAAGGGGACCAGATGAACATGTGCCGTGCCGGTCACCCGATCACGGGACCGGGGTCTAGATATTCTTCGGGTCATTGCCGCATGTGCAAACGCGCCAATGACTCCCGCTACCGACGTAACTGTGCCGCAGCGCTTCGAATGGTTAGAGCCGTCGAGGGAGACGAGTTCGATTTCTCGTGACACGAAGGCGTAGGGGGTTGCGTAGACCCCCCGGACTCGATAACCGGGCGTACCGGCAGAAGCGGGACCGCCTTCGGGCGCGGTCCCGCGTGTGCTGGTTATGTGGGCTCGAAATCGACACGACATTGCCATACACCGATCCGATGTCGTGGACAGCGGATCACGTAATACCGCGGTCGAAGGGAGGTCACCTTCTCGGAGAGCTAAAAGCTGCCCATCGGCGCTATAACTCAAGCCGCGGAAACCGGACCGAACACAAACCACAACCGCTGCCGACTTCTCGGCAGTGGCTATAGGAGAACTCAAGTGACTAGCTGGCTAGCTGAACACAAGCGAATTTCGAAACTGTCCGAGGAACAGCAACGCGCAAGGTTCGCGCAGTGGTACGACTCTCAACAGCAGAAGGAACTTCCCGAAGAGGAAATCGAAGACGAGTGCAAGATTCTCCCGTTCGATGAGTCTTGGGAAATCTTCCGTCAGCGCTACAAGCGAGTAGGCCAGTCCGATACAAGCCGACTCCCTGAACCGTGGGGTAATCGCTCGGCCGCATAGTCGAACTATCGAAGCGCGGTATACGCGCTAGCGCACAAGCGCAATCTTTGCCGTCCAGCGTCCACGCTGGCGGACTCAATCCCTATTTCCCGCACTCGGGTAGGGGTAAATCGTTAGAAGCCATTTCCGGGCTTCTTTGCCATGTCGAGGAGACACCATGAATGACAACAAGACGGCCGATACTTCGGCCAAGAAACGTCAAGTGACGACAACCGCTCCGAACGTCGGAAGGCAGAATTCAGTACAGCCCGGACCAATGTTCGGTGAGTGGTGGGCCGTGGACGTTGAAAGCGTCCAGGCCGTGAGGCTCAGCGGCTACTGAGTCAGGGCCCTACCCCTGGGGAGGAGTCCCCCCACCGGCCCCGAATGTCACTCTCGGGCAAACGGGCCTCACGCAGCGATGACCCGGGGGTGGGGGTACCACAGAGATATACCCCGGGCCGGAGAAAGGCCGTCAGAATCGAAGATAAGCGGCAATACGGGCGTGCCTGAATAAAGGCGTGCCATTACTAGGAGATAGACAACCAATGAATAAGAAGAGCGGCACCGGAGTGCCGACTATCGCGGTGAACTTCGCGAGTTCGCCCGTCCTGCGAAATTACACCCGGGACAACCTGATCATGACCGAGCTGTACGCGGTCCCCGGCTTCACCGAGTCCGCGAAGGTGCTCAGCACCGCGGATCAGATGTTGGCGGACCTCAACAGCCGACAAAGCGAGCACGGTCCCGTGCTGGACATGGACGCCATTTTGGAGTCCGGGCAGGTGCCCGGCGGCTGGCTCGACTCGATCCGGACCGAGTACACGGAGCGGCAGGCGCTTGCCGCTCAGCTCGAAGCGGTGAACACGCTCCGGGCAGAGGCAACCGCCCGGCTCGACTACTCGCTACCGACTCCACCGACGACATTCTGTCCGGCCTGGGCCGACAGATGGACGAAGTTGTTTCGGCCGTCCGCGTGGCCGTCAGCGGCCTGGAGGGCGCAGCCACAGCCGCAGAGGCGGTCGACCGCGGCAAGGCTGTTCAGTGGGCGGCGTTGGCCGACGCCGGGAAGCGGTACGAGGCGCTTCGGTCTGCTCAGACCAAGCTCATGCTCACAGGTCATGCCGATCTGTGGCAGAGCGCTCGAGCGGGCAAGAGTAACGACCGCACCGCTTCTTACGCGGTGCTCAAAGACCTCGACTCGCTACACCCCCGGTTCGGCTACAGCGATGCTCTGCCGTGGCCTGCCGACACGGCCGAGTTCCTTGCTTGGACGGCTCGGAACGGCGCGGTGGTCTGGCTGCCGACCACAAAGGATCTGTCGGCGCTGGTCTCGGAGCGAGCGGCCTACTTCCGTGACGAGACCGAGCACTACACCTACCTTGACCGCTCCGCGCTGGTGGGCGCGGTGAACTCGGGTGCGGTTCACCCGCACGTTCAGTTGCAGCTCAGAGAGCGCGGGCGGGTCTGACGTGTCCCGAGACGAACCGGGCCGTTGGCCGGTCGTCGTCACTTTCACCGATCCGAGAAGCCCACGAAGTAGGCACGGGGACGTGTGCCGTCAGGACGGGCGTGTGCCGGTGTGGAGATGGCGCGATGACCTATTTCCCAAACGACCTCGGCCAAAGGGCCGGGGCGAATCCAACCTGAAGAGGAAGAAACAAGCATGGATACCGATGTGACAGAGGACAAGAAGCCGGAGATGACCGCTCGTCAGCGCGGAGAGCTAGAGGCGATCCGTCGTGGCTGGCTCAAGATTCCATCCGGCGACAACACAAGAGACGCAAAGGCGAAGGCAATCAAATGGATGCGTCAGCAAGGATGGAAAGCATAGAATACGGGTCATTGCGATGCACGAATCTTGTCGATCGTAGTTTTGTTGGACAGCCGGCCCATCACCGATTCTATATGAGTGTGGGCTATAACTGCGCCGACAACTGACAACTCAAAACCGTCGAAAAGGTTGAAACAATACGAGTGAACTAACTTCGAGTTGTCAAGGGGGCCCGCCAAATCCTCCTTGCAAAGACTTTCCAGTATCGGATTTCCTTTGAGTATCCGGATAGCTTCTGCCGGTAACGAGTGGTAAGGGCTGATTCCATGCTCGGGCAATAACGCTAATTCTAATTGCCGAAGCAGCTCATCGGTGTCAACAGCTTTAAGTTGATACAGTTTCGGGTTGCGGATAGCTGGCATGATTAGATCTTCATCCCGAATCCACCTAGGAATTTCTCGAAGCTTGTACCCATTGGTAAACAGCCCGGGCAGCTGTTCGCATATCTGCTCACCGAAGAATTTACCCGAAATGTCGAACGATCCAGCGCCAATGCTTGCTAGGTGAAGTAAGTCGCTTCTGTCAACGTCCAGCTTTGCAAAGAATGGTTGCCATGATCTAGCTATTTCTAAGCGCATCTGCGCTAGGTCTTCCCATTGATACTCAACGTTCCTGACAAAGTAGACAAATGCCATAGCGTCTAGCTGATTGGTCGTTACTTTCGGAGCCAGAGCTACGGCTTCCGCGATAGCAATCGCATAAAAATCTCTCGGCTGTACCCGAGAAAGCTCTACCAGCAAATCAACCAATACCTGACCCAGGTTTTCGTCGCCGCAGCTAGTAAAGCTAATCTGTGCCGACTGCAATGTCCGCTGCATATCAGGACGTTTGAGAGATTCGACAGATTCAGGCGCAACTCTGGACTGTCTCATCATGTAGTTTTCGAGGAATTCGAGTGACAGGCGCTCGACTTCCGTTCGAGCTGTTTGCGTGAAGCGGTCCAATTCAGCTCGGATTAGCTCGTGTGAAATCCGTACAACTTCATCAGGCTTCACGCCTTCGCTGATATATACATTCTGTGCTGCCTGAATCTGACGGGAGTAGTCGCCCCCTGTCTGCCCTTGACGGAACCAGGTCACTCCGACACCCCTCTCTCGATTGAACCGAACCTCAGAACGGCATTATGGCTGCATCGGGAACCTTCGACCGCAAGTTTGCCTCGGCGATGATGAGCCCCGTAGTCGATAGCTCGATACGACTGATCTTTGTCCTCTTCCAGTAAGAGGCTAAGTGTGCCATCTGCCGGTTCTCGGACATCAACTCCTTGAGTACTTCTTCGACAGAGAAGATGTTGAGTCCCTGTGCTCGTCTCACGGCCTCTCCTTGTTCGGGCGTGAGGCCAACCACGTTCATTTCCAGCGCTTGCGTAAGGTGCCGAGACGAGAAGACAGATATCTGTAATCTCTTCGGGTCGCGAAGCGCTGGCTGCAACAGCCCCCCGACTTCTGGAAAGTCTGGGGGCAACTCATGTCGTTCAAACCCCCTAGTGAACAAGCCGGGATACTTCTCAAGAAACATAGTCTCGACACTGAGATTTCCTCCATCTGTCATCCAACAGACGCCATGACCAACCATATGTGAGTAGTCGAGTATGCTTTGCGGTAGATAGTCAAGGAAGGGGACAACCTCACGTCGGATTGCCTCGTGCATCTCAGCTGGGCTGGGCCAAACAAAGATTTTTGAATGGATGCGATCGACTACGGTGAGCGCATTCATCTGCTCACTGGTTAGTTTCGGTGCGATCTCTAGTGCGGCCTGCAAGCTCGTTCCGTACATAGACCGATTCTCTTGTTTAGAAAGGTCTACGAGCAGATCGACAAGAACCGCCCCTAGGTCCGGATCGCCCGCGCTGACGTACTCGATTTGAGCGGTCTGAACCGCACGTTGCATGTAAGGTTGCTGCATGGCCGATGCGTGCTGAGGAGCAGCCTCAGCCTGCCGTATCATGTAGTTCTCAAGGAATTCTCTGGCTCGCTCGTCCACCATCGTGCGAGCCGTAAGTGAGAACTTCTCGAATTCTGACCGCATTGACTCGGTGCATATTTGGACTACTTCGTCGGGGCGTATCCCTTCATTTATGTAGACGTTCTGTGCTGCTTGGATCTGGCGAGAGTAGTCGCCTCCTGCTTGTCCTTGTCGGAACCATGACATCCAATCCTCCTACCTGGATATGCAGTGTAAATGCGGGTGCGTGGACTACTGGGGAATGTACACGTTAAGTGGCACGGGCGCTTTAGACTTCGCTTGTAAATTGGCATGGCCGATGGCAAATCCGGTTGAGGTGAGGTCAAATTCGTGCATGTTGGATGTGTGTCGCCACGCGTGAAGCAAAGATCTCATGGCAGGCACTCGTCTTTCGAATTCCTCTTTCACCTCAAGCTCAGACATCAGGTTCGTGCGAATGATTGCTGAAATTCTGCGACCCTGCTCGTCGGTAAAATTTCCTTCTTCCACATGCGCATCTACAGATCCCTGCGAGGTTATAGCGAGTTGCACCTTCCTCTCATCGCGTAAAGCGGGTATAATCCGCACTTTATTTGCAATATCAGTCGGAATATCTCCGAAATTAATTCCTTTTGTGAAAAGCCCGGGGTACCGAGCGAGAAACATTGCGCTGACTTCACCCTCGCTCATGCCGAACCAGCCTAGCCCGAGACCTTGCATGTGTCGGTAGCCGAGACCACCATCCGAGTACTCATTTGCTAGAGGTGCGACTGTCTCCGATAGTGAGCCGTACATCTCATGAAAAGAATTCCATGCATTATAGATAGTGCAACGTAGTGCGACGATTACTGACAAAGTGTTCAAGTGCTCTTGTTTCAATTTCGGCACTATTTGAATCGCGTCTCTAAGTGCGATTGCCGACAGCGACGATCGCTCTCGGTTAGATAATTGCACTAACAGGTCCACTAACACTTGACCGAGGTCTTCTGAACCGGAAGTTGCAAACTCGATCTGAGCATCCCTCAGACTTCTTTGCATGAAAGGATCTTCAAGCGATGAGAGGCCGTCCGGGTCGACGGACGACTGTCGCTCGAAATAGTTAACGAGGAACTCGTCAACTCGCTGGTCAATCTTAGTGAATGCCGCTTCGGTGTATCGTTGGGCATCTGCCCTTGAAAGTCGCGCATACAGGTCGATTGCATCTTCCATACTCAAGCCGGTATGGTTGTGGACGTGGTATTCGATTCGCTCTCCTTGAATTTGTTGGGAGTTTTTACCTGCCCGCTGGCGCTTTGATGTCTTTCTCCATTTCCATCCGCTTCCTTCTGCCATATGCCTTCACCTAAATCCAGTAGGGGTATCGCAATAGCGGCATGTCGCTTGTGCAGTGCAGCCGCATACTCTACGTCGGAAAGCGCGATGAGGTGGCTCGCACGTCTCCGTTGATGTTGGCGTATTGCATTTGCCGATTGGGTGATTAGTTACTATTTCCCTGCTTGCCTTTGTTCTTGAAGTTCCCGCCTACTTGCGTCTGCGTCGAGTTGTCACCCCCTTTTTGAGTTTGCCGAATTCGAATTCGCTTGCTCTGCCCTGCATCACTTGAGCTCCCGCCAATTCCCCAAGGAAAGGTCATAACGGAGGCGATAAGTGCGATTACTCCCACTGCAACGAAAACCCAGCGAGGCCAACTGTCAATGAAAGGCACCATGCCGATGACAAGAGCGACGATGGCTAGAATCGTCGTTCCAAACCACTTCAGGTAGGCGGCCATGATCAATCACCTTACGGTTCGGACGCTTGCTGGTTGAAGCGTTTGCTAGAGCATACGCGGCAGCTGCGACACCTCATTCACGACGAGTACGGCGGACAGATCACCCGCCGTGGGCTCGTAAATTCGGTTCCGAAAAGAGATCGCACCTTGCGCGACTTGTTGTCACGTGACGATGCGAGCTTCAGTCTGGAGTTTCGTGCTCTGTAACCTTCATTTCGAAGTTGGCACCTCAACCCCGAATGATCATGCCCCTTGCCAGGATCGGACTAGCCGTCCGGAATCCGCGGGCAACCGGGGTGCTCGGCCGACACCACAAGGTGTCAGCAGAGAACAGTCGGAGCGGGCACCGTTAGCCAGACCGAGCCTGACCGTGAAAATCGTGGGGTGGGTCAGGGTTTCCGCGCGTACCCCTCCGAGTCGAATCGGCAAGCTGGGTACACAAGCGGAGGTGAGGCCGGGGAAGGGTGTCGGTTCGATCGACACCCTTCCGGTCGTCGCCGGGGCTCCCCGGCCGTACGAGACACTGACTCCGTGGATTGGCAACCGACACGGCGCGTGTCCGCCGAAGAGATCGACGCGGCGAAGACTCCCGCCGGGGGATGGACCCGGGCACAGCTCGCACAGTGGGGTGTCCCGTGGCCCCCGCCGAAGGGATGGCGACAGCGTTTGTCAGACCACCGCGGCTAACGCCTTTAGCACCGCCGGACGCTCCGGCCCCGGAAGCCCGTCCAGCGCTTCGCGAACAAGCCGAACCTTGGTGCGTACGACGGCGCGGGGTAGTGGTCCATTCCCCCTCCGGACACGACCAGTACGCCAACCCGCGCAGCTACGGGTTGGCTTCTGTTGCCAGAACCACTTGAGCAGCGACACGCCGCTACTCGGAAAGGCTCAATCAAGAACGGTGGCGGCGTCTACTCGTCACATGGGCCGAACTTCCAGCCCTTTTTCTTGGCACGGTCGAGGAGTGCCTTAGCCGCGAAGTCGTACGCACCGCGATCGGACGGCGGCAAGTTGTCGTAGTCGATGTGGCCGTGGGTGTCAGGGATGTGGTCGTTCATCGAGTCGTCCCACACGGTCAGCGGTCGACGCGGCTCTGATTCCTCGGGCGATTTGATTTCGATGGACTCGACGTCCTCGACCGTTACCGCCAACACGCCTACCGGCGCGTGGTAGGGCTTGCCGTTGTCGTCGCACCGCTTCTTGACCGCAGCGGCGCGCTCGTTGTAGGCATCCTCAGCGGTTGTGTCGCCGTGCGCGATCGAGAGCCGGTTGGAGTCTGCCTTGTCGGCGGTGCTGAGCTTGAAGGCTTGCGGCGTGACGTCACCGTTGGGGGCCCAAGCGCGGATGATGGGGCGAAACAATACCGTCTCGCGCTGAGTGATTGGCTCGCGAACGGTCTCGGCTACCTCGGTCTCGTCACCCATCGGTCACCTCCGAAAGCCACGAGTCAAGCGTGTCGACGAGATTGATGACGTCGGGCGCGATCTTGTCGTCGGCGAAGGTACCGGCGGCCAGGTTGGTCGTGTGGACGTAGAGCGCGCAAGTCGGCTCGACCTCGATCGACAGTTGGTTCTCGGCGTCAGGCCAGAAGAAGCTCACGCCACCATCCTCTGTGGGGACGACGGTTCGGGTGATGTTGCTCAGCGCGATCATCGCGTCGATCACCGCGTTCCCGCGCTCGATTACGGCTTGTGTGATCGCCTCACCAGACTCTCCGTCAACCCATCCGTCGTTGAGATCGGCGAGCGCGTCGAGAGAAGCGCGCACCACGCGGGCATCCTCGGTGACATCGGTGACGTCAAGGGAAATGACCGTGATGAGCTTGATCAGCCGACCGTCCGCATTGAACTCGCCTACGCCTTCGGCGACGCACTCGAATAGCTGTTTCGCGGAGTCAATGCTTGCTGAGAGTCCTGATTCCAGGTACGGAATGGGGATGTCGCCCTTGTGTTCTCGATCGCGGACGACTAACCGCCCCGTCGAGACGTTGAAGTCGATTACCTGGCCCTCGACGGTGACAGGTCGCGTGAAGTTGCCGATGAGGGTGACGAGGGCGTTCCGTCGGGCGTCGGGGGTGTATCGGGTGATGGTGTCCCATGAATCGGGGACGGTAGCGGCGACCTGGATCGCCTCACCCTTGCGAATTGTCTGCCCGAACTTCTTCATCTTGTTGGACGGTAGGCGGCGGATATCGGTGGGAATCCGCCCTTTGTCGCTATAGCCGTAGTTGACGAATTGCTCAAGCGTATCGATTGCTCTGGCGAAGTCCTGCTTGATCTCGTACGGGCCGAACAAGTCGTTCGCCCGCAGCGTCGAGTCATGTTCGAGAACCGGAACGGCCGAACCGTCGCCAATAGCAGTGAGCCGAAGGGTTATCTCGTCGTCATACCCCTTAGGCATGCGCTTCCGGCCGGGGTGGCGATCGTGCCAGTAGAGCCGGACCAGAGATCGGAGTATGTCCTCAAAGGCAGCGATCTCGACGAGCGCGTCAGCGGGCATGCCATCGGAGTTGAACCGTGCCCCGCTCAGGCGCATCACCGCGATAGTGCGGGAGTCCGCATCGGGGGTGGGTCCGGTCATGGCCAGCAGATTAGCCGAGACCAGCGACCCGAGGGGCTTGAACCCTAGGGACTACGCCGTTCCGCGGAGTAGGCGAGCCACCGATGCCGAAGACCATACGGTCTGTCTGCTATGTTGTGTGGAACAAGATGCACGGCTCGTGGAACATCAGATGAAACACAGGGGTAGTCAACCAGGTGCGACGGGCGCAAATGGCGCAGGATGGGGGGATGGGCGTGAGCTCGTGGGAGACGGCGGCGCCGCATCCGGCGCTCACCGGGCTGATCGGTGAGTACGCCGAGTTCCGGGAGCGTTCCGGCGGGCCCGTGGTGCGGTACGAGCCGGCGAATGCCGGGGCGGTGCTGGTGGTGGAGTTCGCGGATCCGCTGATGGTGACCGACGTCGCGGATCCGGGGGTGGCGCGCCCGTGGCGGGCGTTCGTGGCGGGGCCGAGCCGGGGGCCGACGCGGACCGAGCATGCGGGGGTGCAGCACTGCGTGCAGGTGCGGTTGACGCCGCTCGGGCTGTATCGGGTGGCGGGGGATGTGGCCGAGCTGGCCGATCGGGCGGTGGGGCTGACCGAGTTGTTCGGGCGGGAACTGCCGGAGAAGGTTGCGGCGCAGCGGGATACGGTGGGCCGCTTCGCCCTGCTGGACGAGCTGTTCGGACGGGCCGCGCTGGACGGGCCGGAGCCGGACCCCGAGGTCGCGTACGCCTGGCGCACCCTGCGACGCACCGGCGGGACCGCGGGAATCGGCGCGATCCTCACCGAGATCGGCTGGAGCCGGGCCCGGCTGGCACGGCGCTTCCGCGCCCAGATCGGGCTCACGCCGAAGGCGGCGGCGCGGGTGCTCCGCTTCGAGCGCGCCACCGCGCTGCTCCGCGCCGCGAACCCGCAGCCGCTCAGCGCCATCGCGCTCGCCTGCGGCTATGCCGACCAGGCGCACTTCACCCGTGACTTCCGCGAGTTCGCCGGCCGCCCGCCGAGCGCGTGGGCCGCCGCCCACGAGTGAAGGCGAGATCCCCCGCCGCGCACCCCGCATGGGACCCACCTCCGCCGCGCGGCGCGAACATTCGTTCAAGACCGCGCCGCGACCGCGCACCTAGGGTCGGGAACACCGACGACCCGGAGGGAACCACCGATGACCGGTGAACCGAGCTTCTTCGAGATCGGCGTCCCAGACGCCACCCGCGCCCGCGCCTTCTACGAGCGACTCCTCGACTGGAAGACCCACGAGACCGAACCCGGCGGCCCGGCCTGGCTGGAAACCGGCGGTGTCCGCGGCGGCGTCCACCGGGGCGACGAGGACCGCCGGATCGATATCTTCTTCCGGGTCGACGACATCGAGGCCGCGGCCAGAAGAGTCCGTGACCTCGGCGGCGAGGCCGAGGAGCCCGGCCCGGAGACGAAGGGCTTCGGCCGCTTCGCCTTCTGCCGGGACGACCAGGGCGTGCGATTCGGGCTGCACCAGCCGGGTCTGTCACAATCGCAGGCGTGACAGACCCGACCGTACCGCGGCAGGAATCCGGAGGCGGCAGCTGGGGCGCGCAGTTCCTGCGCTGTCACCTGCCGATGGTGCTGGTCGGGCTGGTCGTGTTGGTGGCGATCGTCTTCGTCGCCTCCGATCGCTGGCGCCGCGGCGCCTTCATCTTCGGCAGCGCGGCGCTGCTCGCGGCCGTGTTCCGGCTGTGCCTGCCGACGGTGCGGGTGGGGCTGCTCGCGGTGCGCGGCAAGCCGTTCGACGTGGCGGCGCTGAGCCTGCTCGGCAGCACCATCGTCTTCCTCGCGGCCACCATCAACACGCTCGGCGTCGGTTAGCGGTTGGCCCGCGCCAGCTCCGCCGTCCTGGTCAGCAGGGTGGCGATCTGCTCGGCCTCGGTGAGGAAGCCGTCGTGGCCGTCCCTGGAGTGGATGACCTCCAGCCCGGCGCAGCCGGGGAGCAGCTCGGCCAGCTCGCGCTGGGTGCGCAGCGGGTACAGCCGGTCCGAATCCACCCCAGCGACCACGCACGGCACCGGGGTCGACCCCAGCGCCGCCGCGACCCCGCCGCGGCCCCGGCCCACGTCGTGCCGGTTCATGGCCTCGGAGAGCAGCACATAGGTGGCGGCGTCGAACCGCGCGACCAGCTTCTCCGCCTGGTGCTCCAGGTAGCTCTGCACCGCGTACCGGCCGCCGTGCCACGGGTCCTCGCCGTCCTGCGGCAGGTTCTCGAAGCGGTGGTCCAGCTCGGCCTCGGTGCGGTAGCTGAGGTGCGCGATGCGCCGGGCGACGGCGAGCCCGGTCACCGGGGCGCTGCCGGTGCCGTGGTACTCGCCGCCCTGCCAGGCCGGGTCGCCGACGATGGCGGCGATCTGGGTGGTCTGGGTGCCGATCTGATCAGCCGTGGCACGGGCGCCGACGGCGAGCACCAGCGCCGCCGCCACCCGCTCCGGGGTGCCGACCATCCACTCCAGTACCCGCATGCCGCCCATCGACCCGCCGATCACGGCGGCCAACCGCTCGATACCGAGCAGGTCGGCCAGCGCGACCTCGGCAGTCACCTGGTCGCGGATGGAGATGTCCGGGAACCGGCTGCCCCAGGGCTTCCCGTCGGGCGCGGGGGCGGCGGGGCCGGTGCTGCCCTTGCAGCCGCCGAGCACATTGGTGGCGACGACGCACCACTCGTCGGTGTCCAGCGGGGCGCCGGGGCCGACCATCCCCTCCCACCAGCCGGGGGCCGGGTTGTCGGGGGCGCCGGCGACGTGCGCGTCGCCGGTGAGCGCGTGCTCGACCAGGATCACATTGTCCAGCGCGGGCGAGAGCTCGCCCCAGCGCTGCACGGCCAACCGCACATCGGGGACGACGGCGCCGTTCTCCAGCTTGACGTCGCCCACCGGGATCACGCCGTAGGTGCCGTCCGGCGGTGGTAGCCGGACGGTGCGCGCTTCGATACCCACGGTCACGACGCCGCGTCGAAGCCCGCGCGCAGGTCGGTCAGGATGTCTTCCAGCCCCTCGATCCCGACGGCCAGCCGGACCAGCCCCGGCGTGACGCCGGAGCTCGCCTGCTCGTCGGGGGTGAGCTGGGAGTGCGTGGTGGAGGCCGGGTGGATCACCAGCGAGCGCACGTCGCCGATATTGGCGACGTGGCTGTGCAGCGTCAGCGCGTCCACGAACTTCTTGCCCGCCTCGACGCCGCCCTTCAGCTCGAAGGCGATCACCGCGCCCGCGCCCTTCGGCGTCAGCTCCCTGCCGCGCTGGTACCACGGCGAGGTGGGCAGCCCGGCATAGGCGACCGAGGTGACCGCCGGGTGCGTGGCCAGGAACTCGGCGACCGCCTGCGCGTTCTGCACGTGCCGCTCCATGCGCAGGCTCAGCGTCTCGATGCCCTGGCTGATCAGGAAGGCGTTGAAGGGCGAGACCGCGGAGCCGAGGTCGCGCAACAGCTGCACCCGCGCCTTGAGCGCGAAGGCGGGCGCGCCCAGGTCGGCGAAGATCGCGCCGTGGTAGCTGGGGTCCGGGGTGGTGAAGCCGGGGAAGCGGTCCTCGCCGGACTCGGTCTTGCCGGTCCAGTCGAAGGTGCCGCCGTCCACGATCACGCCGGCGATGGCGGCGCCGTGGCCGCCCAGGTACTTGGTGGCCGAGTGCACCACGATGTCGGCGCCGTGCTCCAGCGGCCGCAGCAGGTAGGGCGTGGCCACCGTGTTGTCCACGATCAGCGGGACACCGGCCGCGTGCGCGACGGCGGAGATGCCGGGCAGGTCGAGGATGGCGCTGCTCGGGTTGGCGATGGTCTCGCCGTAGAAGGCCTTGGTGTTCGGCCGGACGGCGGCGCGCCACTGCTCCAGGTCGTCCGGGTCGTCCACGAAGGAGACCGTGATGCCGAGCTTGGGCAGGGTGTAGTGGAAGAGGTTGTAGGTGCCGCCGTACAGGTGCGGGCTGGAGACGATGTGGTCGCCCGCGTTCGCGAGGTTCAGGACGGCGAAGGTCTCGGCGGCCTGGCCGGAGGCGACGACCAGCGCCGCGACGCCGCCCTCCAGGGCCGCGATCCGCTGCTCCACCACGTCCTGGGTGGGGTTCATGATCCGGGTGTAGATATTGCCCGGCTCGGCGAGGCCGAAGAGCGCCGCGGCGTGCGCGGTGTCGCGGAAGGTGTAGGAGGTGGTCTGGTAGATCGGCAGCGCGCGGGCGCTGGTGCTGCCGTCGGGGGCCTGGCCCGCGTGGATCTGCTTGGTCTCGAAGGACCAGTTCGCGGTGGGATCGGTCGTCTCGGTCACGTGTTACCTCCAGGAGAGCGCTTGCTCCCGGCCGTCGGGAGCCGGGTCATCACCCGGAGCACCCCGCCGCTGCTGGAGGGTTGCCGGCCAGCGAGCCGGGGCTTCGCGCTGGCACTCATGACCTGTTCGACATCGTAACCGGACCGAGGTCTGCCGATCGAACCCGAGTGCCGGGCTATCCACAGGTGGCCGCTGTGAATGCGATCACAGGGGGTTCGCGACCGCTCTGAGCGGGTGGGTGCTGCGCCGCTCCCGGCTCTCGTCGTACGCTCGGATGGTGAGCAAGGGGCGTGTCCTCGGTCACGCCGGACCTACTCGCGGGTAACGAGTCGGGGTCTCCGCCAGGGCGACCCTCGCCGTGCAATGCGAGGTCGGGCAGCAGTACGCTTGTCTTGTTTGCACCACAGGGTCTCGCCGACCAAGCGGGACATAGACGTTGTCTGTTGGACAGCTGGGGTCCGCTCACAAGCGTGTTCGCCTGGCCGTGCAATGAGGGCACACACCCTAGGAGGACACGAAGATCCATGTCCAAGATCAAGGTTGAAGGCACCGTCGTAGAGCTCGACGGCGACGAGATGACGCGGATCATCTGGCAGTTCATCAAGGACAAGCTGGTCCACCCGTACCTCGACGTGAACCTCGAGTACTACGACCTCGGCATCGAGTACCGCGACAAGACCGACGACCAGGTCACCGTGGACGCGGCCGAGGCGATCAAGCGGCACGGCGTCGGTGTCAAGTGCGCCACGATCACCCCGGACGAGGCGCGGGTCGAGGAATTCGGGCTGAAGAAGATGTGGCGGTCGCCGAACGGCACTATCCGCAACATCCTCGGCGGCACGATCTTCCGCGCGCCGATCATCATCTCCAATGTCCCGCGGCTGGTGCCGGGCTGGACCAAGCCGATCATCATCGGCAGGCACGCCTTCGGCGACCAGTACCGCGCCACCGACTTCAAGGTGTTCCAGCCCGGCACGGTCACCCTCACCTTCACCCCGGAGGACGGCAGCGAGCCGATCGTGCACGAGGTCGTGAAGATGCCCGAGGACGGCGGCGTCGTCATGGGCATGTACAACTTCAAGAAGTCCATCGAGGATTTCGCGCGGGCCTCGTTCAACTACGGCCTGCAGCAGAACTACCCGGTGTACATGTCGACCAAGAACACCATCCTCAAGGCCTACGACGGCATGTTCAAGGACACCTTCCAGGAGGTGTTCGACGCCGAGTTCAAGAGCCAGTTCGACGCCGCCGGGCTCACCTACGAGCACCGGCTCATCGACGACATGGTCGCCTCCTCCATGAAGTGGGAGGGCGGCTACGTCTGGGCCTGCAAGAACTACGACGGCGACGTGCAGTCCGACACCGTCGCGCAGGGCTTCGGCTCGCTCGGGCTGATGACCTCGGTGCTGCTCACCCCGGACGGCCAGACCTGTGAGGCGGAGGCCGCGCACGGCACCGTCACCAGGCACTTCCGCCAGCACCAGCAGGGCAAGCCGACGTCGACCAACCCGATCGCGTCGATCTTCGCCTGGACCCGGGGGCTGGAGCACCGCGGCAAGCTGGACAACACCCCCGAGGTGATCGGCTTCGCGCAGACGCTCGAGGACGTCGTCATCAAGACGGTCGAGGGTGGGCAGATGACCAAGGATCTGGCCGCGCTGGTCGGCGGGGACCAGGGGTACCTGAGCACCGAGGAGTTCCTCGGCGCGCTCGATGCCAACCTGGCGCGCGCGCTGCGCTGATCGTCGTCTCGACAGCCCCCGTTCCGCTGATCGCGGAGCGGGGGCTGTCGTCGTTGGTGCCTGGATCGTTGCGATTGACATCAATCTGCTGAAGCGGAAGAGTTGGCTCGGTTGCTCGATCGGGCAGCGCGATACGGGGGAGTGCGATCATGGGGGCGGGGTTCTACAACCATGTGGATGATCCGGACGAGTTCTGGGACGACGAGCCGTTGGTGCCGCGCGCGGTAGCCGCGCCACCCGCCCCGCCGCCGCGAATCTCGGTCGGCTCGTCGTTCGTCACGATCGAGGTCGACAGCGGCTGCCTTCCGGTCCGGGTTTCGCCGAACTCGCAGTGGCGTAGCCAGGTCGCACCGAACGAGGCATCCGCCGAGCTCATGGCGGCCTATCGGGCCGCGGTGTCGGAGCGGGTCGAGCGGTTGTGCGCGGGGGGCACCTGGCCGACCGCGCAGCAGATCTCGGACGCCGCTACGCCCGACGCCAGGACCATCGCGACAGTGCTGCTCGAAACCCGGACCTGGGCGGAGTACACGGCCCTGTCCAGCGCGATGATCGGCAGCAGCAGATATCAGGGTTCCGGCCAGGCGGTGATCTACGGCGCGTCGGCGGTCACGGTGATTGCCGACGGCACCCAGCTGCGCGCGATCGAGGTGCGGAGTGGGTGGGCCGCGACGGCCGATCCCGACGAGATCGGCGACGAGCTGCTGCGGTGTGCGGACATGGTCCGCTCGGCACGGCCGACCTTCACGGTTCGTGGCGACTATTCGCGCTATTCGGACGCGGATCTCGAGCACGAACTGGACCGACACAGACTGCGACTCCTGGAAGCCGAGGTGCACGGTGAGCGATAAATTGACGGTGAGCCTGGCGGCGATGCGCTTGGCCGTCCGAAGCTGGCAGGAAGCCGCGGTCGTCCTCGGCGAAGGCGCGGCGCTGACATCGAAACTGGAGATCACCGCTACGCAGGCCGGAACATTCGCGGAAGCGCTCGACAAGTACAGCCCGGCTCCCGGCTATTTCCGGGACAGGTTGAACGAGGGGGTCACGGTCTTCGGTGATATCGCCGCGGTGCTGAACTCGGCCTGCAATGCGTACGAGAGCGAAGAGCGTGCCAGTACGGGGCGGCTGACCAAGCTGGAGAACGAAATATGAGTGACCCGGAACAGGATCGGATCAGTCTGTACGACAAGATCTCGTTCATCAGGGAGCGGAAAGATCGGATCGGCGATCTCCCGGCGAAGGTCGACGACTACGCCGGCATCCTGGTGATGCACACCCGATCCAGCGGCTACGGCGGCGCTGTCACGAACCCGATCGGGGCCTTCACCGTGGAGGACACGGTCGACCAGATCTGGAGCGAGCGGGATAAGATCAACACAGCCATTCGGGAGACGTGGGAGAAGCTGAAGAAGCTGGACCCCGATCTCGAGGTGCCGGTGAAGTTCATCGATGTCGCGAACGAGTGGCGGGGACTCCGCAACAAGCTGCTCGTAGCCGGGAACTACTACAACGACACCAACCTCGCCAGCGAGTGGCAGGGTGATGCCGCGACCAGGTACGCGGAGCTGCGGTTGCGACAGAAAGACGCGCTCGACAATCTCCCTCTGGAATTCGACAAGATCGCGACGAGCCTGGAGATACTGGCTACCTCGGAGCTGACGCTGTACGGCGATCTCGCGGTGAAATGCCAGGACCTCATCGTCAAGGTCGAGGAGACCACGGTCGACTACCTGAAGGCACTGCTCGACTTCTTCTCGCTCGGCGGCGCGCTGGCGCAGATCAAGGCGCTCACGTCGGCTGTCGAGGCCGCGAACACCTTCATCCTCGCGGTCGTGAAGAGCTTGGCCGACGCCGCGAAGAACAACATGATCGAGGGGAACAAGCTCGCCGAGGCGGTGGAGGTGCAGAAGGGGCTCCCCGGCAACAAGTGGCCGAGCGCGGTGAAATCCTCCTACGGCTCAGGTAAAGCGGGAATCGAAGAGGCGATAGGGGACGGATCGACGGCGGACGGCGATAAATCGGATTGGGCGGTAGCGAAATGAGGAAGGGGCTCACAACCGCAATGGCTACCGCGCTGCTGGCGGTGGCAGGATGCACGACCACGACCCCGTCGGAGCAGCCACCTGTTTCGACGCCGACGCGGCCTGCGGTGACGAACGGGGCGCTGTGCGACACGGTGGCCGCCTTCTTCACCGACGAATTGCACGCCGTCGATGTGCGGGCCGTGCCCGCCGCGGGCGCGAATCTGAACGTTGGCAGCAGCACAGTCTGTGAGGTCACCCAGGAGCGCAACACCGTGGGGTACTACTCCGCCCGGAGCGCGCGGAATGATCCGGATCCGACGGATGGCATACGCGGGTTCGTCGCCGCCCCCGCGCTCGGCGAGGCGATATGGCTGTACGACCTGCGCGCGGACGCAGCCAATCCGTCTACGCGGGTCCGATTCGCCACCCGCATCGGCCACTGGAATGCCACCCTCGAGATCCGGGACACCGAGACGCGCGTCGCGAGCGGCGAACTGCACATCACCGACGAGGACAAGCGCAAGGCCGTCGGCTTGCTGGAGGAGCTCACCAGAAGTATCGCCGACTGACTGCCGGGGGTGGCCGATCTCACCCCGCCCCCGGGAACCCCGCGCCGGTGCGCCGGGGTTGCACGAAAGCGTGACTTCTACCGCGACCGCCGTCGAGACCCCGCGCACCAGCTGGCACCTGCCCGCCATGCTCGCCATGGCGCTCGGCGGGTTCGGGATCGGCACCACCGAGTTCGTGACCATGGGGTTGCTGCCCGATATCGCGGGCGCCATGCACGTCTCCGAGCCGACGGCCGGGCACGCGGTCTCCGCCTATGCGCTCGGCGTGGTGCTCGGCGCGCCGGTGATCGCGGCCGCCTTCGCGCGGATGCCGCGCAAGAAGCTGCTGGTCGGGTTGATGGTGGCGTTCACCGTCGGCAATCTCGCGACGGTGCTCGCGCCGAGCTACGGGACGCTGGTGGCGGCGCGCTTCGTGGCTGGGCTGCCGCACGGCGCCTACTTCGGCGTCGCCTCGCTGGCCGCCGCGACGCTGGCGCCCGCCGGGCAGCGGGCCAAGGCGGTGGCGGCGGTGATGCTGGGGCTCAGCGTGGCCAATGTGGTCGGGGTGCCCGCCGCGACCTGGCTCGGCCAGGCGTTCGGCTGGCGGGCGGCCTTCGTCGTGGTGGCGGTGATCGGGCTGGCGACGGTCGCGGCGCTGCTCCGCTTCGTGCCGCCGCTCACCGGGATCGTCACCACCAATCCGCTCACCGAGCTGAGCGCGCTGCGCAGGCCGCAGGTGCTGCTCACGCTGGCGGTCGGGGCCGTCGGCTTCGGCGGCATGTTCGCGGTCTACACCTACGTCGCCACCACGCTCACCGATGTGGCCGGGCTCGGCGCCGGGCTGGTGCCGCTGGTGCTCGCGCTCTTCGGGGTCGGGATGGTGATCGGCAATATCCTGGGCGGGTTCCTGGCCGATCGCGGCGTGGACCGCTCGATCTTCCTCGGCATGGGCGCCATGGTGGTGATCCTGGCCGGGTTCGTCGCCGCCGCGCACAACCCGGTCACCGCCGCGATCGGGGCGCTGCTGGTCGGGGCATCGGGCGCCGCGCTCGCGCCCGGCCTGCAGACCCGGCTCATGGATGTCGCCGCCGACGCCCAGACGCTCGCCGCCGCGCTCAACCACGCCGCGCTGAACATCGCCAATGCCGCGGGCGCCTGGCTCGGGGGGCTGGTGATCGCCGCGGGCTACGGCTACACCGCGCCCGCCGCGGTCGGCGCCGCGCTCGCCGTCACCGGCGTCGTCCTCTTCGCGATCACCGTCGCGCTGGCCAGGCGCAACGCCGCCCGCGCGTAGAATCCGCTGATGGCCAGCAGCGTCGCCGGCGGCCGCCGCACCCAGCACGAGCGCAGCAGCGCCATGCGCGAGCGGCTGCTCGACGCCACCGTCGACTGCCTGGTCGAGTACGGCTACGCGGGTACGACCACCCCGCGCATCGCGGCGCGGGCCGGGGTCACCCGCGGCGCCCAGGTGCACCACTTCGGCGCCAAGGCGGACCTGGTGGTCGCCGCGGTCCGGCACCTGGCGCAGCGCCGCTCCGAGGTCGCGGTTCGCGAGCTGGACCGCGCCACCACCAGCGCCGACCCGCTCGGCGTCGCGCTGGAGCTGCTCTGGGAGACCCACCAGGGCCCGCTCTTCGCCGCCTCCGCCGAGCTCTGGATCGCCGGCCGCACCGACCCGGTGCTCGCCGCCGCGCTGCGCGAGGCCGAGCCGGTCATCGACGAGATGGTCCTGGCCACCGTCGCCCACCTGCTCCCCGCCGACCGCGACGCCCGCCCGCTGCGCGACCTGCTCTACACCGCCATGGACGTGCTGCGCGGCATCCTGGTCGCCGATTTCGTCGGCACCGATCCGGGAAGGGCCCGCCGCCGCTGGCTCCGCGCCAGCACCGAATTGCGCCGCACGCTGCCGGAACAGCCCCCCGGCGTACCCCGCTGACCCCGGTTCGGAGCGAACCCGCCCGCCCCCGCGGACCCGGCGGTATGGTCACTTCCATACAAGCGTGCACGCATGTGTACCGGGAGGAACAACGATGTTCGAGTGGTCCGAGACCGACCTGATGATCCGCGACGCGGTGCGCGGTTTCGTGGACAAGGAGATCCGGCCCAAGCTGGACGAGCTGGAGAGCGGCGAGCTGCCGCCCTACCCGGTGATCCGGAAGCTGTTCGCGCAGTTCGGCATCGACGCCATGTCGGACGAGGCGGTGCGCAAGTCGCTGGCCCGCGAGCGGGCGGGCGAGAGCGCGGGGGCGAGCGAGGAGAACTCGCAGGACTCCATGATGGCGGTGCTCATCTCCGAGCTCTCCGGCGTGAGCCTCGGCCTGGTCAGCGCGCTCGGCGTGAGCCTCGGGCTGGGCGCGGCCACCATCAGGGCGCGCGGCACGCTGGCGCAGAAGGAGCGCTGGCTCGCCGACCTCATGACCATGCGCAAGGTCGCCTCCTGGGCGATCACCGAGCCCGACTCCGGCTCGGACGCCTTCGGCGGCATGCAGACCACGGTCCGACGGGACGGCGACGACTACATCCTGAACGGCCAGAAGACCTTCATCACCAACGGCCCGTACGCCGACGTCGTCATCGTCTACGCCAAGCTGGACGACGGCACCACCGCCAAGCGCGACCGCAAGGTCCTCACCTTCGTGCTCGACTCCGGCATGCCCGGCTTCACCCAGGGCAAGCCGTTCAAGAAGATGGGGCTGCACGCCTCGCCCACCGGCCAGCTCTTCTTCGACGACGTCCGGCTCGGCCGCGACCGGCTGCTCGGCGAGACCGAGGAGCACAGCAGCGGCGACGGCAGGGAGAGCGCGCGCTCCAGCTTCACCGCCGAGCGGGTCGGGGTGGCGTTCCAGGCGCTCGGCATCATCGAGGAGTGCCTGCGGCTCTCGGTCGACTACGCCCGCGCCCGCACGCTGTGGGGTCAGGAGATCGGGCGCTTCCAGCTCATCCAGCTCAAGCTGGCGAAGATGGAGGTGGCCAGGATCAATGTGCGCAACATGGTCTTCAACACCCTGGAGCGCGGCCGAGCCGGGAAACCGCCGAGCCTGGCCGAGGCGTCGGCGATGAAGCTGTACGCCTCGGAGGCGGCGACCGATGTGGCCATGGACGCGATCCAGCTCTTCGGCGGCAACGGGTACATGCAGGAGTACCGGGTGGAGCAGCTCGCGCGGGACGCGAAGTCGCTGATGATCTACGCGGGCAGCAATGAAATCCAGGTCACCCACATCGCCAAGGGGTTGCTCGCCGACTCCGCCACCAAGCGCTGAGAGGAACCGACATGGCCACGGCAACCACCATCGCGGGCAAGGTCGTCGTCATCACCGGCGGCGCGCGCGGCATCGGCTTCGCCACCGCGAAGCACCTGCGCGACCAGGGCGCCCAGGTGGCGATCGGCGATATCGACGAGCCGAAGGTCAAGGAGGCGGGCGCCGACCTCGGGCTGGAGGTCTACGGGAAGCTCGACGTCACCGACCCGGACTCCTTCGCCGCCTTCCTCGACCAGGTGGAGCGGCAGCTCGGCCCGGTGGACGTGCTGGTCAACAATGCCGGGATCATGCCGGCGGGCAGCTTCGACGCGGAGCCGGACCGGGTGAGCCGCCGGATCATGGACATCAACGTGCACGGCGTGATCGTCGGCAGCAAGCTGGCGGTGCAGCGCATGGCGCCGCGGGGCAGCGGGCACGTCGTCAATATCGCCTCGCTGGCGGGCGAGGCGCCGACCCCGGGGCTGGCCACCTACTGCGCCAGCAAGGCGGCGGTGCTCGCGCTCACCGACACGCTGCGGGCGGAGTACCGGGAGCGCGGCGTCGAGTTCTCCGCGGTGTTGCCGACCTTCACCAATACCGAGCTGGTCTCGGGCACCGCGGGTGCCAAGGGCATGAAGAACGCCGAGCCCGAGGACATCGCGGCGGCGGTCGCCGGGCTGATCTCCAAGCCCAAGCGGCGGGTCGCGGTCACCAAGCTGGCCGGCGCGCTGGTCGCCTCGCAGTACTTCCTGCCGACCAAGGTGAGCGAATACCTGGCACACGCCTTCGGGCTGGAGAAGGTCTTCCTGGACGATGTCGACACCGCCGCGCGCAGCGCCTACGAGCGCCGCGCGCGTGGCGAGGACGAGTAGCTACAGGGCTTTGAGGCGGCTCCGGCTGGCGTAGACGTGCTCGGCGATGAGCGTGGCGATCCGGTCCGGCGCCTCCAGCATGGGGACGTGGCCGACGCCGTTGACCAGGATGCGGTCGGCGGAGTCGGGGAGTTCGGCGAGGTAGCGGCGGGCGTAGACGCGGTTCGGGATCACCCGGTCGTACTCCGCGAGCAGCAGCCGCACCGGGGTGGTGAGGGTCGAGAGGTCGGGCTGGGCGGGGTGGCGGGCGCCGCCGAGCAGCAGCGGAACCATGGCCGCGCACTGCAGGACGGCCTGCACGGCGGCGCTGGAATCCCGGTCAGCGATCCGGCCGGGGTGCTTGGCCAGCGCGTACCCGGCCAGCCTGCGCACCACCGGGTTGTCCATCGGCCGCACCCCGATTCGCTTGCCCGCCTCGGCCAGCGGCACCAGCGCGAGGAACTTCAGCCCGACCCGGAACTGGGTGAGCGAGGGCGAACCCCAGCCGCCCGCCGGGGCGATCAGCGTGAGCGTGCGGGCCCGGCCGCGCCGCGCCAGCTCGGCGCCGATCCAGCCGCCCAGCGAATTGCCGGCGATATGGCAGGTGCGCCAGCCCTTCTCGTCGAGCATGCGCTCGATCTCGTCGGCCAGTTTCCCGACATCGAGCGGGCCGGTTGTCGGTTTGCCGCCCCAGTGGCCGGGGAGGGCGGGGGCGAAGACTTCGCAGCGGGCCGCCATTCGCACTGCCACCTGTTCCCAGCAGTGCGGGGAGAGGAGGAAGCCGTGCAGGAGCAGGAGGGGGTCGCCGGAGCCGAGGTGGAGTGCGGCGATCGGTTGCGGGCGGGCGGCGACGGGACGCTTCGGCTTCGGTGTGGGGTCCGGGGCGCGGCGTACCGGGAGTGTGGTCACCCGGCGGGTGCCGGAGGGGCGGGTCAGTGGCTCTTCCGTGGGCACGGCTGCCGGGGCGTCCGGTAGGCCGGTGCTCGCGCCAGAGGGGAACGTACCCGTGACGGGCAGGGGGATGCCCGCGCCAGGCAGGTCGGCGTTCGTGCAGGGCAGGCTGGTGTTCGTGCAGGGCAGGCTGGTGTTCGTGCCAGCGGAGGTGAGGCCGGCGGGAGCAGGGAGCGGCTCGCCCGCGGCGGGGGCCAACTGCTGCGCGTCCGCGACGGAGGCGTCGATTCTGCGGCGGCGGACGAAGGTAGCGCGCGGGAAAGTGCGGCGGAAAGAACCGGTGTCGGACGACATCGTCGGCACCCCTTCCTGGGCGGCGACGGCGGTGTCGCGACGCCCGGGGGTCGTTCGCCGGAGCCGGTCGGCCCCGGGGTTGCGGAGCCCTCCGGTGCGGTGGGCCCCCGCGGACGCCCTGCGCCGGGTGTGGCGCCGGAAACGTACGTGTGACCAGCATTGTACGGTTTTTCGGTGCCAGGAATCATCACAACCGTGAACGTCAACGGCGTCCGCGCGGCAACCGGCAAGGGGCTGCTCGAGTGGCTGGCCGCGACCGACGCCGACGTGGTCTGTCTGCAGGAGACCAGGGCCACCGACGCCCAGACCCGCTCCGCGCTCGCGCTCGACGGCTGGCACCTGGCGAACGCCGAGCCCGGCGCCAAGGGCCGCGCGGGCGTAGCGATCCTCTCCCGGCCGGAGCCCTCGGCGGTCCGAATCGGCTTCGGCAGCGTCGAATTCGACGGCTCCGGCCGCTACGTCGAGGCGGACTTCGACGGCCTCACCGTCGCCAGCGTCTACGTCCCCTCCGGCGACGTGGGCACCCCGCGCCAGGACGAGAAGTACCGCTTCCTCGACGAACTCGGCGCCCATCTGGCTGCTCGCGCCGGTGCGATGGTGGTGGCCGGGGACTGGAACATCGCGCACACCGAGCGGGACCTGAAGGGGTGGAAAGCCAATCGCAAGTCGTCCGGATTCCTCCCCGAGGAGCGCGCCTGGATCGACAAAGTGCTGGCCGGCGGCTGGGTGGACGTCGTGCGCGCCCTGCACCCCGATGCCGACGGGCCGTACTCCTGGTGGTCGTACCGGGGCCGGGCGTACGACAACGACACCGGCTGGCGGATCGACGCGCTCTTCACCACCCCGGATATCGCGCGGTTCGCGGAGTCGGCCCGGGTCGAACGGGCGGCGACGTACGCCGAGCGGTGGTCGGATCATGCCCCGGTCACGGTCGGGTTCAGCGCACTCCCCGGGATCACCGATTCCCGCACTGCCTCGGCGCTGGCGGGCACTTCCTAGATTCTGCGAAAATCCGCGAATGGGCGCACGGCGAGACTACTACCGAGATCCGGACGCGCCACGGCCGAACTCGCTCAGACCGGGTGCATCGGCGCTGGTCACCGATGAGGACGGGCGGGTATTGATGCAGCGGCGTGGTGACTCGGGCAACTGGTCGCTTCCCGGCGGGATCATGGAGACCGGGGAGACGCTCGGAGATTGCGCGGTCCGGGAAACCCACGAGGAGACCGGACTCGACATAGCGATCACGGGCCTGCTCGGAATCTATACCGACCCCGAGCATGTGATCGCCTACACGGATGGAGAGGTTCGGCAGGAGTTCGCCGTCGTGTACTACGGCCGGGTGATCGGTGGGGAGATCTCGGTGTCCCACGAGTCGACGGAAGTGAGATTCATCGCCCCCGTGGATCTGGAGGAGCTGCCCGTGCACGAGACTGTCCGGCTTCGATTGCGGCATCATGCCGAAAAGCGGCGGCGCCCCTATCTGGGTTGAGCCCAGCTCTTACAGCAAGTACAGCCGCTCGTTCGGTAGACGGCCGAACCGTGGGACGCAATCGGTGTCCACGCGCACCGCGTCCACATACCGACGTTCCGCGTGCTCCTGCACGAAGATCAGTGCGGCGGTCACGCAGGCGACGTAATCCAGCGGTATCCCACCGAGCCGAATGCTGAGATGCACATCCGGTTCGTCCGGTGCCGGAGAGCCAGGCATCGGCTACCAGTCCCGACTATCGGCGAGCTCGAGTGCTTCATGCAGCGATATCGGCGACACGGGACGCTCTCGCCGCTCAGGCGGCGGTCCGTCCCAGGCGCGGAGCGCTATCGCGAGCGCTTCCAACGTCCGCACCGACACCGTGCGGTGCTGCTGCTGTGCCCGCGGAAACCGAACTCGTTGCGGTAGTGATTTTTTCACCCGTTCCCCCCTTTTTTGCTTGGTTCGCGCTCGACACCGGGAACGGACACCGGTGCCGAGCGCTGGGGAAAGACGGTAGAAAACCTCTTCATCCACGCCGGGTACATTTCCTACCCCCTACGCAGCGGATACCCTTGATCTGACGAGGCGCTGGGCGAGAAGGTGGTCCCACGATGACAACCGACGAACTCCCGATCGGGACGCGAATCAAACGGCTCCGCACGCGGAGAGGCATGTCGAGACCGGTCCTGGCGGGCCTGCTCGGCCGGTCCGCCGAGTGGGTCAAAGCCGTGGAGAACGGCCGTATCACGACTCCGGGGCTGCCGATGCTGCTCCGCATCGCGCAGGCCCTGGAAATCAAGGACCTCGCCGAGCTGACCGGCGACGGACACGCGGTCCCGGTAGGCGTTTTCGCCGGCGCCCGGCACGCAGCGCTGACCGACGTACAACTGGCGCTCACCGATTACCGCATGCACGTCCCCCCACGACCGGAATCGGTGGGGCACTTGGCGGCGCGCCTGAATCAAGCGTGGACAGTTCGCCATTCCAGCCCGGACCACCGGACGCAGCTCGGTGCACTGCTGCCCGGCTTGATCAAGGACGCGCAGGGCGCGGTGCGAGCCGGCGGACCCGAGCGCCGAGCCGCGCGCCGGGTGCTGGCGGGCGTCTATCAGCTGGCGGACTTCTATGTCGCCTACCAACCGGCCCCGGAGCTGGTCTGGCTCGTAGCCGACCGGGCACTAAATGAGGGATACGAATCCGACGACCCCTACGTCATCGCGGGTGGCGCCTGGGCGATGGTGCAGGCACTGCGGGATTCGGGGCGCTGGGAGGAAGCGATCGGACTCGCCCGGACAGCGGGGGAGCGAATCGCTCCCTACCTCGATCGCGACAGCACGCCGGACGATTGGCGCGGCATCACCGGGGCGCTGAATGCCGAGCTGGCCTACGTCCACGCCCGCCGGGGCAGGCACGGTGAAGCCTGGGCGTATTGGGAGAAGGCCGATCGGATGGCCCGTGCACTCGGCGCCGATTACCGGCACGTCCAGACGTCGTTCTCGATGCCGGTCATGGCCGCGCACGCCACGACTCTCGGAGTGGAATTGCGACGCCCCGGCGAGGCGGTGCGAGCGGCGAACGGCTTCGACGCCGGCAGTATCGCGTCGGTGCCGCGACGATCCCGCCATTTCATCGAAGTCGCGCGGGCGCACACGCAGCGGGATGAGCACGTAGCCGCCTTCGCACTGCTGGAGAAGGCGGCGCAGACCGCGCCCGAGACGATTCGCTACAACGGGTTCGCACGGGAGATGTTGCACGGGCTACGAAAGGCCCCGCCATCGGGGCTGCGCGCCGACGTCCGGCGGTTGTGTGACGAGGTGGGCATCGCGGCGTAGGGCTCGCCGGGCACGCGTTCTGGAAACGAGGAAGGACGTCCTACCGTGCTCTACCTACAGCGTGATCCGCCGGACTGGGGCGCTCTGCTCGGCGAATGCCGGGTGGAGGCGTTTCACCTGGAGGTGCGGGACGTTCCGCCGCTTCCTCGAGGGCGAGCCGTCTACAACCTGGTAGGTGAAGACGGCATGCCGGGGGGCTGGCGGTGACCTCGGACCACGGAATCGAGAGGTACTGCCGAAGTGTGAAAGAGCGGCTGTGGACGCTGGCCATCCCCTATGGCGAGTACATCGGCCACGCCCGAGCTACCCCACGGGTGACGTAGATTCCTGTGTCATGACGAAAAGCCGCGCGACCGGCCTGGCGCAGTACCGATGAGCGAGGCACAGCAGGGCAGAGGCGCCCTCACCAAGGTACTGATCGCGCTCGGCGGACTCGTCGTCGTCATCCTCGTGGGACTCTTCGCCCGCGGCACCGACGACCCGGGCACCGCCACTCCGTCCGCGACCACCCAACCGGCGAAACCCGCGGCCCCGTCGACCGACCGGAAGGCCCAGGCGCCGGACATCCCGGCCCGCGCGTACGAAACGCTGAAAGAAATCGACGCCGGCCGCTGGCCCGACTCCGCCGACGCCCCCGGCACCAAGGGCGGCGACCGCTGGCAGAACCGCGAGGGCACCCTCCCGCGCACCGGCACCGACGGCAAACCCGTCACCTACCAGGAGTGGGACGTCAACCCGAAACAGCGCAACCGGAACCGCGACGCGGAACGCATAGTCACCGGCAGCGACGGCACCGCCTGGTACACCGGCGACCACTACGCCACCTTCACGAGGATGCGCTGATGGCCAGGCCGATAACCCTGGCTCGTTTCCTGACCCAGGAGCACCAGCCGCTCGGCTCACTGGCGGTCGACCCGGCCGAGTTCAGCGAGGTCAGATTCCGCGCCCCGGCCGATTTCACGGTGCGCGAACTGCGCGGCAGCCGGATGCGCACGATCCGAGGGTTGTTCGACGAGTTCGCCGCTGCCTTCCAATTTCCGTACTACTTCGGCGCCAATAAAGACGCTTTCGACGAGTGCCTGCGCGACCTGGACGAGAGCCTCGGCGCGGCCGCGGGCTACCTGGCGGTGATCAGGGACTCCACCGAACTGCTGGCCGAACAGCCCGCCGAACGCGCGTGGTTCGCCGAGGCCATGCGGGACGGCGCCGAGTACTGGGCGCGGAAGAACGTGCTCTTCCGGGTGGTGCTGCAGGGCGAGCCCGCCCCGGTGCGGGCGGTGCCGCTCACGCTCTGAAGCGGCGCGCCAGGTCCTCGCCGAGCAGCACGAACACCTCGGTGGTGTGCTCGATGAGCTGCTCCTTCGACATCGTCAGGTCGCCCTGCAGCCAGACCGTCAGGGTCTGCACCAGGCCGCCGACCAGGTAGGTGGCGCGGAAGTCGATGAGCGGGGCCGAGCTGGGGTCGGTGACGCCGTAGAAGTCGCCGCCCTGCGCCGCCACCAGGCGGGCGAAGGCCCGGACGGTGGCGTTGGTGCGGGCGCGCAGCTCGGGGGTGGCCATGCCGGCGATCAGCGCGACCTCGGCCTTGCGCGGGTCGTCGGTGAGCAGGTGGATGCCTGCCGCGATGGCGGCGTGCGCCTTGGCGCCGGGCTCGTCGGGGGCGGTGCGCAGCGCGGTGAGGATGGTGGCGGCGAGCTCCTCGGCGATGCTGTCGATGAGCGCGGTGAGCACGGCGTCCCTGCTGTCGAAGCTCTCGTAGTAGTACCGCTCGTTCAGCCCGGCCGCGGTGCACAGCCCGGAGACGGTGAGCTTGCCGAGGCCGTGCGTGCCGATGATCTCCAGCGCCGCCGTGAGCAGGGCCGATCGCCGCTGCGCCCGCCGCTCTTCGGCGGAGACGCCGCCGTAGGTTCGCTGGGCCGTCACGGTCTCGATTCTGACACGGCGGTATTCCGGCTCCGCGCGCTTGCCCCGCACCGCAATCTGGGGGATCATCTTGCCAGATATGACGAACGGAAGGCGGCACCCCCGATGAGCACCGGATACTTCGCGGACAGCTCGATGGCCAGGCGAGTCATGAGCAAGCGCATCGTCGGCCTCACCTACGGGCAACGCGCCCTGGTGGTCGGGGCGGTGAACCCGCTGCTCTACGTCGGCACCGCGGAGAACACCGCGCACCGCGCCACCCCGTACACCCGGCTCGCGCTCACCGGCAGGCTCTTCGAGGCGGTCTTCCTCGGCACGAAGGACGAGGCCGATCGGGCACTGGCCTACACCGCCCGCAGGCACGCCCCGGTGCGCGGCGCGCTGCCCGAGGACGCGGGCGCGCACCACCCGGCCGGCACCACGTACTCGGCGAACGACCCGCACCTCATGTTCCTCACCATGGCCTTCACCTTCGACTCCGCCGAGGTCATGTACGACCTGCTGGTGCACCGGCTCACCGACGGCGAGCGCGAGGGGCTCTACCAGGACTACGTGCGCTGGGGTGAGCTCTTCGGCATGCCGCGCGCTGCCGCACCGGCCACCTACCGCGGCTTCCGCGCGTACTTCGACGGCTACCTGGCCTCGGACGAACTCTTCCTCACCGAGGAGGCCAAGCTGGTCGGCTCCTACCTGGCCGGGCAGCGGGTGCCGTATCCGCAGCGGCCGCCGCTGCAGCAGGTCACCTCCGGCTTCTTCCTGCTGGTGCAGGGCAGCCTGCCGCCGCGCATCCGGGAGATGTACGGCATGCGCTGGGGGCTGCGCGAGGAGGCCGGGTACCGCGCGCTGGTGCGGGCCGCGAAGGCCGCGCACCTGCGCCCGCCGCTGCTGCCGCCGGTCCTGCGCACCACGCTTGCCGGGCCCAGCGCGCCGATGTACAAGCTGGTCTCGAAGCGCGAGCAGCAGCTGATCCGCACCGGTAGGCCGAGCATGCCGGGGGTGGACACCCGGAATTCCGCTTGATGGGGCGTGCGAAGATCGGGGCATGTCCAGTCCCGCGCAGCCCGGCGAGCGCAAACAGCGTGTGCTCTCCGGGATCCAGCCGACCAGTTCCTCGTTCCACCTCGGCAACTACCTGGGCGCGTTGCAGTACTGGGTCACCATGCAGGACGACTACGACGCCCTGTACTTCATCCCCGACCTGCACGCCATCACCGTCCCCCAGGACCCGAAGGAGCTGCGCGCCCGCACCCGCGGCGCCGCCGCGCAGCTGCTCGCCATCGGCATCGACCCGAAGAAGTCGACGCTCTTCGTGCAGAGCCAGGTGCCCGAGCACGCCGAGCTCTCCTGGGTGCTGAGCTGCATCACCGGCTTCGGCGAGGCGAGCCGGATGACTCAGTTCAAGGACAAGTCGCTGAAGCAGGGCGCGGAGAACGCGACCGTCGGGCTCTTCACCTACCCGGTGCTCATGGCCGCCGACATCCTGCTCTACCGCCCGCACCAGGTGCCGGTCGGCGAGGACCAGCGCCAGCACCTGGAGCTGACCCGGAATCTGGCGCAGCGCTTCAACACCCGCTTCAAGAAGACCTTCGTGGTCCCCGAGGCGCACATCGTGAAGGGCACCGCCAAGATCTACGACCTGCAGGACCCGACGGCCAAGATGAGCAAGTCGGCCTCGACCGACGCCGGGCTGATCAACCTGCTGGACGACCCGAAGGTGACGGCCAAGAAGATCCGCTCCGCGGTCACCGACACCGAGCGCGAGATCCGCTTCGACCAGGAGGCGAAGCCGGGTGTCAGCAACCTGCTGGTGATTCTGAGTTCGATCGCCGGTACCCCGATCGCGACCCTGGAGAAGGACTACGAGGGCAGGGGTTACGGCGATCTGAAAGCCGACGTCGCCGAGGCGCTGGTGGAGTTCGTCACCCCGCTGCGCGCGCGGGTCGACGAGTACCTGAGCGATCAGGGCGAACTCGACCGGGTGCTCGCCGCGGGGGCGGCGCGGGCGCGCGAGATCGCCGGCAACACGCTCGCGCAGGTTTACGATCGGGTGGGGCTGCTCACTCGGTGAGTAAGCGCGGGGGCCGAGCCGAGGGGCGAGACCATGCAGGTGATCGACGACACCAAGGCCGGGATCGAGCGGCGCATCCAGGCCCGGCCGTGGCTGGACCACCTGGTCCGGGCCGGTGGCCGCTACCAGCGGCAGCGTGGTGACTACTACGCCGCCGGCATCACCTACTTCACCGTGCTCTCGCTCTTCCCGCTGCTCATGGTGGCCTTCGCCGTCGCCGGGTTCGTGCTCGCGGGCAACCCCGACCTGCTCGCCGAGCTGCAGCAGAAGATCGTCGAGAACATCCCCGGCTCGATGGGCGACCAGCTCAACGACCTGATCGACCAGGCCATCCGGTCCCGGAGCACGGTGGGTGTGCTCGGTCTGCTCATCGGCGTCTACACCGGGCTCGGCTGGATGGCGAACCTGCGCGCCGCGCTCACCGAGCAGTGGGACCAGAAGACCGAGGAGGGAAACTGGTTCACCACCAAGCTCTCCGACTTCATCGCGCTGGTCGGGCTCGGGCTCGCCATGGCGATCTCACTCGGGCTCTCCGGGCTGGCCTCCAGCGGGCTGGGGGAGGGGCTGCTGCGGTTCTTCAAGCTCTCCGAGCTGCCGGGGGCGCGGTTCCTGCTCGTCCTGATCGGCATCGTCCTCGGCGCGCTCGCCTCGTGGGCGGTGTTCTGCTGGATCATCGCCCGGCTGCCGCGCGAGCCGGTCACGCTGAAGAGCGCGGCCAAGGCGGCGGCCATCGCCGCGCTGGTCTTCGAGGTGTTCAAGCTGGTGGCCTCGCTCTACCTGCAGATGGTGCTGAGCAGCCCGGCCGGGGCCACCTTCGGGTCGATCATCGGGCTCATGGTGTTCAGCTACATCACCTACCGGATCGTGCTCTTCGCGACGGCGTGGGCGGCGACCGCCACGGAGAACGAGCGGGAGGCGGCGGTTCCGGCCCCCGCGCCGGCGATCATCGAGCCGCGGGTCGGGCCCGCCGGGACCACCGCCGCCGCGGGTGCCGCGTGGTTCGGGGCGGGGGCGCTTGCGGCGCTCGGGCTTTCGCTGCTCCGCAAGCGGTGAGCCGGGCGGCGGGTAGCGCTGCGCCACCGGCGGTGTGGTGCTCGACGCGCGCCGGGCGCTGCGTGCGGCCGACACGCAGCGCGAGTGGCTCTCAGCGGCGGCGGCGGTTGACGCTGCGCGCGGCGACGAGCAGCGCCAGCACCACGAAGACGCCGGCGGCGATGAAGAATAGGCGGGCGCGGTCGCGGGCGTCGCTGGACGCGGGCAGGTCCCGATCGCCGGGATCGGCGGCGGGCGGCGCGGCCAGCGTCGGCCCCCCGCTGGACGGCGCGGCGGAGGCGTCCGGCAGGGTGCCGACCCCGGCCCCGCGCTGCACGGCGAACCCGTAATCCAGCAACCGCGCCGCCTGCTCCCACGGCCGCAGCGGCAGCACATCCGCCTTGAGCAGCGTCACCACCAGCCTGCGGCCCCCGCGCTCGGCCCCGGCCACGAAGGTCTGCCTGGCGTCGTCGGTGAACCCGGTCTTGCCGCCGAGCGCCCCCTCGTAGTTGTAGAGCAGGTGGTTGTCGTTGCCGATCACGAAGCCGGGGTGGTCGGTGTCGCCGGGGATCCTCGGGTCCGGCGGGAAGCCGGGGAAGTCGATCTGCTCGGTGTGGATGAACTCGGCGAACCTCGGCTCGGTCATGGCCTCGCGGAAGAGCACCGCCATGTCGTAGGCGGAGGTGCTCATGCCGGGCCCGTCCAGCCCCGACGGCGTCGCGGCCCTGGTGTCCAGCGCGCGCAGCGAACGGGCCAGGTCGTTCATCTTGGCGACGGTCACCGGGTCGCCGCCGAGCTGGGCGGAGAGCGCGTGCGCGGCATCGTTGCCGGAGGCCATCACCAGCGCCTGCAGCAGCTGGCGGTTGGTGTAGCGGCCACCGGGGCCGATGCCGACCCGGGTGCCCTCCACATCGGCGTCGGCGGCGGTGCCGGTGATGACGGTGTCCAGCTTCAGCGCGCGCAGCGCGACCGTGGCGAGCAGCACCTTGATGGTGCTGGCCGGCCGGTAGCGGCCGTGCGGGTCCTTGGCGGCGAGCACCTCGCCGGTGTCCAGGTCGGCGACGACCCAGGCGGTGGCGGAGATGTCGGCGGGCGCGGGTCCGGCCGAATCGGGCAGTACGACACCACATTCCGCCATCCGTTTGCCGCCGACGGCGGGCGACGGCACCGGCAGCGGGTCGGGCGCGCGCTCACCCGGCTCGGGCACCTCGGAGGCGTCGATCGGGGCGGGCGGCTTGGTCCGCTGCGCGCAGTCGCCGGTATCCGGCGTGCGGAACGGGGTGGTGGTGGACGGTGCAGCGGGCTGGGCGAGGGCAGGCGCGGCCACGGCGCCTGCCAGCACGGCGGCGGTGGCCAGCACCGCGGCGACCGCGCGCCACGGGTCGCGAGTGTTCATCACCGCAAAGGGTATCGGGGTCTGGACAGGGCTCGCACCCGGCGGCCGCCGGGGTCAGACGGGGAGCCGCCCGTCCCTGGCACAGCGCGCGGGGGTGTCGTCGTCCATCGTGCTGAAGAAGGCGCCGAGCACCTGCTCGACCTCGGTGAAGGAGCGGGCGCAGTACAGCACCGGCTGGTAGTGGGTGATGTCGTAGGCGGCGGTGCCCATGGCGGCCACGTCGAGCGGGCGCAGCCGGGCGGCGCGGAACTCCTCGATCTCGCCGTACGAGGAGAGCAGCCCGGCGCCGTAGCAGCGGAGCTCACCGCGCTCCCGGAGCACCCCGAACTCCAGCGAGAACCAGAAGACGTCGGCCAGGAACTTCAGCGCGGCATCGGTGCGCAGCCGCCGGGCCGCCGCGCCCACCGCGACGTACAGCGCGGCCAGCCGCGGACTGGCCAGCTGGGTGCCGTGCCCGACGATCTCGTGCACCGCGTCCGGCTCCGGCGTGTACAGCGGCGCGCTGTGGTGCCGCAGGTACTGGGTCGCGTGGAAGACCCGGTCCGCGAACGAGCCGAAGAACGTCCGCAGCGGCACCAGCCCGGCCGCGGGCGCGTAGCGGAACCCGCTCAACGGCGCCAGCGCGGCGGAGACCTGGTCCAGCTGCGGCACGTGCTCCGCGGGCAGCCCGAATTCCCTGGTCGCGAGCCGGATCTCGGCGCAGGCGTAGCTGCGGTGCTTGCGCGCGAGCTCGGCCGCGACGGTGCGCCAGACGGCGTGCTCGCGCTCGGTGTAGGCCACCCGCGGCGCCGGCTCGCCCGCGGTGTGCGCCAGGGCGAGCGCCGCGATGGCATCGCGGCGCTCGCGGTACTCCGGGTCGTGCGCGCCCGGGTGGTCCGCGCTCAGCCGGACCCGGACCGCGCCGTCGCCGCCGCGGCTCACCGGCGAGTAGAGCTGCGCTTCGGTGAACATGCTCCGATGCAAGCACCGCGGGCCCGGCGCGGCAATCCGCCCCGCCGCAGCTGTACACACTGCGCAGCTGGGCGGGCCGAGCTGCGTGATTCGGGCCGAAGCCTCGCGCCCGCGCCGTTCTCGATGCAAGATGGCGAATGTAATAAGGAGGACGCATGCGTACAGTGCGGATCGATCTGGACCAGCGGCTGCTGGCCGCTGCCGCCGCCATCATGGGCACGTCGAGCAGCGATGCCACGATCAACGAGGCACTGCGCCGGATCGTGGTGCACGAGCGCCAGCTGCGCCACCGCGAGCTGCTCGGCGTGGATGCGCCGGCCGCGCTGCCGCCGCGCGAGCCGGTCGTGCTCGACGGCTGACCGGTCTGTCGGTACCCCCTGGCATCATGGCGACCCTGCACCGTGCATGGAGGGGGTTCGATGTCGGTACCGTTGGCAGGTCTGCCCGGCGATCAGCGTCCGCGGGAGCGGCTGCTCGCGCTCGGGGCGCACGCGCTCACCGATGGTGAGCTGCTGGCACTGTTGTTACGCGAGGGCAATCGCGGCATCGGCGTCGTCGACCTGGCGCTCGCCCTGCTCGCCGAGTACGGCGGCCCCGCCGGGCTGGCGGCGGCCAGGCCCGAGGAGCTGGCCAGGCGCACCGGGATGGGCGTGGCCAAGGCGTCGACGGTGGTCGCCGCCTTCCACCTGGCCGCGCGGGCCCGCGGCGCCGCCCCCGGCCGGGTGCTCACCGGCGCCGCCGATGTCGCGGCGGTGGCGGCCCCGCTCTTCACCGGCGCCCGGGTGGAGTGGCTGCTGGTGCTGGTCTGCGATGCCAGGCACCGGCTGCGGCACCGGGTCTTCGTGGCGCAGGGCGCGCTGGACGAGGTCGCGGTCCCGGTCCGGGAGATCCTGAACACCGTGCTCAGGCACGACGGCCGCGCCTTCGCCGTGGTGCACAACCACCCGTCCGGCGATCCCTCGCCCAGCTACGACGACCGGCGCGCCAGCACCGTGCTCGGCGCCGCCGCCGGCACCGTCGGGCTGCGCTTCCTCGGCCACGTCGTGCTCGCCGGCGACCGCTGGTCCCGCGCGGAGCCGCTGCCGGAGGGCTGGTGAGACGCCGACGGCCGCCCTCGCGCGGGGCGGGGGCGGCCGTCGGAGCGGTATCGCGGAGCTCAGCGGGCGAAGAGCAGCGCCCGCTTGACCTCCTGGATCGCCTTGGTCACCTCGATGCCGCGGGGGCACGCGTCGGTGCAGTTGAAGGTGGTGCGGCAGCGCCACACGCCCTCGACGTCGTTCAGGATGTCGAGCCGCTCGCGCGCGCCCTCGTCCCGGCTGTCGAAGATGAAGCGGTGCGCGTTCACGATCGCGGCCGGGCCGAAGTAGCTGCCGTCGTGCCAGTACACCGGGCACGAGGTGGTGCAGCAGGCGCAGAGGATGCACTTGGTGGTGTCGTCGAACCTGGCCCGGTCGGCCTGGCTCTGGATCCGCTCGCGGGTCGGCTCGTTGCCGGAGGTCATCAGGTAGGGCTTGACCGCGCGGAAGGCGTCGAAGAACGGCTCCATGTCCACCACGAGGTCCTTCTCCACGGGCAGGCCGCGGATCGGCTCGACGGAGACGGTGATGCTCTTGCCGTCCTTGGGCAGCATGTCCTTCATCAGGACCTTGCAGGCCAGCCGGTTCACCCCGTTGATCCGCATGGCGTCGGAGCCGCAGACCCCGTGCGCGCAGGAGCGGCGGAAGGTGAGCGTGCCGTCCAGGTAGGACTTGATGTAGATCAGCACGTTCAGGAACCGGTCGGTGGAGAGCACCGGCACCTGGAACGACTCCCAGTGCGCGCCGAGGTCGTCCTCCGGGTTGAACCGCGCCACCTTGACGGTGATCATGGTCGAGCCCTCGGGCACCGGCGCGGCAGCGGCCGGGGTGCCCTTGTCCAGTACGGCAGTCATCAGTACTTACGCTCCATCGGCTCGTAGCGGGTCTGCACGACCGGCTTGAAGTCGAGGCGGATGTCGGAGAGCAGCTCCGCGCCCTCCTTGTACGCCATCGTGTGCCGCATGAAGTTGACGTCGTCGCGGTCCGGGTAGTCCTCGCGGGCGTGGCCGCCGCGCGACTCCTTGCGGTTCAGCGCGCCGACCACGGTGACCTCGGCCAGCTCCAGCAGGAAGCCGAGCTCGACCGCCTCCAGCAGGTCGCTGTTGTACCGCTTGCCCTTGTCCTGCACGGTGATCCGCGCGTAGCGCTCCTTGAGCGCGTGGATGTCGGTGAGCGCCTGCTTCAGCGTGTCCTCGGTGCGGAACACCGACGCGTTGTTGTCCATCGACCGCTGCAGCTCGGTGCGGATGTCGGCCACCCGCTCGTTGCCGTGGTCGGAGAGGATCAGCGCGAGCCAGTCCTGCACCATGGCCGCCGGGTTCTCCGGCAGCTCGACGAACTCGGAGCGCTCCGCGTACTCGGCGGCGGCGATGCCCGCGCGCCTGCCGAAGACATTGATGTCGAGCAGCGAGTTGGTGCCGAGCCGGTTGGCGCCGTGCACCGAGACGCAGGCGCACTCGCCGGCGGCGTACAGCCCGGGCACCACGTTCTCGTTGTCGCGCAGCACCTCGCCGCGGATCCGGGTCGGGATGCCGCCCATCACGTAGTGACAGGTCGGGAAGACCGGGACCAGCTCCTTCACCGGGTCGACGCCCAGGTAGGTGCGGGAGAACTCGGTGATGTCCGGCAGCTTCTCCTCGAGCACGTCCTCGCCGAGGTGGGTCACGTCGATGTAGACGTAGTCCTTGTTCGGCCCGGCGCCGCGGCCCTCCAGCACCTCGAGCACCATCGAGCGGGCGACGATGTCGCGCGGCGCGAGGTCCTTGATGGTGGGGGCGTAGCGCTCCATGAACCGCTCGCCCTCGGCATTGCGCAGGATGCCGCCCTCGCCGCGGACCGCCTCGGAGATCAGGATGCCGAGCCCGGCCAGCCCCGTCGGGTGGAACTGGTGGAACTCCATGTCCTCCAGCGGCAGCCCCTTGCGGAACACGATCGCCATGCCGTCGCCGGTCAGGGTGTGCGCGTTCGAGGTGGTCTTGTACATCCGGCCGGAGCCGCCGGTGGCGAAGATGATCGACTTCGCGTGGAAGACGTGCAGCTCACCGGTGGCCAGCTCGTAGGCGACGATGCCGGTGGCGACCGGGCCGTGGTCGGTCTCGGTGAGCACCAGGTCGAGCGCGTAGAACTCGTTGAAGAACTCCACGTCGTGCTTGACGCAGTTCTGGTACAGCGTCTGCAGGATCATGTGACCGGTGCGGTCCGCGGCGTAGCAGGCGCGGCGCACCGGCGCCTTGCCGTGGTCGCGGGTGTGCCCGCCGAAGCGGCGCTGGTCGATCCGGCCCTCGGGCGTCCGGTTGAACGGCAGCCCCATCTTCTCCAGGTCGAGCACCGCGTCGATGGCCTCCTTGGCCATGATCTCGGCGGCGTCCTGGTCGACGATGTAGTCGCCACCCTTGACGGTGTCGAAGGTGTGCCACTCCCAGTTGTCTTCTTCGACGTTGGCCAGCGCCGCGCACATGCCGCCCTGGGCCGCGCCGGTGTGGCTGCGGGTCGGGTACAGCTTGGTCAGGACCGCGGTCCTGGCGCGCGGCCCCGCCTCGATCGCCGCGCGCATGCCCGCGCCGCCCGCACCGACGATCAGGACGTCGTAGCGGTGCTCTTGAACAGGACGAATGTCTGTCATCGAGGGTGCCTGTTCCTAACTGATGTTGGGGTCGAAGGTGAAGATGACGTACGTGCCGACGCTCACGATCAGGAGGATCGAGACCGCCAGCAGCGAGTTCAGCCAGAACCGGGTCGAGTCCTTGCGGGAGTAGTCCGCGATCACGGTGCGCAGCCCGTTGCCGCCGTGCAGCTGCGCGAGCCAGAGCATCGACAGGTCCCAGACCTGCCAGAAGGGGCTGGACCAGCGGCCCGCCACGAAGGCGAAGTTGAGCCGCTTCACGCCGCCGTCGAGCAGCAGCATGATCGACATGTGGCCGATCACCAGCACGATCAGCAGCAGCCCGGAGAAGCGCATGAACAGCCAGGCGTACTTCTCGAAGTTGTTGCTCGACCGGCCGCGCGGCGCGCGCGGCAGATCGAGGCTGGCCGGACGGTCGTAGGACTTACCGAGGACGGGTGCAGACATCTCAGTGCTCCGTGAAGAGGTAGAAGAACATCCGGCCGATGGCACCGCCGGCCAGCACCGCGGTGAGGCCGAGGATGATCCAGAGCATCAGCTTCTGGTAGCGCGGCCCCTGCGACCAGAAGTCGACCAGGATGACCCGCACGCCGTTCAGCGCGTGGAAGAGCACGCAGACGACGAGCCCCATCTCCATGAGCGCGACCAGGGGGTTCTTGTAGGTCTCGATCGTGTCGTTGTAGGCCTCGGGGCTCACCCGGACCAGGGCCGTGTCCAGCACGTGGACGAAAAGGAAGAAGAAGAGCGTGACGCCGGTGATCCGATGCAGCGCCCAGGACCACATTCCGGGGTCGCCTCGGTACAGCGTCTTCCGCTTCGGCTGAGCCGGAGCTTCGATCGTGGTCATAGAGTGCGGTGCCTCCAACGTCGTTGATGGACCCGGTCACAGATCCGACGCCGGCTGCGTGGAGGGGGCGAATGCCCAGGTGGCTGCGCTCCGGCCCGCCGCCGGGAAACTGAACCGTTCTGCGATCGACTCTAATCCTCCGGGTTTGCCGGAACTAATTCGGCGTGCCGTGCGTTAGCCGACACCGGTCCGAGTTAGGTTTACCTTTGTCGCAGCGGAAAGGGTTGTCGTGCGGTCGCCGCGCGCCCGTTTCCGGCACCTCGCAGTGGGTGCCCCGGTGCCTGTTTCCGGGTCTAAAATCCCTGCGTAGCAAGCGAAAAGGGGACTAAACCGGGTTCGTTCCCCGACTTCTCCGCATTCCGTGCCGGTAGCGGGGCGGTGATGCGTTGCTCGGCATTGCGGACCGGCGCAATGTGGAAAATGTCTCACCGCGTTGCCGCCTGTACCCGGAAAGCTACCCGGCGGTAATGAAGAGAACGAAAGTGGGTGCCGATGACGATCGACTGGAGCGGCTTGCGGGCGAGCGCGCGGGACGCGATGCACCGAGCCTACGCGCCCTATTCGCGATTCCCGGTCGGCGCGGCCGGGCTGGCCGGGGACCGGGTGGTGACCGGGTGCAATGTGGAGAACGTGTCCTACGGGCTCGGGCTGTGCGCGGAGTGCGTGCTGGTCGGCAATGCCGTCGCCACCGGTGGGGGGCGGCTGCGGGCGGTGTCGGTGTGCGATTCCCGCGGCGCGATCCTGATGCCGTGCGGGCGGTGCAGGCAGGTGCTCTTCGAGCACGGGGGTGCGGAGTTGCTCATCGATCACCCGTCCGGGCCCAAGCCGCTCGGCGCCCTGCTGCCCGATGCCTTCGGGCCGGACGATCTCGCCGCGGGCGAGCGGGAGCGCTGAACTCCCTTCCGGTAGCCGCCGCCCACACGGCGGTTTCCGGCCCGGCGGGGGCGAGCAGCCCTGTGCCACACTCGGCCCGTGACGGCACTCGACGCGATTTCCATCATCACGGCCAAGCGGGACGGCGGGGAGCTCACCGACGCGCAGATCGACTGGGTCATCGATGCCTACACCCGCGGCGCGGTGGCCGACGAGCAGATGTCCGCGCTGGCCATGGCGATCGTCTGGCGCGGGCTCGACCGCAGGGAGACCGCGCGCTGGACCGCCGCCATGATCGCCTCCGGGCGGCGGATGGACTTCACCGACCTGCCCCGGCCCACCGTGGACAAGCACTCCACCGGCGGCGTCGGCGACAAGATCACGCTGCCGCTGGCGCCACTGGTCGCCGCCTGCGGCGCCGCGGTGCCGCAGCTCTCCGGACGCGGGCTCGGGCACACCGGCGGCACGCTGGACAAGCTGGAGGCGATCCCGGGCTGGCGGGCGGACGTCCCCGTTCCCCGGATGCGGGAGATTCTGGCCGACCCGGCGATCGGCGCCGTGATCTGCGCGGCCGGCGCCGATCTGGCCCCGGCGGACAAGAAGCTGTACGCGCTGCGCGACGTCACCGGCACGGTGGAGTCGGTGCCGCTGCTCGCCAGCTCGATCATGAGCAAGAAGATCGCCGAGGGCACCGCGGCGCTGGTGCTCGACGTCAAGGTCGGCGCCGGAGCCTTCCTGCCCGACCTGGCCGACGCCCGGGTACTCGCCCGCACCATGGTCGAGCTCGGCACCGACGCCGGGGTGCGCACCGTCGCGCTGCTCACCGCCATGGACACCCCGCTCGGCCGGACCGCGGGCAATGCGCTCGAGGTCGCCGAATCGGTCGAGGTGCTGGCCGGGGGCGGGCCGGACGATGTGGTCGCGCTGACCCTCGCGCTCGCCGGCGAGATGGTGCGGGCCGCCGGGGCGGACGCCGACCCGGCCGATGTGCTCGCCTCCGGGCGGGCCATGGATCACTGGCGGGCCATGATCGCCGCCCAGGGCGGTGACCCGGATGCCCCGCTCCCGCGCGCGGCGCACACCGAGACCGTGGTCGCCTCCGCCGACGGCGTGCTCACCCGGCTCGATGCCCGCGCGGTCGGCATCGCCGCCTGGCGGCTGGGAGCAGGCCGCGCGCGCCAGGGCGATCCGGTGCAGGCCGGTGCGGGTGTGGTCCTGCACGTCAAGCCCGGCGAGCGGGTCCGCGCGGGCGCCCCGCTCTGCACCCTGCACACCGACACCCCCGCGGCCTTCGACGGCGCCCGCGCCGCGCTCGACGGCGCGACGACCATCGCCCCCGAGGGCGACACGTCACCCGCCGCCCCGCTGGTACTCGACCGCATCGGCTGACCCGGCCGGTGCATCAACCGGGCAGGCCCCGGCGACTCCCGCACGGAGCCCGCCCCGCAGCACACGGGCGGCGGTGAGGCGCGGCGGTGAGGCGCGGCGGTGAGGCGCGGCAGTCAGGCGCGGCGGTGAGGCGCGGCGGTGAGGCGCGGCAGTCAGGCGCGGCAGTCATGCGCGGCGGGGCGGGCTCGGTGGGGCGCGGGCGCGGCGGGCGGTCATCCGGCGGGTGACGCGTCGGCCAACCGGATTCGGCCCGGGGGCGAGCGCCCGGTGAACCAGCACTGCCACAGCCGGTAACCAGCGGTACGCGGGCGCCGAGGGCGGCTAACGTTGGGTCATGACAGGACCGATGCCGCTCACCCTCGCCTCGATCCGCCGCGCGCCCAAGGCGCTGCTGCACGACCACCTGGACGGCGGGCTGCGCCCCGCCACGGTGCTCGAACTCGCCGAAGCCTGCGGCTACGCCGAGCTACCCGCCGCCGACGCCGAGAGCCTCGGCACCTGGTTCCGCGATGCCGCCGACAGCGGTTCGCTGGAGCGCTACCTGGAGACCTTCGCGCACACCGTCGCCGTCATGCAGACCCCGGAGGGGCTGCGCCGGGTGGCCCGCGAGTGCGTCGAGGACCTGGCCGAGGACGGCGTGGTCTACGCCGAGGTGCGCTTCGCCCCGGAGCAGCACCTCTCCCGCGGCCTCACCCTGGACGAGGTGGTCGAGCACACCCTGGATGGCTTCCGCGAGGGCGAGCGGCTGGTGGCGGCGGCGGGCGGCCGGATCACCGTGGTCTGCCTGCTCACCGCCATGCGGCACGCGGCCCGCTCGCGGGAGATCGCCGAGCTCACCGTGCGCTTCCGGGACCGCGGCGTCGGCGGCTTCGACATCGCGGGCGCCGAGGCCGGGTACCCGCCCACCCGGCACCTGGACGCCTTCGAGTACATGCGGGCCAACAGCGCGCACTTCACCATCCACGCCGGCGAGGCCTTCGGCCTGCCCTCGATCCACGAGGCGCTGGCCTACTGCGGCTGCGACCGGCTCGGCCACGGGGTGCGGATCACCGACGACATCACCGTGCCGGGCGCGGTGGCCGACGCCGAGCTGGGGCTGGTGGCGAAGTACGTGCGGGACACCAGGATCCCGCTGGAGCTCTGTCCCTCGTCCAATGTGCAGACCGGCGCCGTCCCCTCGCTGGACAAGCACCCGTTCGACCTGCTCGCCCGGCTCCGCTTCCGGGTCACGGTGAACACCGACAACCGGCTGATGAGCGACACCAGCATGAGCAGGGAGATGCTCAAGCTGGTGCAGACCTTCGGCTACGGCTGGAGCGATCTGGAGCGCTTCACCATCAATGCCATGAAGTCGGCGTTCATCCCGTTCCCGGACCGGCTGAAGATCATCGACGACGTGATCAAGCCGGGCTACGCGGTGATGCTCGGGTAGCGCTTCACTTCCGCTGGTCGAGCTTGGTCTCGAACCAGGTCTCCAGCTCGCGCCAGGCGGTGGCCTCGGCCTGGAACGGCGGGCTGGGGGCCAGCCGGGTCGGGTCCGGGTTCAGCAGGTAGGAGACGTACCAGCCGAGCGGGGTGGAGGGGGCGAGCGCCTTCTCCACCGCGTCGTCCTCGGCGTAGTCGGCGGTGTCGGTGAAGAGTTCCACGGCCAAGTCCAGCTGGTCGACGTCGACGGTGCGCGGGCCCTCGCCGAGGTCGTCGCCGAGGCCGGGCAGCACGTAGACGTTCTCGTCGGTGACCTCGACCTCCAGCGAGCCGTCGATGGCCGCGGTCTGCACCTCGTCGTAGGTGCTCACCCGGGCCAGGTCGTGCTCGTGGTCGTCGGCGAGGTGCCTGGCCAGCGCGCGCTCCGAGTCGAAGACCGCGATGGCGCCGTTGCGGCCGAGGAAGATCGGCTCGTCGTCCAGGTAGCAGCGCAGGGTGAACCAGGTGCCGTCGGCGGTGATGATCTTGACCGGGTCGATGCCGACCTCGGCCCAGAACGACTCGTCCTCGTCGTCGTCCTCGGTGTCCTCGTCGTCGGCCTTGGTGAGGTCGACGGCCTCGAACTCCTCGCTGTCCGCGGCGTCGTCGGCGTCGACCACGTTCTCCTCGGCGGCGAGCAGCTCGGCCTCGGCCACCGCGACCGCCTCGGCATCCACGTCGGGGGATTTCACCACGCCGTCGATGGCGTCGAGCACGGCGTCCCAGCCCTTGGCGATGGCGGCGCCGACCTGGTCCCAGAGCTCCTCGCCGTCGCGCCCGGTGAAGGCGTTCGGCCCGCCGGGGAGCGCGCCGAGCACCGGGTTCCCACCGAAGAACTTGGTGACGGTGTCCAGCTCGCAGACCTCGCCGATATTGCGCACCATCTCGAGCGTGTCCTCCAGCTCGGCGACGGTGTCACCGTCCGGGTCGCCCGCGGCCAGCTCCGGAACACCGACCAGATCGAAGGTGTGCTCCTCCTCCGGCTCCAGCTCCGCCGCCGACAGCCCGGCCACGACCTTCCAGGCCGGATGGTCGACGAGATCGTTGTCCGAGTCGGTGCGGATGAACGCGGCGAGCTCCGCGACGGACTCGAATCCGTACAGGCTGTCCTCGTGCCCGAGGAACGCCTCCCACTCGTCGTCACCGTCCCGCCAGCGCGGTGCCCAGAGGGTGACGAGATCGCCATCGGTCAGACCGAGCTCGATCGGGACGATGTCTCCAGAAGCCATGGGCGGAAGCCTATCGACCTTCCGGCTCAGGCACTATCCCGCCTGCCCGGCCCCGGGCCCGGCACCGGGAGCGGGCTCGGGGGCGAACGACTCGTTCAGTGTCGCAACGACCTTCGAGCGCTGTCCGCCCGCCTCCTCGGCGGCCTGCCTGCACGCCCACACGATGAGCTTGCCCACCTCGGCCGGGGGCAGCGCGGTGACCGCCTCGGAGAGCCGCAGCGCGGTGAGCGCGCCGTCGCTGTCCACCTCGACCTCGACCGCGCCATCCTCGGTGGCGAACCGGCCGCGCACCTGCTTCAGGCCGTGCAGCGCCGCCTCCAGCGCCTCCAGCTTGCTGGTCGCCCTGGCGACCAGCGCGTCCATCTCCGCGCTCATACCGGCCTCATCCAGCTCGTCGGGCCGGTGTCGGCATCGTCCATCCGGTCCAGCTCGTCCACCGCCTGGTGCCTGGTCGGCAGGCCGAGCCGGTCCAGGATGTCGGCGGGCATGCCCGCCTCGGCCAGCGCCTCGCGCCGCTTGGCCTTCGCCGCGATGGTGGAGCGCCGCGTGAGCCGCAGGATCTCAGCGGCGAGCGCCTGTGCGCCGTACCGGTACTCGCTGCGCTCGAAGCCGATCTCCACCGGCATGCCCTGGTCCGTGGCGCGCACCGTGACGGTGCCCGCCCGATTGCTGCTGGCCGCCACGGTGACCGGCGGGACGCCGGGCTCCTGCTGCTCGCTCACGATGTCGGCCTGTAGAAGCCGTAGAAGTCCATCCCCGAATTCTCCGTTCGCACCGAACTGATCTGGACCGGGTCGCCGGCCTCGACGAACTGGCCGTTGCCGATCACCATCGCCACGTGGCCGTCCCAGATCGCCAGGTCGCCGGGCATGAGATCGCCGGCCGAGACCTGGGTGGCGCCATTGCCCTGCTCGGCGGCGAGCCGCGGCAGCTCCACCCCGGCCTCGCCGTAGGCGTACTTGGTGAGCCCGCTGCAGTCGAGCCCGGCGCCGGGGGAGTTGCCGCCCCAGACGTACGGGGTGCCGACCGTGCCGAGCGCCGCCTGCACCGCGGTGGCGGCCCGCTCGTTCGGCGCCTCCACCCGGCTGCCGTCCGGCAGCGTGATCTCCACGCCGTCGCGGGTCGGCGCCGCGGAGCCGGTGTCGGGCTGCTGGGTGCCGGGCGACGGCGTGGTTGCCGATGGCGTCGCCGCCTTGGACGCCTCGGTGACCAGCGGATTGTTCAGCACCGTGCTGAGCAGCGAACCGGCGCTGCTCGCCACCCCGCTGGCGCCGGAGAGCAGCTGCTGCGGGATGCCGGAGGACGCGAGGGTGGAGGCGAGCGAGGTAGAGGGCGGCGGTGTCAGCCCGGTCATGCTCGCGGTGTGCGTATCCAGTTCGTTCTGCACCCGCCCGACCACGCCGACCGCCTGGTTGATGTGGTCGATGGCGGAGCCGATCACCGCGGTGAGCCCGGGCGGGGTGGCGATGGCGGGGCCGAGCGCGGTGGCGGTGGAGACGAAGGACTGCAGGATGCCGTTGAGATCCTTCTGGCCGCTCTCCACCTCGGCGGCGGCCTGGTTCACCACCGTCGCCATCTCGGTGCCGTTGTCCGAGATGGTCGCGGCCGAGGTCTGCACCCGGAGCGCCTTCGAGGTGGTGGCGTCGGCCGCGGTGCCGTCCCAGGCGGTGTTCACCTGGTTGATGCTGCTGCGGCCGAGCTCGTGGATCCGGTCCACCGCGGCGGAGGTGGCGCGCAGCGCGTCGGCCGGGCCGCCGGTGGGCAGGACGCCGGAGCCGAATGAATTCAGCAGGTCGACCAGGGGTTTCGCCAGTGCGTCGATATCGATCACGCGCTCACCCGTTCGGATCGGTGGCCGCGATGGCGGCCGCGCTGCCGAGCTCGGTGTCCGCGATGGCGCCCGCCGCGGCCGTGGCCGAGCCGCCCATGCTGCTCAACACCGCGGAGAGCTGGCCGATGGCGGCGACCTGGCCCGCGTGCGCGGCGGCGTACGCGGCCATGAAATCACCGCCGATCAGCCCCATGATCGGCCCGAGCAGCGCGGGCCCCGCCCCCGCCGCCGCCGCGCCCGCCGCGGCCATCTCCCCGGCCATGACTTGCGCGGACGCACCGTAGGCGACGATGCCATCGGTATCCGCCGACGTCTTGTCCATAACAGCCCCCCATCCGTTCCCCAGGCAGAGTACGTCATCCACTCTCTTCGACGCGCCCGCTCGGCCGCCGGTTCCCTGGCTCGGCGGTGAATTTCCGCGGCGCGGTTCTATCGTTCCACCATGCGCACCCACACCGTGGACCATCCGCTGGCCGCCGCCCTGCTCACCACGCTGCGCGACGCGCGCACCGTGAACGCCGAGTTCCGCTCCGCGCTGCGCGACCTCACCGGGATCCTCGTCTACGAGGCCCTGCGCGACGCCCCGGTCACCCGGTTCGACGTCACCACCCCGGTCTCGATCGCCGAGGGCACCCGGCTCGCCGCGCCGCCGCTGCTGGTCCCGGTGTTGCGGGCCGGGCTCGGCATGGTGCACGCCGCCGCAGGGTTCGTGCCGGACGCCAGGATCGGCTTCGTCGGCATGGCGCGGGACGAGGCGACGCACGAGCCGGTGCCCTACATGGAATCGCTGCCCGAGGACCTCTCCGACGTGCCGGTCTTCGTGCTCGACCCCATGCTCGCGACCGGTGGCTCCATGCGGCACACGCTGGAGTTGCTGGTGGCGCGGAAGGCGCGGGACATCACCGCGCTCTGCGTGGTCGCCGCGCCCGAGGGCATTGCCACGCTGGGCGATTCCGGGCTGCCGGTGCGGCTCGTCACCGCCGCCATCGACACCGGCCTGAACGCCGACGCCTTCATCGTCCCCGGCCTGGGCGACGCGGGCGATCGTCAGTTCGGACCCCGGTAGAGAATCCTGTTCAGGCGGGTTGCAGGCCGGTGCAGAACTCGCGGAGGGCGGTCAGGCGCTCGGCGGCCGACTCGCGGGCGTCGGGGAGTGCGGTGGGGGCGGGGACCGGGCGGACGACCTCCAGGTAGCACTTGAGCTTGGGCTCGGTGCCGGAGGGGCGGATGACGATCCGGTCGGTCTCGTTCTCGAAGACCAGGGCGTCGGTGCGCAGCGGGCCGCGGGTGGCGGCCAGGTCGGTGTAGCGCACCGGGGCGCCCGCGATCCGCTCCGGCGGGGCTTGCCGGAGCGCGGCGACCAGGGCCGCGGCGGCGTCCTGGCCGGCCAGGCGGAGCGAGACCTGGTCGCCCGCGTGCACGCCGAACTCGACGGCGTAGCGGTCCAGCTCGGCGAGCAGGGTGCCGCCCGCGGCACGGCGCCGGGCCACCAGGTCGGCGGCGAGCACGGCGGCGGAGATGCCGTCCTTGTCCCGGACGGCGGCCGGGTCGACGCAGTGCCCGATGGCCTCCTCGTAGGCATAGACCAGGCCGGTCCCGGCCCTGGCCAGCCACTTGAAGCCGGTGCGCGTCTCGGCGTAGCGGGCGCCGCGCGCGGCGGCCACCCGGCCGAGCAGCCGGGAGGAGACCAGCGTCGTCGCGACCAGGGCACCCGCCGGGGCGGTGCGCAGCACGTCGGCGCCGAGCAGCACCCCGGTCTCGTCGCCGCGCAGCATGCGCCAGCCGTCCGGGCCGGGCACGCCGAGCGCGCAGCGGTCGGCATCCGGGTCCAGCGCGATGGCCAGGTCCGCCCCGGCCCGCTCGGCCAGCGCGAGCAGCAGGTCGGCCGCGCCCGGCTCCTCCGGGTTGGGGAAGGCGACGGTGGGGAAGTCCGGGTCCGGCTCGAACTGCTCCGGCACCACGTGCACGTCGTCGAAGCCCGCCGCGGCCAGCGCGCGCAGTGCCACCGCGCCGCCGACGCCGTGCAGCGGGGTCAGCGCGATCCGCACCGGCGCGCGCTCGCCCGGCCCGCCGATCCGCTCCGGGATCCCGGCCACCCGGGCCAGGTACGCGGCGAGCGCGCCGCCGTCGGCCGTTGGCACGGCGGTGCGCGGAATCGGCTCGGTGACGGCCTGGATGGCCCGCTCGATCTCGGTGTCCGCCGGGGCCACCAGCTGCGCGCCGCCCTCCAGGTACACCTTGTAGCCGTTGTCGGCGGGCGGGTTGTGCGAGGCGGTGATCTGCACCCCGGCCACCGCGCCGGTCGCGCGCACCGCGTGCGCCAGGACCGGGGTCGGCAGCGGCTCGGGCAGCAGCGTCACCGGGAACCCGGCCGCGGCGAAGATCTCCGCGGTCACGGTGGCGAACTCCGCCGACCCGTGCCGCGCGTCCCGGCCGACGACCACCCGGCCGCCGCCGAGGCAGCGGTCGCGCAGCCAGGCGGCGAGCCCGGCGGTGGCGCGCGCGACGGTGACCGCGTTCATGCCGTCCGGGCCGTCCCGCAGCGGGCCGCGCAGCCCGGCGGTGCCGAAGCGCAGCATCTAGAGCCGCTCCAGGATGCCGCGCAGCAGCTTGCCGAGCCGCGGCGCGGCGGCATTGCCCTCGGCCAGCACCTCGGCGTGCGAGAGGTTGGCCCCGGTGACCCCGGCGGCCAGATTGGTGACCAGCGAGATGCCGAGCACCCGGACCCCGAGCGCGCGCGCCGCGATCGCCTCCAGCACGGTGGACATGCCGACCAGGTCCGCGCCGATGGTGCGCAGCATCGTGATCTCCGCGGGCGTCTCGTACTGCGGGCCGATCAGCCCGGCGTACACCCCCTCGGCCAGGCTCGGGTCGACCTCGCGGGCCAGCGCGCGCAGCTCGGGATCCCAGGCGTCGACCAGGTCGACGAAGGCCGGGCCGGTGAGCGGGGTGCGGGCGGTGAGGTTGAGGTGGTCGGCGATGAGCACCGGCTCGCCGACGGCCATGCCGTCCCTGATGCCGCCCGCGGCATTGGTGAGCAGCACGGTCTCCGCGCCCGCCGCGACGGCGGCGGTCAGCGGGACCACCACCTCGGCGGGGGAGTAGCCCTCGTAGAGGTGCTGGCGGCCCATGAGCAGCAGCACGTCGGTGCCGCCGACCGGCACCGAGTGCACGGTGCCGACGTGGCCCTGCGCGGTCGGCGTGCCGAAGCCGGGTAGCTCCGGCATCGGCACCGAGGCCCGCGGCGTGCCGATCTCCGCGGCCGCGTCCTGCCAGCCCGACCCGAGCACCACCGCGACCCGGTGGCGCGCTACCCCTGTCCGCTCGGCGATCACCGCGGCGGCCTCTTCGGCAAGCATGGGGTCACGATAGCCGGGGGCGGTGCGGGCTCCGCGCGGGTGTGGCCCCGGTCACCGCCCGGCCTCGGCTACCCGCCGGTAGGGTCGCCCGGTTAGGCTGCCCGCATGCCGTATCTGGAGCGCCGGGGTGACGTATTCGTGCTGTACCTGGGATCGGAGGAGCAGCACGGGGCGGACGAGGAGAACCGCTTCCACCCGGACCTCCTCGCCCGGCTGAACGCGCTGCTCGACGAGGTCGAGCGCTCCGCGGGCCCGGCGGCGCTGGTCACCACCGCCACCGGCAAGTTCTTCAGCAACGGCCTGCACACCGAGTGGCTCTTCGCCAACCCCGGCGAGATGCACGGCTACCTGGACAGCGTGCACGCGCTCTACGCGCGGCTGCTCACCTTCCCGCTGCCCACCGTCGCCGCGGTGAACGGCCACGCCTTCGGCGCGGGCGCCATGCTCGCCACCGCGCACGACTTCCGGGTCATGCGCGCCGACCGCGGGTACTGGTCGCTGCCGGAGGTCCACCTCGGCATGCCCTTCACCGTCGCGATGAACGCGCTGCTCACGCACCGGCTCACCAACCAGGTCGCGGTCAAGGCGATGACCACCGGGCACCGCTTCGGCGCCGACGAGGCGATCTCGGCGGGGATCGTGGACGCCAAGGCCGGGGCGGACAGCCTGCTCGATATCGCGGTCGAGCAGGCCGCGGGGCTCGCGGCCAATCGCAAGCCCAACCTCGCCGTCATCAAGCGCGCCCTGCACGGCGCCGTCCTGCCGGGCCTCACCACCCCCACGACCCCCGAGAACCTCGCCTTCGGCGCGTGATCGTCCGCAACCGTTCCGCTCACGCTGGGTTGAACGGGCGGTAACCACCGGGGTAATGCCAGACTGGTCGGCATGCCCGCTATCGACGCACCGACGGATGGTGCCGTCGCGCGGGTGCATGCCGCGGTCGAGGTTGCCCGAGACGGGTTGATCGGGCTCTCGCACGCCCTGCACGCGGAGCCGGAACTCGCCTTCGACGAGGTACGCAGCGCCGCGCGGACCATCGAACCGCTGCGCGAGCGCGGCTTCGCGGTGACCACCGGGGTGGCCGGGCTCCCCACCGCCTTCCGCGCGGTCTACGGCAGCGGCGAGCTGACCGTCGGGCTGTGCGCGGAGTACGACGCGCTGCCGGAGATCGGCCACGCCTGCGGGCACAACATCATCGCCGCCGCCTCGGTCGGCGCGGGGCTCGCGCTGGCCGACGTCGCCGACGAGCTCGGGCTCACCGTGGTGGTGCTCGGCACCCCGGCCGAGGAGAGCGGCGGCGGCAAGGTGCTCATGCTCGACCACGGCGTCTTCGACGACCTGGCGCTGGCCATGATGGTGCACCCCGGCCCGTTCGACGTGGTGGGCGCGCGCTCGCTGGCGCTCAGCGACCTCTCGGTGCTCTTCCACGGCCGCGCGGCGCACGCCAGCGCGGCGCCGGAGCGCGGCCGCAACGCCGGCGACGCCGCCACCGTCGCGCAGGTGGCGCTCGGGCTGCTGCGCCAGCACCTCGGCCCCGGCCAGCAACTGCACGGTATAGTCAACGACGGTGGCGTGGCCCCCAATATCGTGCCCGGACGTGCGGAATTGCTGTATTACCTCCGCGCAGCCGATTCCGCGTCGCTGGACGATCTGACGCGGCGGGCGTCGGATTGCTTCGCGGCGGGCGCCCTCGCGACCGGCTGCACCCACGAGATCCGGACGCTCGCGCCGACGTACACCGAGCTCACGCCCGATCCGGCCCTGCTCGCGGTGTACCGCGAGCAGATCACCGGCCTCGGCCGGACGCCGCTGCCGCCGGAGTTCGAGGCGCAGCGGCCGCTGGGCAGCACCGACATGGGCAATGTCACCAACATCGTCCCGGGCATCCATCCGGTGATCGGCATCGAGGCCGGCGGCGCGGTGACGCACCAGCCGGAGTTCGCCGCGGCGAGCGTCACCGCCTCCGCCGATCGCGCCGTGCTGGACGGTGCGGTCGCGCTGGCGTGTACCGCCGTGGCCGTGGCCCGCGATGAGCAACACAGGAGCAGTCTGTTGCAGCGACTCGTTCGACGACAGGAGGACATTCGGTGAGCACGAGCGGTCATCTGGTGCGGTCGGGCCGGAACGTGGTTGACACGTGGCTGGCCGAGCACCAGGTGGACCTGGTCCAGTGGCGCAGGCACATCCACGCGAACCCGGAGCTGTCCAGGACCGAGTTCGCGACGACGGAGTTCGTCGCCGCGTGGCTGACCAAGGCGGGGCTCGCGCCCCGGGTCCTACCCGGCGGCACCGGGCTGATCTGCGATATCGGCCCGGACGGGCCGCGGATCGGGCTGCGCGCCGATATGGACGCGCTGCCGCTGCAGGAGTTCACCGGGCTGCCGTTCTCCTCCACCGTGCCCGGCGTCTCGCACGCCTGCGGGCACGACGCGCACACCACCATCCTGCTCGGCGCCGCGCTGGCGCTGGCCGATGCCGAGCTGCCGGTCGGGGTGCGGTTCGTCTTCCAGCCCGCCGAGGAGGTCATGCCGGGCGGCGCGATCGACGTGGTCGCCACCGGGGCCATGGAGGGGGTCGAGCGGATCTTCGCGCTGCACTGCGACCCGCGGCTGGAGGCGGGCCGGGTCGGGGTGCGGGTCGGGGCCATCACCTCGGCCGCCGACACCGTGGAGCTGGTGCTCGACTCGCCCGGCGGCCACACCTCGCGGCCGCACCTCACCAGCGACCTGGTGTACGCCATCGGCACCGTCATCACCGGGCTGCCCGGCCTGCTCAGCCGCCGGATCGACCCGCGTACCAGCACCGTCATGGTCTGGGGTGCGGTGAGCGCGGGCAAGGCGCCGAACGCCATCCCGCAGACCGGCATGCTCACCGGCACCGTGCGCACCGGCGACCACGCCACCTGGGAGCTGCTGGAGCCGCTGGTGCGCGAGATCGTGGACGCGCTGCTCGCCCCGACCGGTGTGCGCTACCAGCTCAACTACCGGCGCGGCGTGCCGCCGGTGGTGAACGACGAGCGCTCCACCCGGATGTTCGAGGCCGCGATCAACGACCTCGGCCCCGGCGCGCTCGCCGACACCCCGCAGTCCGGCGGCGGCGAGGACTTCTCCTGGTACCTGGAGGAGGTGCCGGGCGCCATGGCCCGGCTCGGCGTCTGGTCCGGCCGGGGCGAGCAGCTCGACCTGCACCAGCCCACCTTCGACATCGACGAGCGCGCGCTCGCCGTCGGCGTGCGCGTGCTCACCAATATCGTGCTGCAGGCCAGGCGCTAGACCGAGAAGTTGCCGGGCCCGACGTTGCGGCTGTTCCTGGTCCGCAGCGCGTGCACGTAGTCGGCGGGGGCGCCCGCCTTCTCCGCCGCATCGGCCATCACGCCGATGTAGCGCGCGGAAGGCAGCCCGCCCTCGTACGCGTCGAGCACGTAGAGCCAGGCCAGCACCGGCGGGGCGCCGCTGCCGGTGCTGGGGGTGACGCGCAGCCGGATCTTCTTGTGGATGCCGAAGTCCGAGCCCTCCCAGCGGTCCAGCCGCTCCTCGTCCTCCGGGGAGACGTCGTAGAGCACGACGAAGACCCGCGAGCCCGGCTCCTCGACGACGGTTGCCAGCGGCCCCTCCCAGCCGATGTCGTCACCGGCGAAGGTCAGCCGCCACCCCTCCAACCAGCCCGTTCCCGACATCGGGGAGTGCGGACAGCGCTCGAGCATCTGTGTGGAGTCCATGTTGGATCCGTAGGCGGCGTATATCGGCACCCGGAGAGCGTATCCAATGTCGCCGCCGCGGCCACCGGGTCCCGGCGGACCGGCTCGACATCGGGCGCCGCGCGGGCTGCCGAGCCGGTCCGAGCTCGGCCGATTACGGTTGAGCACGGAGCACCGGAGATCCCGGGACCAGCACGAGCGAGAGGTGACCCATGACCCGCATCGCGATCATCGGCGGCGGCCCGGCCGGCTACGAGGCCGCGCTGGTGGCGGCGCAGCACGGCGCGGCGGTGACGCTGATCGACTCGGACGGCGTCGGCGGCGCCTGCGTGCTCTGGGACTGCGTCCCCTCCAAGACCTTCATCGCCTCCACCGGCATCCGCACCGATCTGCGCCGGGCCCGCGATCTCGGCATCACGCTCGACCCGGGGCAGGCCGGGGTGCGGTTGCCCGAGGTGAACCAGCGCGTCAAGGCGCTGGCGCTGGCGCAGTCCTCGGACATCCGCTCCAAGCTGCGGGCGGCCGGGGTCACGCTGCTGTCCGGGTACGGCTCGCTGCTGGAGCCGGTGGGCCGGGCCGAGCACCGGGTGCTGGTCCGGGACGGCGACGGCGCCGAGCAGACCGTCGACGCCGAGGTGGTGCTGATCGCCACCGGCGCCAGCCCGCGGGTGCTGCCCGGCGCCGAGCCGGACGGCGAGCGCATCCTGACCTGGCGCCAGCTCTACGACCTGGCCGAGCTGCCGGAGACGCTGGTGGTGGTCGGCTCCGGCGTCACCGGCGCCGAGTTCGTCTCCGCCTACACCGAACTCGGGGTGCAGGTGAAGCTGGTCTCCAGCCGGGACCGGGTGCTGCCCGGCGAGGACGCCGACGCCGCGCTGGTGCTGGAGGACGCGCTCGCCGAGCGCGGCGTCGAGCTGGTCAAGCACGCGCGGGCGGACGCGGTCGAGCGCACCGCGGACGGCATCGTGGTCAAGCTCTCGGACGGGCGCACGGTCGCCGGATCGCACGCGCTCATGACCGTCGGCTCCACCCCGAACACCGGCGGGCTCGGGCTGGAGAACGCCGGGATCGAGCTGGACCGCGGCGGCTACCTGCGGGTGGACCGGGTCTCCCGGACCGCCGTCACCGGGATCTACGCGGCGGGCGACTGCACCGGGCTGCTCCCGCTCGCCTCGGTCGCCGCCATGCAGGGCCGGATCGCGATGTACCACGCGCTGGGCGAGGGGGTGAGCCCGATCCGGCTGAAGACGGTCTCCTCGGCGGTCTTCACCCGGCCGGAGATCGCCACCGTCGGGGTCAGCCAGACCGCGATCGACAATGGCGAGACGCCGGCGCGCACCGTCATGCTCCCGCTGAACACCAATCCGCGGGCCAAGATGTCCGGGCTGCGCCGCGGCTTCGTGAAGATCTTCTGCCGACCGGCCACCGGCGTGGTGATCGGCGGCGTGGTGGTGGCGCCGATCGCCTCCGAGCTCATCCTGCCGATCGCGCTCGCGGTGCAGAACAACCTGACCGTGAACGACCTGGCCCAGACCTTCTCGGTCTATCCCTCGCTCACCGGATCGGTCATCGAGGCGGCGCGACAGCTCATGCGGCACGACGATCTGGACTGAGCGGCCGACGAAAACCAGGTGTCACCTGCGTGAACAGTGTTGTGCGGCAGCACGGTTGACGCGGCGGGCAGCGTACTCTCCACATTGCCCCTGTCGGACAACTGTGGTTCACTCCGTTGCGGAGACGTGATCGGCGGGTTGGTCGCGGCGTTTCGGGGTTTGGGGGGTTTCCTCCGGGAACGGCCGTGTGCCTCCCGTACGGAAAGGGATAAGCGAAAAGTGAAACATCGTAAGCCGACCCGGGCGCAGCGAGCGATGGCGAGCACCTCGCTGCCGCTGGCGACAGCGGCAGCCGTGGCAACCTTCTTCGCGGCGCCGGCGGGGGCAGTGCCGAACGATCAGCCCAGCACGCCGGCGACGCCGGCCCCGGTCCAGCCGGGCACCAACGCGACGCCGGAGCAGCAGCCGCAGGGCCCCACCCAGCCGGGCACCGGCCCGCAGAGCCAGCAGACGCCGGAGAGCAAGCCGACGCCGAGCCAGCCGGGTGTGACCACGCCCGAGCAGGATCAGGCCATGCCGGAGAAGAAGGATCCGAAGCTCAACCGGCCGACCCAGCCCGGGGTGACGACGCCGCGGGTGGCGCCGCTGCCGGTGCCGGGTCAGGAGGGCCAGCCCGCGCCGGGGCAGGCGGCCCCCGGCGCGGTCGCGCCGGACCAGGCCACCCCGCAGGCGCCGGGCGCCCAGGATCAGCCGGCGGCCACCCCGTCCACTCCCGGCGGCAATACCCAGCCGGGCCCGGGCACGGCACCGCAGAGCCGGGCGCCGCAGAGCGACACCCAGGCCGACTCGTCCCCCTCGCAGACCCTGGTGCAGCCGCGCTGGGAGGCGCCGCGGGTGGACGCCGCCCCGGCCGCGCCGGTGGTCGAGATGACCGGCCCGCACGCCGAGATCGGCGCCGCGGTGGACGGCGGCGCGCTGCTGCCCGGCTACGTGGCCAACACCCACCACTTCAGCAACGAGGCCGGGTACGTCGGCACCGTCGGCTACACCACCCCCACCGGCTCCGGCGAGGCCGGGGTGTCGGTGGAGTTCGTGGACAGCAACACGATCCACGTCTCCAGCTTCACCGGTGGGGAGGGGCTGGCGGACGCGAAATCCAGCGTCGTGCTCGACACCACGCAGGTGAACCTGGCCAAGGCGGCGGTCGAGGACTGGATCAAGGCCCAGCCGGGCGGCGCCGCCGCGCTGGATGCGGCCGCGCAGGTTAAACTTCCGCCGATCGTGCCGCCGGGCGACACCGCGCCAACGACGGTCAACGTGGGTGGCGTCACCACGCAGTGGGGTGGTTCACTCCAGTACTGACACGTACCGATTGACGGGGTGGGGCGGTCGTTCGCGGCCGCCCCATTTCGTGCGTTCGAGAGGATTGGTGTGGGCTCCGAGGGTGATGCCAGAGGCAACGAGTCCGGCCGCCGGGCCGGCTTCGGCCCGCCGGTGGACGGGAGCGAGGGCGCCGGTGGAAAGGACTCCGGCGCTTCCGGTTTCGGACCTCCGGTAGACGGCGGCCAGGACGAGCCGACCACCAGGTCGGGCAGCGCCTTCGGCGCCCCGATCGGGCCGGGGCAGATCCCGGGGTGGCAGCCGCCCGCCGGGTCGCGGCCCGAGGTCGGCTGGCGCCCGGCGGGCGGGTTGCTGCCCGCGGGCGGGAGCACCAGCAGCAGCGCCCCGCGGCCCGCGGCACCGTCCACGCCGTTCGGCGAGAGCGTCACCGGAGCGGGGGCCGGGCCCGCCGGCCCGTCCGCGCCGTTCGGCACGGACGTCACCGGCGCCGACGGGGACGACCCGGCGGCCCCGACCGTGCGGCACCAGGTGGCCCCCGCCCCCGCCGCGCAGCCGGACGCCGAGCCGCCGCAGTGGTGGAACCAGTCGGACGAGGCGGGCGGCGTGCCGAAGCCGCCACCGATACCCGATCCGAGCGGCCTCGCCTGGTCCGACGACCCCATCGCGCGGCGGCTCGCGCCCGGCGGCTCCACCGCGGTCGAGCGGGCCCCCGCCCCCAACCGCGGCACCCTGTACGGCGCGCTCGCGGCGGCGCTGGCGCTGCTCATCGCGGTGGTCGTGATCGTGGTGACGGTGCGCGGCGGTAGCGACGACGAGCCCGCGGTGGCCGCCCCCGTGCCGAGCACCGCCGCGCTGAGCTGCCCGGCCAGCGAAGACGGCACGGTGACGGTCGGCAACGGCACCGGGACCACCGAGGACGGCGCCGGTGCCATCCTCGGCTTCCAGTACGCCTTCTACGTGGAGCGCAACGGCGAGCGGGCGCGCAGGTACGTCGACCCGGACGCCGCCAACATCTCCTCGGCCCAGGTCATCCAGAGCGCCATCGACGAGCAGATCCCGGTGGGCACCACGCACTGCCTGCGCGTTACCGAGCTCGCCACCGACACCTTCGAGGTCGACCTCACCGAGCACCGCCCGGACGGCGTGACCACCGTCTACCAGCAGACCGTCGCCACCGTCGTGAAGGACGGCAAGCACCTGGTGCACTCCATCGAGAACCGACCCTGATTCTCATAGTGTGAGACGCAGTTTCATAGTCTGGTAATCCGTGCGACAGTGGGGAGACATCGCACGGAGGTATCGCCATGTCGCCAACCGCTCCGCCGCTGGCCGGGAAGCTCGCCGGGCTGCGCAGCTCCGCCATTCGTGACCTGCTGGAACTCACCGAGCGGCCGGATGTGCTCAGCCTCGCGGGCGGGCTGCCGGACGCCGAGCTGATGCCGAGGGAGCGGATCGCGGCGGCGGCCGACGCGGCGCTCACCGACGCGCGCAGCCTGCAGTACACCGGCTCGCCGGGCTGGGGCCCGCTGCGCGAGGTGCTCGCCGCGCGCGAGTCGGCCAAGCTGGGCCGGGCGGTGCCGACCGCCGAGGTCTTCGTGACGCACGGCTCGCAGCAGGCGCTCGCGCTGCTGGCCGAGGTGCTGCTCGACCCGGGCGCACTGGTGGTGGTCGAGGACCCGGCCTACGTGGGTGCGCTCCAGGTGTTCCGCGCGGCGGGGGCGCGGATCGCGGCGGTGCCGCTGGACGACGAGGGTATGCGGCTCGACCTGCTCGCCGAGCTGCTCGCCCGCGGCGAGCGCCCGGCCGTGGTGCACACGGTGAGCACCTTCCACAACCCGGGCGGGGTCACCATGAGCGCGGCGCGCCGCGCCGAGCTCGCGGAACTGGCCGCCGCGCACGGCTTCTGGGTGATCGAGGACGACCCCTACGGCGAGCTCTGGTTCGACGGCCCGCCCCCGGCGCCGGTCGCCGCGCACGGCTCGAATGTCATCCGGCTCTCCAGCGCCTCCAAGATCCTGGCGCCCGCGCTGCGGGTGGGGTGGATGGTCGCGCCGGTCCGGGTGGCGCGCGCGGTGGAGCTGCTCAAGCAGGGCGCCGACCTCTGCGGCTCGGCGCTCACCCAGCAGGTCGCGGCCGAGCTGCTCGCCGACGCGGGGTGGCTGGCCGGGCACATCGATCGGGTGCGCGCGGCCTACGGGCAGCGGGCGAAGGCGCTGGTCGGCGCGGTGCGCGAGGAGTTCGGCGCCCGGTTGCGCTGCACCGACGCGGCGGGCGGGATGTTCGTCTGGGGCGAGTTCACCGACGGCACCGACACCGCCGACCTGCTGCCCGCCGCGGTCGAGGAGGGCGTGGCCTTCGTTCCGGGTGCGGCCTTCGCGGTCGAGGCGGGGTACCGCTCGGCGCTGCGCATGTGCTTCACCACCTCGGACGCGGCGTCGCTCACCGAGGCCGTCGCCCGGCTGGGGCGCGCGGCGCGGGTCGCCGCGGAGTAGCTCGCGGTCGTGCATGGAGCCGTGCCGGTCGGGCGGCTCGCGGTAGCCCTACCGGGGGCGGTCAGTCGACCCAGCTGTAGGTGCGCTCGACCGCCTTGTTCCAGGCGGCCAGGTGCCCGGCCCGCTCGTCCGCGCCCATCTCCGGGTGCCAGGTGGTGTCGGCGGACCAGTTCGCCCGGATCTCGTCGGTGCCGGACCAGTACCCCACCGCGAGCCCGGCCGCGTAGGCGGCGCCGAGCGCGGTGGTCTCCTCCACCACCGGCCGCACCACCGGGACGTCCAGGATGTCGGCCTGGAACTGCATGAGCAGGTCGTTGCGGACCATGCCGCCGTCCACCTTGAGCGTGGTGAGCTCCAGCCCGAGCCGCTGGGACTCGGCGTCCGCGCGCATGGCGTCCACCACCTCCCTGGTCTGGAAGGCGGTGGACTCCAGCACCGCCCTGGCCAGGTGCGCCCGGTTCACGAAGCGGGTGAGCCCGGCGATCACGCCGCGCGCGTCCGGCCGCCAGCGCGGCGCGAAGAGCCCGGAGAAGGCGGGCACGATGTAGGCGCCGCCATTGTCGGGGACGCTGCGCGCCAGCGGCTCGATCTCGTCGGCGGAGGCGATGATGCCCAGGTTGTCCCGGAACCACTGCACCAGCGAGCCGGTGACCGCGATCGACCCCTCCAGCGCGTACACCGCGTCCTGCTCCCCGAGCCGGTAGCAGACCGTGGTGAGCAGCCCGTGCTTGCTCACCACCGGGGTGGTCCCGGTGTTCAGCAACATGAAATTGCCGGTGCCGTAGGTGTTCTTGGCCTCACCGGGCGCCAGGCAGGCCTGGCCGAAGGTGGCGGCCTGCTGGTCGCCGAGGATGCCCGCGATCGGGACACCGGCCAGCGGGCCGGATTCCGGCACCGCGTACACCTCCGACGAGCTGCGGATGGCGGGCAGCATCGCGGCGGGGATGCCGAACTCGGCGCAGATCTCCCGGTCCCAGTCCAGCGTGCGCAGGTCCATGAGCATGGTGCGCGAGGCGTTGGTGACGTCGGTGATGTGCTCGCCGGTGAGGTTCCACAGCACCCAGCTGTCGATGGTGCCGAAGCACAGCTCGCCCGCCTCGGCGCGGTCCCGCGCGCCCTCGACGTGGTCCAGGATCCAGCGCAGCTTGGGCCCGGCGAAGTAGGTGGAGAGCGGCAGCCCGGTGCGCTCCTGGTAGCGCTCCGGCCCGGCCGCACCGCCGAGCTCGACGCAGAGCTTGTCGGTGCGGGTGTCCTGCCAGACGATGGCGTGGTGGATCGGCCTGCCGGTCGCGCGCTCCCACACCACGGTGGTCTCGCGCTGGTTGGTGATGCCGACGGCGGCCAGGTCGTCCGGGCCGAGCTCCAGGTCGCGCAGCACCTCGGCGACCACGGATTCGGTATTGCGCCACAGGGTCTCGGCGTCGTGCTCGACCCAGCCGGGGCGCGGGAAGAGCTGCTCGTGCTCGCGCTGGGCCACGCCGATCACCGCGCCGCCGCGGTCGAAGACGATGCACCGGCTCGATGTCGTTCCCTGATCGATGGCGGCCACATAGCGACGCATCCCCGCAGGCTACTGGATGCGCGGCGCGCCGCGCATCACATCGCGGGGGGCGGCGGAGATGGCTAGGGTGGGTCTTGTTACCGGCGGGTAGCGGCAGCGGTTCCGAGCGTGCGTCGGCGCGCATGCCTGGCAAGGCCCCGCGGCCGACGTGACCCGAACGGGCGGCGCGGCAGCGTCACCCCGGATGGCTGCGCGGCGGCGCGACCCCGGATGGGCCGCGCGGCACGCCACCGCCGGGGCGCCGCAAAGTATCCGCCGCGCTCGCATAGCCTGAACCCGCAGGCAGCGGGTAGTACCGCCCGCAGGACGGAGCCGGCCGAAGGAGTCGAGCATGACCATCACCCCGGATTCCCAGTTCCTCGGCCCCGACCAGCGCCGGGACGCCTGGGAGCGGCTGGGCAAGGACCACTTCGACATCGTCGTGATCGGCGGCGGCATCGTCGGCGCGGGCATCGCCCTGGACGCCGCGACCCGCGGGCTGCGGGTGGCGCTGGTGGAGGCGCGCGACCTGGCCTCCGGCACCTCGAGCCGCTCGTCCAAGATGTTCCACGGCGGGCTGCGCTACCTGGAGCAGCTGGAGTTCGGGCTGGTGCGCGAGGCGCTGCGGGAGCGCGAGCTCTCGCTCGCCACCCTGGCCCCGCACCTGGTGAAGCCGCTGCGCTTCCTCTACCCGCTCACCAACCGCGGCTGGGAGCGGCCGTACGTGGCCGCCGGGCTCATGCTCTACGACTCCATGGGCGGCGCGAAATCCGTTCCCGGCCAGCGCCACCTGACCCGCGCCGGCGCCCTGCGGCTGGCGCCGGGGCTGCGCCGCTCCGCGCTGATCGGCGGGGTCAGCTACTACGACACCGTGGTGGACGACGCCAGGCACACCATGACCGTTGCCCGCACCGCCGCGCACTACGGCGCGGTGCTGCGCACCTCCACCCAGGTGGTCGGCTTCCTGCGCGAGGCCGACCGGGTGGTCGGGGTGCGGGTGCGCGACACCGAGGACGGCCGCACCGCCGAGATCCACGCGCACGTGGTGATCAACGCGACCGGGGTGTGGACCGACGAGGTGCAGGCGCTCTCCCGCAACCGCGGCCGCTTCCACGTGCGCGCCTCCAAGGGCGTGCACATCGTGGTGCCGCGGGACCGGATCGTCAGCGACACCGCCATCATCCTGCGCACCGCCACCTCGGTGCTCTTCGTCATCCCGTGGGGCGCGCACTGGATCATCGGCACCACCGACTCCGACTGGAACCTCGACCTGGCGCACCCCGCGGCGACCAAGGCCGATATCGACTACCTGCTGGCGCGGGTGAACGAGGTGCTGGTCACCGAGCTCACGCACGCCGATATCGACGGCGTCTACGCCGGGCTGCGCCCGCTGCTGGCCGGGGAGAGCGACGAGACCTCCAAGCTCTCCCGCGAGCACGCGGTGGCCCGCACCGCGCCCGGGCTGGTCGGCATCGCGGGCGGCAAGTACACCACCTACCGGGTGATGGCCGCCGACGCCGTGGACGAGGCGGCCGAGGACATCCCGGCCCGGGTCTCGCCCTCGATCACCGAGAAGGTGCCGCTGCTCGGCGCCGACGGCTACTTCGCGCTGGTCAACCAGACCGTGCAGCTGGCCGAGGCGTACGGCGTGCACCCCTACCGGATCAAGCACCTGCTCGACCGCTACGGCTCGCTCATCGACGAGGTGCTCGCCCTGGCCGACGGCAAGCCCGAGCTGCTGCAGCCGATCACCGACGCCCCCGCCTACCTCCAGGTCGAGGCGGTCTACGCGGTCGCCGCCGAGGGCGCCCTGCACCTCGACGACATCCTGGCCCGGCGCACCCGCATCTCCATCGAGTACCCGCACCGCGGCGCCGCCTGCGCCGAGCAGGTCGCCCGCCTGGTCGCCCCGATCCTCGGCTGGGACGAGGCCGAGATCGACCGCGAGATCAGCACCTACCAGGCCCGCGTCGACGCCGAGATCCGCTCCCAGACCCAGCCCGACGACGGCTCCGCCGACGCCCTGCGCGCCGCCGCGCCCGAGCCGCGCGGGGAGATCCTGGAGCCGGTGCCGAGCGAGGGGTGAGCCCGGTCGATCCCGAGGGACCAGAAGTGGCGTCACGGAGCCGGTGCGGGCCCGCTCGCCGGGCATCACGCCTCCGGCGCGCTCCGCTGCGCTGACCGGTCGCCCGCGTCGGTCCAGCGGGGACGCTCCCCGGTGGTGTCGCACACCCAAGTCCGGGTATCGCCGTCGAATCCGGCGGTATCGGTGAGCCAATAGGTGGCGTCGGGTGCCCAGCCGGCGATGACGCTCGCGGCCCCCGCGGTGGTGTCGATCGCGGTGCCCGCGGCGGTCAGGTACCCCGTCACGGTGAGGTGCACGCCCGCGTACTCCGCGGCGACCCGCGTCCAGTCCGGGACGACCCATCGTCCGGCCCGCCCGGTGGTCCGGTACCAGTCGTGTCGCTTCTGGGCGGTGACCTCGAGGGGGAACTGGGCACACAGCGCCGCCCAGGCCCGCGCGCTGTCGAGTTCGTACACACGGGCTTCGGCGGGGACGTGCACGCGGCGCGTCACGGCCTGCTCCCCGATCGTCCTGTCCTCGACGAACCACAACTCGGCGGGTGTTCCGCCGGGAAGCTGCCTGGTCGACGACCGGGTCGGTGGGGTCGACCACCATACGGCGGAGAAGTTGGCCGTCGGATCGGCCGGGCGCTCCCTGGCGGCCCGCTCTTCTTCCGCCACGGTGCGTTTGCGCCAGCTCCGGAGCTGTTCGGCGAGGGTCGATGCGGCGGGTACGGGGTGGCCGGGACCGTCGACGCCCCAGCTCCACACCGTGCACTGAGCGGTAGCCGCGGGGCCGGTCGTCCACCAGTCCGTGTGGGGTGATCGGGCGATGTGCTCGGCCACCCGGCGGAGTTCGCGACGGACGGGTTCGGTGGCGGCGAGAACGTCCTTGCCCTCGGGCTCCTGCCAGTACCGCGCCGAGTCCACTGCGTCGGCGAGCGCCCAGCGGAGCCCGACCGGCGTCACCTCGGGAAGGGGCGTTTGGGCCAGGCGGCTGGCCACCTCCTCCGCTGTGACGACGGTCCCTTCGGCGTCCTCCGCGCCGGGGCCGAACAACACCACCGAGCGACCGCGACCCGGATCGAGGTGGTACGAGGCCAGCATGACCGCGGAGAAGAGGGTGTCGTCGGGGTCGGCGGCCTCGTGGAGCCGGTCGCCCTCGAGCGCGAACGCCAGCAATAGCCGCCGTCCGCGCGGACCCGCCAGCAGGATATCCGCTGTATCCACCCCGCGATCGTATGCCGAGCAGGTCTACCGCGAACGGTTTCGCGCCAGCAGCAGATTCACCGCCGTCGCGGCGCTCTGGACGGCGCTCTCCATGGTGGCGGACCAGTCGGTGGCGGTCCAGTCACCGGCCAGGACCAGGCCGGGGATGGAGGTGCGCTGGGCGGGGCGCAGGTCGTGGGTGCCGAGCACCTGGGAGAAGGTCGCCTTCGGCATGCGCACGACGTGGCCCTGGACCACCTTCGCGGCGCGGGCTGCGGGGTAGTAGCGGCGCAGCAGCTCCAGCTGCTCGGCGACGATCTCCTCGTTGGTCTTGTGGATCTGCTCGTACGCGCCGCTGGTGGTGAGGCAGTAGAGCCAGGCCTTCTCGGTGCTGCGGCCGGTCATGAGCTGGCGGTCGAAGACCTCGTCGATCACGCCGGTGCCGCCGATCAGCGCCTCGAACTCGGAGCGGGTGCCGAGCGGGCGGTCCAGGTAGAGGTTGGTGCTGACGATGGGGGTGTAGCCGAGTTTGTCGGCGCGGGCGTAGATGTCGGCGTGCTCGGGCAGGTCGTCGAGGAGGCCGCCGATATTGCCGTTCGGCACCGCGCAGACCACGGCGTCGGCGGGCACCACGCTGCCGTCGGCCAGGGCGACGCCGGTGACCTTCCCGTCCTCGATGACGATCCGCCGGGCGACGGCCCGGTGCCGCACCTCGACGCCGTGCTCGCGGAAGTACTTCTCGGCGCCGGTGACGTAGAGCGTGTCCAGGTCGGTGGTGGGGTAGCCGATGGTGACGGCCCGCCGGTGCGCGATGCCGTGCCTGATGCCGGTGGCCAGCACCCGGGCGAAGACCGCGGCCGACTCCTGGTGCACCGGTTCGGCGGCGATGCCGAGCGCCAGCCAGTCCCAGATGGCCTCGCGCGCCTTGGCGGGCATACCGACCCGGTCGAACCACTGCGCGGTGGTGAGGTCGGCGAGGTCGGCGGGCTGGTGCAGCGCCTGCCAGCCGAGCCGGGCGGTGGCGACGGCGGCGCGCGCCCGCTCCAGCGGGCTCGCGTCCGGGTGCCCGCCGAAGAGCGTGCCGAGCGCGCGCACGCCGCGGGTGTACATGTCGACGCTGCGCCCGTCCGGCCAGCGCAGCGTGCCGCGCTTCGGGAAGGCGACGTACTCGCGGGTGCCGATGGTGCGCAGGTACCGGAAGAGGTGCTCGTAGCCGCTGGCGATCACGTGCTGCCCGTTGTCCGGCAGGTCGTCGACGGCATCGACCTTCATGGCGTGCGTGCGGCCGCCGAGCCGGCCGCGGCGCTCCAGCAGGGTGACCCGCTTGCCCGCCTCGGCCAGCCAGACCGCGCTGGCGAGGCCGGCCAGGCCACCGCCGATCACCACGTACTGCCCGGGATCGTCCTGTTCTCCGGCCACCATCGCCGCCCTCCACACTTATTGACAGAGTGCCAGTTAAGGCGGGGCGGCGGAATCCGTCAAGGGTCGGGCTGGCAGCGCGGGCAGAACCAGATGCCGCGCTCGCGCTGGGCAATTCGGTCGTTCTCCGGGCCGGTGTCGCCGAGCACCCGGCGCACGATGCGGGTGCCGCAGCGGCGGCAGCCCCAGTTGTGCCGGTTGTAGGCGAGCGGCACGTAGCGGTCGTGCGCGGCCTTGCTGAGGATGCGCTGGGCCTCGTTCACCAGGGCGAGCAGATCGCCGGCTTCGCGCACCGGGGTCGCTGGGTGCACCTTGCGCAGGTAGCAGACCTCGCTGCGGTAGATATTGCCGATCCCGGCCAGGTTGCGCTGGTCGAGCAGGGCGACGCCGATGGTCTGCTCGGGGTACCGCTCCAGCCTGCGCACCGCCTCGGCCGGATCCCAGTTCGGGCCGAGCAGGTCGGGGCCGAGGTGATCGATCACGGTGTGCTCGTCGGCGAGCGGGAAGACCTCGACCTTGCCGAGCGAGAAGCCGACCGCCTCCACGTCCTCGGTGCCGAGCACCAGCCGGGCGGTGGCGCGGGGCTGGGTCCAGCGCTGGCCGCAGCGGTAGGTGCGCCACAGCCCCTCCATCTTCAGGTGGGTGTGGATCGACGCGGCCGGGGTGCGCACGAAGAGGTGCTTGCCGTAGGAGCCGACGCTCTCCACCGGCTGGCCGCGCAGGTCGACCGTGGCGTACCGGGGGACGCGGAAATCGCTGCGGGTGAGGATTTTCCCGGCCAGCGCGGTGCGCAGCCGCGCGGCCGCGCGGTAGACGGTGTCACCCTCGGGCACGGGGCTGCTCCTCTCGCGGTGCGCGGGCCGACTTCGCGGCGCCTTCGCCCCCGTGGCAGGCCCACGGCGAAGGGGATGTCCGGCGCCGGCCGTTCCACACCACCGTCACCGGCCGAACTCCGGGCGCCGCACGGCCCGCTGCGGCCGCTCCTCGCGCCGGGGCGCCCCGCGGCGCAGCCGGAGCCCGCGCGGGGTGGCGGAGAAGCCGGCGGCGGTGAGGAACCCGGCGAAGGTGTGGCCGTGCACCGTCTGCCCGTCGACCCGGTCGATGACCAGCGCGTCCACCCCGCCCTCCCACACCAGCTCGGCCAGCGCGTTCGCGGCGGCCTGCCTGGCGTCCGGGTCCTCGGTGAAGGTGAGCAGCGTCTTCCCGCCGCGCTCCAGGTAGGCCACCAGCTCGCCGTCGAGCAACACCACCATGGCGCCCGCCTTGCGGCCGGGCCGGTGCCCGCCCTCCACCTCGCCCTTGGGCCAGGGCAGCGCCGCGCCGTACGGGTTGGCGGGGTCGGTGGCGGCCAGCGCGAGCGCGGTGGCGGTGCTCCGCTGCCCGTCGGCCGGTTCGTGCGCGCGCAGCCGGTCGACCACGTCGGTGGTGGAGAACTGCGCGCCGCCCAGCGAATCCACGAAGTAGCCGCGGCGGCAGCGGCCCCGGTCCTCGAACTCGGTGAGCACCCGGTACATGAGCGCGAAGCCGCCCGGCACCCCCTCGTTCTGCACCGAGCCGCGGGTCAGCACGCCGTACCGCTCCAGCAGCTGATCGGCGGTGGCGTGCGCGCGCACGGTGGTGTCGGCGGCGCGCTCGGGCAGCAGCGACCAGCGCCCCGCCACCGTCGGCGGGCCGCTGCGGGTGGGCAGCGCGGGCCGCGGCAGGTAGGCGCGGGCCCGCGGCGCCCGGCGCGGGGCGCGGTGCGCGGTGGTGGCCCGCGTCGTGCCGCCGAGCAGCGCGCGGACCGGGGCGAAGGTGTCGCCGGAGACCAGCCCGGCCCAGACCAGGTCCCAGAGCGCCGCGGCGACGGCGGTGTCATCGAGCAGCCCGGTGGCGTCGGAGAGCTGCCGGAAGAAGTAGGCGCCGCCGCTCTGCGGCATCGCACCGTCCACCGCGCCGAGCGCGGTGAGCAGCCGCAGGTGCGCCTCGGTGAACTCCGGCTCGTCGGCGGGCGGAAGGGTGAGCGGTGCCTGCTCGGCCAGGTGCAGCGCCACCCAGCCGTCCTTGCCGGTGATCGAGCCGTGCCCGGACCACAGCACCTCGCCGGTCGCGGTGAGCTCGTCCAGCATGGCGGGCGAGTAGTCGCGCACCCGCGCGGGCAGCACCAGCGATTCCCACGCCGACGCCGGAATCGGCACCCCCGCCAGCTGCTCGACCACGGTGGCGACGCCGTCGACCCCGCGCAGCGTGCGGGTGCGGACGTGCTGCCAGGCGGGCAGGAAGCGGCCGAAGGCGGCGGTCGGCACCGGCTCCACCTCGTGCCGCGCGGCCGCCAGCGAGCGCCGCCGCAGCCGCCGCAGCACCTGGGTGTCGCACCACTCCGACCCCACCGCCGCCGGCGTGAACTCGCCCTCCACCACCCGCTTCTCGGTGCCGAGGCGGTGCAGCGCGGCGGCCGCGACCGCGGTGCCGAGGCCGAACCTGGCCGCCACCGCCGCGGTGTCGAAGGGGCCGTGCGTGCGCGCGAAGCGGCCGACCAGATCGCCGAGCGGATCCGGCACCGGCTCCACGAAGGCGGCCGGGGTGCCGATCGGCAGCGGCACGCCGAGCGCGTCGCGCAACCGCGCCGCGTCCTCCACCGCGACCCACCAGGTGCGCCCGGCGAAGCTCACCTCCAGCGCCCGCCGGGCCACCCGCAGCTCGGCGAACCAGTCGAGCGGGTCGGCGGTACAGCGCGCGGCGGCCTCCTCGGCGGTGAGCGGCCCGAGCAGCCGCAGCAGGTCGGCCAGCCCCTCCAGGTCCCGCGCGTGCCGCTCGGGGGTGAGCCGCTGCAGCTCCAGCTCGGTCTGCTCCAGCACCGCGGCGTCGAGCAGCTCGCGCAGCTCCACCCGGCCGAGCAGCTCGGCGAGCAACCCGGAGTCCAGCGAGAGCGCGGCGGCCCTGCGCTCGGCCAGCGGGTTGTCGCCCTCGTACATGAACTGGCCGATGTAGTCGAAGAGCAGCGCGTTGGCGAAGGGCGACGGGGTCGGCGTCTCCACCTCGACCAGCCGCACCTGCCTGCGCGCCACCCGCCCGAGCAGCTCGGTGAGCGCGGGCAGGTCGTAGACGTCGCGCAGGCACTCCCGCGCGGTCTCCAGCAGGATCGGGAAATCGGGGAACTTCCGCGCCACATCCAGCAGCTGCGCCGAGCGCTGCCGCTGCTGCCAGAGCGGCGCGCGCTTGCCCGGATCGCGGCGGGGAAGCAGCAGCGCGCGGGCCGCGCACTCGCGGAAGCGCGAGGCGAAGAGCGCCGAGGTGCCGACCTGCTCGGTGACGATCTCGTCGATCTCGTCCGGCTCGAAGACGAAGAGCTCGCTGCCGGGCGGCTCGTCGGTGGTGTCCGGCAGCCGGACCACGATGCCGTCGTCCGAGGCGGCGGGCGCCGCGTCCACCTCGAACCGCTCGCGCAGCCGAGCCCCGATGGCCAGCGCCCAGGCGGCGTGCACCGGCATGCCGTACGGCGAGTGCAGCACCAGCCGCCAGTCGCCGAGCTCGTCCCGGAACCGCTCCACGACCAGCGTCTTGTCGGTGGGGAGGCGGCCGGTGGCGGTGCGCTGCTCGGTGAGCAGCGCGGCCAGGTTGTCCCTGGCGAAGGCGTCGAGCCCGGCCGCGCCGGTGAGCTGCTCCAGCCCGCCGTCGTCCAGGTGCCTGCCCGCGCTGCGCACGAACTCGCCCACCGCCTCGCCCAGCTCGGCCGGGCGGCCGAGCCCGTCGCCGTGCCAGAACGGCAGCCGCCCCGGCTGGCCGAAGGCGGGCGTCACCAGCACCCGGTCGTAGGTGATCTCCTCGATCCGCCAGCTGGTGGCGCCGAGCGCGAAGACATCACCCACCCGGGACTCGTAGACCATCTCCTCGTCCAGCTCGCCCACCCGGCTGGCCTTCTCACCGACCATGTACACCGCGAACATGCCGCGGTCCGGGATGGCGCCGCCGGAGGTCACCGCGAGCCGCTGCGCGCCGGGGCGGCCGGTGAGCGTGCCCGCGTCCCGATCCCAGACCAGCCGCGGCCGCAGCTCGGCGAACTCGTCCGAGGGGTAGCGCCCGGCCAGCAGGTCGAGCACCGATTCGTAGGCCGAGCGCGGCAGCCCGCTGTAGCTGCCGGTGCCGCGCACCAGCTCGAACCAGTCGTCCACGTCGATGGGTTCCAGCGCGCAGGCGGCGACGGTCTGCTGGGCGAGGATGTCGAGCGGGTGCGCGGGCATGCGCAGCGCCTCGATCTGCCCGGAGAGCATGCGGTGCGCGGTGACCGCGGTGTGCACCACGTCGGTGCGGTGCTTGGGGAAGAGCACGCCGCGCGAGACCTCGCCGACCTGGTGCCCGGCCCGCCCGACCCGCTGCAGCCCGCTCGCCACCGAGGGCGGCGCCTCCACCTGGACAACCAGATCCACCGCGCCCATATCGATGCCGAGCTCCAGGCTGCTGGTGGCGACCACGCAACGAAGCCGGCCGCTCTTCAGATCGTCCTCGATGAGCGCGCGCTGCTCCTTGCTCACCGAGCCGTGGTGTGCCCGCGCCAGCAGCTGCCCGGCGCCGTGCACCACCTCGGTCGAGGCGCCGAGCTGGGCGGGCGGGCCGTGCGCGGTGTCGACCGGCTCGCCCATCCGCTCGGCGTAGGTCTCGTTCAGCCGGGCGGTGAGCCGCTCGGCCAGCCGCCGGGAATTGGCGAAGACGATGGACGAGCGGTGCTCCAGCACCAGGTCCACGATGGCCGCGTCCACATGCGGCCAGATCGAGCCGGGCTGGTCGGACTCGCCGTCGGAATCCGGCTCGGTCATATCCGCCACCGGGACCCGCACCGAGAGGTCGAAGGTCTTCGGCGCGGGCGGGGCCACGATGGTGATCGGCGCCGGGCCGACCAGGAAGCGCCCCACCTCCTCCGGCGGGCGCACGGTGGCGGAGAGCCCGATGCGCTGGGCCGGGCGCTCGGCCAGCGCGTCCAGCCGGGCCAGCGAGAGCGCGAGGTGCGCGCCGCGCTTGCCACCGGCGATGGCGTGCACCTCGTCCACGATCACGGTGTGCACCTCGCGCAGCGTCTCCCTGGCCGCCGAGGTGAGCATGAGGAAGAGCGACTCCGGGGTGGTGATCAGGATGTCCGGCGGGGTGCGCTGCATGGTGCGGCGCTCGCCCGCCGGGGTGTCGCCGGAGCGCACGCCGACGGTGATCTCCGGCGGCTCCAGCCCGAGCTTGGCCGCGGTGCGCGCGACCCCGGCGAGCGGGGCGCGCAGGTTGCGCTCGACATCAACCGCGAGCGCCTTGAGCGGGGAGACGTAGAGCACCGAGGTGCCGGCGGGCGGCTCACCGCGCTCGCGCACCTTCTCGGCCGGGTCGCGGGTGGCGAGCCGGTCGATGGCCCACAGGAAGGCGGAGAGCGTCTTGCCCGAGCCGGTCGGGGCGATGACCAGGGTGTGCGCGCCCGCGGCGATCGATTCCCAGGCACCGAGCTGTGCGGCCGTCGGAGCCGGGAAGGCGCCGTCGAACCACTGCCTGGTTGCGGGGGAGAACCGGTCCATGGCCCCAGTGTGCACCGGGGCACCGACAGCGCGGTTAACCTGCCGGTATGGCGGGGATGGTGCGGCTCGATCTGGTGAGCCACGGAATCACCGGGGCGCTGCGGGCCGGGCGGTTCCCGGACGACGAGCCGCTCGTCGGCTCCTGGACCGCTGAGCCGGTCGCGCGGCCGCCCGCGGTGCTGCTGTGCGGGCCGGAGCGGCGGGCGGTGCAGACGGCTCGGCTGCTCGGTGTGCGGGCCGAGGTCGAGCCGGCGCTGCGCGATCTCGACGCCGGGGAGTGGCGTGGGCTCGATATGGGTGCGCTGCCGCCCGAGCAGCTGCACGCGTGGCTCACCGACCCGGCGTTCGACGGGCACGGGGGTGAGTCGGTGGTCGCCGTGGCCGCGCGGGTCGGGGAGTGGATGCGGGACGTCGCCGCGGCCGCGGAGCCGGTGCTGGCGGTGACGCACCCGGCGATAGTGCGGGCGGCCGTCGTCCACGCCCTCGGCGCGCCGCCGAGCGCCTTCTGGCGGGTGGACGTCCCGCCGGGCTCCCGCACCCGCCTGCACTTCCGCGGCAGGTGGACCCTGCGCCTCCCGGCTTGACCTCCTACTCGAACCGAATACCCTGCGCCAGCGGCAACTCCGCGGAGTAGTTCACGGTATTCGTCGCCCTCCGCATGTACGCCTTCCAGGAATCCGACCCCGACTCCCGCCCGCCCCCGGTCTGCTTCTCCCCGCCGAACGCCCCGCCGATCTCCGCCCCGGAGGTCCCGATATTCACATTGGCGATCCCGCAGTCCGACCCGTCCGCGGCCAGGAATCGCTCCGCCTCGCGCTGATTCCCGGTGAAGATCGCCGACGACAACCCCTGCGGGACGGCATTGTGCAGCTCGATGGCGGTGTCCAGGTCGTCGTAGGTGAGCACGTAGAGGATCGGCGCGAAGGTCTCCGCCCGGACGATCGCGGTCTGCGCGGGCATCCGCACCAGCGCGGGCCGCACGTAGTAGGCATCCGGCCCGAAGCCGTCCACCCTGGTCCCCCCGCAGACGATCTCGCCGCCGTCGGCCACCGCGCGCTCCAGCGCCGCCGTCATGGCGCGGTACCCGCGCTCGTGGATCAGCGGCCCGACCAGGACGCCCGGCTCGGTGGGGTCGCCCACCCGCAGCTGTTCGTAGGCGGCGGCCAGCCTGCTGACCAGTTCGTCCGCGATCGAGCGGTGCGCGATCAGCCTGCGCAGCGAGGTACAGCGCTGGCCCGCGGTGCCCGCCGCCGCGAAGACGATGCCGCGCACCGCGAGCTCGAGATCGGCCGACGGGGTGACGACGGCGGCATTGTTGCCGCCCAGCTCCAGCAGGCAGCGGCCGAACCGCGCGGCCACCCGCGGCGCGACCGCCCTTCCCATCGGCACCGACCCGGTGGCGCTGAGCAGCGCGACCCTGGCATCGTCCACCAGCACCGCGCCGTTCTCCGCGCCGCCGAGCGCCAGCTGGTGCACCTCGGGATCGGCGCCCACCTCGGCGGCGGCCCGGCGCAGCAGGGTGTGGCAGGCCAGCGCGGTGAGCGGGGTCAGCTCGGAGGGCTTCCAGACCACGGTGTCGCCGCAGACCAGCGCGAGCGCGGTGTTCCAGGCCCACACCGCGACCGGGAAGTTGAACGCCGAGATCACCCCCACGACCCCGAGCGGATGCCAGGTCTCCAGCAGCCGGTGCCCCGGCCGCTCGGACGGCATGGTGCGCCCGTACAGCTGCCGCGAGAGCCCGACCGCGAACTCGCAGACGTCGACCATCTCCTGCACCTCGCCGACCGCCTCCGCCGGAATCTTCCCGGCCTCCAGCGTGACCAGCCCGCCCAGCTCCTCCCGATGGGTCACCAGGAGTTCGCCGAGCCGCCGCACCACGGCCGCGCGCACCGGCGCAGGCACGGTGCGCCAGCTCCGGAAGGCGTGCGCGGCGCGCTCGATCGCGGCCTCGGTGCCGGCGGGCGAATCGGTGCGCACCGGGAACAGCACGGCGCCGGTGATCGGGGTGCGGGCGCCGAGCTCGCCCGGCTCCGGCGCGGGCACGCCGAGCGCGGCGAGCAGGCCGAGCGCGCGGGTGGCGATCGGATCGGTGGTGACGGTATCGGTCACGGGGTCCTCCATGGACAGCGCGGGGTTGCGAACATCGTTGGGTCCGAACGCGATGCGCCGGTGCGGCGGGGGGGAACGCCCCGAATTTCGGCGCACCTGCGCGGTTCCGCTGGGTTAGCCTTCGGTGATGGCGGATTCACCTGCACGACCCGTTCTCGACGACATCGATCGTCTGCTGATCCGTGAGCTGATGGCCGACGGACGGGCGACGCTGTCGAATCTCGCGGAGAAGGCCAGCCTCTCGGTCTCGGCGGTGCAGTCGCGGGTGCGCAGGCTGGAGGCGCGCGGCGTGATCCGCGGGTACACCGCCAAGGTCGATCCGGAGGCACTCGGGCAGCTGCTCTCCGCATTCGTCGCCATCACCCCTCTCGATCCGTCGCAGCCCGACGATGCGCCCGCGCTGCTGCAGAGCATCCCCGGAATCGAGGCATGCCACTCGGTTGCCGGCGACGAGAGCTACGTCCTCACCGTCCGGGTGGCCTCGCCGCGGCACCTGGAGCAGCTGCTGCAGGAGATCCGGGCCACGGCCAATGTTCGCACCCGAAGCACCATCATCCTGCAGACATTCTATGACAAGTAGGCTTGCGCAGTAATTTATACGGATCTGTCTAGAGATTCCGCAAATTTTCCTTACAGTTGAGGGGTGACCCTCGAACTCGAACGCCCCGGCATCGCTCCGGCCGATGTCCGCGAGCTGCTCGCGGGCAGCATCCTCGCCGATGGCTTCGACCTGGTGCTCGACCTGCGGCGCTCCGCGGGCAGGCGGCTCGTCGACGGGCGGGACGGCACCGCCTACCTGGACATGTTCGGCTTCTTCGCCTCCAACGCGCTCGGCATGAACCACCCCGCGCTCGCCGCCGACCCGGACTTCCGCGCCGAGCTGCTGGAGGCGGCGCTGAACAAGCCGAGCAACTCCGACATCTACACCGTGGCCATGGCCCGCTTCGTGCAGACCTTCGTCCGGGTGCTCGGCGACCCGCGGCTCCCGCACCTGTTCTTCGTCGACGGCGGCGCGCTCGCGGTGGAGAACGCGCTGAAGACCGCCTTCGACTGGAAGAGCAGGCACAACCAGCTGCGGGGCCGCTCCGCCCCCGGCTCGCGGGTGCTGCACCTGACCGGCGCCTTCCACGGCCGCTCCGGCTACACGCTGTCACTCACCAATACCGATCCGGTCAAGACCGACCGCTTCCCCAAGTTCGACTGGCCGCGCATCGAGGCGCCGTACCTGCGCGCGGGGCGCGATGTGCGGGCCGCCGAGGAGCGGGCGCTGGCCGCCGCGCGCCGCGCCTTCGCCGAGTACCCGCACGACATCGCCTGTTTCATCGCCGAGCCCATCCAGGGCGAGGGCGGGGACCGGCATCTCCGCCCCGAGTTCCTGCTGGCCATGCAGGAGTTGTGCCGGGAACACGATGCCCTGTTCGTGCTCGACGAGGTGCAGACCGGCGTGGGGATCACCGGAAGCACCTGGGCGTACCAGCAATTGGGGTTGACGCCGGATGTGGTGGCCTTCGGGAAGAAGACCCAGGTCTGCGGAATCATGGCCGGTGGGCGGGTGGACGAGGTGCCGGACAATGTCTTCCGGGTCGGCTCGCGGCTGAACTCCACCTGGGGCGGGAATCTCGCCGACATGGTGCGGGCGCGGCGGATTCTCGAGGTGATCGAGGGGGAGGGGCTGGTCGAGCGGGCCGGGGTGCTCGGGGCGCATCTGCTCGAGCGGCTGCGCGGGCTGGTTCCGCTGGTGAGCGAGCCCCGCGGGCGCGGGTTGTTCTGCGCGGTCGACCTGCGCTCCGGGGAGTTCCGGGACGAGGTGGTGCGGGTGCTGCGCGAGCGGGAGCACGTGCTGCTGCTCGGGACCGGGGAGCAGGGGATTCGCTTCCGTGCCCCGCTCACGGTGACCGTGGCGGAGTTGGACGAGGCGGTCGACGCGCTGGGGCGGGTGCTGGTGGAGCTGGGTTGATCAGCGCACCCGGAGGTCCAGCGCACCCTCCGTGAAGCGGACGACCGCGGCGCGGGCGGCGGCCAGCGCCTCCTCGAAACCCTCGCGCGCCCAGCCCGCCACCACGGCCGTTCCATCGGCGGCGGGCGTGACGCCGATTTCGGCGACCAGCTCGGCGGTCGTCGGCTCGCACACCGCCCAGGAGAGGTGCGTGCCGTCGGCCCACTGCGCGGTGCGATCGCTCACATGGGCCGGGTCGGTGATGCCGCCGGCGCGCAGGGCGGGGCGGTCGTCGATCCGGTCGTCGGCGCGGAGCGCGCGCAGGTACCAGGAGCCCGCGTTGATCTCGACGGGCTCCATCAGCGGGTGCCGTTCCGCGGCGAGGTTCGCATGGGGCAAGGGTAGGGGGTCGGCCGGGTCACAGGAATCGGCACTGGGCGGCGCGACGGTCCGGGGTTACGCTGCGTTCGGGGGTGGGGATCGGATTCCCGAGCTCCGATGCCGGCCCCGGCGACGGGAGGTACGTGATGGGACCCGTGCGAGCGGGCTGCGCCCGGCTGCCCGGCGGGAACCGCTGATGGCGGCCGCGCGCTTCGGCCGCTACCGGCTGGACCGGCTGCTCGGCAGCGGCGGCATGGGCCAGGTCTGGCTCGCGCACGACACCGAGGCGGGCAGGCGCTGCGCGCTGAAGCTGCTCTCCACCGAGCTCACCGCCGACGAGACCTACCGGCGCCGCTTCGAGCGCGAGGCGCGGGCGATCGCCGGGCTGGACAGCCCGCACATCGTGCCCATCCACTCGCACGGCGCCGTCGACGGGCGGCTCTACATCGAGATGGCGTACGTCGAGGGCACCGACCTGGGTGCCCGGCTGGCGTCCGGGGGGCCGCTGCCCGCCGGGGTCGCCGTCGCGGTGATCACGCAGGTGGCGCGGGCCCTGGACTGCGCGCACGCGGCCGGGCTGGTGCACCGGGATGTCAAGCCCTCCAATATCGTCGTCCGGCCGGACGGCTTCGCGGTGCTCATCGACTTCGGGATCGCGCACGGCGTGGGGCACACGCAGATGACCACCGCCGGAATGGCGATCGGCACCTGGGCGTACATGGCGCCGGAGCGGTTCTCCGGGAGCGCCGACGCCCGTGCCGACGTGTACTCCCTGGCCTGCGTGTTCTACGAGTGCCTCACCGGGAAGCGGCCGTTCGGGGACACCGACCCGGCGCGGCAGATGCACGGGCACCTCATGACGGTGCCGCCCAGCGTCGCCGGGGTGCCTGGGGTGCCCGCGGGGTTCGACGCGGTGATCGCGCGGGGGCTGGCCAAGGAGCCGGGGGACCGGTACCCCTCGGCCGGGGAGTTCGCCGCCGCGGCGGTGCGGTTGCTGCCCGGGTCGGGCGGGCCGATGCCCACGCTGTCCATGCCCGTTCCCGGCCCGGAGCCCACGCTGGTCGCCACGCGGTACGAGACGCGGCATGCCGGGGGCGCGGTCGGCGGTGCCCGCGCGGGGTCGGGGGTGGGCGGTGCCGGCGCGATCGGACAACCGGGTGTCGCGGTGGGACAGGTCGGGCCGGGTGCGGTCGGGCGGCCCGGTGTCGCGGGTGGACAGCGCGGCGGAGTGGAGCAGGCCGGTGCCGCGGGAGCGGCGGCCGGTGTCGCCGCCTGGCTCGGAGCGGCTGTCGGCCGGTCGGGCCGCGGTGGCGAGCCCGGTGCCTCCGGCCGGCCGATCCCGGCGGTGCCGGGTTCCTCCGGCCCCGGCGGCGCGCAGGCCCGGGTGGCGCCGCACGGCGCCGTGCCGCGACCGGTGCCCGCGGGCAGCCCTCGGCCCGCCGCGACCGGATACCCGGTCCCCGGCCGGGTGGTGGCTCCCGCCAGCAGCGGCAGTGCACCGGACCGCAAGTGGTACCTGCGCCGCCCGGCACCGGGCGGGACGCGCCCATCGGCGTCGGCCGCCGCCCTGGCCCGCCCCCTCCAGGACTACGCCCGCTCATTCCGCCCGGCGGGCTGGAACGCGGTCCAGCCCCGCCGCCCGGCACACGGCCCGGCCTGGCCCTCCCGCGGCGGCGCGGCGCCGGCGTACCCGGCACCCCCGGCCAGGGCCCCGCGCCGCAGGCGCAAGCGCGGCGGCCTGCTGCGCCGCCTGATCCTGGCGACCATCGTGATCGTCATCGCCCCGTTCGCGGTCGCCGCGGGCTGCCTGGCGCTGATCGCGGCGGGCACCCCCGACGATGCCGAGCGCACCCCGCCCGCCGTGCAGGAGTCGCTGGGCCCGGCCCGGGACGGCAAGTTCGAGTTCCTGGTCACCAAGGTGGAGTCCGGGGTGGCGCGGATCGGGCTGGAGGCGGCCTCCGGCGCCTACACGGTGGTCCGCATGGATATCCGCAATATCTCCGACGAGCCCAAGTGGTACACCCCGTTCGGGCAGAAGCTGATCGACAGCACCGGCCAGGCGCACGACCAGGACACCACCGCCACCGCCTGGCACAGCACCCAGCAGGGCCTCGGCTACTCCTTCGAGCTGGCGCCCGCCGCCTCCGGCTCCACCGTCCTGGTCTTCGACCTGCCGAGCGGCACCGCCCCCGCCTACCTGGAGCTGCACGACTTCGCCTTCTCCGGCGGCGTCACCGTCGGGCTCTGATCAGGCGTCGACGCGCGCGAAGGCAGTGTGCACCGCGCGCCGCCCGATCTCCAGCGCGGCGCCGAGCAGGGTGGTGTCCCGCGTGGTGTTCCCGACGTCCGGTGCGCCGGCGGGCGGGTGCAGTTGCAGTGCCGCGGTGCCGAGCTCGGCGAGGAACCGGTCCTCGGGCCCGCGCTGCGCTTCGCGCGCGATCCAGGTGCGGTAGGCGCCGGGGGCGCGCAGCCGCAGGTAGTTGCCGCCGATCACGCGGTGGGCGCGCGGGGTGGGCGGGCGGAGTTCGTCGGCGCGGCGGGTGCGCAGGACCAGCACGTGCGTCGGGTTCGAGCGGAGCGCGCTGCGGATCGGGACCGGCTCGGCGATACCGCCGTCGAAGTACGGGACGCCGTCGAGCACGACCGGGCCGCCCGCCAGGATCGGCAGGTTGGCGCTGGCCCGGAGCGCGAGCAGCAGGCTCGGCTTGTCCACGATGTGCGGGCGCAGGTCGATGGCGTTGCCGGTGCGGGCATCGGTGGCGATCGGGTGGAAGGTGGTGCTGTTGTTCAGGATGGCGGGGAAGTCCATCGGCTCCAGGCCGTCGTAGACGCGGTGCACCAGGTAGTGCACGTCGAAGGCGGCGCCGCCGCGGAAGAGGCGCCTCGGGTCGATGACGCGGTTCATGATCGCGCTGTCGGTCCAGGAGCGCATGCCGGGGATCGCGCGGCCGCACAGGAGCCAGGCGCCGTTCACCGCGCCCGCCGACGTTCCGTACACCGCGTCGAAGACACTCGCCAGCCCCAGCTCCTCCAGGCCCTGCACCATGCCGCTGGAGTACACCCCGCGGCTCCCGCCCCCCTCGATCACCAGCACCAGCCGGTGCCCGTCGGCCCGCGTTCCCGCCGCGCGCCTGCCCCGGATCACCTCGGCCACGGATCTGGTCATTCGACCGAGATTACGCCTGCGGATGGCGGGCGCTATCGCGCCCACCATCCCGGTGGAGGGAGGAACTCCTCGGGGGCTGCGCCCCCGAACCCCCGCTTCGCCTGACCGGCGGTGGAAGATCGGGGCTGAGTCTCTGTAGACGCGGGGCCTGCCTGTCCGGTGGTGGGGATCCCCGCGTCGCCTGACCGGCGGTGTGAGGCCGAGGTGCCAGGCATGCGACTCCCCGGGCCCGCGCTCGCGAGGCGGCGGCCCGGTCCGGGGGTTCGGGGGCGAACGCCCCCGATTCATAACCAGACAACAACGGAGGGCGGTGAGCGCGTCAGCGCTCACCGCCCTCCGGACGCGGAACTTCTACTTGATCTCCGCCAGCACAGTGCCCTGGGTAATGGCAGCCCCGGCCTCGACGGCAAGCCCGGTCACCACCCCCGCCTTGTGCGCATTGACCGGATTCTCCATCTTCATCGCCTCGAGCACGGCGATCAGATCGCCGGCCTCGACCGACTGCCCCTCCTCGACCGCGACCTTGACCACGGTCCCCTGCATGGGCGCGGTCACCGCGTCACCGGAGGCGGCACCGGCGCCGGCCCCGCCCCGCTTGCGCGGCTTCGGCTTCTTGCGGACGACGCCGTTCCCGGCGGGGGCGGCGCCGCCGCCGATGGAGAAGCTACCGGGCAGCGAGACCTCGACCCGGCGCCCGCCGACCTCGACGACCACCTTCTGCCGCGGCTCCTCCTCGTCCTCCTCGGCGGGGGCGCCGGGGGTGTAGGGCTCGACGGTGTTGTTCCACTCGTTCTCGATCCACTTGGTGTAGACGTCGAACGAGGTGCCGTCGCCGATGAAGGCGGGGTCGTCGATGACGGCGCGGTGGAACGGGATGACCGTGGCCAGCCCCTCGACCTGGTACTCGGCCAGCGCCCGGCGGGCCCGCTCCAGCGCCTGGGTGCGGTTCTCGCCGGTGACGATGAGCTTGGCCAGCATGGAGTCGAACTGGCCGCCGATCACGCTGCCCTGCACCACGCCGGAGTCGACGCGCACGCCGGGGCCGGTGGGCTCGCTGTACACCGCGACCGGGCCGGGGGCGGGCAGGAAGCCGCGCCCGGCGTCCTCACCGTTGATCCGGAACTCGATGGCGTGGCCGCGCGGGGCCGGGTCCTCGGTGATCTCGAGGGCGTCGCCGTTGGCGATGCGGAACTGCTGGCGCACCAGGTCGATGCCCGCGGTCTCCTCGGTGACCGGGTGCTCCACCTGCAGGCGGGTGTTCACCTCGAGGAAGGAGACGGTCTCGCCCTGCACCAGGTACTCCACGGTGCCGGCGCCGTAGTACCCGGCCTCCTTGCAGATCCGCTTGGCGGACTCGTGGATCTGGGCGCGCACGGCGTCCGAGAGGAACGGCGCGGGGGCCTCCTCGACCAGCTTCTGGAAGCGGCGCTGCAGCGAGCAGTCACGGGTGCCCGCGACCACGACATTGCCGTGCGTGTCCGCGATGACCTGCGCCTCGACGTGCCGCGCCTTGTCCAGGTACTGCTCGACGAAGCACTCGCCGCGGCCGAAGGCGGCGATCGCCTCGCGGGTCGCCGACTCGAACAGCTCCGGGATCTCCTCGATGGTGTGCGCGACCTTCATGCCGCGCCCGCCGCCGCCGTACGCGGCCTTGATGGCCACCGGGACGCCGTGCTTCTTCGCGAACTCGACGACCTCGTCGGCGTTCTTGACCGGGTCCTTGGTGCCCGCGGCCATCGGCGCGTTCGCGCGCTCGGCGATGTGCCGCGCGGTGACCTTGTCGCCGAGGTCGCGGATGGACTGCGGCGAGGGGCCGATCCAGATCAGCCCGGCGTCCAGGACGGCCTGGGCGAAGTCGGCGTTCTCCGAGAGGAAGCCGTAGCCGGGGTGGATGGCGTCGGCGCCGGAGCGGGCCGCCGCGTCCAGGATCTTGTCGAACACCAGGTACGACTCGGCCGAGGTCTGGCCACCGAGGGCGAAGGCCTCGTCGGCGAGCTTCACGAACGGCGCGTCGGCGTCGGGTTCCGCGTAGACAGCGACGCTGCCGAGGCCGGCATCCTTGGCCGCCCGGATAACGCGCACCGCGATCTCGCCTCGATTGGCGACGAGTACCTTCGAGATCCGCGCGCTGGCATGGCTGGGCACTGAGCCTCCTGTGTGCATTCTTCTGGTCGCTTCGCGGGGTAGGGTTCTTTTCGCTCCCGTGGGTCGCAACCTACGTTCTCGGCGAGTGTAGGCAGTGTGCCAACACGGGCGGAACCCGGCCAGCCCTACTGGACAGTAGGCCGCAGATCACAATCCCCCCGTTTTCCCCCGCGCGGACCGCCGTTCGCGCACGCGGCGGGGGTTCGAGTGCCATCGGCCCAGGTCGGAAAGGTCTCCGGAGCGCACCTGCCGGGTGGCCGGAAGGGTATGCGTCAGCGGCTGTTTCGGCGGGCTCCGGCGAGCGGCGCCTGCCCCGGCTCGGCACCGCGTGCCACCGGCATCCGGACCGCGCTGCCCCACTCCAGCCAGGAGCCGTCGTAGTTGCGCACCGCGGGGAGGCCGAGCAACTTCGCGAGCACGAACCAGCTGTGCCCGGCGCGCTCGCCGACCCGGCTGTAGACCACCACGTCGTCGGCGCCCGCCACCGCGGCGTAGGCGCGGTCCAGCTCGGCGCGCGGCCGGAAGCGGCCGGCCGGGCCGACCGCCTCGGTCCACGGGATGTTCACCGCGGTCGGGATGTGCCCGCCGCGCGGGGCGGTCTCCCGCGAGCGGTCCGGCTCGTGCGGGTCCTCGCCCGCGTACTCGGCGGGCGAGCGCACATCGACGAGGGGCAGCCCGAGGTGGCGCAGCACGTCGTCGCGGAAGGCGCGGGTGGTGGCGTCGTCGCGCTCCACCGCCGGGTAGCCGACCGCGGGGATGATCGGCGCGTCGAAGGTGGTGTCCCTGGCCTCGGAGATCCAGGCGTCCCGGCCGCCGTCGAGCAGCCGGACGTCCGGGTGGCCGAAGAGCCCGAAGAGCCAGGCGGTGTGCGCGGCCTGGGAGTTGCCGCGGTCGCCGTAGAGCACCACGGTGTCGTCCCTGGCGATGCCCTTGGCCCGCATGAGCTCGGTGAAGCGGGCGCCGTCGAGGTAGTCGCGGCTCAGCTCGTCGCCGAGCTCGGCGCGCCCGTCGATCTTGACCGCGCCCGGGATGTGCCCGATGTCGTAGAGCTGCGGGTCCTCGTTCGCCTCGACGATCCGCAGGCCACGAGCCCCGAGGTTTGCCGACAGCCATTCGGTGGTTACCAAGTGGTCGGGGTGTGCGAACTTGGCGAACGCCGGGTTCGGATCCGGGGCGAGTGGCACGATCTGTTTCCTCCACACTCGATCGAGAAGTGGTAACGGTGGTGTGGTCGCGCGCGGTGAAACCCGTGTGGGTCGGTGAACTCGTTTCAGATCACGATCGGATGAATGGTGATTTCGCCGCACCCCCATCCGATAAAGTCTCCCGGGAGGAGGGGTGAGCTATGTCCGATTCTTGGCCGCGGCGGCGACTGCTCGCGATCCTACGTGGCGCGGAGGAGCCCCTCGACGCCCAGGAGCTGGCCCGGATCACCGGCCAGCACGTGACCACGGTTCGTTTCCACCTGGATGTGCTCACCCGGGAGTCCCTGGTCCGGCAGTTCCAGCAGCCGCCGCGCGGCCGCGGCCGGCCGCGGATCGGCTACTCCGCGGTGCAGCGATCGGTGGGCTACCAGGATCTCGCGCAGGCGCTCGCCGATCAGCTCGGGCCGGACCGCAGGGCCCGCACCGAGGCCGGGATCGCCGCGGGCCGGGCCTGGGGCGCCAAGCTGGACGCCGGCGAGGAGCGGGTGGAGACGCTGGACGGCGCCAAGGACCTCTCCATGACGCTCTCCTCGGAGCTCGGCTTCGCGCCGGAGCGCGACCCCGGCGCCGACACCGCGGAGCAGGTGCAGATCCGGCTCACCGCCTGCCCGCTGCGCGAGCTGGCGCGCACGCACTCGGATGTGGTGTGCGGCGTGCACGTCGGGCTGCTGCAGGAGGTGCTGGACCGCAGCGGCGCGCGCGACCGGGTGAAGGTGTGGATGCGGCCGTTCGTCGAGCCGGAGCTCTGCCTGGCCCGGCTGGAGCTGGTGCGCGGCCGCCCGGAGCCGAGCGCGCGCTCGGAGGAGCCGCGCGAGGTGCCGACGCTGCCCATCGTGGACACCCCGGTGGCGGCCGAGCCGCTGATCGCCCCGCCCTCAGCCGGGCGGATCCCCCCACAGCTGCGCAATGGAGAGACCGACGTCGTGAAGGAGTCGGCGAAGCAGTGGTAGCCCGATCCCGATGACGCTGGAGGGATCGCCCTCCAGCCGCTCCACGAACCAGCCGCCACGGCCGTCGAGGGTGAAGGCCCCCGCCACCTGCAGCGGCTCGCCGGTGGCGATGTAGGCATCCAGGTCGGCCGGGTCGGGGTCGGCGAAGTGCACCGTCGTCGTGCTGGTGTCGACCGCCGAGGCGATCACCGCGCCGTCGGCCAGCCGCAGCACGCAGTGCCCGGTGAGCAGGTCGGCGCTGCGCCCGGCCACCGCCTTCCAGCGCTCGCGGGCCACCTCGGGGGTGTACGGCTTGCCCTGGAGTTCGCCGTCGACCAGCAGCATGGAATCGCAGCCGACGACGACGCAGTCGGCGGGCAGGTCACCCGCCGCGACGACCGCGTTCGCCTTGGCCTTCGCCAGCTCCTCGACCACCGTGCTCGGCGCGGAGTCCGGCGGCAGCGCGGCGGCCACCGCGTCCTCGTCGACATCGGAGATCCGGACGATCGGCTCGATGCCGGCGGCGCGGAGCACCGCCCGGCGGGCGGGCGACGCCGAGGCCAGGACCAGAACGGGCACGGTCAGTCGCGGCCGTACGCCAGCGCGGGGAAGGCGTAGGGCGAGAACGGCGCGGCGCCGCGGTGCAGCAGGGTGGGGCTGCCCCACAGGTCGAGCGGCCCCTGCTCGCCCGGCGCGGCCGAACCGGCAGCCGCCGCGGTGAACACACAGACCAGCGCGGCGATCTCGGCGTCCGAGGGGTTGCCGCGCTCGACCCGGATCAGCGGGGCGATGCTCGCCTCGGCCGCGGCCGGCTCGGCGCTCGCCGCCTCGGTCTCCGCCGGGATCGAATCGGCCGTGAGGTCGAGTTCGACGGCGGACAACACCTCGTCTTCTGCCACGGTCGTCACAGTGCAGATCCTCTCTCTACCTCGGGCGGGTGCACCCTTCTGGGGTATACCCGGCCGAGCGCCGCTGGCACCGGCGAATGTGAAGGCAGCTGCCTCCGCATCCACCAGTGTGCGGCTACATCGTTACCAGTGTGCGCGGCCTACGAAGGGTATCGCGCGATCAGAGCGGGATGTTGCCGTGCTTCTTGGGCGGCAGGCTGACCATCTTGCGCTCCAGCAGCCGCAGCGCGGAGACGATCTGGCCGCGGGTGTGTGAGGGCGGGATGACCGCGTCCACGTAGCCGCGCTCGGCCGCCACGTACGGGTTCACGAGCGTGTCCTCGTACTCGTTCTGCAGCTCTACCCGCAGCGCATCGACGTCGGCGCCCTCGGCGGCGGCGTCCTGGAGCTTCTTCCGGTAGACGAAGCCGATGGCGCCCGAGGCGCCCATGACGGCGATCTGCGCGGTCGGCCAGGCCAGGTTCACATCGGCGCCGAGGTGCTTGGAGCCCATGACGTCGTAGGCGCCGCCGTAGGCCTTGCGGGTGATGATGGTGATCTTCCCCACAGTGGCCTCACCGTAGGCGTAGAGCAGCTTGGCGCCGCGCCGGATGATGCCGTTGTACTCCTGCCCGGTGCCGGGCAGGAAGCCGGGAACATCGACCAGGGTGATGATCGGGACGTTGAAGGCATCGCAGGTGCGGACGAAGCGCGCCGCCTTCTCCGAGGCGTCGATATCGAGGCAGCCGGCGAACTGGGTGGGCTGGTTGGCCACGATGCCGACGCTGCGGCCGTCGATCCGGCCGAAGCCGACGATGATGTTCATCGCGCGCTCGGCCTGCACCTCGAGGAACTCGTCGTCGTCCAGCAGCCGGCGGATGACCTCGTGCATGTCGTACGGCTGGTTCGGCGAGTCCGGGATCAGCGAGTCGAGCTCCAGATCCTCCTCGGTGAGCGACTCCTCGATGGCGCCGGTCACCGGGTCGGTCGCGGGGAAGCGCGGCGCCTCGGCGCGGTTGTTGCTCGGCAGGTAGGAGAGCAGGTCCTTGACGTAGTCGAGCGCGTCCTGCTCGCCGGAGGCGACGTAGTGCGCGACGCCGGACTTCACCATGTGCGTGTGCGCGCCGCCCAGATCCTCCATGGTGACGTCCTCGCCGGTGACCGTCTTGATGACGTCGGGGCCGGTGACGAACATCTGGCTGGTCTGATCGACCATGACCACGAAGTCGGTGAGCGCGGGGGAGTAGACGTGCCCGCCCGCGGCCGGGCCCATGATCAGCGAGATCTGCGGGATCACGCCGGAGGCCTGGATATTGCGGTGGAAGATCTCGCCGTAGAGGCCGAGCGAGACGACGCCCTCCTGGATGCGCGCGCCTGCGCCCTCGTTGATGCCGACCAGCGGGCGGCCGGTCTTCAGCGCGAGATCCATGACCTTGACGATCTTCTCGCCGTACACCTCGCCGAGGCTGCCGCCGAAGACGGTGACGTCCTGGCTGAAGATGCAGACGTCGCGGCCGTCGACGGTGCCGTAGCCGGTGACGACGCCGTCACCGAGCGGGCGGTTCTTGTCCAGCCCGAAGTTCACGCTCCGGTGCCTGGCCAGGGCGTCGAGCTCGACGAACGAGCCCTCGTCCAGCAGCGCGAGGATGCGCTCGCGGGCCGTCATCTTGCCCTTGGCGTGCACCTTGTCGACGGCGGCCTCGCCCATCGGGTGCTTGGCCTCGTCCAGCCGGTTGCGCAGGTCAGCGAGCTTCCCGGCGGTCGTGTGGATATCGGGTTCGCCCGCCGATCCGGATGCGGGCTGCTGCTGGACACTCGTCATGGGTTCGGAGTGTAACCAGTGCCTGTGGTACCGGGTAACACCTCCTCCGCTACTCATCGGTAGAAAAGCCCTGGTCGCCGTCGGATTTCCGGAGTTGTGCACAGCTGGCGCAAGGGGTCTGCCGACCCCGGAATCGCAGGTCGCGGGGTGCGGCCGAGTAGCCTGCCGCTGTGCAGCGGACACCCCTTGACGCCGAGCGGCTGCGCCGCGAACTCGCCTCCTCCTTCACCCGGCTCGATGTGGTCGAGACCACCGGCTCCACCAATGCCGACCTGATCGCGCGGGCCGTCGCGGAGCCGGATGCCGACCGCCAGGTGCTGCTCGCGGAGCTGCAGGAGAGCGGGCGCGGCAGGCACGCCAGGGCGTGGGGCAGCCCGCCGCGCACCCAGATCTCGGTCTCGATCCTGGTCCGGCTGGCGGGCGTGAACCCCGAGGTGCTCGGCTGGTTGCCGCTGCTCACCGGGATCGCCGTGGTGGACGCCGTGCGCACGGCGGCGGGGGTGCCCGCCGAGCTCAAGTGGCCGAACGACGTGCTGGTCGGCGGCCGCAAGCTGGCGGGCATCCTGGCTGAGGTGGCGCTCGCGGGGCCGGACCCGGCGGTGGTGGTCGGCGTCGGGCTGAACGCCGAGCTCACCGCGGACGAGCTGCCGGTGCCGCACGCGACCTCGCTGGTGCTGGAGGGCGCCACCGTGGACCGCACCACCATGGCCGCCGCCCTGCTCACCGCCTTCGCCGGCCGCTTCACCGCCTGGCGGGACGCGGGCTGGGATACCGCCGGGCTCGCCGCCGCCTACCGCGAGCGCTGCGGCACCCTCGGCGCCCGGGTGCGCGCCGAGCTGCCCGGCGGCCGCGCGCTGGTCGGGATCGCCACCGACATCGATGCCGCGGGCCGGCTGCTCGTCGGCTCCGAGGCGGTCTCCGCGGGCGACGTCACCCACCTGCGCCCCGACGCCTGATCTCATCCGCATCGGGTGACCCGGGCCGCCGCCGCGCCGCCCAGGATCGAACCGGACCACCGGACCGCGCCCGGCCGCCCGCGCCCCGCGCCGCCCCTTCCGGTCGGCCGGACGAGAGGGCGCCCGATGGCGACAACGGAACAGGTCGAGACCGACTTCGCCGATGCCGATCGCGGCTTCGTCGGCACCGACGACGCGCCGATCACCGGCGCCGACGGCCGGGTGGTCTTCCACCCGGGGGCCTACGACTTCCTGGCCGCCGAGCCGCCCGCGCAGGTGCACCCCGGGCTCTGGCGGCAGAGCCGGCTCAATGCCGAGCACGGGCTGTACGAGGTGACCGCGGGCATCTACCAGGTGCGCGGCTTCGACATCTCCACTATGACGCTGATCGAGGGCGCCACCGGGGTGATCGTGGTCGACCCGCTCACCGCCGCCGAGACCGCCGCCGCCGCGCTCGCGCTGTACCGGCGGCACCGCGGCGACCGCCCGGTGACCGCGGTGATCTACACGCACCCGCACGCCGACCACTTCGGCGGCGTGCTCGGCGTGGTGCAGCCGGGCACCAGGGTGCCGATCGTGGCGCCGGAGCACTTCCTGGAGCACGCCGTCTCGGAGAACGTCTACGCCGGGGTCGCCACGCTGCGCCGCGGCTACTACTACGGCGGCGACCCGCTGCCGCTCGCGGCCGACGGCAAGGTCGGCATCGGCCTCGGGGTCTGCCCTGCCCACGGCAGCATCGGGCTGCTCGCCCCGACCGTCGAGATCAGCGCCACCGGCGAGGCGGCCACCTACGACGGCGTCGAATTCGTCTTCCAGATGACGCCGGGCACCGAGGCGCCCGCCGAGATGAACTTCCACCTGCCCGGCCACCGGGCGCTCTGCATGGCCGAGAACACCGCGCACAACCTGCTGACGCTGCGCGGCGCCCAGGTGCGCGACCCGCGGATCCGGTCCCGCTACATCGCCGAGGCGACCGAGCTCTTCGGCGGCGAGAGCGATGTGCTCTTCGCCTCGCACCACTGGCCCACCTGGGGCCGCGCGCGGATCGCCGAGTACCTGCGCGCGCAGCGCGATCTCTACGCCTACCTGCACGACCAGTCGGTGCGGCTGATGAATCAGGGGTGCACCGGGGCCGAGATCGCCGAGCGGATCACGCTGCCGGAATCGCTGGCGGCGAACCAGCACGTGCGCGGGTACTACGGCTCGGTGAGCCACAATGTGAAGGCCGTCTTCCAGCGCTATCTGGGCTGGTACGACGGGAATCCGGCGCAGCTCCGGCAGCATCCGCCGGTCGAGCGGGCGCGCAACGGCGTCACCGCGCCCGCGCTCTCGTCCGCCGGGATGGCGGGCGCGCTCACCGTGACCCAGCTCTTCGACACCGTCGCCATCCGGCTGGTGCCGGAGCGCGCGGGCGATCAGCGGCTGAGCATCCACTGGGTCCTCACCGACCTGGCCGAGCACTACCGGATGGAGCTCGGCAACGCGGTGCTCGTGCACTTCCCGACCCGCCGCGACGACGCAGCCGACCTCACCGTCGAGCTCACCCACCCGCAGCTGCTCGCCGCGCTGACCACCGGTGATCTCGGCGCGGTGCGCTGCACCGGCGACCCGGGGGTGCTGCGCCGCATCCTCGCCATGACCGACGCCCCCGACCCGAGGTTCGCCGTCGTCACGCCCTGATCGGCGAATCGCGCTGCGGCCGTGCCGTCTCCGCCGCGCGGTAGGGTGCGGCCATGGGTTATCCGGAGGACGTGCTGGCCCCCGACGAGCACCTGCTGCTGCATCGCCACCCGCACTGGAAGATGTTGTTCTGGCCGATCGTCATCCTGGTGGCCGCCACCGCGCTGGCCGGGTTCGGCGGCGGCGTGATCTCCCGGAACGTCACCGACGAGACGGTGCGGCTCGGGCTGCTCGTCGTGGTACTCGTGGTGTGGGTGGCGCTGCTCGCCTGGCGCGTGATCGGGCCGGTGATCAGCTGGAAGTCCACGCACTTCATCGTCACCGACCGGCGGGTTCTGGTGCGGCAGGGCGTGCTCACGCACTCCGGCATCGATATCCCCATGAGCCGGATCTCCAGCGTGCAGTTCCGGCACGGGCTCTTCGACCGGCTGCTCGGCACCGGCACCCTGATCATCGGCTCCTCCTCCGACGAGCCGCTGGAGTACGACGACATCCCCGCGGTGCAGCAGGTGCACTCGCTCCTCTACCACCAGGTCTTCGAGGTCGAGCACCGGCACGAGCGCTGGGACAACTGATCCGCCCGTAATCTGGGCCCATGACGGCGGTATTGCTCGGCGAGGACGACGAGGCGATCGCGGCACCGCTCTCGCGCGCACTCGGCCGCGAGGGCTACACGGTGACCGTGGAGAGCTTCGGCCCCGCGGTGCTGCGCCGCGCGCTGGAGGGCGGTCACGACCTGCTCATCCTCGACCTCGGGTTGCCCGGTATGGACGGGCTCGAGGTGTGCAGGCAGGTGCGGGCCAGCGGGGCCGAGCTGGCCGTGCTCATGCTCACCGCGCGCACCGACGAGGTGGACTTCGTGGTCGGGCTGGACGCGGGCGCCGACGACTACGTCGGCAAGCCGTTCCGGCTGGCCGAGCTGCTGGCCCGGGTGCGCGCGCTGCTGCGCCGCAGCGGCCTCGGCGACGACACCGTCGAGGTCGGCGGCATCCGGCTGGAGCCGGCCGCGCGCCGGGTGCTGGTGAACGGCGTCGAGGTCGGGCTGGCGAACAAGGAGTACGAGCTGCTCAAGGTGCTGATCGACCGGGCCGGGCAGGTGGTGCCGCGGGAGACCATCCTGCGCGAGGTCTGGGGCGATGCCGAGCTGCGCGGCTCCAAGACGCTCGACATGCACATGTCCTGGCTGCGCCGCAAGATCGGCGACGAGGGGCCGATGGCCGAGCGCCGGATCGTCACCGTGCGCGGTGTCGGGTTCCGGCTGAACACCGACTGACGTGCGCCGCCGCATCCTGCGCTCGATGCTCACCGTGCTGACGCTCACCACGGTGGTGCTCGGGCTGCCACTGGTCTACACCGCCTGGCTCTGGGTGGAGGACATCACCCGCAACGACCTGCGCGACCGGCTGGACCGGATGGCGAGCGAGATCATCGCGCAGGAGCAGGAGACCGGGATCGTCCCCGGCGAGCTGGACACCAGGGCGGTGGCCACGCTGGTGCCGGACGGCGGCAAGCTCACCATCGTCTACCCGGCCCCGCTGGACAGCGCCGTCCGGATGGACATCGGGGTGGACCGGGTGAGTGATCCGCTGGTCGAATCGCTCTCCATGGGCGAGCGCGGTTCGCTGCGGCTGGAGATGCCGTCCGGGCCCATGCACGCCATGCAGCGGCAGGCGGTGGGCGCGGTGGCGCTGGCGGTGCTGGCCTCGCTGACCGCGGCGGTGACGGTCGCGGTGGTCACCGCGCGCCGGGTCGCCGACCCGCTCAGCGATGTCGCCGCGCGCGCCGCCCGGCTCGCCGAGGGCGATTTCCGGCCGGACAACCGGCGGCACGGCATCGCCGAGCTGGACCGGGTCTCGGACGTGCTCGACGCCGCCACCGTGGAGATCGCCGGGCGGCTGCAGCGCGAGCACGCCCTGGTCGCCGATGTCTCGCACCAGCTGCGCAGCCGGCTCACCGCGGTCCGGCTGCGGCTGGACGAGCTCTCCGTGCACGCCGACCCGGACGTGGTGCAGGAGGCCGAGGCGGCGATGGCCCAGGTGGACCGGCTCACCGGCGCCATCGACGACCTGGTCCGCGCCTCCAGGGACGACGACGCCGCGGACCGCGACCCGGTGCCGGTGATGGACGAGCTGCGCGGCGTGATCGCGGAGTGGACGCATCCGTTCCGGGACGCCGGGCGGGTGCTCACCCTGCTCGGCGACGAGTCGCTGCGCGCCCCGATCATGGGCTCCCGGCTGCGCGAGGCGCTCGCCGTGCTGCTGGACAACGCGCTCAACCACGGCGACGGCACCTGCACCGTCTCGGTGCGGCTGGTGCACGGCGGCAGGGCGCGGGTGCCGCTGGTCTGCGTGGAGGTGGCCGATCAGGGCGACGGGGTCAGCGACGAGCTGGCGCCGCACATCTTCGACCGCGGCTTCTCCGGGGCCGGCTCGACCGGGGTCGGGCTGGCGCTGGCGCGGGCGCTGGTGGAGGCCGACGGCGGCCGGCTGGAATTGCAGCGCAGGCGCCCCGCGCTGTTCGCGCTCTTTCTCGGCGCGCCGACGCCGAATCGGGTTTCCGCCGGGGTGGGCGCGGAGCCGCGCTGAAAGTCAGGGACGCACCGTCGGCGGCTCGGTGCCGAGATTCTCGACCTCGATGAGCTCCTCGAGCTCTTCGATGATGACGTCCATTTCGTCCGGAAAAACCCAGCGCCGCATCGCCCAGAAACGGAACGCCATCTGCAGCAGATTGCCGATCAGGAACGCGCTCACGAAGTCGGCGATGTTCTCGGTGGCGAAGCTCACGTCCGGCTGGCGCAGATCGAAGACGTAGCTGGAAATCCACAGCGGAATATTGCTCAGCGCCACGCCGATGCCGCTGACCACGAAGAACAGCAGCGCCTCGTGGTGCTTCTCCCGGCCGCCGCGGTTCTTGAACGACCACTCCCGATTGAGAATGTAGGAGGCGATCACCGCGATCACCCCGGAAATGATCTTGGCCGTCACCGGCTTGTCCGCCAGCACCGTCCACTTCAGCAGGTAGAAAATGCCGCTGTCGATCACGAAGGTGGTGGCGCCGACGATCGCGAACTTGATCAGCTCACGATTACGGAGCGCCAGCTCCCGTGCTGCGGGCGGGAGTGCGCGGACCACGTCGTCGACGATTGACACAAGGCCCGAGTGTAGCGCCGGGTCGCGCGCGCCGATTTTGCGCTCCATGACAACATTGACCGACGTGAGCGCACGTTCCTTCGATCCAGCGGCGATGCCGACCGTCACCATGGTCGGTGGCGGGCAACTCGCGCGGATGACGCACCAGGCCGCGATCGCCCTCGGGCAGCGGCTGCGGGTACTGGCCGAGCGGCCGGACGACCCCGCCGCACAGGTCAGCCCGGACGTGGTCTTCGGCAGCCATGCCGACCCGGTGGCGCTGCGGAAAGCCGCGGTCGGGTCGCACGCGCTGACCTTCGACCACGAGCACGTGCCGACCGAGCACCTGGAGGCGCTGGTCGCCGAGGGCGTCAATGTGCAGCCGCCGCCGGGCGCGCTGCGGTACGCCCAGGACAAGCTGGCCATGCGGACCCGGCTCGCCGAGCTCGGGCTGCCGGTGCCCGCCTTCACCGCCGTCGAGACGGCGGCCGACGCCGAGCGGTTCGGGGACGAGCACGGCTGGCCGGTGGTGCTCAAGGCGATCCGCGGCGGGTACGACGGCCGCGGGGTCTGGATGCCCGCCGACGCCGCCGCGGCGCGCGCCGTCGTCGACGAGCAGCGCGCCCGCGGGGTGCCGCTGCTGGCCGAGGCCAGGGTGGCGTGGGTGCGCGAGCTCTCCGCCATGGTGGCGCGCTCGCCGTTCGGGCAGGCCGCCACCTGGCCGGTGGTGGAGACGGTGCAGCGCAACGGCCAGTGCGCGGTGGTGCTCGCGCCCGCGCCCGGGCTCTCCGAGGAGCTCGCCGCCGAGGCTGAGACGCTGGCGCTGCACCTGGCCGCCGAGCTCGGCGTCGTCGGCGTGATGGCGGTCGAGCTCTTCGAGACCGCGGCGGGCGAACTGCTCGTGAACGAGCTCGCCATGCGCCCGCACAACAGCGGCCACTGGGGCATGGACGGCGCCCGCACCGGCCAGTTCGAGCAGCACCTGCGCGCCGTGCTGGACTACCCGCTCGGCGACACCACCCCGCTGGCGCCGGTCACCGTGATGGCGAACATCCTCGGCGCGCCGGAGGCGCCCGCCATGGCGATGGACGAGCGGCTGCACCACCTCTTCGCCCGGCTGCCGGAGGCCAAGGTGCACCTCTACGGCAAGGGCGAGCGGCCCGATCGCAAGATCGGCCACGTGAACATCCTCGGCGACGACGTCGCCGCGGTGCGGGAGAAGGCGGAGCGGGCGGCGCACTGGATGTCGCACGCGGTATGGACCGACGGATGGGATCCGCATGAGTGAACCGCAGGTCGGCCTGATCATGGGCAGCGACTCGGACTGGCCGACGATGGAGGCCGCGGCCGAGGCGCTCGCCGAGTTCGGCATCCGCTTCGAGGTGGGCGTGGTCTCCGCGCACCGCACCCCGCAGCGCATGCTCGACTACGCGAAGGCCGCTGCCGAGCGCGGCATCAAGGTGATCATCGCCGGTGCCGGCGGCGCCGCCCACCTGCCCGGCATGGTCGCCTCCGCCACCCCGCTCCCGGTGATCGGCGTCCCGGTGCCGCTGAAGTACCTGGACGGCATGGACTCGCTGCTCTCCATCGTGCAGATGCCGGCCGGCGTCCCGGTCGCCACCGTCTCCATCGGCGGCGCCCGCAATGCCGGGCTGCTCGCCGCCCGCATCCTCGGCACCGCCGACCCGGCCCTGCGCACCCGCATGGAGACCTTCCAGTCGAATCTCGAGCAACTCGTCCTCGGCAAGGACGAAGCGCTGCGCGCGAAGCTGCTCGGCTGAGCTCTCAGCGTCGGCGGCCCGCTCGGAGCGCCGCGACCGATTCGAGCAGGCCTGCCCGCTCCAGCGCGGCGAGCACGTCGTCGACGGTCTCCGGCGGGTTGCGCCTGGCGTCCGCGATCTGCTGGACGCAGGCCCAGACGACGCGATCGTCCACGGCGATCTGATCGAGCACGAACTCGTCGGGACCGATCGCGCGGACGTGCCACCGGGCCAGTTGCTCGTCGGGAAAATCGACCAGATTCGCGGTCACGATCTGCTGGGCGCCCGCCATGATCGCCGCGGCGACGACATGCCGGTCGTCGGGGTCCGGCAACTTCACCGCCTCGATGAGCGGCTCATGGTTGCGCACCAGGCAGTCCGGCACCGCCGCGACGATCAGTGCCCGCAGCCGAGTCAATTTTTCCGGTGCGATATCCGGTCGTCTGGCGGCGATACTGCGCATCGTCTCGTCCAGGATCTGTTCGGACCACCGCGCACGGACCATGCCGGTCCGCGCCAGCCGGATCATCGGATCGCGGAGAGTATTGCCGTACAGGACGTTGGCGTCGTAGACGACGACGAAAGGCATCGTCAGATGTCCAGTTCCTGGCCGAGGTCGGACAGCTCGTCGGCGGCGGCCCGGCCGATCGCCTCGCTGCGGCGGCGGTACTCGGTGAGGTCCTCGAACCGGACCCGGCGGTGCGACCCGACCAGGCGGAACGGAATCTCGCCATTCTCCAGCAGCCCGATCAGGTGGGGCCGGGAGACGTTCAGGATGTCGGCCGCCTGCTGGGTGGTCAGCTCGGCGTGCGAGGGCACGATCGAGACGCCGCGACCCTCCGCCGCCTGGGCGAGGACGAATCCCACGAGGTCGACCACCGCCCGCGGCAGCACCAGCGCTCCTGCACTCCCGATCTCGGCGGTGACCGCGATATCGGTGCTCTCCGGATGCCGGAGCAGATAGTCCCGGACGCGCCGCAGCGCCCGGGCGGCTACCTCGGCATCCACCTCACCCGGCTCGATGCGCTTCGCTGCGTGGGTCGACATGAGGCGATTATAGAGAGTAGTCGAAATATCCGAAACAAACGAAACAGCTGCAAACCGGCCGCGGCGGCGCACTCGATACGCTCGAGCTCGTGACCATCGACGAATCCGCGCGGATCCGCGCAGGCGCCGACACGGCGCGGTTCCGGCTCGCCGTGGTGGAGCAGGCGCTGCTGCTGTTCGCCGAGAAGGGGTACGAGGCCACGACCGTGGACGAGATCGCCGAGGCGGCGGGGATCTCGCGGCGGACCTTCTTCCGGCAGTTCCGGTCGAAGGAGGACGTGATCTTCGCCGATCACGAATCGCAGCTGGCGCAGGCCGCCGCCTTCCTCGACGGCTCGGACGGCGACCCGTGGGAGCTGGTCTGCACCGCGGTGGTGCAGGTGTTCGAGCGGTTCACCCAGTGGCGGGAGATCGCGGCGCGCCGGTACCGGGTGGTGCGGCAGGTGCCCGCGCTGCGCGAGCGCGAGATCGTCACGGTGTTCCGGTACGAGCGGCTCTTCACCGACTTCCTGCGCGAGCGGCTGCCCGAGGTGCCTGACCTGAGCCGGGTGCAGTTCACCGCGGCCGTCACCGCGACGCACAACTACCTGCTGCGCCGGATGGTGCGCGGCGAGTCCGACGCCGGCGCCGCCGACCTGCGTCAGGAGCTGGCCGCGATCCCGCGCGGGGCGCCCGGCGAGGAGCTGGTGGTCGCGGTCTTCCCGCGCGGCATGGCGCCGCGCCGGGTGGCCGACCTGGTGACCCGGCAACTCGGTAGTCTGTGACTCTGGTCACCATCACCGACTGTGCTGGCACTGAGTGCCACTCGCGAAGGCTCACTGGCTGAGCAACGCTCTATACTGAGAGAAAGTGTGGCACGCAGTGCCGGTGAGCACCGACAACCAGAAGTGGAGCCGTCATGGCGGGTAACCCCGATTTCGACCTGTTCAAGCTGGAGGACTTCCACGACGAGCTGCGCGCGGCCATTCGCGCGCTGTCGGAGAAGGAGATCACCCCGCACGCCAAGGACGTGGACGAGAAGGCCCGCTTTCCCGAGGAGGCGCTGACCGCGCTGAACGCCTCCGGCTTCAACGCGGTGCACGTGCCGGAGCAGTTCGGCGGCCAGGGCGCCGACTCGGTCGCCACCTGCATCGTGATCGAGGAGGTCGCCCGGGTCTGCGGCTCCTCCTCGCTCATCCCGGCGGTGAACAAGCTCGGCACCATGGGGCTCATCCTGAACGGCTCGGACGAGCTCAAGCAGCAGGTGCTGCCGGACATCGTGAACGGGGAGATGGCCTCCTACGCGCTCTCCGAGCGCGAGGCCGGCTCGGACGCCGCCTCCATGCGCACCCGCGCGAAGCGGGACGGCGACGACTGGGTGCTGAACGGCTCCAAGTGCTGGATCACCAATGGCGGCAAGTCCTCCTGGTACACCGTCATGGCGGTGACCGACGCCGAGAAGGGCGCCAACGGGATCTCCGCGTTCCTGGTGCACAAGGACGACGAGGGCTTCGTGGTCGGGCCGCTGGAGCACAAGCTCGGCATCAAGGGCTCGCCCACCGCCGAGCTGTACTTCGAGAACTGCCGCATCCCCGGCGACCGGATCGTCGGCGAGCCGGGCACCGGCTTCAAGACCGCGCTGCAGACCCTCGACCACACCCGCCCGACCATCGGCGCGCAGGCCGTCGGGCTGGCCCAGGGCGCGCTGGACGCCGCGATCGCCTACACCAAGGACCGCAAGCAGTTCGGCACCAGGATCGCCGACTTCCAGAACACCCAGTTCATGCTGGCCGACATGGCGATGAAGATCGAGGCCGCGCGGCTCATGGTCTACACCTCCGCGGCCCGCGCCGAGCGCGGCGAGCCCAACCTGGGCTTCATCTCCGCCGCCGCCAAGTGCTTCGCCTCGGACGTCGCCATGGAGGTCACCACCAACGCCGTCCAGCTCTTCGGCGGCGCCGGCTACACCACCGACTTCCCGGTGGAGCGGATGATGCGCGATGCCAAGATCACGCAGATCTACGAGGGCACCAACCAGATCCAGCGCGTCGTCATGTCGCGCGCCCTGCTGCGCTGATCCACCTCCCTCCGCGCTGATCCCCGGTACCGTTCGGGTATCGGGGTTCACGCGTGCGCGCGGCCGGATCCGAACTCAGGGGTGTCGGGCGACCGCGCACAGGAGGACGATTTCAGGCATGAGTGGGGTGGAAATAACGGACAGATATGTCCGGCGCACTCTTCCCGGCGGGCGGGTCGAGGAGGTGAGCTGGGCAGATCTCGCGGAGGTGCGCATCATCACCAGCACCGACGGGCCCTTCGCGGACGATGTGTTCTTCGTGCTGATCGGGGCGAAGGGCAATGGCTGCGCGGTGTCGCAGTCGGCGGGCGGCAAGTCGCTGCTGCACCGGCTCCAGGCGCTGCCCGGCTTCGACAACGAGGCCGTGGTGGCGGCGATGGGGTGCACCACCGATCACCAGTTCCTCTGCTGGCGGCGGTCGAACTGAGTCAGGACGCGACGAGGTCGCGGTACTCGCCGTGCGCGGCGATGAACTCGTCGACGTACCAGCAGGTGGGCCGCACGGTGAAGCCGTGCGCGCGGGAATCGCGCAGCGCGTACTCGACCACCTCGGCGGCGACCCCGCGGCGGCGGAACTCGGGGAACGTCACGGTGTGGTTGAAATCGCGGACGGTGCCGCGCTCGGCGTAGTCGGCGTACCCGGCCAGCACCCCGTCCACGTAGATCTCGAACCTGGTGTCCTCGGCATTGTGTTTCAACCTGGTGCTCATGGCCGGTAAAACCCCGGCGCGCACCCCGATGTTCCTGGCCTCACAGGATGGCACCCGGGTTGAGAATGCCGCCGGGGTCGAGCGCGTCCTTGATCCGCCTGGTCAGCGCCATCACGTCGGGGCCTACCTGATCGGGCAGCCACGCCTTCTTCAGCCGGCCCACGCCGTGCTCGCCGGTGATGGTGCCGCCGAGCGCGATGGCCAGGTCCATGATCTCGCCGAAGGCGCGGTGCGCCCGCGCGGTCTGCTCGGCATCGGCCGGGTCGTGCACGATGAGCGGGTGCGTATTGCCGTCCCCGGCGTGCGCGATCACCGAGACGGTCACCGCGTTGCGCCCGGCGATCCCGGCGATGCCGGAGACCAGGTCGGCGAGGCGCGGCAGCGGCACCCCGACATCCTCCAGCAGCAGCGGCCCGAGCCGCTCCACCGCCGGGATGGCGAACCGGCGGGCCGCGGTGAAGGCCTCGCCCTCCTCGGCGTCGGCGGTGCTGAAAACTTCGGTGGCGCCCGCTTTCTCGCAGGCGGCGACCATGAGTTCGGCCTCGTGCGCGGCGAACTCGCCCGGCGCGTCGGAGCGGGCGACCAGCAGCGCGGCGGCCGAGCGGTCCAGCCCCATGCGCAGCTCGTCCTCGACGGCATTGACCGCCACCGAGTCCATGAACTCCAGCATGGCCGGGCGCAGCGCGGCGGTGATGGCGAGGATCGCCGCGGTGGCGGACTCCAGGTCGGCGAAGCTGGCGACCACGGTGCTGAGCGGCGGCTGCGCGGGCAGCAGCCGCAGCGTGAGCTCGGTGATCACGCCGAGCGTGCCCTCGCTGCCGACGAAGAGCTTGGTGAGCGAGAGCCCGGCCGAGTCCTTGAGCCGCGGGCCGCCGAGCCGCACCGGCGTGCCGTCGGCGAGCACCACCTCCATGCCGAGCACGTAGTCGCTGGTGACGCCGTACTTCACACAGCACAGCCCGCCCGCGTTGGTGGCCGCGTTGCCGCCGATCGAGCAGATCTCGAACGACGACGGGTCCGGCGGGTACCACAGCCCGTGCTCGGCGACGGCCCGCTTGACCTCGGCGTTCAGCAACCCGGGCTGCACCACCGCGGTGCGCGTCACCGGATCCACGGTGATGCCGCGCATCCGCTCGGTGCAGAGCACGATCCCGCCCGCCACCGCGGTCGCGCCGCCGGAGAGCCCGGAGCCGGCGCCGCGCGGCACCACCGGAACCCCGTGCGCGCTCGCCCAGCGCAGCGTGGCCGCGACATCCGCGGTGGCGGTGGCCCGGACGACGGCGAGCGGGGTGCCCGCGCCGGGATCCTTCGCCCAGTCGTGGCGGTACCCGGCCAGCACGTCCGGGTCGGTGACGACGGCGCCCGCGGGGAGCGCGGCGATCAAGTCCTGTAGCTGCACACTCGCCACGCTAGCCAACCGAATCGGCGATTTCACCGGCATCGGGTTGGTGGTACGCCCGGTGCGGGGCCACAATCATCCGACAGGGGTCGCGGAGTTCGGAATCCGCGAGGGTCGTGGTGGTATTCAGCGCGCAGGAGGGATCTCAGCATGACCGCAACACCGGACTACCGCGAGCTCGTGACCGCGGTGATCGGCCCCGAGGTGGCCGAGGCGGGGCTGGACGACGAGACCGTGCGCCGCATCGAGGCGGGCGAGATCGACGACTGGCTGGCCGCGCTGGCGAGCTCCGGGCTCTTCGACAAGCCGGCGCTGGCCACCATCGGGGCGCAGTGGCGGCGAGACCCACGGCTGCTGGTGGAGCTGCTGCTGGCGGACGCCGACGATCTCACCCGGCGCAGGCTGGCCGCGCTGCGCCCGGCGGGCGGCGCCCGCAGCAGCCGGATCGGCTGACGCCGGGTTCGCCCGCCGCTCACCTGGGCGACACCTGCCGGTGGCATCCTGCGGGCGTGGGCGAACCGGCGGACCTCCGCGACGAACCAGGCACGGCGATCGATTCGGCCGTCGACGGCATCGCGGAGCGCTTCGGCCGCTGGTGCGAGCGGGTGGTCGCGCTGCTCCCGCTCGGCCTCGACCGGCTGATCCCGCCCACCTTCCTCGGCTTCGCGCTGATCAACAGCGGCACCTTCGGGGTGGATCTGCTGCTGCTGACGATCCTGTACGGCGGGCTCGGGCTGCCGATCTGGTTCGCGGTGAGCGTCGCCTACGCCTGCGCCTTCGGGCTGGCCTTCGTGCTGAACCGCACCTTGAACTTCCACTCGCACGCGCCGGTGGCCGGGCAGGCGGCGGTGTACACGGTGGTGGTGGTGATCAACTACGTGGCCTTCATCCTCGGCGTCGGCGGCGGGCTGGCCGCGCTCGGGCTCGACTACCACCTGGCCCGGATCCTGGCAGGCGGCTGCGAGGCGGTGTACATGTACAGCGCCATGCGCTGGGTGGTCTTCCGCAGGCGCTGAGCGCTGCGGGCCGGTCGAGGGCTCAGGTCAGCAGCTCGGGCGCGCCGCCGTCGACGACCACCGCGTCGTCGTCGGTGAGCGCCCAGTGCGGCCTGCCCTCGGCGCGGAAGCGCGCGGCGAGCCGGGTGCAGATGCCGTCCGGATCGGTCGGTGAGTCGACGTGCGGCACGATCGGGCGGTCGATCAGGCCGAGCCCGTCCCATTGCGGGTCGACGCCGGTGGCCGGGCGCACCTCGGCCGGGTCGTCGGCCTCCTCGATGCCGTGCAGGTCCGGGCTCAGCAGGCAGGCGCCCGCGCTGTACCCCGCGTAGACCAGGGCGTCGTCGGCGAGCAGCTCGGGCAGGACGGTATCGGCGCCGCTGCGGGCGAACTGGGCGCGCAGCACGAAGGTATTGCCGCCGCGCACCCAGAGCAGCGGGAACCCGGCCAGGGTGGCGCGCAGCCGCTCCGGCGCGCCCGCGTACTCGCGCAGATCCACCACCTCGGGGCGGAAGCCCAGCCGCCGCAGCGGCACCTCGTCGCTGGTCACCGCGGACTGCCAGGCGGCGGGCCAGGCATCGCAGGCATTCGGGATCAGCCCGACCCGCCCCGGCGTGCCGACCAGCTCCAGCAGCCGGTCGGCGTGCGCACCGCAGCGGTAGCTCGCCAGGAAGAGCCGCATCAGATGGTGAAGGCGAGCGCGCGCACCAGCCGCTCGCCGAGCTCGGTGTCGCCGCGCAGCGCGATCTCGCCGGTGTGCTCGGCGGCCGGGGTCCGGCCGCCGCCGAGCCGGGTGAAGAGCCCGGAGTCGAGCGCGATCGCGGCGTCCGGCGGGCCGTCCAGCGCGTCCACGTACCCGGCCCTGCCCCGCACCGCGACCCGCAGCGTGCGGGCCAGCGCGCCGCTCAGGTCGATCTCGATGCGCGCCCCCTCCGGCGCCTGCCCGCGCTTGACCAGGACCCGGGGAATCGAGCCGAGGAACTCCTGGAACGCTACCTCGCCGCGGCGGCCGCCCTCGGCCACGGTGACGCCGAGCGCGTCCGCGATATCGATCTCGTGCATCCAGCAGTCGAAGAGCCGCACCCGCATGAAGCGGCCGTAGCTCACCTCGCCGATCGGCGACGGGGTCTTGGCCGCCCAGGCCTCGTCGTCCAGCGCGCGCAGCGCGGCGGTGCGGCGCTCGGTGACCGAGGTGAAGAGTTCGCGCAGCCGGGCGGGGGGCAGCGGGCGCAGCCGGTCGACCCAGATCTCGTTGAGCACGCCGGTCTCGTTGCGCACGTGCGGCAGCTCGCGCACGTCGACCTTGGGGCGCAGCGGGTCGGCGGCGGGCGGGCGCTCGCCAAGTAGCCAGGACTCGGTGCCGATCACGTGCGCGAGCACGTCGAAGACGGTCCAGCCGGGCAGCGCCGTGGGGGTGCGCCAGCCCGGCTCGTCCAGGTCGGCGACGAGGCGGTCCAGCGCCTGCCACTGCTCGGTCAGCAGCTCGATCAGTTCGGCCCGTTCGGGTTCGCTCACCACTGTGCTCCCTCGTGGCTCGGTGCCGGTCATCGGTCCTCGCCCGCCGGATCGAGCGCGGCCAGCCCCGCGCGGATCGCGGCGGCGGTGGATTCGGTGTCGTGCGGGCGGCGCAGCAGGAAGCCGGCGGCGAACCGGGCCTTGTCGCCCGCGTGCCGCGGGATCACGTGCAGGTGCACGTGCCCGACGGTCTGGAAGGCGGCCTTCCCGTCGTTCAGCACCAGGTTCGCGCCGTCGGCCGCGAGCCCGCCGCGGCGGGCGGCGCGGGCCAGCCGGTGCCCGGCCCGGAAGACGGCGGCGCCGAGCTCCGGGTCCAGGTCGTCGAGCTCGGTGGCGTGGCGCTTGGGGATCACCAGGGTGTGCCCGCGGGCGATCGGGCGGATGTCGAGGAACGCCAGCACCTCCGCGTCCTCGTGGACGACGGTGGCGGGGGCGGTTCCGGCCACGATGGCGCAGAAGACGCAGTCGGTCACACCCAGCGACCTTACGGCGTACGAGCCGCGGGGGACACCCGGCCTATGACACGCGTCACTCGTGTCGGAACCCCGTGTCGTGGCGGTATTCGCCGACCGCGGGGGTACTGGCCGCCCGGCTGCCCTTTCCCGTCCGGTTTCACCTGCGGCGACGGTCGGCGGCGCGGATCGGCGAATCCCGCGAAGCCGCGGGCACCCGGAAGACGCTGCGGAAATGCAAATTTGTGAAACCGGCGAAACAACAGTTGCGAACTTCGCCACGTGATCGGCATCTCAGCTACGCTCACCGCGGTCCGGATACAGTTGCGAGGATTCGACCTAGCTTACTCGCCAGTAACTTAGGGATCGCTGCCAGCACGAGAAGGAAACTGACAAGTGGAGACAACGCAGAGCGCAGGCGACCCATCGCCGCGCGGCGCGCGTGTCGGGGTCGTACGTGAGACCGGCACGGGCGAGCGGCGGGTGGCCCTGGTGCCCAAGATCGTCCCGAGTCTGCTCGCGAAGGGCGTCGATGTCGTGGTGGAGGCGGGCGCCGGAGCGGGCGCGCTGATTCCCGACGCCGCCTACGTGGAGGCGGGCGCGACCGTCGGCGACCCCTGGTCCGCCGACGTGGTGGTGAAGGTGGCACCGCCCACCGACGCCGAGGTCGGCAAGCTGACCAGCGGGCAGACGCTGATCGGCTTCCTGGCCCCGCGCAATGCCGAGAACCAGATCGGCGCCCTGAAGACCGCGGGGGTGCAGGCCTTCGCGGTGGAGGCGATCCCGCGCATCTCGCGCGCGCAGGTCATGGATGCCCTGTCGTCGCAGGCCAATGTCGCCGGGTACAAGGCCGTGCTGCTGGCCGCCTCGGAGTCGACCCGCTTCTTCCCCATGCTGACCACCGCGGCGGGCACCGTGAAGCCCGCCACCGTGCTGGTGCTCGGGGTCGGCGTGGCCGGGCTGCAGGCGCTGGCCACGGCCAAGCGCCTCGGCGGCCGCACCACCGGCTACGACGTGCGGCCCGAGGTGGCCGACCAGGTCCGCTCGGTGGGCGCGCAGTGGCTCGACCTCGGCATCGACGCGGCCGGTGAGGGCGGGTACGCCCGCGAGCTCACCGACGAGGAGAAGGCGAAGCAGCAGCAGGCGCTGGAGGATGCCATCAAGGGCTTCGACGTGGTGATCACCACCGCGCTTGTCCCCGGCCGCCCGGCGCCGCGGCTGGTGACCGCCGCCGCGGTGGAGGGGATGAAGCCGGGCAGCGTGATCATCGACCTGGCCGGCGAGACCGGCGGCAACTGCGAGCTGACCGAGCCGGGCGAGATCGTCGTCAAGCACGACGTCACCATCGCCTCGCCGCTGAACCTGCCCGCCACCATGCCCGAGCACGCCAGCGAGCTGTACTCCAAGAACATCTTCGCGCTGCTCGACCTGATGCTGGTGGACGGGAAGCTCGCGCCCGACTTCGACGATCAGGTCCTTGCCGATTCCTGCGTCACCCGTGAGGCGGTCTGATGTACACCGAACTGCTCGCGAACATCGCGATCCTCGTACTCTCCGGGTTCGTCGGGTTCGCCGTCATCTCGAAGGTCCCGAACACCCTGCACACCCCGCTGATGTCGGGCACCAATGCCATCCACGGCATCGTGGTGCTCGGCGCGCTGGTGACGCTGGGCAAGATGGAGGACCCCTCGATCGGCATCCAGATCATCCTGTTCGTCGCCCTGGTCTTCGGCACGCTGAACGTCATCGGCGGGTTCGTGGTGACCGACCGCATGCTCGGCATGTTCAAGGGCAAGAAGGCCGCCCCGAAGGCTGGTGAGTGAGTCCGATGGACAATCTGGTCAATATCCTCTACATCATCTCGTTCGCGCTCTTCATCTACGGCCTGATGGGGCTGACCGGCCCGAAGACGGCGGTGCGCGGCAACTGGATCGCCGCGTTCGGCATGGGGCTCGCGGTGGTCGCGACGCTCATCGCGGTGCGTGACACCAGCAACTGGATCCTGATCGTCGGCGGCCTCGTGGTCGGCGTCGTGCTCGGCGTCCCGCCGGCGAAGTACACCAAGATGACGGCGATGCCGCAGCTGGTGGCGGCGTTCAACGGCGTCGGCGGCGGCACGGTCGCGCTCATCGCGTGGGCCGAGTTCCTGGACACCTCCGGCTTCTCGAACTTCAAGCACGGTGAGTCCCCGACCGTCCACATCATCGTGGGCTCGCTCTTCGCGGCGATCATCGGCTCGATCTCGTTCTGGGGCTCGCTCATCGCCTTCGGCAAGCTGCAGGAGATCCTGCCCGGCAAGCCGATCGGCCTCGGGAAGCTGCAGCAGCCGCTGAATCTGATCCTGCTCATCGTCGCGGTCGCGGCCGCGGTGGTGATCGGTCTCGGCGCGAGCGACGGCGGCGCCGAGTGGTGGTGGATGGTGCTGCTGCTGGTCGCGGCGGGCATCCTCGGCCTCATGGTGGTGCTGCCGATCGGCGGCGCGGACATGCCGGTCGTGATCTCGCTGCTCAACGCGCTCACCGGGCTCTCCGCCGCGGCGGCCGGGCTCGCGCTGAACAACACCGCCATGATCGTGGCGGGCATGATCGTCGGCGCCTCCGGCACCATCCTGACCAACCTCATGGCCAAGGCCATGAACCGCTCCATCCCGGCGATCGTCGCGGGTGGCTTCGGCGGCGGCGGGGCGGCGCCCGGCGCGAGCGGCGACGGCGAGCAGAAGTCGGCCAAGGCCACCAGCGCCGCGGATGCCGCGATCCAGATGGCCTACGCCAACCAGGTCATCGTGGTCCCCGGCTACGGCATGGCGGTGGCGCAGGCGCAGCACGCGGTCAAGGAGATGGCGGCGCTGCTCGAGGCCAAGGGCGTCGAGGTCAAGTACGCCATCCACCCGGTCGCGGGCCGCATGCCCGGGCACATGAACGTGCTGCTGGCCGAGGCCGAGGTCTCCTACGACGCCATGAAGGAGATGGACGACGTCAACGGTGAGTTCAACCGCACCGACGTCGCCCTGGTGATCGGCGCGAACGACGTCACCAACCCGGCCGCCCGCGAGGACACCGCCAGCCCGATCTACGGCATGCCGGTGCTCAATGTCGACCAGGCCAAGAGCGTCATCGTGCTCAAGCGCTCGATGAACTCCGGCTTCGCCGGCATCGACAACCCGCTGTTCTACGCCGACCACACCTCCATGCTGTTCGGCGATGCCAAGAAGTCCGTCGGTGCGGTCACCGAGGAGCTCAAGGCGCTGTAATCGCTCCGCCCGGAACGCCCCCGCTCACTCGCGAGCGGGGGCGTTCCGCGTGCCGGGGGCGACCACCCCCGCGAACCGGGAGCACACCAGCACCAGCACCAGCGGCACCGCGAGCGCGGTGGTGAGCGGAACCAGCGCGGTGAGCCAGCCGATGATGGCCGGTCCGGCCAGCAGGCCGACGTAGCCGATGGCGAAGACCCGGGACATGTCGGTGCCCGCCGAGCCACCCGAGCCCAGGTTGCCCGCGGCGGTGAAGATCTGCGGCACCCCGCCGGAGAGCCCGATCCCGCAGAGCGCCCAGCCCAGCAGGGTGGCGGGCAGCCAGCCGGAGAACACCACGAGCGCCAGCCCGAGCCCCGCCGTCACGCAGCCCCAGCGCACCACGAAGACCGGGCCGAAGCGGCCGCTCACCCGATCGGCCACCAGCCTGCCCGCGGTCATGGTGAAGGAGAAGGCGGCGAAGGCGAAGGCCGCGGTGGACTCGGTGGTGCCGAGGTGGTCGCGGACCTGCAGCGCGCTCCAGTCGGCCGCAGCGCCCTCGGTGAGCAGCAGGACGAAGGCGATGGCCGCCAGCGCGAAGACCTGAATCCGGCGGGCGCCGCGGTTCTCCGGCGCCGCGGCCGTCGGCTCGGGCTCGGGCAGCTCGCGCAGCAGCCGCGGGGCCAGCGCGGCGGTGAGCAGCAGGCCGGTGGCGGCGGCGAGGACGACGGTGAGCCGCAGGTCGAGGCCCGCGCGCTGGGTGGCGGCGCCGACCAGCGAGCCGAGGAAGCCGCCGGCGGAGAAGAGCGCGTGGAAGGCGGACATGATCGGCCTGCCGTAGGCCCGCTCGACATGCACCGCCTGGGTGTTCATCGAGACGTCGAGCGCGCCGTTGCCGAAGCCGAAGAAGGCCAGCGCGAGCGCCAGGGTGACCGGGCCGGTGGCGAAGCCGGGGCCGAGCACGCCGAGCGAGATGAGCACCGCCGCGGCCGCGACCAGCGCCCGGCTGCCGAACCGGTCGGCCAGCGGCCCGGCGATCCGCATACCGGCGATGCCCGCCCCGGCCAGCAGGAAGATGAAGGTGCCGAGCTGGGCGGGGGCGACCCCGGTGCGATCGGTGATCGCCGGGATGTGCACCACCCAGAGCGCGAGCAGGAAGCCGTTGAGCGCGAAGACCGTGAACACCGCGGCCCGCGCGGCGCGCACCGGGGGCGCCGGTGTCGTCGAGAGCACCGTTCCGACGGTACCGAAGCCCGGCCCGGCCGGAAAACCCTTTCCCGCAGCGCTGTTTCCGTGCCGCAATCGTGCTCGACCACGCGGTCCGGCGCCGTCTACCCTCGTACGGTGGACGCACTCGCCAGCCTGCTCGAGGGTCCCCGCGCCCGCGGCGCCTTCCTGATGTGCTCGCTGCTCGACCCGCCGTGGTCGCTGCGGATCCAGGACGAGGCGCCGCTCACCGTGGTCGCGATGGTGCGCGGGCACGCCTGGTTCCTGACCGACGACGGCGAGCGGCGGCGGCTCGGCGCCGGTGCCGTCGCGATCGTGCGCGGACCCGAGCCGTACACCGTCGCCGACGACCCGGAGACCCCGCCGCAGATCGTCATCCACCCCGGTCAGGTCACCAAGACGCCGGCGGGCGAGATCCTCTGCGAGACGCTGAGTCTCGGGGTCAGGCAGTGGGGCACCGATCCGCACGGCGCCACCGCCATGGTCACCGGCACCTACGAGTCGGTCGGCGCGGCCAGCCGCAGGCTGCTGCGCGCGCTCCCGCCCGCCCTCGTGCTCGGCCCCGGCGAGGTGGACACCAGGCTGCTCGCGCTGCTCGTCGACGAGGTCGCCGAGGACCGCCCGGCCCAGGGTGCGGTGCTCGACCGCGTGCTCGACCTGGTCCTCATCGCCGGGCTGCGCGCCTGGTTCGCCAGGGCCGAGGCCCCCGCCTGGTACCACGCCTACAGCGACCCCCTGGTCGGCAGGGCGCTGCGGCTACTCCAGCACAACCCCGCGCACGGCTGGACGGTCGCGGGGCTGGCCGAGGCGGTCGGCGTCTCGCGGGCGGCGCTGGCTCGCCGCTTCACCGAGCTGGTCGGCGAGCCGCCGATGGCCTTCCTCACCGAGTGGCGGCTGGCACTCGCCGCCGACCTGCTGCAGGAGAGCGACGCCACCATCGAGGCCATCGCCAGGCAGGTCGGGTACGGCAGCGCCTTCGCGCTGAGCACCGCGTTCAAGCGGCACTTCGGCGTCAGCCCGCGCGACCACCGGCAGGGCGCGGCGCCCGCTGAGCTATCGTCGGCCGGGTGACGCAGCAGTATCCCGTGCTCTGGCCGATGCCGACCCGGTGGGCGGACAACGACCACTACGGCCACGTGAACAACGTGACGTACTACTCGTACTTCGACACCGCCGTGAACGCCTGGCTCATGGCGGCGACCGGCACCGACATCCGAGCGCTGCCCGCGCTCGGCGTGGTCGCGCAGACCTCCTGCCGCTTCCACGGCTCGGTGAGCTTCCCGGACATGCTGCACGTCGGAATCCGGGTCTCCCGGCTCGGCAACTCCAGCATCACCTACGACCTCGCCCTCTTCCGGGAGACCGAGGCGGAGCCCGAGCTCGCCGCCACCGGCAGCTTCACGCACGTCTACGTGGACGGCGAGACGCGCAGGCCGGTGCCGATCCCGGAGGTCATCCGGGCCGCGGCGGCGACCATCGTGGCCGAGGAGCTACCCGCGTAGCGCGGCCTGGTAGCGGCGCATGCCGCCGATCCAGCGGTCGTAGTCGGCGCCCTTGTGCCGGTACATCTCCAGGACCTCGGGGTGCGGCAGGATCAGGAACCGCTCGGCCGCGACACCGGCCAGGATGTCGTCGGCGACCTGTTCCGGGGAGAGCACCGCGCCCGCCGTCGTCACCGCCTTGATCGCGAGCTGCCCGTCCGCCTCGGCGCCCTCCGGCACCATGCCGGTGTGCAGCAGCTGGGTGTCGACGCCCATCGGGCAGACGCAGCTCACCCGCACACCCTGGTCGCCGTAGGTCACCGAGAGCCACTCCGCGAAGCCGACCGCCGCGTGCTTGGTGACGGCGTACGGCGCCGAGCCCAGCTGGGTCAGCAGCCCGGCCGCCGAGGCGGTGGTCACGAAGTAGCCGCTACCGCGCGCCACCCAGCCGGGGACCAGCAGTTTGGCCGCGCGCACGTGCGCCAGCACATTGACGTCCAGCGCCGCCGCCCACTGCCGCTCGGTGGCGTCCAGCCCGCCACCGCCGCCGATCCCGGCATTGGCGAAGTACAGCTCGACCGGGCCGAACTCACGCTCGGCGGTCTCGATCGCGGCCCGGATCACGGCCTCGTCCGCCACATCGCCCGGCACCGCGACCGCACCCGCCCGCTCGGCCACCGCGCGCACCGCCGCCTCGTCCAGATCGACCGCGACCACCCGCGCACCGCCCGCCACCAGCCGGTGCGTGAGCGCCGCGCCGATGCCCGCACCCGCTCCGGTGACGACCGCGACCCTGCCCGAAATCTCCATGCCCCGCACCCTAGCCGGGCGGGCGCCCGGTCCGGGCCAGGCGGCGCAGCAGGGGGGTGCTGCGGGGGCCGACCAGTTCGCGCATGACCAGGGCCATGTTGGTGCGCTCGACGCCGGGGATCTTCAGGATCTGACCGGCGATCCGGTAGAGGTCGTCGGCGTCGGTGGCGACCACCCGGACGGTCAGGTCGGTCTCCCCGGTCATGCCGCAGACCTCGGTGACCTCGGGGACCTCGGCCAGCTCGGCCACCACCGGGTCGAGCCGGTGCTGATCCACCACCACCGCGACGAAGGCGGCGAGCGGGTAGCCGAGGGCGCGCGGCTCGACCCGGCGCTCCACGCTGGCGAGCACGCCGCTCGCCTCCCAGCGGTTCAGCCGGGCCTGCACGGTATTGCGGGAGAGGCCGAGCCGGGTGGCGAGCTCGACCCCGGTGGCGCGCGGGTTGGCCACGAGCTCGAGCAGCAGCCGGGCGTCGGTGGCATCGAGGGAACTGGACATGCGACGCAGTATGACACCGCGGCAACCCTTCAGATTGCGCATTCTGCGCAGTCGTGTCGCGGGCAGTTGCGCGGATCGCGTGATGGTGGATGCTGTGTGATACGGCTCACAAGGCCCGCACGACAGGAGGCGGTACATGTCCGAGACACCGCGCGAACGCGCGTACCCCGTGCAACTGGTCCAGCCCGACGGCAGGCGCGTGCTCGACCCCGAGTACGCCGCGCTGGTCGCCGATATCGGCACCGCGGAGCTGCGCGAGCTCTACACCGACCTGGTGATCGCCCGCCGGATCGATACCGAGGGCACCGCGCTGCAGCGGCAGGGGCAGCTCGGGCTGTGGGCGCCGCTGCTGGGGCAGGAGGCCGCGCAGATCGGGTCGGCGCGGGCGCTGCGCCGCGACGACTACGTGTTCTGCAGCTACCGCGAGGCCGGGGTGGCCTGGTGCCGCGGCGTCGATCCGGCCGAGATGACCCGGCTCTGGCGCGGGGTCGCGCACCACTGCTGGGATCCGGACGCCGTCGGCATGACCAACCCGGCCATCGTGGTCGGCGCGCAGGGGCTGCACGCCACCGGCTACGCCTACGCCGCGCACCTGGACGGCGCCGAACTCGCCACCGTCGCCTACTTCGGCGACGGCGCGACCAGTCAGGGCGATATCGCCGAGGCGCTCGGCTTCGCCGCGAGCTGGGCCGCGCCGGTGGTCTTCTTCTGCCAGAACAACCACTGGGCGATCAGCGCGCCGGTCCGGGTGCAGAGCGCGGTGCCGCTGGTGCGCCGCGCCTACGGCTACGGCATGCCCGGCATCCGGGTGGACGGCAACGACGTGCTCGCCGTGCTCGCGGTGACCAGGCAGGCGCTGGCCAGGGCGCGCTCCGGCGGCGGCCCCTCCTTCATCGAGGCGCTCACCTACCGCATGGGCCCGCACACCACCGCCGACGACCCCACCCGCTACCGCGCGGCCGCCGAGGCCGACGAGTGGCGCGGGCGCGACCCCCTCGACCGGGTGCGGCGGCTGCTGGAGCGGGAGTCCGGCTGGGATGCCGAGTTCGAGCGAGCGGTCGCCGCGCGGGCCGACGCGGTGGCACACCGACTGCGCAGTGCCACGCTGGCGATGCCGGACCCGGCGCCGGAAACACTGTTCGACCATGTCTACGCCACTCCGCACGCCGAGCTGGAGCGGCAGCGGCGGGAGTTCGCGGAGTACCTCGCCGACGAACCCGGCCCGGCGCAGCAGGGAGCACTCGCATGATCACCACCTTCGCCGCCGCGCTGAACGCCGGGCTGCGGGCCGCGCTCGACGACGACCCGAAGGTCGTGGTCATGGGCGAGGACGTCGGCAGGCTCGGCGGCGTCTTCCGGGTCACCGACACGCTGCAGAAGGACTTCGGCGAGCACCGGGTGATCGACACCCCGCTCGCCGAATCCGGCATTGTCGGAACGGCTTTCGGCATGGCGCTGCGCGGCTACCGGCCGGTCTGCGAGATCCAGTTCGACGGCTTCGTCTACCCGGCCTTCGACCAGATCGTCTCGCAGGTCGCCAAGATCCACTACCGCACGCAGGGCAAGGTGCGCGCCCCGCTCACCATCCGGATCCCGTTCGGCGGCGGCATCGGCTCGGTGGAGCACCACTCCGAATCGCCGGAGGCGTACTTCGCGCACACCGCCGGGCTGCGGGTGGTCGCGCCGAGCACGCCGGAGGACGCCTTCCACATGATCCGCCAGGCCGTCGCGCTGGACGACCCGGTGCTCTTCTTCGAGCCCAAGCGCCGGTACTGGGACCGCGCGGAGGTGGATTTCGACGCCGCGCCCGCGCTCCCGCTCGACCGCGCCCGGGTCTGCCTGGCGGGCGACGACATCACGATCGCCGGGTACGGCGGCACCGTCGCCACCGCGCTGAAGGCGGCGGAAATCGCGGCGGCCGAGGGACATTCGGTGGAGGTGCTCGACCTGCGCAGCCTGAGCCCGCTGGATCTGGACACCGTCGCGGCGTCGGTCGTGAAGACCGGGCGGCTGGTGGTGGTGCACGAGGCGCAGGTCTCCGGCGGGCTCGGCGCCGAACTCGCCGCGCGGATCTCCGAGCGCTGCTTCTACCACCTGGAATCCCCGGTGCTGAGAGTCGGCGGATTCGACATCCCCTACCCCCCGGCTAAGCTCGAGAAACACCACCTGCCCGACGCCGACCGCATTCTGGCCGCGGTCGACCGCTCCCTCGCTGCCTGAATCGCTCCGTGAGAGGTGTCCCCGTGAACGATGCCGCCGTTCGAGACCCCGCCACCCCCGGTCCGGTGCTGGAATTCCGGCTACCCGACCTGGGCGAGGGGCTCGCCGACGCCGAGCTCGTCTCCTGGGCCGTCGCGGTCGGCGACGAGGTGGAGCTGAACCAGGTGATCGCCGAGGTGGAGACGGCCAAGGCGGTGGTGGCGCTGCCCTCCCCGTTCGCCGGGGTGGTCGCGGAGCTGCTCGCGCAGCCCGGCGAGACGGTGCCGGTCGGGTCGCCGCTCATCCGGGTGCGGGGCAGGGGCGAGGTCGTTGCGCCGGTGAAATACTCGGCGCCGGAGCCGGATTCGGCGCCGCAGGGTGGCGTGCTGGTCGGGTACGGGCCGTCCGGGGATGCCGAGACGCGGCGCAGGCCGCGCAGCGCCGCCGAGGCGGCGGGGGCCGCCGCTCGCGCGGTTGCGCGCGAGCACGCCGCGACGTCGCCGGGCCGGGACGCGGCGGGCCGATCGCCCGCTCCGGGCGGCACCGGCTCCGCGCCGGACGCCACCGGCGGTGCGGCGCTCGGCGGCATCAAGGGTCTCGGCGCCATCAAGGGCACAACGCCAGGCGGCAATGGGGGCTCGCCGCCGGGCGGCAATGGGGGCGCGGCGCTCGGCGGCGCCGGGGGCGGCTCGGCGCCGGGCGGGCGGCCGTCGGCCGTGGCCGGTGATATCGCCAATTCCGCTGCCGCGCAGCGGAGCCGCTCGCCGCTGGGCGGTGATCCCAAGGCCCGCCGCGCGGCGGCGACCCCGGCAGCCCGCAAACTCGCCAAGGAACTCGGCATCGACCTGTGGTTCCTGGCCGGTTCCGGCCCGGAGGGCGCGGTCACCGTCGAGGACGTGCGCGCCGCCGTCCCGATCTCGCAACCGCGCCGCGCGCCCGGCGCCGAACCCGCCGCGGCCGAACCGCACGTCGCCTCGGACGCGCGCACCGGCGTCATCCGCCCGGTCTCCCGAGAGACCCGGACGCCGATCGCCGGCGTGCGCAGACGCACCGCAGCCGCCATGGTGGTGAGCGCGCGGACCATCCCGCAGGCGGGCGCCTCGGTCACCGTCGACTTCACCGCCGCCATGGAACTCCTGGACCACCTGCGCAATACCGCCTCGTTCGAGGGGCTGCCACTCACCCCGCTCACCCTGGTGGCCAAGGCGACGCTGGTCGCGCTCGGCGACTTCCCGGACATGAACGCCTTCTGGGACGACGCCAACCAGCAGATCGTCACCAAGCACTACGTGAACCTCGGCATCGCGGTGGCCACCGAGCGCGGCCTGCTAGTCCCGAATCTCAAGGAGGCGCAGACCCTTTCGCTGCGCGAGCTGTGCCGGGAGCTGAGCTGGCTGGTGGAGACCGCGCGGGCGGGCAATGCCGGGACCGCCGATCTGCGCGGCGGCACCTTCACCATCACCAATGTCGGGGTGTTCGGGGTGGACAGCGGGGTGCCGCTGGTGAATCCCGGCGAGGGCGGGATCCTCTGCCTCGGCGCGGTGCGCAAGCGGCCCTGGGTGGTCCGCGACGAACTGGCGGTGCGCTGGGTGACCACGCTCGGCGTCGCCTTCGACCACCGCATGATCGACGGCGACACCGGCGCCCGCTTCCTCGCCGATATCGCGCACCTGCTGGAGGATCCGCTCACCCTGCTGAGCCGGGGCTGACGTCTTTCCTCGTGAGCACCGCGCGGGTCAGCAGCCCGGCCAGCAGGGCCCAGAACGCGGCGCCCACCCCGAGGAAGCCGACGCCGGAGGCGGCGATCAGGAAGGTCACCACACCGGCCGTGCGGTGCTCCCCATCGGCGAGCGCGCCGGTGAGGGAGGCCGCGAGGGTGGCGAGCAGTGCCAGCCCGGCGACCGTCTCCAGCACCCCGGCGGGCGCCGCCGCGACCAGCGTCACCAGCGCGGCCGAGCCCGGGGCGAGCACCAGGTAGCAGGCACCGGTGGTGCAGGCCGCGATCCAGCGCCGCGCCGGGTCCGGGTGCGCGGCGGGCCCGGCGGCCAGCGCCGCGCTGATGGCGGCCAGGTTGATGGCGTGCCCGCCCGCCGGGGCGCCGAGTACGGTCCCGATGCCGGTGACGGTCATGGCGGCGCGCCACGGCGCCCGGTACCCGAACGAGCCGAGCACCGCCGTCCCCGGAATGTTCTGCGAGGCCATGGTGACGATGTAGAGCGGCACCGCGAGCCCGATCACCGCCTGCCAGCTCCAGTGCGGCCGGGTCAGCTCCAGGGCCGGGATCATCGCACCGGCCTCCAGCGGGGTGTGCCGCACCGCGATGGCGATGGCGGCGCCGACCGCCGCCGTGCCGAAGGCCGCGAGCACCGCCCAGCGCGGCGCGAACCGGGTGAGCACCAGCCACACCGCGATCACCGGGAGGACCACCGCGGGCGAACTCCGCACCGCCTCGACCGGCGCCAGGCACAGCGGGACCAGCACCCCGGCCAGCATGGCCTGCGCGATCGGCACCGGGATCGCGGCCACCAGCGCGCCGAGCCGCCCCCACAGCCCGGTCAGCACGATCAGCGCCCCCGTCAGCACGAAGGCCCCGACCGCCGCGGGCCAGCCGCCCGCCACCGCGCCGGTGCTCGCCAGCAGCGCCGCGCCCGGCGTCGACCAGGCCAGCGTGATCGGCATCCGGAACCAGCGGCTCAGCAGCAGCATGCCCACCGCCTGGGTGACGCAGAGCGCGGCCAGCCCGGAGGCCGCCTGCGCCGGGGTCGCGCCGACCGCGGTGATCCCGGCGAGCACCACCGCGAACGAGCTGGTGAAGCCGACCAGCGCGGTCACCACGCCCGCGCCGATGGGTTGCGCCGGATTCACCGGCTCTTCGGGACGGTCCACCTCCGGCATCCTGCACCCCGGCGCCGCGCGTGTCCGTAGCCGGTCCCGCGGAACTGGCCCGTTTCCGTACACCTTCGCGCGCTATGGTGTGCGGATTCCCACGCAGTGACGCGTGACCGGCGACCGTGAGGAGCTGTGGTGAGCGGGGTATTGATCTCGCCGTCCGACCTGTGCGCGAAGGTGGCGGAAGGGCAGGTCCGGCTATTGGATGTGCGTTGGGCGCTCGGGGATCCCGAAGGCGCGCAACAGTATTCGGCGGGCCACATTCCGGGCGCGGTCTTCGTCGACCTGGATATCGAGCTCGCCGCCCCGCCGTCGCCCGCCCGCGGCAGGCACCCGCTGCCCGACCTCGGCTACCTGCAGCAGTGCGCGCGGGGCTGGGGGATCCACCGGGGCGATGCCGTGGTGGTCTACGACGCCACCGGCGGCCTGGCCGCGGCCCGCGCCTGGTGGTTGTTGCGCTGGGGCGGGATCGCCGAGGTGCGGATCCTGGACGGCGGGCTGCCCGCCTGGATCGCCGCCGGGCAGCCGGTCGCGACCGGCGCCGAGGCCGAGACCCCGCGCGGCGACGTCGTGCTGACCGCGGGCAACCTCCCGGTCATCGATGCCGACGCCGCCGCCGACTGGCCCGGCGCGCTGCTCGACGCCCGCGCCGCCGAGCGGTTCCGCGGCGAGACCGAGCCGATCGACCCGCGCGCCGGGCACATCCCCGGCGCGGTGAGCGTCCCCACCGCAGAGAACCTGGACAGCGACGGCCGCTTCCGCCCGCTCGACGACCTGCGCGAGCGCTTCGCCGGGCTGGACGGGCCGGTCGCGGTGTACTGCGGGTCCGGGGTGACGGCGACGCACCAGATCGCGGCGCTCGCCGTGGTCGGGATCGAGGCGGCGCTCTACCCGGGCTCCTGGTCGCAGTGGGCGCACGACCTCGAGCGGCCGGTGGCGACCGGGGGCTGAGCGCTACGGGCAGCGCTCGGCGATCCTGTGCAGCGCGGCGCTGTCGGCGGCGGTGAGCGGGAGGTCGTAGTCGGTCGCGACGGTCAGGTACTTGCCCGCGTAGAAGCAGTGGCTTGAGGTGGCCGGGGGGAGCCACTCGCCCGGCGTGCCGTCGCTCTTGGCCTGGTTGGTGGCGCCCGCGGTGGCGACCAGGTTGACGGTGACGTCGTTGGCGAAGCGCACCCGCAGCGGCTGCGGCCAGCCAACGGCGCCGAGATCCCAGGCGGCGGCCAGCGGGAAGACGTGGTCGATCTGCACCGCCCGCGCGTCCGCCTTGTCGAAGGTGATGTGGGTGCCGGTGTACGGGTCGTCCAGTGCGCCCGCGATGACCACGCAGTCCCGCGTGCCCGGGCGGAATCGCACGGCGGTGAGCTGGGCGGCGAGCACGTTGTTGCGGGTGTCGCAGCCGTCGCGGCCGCCCGGCGCGTCGCTGGCGTCGGTCCAGGATTCGCCGAAGACGCAGCCCTGCCCGTCCTTGCAGCCGCGCTCGTAGCCGCCGGGGTGCGGGCGTTCCGGCACCACCCGCACCCGGTCCAGCAGCTGCTCCAGCTCGACGCGGGTCGGGCTGCCCGGAGCGGGCGCGTCGGGCGGGCCGAAGACGGCACAGCCGGTCAGCACGGTGCAGGCGGCGGTGAGGGTGACGAGCAGGCGGAGCAGCGGCGCTGGCATGAGCCCACCTGTACCGCGCGGCACCGACACGCTCCGGCCCGCACGTGCGGCGGCTGTGGATGATCTGGACGCGCCTCGGCCGGTTCGGCCGGCACCGCGGCTGGACGCGGGTCCGCGGCTGCCATCGGGGCGCCGCCCCCTCCCTCCGCGCAGGCAGCGGAAGGGCCTGTCGGAGCCTGGTGCTTGGATGGGCTGATGCTGCACGCTCTGTGGTCGCCCGGCGCGGGCCTGCTGCTGTGGCGTGACGAGCGACCGGGGGCGGTGCCGCCGGAGCCGCTCGGCGGGCTCCTCGCCCGCGCCCGGTTCCGGCACCGCGCCGAGGCGCTGCAACCGGGCGGCGCCGTCGCCGAGGTCCCCGCGCACGCCCTCGCCCCCGCGGCCGCCGCGGAGGTGCTGCGGCAGCGGCTCCCGCCGGAGACCGCCGCGGGCGACCTGCGCTTCCTGGCGCACGTGGCGCACGGCATCGAGCGCTGGGTGCGCGCGGGCCGGGTGGTGCCGCAGCTGCGCCGCGCCGACGGGCAGTGGTGGGCCCGCTGGGAACTCGTCGGCGGCGCCCGCCAGCGCGCCTGGAGCGCCGAGCTCGCCGCGCTCATGCCCGCCGCCCTGCGCCTGCCGGGCCGGCCGGCGGCGGTCCTGGAGGACCTGCTCGCCGAGCTCACCGACCCCATCGCCCGCTCCCTGCTCGGCGGCGCCCCGCGCTCGCAGCACCCGCTCATCGCCGGGCTGCGCGACGACGAACCGGTTGAGCCCGGCGGCTACCGCCCGGCGGAGGTGCTGGAGCGCTGGCGCGCCGGGCTGGAGACCGAGGAGTACGAGCTGGTCCTCCGCCTCGGCGAGCCCGACGGCGACGGCGGCGAATTCACCCTCTGGCGCCTGGAGGTCTGCATCCGCGCCGCCGACGAATCACCGGAACCCGTCGCGCTGCACGGCGACCCGGTCCGCCTGCGCACCGGCATGGCGAAGCTGGAGCAGGCGAGGGCCGCCTACCCGCGGCTGCGCGACCTGCCCGGCGACGACAGCACCCTCGACCTGCTGCTCCCCACCGAGGTGGTGGCCGACCTGGTCGAGCACGGCGCCGCCGCGCTGCACGCGGCCGGCATCCGGCTGCTGCTGCCCCGCTCGTGGACCGTCACCGCCCCCACCCTGAAATTGCGCGTGACCAGCCCGCCCGCCGCGGAGAGCGCCGTCGGGCTGCCCGGCATCCTCTCCTACCGCTGGGAGCTCGCGCTCGGCGACACCGAGCTCACCGAGGCCGAGATGCGCAGGCTGATCACGGCGGAATCGGATCTGGTGCGGCTGCGCGGCGAGTGGGTGCAGGCCGACCGCACGGCGCTGAGCGCGGCCGCGCGGTACGTGGCCGCGCACCGCGGCGACGAGGCGACGCTGGCCGCGCTCTTCGCCGAACTCGCCCGCGAGCGGGTCGACGGCGTGCCGATCACCGAGGTCACCGCCACCGGCTGGGCCGCCGAGCTCTTCGACCGGCACACCGAGACCGCCGAGGTGCCCGACCCGCCCGGCTTCGGCGCCACCCTGCGCCCGTACCAGCGCCGCGGCCTGGCCTGGCTGGCCACCATGAGCAGGCTCGGGCTCGGTGCGATCCTCGCCGACGACATGGGGCTCGGCAAGACGATCCAGGTGCTGGCGCTGCTGCTGCACGAGCGCGCCGCCGCGCCGACGCTGCTGGTCTGCCCCATGTCGGTGGTCGGCAACTGGCAGCGCGAGACCGAGCGGTTCGCGCCGGGGCTGCGGGTGCTGGTGCACCACGGCCCCGGGCGGCTCGCCGGCGCCGCGCTCGCGGCCGCCGCGGCCGAGGCGGATCTGGTGATCACCACCTACGCGCTGCTCGCCCGCGACGTCGCCGACCTCGCCGAATGCCGCTGGGAGCGGCTGGTTCTGGACGAGGCGCAGCACGTGAAGAACGCCGCGACCCGGCAGGCGCGGGCAGCCCGCGCGGTGCCGGCCCGGCATCGGCTCGCGCTCACCGGCACCCCCATGGAGAACCGGCTGGAGGAGCTGCGCGCGCTGCTCGACGTCGTAGTCCCCGGGCTGCTCGGCAGTGCGCAGGCGTTCCGGGCCCGGTTCGCGGTGCCGATCGAGCGGGAGGCCGATCAGAACGCCGTCACCCGGCTGCGCGCCATCACCGGGCCGTTCGTGCTGCGCCGGGTGAAGACCGACCCCGCCGTCATCGACGACCTCCCGGAGAAGCTGGAGATGACGGTGCGCGCGAACCTCACCGCCGAGCAGGCCGCGCTCTACCAGGCGGTGCTCGACGACATGGTGGAGAAGCTGCGCTCCGCCGAGGGCATGGCGCGGCGCGGCGCGGTGCTGGCCGCGCTCACCCGGCTGGCCCAGGTCTGCAACCACCCCGCGCACTTCCTCGGCGACGGCTCGCCGGTGCTGCGCCGGGGGCGGCACCGCTCCGGGAAGCTGGCGCTGCTGGAGGACATCGTCGACGGTGTGCTCGGGGACGGCGAGAAGGCGCTGCTCTTCACAAGGTTCCGCGAGTTCGGCGAGCTGGTGGTGCCGTTCCTCACCGAACGGTTCGGCACCGCGGTTCCCTTCCTGCACGGCGGGGTGGCGCGCGGGGCGCGCGATGCCATGGTCGAGCGGTTCCAGAGCGCGGACGGGCCGCCGCTCATGGTGCTCTCGCTGGCCGCGGGCGGCACCGGGCTCACCCTCACCGCCGCCAACCACGTGGTGCATATGGACCGCTGGTGGAATCCGGCGGTGGAGAACCAGGCCACCGACCGGGCCTACCGGATCGGGCAGCGCCGCGCGGTCCAGGTGCGCAAGCTGGTCTGCGTCGACACGCTGGAGGAGCGGATCGACGAGATGATCGCGCACAAGCGGAGACTCGCGGATCTCACGGTCGGGGTCGGCGAGAACTGGGTCACCGAGCTCGGCACCGACGAGCTCCGCGATCTCTTCGCGCTCGGCGCCGAGGCGGTGGGGGAGTGAGCCCCGTCCGGCGCGGCGCCGGCGCGGCACGGTCTGCGCCGCGGTGGGGGCGGGCTCTGCTGGCCGGGATCGACCGGGTGGGGGAGCACGGCAGGCTGGCGCGGGGGCGCGCGGTGGTGCGGGCGGGACAGGTGCTGAGCTGGCGGGCCGAGCCTGGGGTGGTGGTCGGCGAGGTGCAGGGCAGCCAGCCGCGGCCGTTCACCGCGGCGCTCGTGGTGCGGCGCCTCCGCGAAGAGGAGCTGGAACTGCTGGTCGAGGCGATCCGCGCGTCCCCGGGCACGCTGGTCGAGGTGATCGCCGGACTCCCGCCGGAGAGCCTGGAGCCACTCCTGCTCCCGGACACCGCCGCCGACCTCGACTTCGACTGCACCTGCCCGGATTCCGCGCGCCCGTGCCGGCACGTCGCCGCCGTCTGCCACGTCTTCGCCGACCGCATCGACGAGCACCCGCGCGACCTGCTCACCGTGCGCGGCGTCGACCCGGAGGCCCTGATCGGCGCGGTCGAGCGGGAACGCGACACCGCCGACCCGGCCGACCCGTACGGCGAGGCACTGGAGCTTCCCGCCCTCCCGCGCCCGGCCCCGCGCCCGGCACTGGACGACCTGGACCCGGTCCTGCTCCGCCAGGCCCTGCGCAGCACCGCCGCGGACGAAGCGACAGCCACCGCGGGCTGGAAGGATCTGGCCGCGCTGTACCGCGCGCTGGAGGAGTGAGGAACACCCGGCGCCGGGGCCGAAGACACACCGGGGCTCGTGGGCGGGGCCATCGGGTGTCGAGTGGGGGCCGGAACGTCCCGGCGTCGGGTGCCGTTCTCCAGTGTGATCCGGCTAACCCGCAGCCGGAAGGTAGCGGCGCTGCCCGCCCACTGCCCTACACCCGCCTCAGGCGGCGGCCTCGAACCGATAGTCGCCCAGATCGAAGTGCCCGGCCCGCCACGCCGCCTCCAGCGTGGTGGAGGGCCGCAGCGGCACGTCGCCGTGCTTGTCGAAGTAGTAGCTGTTCGCGGTCGCGCAGCTGTCCTGCCAGAACACCTGCCCGTCCCGGCGCGAGAGCATCTCCCGGAAGTACCGGTCGTTGGCCGCCTCGGTGATCTCCACCCGGGTCGCGCCGCGCTTCCGCGCGTGTTCGAGACAGCGCAGGATGTGCTTCGTCTGGTTCTCGATCAGGGTGAAGTACGAGGCGCCGTTGTAGCCGTACGGCCCGATCACGCAGAAGAAATTCGGGAAGCCGGGAATACTGACCCCCTCGTACGCCTGCAGCCGGTTCTCGTCCCACCACTGCTCCAGGTCGCGCCCGCCGACCCCGCGCAGGTCGAAGGTCGGCATGCTGCCGGACTCCATCACCCGGAACCCGGTGGCCAGGATGAGCACGTCCACCTCGTGCTCCACCCCGGCGGCCGTGCGCACCCCGGTCGGTGTGACCGCGGCGATCGGATCGGTCTCCAGCGCGACGTTCGCGCGGTTGAAGGTGCTCAGGTAGTCGTTGGAGAAGCTGGGCCGCTTGCAGCCGAGCGCGTACCGCGGGGTGAGCTTCGCGCGCAACGCCGGATCGCGCACCGAGCGCCGCAGGTGCGCGTGGCCGATCCGCTCCGCGGCCGCCGCGGTGGGCAGTGTGGCGTAGTAGTGCGCGGCCACCGGGAAGGTGAGCTCCACGTAGGTCTGGCTGGCCAGCCGGGTGAGCAGCTTGCCGCCGGGCAGTTTCAGAGCGAGCCGCAGCGGGCCGGGCAGCGGGGCGTCGGGCCGGGGCAGGCACCAGATGGGGGTGCGCTGAAAGACCGTGAGCTGCTCCACCTCGGGCGCGATGGCCGGGATGATCTGCACCGCGGAGGCCCCGGTGCCGATGATCGCGACCCGCTTGCCGCGCAGCTCCTGGTCGTGGTCCCAGCGCGCGGTGTGCATGGTGATCCCGGCGAACTCCGCGATGCCGGGGATCTCCGGCGGCTTCGGCCTGGTCAGCGCGCCGGTAGCGCCGACGAGGAAGCGCGCGGTGAGCTCGGCGCCGTCGCCGGTGCGCAGCCGCCAGCGGTGCGCGGCCTCGTCGAACTCGGCCCGCTCGATGGTGGTGCCGAAGCGCAGGTGGCGGCGCAGCTCGTACTTGTCCACGCAGGACTCGGCGTACGCCTTGAGCTCCCGGCCCGGCGCGTACACCCGGGACCAGCCGTCCCGCTGCTCGAAGGAGAACTGGTAGCTGAAGGACGGAATGTCCACCGCGACACCGGGGTAGGTGTTCCAGTGCCAGGTGCCGCCGACGCCGTCCGCCTCGTCGACGATCAGGAAGTCGTCGAATCCGGCCCGGCGCAGCTGGATTCCGGCGCCGATTCCGGAGAAGCCGGCGCCGACCACGATGATCTCGTAGTCGGCGGCGCTCACCGGACCAGCCGTTCCATCAGCCCGGCGGCGCGGGTGTAGGCGGTGGGGATGAGCCGCTTCGTCGACCAGGCCAGCTTGGCCTCGACCTGCGGCACCACGTACAGCTCGCCGCCGTCGACGGCGTCGAGCGTGGTCTTCGCGATGGACTCCGGCGGCCGCCCGGTCCAGCGCAGCAGCGGGCCGCCGACCTTCTCGGCGAAGCCGTCCAGCGGCGCCTCGGGGGTGAGGATATTGGTCTTCACCGCCGTCGGGCAGAGCACCGTGACGCTCACGCCGGTGCCGGAGAGCTCCGCCGCCAGCGTCTCGGAGAGCGCCAGCACCCCCGCCTTGCTGACGTTGTACGCCGACATCCGGGGCGCCGTGCCGAAGGCCGCCGCCGAGGCGACATTGACGATCGCGCCGCGCCCGGCCGCGCGCAGCCGCGGCGCGAAGACGTGGCAGCCGTAGATGACGCCCCAGAGGTTCACGTCCAGGGTGCGCTTCCAGTCCTCCAGGCTCACCTCGCCGACCAGCGGGCCGCCCTGGCCGATCCCGGCATTGTTGATCACCAGCGTCGGGGGGCCGCCGAAGAACTCGTCGGCGACCCCGGCCAGCAGCGCCACCTCGTCGGCGGAGCGCACATCGCAGCGGGTCTCCAGCGCCTTGCCGCCCGCCTGCGCGACCAGCTCGACCGTCTCGGCCGCGCTGTCGGTGTCGATATCGGCGACGAGCACCCGCCCGCCGCGCCTGCCGAGCTCGACGGCGAAGGCCCGGCCGATGCCGCTGCCGGCACCGGTCACCACCGCGTCGGCATTCGCGGTCCGCCGGGGGCCGCCGAAGGGATTGAGCCGCATGCACACTCCTCGGGAGTCGTGGGAGGGGCCCAACTGGTGTCGGGTGACCCCATTGTCCGCACCTGCCACCAATAACACGCGGCCGGTGATACTTTGTCAACCGTGGCCGTACCTGTTCCCGCGCGCACCTGGGGTGGCCGCACGGCGGCCGAGCGCAGCGCCGAGCGGCGCGGCCGGCTGATCGACGTGGCGCTCGCGCTGTGGGCGGAGAGCGGCTGGGCGGCGGTGACCATGCGTCAGGTCTGTACCCGCACCGGGCTGAACGATCGCTATTTCTACGAGCACTTCGCCGACCGCGACGAGCTGCTCGGCGCGGCCTGGGACGAGGTCTGCGCCGAGGTCTTCGCGGACCTGGCCGGCGCGGTCACCGCGGAGCAGCCGCCGCTGGAGATCCTGCGCGAGGCGGTGCGGCGCGCCGTTCGCTTCCAGGCCGACGACCACAGCCGGGCCCGCATCCTGCTCGCCGACCACGCCGGCAGCGCGGTGCTCGAACAGCGCCGCAAGCGCATGATCGGCGACGCCACCGACCTCATGATCGAGCTCTCCCGCCCCTACCTGCGTCCCGGCGTGGACGAGACCGACTTCCGGATCAGCACGCTGATCGGCATCGGCGGCTTCGTCGAGCTGCTCACCGCCTGGCGCACCGGCACCATCGAGATCGACGCCGACCGGATCGCCGAGCACATCCACCGGGTCGGCGCGGTGCTCGGCGCCCGCTTCCTGCCCGCGCCCTGAGCCTCAGCCCTCGATCCGGTACACCCGGCGCGCGTTCCCGCCGAAGATCGCGCGCAGCTGCTCGGCGTCGCAGCCGGATTCGGCCAGCACCAGCGCGACCGCCTCGGCACTGCCGGGGATGGTGGTGATGGGCTTGTCCACCGGAAAGTTGGAGCCCCAGATCAGCCGCTCGGCGCCGAAGACGCTGTGCGCCTGCGTGAGCAGCGGCCCGAACCGGTCGACCAGTGCGTCCACCGGCGTGGTGCTGCCGCGCTTCGGCACCGGGTGGCCGAGCACCGGCATGGCGAGGCCGCTCACCTTGGCCAGCACGGCGGGGTGCGCGGCGAGCGCCGCGAGGTCGTCGCGCCAGCGCAGCAGCAGGTCGCGGCGGGCATTGGCGTCGGCGCCGGTGCGGCTGCCGAGCCTGCCGAAGAGCCCGGCCGGGGTGCCGAGGTGGTTCAGCACGATCGGCACCTCCGGGTACCGCGCGGCGAGCGCGGTGACCTGCGGGATCTGGTGCGAGTAGACCCACGCCTCGAAGCCGAGCCCGCGTTCGGCGAGTTCGGCGAAGCCGTCCAGGAAGGCCGGGTTCTGCAGCGCGTCCGGGGCGGGGGTGAAGGAGCGGACGTCCGGGTCCGGGTGGTTGGCGACCATGGTGCGGATGCCGCGCAGCACCGGCGAGGCGGAGGCGTGCGCGTCCAGCAGCGCGGCGAAGCCGTCGGCGGCGGGGTCGGCCGAGGCGATCAGCGCGCTCAGCGCCGGGGTGTCGACGCCGAACGGCAGGCTCTGCACCCAGCGGGTCTCGTCCGCCTTGCCGAGCGGCGCGCTGGCGTGCCAGTCCACCTCGATGTGCACGATGCCCGCCACCGGGAGCTCGCCCGCGTCGGCGCGGTAGTCGGCGGGCAGGTACGGCTTGGTGTAGGCGGTCGGGTCGCCGACGAACTCGCGATCCCGCTTCTTCGCCACCCGGACCGCGAGGTCGATCGGCACCGGCAGGTACTTGAAGAGCTTGGCCAGCGAGCTGAAGTCGCGCGGGGTGCCGAGCGGGTCCCACTGGTGGATGTGCGCGTCGAGGACGCGGAAATCGCCGAGCTCGGTACCGGCCAGCCGCATCCTGGTCTCCTGTCGTCGCGGTGCGCAGCGATTGTCACACGGGCCCGGCGGCGGGTTCCGGTGTTTCGCCGGGTGTGCCGTACGCGGACAGGAACGTGCGCACGGCGGCCGTCGCGATGGTGTCGAGTTCGGCCGCGGGCAGCTCTCGGCTGCCCAGCCGGGAGCGGGACTCCAGTACCCCGGTGAGCAGCGCGAGGAGCTGGTCGGCGGCGATATCCGGATCCGGCGTGCGCAGTTGTCCGGCGAGGGTGAGCCGGGCCAGCCGGTCGGCGAGGGCGGAGCGCAGCCGCACCGAGGTGGCGTCCTGGATCTCGTCGAGGAGTTCGGGGAAGGCGGTGCTCCCGGACAGGGCCAGCCTGCGCAGCGCCCGGGGGCGCTCGTCGGAGCAGGCGGCGAGCAGCAGCTGTGCCGTCTCGGTGAGCGCCCGCGGCACGTCAGCGGCGTCGCGCAGCGGCTCCACCGCCGCCGCGCACACCGCGCCGACCTCGTCGGCCGCGGCGCGCAGTGCGCTGCGGAAGAGCGTCGCCTTGTCCGAGAGGTGGTTGTAGACGGTCGGTTTCGCGACCCCGGCGGCGCTCGCGATCTCCCGCACGCACGCCTGGTCGTAGCCCCGCTCGGCGAAAACCGTGAAGGCGGCGTCGAGGATCGCCTGCCGCTTGTCGATTCGCCCCCTGGTCGCCGTCACCCGGTGATGGTACTGCCGAGCCCGGTCTTGTGGACTTACCAGATAGTTCCCTAAATTGAACCCGTTGGTTCAAAAAGGAGGACTCGGATGATCGTGCATACCTTGCGCTTCAGCTTCCGGCCGGAGACCACGGCCGAGCAGCGGGAGCGGGTGCTCGCGCTGCTGCGCCGCACCGCGTCGGTGGAGTCGGTGTCGTTCGGCACCGTCGGGCGCAGTTTCGGCGATGCCGACGGCTATACGCACGGCTACGTCGTCGGGATCGCCGACCTGGCGGCGCTGGAGCGGTACCTGCACGATCCCGTGCACCTGGCCGGGGATCCGGAGATCGTGCCGCACTTCGCCCGGCTCGGGGTCGGCCCCGAGGTCAGCGACGACCCCGACCCCGAGCTGCCCGCGAAGATCGAGGCGCTGAACGCGGCCAAGATCGCGCGGTACCCGGAGTGGGCCGCGCTGCTGGCGACCATCCCGGAGGTGCGGATCTACTGACCCGCGTCCAGCCCGGTTTCGGCTCGGCTCGAGCACAACCCGCGACTTCCGCGCCCGGACTCGCTGCAATGGCACGACGACCGCGATCCCCGGACCCCGCGAGGTGTGCACCGTGCCGACCCGAACCCGCACCGGCGAACTTCCCGCCCTCGGCAGCGCCGATTCGGCCGGGCTCATCGACCCGCGCGGCACCCGCTTCGCCGTCCGCCCCGAGCCGGAGCCGCGGCCGCAGTTCGCGGGCGCACCGCTGTTCGGGTTGGCGTGGCTGGCACTCGGCGGGCTGGGCTGAGCCGATCTGCCGTCGGGCAAGTCGCGCCGGATCCGCAGGCGGGCCGGACCGGCACCTGCGGGTGGGGCCGGCTGAACCCCCGCTGAACCCCGTGCGTCGCCGTAGCCCGTCCCGGAGAATCCGGGGATGTCCTGGCAGATGCACGTCCTCGCCGGTTTCGTCCGGCTCACCCGGCACCGCCGCTACGCCACCGCGCGCAATGCCCGCGCCTACCTGGCCGAACCCAAGCGCCCGGCACCGCCGCCCGCCCGGATCCGGGAGCGGCTGAGCACCCGCGAGGTCGAGGGCTTCCCGGTGCACACCGTCGAACCGGAGACGCCCCGCGGTGACGGCAGCACCGTTTACCTGCACGGCGGCGGCTACGTCGGCCCCATCGCCACCCAGCACTGGGCCCTGGTCGCCGATATCGCCGAGGCCACCGGCCGCCCGGTGCACGTCCCCCGCTACGGGCTGGCCCCGCAGCACACCGCCCGCGACGCGCACGCCCTGCTCACCACCCTGCTCGCCGAACTCGACGGCCCGGTCCACCTGGCCGGTGACTCGGCGGGCGCCGGCCTCGCCCTCGCCGCCGCGCTGAACGCGAAACCGACCGGCCTCACCCTCATCGCCCCCTGGCTCGACATCGCGCTCACCAACCCGGAGATCCCGGCCCTGGAGCGCCGCGACCCCTGGCTCTCCGCCGCCGGGCTGAAGCTCTGCGGCGAGGTCTGGCGCGGCGACCTCGTCCCGGACGACCCGCTGGTCAGCCCGCTCTTCGGCGATCTCACCGCGCTCCCGCCGACCGACCTCTACGTCGGCTCCCGCGACATCGCCCTGGCCGACTGCCGCCTGCTGCGCGACCGCGCCCCCGCCGTCACCCTGCACGAGGAGCCAGGCGCCATCCACGACTACCCGCTGCTCCCGTTCGCGCCGGAGTGCCTGGCCGCCCGCCGCGCCCTGCTGACCCGTATCGCCACCGCGCTCGGCTGAGCGCGAGGATAATAGTGCGGTGGGTCACATTCGATGACCTACTCGTAATTACTTGGACGTCCAACTATAGGATGCCCGTAGAACTCCCCGAGAGAACAGGACGAACATGGTTCGCGAACTCACCCACTTCGTCGGAGGCCAGCACGTCGCGGGCACCTCCGGCAACTTCGCCGACGTCTTCGATCCGAACCTGGGGCAGGTGCAGGCCAGGGTTCCGCTGGCCAGCAAGTCCGAGGTCGAGGCGGTCATCGCCAACGCGGAGGCGGCGCAGGCGGCCTGGGCGGCCACCAACCCGCAGCGCCGCGCGCGGGTGCTGATGAAGTTCCTCACCCTGGTGCAGGACGAGATGGACAGCCTGGCCGCGCTGCTCAGCTCCGAGCACGGCAAGACCATCCCGGACGCCAAGGGCGACATCCAGCGCGGGCTCGAGGTGATCGAGTTCGCCGTCGGCATCCCGCACCTGCTCAAGGGCGAGTACACCGACAGCGCGGGCACCGGCATCGACGTCTACTCCATGCGCCAGCCGCTCGGCGTGGTCGCGGGCATTACGCCGTTCAACTTCCCGGCCATGATCCCGCTGTGGAAGGCGGGCCCGGCCATCGCCTGCGGCAACGCCTTCGTGCTCAAGCCCTCCGAGCGCGACCCCTCGGTGCCGCTGCGCCTGGCCGAGCTGTTCCTGGAGGCCGGGCTGCCGCCGGGCATCTTCAACGTGGTCAACGGCGACAAGACCGCCGTCGACACGCTGCTGCACGACCCGCGGATCAAGGCGGTCGGCTTCGTCGGCTCCACCCCGATCGCGCAGTACATCTACGAGACCGCGACCGCCAACGGCAAGCGCGCGCAGTGCTTCGGCGGCGCCAAGAACCACGCCATCATCCTCCCCGACGCCGACCTCGACGACGTCGCCGACCAGCTGATCGGCGCGGGTTACGGCTCCGCGGGCGAGCGCTGCATGGCCATCTCGGTGGCGGTTCCGGTCGGCGAGGAGACCGCGGACCGGCTGCTGGAGAAGCTCACCGAGCGGGTGCACAAGCTCAATGTCGGCAAGTCCGACGACCCGGGCGCCGATTACGGGCCGCTGGTCGGCAAGGACGGCGTCGACCGGGTGAAGAAGTACATCGACATCGGCGTCGAGGAGGGCGCCGAGCTGGTGGTCGACGGCCGCGGGCTGGTGGTCGACGGCGCCGAGGACGGCTACTTCGTCGGCGCGACGCTCTTCGACAAGGTCACCTCCGAGATGCGCATCTACAAGGAGGAGATCTTCGGCCCCGTGCTCGCCGTGGTCCGCGCCAAGGACTACGAGGAGGGGCTGCGCCTCGCCAACGAGCACGAGTACGGCAACGGCGTCGCCATCTTCACCCGCGACGGCGACACCGCCCGCGACTTCGCCTCCCGGGTGCAGGTCGGCATGGTCGGCATCAATGTGCCGATCCCGGTGCCGATCGCCTACTACACCTTCGGCGGCTGGAAGCGCTCCGGCTTCGGCGACCTGAACCAGCACGGCCCGGACTCGATCCGCTTCTACACCAAGACCAAGACCGTCACCCAGCGCTGGCCCTCCGGCCTCAAGGAGAGCAACGCGTTCGTGATTCCCACGATGGAATGACCATGTTCGACCTGGACGAGGACGAGCGCGCGATCCGGGACACGGCTCGCGAGTTCGCCGACGAATTCCTCGCGCCGAACGCACTCGATTGGGACGAGCGCAAGCACTTCCCGATCGACGTGCTGCGCAAGGCGGGCCCGCTCGGGCTCGGCGGCATCTACGTGGGCGAGGAGCACGGCGGCTCCGGGCTGCGCAGGCTGGACGCGGTGCGCATCTTCGAGCAGCTGGCCACCGGCTGCCCGGCCATCGCCGCCTACATCTCCATCCACAATATGGCGACCTGGATGGTGGACCGCTACGGCGACGACGAGCAGCGCAAACGCTGGCTGCCCGGGCTGACCTCGATGCAGCTGCTCGCCAGCTACGCCCTGACCGAGCCCGGCGTCGGCTCGGACGCGGCGGCGCTGAGCACCAAGGCCGTGCGCGACGGCGACGACTACATTTTCAACGGCGCCAAGCAGTTCATCTCCGGGGCGGGCTCGACCGACGTCTACGTGGTCATGGCCCGCACCGGCGCGCCCGGCGCGGGCGGCATCTCGGCCTTCATCGTCCCGGCCGACACGCCGGGGCTCTCCTTCGGCGCCAACGAGAAGAAGATGGGCTGGAACGCCCAGCCCACCAGGCAGGTCATCTTCGAGAACGCGCGCGTGCCCGCCGCCAACCTGCTCGGCAACGAGGGCGACGGCTTCCGGATCGCCATGAACGGGCTGAACGGCGGGCGGATCAACATCGCCGCCTGCTCGGTCGGCGGGGCCCAGGCCGCGCTCGACAAGACCGTTCCCTACCTGGCCGAGCGCCAGGCCTTCGGCAAGCCGCTGCTGAAGAACCAGGCGCTGCAGTTCGACCTCGCCGACATGCGCACCGACCTGGAGGCCGCCCGCACCCTGCTCTGGCGGGCCGCGGCCGCGCTGGACGCGGACGCCCCCGACAAGGTGGAGTTGTGCGCGATGGCCAAGCGGTTCGCCACCGATGCCGGGTTCGAGGTTGCGAACAAGGCGCTGCAGCTGCACGGTGGCTACGGCTACCTGGCCGAGTACGGAGTCGAGAAGATCGTGCGCGACCTGCGCGTGCACCAGATTCTCGAGGGCACCAACGAGATCATGCGGGTGGTCGTCGCCCGCGCGGTGGTAGGAGCGGCATGAGCGATGTTCTGATCGAGGTCAGGGACGGGGCCGGGTTCATCACCCTGAACCGGCCGAAGGCCATCAACGCGCTGAATCACGAGATGGCGCTCGCCATCACCGAGGCGCTGCGCGCGTGGGCCGATGACGACGCGGTGCGCACCGTCGTCGTCACCGGCGCGGGGGAGCGCGGGCTCTGCGCGGGCGGCGACATCGTCGCCATCCACTCCGACGCCAAGGAGCTGGGCGGCGCGACCGGCGCGGCGGCGGCCGACTCCGCTACCGGGACGTTCTGGCGCGACGAGTACATCCTGAACGCGCTGATCGGCAGCTATGCGAAGCCGTACGTGGTGGTCATGGACGGCATCGTGATGGGCGGCGGCGTCGGGCTCTCCGGGCACGGCAGCCACCGCATCGTCACCGAGCGCTCCAAGATCGGCATGCCGGAGGTCGGGATCGGCTTCATCCCCGACGTCGGCGGCACCTACCTGCTCTCCCGGGCGCCGGGCGAGATCGGCGCGCACGTCGCGCTCACCACCGCCCGGATGACCGCGGGCGATGCCATCGCGGCGGGCTTCGCCGACTACTACGTGCCCTCGGAGCAGATCCCGGCCCTGCTGGACACCCTGCGCACCGAGAGCGCCGACGACGCCATCGCGAAGTTCGCCACCGCCGCGCCGGAGTCGGTGCTGGCCGGGCAGCGCTCCTGGATCGACGCCGCCTACAGCGCGGACACGGTCGAGGAGATCGTGGCCCGGCTGCAGGCCGACGAGGCACCGGAGGCCAAGGCCGCCGCCGCGGACATCCTGGGCAAGTCGCCGGTGGCGCTCAAGGTCACGCTGCGCTCGCTGCGCCGCGCCCGCGAGCTCGGTTCGCTGGAGGCGGTGCTGAACGAGGAGTACCGCGTCTCCATCGCCTCGCTCGCCTCGCACGACCTCGTCGAGGGCATTCGGGCGCAGGTCGTCGACAAGGACCGCAACCCGCAATGGCAGCCCGCCACCCTGGCCGAGGTCACCGACGGGCTGGTGGCGGAGTACTTCGCCGAGCTCGGCGATCGGGAGCTCGGGCTCACCACATCGGAGGACGAACAGTGAAGATCGGATTCCTCGGTCTCGGCCACATGGGTGCGCCGATGGCCGCCAATCTCGTGAAGGCCGGGCACGACGTGCTCGCCTTCGACCCGGTGCCCGCCGCACAGGAGCAGGCCCGCCGGGACGGCGCCACCGTCGTGCCGACCGCCGTCGAGGCGGTGGCCGGGCGCGAGGTGGTCATCACCATGCTGCCCAACGGCAAGCTGGTGCTCGACGTCTACGGCGACATCCTGCCCGCCGCCGAGCCGGACACCCTCTTCATCGACTGCTCCACCATCGACGTCGCAGACGCCAAGACCGCGGCCGAGCGCGCGGTCGCGGCCGGGCACCGGGCCCTGGACGCCCCGGTCTCCGGCGGCGTCGCCGGCGCCGCCGCCGGCACGCTGACCTTCATGGTCGGCGGCGCGGAGGCGGACTTCGCGGCCGGGCTCCCGGTCCTCGAGGTCATGGGCGGCAAGGTGGTGCACTGCGGCGGCGCCGGTGTCGGCCAGGCCGCCAAGATCTGCAACAACATGCTGCTCGGGGTCTCCATGGTGGCGCTCTCCGAGGCGCTGGTGCTCGGCGAGAAGCTGGGGCTGAGCCACCAGTCCTTCTACGACGTGGTCTCCACCGCCTCCGGCCAGAGCTGGTCGCTCACCACCTACTGTCCGGTGCCCGGCCCGGTGCCCACCAGCCCCGCGAACAACGACTACCAGCCCGGCTTCGCCACCGCGCTCATGACCAAGGACCTCGGCCTCGCCGCGAACGCGCTGCGGGACAACGTGGTCGACGGGCAGCTCGGCGCGCTCGCCGCGGAGATCTACACCCGCTTCAACCAGACCGATGCGGCGCGGGACTTCTCGGCTATCGTCACCGATATCCGTGACCGCTCGAACCAGGAGGCCTCCGAGTGACCGATTTCGAGACGATCCTGCTGGAGCGCAAGGGCACCGCGGAGACCGGTGTCGTCGGCTGGATCACGCTGAATCGGCCCAAGGCGCTGAACGCGCTGAACGCGCAGGTGCTGGACGACGTCCTCGCCGCGCTGGACGAGCTGGAGCGCGACGACGAGGTCGGCGCCATCGTGATCACCGGGTCGGAGAAGGCCTTCGCGGCCGGCGCCGACATCAAGGAGATGCAGCCCAAGTCGTACATGGACATGTTCCTGGACGACTACTTCGCCAAGTGGGAGCGGCTCGCGCAGTTCCGCAAGCCGACCATCGCCGCGGTCGCCGGGTACGCGCTCGGCGGTGGCTGCGAGCTGGCCATGATCTGCGACATCCTGCTCGCCGCCGACACCGCCAAGTTCGGGCAGCCGGAGATCAAGCTCGGGGTCATTCCCGGTATCGGCGGGTCGCAGCGGCTGACCAGGGCGATCGGTAAGGCCAAGGCGATGGATCTGGTGCTCACCGGGCGGAATATGGGGGCCGAGGAGGCCGAGCGGGCCGGGCTGGTGGCCCGGGTCGTTCCGGCCGCCGAGTTGCTCGATACCGCGCTGGAGGCGGCGCAGGCGATCGCCTCCATGTCGCTGCCGGTGGCGATGATCGCCAAGGAGTCGGTGAACCGGTCCTTCGAGACGACGCTGGCCGAGGGGCTGCGGTTCGAACGGCGGGTGTTCCACTCGCTGTTCGCGCTGGAGGATCAGAAGGAGGGCATGAGTGCCTTCGCCGAGAAGCGGAAGCCGAAGTTCGTGAACCGCTGAGCTTTTCGCTCTCGCGTGCCCCGGTCCGGGTTCGGGCCGGGGCGCGTCGTGTTTCGGCCCCGGGCACGCGGCGTTTCCGTTCGGTGCCGCGTCCGGGGCGGACGCCCTCGAACCTCGCCGGGGCCGGGGGCCGAGCCGGGCGCGCGTGGCGTTTCAGCCCGGGGCTGTGGTCGGAGTGTCGGCCATTTCGATGGTGGCGGCGGGCGGTGCGGCGGGCGCGGGCGCGTCCCGGTCGAAGATCAGCAGCCCCGCCACGGTGGCGCCGAGTACGACGGTGACACCGGCCGCGGCCAGCACCGCGCGCCGGTTACCGCGGTGCCCCGGCCCCGCCTGCCTGGCCTGCCTGGCGGCCGCCGCCTTGGCCGGCAGTGCGGCCAGCGCCGCCCCGACCCGGCGCCGCCGCATCCGCACCTCCCCACCCCGGTGCCCGGCCGCGACCAGCACCGCCCCGCGCGCCGAGACGTACTCCGGCTCCGGGTCGTAGATCACCGGCAGGTCTACCAACCCCGCCAGCTCCGCCCGCAACTCCGGATTGCGCGCGCACCCGCCGAGCAGCACCAGCGCGTGCGGCGGCTCCTCGGCATCGTCCACCAGCCGCTGCACCAGCGTCGCCGAGCGCCGCACGCTCTGCGAGCACAGCTCGGCCAGGTCACTGCGGGTGATGACGGCCCGCCCGCCGGTATCCGGGTCGCTGGCGGTGACCACCTTGGCCCGGCTCAGCGCCTCGCGGTGCCCCCGGATCGCCTCCTCCGCGGGCTGCACACCGTCCTGCGCGAGCCGCTGCCGGAGCAGCGTGTCGTAGCGGTCGCCGCTCACCGCGGCGCTGTGCAGGCTCTCCAGCACCGTCTCGGTGGCGGTGTCGGCGTGCGTCAGGGTGAGCCCCGAGCTGCCGAGGTCGTAGAGCAGCACCGGCGCGCCGTCGCTCACCTGCCCGGAGAAGCGCAGGTAGCGCAGCTGGGCCAGTGGCTCGTCCACGATGGTGACCCGCTCGGTGCCCGCTGCGGCCCGCACGGTGTCGGCGTGCGGCGCGCAGCGGCAGGTGACCGCCGTCCCGGTGATCAGCTCGTCGCGCGCGCTCGCCGCCGCGCGCATCAACCGCACCGCCTCGAAAACGGCCGCCTCGACATTGTCCGGGGTGCCCGGCACGTGGCAGCGATCGATGGGCGGCAGGTGCGGCTGATCCGAATGCGTCAGTACCGCGCGGGCGCCGCCGGCACCCGCCGATACCCCCAGCACCAGCACCATGCCGTTCATGGTGGACCCTTTCCGGCACCGTGCCAAGCTCGGGCCGGTATCGGTTCGCTCGGGCCGCCGTCAGTCCGGGCTGCGCACCCGGTCGCGGGCCGGCGCCCAGTGCGCCGGGTCCTCGCCCGCGTCGAAGTCACCCGCCGCCCGGCGGAACTCCGCGAGCAGTTCGAGCAGCGCCTGCAGCCGGTCCGGCGCCAGCCCGGGCAGCGCGAAGACGGTGCTGTTCAGCGCCTCGGTAGCCGCCGCGACCAGCGCCCGCCCCGCCTCGGTGATCTCGATCAGAATGGCCCGGCGATCGCTCGGGTGCGGCACCCGCAGCACCAGCCCCGCCGCCTCCAGCCGGTCGACGGTATTGGTGACGCTGGTCGGATGCACCTGCAACCGCTCACTCGCCTTCGCCATCGGCACGGCCCCCGTGCGGCTGAAGCTCAGCAACTGGAGCAGCTCGTACCGGGAGAAGGTGAGACCACTCGGTTTGAGCGCCTCGTCCACCCGCGCCATCACGATCTGCTGCGCCCTGACCAGCGACGTCACCGCCGCCATCCCGTCCGCCACCGCGCCCCAGCCGTGCGCCGTCCACTGGCGGTGCGCCTCCGCGATGGGATCCTGCGGCAGCGGTCGTGGGCGGGACATGGGAGTGATCATATCGGCGCCCCCTTCGAATCACCCTGAGTGCAACCGTGTTCCCCGATCGGGTGATCCAGCAGGATCTACTCCAGTCGCGCGGGCGTGGCTGAGTGGTTGAGGCGACGGTCTGCAAAGCCGTCTACGCGGGTTCGATTCCCGCCGCTCGCTCTTTCCGGCAGGGTGCCGTTCGCACCCTGCCCCATCAGGCCTGATCCTCCGCGGAGCAGACCTTCCACGTGCCGTCTTCCTTCTTCACGTGCTCCTCGGTGTCGGTATCGGTATCCGGGTCTTCGCCCGGCAGCGTCAACGTCATCCGCCCGGAGATGGTCGCCGTGGCCCGATCCCCGGTGATGACGATGTTCTTGATCTCGTTGATCACCACCGACACCTGCGTCTGGTCGAACTCCTTCTTCTGCTCCTCGCTCAACGCCTCGAATTCGGCCCGATCACCGCTGCACGCCGTCGCCGCGGCGGCCGCGAAGCCGTCCTCGCCGAGGGTCTCGTAGAAGTCGCGGATCGCCACCTCGATCTGTTTCTCGTCCGAGGCGAGGGGGGTTCTGCCCTGTGCGGTCAGCACGATGCCCGCGGTGATGCCGCCCAGGATGACCACAAGGAGGAGGGTGAGGGCGATGATCAGCCCGGTTCGCTTCTTCCGCGGTGGTGGATAACCGGGCTGCTGCCCATACCCCGGCTGCCCCCACTGCTGCCCGTAGCTGGGCGGCTGCCCGTAGCCCTGCTGCGGGTTCGCCCCATACCCGGGCTGAGCGTTTCCAGGATTCTGTCCATAGCCAGGTTGAGCGTATCCGGGACTCTCGCCATAGCCGGGCTGCTGATAGCCGGGATTCTGCCCGTATCCGGGCGGCACATTGCCCGGATTGGATCCGTAACCGGGCTGCTGTCCGTAGCCGGGCTGCCCCTGCTCGGGCCCATACCCACCCGGCGAATACCCGGACTGCGGCCCCCACCCCTGATTCGGATCCGGCTGCGACCCATACGGCGGATAGCTCATAGCGTCCTCCAACCCGGCTGTCCCCGCAGCCTACGGCAGCCCCACCCGCTCCGCCCGCTGCTCACGCCCCGGCTCTGTTCGAATCGGTGCGAAGATCTTCGAGGGCCCTGCTTGATAAGATGCATGAACTAGCGCATGCAGAAGGGTGGGCAATGGCGACTGTGCAAGTACGAGACGTGCCAGATGACGTGGCGGCAGTGATCGCCGAGAAGGCCCGCGCCGAGCACAAGTCGGTGTCGGCCTATCTCCGCGATCTGATGACGGCCGACGTCCAGCGCGAGCTGCAGCGCCGCGCGATCGCCACGTGGGATGACGAGCTGAAACAGACCCAGCAGCGGTTGGGGATCACCGGCCAGGGATCACCCTCTGGCGCCGAAGTGGTGCGCGAAGTCCGGGACGACTACGCCCGGGGGCAGGAGTGATCGTCGTCGACGCATCGGTCTGGGTGGACCTGCTGCGCGGAATTCTCCAGCCCGGCTATGCCGAGCGAATCCGGATCGCCGGATGCGTAGCACCTCCGCACGTCGATTTCGAGGTCGGCTCCGCTCTCGTCCGTTTGGCGCGGCGAGGTGCGCTGGAAGTCGAGCAGGCGCACGGCCTGATCGCCGCGTTCAGCACTCATCCGGTGGAACGGATCCGTGAGCCGAGGGATTCGATTGCCGCCCTGGAACTGATCGACAATGCCACCTACGCGGATGCCTGGTACATCGCACTGGCCCAGCGCCTCGCCTACCCGCTCATGACCCTGGACGACGGGATGCAGAAGGCGGCACGAATCCACGGCGTCGAGGTCGTGGGTGGCCTCGGTTGAGGGCGGCTTCGCTCCCGCCGGTCGACCGGGCTGGAGCTGGGTGACCGCCGGAACGACGAAGGCCCCGATCACAAGCGATCGGGGCCTTCGGCCAAGTGCCCTCGGCAGGAATCGAACCTGCGGCCTTCTGCTCCGGAGGCAGACGCTCTATCCCCTGAGCTACGAGGGCGGGATAGCGGGATGAAGCGTAACGCATGGCGCACCACCCCACCAAAACGTCAGTTGAGGGGCAGTGGTTTCGCGCCGCGGGCGGCGAGCATGCCGCTCATGAGCTGGGATTCGCCCTCCTGCGTCTGCACCATGGTGCCGGCCAGGCTGCGGACGGGGGTGGTCTCGGCGTGGTCGGCGGCGTAGCGGATCATCTCCAGCCCGCCCTGGTGGTGCCGGAGCATGAGCTGGAGAAACAGCGTGTCGAGGCCGGGGCCCATGGCTTGGCGGAGGCTGGCGAGTTCTTCCTGGGACGCCATGCCGGGCATCACCGCCACGGGGGCGGCCGCGGTCGAGGAGACGCCGTGCGAATGGCCGCCTTCGGGGGAGGTCATCCAGGTCATGTGGCCGTCGGTGCTCTGCGCGGGCTCGCCCCACAGCTGCAGCCAGCCCTGCATGCGGCCGACCTGGTTCTGCTGGGTGGTGAGGATGTCGTAGGCGAGCCGTCGCACGTCGGTGTCGGTGCTGCGGACGAGCACGACGCCCGCCATCTCGACGGCCTGCGCGTGGTGCGCCGACATGTCCTGCAGGAAGCCGACGTCGACCGGGCCGGGGTCGGGCTGGCGGGCGCCGTCGATGGGGAGCCGGGCCAGCGCGCCCAGCGCGAAGCCGATGAGCATCGCGCCGAGCACGCCGAACACCAGCAGCGCGGTGCGCTGGCGGCGGAACTGGCCCGCCAGCGAATCCGGGGCTGTCTCGGTCTCCACGCTCACTGCGGCACGCCGGGCGTGCCCGGCACCGGGAACTCGTTCCCCGGCATCCCGGGCAGGCCGGGAATGCCGCCGGGCAGCCCGCCACCGAGCTCACCCTGGTCGGGGGTCAGCCCGGAGCCGTCCATGGGCACGGCGTCGGGCCCGGGCGGGGTGGCGTCGAAGGGCGGCGGGTTGTCGGTGTCGAACGCGATGGTGGAGCAGTCCGCGCCGACCTCGGGGTAGGTGTAGTTGTTCAGCCGCAGCGCGGTGATGAACTGGCCGATCCGCTTGTCGTCGGCGCTGTCCACCTTGAGCTGGTGCCCCCAGGATTGCAGCGAGACCGCGGAGTCGAGGCCCGGGAAGGGCGACATCAGCGTGTACGGCTTGCCCTCGACCTTGGCGGCCAGGGTCTCGATGCCGTCGCTGTCCACCTTGTCGGGGTTGTAGGCGATCCAGACCGCGCCGTGCTCCAGCGAGTGCACCGCGTTCTCGGTGCGCAGCGCCTTGTCGTAGACGACGCCGGTGCAGGTGGCCCAGGACGAGTCGTGCGGGCCGCCGAAGGCCGGCGTCTTGTCGTAGGCGACGCGCTGGGTGGGGCCGATGTGCAGCCCGGCCGGGTACTCCTGCTTGACCACGCCGTCGATCTGGTCCGACGGGTCCTGGCGCTCGGCGCTCGGGGTGAAGCGATCGAGCTCGGCCTGCTCCTGGTACTTGGGGACCAGGTTGTAGGCGAGCGCGCCGACGAGTGCGACAATGACCGCGGCCGCGCCGATCGTCAGCCAGGGGATCTGCCGCTTCTGCAGGCCGCCGCTCTTGCGGTCGCCACCTTTGCCGGACGGTGCGACCTTCCCGGCGGCGCGGACGGCTTTCGCCGACTTGGAACCACCGGACGACCTCGGGGCGTTACTACTCGGCATCGCTCGCTGTGCTTCTTTCGACGTGACGGATGGGGCGTGGCCGCGCGGTGCCCACCTGCGGTGCACACCCGCCGAGACCATAGGATAGAGACTCGTGACTCCAGCTGACCTTGCAGATCTCCTTCGCGGTACCGCGGCGAAGGTGCTCGTCGAACGCGGGCTCGATCCCGCTGTGCTGCCCGACGAGGTCACCGTGGAGCGTCCCCGTAATCCCGAACACGGCGACTATGCCACGAATCTGGCGATGCGCGTCGGGAAGCCCGCCGGGGTGGCCCCGCGCGACCTGGCATCGTGGCTGGCCGAGGCGCTTTCCGCGGCCGACGGGGTGGCATCGGCCGAGGTCGCGGGGCCGGGCTTCCTGAACATCCGGCTGGCCGCCTCGGCGCAGGGCGCGATCCTCGAGCAGGTGCTGGCGGCGGGCGCGGGCTACGGCACCGCGCGGGCGCTCGCGGGCACCAGGATCAACCTGGAGTTCGTCTCCGCGAATCCGACCGGCCCGGTCCATCTCGGCGGCACCCGCTGGGCCGCGGTCGGCGACGCGCTTGGCCGGATCCTGGCCGCGCAGGGCGCCGAGGTCACCCGCGAGTACTACTTCAACGACAACGGCGCGCAGATCGACCGCTTCGCGCAGTCCCTGGTCGCCGCCGCCACCGGCGCCCCGACCCCGGAGAACGGCTACGCCGGCGCCTACATCGGCGAGATCGCCGCGACGATCACCGCCGCGCACCCGGGCGCCGCCGAGCTGCCCGAGCGGGAGCGGCTCGAGCTGTTTCGGCGCGAGGGCGTCGAGCTGATGTTCGCGCAGATCAAGCAGGCCCTGCACGACTTCGGCACCGACTTCGACGTCTACTTCAACGAGTCCTCGCTCTTCGCCTCCGGCGCGGTCGAGCGCGCGGTGCAGACGCTGAAGAACTCCGGCGACCTGTACGAGAAGGACGGCGCCTGGTGGATCGCCAGCTCCGCGTACGGCGACGACCAGGACCGCGTGGTCATCAAGAGCGACGGCACCTCCGCCTACATCGCCGGTGACATCGCCTACTTCCAGGACAAGCGGGCCCGCGGCTTCGACCTGTGCATCTACATGCTGGGCGCGGACCACCACGGCTACATCGGCCGGCTCAAAGCGGCCGCGGCGGCGTTCGGCGACGACCCGGCCACCGTCGAGGTGCTGATCGGCCAGATGGTGAACCTGGTGCGCGACGGCCAGGCGGTGAAGATGAGCAAGCGGGCAGGCACCGTCGTCACCCTCGACGACCTGGTCGAGGCGATCGGCGTCGACGCCGCCAGGTACTCGCTGGTGCGCAGCTCGGTGAACTCCAGCATCGATATCGACCTGAACCTGTGGACCAGCCAGAGCACCGAGAACCCGGTGTACTACGTGCAGTACGCACACGCCCGCACCGCCTCGATCGGGCGCAATGCGGCGGAGTTCGGCTTCGACGCGGTCGCGCCCGACCTGGCGCTGCTCACCGCCGACGAGGAGGGCGAGCTGATCCGCACCCTCGGCGAGTTCCCCCGGGTGCTCGGCACCGCGGCCGAGCTGCGCGAGCCGCACCGGGTGGCCCGCTACCTGGAGGAGCTGGCCGGCGCCTACCACCGCTTCCAGACCAACAAGACCCTGCGGGTGCTCCCGCTCGGCGACGAGCCGGTCTCGCCGACCAACGCGGCGCGGCTCGTGCTGGTGAACGCGACCGGGCAGGTGCTCGCGAACGGCCTCGCGCTGCTCGGCGTCACCGCCCCGGAGCGGATGTGAGCACCCCCATCGCCGGCGCGCACCGCGCGGCCAGGAAGGACCTACGATGAGCGCCCACCCCGCCGGGCCGCGGCACGCCGCCGAGATCCCGAACTCGCCGAACCTGCCGGAGCGCCCGGCCGCGGCGAGCGTCATGATCGACCTGCCCGAGCACGTCTGGCCGCGCCATGCCGAGCGCGGCGCGGACGGCGTCGTCACCCTGGCCGGGGTCCGGGTGGACGAGCTGGCCCAGGAGTTCGGCACCCCGCTCTTCGTGGTGGACGAGGACGATTTCCGCTCCCGCTGCCGCGACATGGTGCGCGCCTTCGGCCCGGATGCCCGGGTGCACTACGCCTCCAAGGCGTTCCTCTGCGGTGAGATCGCGCGCTGGATCCGGGACGAGGGGCTCTCACTCGACGTCTGCTCCGGCGGCGAGCTGGCCATCGCGCTGCACGCGGGCTTCCCGGCGCACCGGATCGCGCTGCACGGCAACAACAAATCCGTCGCGGAGCTGGAGTCGGCGGTCGAAGCCGGGGTCGGGCACGTGGTGGTCGACTCGCTGATCGAGATCGAGCGGCTGGAGGCGGTCGCGGGCCGGGCCGGCACCGTGCAGGACGTGCTGGTCCGGGTCACCGTCGGCGTGGAGGCGCACACCCACGAGTACATCTCGACCGCGCACGAGGACCAGAAGTTCGGCTTCTCGATCGCCGGCGGCGACGCCATGGAGGCGCTGGCCCGGGTCTTCGAGGCGGACAACCTGCGGCTGGTCGGGCTGCACAGCCACATCGGCTCGCAGATCTTCGAGATCGACGGCTTCGAGATCGCCGCGCGCCGCATGCTCGGGCTGCTCCGGGACGCGGTGGACAAGTTCGGCGCCGAGCGCACCGCGCAGATCGCGACGCTGGATCTCGGTGGCGGCCTCGGCATCTCGTACCTGCCCTCGGACAACCCGCCGCCGCTGGACGAGTTCGCGGCCAAGCTGCGCGAGCTGGTCGTCGCCGAGGCGGCGCGCGCCGGGCTCGCGGTGCCGACCATCGCGGTCGAGCCGGGCCGGGCCATCGCCGGGCCGGGCACCGTCACGCTGTACGAGGTCGGCACCGTCAAGGACGTCTCGCTGGAGGGCGGGCAGCGCAGGCGCTACGTGAGCGTGGACGGCGGCATGAGCGACAATATCCGCCCCGCGCTCTACCAGGCCGACTACGACTGCCGGCTGGTCTCGCGCTCCTCCGAGGCGCCCGCCGTGGTCGCACGCGTGGTCGGAAAGCACTGCGAGAGCGGCGATATCGTCATCCGCGACACCTGGATGCCCGCCGACGCCGGCCCCGGCGACCTGGTGGCGGTCGCCGCCACCGGCGCCTACTGCTACTCGATGTCCAGCCGGTACAACCAGCTGACCCGGCCCGCCGTCGTCGCCGTGCGCGACGGCGAAGCGCGGCTGGTGCTGCGCCGCGAGACCATCGCGGACCTGCTCTCGCTGGAGGTCTGATGACGCGCGTCCGCGCGCCCCGCGCCACGCGGGGTGCCCGGCGCATCGATACGGAGGTGGAACCATGACCGGAGTCCCGCAGGCCGGGTGGGGGCCCGATCGGCCGATCGGGGTGGCCGTGCTCGGCATGGGCAATGTCGGCACCGAGGTGGTGCGCATCCTGCGCGACCACGCCGACGACCTGCGCGCCCGGGTCGGCGCGCCGGTGGTGCTGCGCGGCGTCGCGGTGCGCAGCCTCAAGGACCGCGGCATTCCCGCCGAGCTGCTCACCACCGACCCGGACGAGCTGGTCGCGCGGGACGACGTCGACGTGGTGGTCGAGGTGATCGGCGGCATCGACCCGCCGCGCCGGCTCATCCTGGCCGCGCTGAACGCGGGCAAATCGGTGGTCACCGCGAACAAGGCGCTGCTCGCCGACTACACCGGCGAGCTCGCCGCGGCGGCCGAGCGCAGCCGCGCCGACCTCTACTTCGAGGCCGCGGTGGCGGGCGCCATCCCGGTGGTGCGCCCGCTCATCCAGTCGCTCGCGGGCGATCGGGTGAACCGCGTGGTCGGCATCGTGAACGGCACCACCAACTTCATCCTCTCCGCCATGGACGAGACCGGCGCCGACTACTCGGCGACGCTCGCCGAGGCCACCCGGCTCGGCTACGCCGAGGCCGACCCCACCGCGGACGTCGAGGGGTACGACGCCGCCGCCAAGGCCGCCATCCTGGCCACGCTCGCCTTCCACACCCGGGTCACCGCCGCCGACGTGTACCGCGAGGGCATCTCCCGGATCTCCGCGGAGGACCTGGAGACGGCCTCCGCGGTCAACTGCACCGTCAAACTGCTCGCCATCTGCGAGCGGGTGCCGGAGGCGCCGGGCGAGCCCGCGCCCGCGGACGGCGGCAAGGAGCGGGTCTCGGTGCGGGTCTACCCGGCGCTCATCCCGCGCAAGCACCCGCTGGCCAGCGTGAGCGGCGCCTTCAACGCGGTGGTGGTCGAGGCCGAGGCCGCGGGGCGGCTGATGTTCTACGGCCAGGGCGCCGGCGGCGCGCCGACCGCGTCCGCCGTGCTCGGCGACCTCGTCATGGCGGCGCGGAACAAGTTCTACGGCGGTCGCGCGCCCGGCGAATCGGTTTATGCTGAGCTACCGATCGCGCCGATCGGCGACACGCCGACCCGATACCACGTGAACCTGCAGGTCGAAGACCGGCCGGGGGTCCTGGAGAAGGTCGCCGGCGAATTCGCCGCACACGGGGTGAGCATCTCGACGGTCCGTCAGGGCGGGCACGGCGAGCTTGCGCGCCTGGTGGTCGTCACCCACCACGCGCTGGAGTCGGCGCTCGCGGACACCGTCGCCGCACTGGCGGAGATGGAATCCGTCACACGAGTCACCAGCGTCCTGAGATTGGAAGGCACCGAGGAATGAGTACGACTGGCGTCGCACCGCAGGCAGGGGTGCACTCCCGCTGGCCAGGGCTGATCGCGGCCTACCGCGACCGGCTCGCCGGCGCGGCCGACTGGGAGCCGGTCACGCTGCTGGAGGGCGGCACCCCGCTGGTGCCCGCTCCGCACCTCTCCGAGCTCACCGGGTGCGAGGTGTACCTGAAGGTCGAGGGCGCGAACCCGACCGGCTCGTTCAAGGACCGCGGCATGACCATGGCCATGACCGATGCCAAGTACCGCGGGCAGCGGGCGGTGCTCTGCGCCTCCACCGGCAATACCTCGGCCTCGGCCGCGGCCTACGCCACCAGGGCCGGGCTGCACTGCGCGGTGCTGATCCCGCAGGGCAAGATCGCCATGGGCAAGCTGGCCCAGGCCGTCATGCTCGGCGCGAAGATCATCCAGGTGCAGGGCAACTTCGACGACTGCCTGGAGCTGGCCCGCAAGGTGACCTCGGAGTTCCCCGAGGTCGGGCTGGTGAACTCGGTGAACCCGGCGCGGATCGAGGGGCAGAAGACCGCCGCCTTCGAGATCTGCGACGTGCTCGGCCGCGCCCCCGACGTGCACGCGCTCCCGGTCGGCAACGCGGGCAACATCACCGCCTACTGGCGCGGGTACCGGGAGTACTACGCCGACGGCGTCACCGCCGGGCTGCCGCGCATGCTCGGCGTGCAGGCCGCCGGCGCCGCGCCGCTGGTCAACGGCGCGCCGGTGAAGGACCCGGAGACCATCGCCACCGCCATCCGGATCGGCGCCCCGGCCTCCTGGAACAGCGCGGTGGAGGCCAAGGAGCAGTCCGGCGGCGCCTTCCGCGCCGCCACCGACGACGAGATCCTGGCGGCGTACCGGCTGGTGGCGGCGCGCGAGGGCGTCTTCGTCGAGCCCGCGTCGGCGGCCAGCGTGGCCGGGCTGCTCGCGGCCCGCGCCGAGGGCTGGCTGGAGCCGGGGCTCACCGTGGTCTGCACGGTCACCGGCAACGGCCTCAAGGACCCGGACACCGCGCTCGCCGGCATGCCGGAGGTGCAGGCCGTCCCGGTCGACCCGATCCGGGTCGCGGCCGAACTCGAGCTGGCCTGACGGTGACCCCGCGCGACAGCCAGGTGCTGACCAGAGCCCTGCCCGCCGACCTGACGGCGACGGCCAGGGTCCCGGCCTCCACCGCCAACCTCGGCCCCGGCTTCGACTCGCTCGGCATGGCGCTCGGCATCTACGACGAGATCGAGGTGCGCACAACGGCTACCGGGCTCAGCATCCGGGTCGAGGGCGAGGGCGCCGACGACGTGCCGTGGGGCCCTTCGCATCTCGTGGTCCGCGCCATCGAGCGCGGGCTGGAGGCGGCCGGGGTCTGGGCGGACGGCCTCGACGTGGTGTGCCGCAATGCCATTCCGCACTCCCGCGGCCTCGGCTCCTCGGCCTCCGCGGTGGTCGGCGGGCTGGCGGCGGGGTGCGCGCTGGCGGCCCGGTTCGATCCGGCGCTCGCCGTGACCCCGGACCGGCTGGTGCAGCTGGCCTCGGAGTTCGAGGGCCACCCGGACAACGCCGCGGCCAGCGTGCTCGGCGGCATCGTGGTCTCCTGGACGGAATCGGCGCAGGCGGGCGAGGTGCGCTCGTACCGGGCGGTGCGGCTGGAGCCGCACGCCACGCTGCGCCCGGTGGTGCTGATCCCGCAGGAGCGCTCCTCCACCGCGCACACCCGCGGGCTGCTGCCGGAGACGGTGCCGCACGGCGACGCCGCCTTCAATGTGAGCCGGGCGGCGCTCGCCGTCGTCGCGCTCACCCAGCGCCCCGACCTGCTGCTGCCCGCCACCGCGGACCGGCTGCACCAGGGGCAGCGGGCGCCCGCGCTGCCACTCACCACGGCCTGGATCGCGCGGTTGCGGGAGGCCGGGATCGCGGCCACCGTCTCCGGCGCCGGCCCGACCGTACTGGCCCTCACGACCAGCGGTTTCCCCGATGAGCTGCGCGAGCGGGCGGCCGCCGACGGGCTGCGGGTGCTGGAGCCGGGGATCGCCGGGGGAGTGCTGGCCGGCTGACGGCGAGTCCGTCTTGCCGAGTTTCACACCGGCCAGCTATCCTGGGGATGTCCGTACATCGTGCGCATCAGACGCCGGTGCTTCATCAGGGCAATCGCTCCAGCGGGCTCCGGCCTCGAACCTCCACTCCATGGAGGTGCTGCGCAGCCGCTGCAACTGGAATGATCTCTCCCACCTTTCACCATCGGTGGCGCCCCCGATGATCGAGCCGCCGGTCCGGCGGGCAGGCGATACGGCACAATCCCGGCTCGGCACAGTGCCCGGGCTGCGGAACGGACCCTCGAATCAGCACACGGCACTCGAGGGAAGGAAAGGATTTCCGTGACAGATACGGACCTGCTCGCGACACCCGGGGTGGAATCCAACCCAAGTTCCCCGGGCGGCCGCGAAAGTGACTCCGGGCAGATTTCGACATTGAGCGAGAACACCGACGTCGCACGATCGGGGCTGACTGGAATGTTGTTGCCGCAGTTGCGCGCGCTTGCCGGGGAGCTCGGTATCCGAGGCACCTCCGGCATGCGCAAGGGGGATCTGATCGCCGCCATCAAGGCGAATCAGGCCGGTGGATCCGCTCCGGCGCCGAAGGCCGAGAAGCCCGCCCGCGCCGAGAAGCCCGCCAAGGCCGAGAAGACGCAGGCCGCGGGGGCCGAGGCGCCCGCAGAGCCGCGCCGCGGCCGCGCCGCCAAGGCCGTGCAGGCGACGCTCGATGTCGCTCCGGCCGAGGCCGCGCCCAGCGCGCCGGTGCAGGCGGAGGCCGCGCCGCAGGCGGAGGCGGTACGCGGCGCGGACGCCGGTCGGACGGATGCCCCCGGGACCGACGCGCCCAAGAACGACGCGCCCAAGAACGATGGGCCGCAGGGCGAGGCGCCGCGGGCCGATGTGGCCCGGGGCGATGCTCCGAAGAACGACACCCCCCGCAACGGCGATGCCGCCGACGGCAGGAACGCCGATGGCGCGGACTCCGGCGACGACGCGGGCCGGGACGGCTCCCAGCGTGGCCGCGGCAGGCAGCGGCGCGGCCGTGACCAGGCGCGTTCCGCTGGCGAGGCGCAGGGCGAGGCCCGCGGCAACAGCGGGGACTCCGACGGCGACCAGGGCGACCGCGGCCGCCGCGGCCAGAACAACCGGGGCAACGACAACCGCGGCAACGACCGCGGCGGTGAGAACCGCAACGACAACCGCGGCGGGGACAGCCGCAACGACAACCGCGGCGGCGACAACCGCAGCGACAGCCGCAACGACAACCGCGGTGGCGACAACCGCGGCGATCGCGGCAACGACAACCGCGGTGGCGACGACGACGAGGGCCGCGGCGGCAGGCGGGGCAGGCGCTTCCGCGAGCGCAGGCGCGGCCGCGACCGCGACGGCGGCACCGGCGGCGGCCTCGGCGGCGACACCCGCGAGCCCGAGCTGCGCGATGACGACGTGCTGCAGCCGGTCGCGGGCATCCTCGACGTGCTGGACAACTACGCCTTCGTCCGCACCTCCGGGTACCTGGCCGGGCAGAGCGACGTCTACGTCTCGATGAACCTGGTGCGCAAGAACGGGCTGCGCCGCGGCGACGCCATCACCGGCGCGGTCCGCGCGCCGCGCGACGGCGAGCAGGCCAACCAGCGGCAGAAGTTCGACCCGCTGGTCCGGCTGGACACCGTGAACGGCGGTGACGTCGAGGCGGCCAAGCGGCGCCCCGAGTTCGGCAAGCTGACCCCGCTCTACCCGAACCAGCGGCTCCGGCTGGAGACCCAGCCGAACAAGCTGACCACCCGGGTGATCGACATGATCATGCCGATCGGCAAGGGCCAGCGCGCGCTCATCGTGTCGCCGCCGAAGGCGGGCAAGACCACGATCCTGCAGGACATCGCGAACGCGATCGCGACCAACAACCCCGAGTGCTACCTCATGGTCGTCCTGGTCGACGAGCGTCCGGAAGAGGTCACCGACATGCAGCGCTCGGTGAAGGGCGAGGTCATCGCCTCGACCTTCGACCGGCCGCCGAGCGACCACACCTCGGTCGCCGAGCTCGCCATCGAGCGGGCCAAGCGCCTGGTGGAGATGGGCAAGGACGTGGTGGTGCTGCTCGACTCCATCACCCGCCTCGGCCGCGCCTACAACAACTCCTCGCCCGCCTCCGGCCGGATCCTCTCCGGCGGTGTCGACTCGACCGCGCTTTATCCGCCGAAGCGGTTCCTCGGCGCGGCGCGCAATATCGAGAACGGCGGCTCGCTGACGATCATCGCCACCGCCATGGTGGAGACCGGCTCGACCGGCGACACGGTGATCTTCGAGGAGTTCAAGGGCACCGGCAACGCCGAGCTCAAGCTGGACCGGAAGATCGCCGAGCGCCGGGTGTTCCCCGCGGTCGACGTCAACCCCTCCGGCACCCGCAAGGACGAGCTACTGCTGAGCCCCGACGAGGCGGCCGTGCTGCACAAGCTGCGCCGCGTGCTGTCCGGGCTGGACTCGCACCAGGCGATCGATCTGCTGATCGACCGCCTGAAGAAGTCCAGGAACAACCTGGAGTTCCTCATGCAGGTGAGCAAGACCGCGCCGGGCGCGCTCGACGAGTGAGCTGACGCGTTCCCGGACGGGGGCTCCGCCGCGGCGGGGCCCCCGTTCGCGCGTCCGGGGCGGGGCGAAGAAGAGCGCGCCGATCCCGGCGGCGCCCGCCACCAGGAAGGCCGTGATGACCGCGGCGGGGTCGGGGTGCGGCTGGATCGCGGCGGCCTCGGCCACGCTCACCGCCGGGGCGGGCGTCTCCGGGGAGCCGTCCCCCGGCAGCGCGAGCGCGCCACCGGCGGCGAGGACGGCGAGCAGCGAGAGAACGAGGGCGGCACCACGTACGGTCACGGCCACTCCTTCGGTGTCGGCGGCTGACGTCGCCGTTCGACCGTAGGTCGCGGCCCGTGCCGAAGTCCCGAGTAGCGCACTACCCGACCGGCGGGAATGAACTGCCGGGCGGAGGCGTTTTGGGAGGGTAACGGCTGCTCTGGCATACTGAACGGCTGTTGCGCCCGCTCGTTCGAGCAGGACTCCCCGCCTAGTCGGTTCCGGTTCACGTCCACGCCCGTGGGCGACCCGGCGACCATTTCGAGAGGACACCCATGAAGGCCGGAATCCACCCCACCTACGTCGACACCACCGTCGTCTGCGGTTGCGGGAACACCTTCCAGACCAAGAGCACCAAGGAGTCGGGGCAGATCACCGTCGAGGTCTGCTCGCAGTGCCACCCCTTCTACACCGGCAAGCAGAAGATCCTGGACACCGGTGGCCGCGTGGCCCGCTTCGAGGCCCGCTACGGCAAGCGCGCCGGCAAGAAGGCGGAGGCCGAGGCCGACGCCAAGTAGCGCTCCCCCCGACGCCCGGTCCTGCTCGCGCAGGCCGGGCGTCGGTGTTTTGTCGGCACCCGAAGCGATGAAGGAAGCACCGTGACGCAACCGTCCGCGATCGACGACATCTTGGCCGAGCACGCCGGCCTGGAGGCGCAGCTCGCCGATCCGGCGCTGCACAACGACCCCGGCGCCGCGCGCCGGGTGGGCAAGCGCTTCGCCGAGCTGGCCCCGGTCATGAGCACCTACCGCAAGCTGGCGGCCACCCGCGACGACCTCGCCGCCGCCGAGGAGCTCGCCGCCGACGACGCCTCCTTCGCCGCCGAGGTGCCCGAGCTGCGCGCCCAGGCTGAGGAGCTGGAGCGCACCCTCGCCGACCTGCTCGCCCCGCGCGACCCGCACGACGGCGACGACGTGGTGCTGGAGCTCAAGTCGGGGGAGGGCGGCGAGGAGTCGGCGCTCTTCGCCTCCGACCTGGCCCGGATGTACCTGCGCTACGCCGAGCGGCACGGCTGGCGGGTCGAGGTGCTCGACGCCACCCCGTCCGATCTGGGCGGCTACAAGGACGCCACGCTCTCCATCAAGAGCCGCGACCCGGCCCGCGACGGCGTGTGGTCGCGGCTCAAGTTCGAGGGCGGGGTGCACCGGGTGCAGCGGGTGCCGGTCACGGAGTCGCAGGGCCGGATCCACACCTCGGCCGCCGGGGTGCTGATCTACCCGGAGCCGGACGAGATCGAGCAGGTGCAGATCGACGAGTCCGACCTGCGGGTCGACGTCTACCGCTCCTCCGGCAAGGGCGGCCAGGGCGTCAACACCACCGACTCCGCGGTCCGCCTCACCCACCTGCCCACCGGCATCGTGGTGACCTGCCAGAACGAGCGCTCGCAGCTGCAGAACAAGGCGCGCGCCATGCAGGTGCTCGCGGCCCGGCTGCAGGCGCAGGCCGAGGAGCAGGCGGAGCAGGAGTCCGCCGCCGGGCGGGCGGCGCAGATCCGCACCGTCGACCGCTCCGAGCGGATCCGCACCTACAACTTCCCAGAGAACCGCATCACCGATCACCGCATCGGCTTCAAGGCGCACAACCTGGACGCCGTCCTCGACGGCGAGCTGGACGCCGTCCTGGACGCCCTCGGCAAGGCCGACCGCGAAGCGCGCATGGCGGCGGAGTAGCCGCGACCCCGGCCGCCGATCGGCCGGGGCCGGTGCGGCAGAGTGAAGGCGTGAGCCGCGTTCCCGTCCGCCCCGAGATCCAGGCCGCTGCCGAGCGCCTCGCCGACGCCGGGGTGGCGAGTCCCCGGTTCGACGCGGAGTCGCTGGCCGCGCACGTGCTCGGTATCGAGCGCTCGCGGCTCGCGCTCGCCCCCCTGCTCGAACCCGAGCAGGTCGGGCGCTACCGCGAGCTGGTCGGACAGCGCGCGCGGCGCATCCCGCTGCAACACCTCACCGGCACCGCGCCGATGGGCCGGATAGACCTGGCCGTCGGTCCCGGCGTCTTCGTCCCCCGCCCGGAGACCGAACTCCTCTTCGCCTGGGCCCTGGCCCAGCTGGAGGCCGTGCACGCCCCGACCATCGTCGACCTCTGCACCGGCTCCGGCGCGCTCGCCCTCGCCCTGGCCAACGCCCGCCCCGACGCCGCCGTGCACGCGGTCGAGCTCGACCCCGCCGCCCTCGCCTGGGCCCGCCGCAACGCCGACGCCAGGGCGGCCGCGGGCGACACCCCCATCACGCTGTACGCGGGCGACGTCACCGCCCCCGACACCCTCGCCGAGCTGAACGGTCGGGTCGACCTGCTGGTCGCCAACCCGCCCTACGTCCCCGACGACGCCGCACTCGATCCCGAAGTGGCCGAACACGATCCGCCGCTCGCGCTGTTCGGCGGCCCGGACGGCCTGCGCGTCATCGACACCATGCTGCCCACCATCACCCGCCTGCTCCGCCCCGGCGCCGCGGCCGGCGTCGAGCACGACGACTCGCACGGCGCGCAGGTCGCGGCGCTGTTCACCGCCGCCGGGTACACCGCGGCCACCGAGCACCGCGACCTCGCGGACCGCCCCCGCTTCGTCACCGCCACCCGTGGCTGAGCCGGGCGCAAGGCGCGTGACAGGATGGGGCCCGTGAGTACCGTCTACGACTGCGCGGATCCCGATTCGCGCGCGGCCGGACTGACCGCGGCCACCAGCGCGCTGAAATCCGGGCGCCTGGTGGTGATGCCGACCGACACGCTCTACGGCCTCGCCGCCGACGCCTTCGACTCGTCGGCCGTGGCCGCGCTGCTCGCCGCCAAGCGGCGCGGGCGCGATATGCCGGTGCCGGTGCTGGTCGGCTCCTGGAACACCATCGACGGCCTGGTCTTCTCGGTCCGCCCGCAGGCCCGCGAGCTGATCCAGGCGTTCTGGCCGGGCGGGCTCAGCCTGGTGGTGGAGCAGGCGCCCTCGCTGGCCTGGGATCTCGGCGACACCCGCGGCACCGTCATGCTGCGGATGCCGCTGCACCCGGTGGCGCTGGAGCTGCTGCGCGAGGTCGGGCCGCTCGCGGTCTCCAGCGCGAACGTCTCCGGGCAGCCGCCCGCCACCACCGCCGCGCAGGCCCGCGAGCAGCTCGGCGAGCTGATCGGGGTGTACCTGGACGGCGGTCCGGCCGAGCACGCGGTGGCCTCCACCATCGTCGACCTGACCGCCGACCAGCCGCGCGTCCTGCGCGAGGGCGCCGTCTCCGTGGCCGATATCGCCGAGGTGCTCGGCATGTCGCCGGAGGCGCTGAGCAGCCCCGTCTCCCGGTAGCCGGGGGTTCGAACTCACCGATGATCGGTTCGGGCGCTGTTGTCCCCCTGCGCGAGCTCGTGCTCGTGCTGCTCGTCTCCGCCACCGTCACCTTCCTGGTCACCGGCGGCATCCGGGTGCTGGCGATCGCCTTCGGCGCGGTCGCGGTGCCGCGCGACCGCGATGTGCACATCAAGCCGATCCCGCGGATGGGCGGCGTCGGAATGTACATCGGCGTGGTGGCCGCGGTGCTCTTCGCGCACCAATTGCCCGCGCTGCGGCGCGGTTTCGACTACGCGCCGGATATCCCGGCGGTGCTGGTCGCGGCGACCATCATCGTGGCCGTCGGCATCGTGGACGACCGCTGGGGGCTGGACGCGCTGACCAAGTTCGCCGGCCAGGTCACCGCGGCGGGTGTCATGGCGGTGATGGGGCTGAGCTGGTACGTGGTCTACAACCCGTTCGGCAACACCACCGTGGTGCTGGACGCGCTGCAGGGCGGGCTGGTCACCGTCGCGGTCAGCGTCACCCTGATCAACGCGATGAACTTCGTCGACGGGCTGGACGGCCTCGCCGCCGGGCTCGGGCTGATCTGCGCGATCGCCGTCTTCGTGTTCTCCGTCGGGCTGCTCTACGAGCAGGGCGGCGACGTGAACACCTACCCGCCCGCCCTGCTCGCGGCCGCGCTGGCCGGCGGCTGCCTCGGCTTCCTCCCGCACAATTTCCAGCCGGCCAGGATCTTCATGGGCGACTCCGGCTCCATGCTGATCGGGCTCATGCTGGCCGCCGTCTCCACCGGTGCCTCCGGCCGGATCCCGCTCACCGGCTACGGCCCGCGCGATTTCGTCGGCCTGCTCTCGCCGCTGCTGCTGGTCGGCGCGGTGATGTTCATCCCGGTGCTCGACCTGCTGCTCGCCATCGTGCGCCGGGTGCGCGCCGGGGTGAGCTTCTCCACCCCGGACAAGATGCACCTGCACCACCGGCTGCTGCAGATCGGCCACTCGCACCGGCGCGTCGTGCTGCTCATCTACTTATGGGTCGGCGTGCTCGCCTTCGGCGCCGTCGGCACCTCCCTGATGGACCGCCGCCTGGTGGTGCTGCTGATGGCGGGCGGGCTGGTGTTCGCGCTGGTCGTGACGGCCGTGCCCGGGATCAGGCAGCGCCAGCGGGCCGAGCACTGAACCGCCTTCGGTAGAGTCGCCCCCGTGACTTCCGCGCCCCGCACCGAACCAGGTCCCGACGCGCCGATGCGCGCCGCGCTGCGGTACGGGGTGATCGGCCTCGGCGTACTGCTGGTGGCGTCGGTGGCGCTGGCCACCGCGCTGGCGGGCACCGCGGGGCTCTGGGGCGCGCTGCTCGGCTCGGCCATCGGCGGCGGCTTCATCCTGGCCACCGCGGCGATGGTGCTCTTCACCGGCAAGCTGGCGCCGAGCACCGCGCAGCTGGTGATCCTGGCGAGCTGGGCCGGGAAGCTGCTGCTCGCCCTGGTGGTGATCGGCGTGCTGCGCCGTTTCGATTTCTTCGATCCGGTCGCGCTGTTCTTGACCGTGGTCGCCGCATTGCTCATCGTGCTCGGCGCGGAGACCTACGGCGTGCTCAGCCAGAAGGTCCCCTACGTGGATCCGCCGACCGGAAACGCCAATGGAACCGCTGGTCAAGGCTGAATACGCCCCACCTACACACTGTCGTAGACAACTTGGTAAAGTAAAGGTAAGCAAGCGACCGTGCGGGTGGATCCGGAAGGTCCCGAACCGGCCGCTATGCTTACTGCCGTACCGGGCCGGGAGGCTCCGGTTCTGCATGTCGACGAATGTCGCCGACACACGTACAGACGCCAACGCGGAATCCCGCCCAGCTGCTGACGACCTCGCGCCGACCTGAGTCGACCACCCTGATCGTCAATGTCCGATCGAACCGCGGATACGAGAGAACCCGCGGCCCGAACACGGGAGAGAACGCTGAGCGTCACCACTTTGGCCGCGGAATTCCACGCGCCATCGCTAACCGACTTCTTCCCTCCGGCGCTGCTGTTCGAGGGAACCCCGTTCGAACTCGATCGACTGATGCTCGTCCGGCTTCTGATGACGGCGGTGCTGGTCGCGTTCCTGCTGGTGGCTTTCCGTAATCCGCGGCTGGTGCCGCGCGGCCTGCAGAATATCGGCGAGACCGCGGTGGTCTTCGTCAAGGAGCAGATCGCCGACGAAGTGCTCGGCAAGGAGGGCGGCCGCAGATTCCTGCCGCTCATCGCGACCATCTTCTTCACGGTTCTCTTCCTGAACTTCTCCGGCATCATCCCGGGCCTGAACATCTCCTCGAACGCGCGCATCGGTATGCCGCTGGTGCTGGCCGTGATCGCGTATATCGCGTTCAACTACGTGGGCATCAAGAAGTACGGCTTCCTGAAGTACATGCGCAGCAGCATCGTGGTGCCGAACGTCCCGCCCGCGCTGCACCTGCTGCTGATTCCGATCGAATTCGTCTCGACGTTCATCCTGCGGCCGTTCACGCTGACCGTCCGGCTCATGGCCAACATGCTGGCCGGGCACATCATGCTGGTGCTGTTCTTCAGCGCCACCTGGTACTTCCTGTTCGACGCCACGGCGTGGATGAAGGTGTTCTCGCCCTTCTCGCTGCTCGCGGGAATCGGGTTCACCCTGTTCGAGCTGCTGGTCATCTTCCTGCAGGCCTACGTGTTCGCACTGCTGACCGCCGTGTACATCAGCCTCGCGCAGCACGCCGATTCTCACTGACCGCATACCGCATACCGCATACCTGCTGCACCCAGCCGACCGGCGGGTGAGCAACAGAAAGGGAATGGAAGACTCATGAGCCTCTCGTACCTGGCCCAGGAAGCTGCCACCAACACCGAATCGACGATCAGCGGACTCGGCGCCGTCGGTTACGGTCTGGCCGCCATCGGCCCGGGCATCGGCGTCGGCATCGTCGTCGGCAAGGCGATCGAGGGCATCGCTCGCCAGCCCGAGCTGCAGGGCACCATTCGGACCAACATGTTCCTCGGCATCGCGTTCACCGAGGCGCTGGCCCTGATCGGCCTCGTGGCCGGCTTCATCTTCTGATTCCGATGAACGCCTACGCCGTATTCGCAGCGACCGAGGGCGAGGATGTGAATCCCCTCCTCCCCGAGACCTACGACATCGTCTGGTCGATCGTCTGCGTCGTCATCATCGGGGCCGTCTTCTACAAGTACGTGATCCCGCGGCTGACGAAGGTGCTCGACGAGCGCTCGGACAAGATCGAGGGCGGCATCGCGCGTGCCGAGGCCGCGCAGGAAGAGGCCAAGCAGACGCTGCAGCAGTACCAGCAGCAGCTGACCGACGCCCGCACCGACGCCGCGCGCATCCGCGAGGAGGCGCGCACCCAGGGTCAGCAGATCCTCGCGCAGCTGCGCGCGGAAGCCCAGGCCGAGAGCGACCGCATCGTCGCCTCCGGTCACGCCCAGCTGGAAGCCCAGCGCCAGCAGATCCTCACCGAGCTGCGCTCCGAGGTCGGCCGGACCGCCGTCGACCTGGCTGAGAAGATCATCGGTCAGTCGGTCTCCGACGAGGCCAAGCAGGCCGCGTCGATCGACCGGTTCCTGAACGAGCTCGACCAGTCGGATGCCGGCATCGGGGTCGGAAGGTAGCGACGCGAAAGTGAGAAGCATGTACGCAGCGAGCCGAGAGGCCAGCTCCCGGTCACGGGAGGCGCTCCGGGCCGCCTTGACCGGAAGCGACAGCGCAGCCGCCACCACGGGGTCGGAACTGTTCGCCGTTGTCTCCGTGCTGGACGACCAGCGTTCGCTGCGTGTGGCGCTCGCGGACGTGTCGGTGCCGGGCTCGGCGCGGGCCGAGCTCAGTGAGCGGCTCTTCGGCGGCAAGGTCAGCCCCGCCACCCTGGCGGTGCTGACCACCGCGGTCGCCCAGCACTGGTCGCGCACCTCCGACCTGATCGACACCCTGGTCCTGCTCGGTCAGGAGGCGTTGCTCGCCTCCGCGTCGGACAGCTCCCGGCTGGACGCGGTCGAGGACGAGCTGTTCCGGCTCGGCCGGATCATCGCCGACAACCCGGAGCTGGAGCAGGCGCTCTCCGACCGGAGCAAGCCCGCGCAGGCCAAGCGCGACCTGCTCGACCGGCTGCTCTCCGGCAAGACCGAGAGCATCACCCTGACCCTCGCGGAGCAGGTGGTGTCCCGGCAGCGCGGTCCGCTCGGCGCGGCCTTCGACGACCTGTCCGCGCTGGCGGCGGCCCGTCGTGACCAGATCGTCGCCCACGTGCGCGCGGCGGTCGACCTGACCGAGCGGCAGCGCGACCGGCTGGCCGGCTCGCTGCAGCGCATCTACGGCAAGCCGGTCACCGTGCACGTGCAGGTCGACCCGAGCTTGCTCAGCGGCCTGGTCGTGCACATCGGCGACGACGTGATCGACGGCAGTGCCACCGGCCGACTGGAGCGGCTGCGCCGGGCGCTGGCCTAGGCGCGCCCACCCCCCGACATTCGAGACCAGACAGCGAGAGCAGGAAGAACATGGCGGAGCTGACGATCTCCACCGACGAGATCCGTAGCGCGATCGAGAGCTACACCCAGAGCTACACCCCCGAGACCTCCATCGAAGAAGTGGGTGTCGTCACCGACACCAGCGACGGCATCGCGCATGTCAGCGGCCTGCCCTCGGCGATGTCGAACGAGCTGCTCGAGTTCCCCGGCGGCGTGCTCGGCGTGGCGCTGAACCTGGAGGACCGCGAGATCGGTGCGGTCATCCTCGGCGAGTACGCGAACATCGAGGAGGGCCAGGAGGTCCGGCGCACCGGCAACGTGCTCTCGGTCCCGGTCGGCGACAAGTTCCTCGGCCGCGTGGTGAACCCGCTCGGCCAGCCCATCGACGGCCTCGGCGACATCGAGGCCGACGAGCAGCGCGTGCTGGAGCTGCAGGCCGCCACCGTGCTGGAGCGCCAGCCGGTCGAGGAGCCGCTGGCCACCGGCATCACCGCCATCGACGCCCTGACCGCCATCGGCCGCGGCCAGCGCCAGCTGATCATCGGCGACCGCAAGACCGGCAAGACCGCGGTCGCGATCGACGCCATCCTGAATCAGAAGGCGAACTGGGAGACCGGCGACCCGACCAAGCAGGTCCGCTGCATCTACGTCGCGATCGGCCAGAAGGGCTCCACCATCGCCGGTGTGAAGTCCGCGCTGGAGGAGCACGGCGCGCTGGAGTACACCACCATCGTGGCGGCCCCGGCGTCGGACTCGGCCGGCTTCAAGTGGCTGGCCCCGTACACCGGCTCGGCCATCGGCCAGCACTGGATGTACCAGGGCAAGCACGTCCTGATCGTCTTCGACGACCTGACCAAGCAGGCCGAGGCGTACCGCGCCATCTCGCTGCTGCTGCGCCGCCCGCCGGGCCGCGAGGCTTACCCGGGTGACGTCTTCTACCTGCACTCCCGGCTGCTGGAGCGCTGCGCCAAGCTCTCCGACGAGATGGGCGCGGGCTCGATGACCGGCCTCCCGATCATCGAGACCAAGGCCAACGACATCTCGGCCTTCATCCCGACCAACGTCATCTCGATCACCGACGGCCAGGTCTTCCTGGAGTCCGACCTGTTCAACAAGGGCGTCCGCCCCGCGATCAACGTCGGCACCTCGGTCTCCCGCGTCGGTGGCGCCGCCCAGACCAAGGGCATGAAGAAGGTCGCGGGCTCGCTGCGCCTGGAGATGGCCCAGTACCGCGAGCTGGAGGCGTTCTCCGCCTTCGCCTCCGACCTGGACGCCGCCTCGCTGGCCCAGCTGGAGCGCGGCGCGCGCTGGACCGAGCTGCTCAAGCAGGACCAGTACACCCCGGTCGCGGTCGAGGACCAGATCGTCTCGATCTACCTGGTAGACGCCGGCTACTACGACTCGGTGCCGGTGGCGGATGTCCGCCGCTTCACCCGGGACCTGCTGGCCGACCTGCACAGCAGCGCGCCCGAGGCGTTCGAGTCGATCGCCGGCGGCAAGGTGCTGCAGGGCGACGCCGCCGACGCCATCAAGACCGCGACGGACAACTTCAAGCAGGGCTTCCTCGCCTCCGACGGCAGCCGCGTGGTGAACGAGGCCGACGCCGGCGAGCTGGGCAAAGAAGAGGTCGAGTCGCTGTCGGTCACCCGCAAGACGATCGACAAGTGACCGGCAGCCCGACCACGGGAACGAAGGGAGTGTGATCAGCGATGCCGAGCCTGCGTGAACTGCGCTCCCGCATCCGTGGCGTGAACTCGATCAAGAAGATCACCAAGGCCCAGGAGCTGATCGCGACCTCGCGCATCTCCAAGGCGCAGGCGCGGGTCGCCGCGGCCAAGCCGTACGCCGAGGAGATCACCAAGGTGCTCGGCGAGCTCGCGAGCGCGTCGAAGAACCTGACGCACCCGCTGCTCACCGAGCGGGAGAACCCGCGCCGCGCCGCCATCCTGGTCGTGACCAGCGACAGCGGCATGGCCGGTGGGTACAACTCGAACGTGCTCAAGCGCGCCGAGGAGCTCATCACCACGCTGCGCGGCGAGGGCAAGGAGCCGGTGCTGTACGTCATGGGCAACAAGGGCCTGACGTACTACACCTTCCGCAACCGCGAGGTGGTCGCGTACTGGACCGGGTTCTCGCAGCAGCCGAAGTACACCGACGCCTCGCCCGCGTGCAGGCACCTGGTGGAGGCCTTCATGGCCGGTTCGGCGGGCACCGTCCCGGCGCCGGACGGCACCGGCGAGATCGAGGGCGTCGACGAGCTGCACATCGTGTACACCCGGTTCGTCTCCATGCTGACGCAGACCCCCGAGGTCCGCAGGCTGGCGCCGATCCAGGTGAGCTTCGTCGAGGAGCACATCGAAATGGGCGAGGACAGCCTGAGCGACTCGCCGAACGCCGACCAGGTGACGGCGCAGTACGAGTTCGAGCCCGACGCCGACGTACTGCTGGCGGCGCTGCTGCCGAAGTACGTGAACACGCGTATCTACGCGTCGTTGCTCGACGCAGCGGCATCCGAGTCAGCGGCTCGGCGCACCGCAATGAAGGCCGCCACCGACAATGCCAACGAACTGGCGAGCGTCCTGTCCCGGCAGGCGAACTCGGTGCGTCAGGCCCAGATCACGCAGGAAATCAGCGAGATCGTCGGCGGCGTCAACGCCCTGGCGGCCAGCTCGGACCGCGACTGAGCACATCGACATCAGGAAGAGAACCAACCAATGACCGCAGCTGTCACCCAAGACAACACGAGCCGGACCGGTGGCGCCGCAGGCCGCGTCGTCCGGGTCATCGGCCCCGTCGTGGACGTGGAGTTCCCGCGCGGCGCGATCCCCGAGCTCTTCAACGCCCTGAACGCCGAGATCACCCTGACCGCGGTGGCCAAGACGCTCACCCTCGAGGTCGCGCAGCACCTCGGCGACAACATCGTGCGCACCATCTCGATGGAGCCGACCGACGGCCTGGTCCGCGGCACCACCGTGACCGACTCCGGCAAGCCGATCTCGGTGCCGGTCGGTGACATCGTCAAGGGCCACGTCTTCAACGCCCTCGGCGAGTGCCTGGACAGCCCCGGCCTCGGCCGGGACGGCGAGCAGTGGGGCATCCACCGCAAGCCGCCGAGCTTCGACCAGCTCGAGGGCAAGACCGAGATCCTGGAAACCGGCATCAAGGTCATCGACCTGCTGACCCCGTACGTGAAGGGCGGCAAGATCGGCCTCTTCGGCGGCGCGGGCGTCGGCAAGACCGTGCTGATCCAGGAGATGATCACCCGTATCGCGCGGGAGTTCTCCGGCACCTCGGTGTTCGCCGGCGTCGGCGAGCGCACCCGTGAGGGCACCGACCTCCGCCTGGAGATGGAGGAGATGGGCGTCCTCCAGGACACCGCGCTCGTCTTCGGCCAGATGGACGAGCCGCCGGGCACCCGCATGCGCGTCGCGCTCTCCGCGCTGACCATGGCGGAGTACTTCCGCGATGTGCAGCACCAGGACGTGCTGCTCTTCGTCGACAACATCTTCCGCTTCACCCAGGCGGGCTCCGAGGTCTCCACCCTGCTCGGCCGCATGCCCTCCGCGGTCGGCTACCAGCCGACCCTGGCGGACGAGATGGGCGAGCTGCAGGAGCGGATCACCTCGACCCGCGGCCGCTCGATCACCTCGCTGCAGGCGATCTACGTGCCCGCGGACGACTACACCGACCCGGCCCCGGCCACCACCTTCGCCCACCTGGACGCGACGACCGAGCTCTCCCGCCCGATCTCGCAGAAGGGCATCTACCCCGCCGTCGACCCGCTGACCTCGACGTCGCGGATCCTGGAGGCGTCGATCCTGGGTGAGCGGCACTTCGCGGTCGCCAACGAGGTGAAGCGGATCCTGCAGAAGTACAAGGAGCTGCAGGACATCATCGCCATCCTCGGCATGGACGAGCTCTCCGAGGAGGACAAGGTCCTCGTCGGCCGGGCCCGCCGCCTGGAGAAGTTCCTCGGCCAGAACTTCATCGTCGCCGAGAAGTTCACCGGTCAGCCGGGCTCGGTGGTTCCGCTGGAGCAGACCATCGAGGACTTCGAGCGGGTCACCAAGGGCGAGTTCGACCACCTGCCGGAGCAGGCGTTCAACTCCTGCGGCGGGCTCGACGACGTCGAGGCGGCCGCCAAGCGGATCGCCGGGAAGTAGTCACCGATGGCTGAAATGTCGGTTGACCTCGTCGCGGTGGAGCGGCGGCTCTGGTCGGGCACGGCGTCCTTCGTCAGTGCGCAGACCACCGAGGGCCAGATCGGCATCATGCCGGGCCACGAGCCGCTGCTCGGCCAGCTGGTCGAGGGCGGCACCGTGAGCATCGTGCCCACCGAGGGCGAGCGCATCGTCGCGGCGGTGCACGGCGGCTTCTTCTCGGTGACCGCCAATACGGTCCGCGTGCTCGCCGAATCGGCCGAGCTGGCGGGCGAGGTCGACGTGGAGGCCGCCCGCGGCGTGCTCTCCGACGCGTCGGCCTCCGAGGACGAGGTGCGGGTCGCCCAGGGCCGGGTGCGCGCCTACGAGCGCAACGCCGAGGCCTGACCCCCGCGCCCGGATACGCCCACTGTCGGCGGCGAGAAATTCTCGCCGCCGACAGTGTCGTTTCGGCGGTTGTTCAGGCGATGTTCCGCCCGGCCCCGGCGGCCAGGGAAAGCGGGGCGCGCCGCTCGTGATTGAATGGCGACGAGGGACCCGCGAATCGGCGGTGCGAGCGAGAGGACCACAGCATTGGGAACCGGGATGATTCTGTTGATCATTCTGGTGCTGCTGCTCGTCTGTCTCGCCCTCGCCTCCACCTATCGCCTGATCATGTTGCGGCGCGGCGGAACCGCCGCGCTGCTGCGCGTGCTGCCCGCGCGCGGCGGCCAGCGCTGGCGGCACGGCCTGATCCGCTACGACGAGGATCGCCTCGTCTTCTACAAGCTCACCAGCCTGAGATTCGGGCCGGATTCGGTGATCACCCGGCTCGGTATCGAGATCGGCGAGCGCCGCGGCCCGCGCGGTGACGAGTTCGACATCATGACCGACGACATCGTGGTGATCGCGGTGGCCGACAAGGAGGGCGAATTCGAGCTCGCGCTCGATCGCAACTCCCTCACCGCCTTCCTCTCCTGGGTGGAGTCGCGCCCGTCGGACCGCTCCCGCCGCATGCAAGGCAGATGACATGAACGTGCACCTCACCCGGATCTACACCCGCACCGGCGACGACGGCAGCACCGGGCTGAGCGATTTCTCCCGGGTCTCCAAGAACGACCCGCGGCTCGCGGCCTACGCCGACTGCGACGAGACCAATGCCGCGCTCGGGGTCGCGCTCGCGCTCGGGGCGCCGCCGCCGGAGCTCGCCGAGGTGCTGCGCGGCATCCAGAACGATCTGTTCGACGCCGGCGCCGATCTCTCCACCCCGGTGGTCGCCGAGCCGGAGTACCCGCCGCTGCGCATCACCGAGCCCTACATCGAGCGGCTGGAGCGGTGGTGCGACGAGTTCAATGCCGAACTGGCGCCGCTGAATTCGTTCATCCTGCCGGGCGGGACGGCGCTCGCGGCGCTGCTGCACACCGCGCGCACGGTGGCGAGGCGGGCCGAGCGCTCGGCCTGGGCGGCGATCGAGGCGCACCCGGAGGACACCTCGGTGCTCCCGGCCAAGTACCTCAACCGCCTCTCCGACCTGCTCTTCATCCTGTCCAGGGTCGCCAACCCGGGCGGTGATGTGCTCTGGCAGCCCGGCGGCGGCCGGGAACGCGGTGCCGGGGCCGCCGGCCGGACGGCGGCGCCCGACGCCGCGGCGGACGGCCTTGACGGCTGAGCCGACGAACCGGGTGAATCCGGATACCGGCAACCTGCGCGGGCTGGTCACCGAGGACCCGCGTCGCAACTATCCTTGCATCCAACGGTGCGCCGACAATGCGGAGAGGCGGCATGGAACGGTTTCTGGTCACGGGCGGTAATCGCCTGGTCGGCGAGGTCGAGGTGGGGGGCGCGAAGAACAGCGTCCTCAAGCTGATGGCAGCCGCCCTCCTCGCCGAGGGCACCACCACCATCACCAACATCCCGGACATCCTCGACGTCCCGCTGATGGCCGACGTGCTGCGCGGCCTCGGCTGCGAGGTGGCGATCGACGGCTCGTCGGTCACCATCAACACCCCGGCCGAGCCCAAGTACCACGCCGACTTCCCGGCGGTCACCCAGTTCCGCGCCTCGGTGTGCGTGCTCGGCCCGCTCATGGCGCGGTGCAAGCGGGCGGTGGTCGCGCTGCCCGGCGGCGACGCCATCGGCTCCCGGCCGCTCGACATGCACCAGGCCGGGCTCCGGCTGCTCGGCGCGACCAGCGAGATCGAGCACGGCTGCGTGGTCGCCAGGGCCGACGAGCTGCAGGGCGCCCGGATCCGGCTGGACTTCCCCTCGGTCGGCGCCACCGAGAACATCCTGATGGCCGCGGTGCTCGCCGAGGGCGAGACGGTGCTCGACAACGCCGCCCGGGAGCCGGACATCGTCGACCTCTGCACCATGCTCAGCCGGATGGGGGCGCAGATCAGCGGCGCGGGCACCTCGGTGCTCACCATCCAGGGCGTGAAGCGGCTCGCGCCGACCACACACCGGGTGATCGGCGACCGCATCGTCGCGGCCACCTGGGGGATCGCCGCCGCCATGACCCAGGGCGACGTCCGGGTCACCGGGGTGAACCCCAAGCACCTCTCGCTGGTGCTGGACAAACTGCGCTCGGCCGGCTCGCGGATCTCCTTCGAGCCCAACGGCTTCCGCGTGGTGCAGCCGGAACGGCCACGCGCGGTGAACTTCTCGACGCTGCCGTTCCCCGGCTTCCCGACCGACCTGCAGCCGATGGCCATCGGCCTCGCCGCGGTGGCGGACGGCACCTCGATGATCACCGAGAACATCTTCGAGGCGCGATTCCGCTTCGTGGAGGAGATGATCCGGCTCGGCGCCGATGCCAGGACCGACGGGCACCACGCCGTCGTGCGCGGCATCCCGCGGCTCTCCAGCGCTCCGGTCTGGTCCTCGGACATCAGGGCCGGCGCCGGGCTGGTGCTGGCCGGGCTGGTGGCCGACGGCACCACCGAGGTGCACGACGTCTTCCACATCGACCGCGGGTACCCCCGGTTCGTCGAGCAGTTGCAGGAGCTGGGCGGCGCGGTCGAGCGGGTGACCGTTGAAAAACGTTCCTGACCAGGCGATTTGACATCGCACAGCGAGCGACGTAACTTTTAACCCGTCAGAGCGACACGGACACCGACCCGGGAGACCGGGACACGAGGTTGGACGGCTGAGCGCCTGACGGATTTGGATACTAGCTCTTGATGAGCTACGCTGGTCCAACAGCCTCACTGAAACTCCGGAGAATATCTGGCGCGAAGGTGTGTGCGTGTGTTCTTTGAGAACTCAATAGTGTGTCGATGAATGTCAGTGCCAAAGATTATTTGGTGCCCGGCTTCTTGCACCCCCGTGTGAGGGTC
>NZ_JBFAHY010000012.1:0-182959 GCF_040654395.1 Nocardia sp. NPDC050697
GAGTAGCCCGGCTCGCGAACCTCGCTCACGCAGCCTGACACTCCGATCCGCCGCTGCTCTTCACAGCCTTCCAAGACTTACGGGACAGCGTTTAGGTTCGGGGCCAGCATAGGGCACAGGGCGCCGCCACCGGGCCGAGCGGTCGCGCCCACCGACTCGTTGATCGACCGGATGGCGCGGAGATCATGCCTTGAAGTAGTACCAAGAATCCCCGAGGCGGACGTACTCGTGATCGATGTCGCTGACGGGGGCTGCACCAGCCGGTAGATAGAGGAACCCGCTACGCACTCCGGGGTAATGCTTCGACAGATAGAATTCGCATTCTCCGCCGGGCCCGCTCTCGATATGGTGGAAGTCGTAGACACCGATTGTCGCACTTTTGTACGAGCTATCCGACAGCCCGCCCTGCAGCGTGCCGCACTCCGCAGCGGCTTGATCCATTTCGCTTCGGGCCAGCTGCCAGCCGATCCGGCCGGGAACCGCGAATCCGGCCAGGGCCACGGTCGCCACCAGGAACAGCGGAACCAGGAGTCCCAGACGCCACCAGTTCGCGTACCGCACGCAGCCGACGGCGATCAGCACCAGCCACACCGCCACCGGGACGGCGACGAGAAGGCCGAGGGACAGCCAGAATTCCCCGTCGGCGAAAGTCGTCACATCCGCCCACAACTTCAGGGCGCAGCACAGTGCGGTCGCAGCGGCTACCACCACCATCGGCACCTTCCAGGCCGCCGGCGCCGACGGCCTGGCCTGCTCAGGCGACTCCCTCTTCGACATGTCCGTACTCCGTGTTCCCATTGGCCGGATTCTCGTTCACCAACGTATAGCGCAGCGGAACCTGTTCACCCGTGTACTTGTCGGTCAGGGACACACCCATATCGGAGGTGAACCTGCTCCAATCGTCGGAAGGCATTGTCTGGCATCCTGCGCTGGCGACGTCGCCCTCGCGCCCGCAATGCCAGAACATGGATTCCCCGCCCGGGCCGGTGGCATTGTCATTGAATAATCCGTCGTGGTTCGTGTCGTATTCCGCCGCGACTCGGGCGCTTTCCGGCATCGTGAAAACGTTGCCGTCTCCCACCGTTTCGTGCTTGTTCTTGAACCAGTTGTGTCCGTACTCGGAGGTTCCGGCGGGAAGGCGGCCCAGTTCCGGCTTTCCATCGCCGTTCACGTCTCGGGTCTCATGGGGGTTGTCGATGTACCGCGCCGTCGGGTCCGTGTTCGCCCGGTACTCGCTCACGTGCCTGACGCCGTGGTCGTCGACCCAGATCAGGACGGCCTTGTCGTCGTAGACTCCCTGAGCAGGTACCGATTCCATGGGATCCCGAACTCGCACCGACCATGCACCGCACCGGGCTCGCTGTACACGAGGAGTCCCTACTGGATGTACTGCTCGCCGACCTTCGATGATCCGTGATTTCGCGCCGCCCGATCCATCGTGCTCGAACCGGACCGCGGGCGCCCGCGACGAACCGGCTCCACAGCGGTCAGAGATCGTCGGGCAGCAGGCATTTCCAGCCGTCCGGCACGCCCTTGCGCCAGGAGCCAGTCATCGACGGCATCGGTGGACCGGCGGTTGATACAGCGGGTGGTGATGTATTCGATCTCGAGCATCACGAGCGGCGAGACGACCGTCAGCGCGGCTTGCTGTAGCGCCACGCAGGCGTTGGAATGCTCCGCATCGGCGAGGCTGAAGGCGGCGACCAGACCCGAGGTGTCACCGACGACGATCATCCGGCGTCGGAACCGGAATCAGCGATCCCGTCGCGCACGGCGCTGTCGATTTCCTCCGCGATCACCGCGGTCGTGTCGTTTCCGGCGTCACCGTTGCCGCCTGCGAGAACCCGCAGGTGCTCCAGCTCGCGGTAAAGCGCGGAGTTCTGGCGCCGCTCGTCTGCTTCAGCGGGTAGTCCGGCCGCCGCAGGCTTCGCGCTCGCCCAGCGTGTCCGGATCCGCTACCACCGCGACTTGGACTGGCCCGGCATCGGCATCGCCACCCGGCTCCATGCGCTCGGCATCCAGCCGTGGCGGATGTCCGCAGGACTACCACCTGCGGCTGGACCGTGCCGACAGACCGCAGGATCAAGGCACTACTCGTAACGATCCAGGAATCGACGGCTTCGGTGGCACAGGCTCGAGCATCGACTCGGGCCGCAGGATCCGTGTATCCGAGTCCAGGTCGAACAGCTGGTCGTACCGGTGACTCCGCACCGATTGCACTGCCGTGTTCCCCGCGATGAAGACGTAGAAGACCGGAAGTCGTCGCTCGGTCCGATCGAACCCGGGGAGCCCTGGCCAGCAATAACCGGGCAGCCCGGCAGCTCGATTGATTCGTTCCGGATCGGAACCGCCGTAGACAGCGATCATCCGATCCCAGCCTGCGTTCCAATCGGCGGCGGCGGTCACTTCGGCCATCGACAGTGGTCCGCTCGTGGACGAGAGTTCCCGAACAGCCCGTTCCAGAGCCGCCGAAGAACCCAGTGGTTCCGCGGGCGAATCCACAGCGAAGCTCCCGCTGCACACGGTCGCGGTATCGCTGCTTCCACAGGCCACCGACAGCACTGCTGCGGTCACAGCGATCCCTGTCGAGACAAGCTTCCGCATCTCAGTTCGCTCCCGGGAGGGGAATGTCGACCGGGAAAGGCGATTCAGTCTCTCCGACACCCACCCGGTTGCTCCATTCGATCTGCCGATCACCGTTGACGACGATCGCCTCACCGCTGTCGATCTTCTGCTGGACGAGTCTCCCGAGATCCTCCGGAGACGCATCTGGATTTTCCGCGGCGACCTGCCGGCCAAGCTGATTATTGTAAAGGTCCATGGCTTCTCGAGCGGGAGCGTTACCACCGACCCCTTCATGGGACGAGGCGAACTGGGCTGTCCATTCCTCGCCGTAGCGCTGTGTCATGAGCGCGTTCCAATACATGTGGCGGTAGGCGTCACCGTGGCCGTCTGCTTGTGCGGTCGGGTCCGGGTATGCCGAGCGTGCCGCCTCTTCGGCCTGGGATCTGATGTCGAAGAAATCGTAGATTTCCTTGGCGCCGTCCGGTTGCGCTGCCATCAGCCCCAGCAGGGACGCCTCCTCGGGAGTCATCAGGGTCGGCTGGAACGACGGATCGAGTGTCCGAATGCTGTCGAGCAGCGTTCCGGAGGGCCACAGTTGCGCTCCGTCGCCGGACGGCGAGACCTGATACTCGGCGAGGATTCGGGCGAGTTCTGGGTCGACCGGCTGAGCGGTTGCTCCTCGCTGGACATCGTCGGCCAGTTCTTCCAGCCACCGCCGAATGGCTTCGGACCCCTCCTCGTTCGTCGCTTGGATTCGCCGCAGAGCCGATCTGATCGTCAAGGTCAGGAATTGTTCGTACCCCTCCTTCTCCGTCAGACCGGCGGGGCCGAAGGAAACCAGAACCTCGAGGTTGGACATGCGGGAATCCACACCGCCGTCGTCACGGACGAAGAGGTCGTATCCGGACTCCTCCGCCTCGGCCTTCTTCTCTCTGATGACATCGATGTAACCGACCAGGGAGGCGATCTGCTTGTAGATCTCCTGTTGGACGCCGACCATCACTTCCTTCGATCGGCGCGCGTTGTCCCGATCCTGGGCAGCGCGGATGCGTGCCGCGTCGCCGGCGGCGCCCGTCCAGAAATCGTACGAGTTGTCGATGGCCACAGCGGCACTGTGCGTCAGCGCATCGAGTTCCTGCGCCTTCTCCTCGAGTTTGTCGGCCACGCGAAGGGCAGGGCGTGGGTCCCAGCCCAAGACCGTCGGCACAGTGATCGCCTCAACGTATCCTCCCCCACTCACCGCGGCACTGTCCCGTCGATCCCGGCCGCGCCGGCGGCCTCCTGCTGCAGGAAATTGTCGACTGCACGGTTGGTGAGGTCGGAAAATTCGAGCAAGCGATCCGCGTGATATGTGATCACCTTTTCCAAAGCGGTCGCGGTCGTATCGACGACTTCACCAATTTCGGCCGACTGCAGGGTCGGCTCCGCCTCGATTCCGTCAGCTAGTGGATTCAGCTCACGTATACTGTCGCTGATTCTGCCTACGATATCGGCCAATTCCCGGGCTCGGCCCGGATCCAGTACCAGATTGCTCATGTACCCCCCTTGTTCTGTCGCTGTCAGATCGTACCTGCGCGTTGCGAGCAGCTCATCTGGTCGCGATCAGGCAAGCTCTTCGATCTTCGCCGCCAGCTCGGCCCCGGTCAGCGGCTCCCGAGCGATCACCGCGATCGTGTCGTCCCCGGCGATCGTCCCGACAATCCACGGCAGCGCCGCACGGTCGAGCGCGCTCGCGAGGTAGTGCGCCGCCCCCGGCGGAGTCCGCAGAACGGCCATGTTCCCACTGGCATCGGTGGAGACGAGCAGGTCGCCGAGCAGCTTGGAGAGGCGATCGGTACCACCGGTGACCCCGCGAACGGGGCTCCCGTCCTCGGGAACGACGTACACCCCCGCTCCCCCATCGGCGGCGCGCAACTTCACCGCCCCGAGCTCATCGAGATCACGGGAGAGCGTGGCCTGAGTGGTCTCGATTCCCTCGGCCGCGAGCAGAGCGGCCAATTCCCCCTGGCTGCGAACGGGATTGCTGGCGAGGAGTTCGATGATGCGGGATTGCCGTCCGGCCCGGGTCCGCGCGATGGCGGGGCCCCGGCCGGACTGACTTCGCGGAACGCTCACTGCCGGGCCTGTTTCTCCAGCAGCCAGACGAGGAGCGCCTTCTGGGCGTGCAGGCGGTTCTCGGCCTCGTCCCAGACGGCGCTGTGCGGGCCGTCCAGGACCTCGTCGGTGATCTCCTCGCCGCGGTGGGCGGGGAGGCAGTGCAGGACAACGACCTCCGGGGCAGCCAGAGCGAGCAGGGCAGCGTTGATCTGGAAGGGACGGAAGGGGCCGACGCGGTCGAGGCCGTCGTTCTCCTGGCCCATGCTGGTCCAGGTGTCGGTGACCAGGACGTCGGCGCCGGTGGCGGCGGCGATGGGGTCGTCGGTGACGGTCACACTCGCGCCGGTCTCGGCGGCACGCTTGGTGGCGGCGGCGACCACCGCAGGGTCGGGGACGAAGCCGGTGGGGGCGGCGATCACCACGTTCAGGCCGGCGGTCACCCCGCCGAGCAGGAGGGAGTGCGCCATATTGTTCGCGCCGTCGCCGAAGTAGGCCAGGGTGCGGCCGGACAGCGAGCCGAGCCGTTCGCGGAGGGTGAGCAGGTCGGCGAGGACCTGGCAGGGGTGGAACTCGTCGGAGAGGGCGTTGACGATCGGGACCGTCGCGGCGGCGGCCATCTGCTCCAGCCGGGCCTGGGCGAAGGTGCGCCAGACGACGGCGTCGACGTAGCGGGAGAGGACGCGGCCGGTGTCGGCGAGGGTCTCCTCGCGGCCGAGCTGGGTGTCGCGGCCGTCGACGACCACCGCGTGGCCGCCGAGCTGGGCGATGCCGACCTCGAAGGAGAACCTGGTGCGGGTGGAGTTCTTCTCGAAGATCACGCCGACGCCGCGCGGGCCCTCGAGGGGCCTGCGGGAGAAAGGGAACGCCTTCAGTTCCGCTGCGAGGGCGAGGATCTCGGCCTGCTCGGGCGGGGTCACGTCGTCGTCGCGGAGGAAGTGGCGCGGGGCAGGCGCGGCTTCGGCCCCCGCCCGGGCTGCCGGGGTGGGCGCGGGCGCGGCACCTCCCTGCGCAGCCGGGCCGGTCCCGGGATGCGCGGCCGAGGCGGCGGCGCCGATCGGCGTCACCGATCCGCCCTCGATCGATTCCGACATCACGCTTCCTCCTTGGCGTCGGCGGCGGCGGCATCGAGGATCGCGGGCAGGTCCGCGACGAAGCTCTCCGCCTGGGTTTCGGTGAGGACGAGCGGCGGGGCGAGCCGGATGGTGTCCGGCTTGGGGGCGTTGATCAGGTAGCCGGCCTCGCGCGCGCGCGCCTCGACGAAGCCGGAGATCCCGCGCTTCAACCCGATGCCGAGGAGCAGCCCGGCGCCGCGCACGTGGTCGACCTCGGGGTGTTCGAGCAGGGCGATGCCGTCGCCGAGCCGCTTGCCGACCGACTCGACGTGGGCGAGCAGCCCCTCCTCGTCGATGGTGCGCAGCACGGCCAGTGCGGCGGCCGCGCAGACGGGGTTGCCGCCGAAGGTGGTGCCGTGCGCGCCGGGCTGGAGCAGCTCCGCCGCGGCGCCGCGCGCCAGCACGGCGCCGATGGGGAGGCCGCCGCCGAGGCCCTTGGCCAGGGTGACGACATCCGGCACGATGCCGGCGGTGTGATGCGCGTAGAAGGCGCCGGTGCGGCCGATGCCGGTCTGGACCTCGTCCAGGATGAGCAGCGCGCCGCGCCGGGAGGTGATCTCGCGGGCCTTGGCGAGGTAGTCGATGGGCGGGACGATGACGCCGCTCTCACCGAGGATCGGCTCCAGAACGACAGCGGCGGTGTTCTCGTCCACCGCGGCGTCCAGCGCGACGGCGTCGCCGTACGGAATGTGCCGCACGCCGGGCGGCATGGGCGCGAACGGCTCGCGCTTGGCGGGCTGGCCGGTGAGCGCCAGCGCGCCCATGGTCCGGCCGTGGAACGCCTCCTCGCAGGCGACGATATTCGGCCGCCCGGTCAGCCTGGCGATCTTGAAAGCCGCCTCGTTGGCCTCGGCGCCGGAGTTGCAGAAGAAGGCCCGGCCCTCGCCGAACTGGGCGAGCAGCCGCTCGGCGAGCTCGATCACCGGCTCGCTGACGTACAGGTTGGAGACGTGCCCGAGCGTCCCGAGCTGCTGGGTCACCGCCGCCAGGATGGCGGGGTGCGCGTGGCCGAGGCTGTTGACCGCGATGCCGCCGAGGAAGTCGAGGTAGCGCTTGCCGTCGGCGTCGTAGACCACCGCGCCCGCGCCGCGGACCAGCGCGATCTTGGGGGTGCCGTAGTTGTTCATCAGGGCGGTGTTCCACCGGCCCTGCAGGTCGGCCGAGCTCATATCGTCTCCTCGGGGGTCACCATGGTGCCGATTCCTTCTCCGGTGAACAGCTCCAGCAGCACCGAGTGCGGGACCCGGCCGTCGATCACGTGCGCGGTCGGGACGCCGCCCCGCACCGCGCGCAGGCAGGCCTCCATCTTCGGGACCATGCCCGCGTCCAGCCTGGGCAGCAGCGCGGCGAGCGCGGCGGCGCCGATCTCGGTGGTGAGCGAAGAGCGGTCCGGCCAGTCGGTGTAGAGCCCCTCGACGTCGGTGAGGACCACCAGTTTCTCGGCGCCGATGCCCTCGGCGAGCGCGGCGGCGGCGGTGTCGGCATTGATGTTGTGCACCACGCCGTCGATGTCGGGGGCGATGGTGGAGACCACCGGGATGCGGCCTGCGTCGATGAGGTCGAGCACGGCGTCCGGGTTGACCTCGGTGACATCGCCGACCAGGCCGATATCGGTGGCCTCGCCGTCCACCAGCACCGTGCGGCGGGTGGCGGTGAAGAGCCCGGCGTCCTCGCCGGAGATCCCCACGGCGTACGGGCCGTGCGCGTTGATCAGCCCGACCAGCTCCCGGCCGACCTGCCCGAAGAGCACCATCCGCACCACGTCCATGACCTCGGGCGTGGTCACCCGGAAGCCGCCGCGGAACTCGCCCTGCAGGCCGAGCTTGCCGAGCATGGCGGTGATCTGCGGGCCGCCGCCGTGCACCACGACGGGGTGCACGCCGACGGTGCGCAGGAAGGCCATGTCGGCGGCGAAGGCGCGTTTCAGCTCGTCGTCGACCATGGCATTGCCGCCGTACTTGACCACGACGACCTTGTCCCGGAACTTCTGCAGCCAGGGCAGCGCCCCGGCCAGCACGTGCGCCTTGTCCAGCGCGCTGAGGTCGTGCGCGAGCCCGGTCATGAGCTGTAGGCCGAGTTCTCTTCGACGTAGCCGTGCGAGAGGTCGGTGGTGCGGATGGTGGCGGTGCCGTCGCCGATCTTCAGGTCCACCACGACCTCGATATCGGCGCCGGAGAGGTCGACGTCGCGGGCGCCGGGCGCGCCGGCGCCGTCCACGCAGACCGGGCTTCCGTTGAAGGACACGGTGATCCGGTCGGCCTCCAGCGTCGCCGGGGCCATGCCGACGGCGGCGAGTACCCGGCCCCAGTTCGGGTCGGAGCCGAAGAGCGCGGTCTTGACCAGGCTGTCCCTGGCGATGGTGCGGGCGGCGATGAGCGCCTCGTCCTCGTCGAGGGCGCCGGTCACGGTGACCAGCACCCGTTTGGTGACGCCCTCGGCGTCGGCCATGAGCTGGGCGGCGAGGTCGTCGCAGACGGCGAGCACGGCGTCGTCCAGCTCCTGCTGCGACGGCGTGACCTCGCTGGCGCCGTTGGCGAGCAGCAGCACGGTGTCGTTGGTGGAGCAGGAGCCGTCCACGTCGAGGCGGTCGAAGGTGCGCGCGGTGGCCTTGCGCAGCGCGGCGTCCAGCTGCTCGGCGGTGACCGAGGCGTCGGTGGTGAGCACCACCAGCATGGTGGCGAGCGAGGGGGCGAGCATGCCCGCGCCCTTGGCCATGCCGCCCACGTTCCACTTCGAACGGTGGTGGTAGGCAGCTTCTTTCGGCACGGTGTCGGTGGTCATGATGGCGTGCGCGGCATCGGTGCCGCCGGAGAGCCCGCCGCCCATCTCGTGCACGATCTCGGTGATGGCCGGGACGATCTTGTCCATGGGCAGCCGGTCGCCGATCAGCCCGGTGGAGCAGACCGCGATCTCGCCGGCGCCGGTTTCGGTGCCCCAGCTGCTCAGCGCGGCGGCCAGCGCCTCGGCGGTGCGGTGGGTGTCCTGGAACCCGCCGGGGCCGGTGCAGGCATTGGCACCGCCGGAGTTCAGGATCACCGCGCGCAGCCGGCCGGCGGTGAGCACCTGCTGCGACCACAGCACCGGCGCCGCCTTCACCTTGTTCCTGGTGAAGACCCCGGCGGCGGCGTACTCCGGGCCCTCGTTGAAGACCAGCGCCAGATCGGCCTTGCCGCTGGCCTTGATCCCGGCCGCGATTCCGGCGGCGCGGAAGCCGAGCGGCGCGGTCACCCCCTGGGTGCGGACCAGCCTGCCTGCTTCGGTCGTCGTCACGGCGCCACTCCTACGGTGGGAAGCCCGGCGGTCTCGTCGAAACCGACGGCGAGGTTCATGGATTGCACCGCGGCGCCCGCGGTGCCCTTGGTCAGGTTGTCGATCGCGCCGATCACCACCAGCAGGCCCGCGTCGGCGTCCACCGCGACCTGCAGGGTGACGGCGTTGGAGCCGAGCACGGCGCCGGTCGAGGGCAGCGCGCCCTCGGGCAGCAGGTGCACGAAGGGTTCGGCGGCGTACGCCTTCTCGTAGGCGGCGCGCACCTGGGCGAGATCGGCGCTGGTGGGGGCGGTGCAGGTCGCCAGGATGCCGCGCGGCATGGGCGCCAGCACCGGGGTGAAGGAGACCGCGACCGGGGCGCCCGCCGCGGCGCTCAGGTTCTGCGCGATCTCGGGGGTGTGCCGGTGCGCGCCCGCGATGCCGTAGGCGCGGGCCGAGCCCATGACCTCCGAGCCGAGCAGCCCGATGTCGAGTTTCCGTCCGGCGCCGGAGGTTCCGCTCACCGCGACCACGTTCACCGTGGGCTCGGCGAGCCCGGCGGCGAAGGCGGGGGCGAGCGCGAGGCTGGTGACGGTCGGGTAGCAGCCGGGGACCGCGATCCGGCGGGCGCCGCGCAACTGCTCCCGGTTGTAACCGAGCTCGGGCAGGCCGTAGGGCCAGGTGCCCGCGTGCTCGCCGCCGTACCAGCGCTGCCAGGCGGCGGCGTCGTGCAGCCGGAAGTCGGCGCCGCAGTCGATGATCACGGTGGACTCGGGCAGGGTGTTCGCCAGCGCGGCGGACTGGCCGTGCGGCAGCCCGAGGAAGACCACGTCGTGCCCGGTCAGCTCGTCCACGGTGGTGGCGGCGAGCACCCGGTCGGCCAGCGGGAGCAGGTGCGGCTGCAGCGTGCCGAGCGGCGTGCCTGCGTTCGAACCCGCGGTCAGCGCCCCGATCTCGAGGCGCCCGCGTCGGTACTCGGGGTGCTCCAGCAGTAGACGCAGGACCTCACCGCCCGCGTACCCGCTCGCTCCGGCCACCGCGACCCGCAGGGCCCCGTTCGAGGAATCAACCATGTGATGATTATGCACGACTGTGCAAGCTCATTCACGGCGGGGCTTTCTCCCAGGGTACCCAGGAGTGGTACGGCCGCTCAGTTCTTCACCTCGACCCGCTCCCCCTTTCCCGGCGTCCACACCGTGATCTCCAGCCGGCCCTCGACGAGTTCGACGGTGGAGCCCCCGGTCAGCCGGTCGGCGACGAAGAAGTGGTCGAACTCCTCGCCGCGCGCGTCGAAGCCGCTCTCCTCGAAGAGGTGCTGCAGGAAGCGGGTGTGCAGGTCCTTGTCCTTCAGGTCGGTGACGGTGCCGAAGAGCTTGGCGTCGCCGTCGCCGACCATGGGGTCGGCGGTGGCGGTGTGCAGGCAGAAGCGCGGGTCGCGGGCCAGGTCGGCGAATTTGCGGGTCTTCGGCATGCCCGCCAGCACCAGCAACCCCTCGAAGACGCGCGGCTCGATCGGGCTGATCCGGGGCGAGCCGTCGGCGCGCAGGGTGCCGAGCAGGCAGAGGTGGCCGGTCGCGCGGTGCCTGCGGTTGAAGACGCCGGCGACGCGCGGCGCGTCGGTCAGGAACTCGTTCCAGGTGGTCATGGGGCCGACGGTACGACCGCTTGTTGACACCCGCTGTCAGGGTTGTCCGGATAGTGTCGGTCGATGCGCGCGAGCCGACTCCTCCGCCTGCTGCTGCTCCTGCAGACCAGGGGCCGGTGCACGGCGTCCCAGCTCGCCGCGGAGCTGGAGGTCTCGGTGCGCACGGTGTACCGGGACGTGGACGCGCTCTCCGCCGCCGGCGTCCCGGTCTACACCGAGCCGGGGCGCGCCGGCGGCATCCGCTTGCTGGACGGCTACCGCACCCGGATCACCGGGCTGAACCCCGACGAGGCCGACGCGGTGCTACTGGCCGGGCAGCCCGGCGCCGCCGCCGACCTCGGGCTCGGGACCGTACTGGCGACCGCGCAGCTCAAGGTGCTCGCCGCGCTGCCGCCGGAGCTGCGCGGGCGGGCCACCCGGATCGCCGAGCGGGTGCATGTGGACGCCGCGGGCTGGTTCCACCGGCCGGATCGGACCCCGGCGCTGGCTGTCGTCACCGAGGCGCTGTGGGCGGATCGGCTGCTGGAGATCGGGTACGAGCGCGGGGACGCGGTGGTGCGGCGGCGGGTCGGGCCGCTGGGGCTGGTGCTCAAGGCGGGCACCTGGTACCTGGTGGCGCTGGCCGGTGGGTCGGTGCGGTCGTATCGGGTCGGGCGGATCGCCGAGGCTCACGATACCGGTGAGACCTTCACCCGGCCCGGCGATTTCGATCTCGCCGCGCACTGGGAGCGGGCGGCGGACGAGTTCGCCAGGGCCATGCTGCGGGTGACGGCGCGCTGCCGGATCGATGCCGGGCGGTTGTCGCTGCTGCGGCTCGGGTTCGAGCCCGCGGCCGTGGCCGACGCCGTGGCCTCGGCGGGCGAGCCGGATGCCGAGGGGTGGGTGCGGGTGACGGTGGCGGCGGAGTCGTACGAGGTGATGGCGCACGGGTTGCTGCCGCTGGGGGCGCACGCGGAGGTGCTGGAGCCCGCCGAGTTGCGCGCGGTCATGGCCGAGACGGCGGTGGCGATGGCTCGCCGGTACGCGGAGTGAGGCGCGGCTTCAGTGAGCTGGTGCAGGCGCCCGGTGAACCGCTCCGAGGAGTTCACCAGGGTGATCCGGGCCCGGGTGCGGCGGGAGAGCCCGGTGTACCCGAGGGTGGTGGTCGTTATGGCTCTCCCGCATCACGCTGTCGGAGCGAATTCCTCGGGTGCCCAGTCCAGCAGGGAGGCCATGGCGGCGAGCTGCGCGCTCGCCGGGGTGCGGCGCATGACCGCGTCGCGCAGGGCGACCAGCGGGCGCGCCGAGAGCTGTCCGGCCCGGCCCATGCTGCGCGCCCTGGCGGCGATGCGCTGGGTGCGCGGGCGGCGCAGGGCGTCGTAGCGGCGCAGGTCGGCGTCGGTGGCGAGGACGGCGCCGAGGGTGGCGGCGTCCTCCAGGGCCTGGCAGGCGCCCTGGCCGAGATCGGGGGTCATGGCGTGGGCGGCGTCGCCGACCAGGGCGATCCGGCCCGCGGTGAAGCGCGGGAGGGCGGGGAGGTCGTAGATGTCGTGGCGGAGGACCGCGGCCGGGTCGGCGGCTTCCAGGAGGGCTGGAATGGGGGCGTGCCAGTGGGCGAAGCGTTCCCGGAGTTCGGCGAGTTCGTCGTTCATTCGAACGAACGACGCGGCTACGTCATCGTGGCCTTCCGCACCGCCGCGCACACCGGCGACCCCGTTGCCGACGCCGGATCCACTCGCAGCCGCGGGCGCGTTCGCGGTGGCGAAGCAGTAGACGCGGCCGTCGGCCAGCGGGGCGAAGCCGAAGCGCTGCCCGCGCCCCCACGTCTCGCCGAACTCGGTGACCGGCTCGGACGGCGTCACCACCGTGCGCCAGGCGGTGTATCCCGCGTAGCGCGGCTCGACCTCACCCGCCACCGCCCGGCGCACGACGCTGCGAATACCGTCTGCCCCGACGACGAGTTCGGCGTGGCGCTCCCCCACCGTCGTGACCACCCGCCCGGACTCCTCCGCCGCCGTCACCCCGACCCCGCTCCGCAACACCCCGTCGGGCAGCGCATCCCGCAGAATCGCCATCAACTCCGCCCGATGCACCACGATCGGCTCCCCGAACCGCTCCCGCAACGCCGCCGCATCCACCCGCAGCAGCGGCCGCCCGGCGGCATCCCGGATCCCACCGGACGCATCGGCGACCGCCCGCGCCCGCACCTCCGCCCCGACGCCGAGCACATCGAGCGCACGAATCGCATTCGGCCACAGCGAAAGTCCCGAACCCACCGCGGCCTGCTCCGCCACCCGCTCCAGCACCACCGGCCGCTTCCCGGCCCGCAGCACCGCCAGCGCCGTCGCCAGCCCGCCGATTCCGCCCCCGGCGATCAGTACCTCGTCCATCCGACCCACTCCTTCTCACTACTGATGTAGTGGAATCTACTACAAAGATAGTGTTGAGCACTACCCCTGTAGTATTCCGGCGTGACCGGCAAACGCACCCTCGTCCTCGACACCGCCCTCCGCCTCCTCGGTGAACGCGGCCCGCGCGCCCTCACCCACCGCGCCGTCGACGAAGCCGCCGACCTACCCCCCGGCTCCACCTCCAACTACTTCCGCACCCGCGCCGCCCTGCTCATCGGCATCACCGGCCGCCTCGAGGAGCGCGACCACGCCGCCTGGGACCGCGCCCCCACCCCGCGCGACCCCGCCGAACTGGTGGAGGTGCTCGGCGCCGTGCTGCACCACGCCGTCACCGCCGACGAACCGGCCACCCTCGCCCGCTACGCCCTCATGCTGGAGGCCCGCGACCTCCCCGAGGTCCGAGAAGCCCTGCGCGCCGGACACTTCCGCCTCACCACCTGGCTCACCGGACACCTCCGCGCCGCCACCGGCGACCCCGCCATCCCGGAATCCGCGGTCCGCCCACTCGTCGACTACCTCGACGGCTTCGCCCTGCACCACGCCCTGGTCGGCGGCTTCGACACCGCCACGGTCACCGCCACCCTGCGCACCCTCATCACCGCCGCGAAGCGAGCGGACTGATCCCGCGGGGCACTGCCGGCGACGGAGCAAGCTCCTCGGCACTGTCATGCGTAGGCGCTGAGCGCGGTGAAGTACAGGCCCAGGGTAGGCAGCGCGAGCCCCAGGGCGATCAGGACGGCCTTGCCGGTGCTCTGCCCAGCCGCTTTCGCGATCCAGGCCACGGTGAAGCCGAGGTTCACCGTGAGCGACAGTGCCAGCAGCAGGGCGAGCAGTTCGGTTGTGGTCATGCCGATTACGGTCGGGCAGGATCGGAGGTCCGGCGCTGTTCGGGACGATATCGGGAGGATTGCGGGACATGGGCGGGACAGACTCTGCTCGGGATACCGCGCGGCCACGCCCCGCGCGAATTCTGGGTGAGCTGTTCCGCGCGAAACTGCGTTCCTCCGAACTCGATACGCAGGCCGCTCTGGCGCAGGAGGCATTACAGAGCCGACAGCTCGTCTCCGATCTGATGACCGCCGCCCGCCCCATCCCGTGGGAGCGGGTGGAGACGATCGCCCGTGCCCTCGACACCGCGCCCGAGTGGCTCGCGCAGGTCGAAACACAGTGGCGGCACGCCCGCAGGGCTTGGCGGTCGACCGCGGAGACACCGATTGACGACGGCCAGGACGAGGCAAGTCACTCCGCTACCGCCGCTTCCGGCCCTTGCCCATCGACCCTCCCCGCGGATCCCCGCGTTTTCGTGGGCCGCGATTCGGAGCTGCGTCAGCTACTCGATGCCCCGGATCCGAGCCGGATCGTCTCGATCCACGCGATCGCCGGCATGGCCGGAGCCGGAAAGACCACCCTGGCCGTACGCGCCGCCCACGAGCTCGCCCCACGGTTCCCGGACGGCCGGTACTTCGTTCGTCTCCATGCCTACTCGCCGAGCCGGCAGCCCGCCGACCCCGCCGAGGTGCTGGGCGATCTCCTGCTCGCGAGCGGAATGGACCCGGCGCATCTTCCCGATACCTTCGCCCGGCGCCGTGATCGTTGGCGCGCTCTGCTGAGCACGAAAAGGGTACTGCTCGTACTCGACGATGCGGTGGGCCACGAACAGATCGAGCCGCTGCTGCCGAGCGGGGCCGACTGCCTCACCATCGTCACCAGCCGTCACCGATTGACCGTTGCCGATATGCGGCTGCTCGCCCTGGGGGCCCTGGCCGGCGATTCGGCGGTGACCTTGTTTCTCGCCGTCGCCGGCCGCGACTCGACGGATCGGGCGGAACAGCGGGCCGGCGCCCGTATCGCCGAGGCGTGTGGCTATTTGCCGTTGGCGATTGCCATGATCGCAGGGCAGGTCGCCCATCACCGACGATGGACGGCGGCTGATATCGCCGAGCGCGCCACCGAGATCGAATCGGCGGTTGATCGCATAGCCGCTCTCGATGAAGACGCTCCGTCCGTGCGCGCCGCCTTCGATCTGTCCTTTCAGGCACTGACGGTTACGCAGCAGCGACTGTTCGGCTGCCTGGGTTCGCACCCCGGCCGCGAGATCGACGCGTATGCGGCCGCGGCTCTGACCGGCACCGACGTCGTGACCTCGCGACGAGAACTACTGGTTCTGCACCGCAGCCACTTGCTCGAGGAAGTCTCTCGCGGCCGATACCGGATGCATGATCTGCTCCGCGACTATTCCCGGGGGCTCACCGGCACCGACGGCACCGAGGCGGTGGGCGAGTTGCTGGGCTACTACCAGCGCAGCAGTGACAACGCGAACCACTGGTCGATGGTGTCGACTCGCGGGGGCGATGGGCAAGTGCAGGCCCTCGCGCAGGAATTCGACGATCAATGGCACGGACTGACGTGGCTGCGCGCCGAGCGGAACAACCTGCTCGACTGTCTGGATTACGTCGCAAATCAGGTTCCGGAGCGCCTGGTCGCGCTGACCACTGCCGTCGTGGGCCTGCTGTGGTCGGATGGGCCGTTGGAGCTGGCGGTGCGCCTGCTTCGCCGCGGCGCCGAGACCGCCGGCTCTCTCGACGACCGGCGCGGCCAGGCCGAGATCTCGAATCACCTCGGTTTCGCCGCTCTTGTCACCGGCGACACCGAGCAAGCCATCGACCTGCACAGGCAAGCTCTCGACTATTACCGTGACCTCGGACATCAGCTGGGAGTGGCGACTGCTTCGGCCTGCCTGGGCGAAGCGTACTTCGCCGCGAGTGAATATGAGCGAGCTCGAGAAGCTTTCCAGCAAGCCCTCGACCTCTACCGCCGCCTCGGCAACGAACTCGGCGAAGCCAACGCGCACAACGGCCTCGGGGCTACCCACTTCGCCGTCGGTGAGAACGAAACAGCCAAGGATTTATTCGAGCGAGCACTTCTTCTGTACCGCAGCTTCGGCAGCGACATGGGCGTAGCCGATGCTCTCAACTACCTCGGTGCCACCCACTTCGCAGCCGGCGAATTCGATGCGGCCACGGACCTGTTCAGGCAAGCGCTGGCCATTTTCCGCCGCCTCGGCCACCGCGGCAAAGAGGCTGGAACCATCGACTACATCGGGGCTGTGCACCTCGTCGTCGGCGACTACCCGAAAGCCGCGGACCTGTTCGAGCAGGCACTCGGTCTGCACCGAGAGCTCGGTAACCGCCTCGGCCAGAACACAGCGGCGCAGAACCTCATCCGGGCACGCGGGGCCGCCCACGGCTGATCTTCTGGGTGTACCACCGGGACTCCACGCCCGGTGCAGCCCTACCCCGAGTTCCGCAACGCCGTCGCCAACCCGTTCATGGTGAGCAGAATCCCCCGCTTCACCAGTTCCTGATCATCTCCCGCCCGCAACCGGCGCAGCAGCTCCACCTGCATCTGATTCAGCGGCTCCAGGTACGGGAAACGGTTGTGGATGGACTCCGCCAGCGAGGCGTTGTCCGCGAGCAGGTGGTCGTTGCCGGTGACGGCGGCGTGCATGCGGATGGTGCGGGCATGCTCGTCCCGGATCATGCCGAAGATGCGGTCTCGCAGGGCCGTATCGGAAACCAGCTCCGCGTACCGCTCGGCAATGGCGAGGTCGCTCTTGGCGAGCACCTGGGCCAGGTTGGAGAGGACGGTGCGGAAGAAGGGCCAGCGGTGGTAGAGGTCGGTGAGCACCGCGAGGCGGTCCGGGTCGCCGGAGACCCACTCCTCGAGGGCGGTGCCGGTGCCGTACCAGCCGGGCAGCATGACGCGCGCCTGGCTCCAGGCCATGACCCAGGGGATGGCGCGCAGGTCGGAGACGGAGCTGGTGGGTTTGCGGGAGGCCGGGCGGCTGCCGATGTTCAGGTCGCCGACCTCGGCGACCGGGGTGGACTGGCGGAAGTACTCGACGAAACCCGGCTCGTCGTGCACCAGCGCGGCGTAGGCGGCGCGGGCGCGGGCGGCGAGTTCGTCCATGAGCTCGTAGGCGGGTTCGGCATCCGGGCCGAGCCCCTCGACGTCGAGCAGCGTCGACTCCAGGGTGCCCGCGATGAGCGACTCCAGATTGCGGTGCGCGGCCCGGGGTTCGGCGTACTTGGCGGCGATCACCTCGCCCTGCTCGGTGAGGCGCAGCGCGCCGCGCACGGCTCCGGCGGGCTGGGCGAGGATGGCGTCGTAGCTGCGGCCGCCGCCGCGGCCGACGGTGCCGCCGCGGCCGTGGAAGAGCCGCAGCCGGATGCCGGTCTTGCGGGCGACATCGACCAGTTCGAGTTCGGCGCGGTAGAGCGCCCAGTTGGCGGCGAGGTAGCCGCCGTCCTTGTTGGAGTCGGAGTAGCCGAGCATGACCTCTTGGCGCATCCCGGCACCGGCCACCAGCTCGCGGTACACCGGCACGTCCAGCGCGGCGGCGAGCGTGGTCGCGCCCGCGGCGAGATCCTCGATGGTCTCGAAGAGGGGGACGATGCCGACCGGGGAGGACGAGGGGCCGCCCGGGTCCAGGATGCCCGCCTCCTTGAGCAGCAGCGCCGCCTCCAGCATGTCGCTCACCGAGGTGCACATGCTGATGATGTAGTTCGGCACCGCCTCGGCGCCGAAGGTGGCGATGACCTCGGCGGCCGCGCGGACGATGCCGAGTTCCTGGGTGGTCTTCTCGCTCAGCGCCGCGTGCGGCCCGAGCAGCGGCCTGCGGGTGCGGAGCTCGGCGGCGAGCAGCGCCACCCGCTCGTCCTCGGGGAGGCTCGCGTAGTCGGCGTGCACCCCGGCCCAGGCCAGGATCTCGGCCACCACCTGCTCGTGCACCTCGGAGTTCTGCCGCATGTCCAGGCTCTGCAGGTGGAAGCCGAAGGTCTCCAGCGCGAAGCGGAGCGCGGCCAGCCGGTCGTCGGCGAGCAGGCCGTCGCCGGCGGCGCGCATGGACTCGTCGACCGCGTCCAGGTCGTCGAGCACCTCCTGCGGGGTGTCGTACGGCTCGGCGCCGACATCCGAGCCGTGCACCGGTGCGCTGCCCAGCGCGCGCACGGCGGTGGCGGTGAGCCGGTTCCGGATGGCGTGCAGCGCACGGCGATACGGCTCGTCGGCGTGCGTCTCCCGATCCGGGTAGCCGGCCGCGGCCAGCCCGGCGACCCGCTCCGAGACCGGCACCAGCCGCGCCGACTGGGCCAGCACCTTCTCCAGCTCGGCCAGCTCGCGCAGGTACCGCTCGAAGGCGACGCTCGCGGCCTGCCCGGCCGCGGTGCGCACCACCTCGGCGGTGACGAACGGGTTGCCGTCCCGGTCGCCGCCGATCCAGGAGCCGGGCCGCAGGATCGGCCGCGGCAGCAGCTCCACCCCGGGCCACCGGGCGCGCAGCGCCGCCCTGACCTCGGCATTGATCGCCGGGATGACGTCGAAGAGGGTGAGCTCGTAGTAGCGCAGCCCGACCGCGATCTCGTCCTGGATCCGCAGCCGCGCCAGCCGGATCAGCGCGGTGCGCCAGAGCGCGAGCACCTGCCGCCGGATATCGAGCTCGAGCGCACCCCGCTCGCCCTCGGCGGCGCGGCCGCGCTGCCGCATGAGCTCGGTGATCCTGGCCTGGCCGTCGAAGACGGTGCGGCGCCTGGTCTCGGTCGGGTGCGCGGTGATGACCGGGGCCACCAGGGCGTCGGAGAGCAGGTCGGCGACGGTCGCGCCGTCCAGCGCGGCGGCGTCCAGCTTGCGGTAGGTGGCGGCCAGCGAGGAGTCCTGCGGCGGCTCGCCCGCGCCGACGTGCACCGCGCGGCGGCGGTCGCGCTGCAGATCCTCGGCCAGGTTGGCGAGCAGCACGAAGTAGCTGAAGGCCCGGATCAGCGGGATCGCCACCGCCACGTCGACCCCGCGCAGCATCTCCGCGACGGCGCTGCGGTCCACCTCCTCGCGGCGAATCCGGAAGGCCTCCTTGCGCACCCGCTCGATGAGGTCGAAGACCTCCGGCCCCTCGTGGTCCCGGATGGTGTCGCCGAGCACCCCGCCGAGGAAGCGGATGTCGTCGCGCAGCGGCCGGATGGCCTCGGGTTCGGTCTCGATCCTCGGGTCGCTCATACGCCGAGACTATTGCGGCGCCCGCCGCGCCGATATGCGACGCGGCGCACACCGGGGGGAATTCACACGCTGGTCACGCCGATCAGCGCTTGGGCCAGGCCCACGGTGGCTCGTCCAGTAAACCCTGACCCGCCAGGTAGGTGCGGCCGTCGTCCTTGCGCAGCTCCAGCACCGAGGCGCGCTCCTCCCGCGCGAAGGCGGTGAGCAGCGCCGCGGCATGCGTCACCACGATCACCTGGGTGTGCGCCGACGCGGTGACGATGAGGTCGGCCAGCGCGGTGAGCAGCTCGGGGTGCAGGCTGGTCTCCGGCTCGTCCAGCACGAGCAGCTCGGGCGGGCGCGGGGTGAGCAGCGCGGCCACCACCAGCAGGTAGCGCAGGGTGCCGTCGGAGAGCTCGGCGGCCTCCAGCGGGCGGCGCAGCCCGGGCTGGTGCAGCCGCACGGTGAAGCGGCCCGCGTGCGCGGCCACCTCGACCCGGCTGCCGGGGAAGGCCTTGTCGACGGCGGCGTCCAGCTCCACCGCGTCGCCGATCTCCCTGATGGTCTGCAGCGCGGCCGCCAGGTCGGCGCCGTCGTGGCCGAGCCGGACCGTGCGGGTGCCGATCTGCGGGGCCCGCGCGGGGGCGCCGGCGTCGGTGCGGAGCCGGTCGTAGAAGCGCCAGCCGCGCACCCGGTCGCGCACGCTGAGCAGGTCGGGGGCGCGGCTCGGGTCGGCGAGCTCGCCGAGCATGCTGTCGAAGGAGCGCAGCGTGTGCGGGACGGTGTTCCAACGCCTGCCCGCGCGCACCCGCACCACCGAACCCGCGCGCTCGGTGAGCACCGAGGCCGGGCGCAGCATGGGCCCGGCCCACACCGCCTCGGCCTTGATCTCGGGGTCGCGGTCGAACAGCGAGTCGGCGGGCGGCGGGACGCCGAGGTCGGCAGCGTAGCCGAAGTCCTCCGCGGCGAAGCCGACCCGCAGCGCCACCGGGGTGCCGTCCGCGGGGCGCCCCGGCCCGGCCCACAGCGTGGAATCCAGCCCGCCCTCCCTGGCCAGCGCCGCCACCGCGCCGTTGCTCGCGAACTCGGCGAGCAGCCGCAGCACCCGGTACAGGCTCGATTTGCCGCTGCCGTTCGCGCCGGTGATCGCGGTGAGCGGGGTCAGCGGCACGATCAGGTGGCGCAGGGACCGGTAGTTCTCGACGGCGACGACGGTGAGCACGTCGGCCACCGTAGCCGGAGGCGGCGCGGGGACGCCGCGTAAGTCCCGGCGACACGCCCAGCGATTCGGCACGTCGAAAGGCGGGAGACCGGGCGGTTTTTCGTGGTCAGGGGCGTGCCGCAGCGGCGCGCGTCAGGCGATCGAGCCGCCCGGCCCACTCGCGGGAGCGCGGAATCGCGGCGCGGGTTCCGCACGCGCCGGTTCGGCCCACGCGGGTCCCGCCCGCGCCTCGGGTCAGCCTTCGCCGACTCCAGCGCCGCCGAGGATCGTGAGCACCGGCTCGGACAGATAGAACGGCTCCAGCCGCTCGCGGATGAGCCCGGCCAGGACGCCGTCCGCCTTGGCCCGCTCGATCACCGCGGGGCCGTAGCGCAGGATCTCGGTGCGCACGTCGTCGCCGGTGAGCCCGAGCTCGGGCAGCAGCGCGGCCAGCGTGAACTCGCCGTACTTGCCGAGGAAGACGTCGACGCACTCGTCCAGCAGCAGCCCGAAGTACGGCTTCTCCCTGGTGGTCACCGCGATCTCGTAGCTGAGCAGCACCAGGTCGCGCAGGTCCTGCTTGGTGAGGTACTCGCGCAGGCCGTTCACCGGCTCGCCGGCGTGCAGGTCCCAGAACTCCATGGCGGCGCTGTGCACGGGGGCGTCGCGGAGCACCTCGCGGATGGCGTTGTTGGTGCGCTCCAGCGCGAAGCGCGCGCCCTTGTCGGCCATGTCGCTGAGGAAGGCATTGTCCGCGGCGGCCTTGCGCGCCCGGTTGGCGGCCGACTGGCCGAGCGAGACCAGCGAGCCGACGCCGGGGATCTTCTCCGCGCGCTGCCGGTTGGCCTGCATGAAGTCGTCGATCAGCTTGTCCACGAACTTCGAGGCGACGGTGGCGACCAGCGGGCTCTCGGTGAGCCGGGTCAGGATCCGCTCCTGCGCCTGGTGCATGCCGAGGATCTTCCGCAGCAGCGCCTCCACCGGCTGCCGCTCGACCACCTCGCCCAGCGTGTACTCGTCGTTCTCCGCGATGTGGGAGTAGATGGAGTCGGAGAAGACGCCGGCCATGTCGGCGAAGACCGGGCTGCCGCCGACAAGGTCGGCCACGGTGGCCACGGTCTGCTTGGCCTGCTCCGGGGCGACGACGTCGCGGAGCAGGATGGTCTCGGCGACGCCGAGCACGGCGTCGACGTCGCGGGCGACCACCTCGGTGAAGCGCTCGCCGGTCACCTCCGCGAGCAGGTAGTCGACCTGGGCGTCGAGGAGTCGTTCGGCGATCTCGCGCGGCTCGGGCATGTTCTCCACTCTCGTGTCGCCGAGCCGGCGGGTGTCACGGCCCGGTGGGTTCGTCGCGCATCGACTTCCGGATCTTGTCGAGGCGGTCGCGGGCCGCGTCCTCGCGCGCCTGCCACTGTTCTTCGACGCTGCGCCCCGCGGTGGTCTCGCGATCGAGCTCCTCCCGGCCCTGCGCGGTGCCGAAGCGCTGCTCGACCTTATCGCGAACGGAGTCGAATGTCGGCACCCCGGAGGCGGTATAGCCGCCGGTCGGCGGCGTACCGGACATACCCTGCGGCGGTACCGGTACCGGCGGTACCGCAAACCCGCCGCCGACCTGCTGCGATCCGGGTGCCCGCGGCGGCACGGTGCCGGGGTCGGGGTGCGGGGTGTCCGGAATCACAACGGCGTCGAGCGGCTCGCCCGAGGTGGCCTGCTCGGTGAGCGCGGCATGTGCCCGCGCGAACGTCGGCCGCTGCGCGGTGGCGGCGCGGAGTACGGCGAGCAGTTCGTCGTCCGGGAGCGCGGCGAGCAGTGCGGCGATTCCGGCGGAGTCGGTCATGCCGTCCAGGCTACGGAGCGAGGCCGCACTCCGTGCGCGCCCACTCGGCGATGAGCCCGGCCCAGCGGCGGCCGGCGGCCATGATGAGGTCGTTGTGACCCGAGCCGGGGAAGATCTCCAGCCGCTTGGGGTCGGGGGCGGCGGCGTAGAGGCGGTGCGAGTGCTCGACGGGGATGAGTTCGTCCCGATCGCCGTGCATGAGCAGCAGCGGGGTACGCAGGCCGCCGATCCGACGCAGGGTCGGGTAGGCATCGGGCACCAGCGGCGCGGGGATCACCGGGAAGACCGAGCGGGCGGCGGCGCGCAGCCCGGTGAAGGTGGACATGAGCACCGCCCCGGCGGGCGGGTGCGCGGCCGCCAGCTCGGTGACGACCGCCCCGCCGAGCGATTTCCCCAGGTAGACGACGCGCGCCGGATCGATCTCCGACCGCTCGAGCAGCGCCTCGCGGGCGGCGCGGGCATCCAGGTAGGTGCCGCGTTCGCTGGGCCGCCCGGTACTGCGGCCGTACCCGCGGTAGTCGAAGGCGAGCACGTCGAACCCGGCGGCGGTGAGCAGCGCGAAGATCGGCAGCCGGTCGCCGATATTGCCCGCGTTGCCGTGCGCGAAGAGGATGTGCCCGATCTGCTCGCCCCTGGCAGGCAGCCACCAGGCGTGCAGCGTCTCCCCGTCGGCGGTGCGCGGCGCGAGCTCGGTGCAGGCCAGCCCGAGCAGGTCGGGGGTCCAGGCGATCTCCCGGGTCGGGTGGTAGGTGAGCGCGTGCATCACCGCGTTCGCCGGGTGCCGCGCCGCGCGCACCGCCAGCGTCATCCGGTGATCTCGACGCCGCGCCAGAACGCCACCCGGTCCCGGATCTCCGCGGCCTTCGGCTTCGGCTCCGGGTAGTACCAGGCGGCGTCGGGGTTGGTCGCGCCGTCCACGGTGACGCTGTAGTAGGACGCCGTGCCCTTCCACGGGCACACCGAGTGCTTGTCGCTCGCGGCGAAGTACTCCCGGTTCAGCGCCGACGCCGGGAAGTAGTGGTTGCCCTCCACCACCACGGTGTCGTCGCTCTCGGCCAGGACCGCGCCGTTCCATTCCGCTCGCATGATGCGCCTTTCGCCGGGGACTCCCCCGACGTTACCCGCGCAGTTCCGCACCCACGGCGCTCGCCGCGGCGGCCACCGCGGCATCGCGGGCGGCGCTCGCCTCGTCCTCGGTGAGGGTGCGGTCGGGCGCGCGGAAGCGGAGGGCGTAGGTGAGGGAGCGGCGGTCGGCCCCGGCCTGCGCGCCCTCGTAGACGTCGAAGAGCGCGATGTCTTCCAGCAGCGTGCCGCCGCCGTCGCGCAGCGCCGCCTCGACGGTGGCGGCGGGCACCGAGCGGGCCACCGTCACCGAGACGTCCTGCAGCACCGCGGGGAACGGCGAGACCACCGGCACCGGACGGGTGTCGCGTAGCGGGAGCGCGTCCAGGTCGAGTTCGAGCGCGCAGGTGCGGGCGGGCAGCCCGGCCCGCTCCAGCACCGCCGGGTGCAGCTCGCCCGCGTACCCGACGACGGCGCCGTCCACGACGAGTTCGGCGCAGCGCCCCGGGTGCCAGGGCAGGTGCGCGGCGGGGCGGCGCTCGATCGTGACCCCCGCGGCGTCACCCACCGCGTCGGCCAGCGCGAAGGCGTCGGCGGCCTCGGCCTGCCTGCCCGGACCCCACGGCCCGCGCGGCTCGCGGCGGCCGGAGAGCACCGCGGCGACGTGCACCGGCTGGGCGGGCAGCGACCCGAGCAGCTCGGCGATCTGCTCGTCGGACGGCCGCCGGTCCACCGGAAGCGCCTCGACCGGCCGCACGTTCGGGCCGGGCAGCACCACCTGGGCGATGCCGTAGAGCGCGAGGTCGCGCGCGCCGCGGGAGATATTGCGCGCGGCCACCTCGAGCAGCCCGGGCAGCAGCGTGGTGGCGAGCTCGGGGCGTTCGGCGTCGAGCGGGTTCAGCACCCGGGTGGTGGTGCGGCGCGGGTCCTCGTCGTCCAGCCCCCACACGTCGAACACCCCGGCGGGCAGGAAGACCGGCGGCGGCACCTCGACGCAGCCGGTGAAGGCGAGCGCCCGGCTCACCGCGCGGCGGCGGCGCTGCGCGGGGGTGAGCCCGCGCCCGGCCGGCGCGGTGGGCACCACGGACGGGATCTGCTCCAGCCCCTCCAGCCGCAGCACCTCCTCGACCAGGTCGGCGGGTTGCGCCAGGTCCGGCCGCCAGCTCGGCGGGGTGACCAGCAGCTGACCGTGCCCGGTGTCGCTCACCGCGACCTCGACGGTGCAGCCGATCTGCGCGAGCCTGCGCGCGGCGGTTCCGGTCGGGTAGGTGACGCCGGCGACCCGGTCCGGCAGGTCGATGTCCATGGCGATGGCGGGCGCGGGCGCGACCGGCACCCGGACGTCGCTGAGCACGTCCTCGACGGTGCCGCCGGCGATCTGGGCGAGCAGCGCGGCGGCGCGGTCCAGCGCGACCACGTTGAGCTCCGGGTCCACCACCCTCTCGTACCGCTTGCCCGCCTCGGAGACCAGCTTGTGCCTGCGCGCGGTCCGGTAGATGAGCAGCGGGTTCCAGGTGGCGGCCTCCAGCAGCACGTCGGTGGTGGCGGCGCCGACCTCGGTGCTCGCGCCGCCCATGACCCCGGCCAGCGAGACCACGCCGGAGTCGTCGGCGATCACCACGTCCTCCGGGTCGAGCGTGCGCTCGACGTCGTCCAGGGTGCGCAGCTGCTCCCCCGGCCGCGCCTGCCGCACCACCAGCTCACCCCGCACGGCGGCGGCATCGAAGGCGTGCAGCGGCTGGCCGAGCTCGAGCATGACGTAGTTGGTGACGTCCACCGCGGGCGAGATCGGCCGCACCCCGGAGAGCAGCAGCCTGCGCTGCAGCCACCACGGCGAGACCGCCTTCGGGTCGATGCCGGTGACCCGGCGGGCCGCGAAGCGGGTGCACTTCGACTCCGGCTCCAGCGTGATCGGCCAGGCGGGGGCGGCCGAGTCCGGCAGCGTGCGCACCGCGGGGTCGGCATACTCCAGGTCGAAGCCGCAAGCCAGCTCGCGGGAGAGGCCGCGCACCGAGAAGCAGTAGCCGCGGTCCGGGGTGATGTTCAGCTCGATGACGGTGTCGTCCAGCCCGAGCAGCTCGTTCGCGTCGGTGCCCGGCTCGGCGGTGCCGGGCTCGAGCACCAGGATGCCGGAGTGGTCCTTGCCGATGCCGAGCTCGGCGACCGAGCAGATCATGCCGTGCGAGGTGTGGCCGTAGGTCTTGCGCGAGCTGATCCGGAACCCGCCGGGCAGCGTCGCGCCGGGGAGCACCACCACGACCAGGTCGCCCTCGGCGAAATTCCGGGCGCCGCAGATGATCTCCTGCGGCTCCGGGTTGCCGACATCGACCCGGCAGAAGCGGATGGGCTTCTTGAACTCGGTGAGCTCGGTGATCTCCAGTACCCGGCCGACCACCAGCGGATGCTCGAGGTCACCGGTCACCCGCTGGAGCCGGTCGACCTCCTCGACCTCCAGCCCCACCCGGACGAATCCCGCGTCGAGCTCCTCCGGCGTCACCGACCACTCCGGGACGGTGCGGGCGATGATCTCGGTCAGCCAGGACTGCGCTACTCGCACGTGACGTGTCGCTCTCTCGTATCGGAAGGGTCAGGACCGGACGCCGAAGGGCAGGGTGAACCGCACATCGCCCTCGACGATGTCGCGCATGTCGGGAATCCCGTTGCGGAACTGCAGGGTGCGCTCCAGCCCCATGCCGAAGGCGAAGCCGCTGTACTCCTCCGGGTCGATCCCGCTCGCGATCAGCACCTTGGGGTTGACCATGCCGCAGCCGCCCCACTCGACCCAGCCCGCGCCGCCCTTCTTGTCCGGGAACCAGACGTCGACCTCGGCGGAGGGCTCGGTGAAGGGGAAGTAGTTGGGGCGCATGCGGGTGCGGGTCTCCGGGCCGAAGAGCGCGCGGGCGAAGGCGTCCAGGGTGCCGCGCAGGTGCGCCATGGTCAGCCCCTTATCCACCGCCAGCCCCTCCACCTGGGAGAAGACCGGGGTGTGGGTGGCGTCCAGCTCGTCGGTGCGGAAGGTGCGGCCCGGGCAGACCACGTAGATCGGCAGCTCGCGCGCCAGCAGCGAGCGCACCTGCACCGGCGAGGTGTGCGTGCGCAGCACCTGGCGCGAGCCCTCCGGCGCGATGTGGAAGGTGTCCTGCATGGTGCGCGCGGGGTGGTCGGGGAGGAAGTTGAGCGCGTCGAAGTTGAAGTGCTCGGTCTCCACCTCCGGCCCCTCGGCGACCTCCCAGCCCATGGCGACGAAGACGTCGGCGATCTGCTCGGAGATCACGGTGATCGGGTGCCGCGCGCCCGCGGCCGCGCGCCGGGCGGGCAGCGTGACGTCGATTGCCTCGGCGACCAGCACGGCGGCATCGCGCTCGGCGAGCAGCGCGGCGCGGCGGGCGTCGAAGGCGTCGGAGACCCGGGTGCGGGCGGCGTTGACCCGCTTGCCCGCGTCCTTCTTCTCCTCCTTGGGGATGCTGCCGAGCGCGCGCTGGGCCAGCGCCAGCGGCGCCTTCCCGCCCAGGTGCTCGGTCTTGGCGACGGCCAGCGCCTCCAGATCCGCCGCGGCGGCGAACGCCTTCTCGGCGGCAGCCGCGGCCGCGGCCAGTGCCTCCTCGGTCAGCGCGGTGCCCTGCTCGGCTGCGGTGTCGTCGGCCACAGTAGCTCGTCTCTCCCTGCGGTTAGGTGCGGAATCGTCCCGGTCGAATCGTATTCGATGGGCCGCGGCGGCTTCACCCGGATTACCGGGCGTGCCTGACCCGCGAGCTCGCGTAGAGGCAGATGGCCGCGGCGGCGGCCAGGTTCAGGCTCTCGGCGCGGCCGCGGATGGGGATGCGCACCCGGTGGTCGGCGCGCTCGGCCAGCTCGGGGGCGAGCCCGTGCGCCTCGTTGCCGAAGAGCCAGGCGACCGGGCCGGCCAGCACCGGGTCGGCGTCGTCCAGGTCGAGTTCACCGCGCGCGGTGGTGGCGAGCAGGGTGACGCCCGCGGCGCTCAGGGCGTCCAGCGCGGCGGTGATGTCGCGCTCCCTGGCGATCGGGACGTGGAACAGGCTGCCCGCGCTGGCCCGCACGCACTTGCCGTTGTGCGGGTCGACGGTGTCGCCGGCCAGCACGACGCCGTCCACGCCGACCGCGTCGGCCACCCGGATCAGCGTGCCCGCATTGCCGGGCTCGGCGATCTCGACCGGTACGGCGAACAGCGCGGGTGCGCGCTCGGCGGCGGAACCGGAGCTTGCCGCGCGCGGTGAACCCTCGGCGACCAGCGCGGATACGGCGACGGTCGCCGCTGGGCCGGTGGTGGCCGCGGCGTCAGCGGTGCCCGTACCACCGGGCGCGGACAGCAGCGTGGCGAGCGGCACGTCGAGCAGGTCGCAGACCGCGACCAGTCCCGGGGCAGTGACCGTCTCGCCGAGGTGCTGCGCGGCCCGCTCGCTCACCAGCGTGGTGCGCACGCCGCTCGCCGCAGCACCGGCGACCAGCTCGTGCTCCCGCCCGGCGGCGCTCGCGGAGTAGAACAGCTCGCGCACCCGCCCGGTCTCCAGCGCGGCGCTCACCGCGTTCGCCCCCTCGGCGAGGAAGGCCCCGCTCTTCCGGCGCTGCGCCGAGCGGTGCAGCTTGGCGGCGGCGACGACCCGCGGGTTCCGCGGCTCCAGCGGCTCAGCCACGGGCACCGCCCGACGCGGAAACGACCCGCGGGATATCCCCCGCGGGTCGTTCCGGAAAGTGGTGATTCAACGCGTGCCGTCAGGCGGCGGGAGCGTTGACATCCTCGGGCAGGGCCGCCTTGGCGACCGCGACGAGGCCGGCGAACGCCTCGGCGTCCGACACCGCGAGCTCGGCCAGGATCTTGCGGTCCACCTCGACACCGGCGGCCTTCAGGCCCTGGATGAACCGGTTGTAGGTGATGTCGTTGAGCCGGGCGGCGGCATTGATGCGCGCGATCCACAGCTTGCGGAAGTCACCCTTGCGCGCCCGGCGGTCCCGGTAGGCGTAGGTGAGCGAGTGCAGCTGCTGTTCCTTGGCCTTGCGGTACAGCCGGGAGCGCTGGCCCCGGTAGCCCTTGGAGGCCTCGAGGATGGAACGGCGCTTCTTCTGAGCGTTGACGGCCCTCTTGACGCGTGCCACTGGTCGGTCCTGTTCGGATGTCGTGGGCGCGGCGAGGCGCCCTGGTTCGGTTGATTCTGGGCGTCCGGGTCAGCGGACGCGGGGTCGCGCGGGTATCGCTACCCGCGCCGGAAGCACGTCAGATACCGAGCAGCCGCTTGATGCGGGGGGCGTCGGCGGTGGAGACGGACTCGATGCCGTCCAGACGACGAGTCCGGCGGCTCGGCTTGTGCTCGAGCAGGTGGCGGCGGTTCGCCTGCTGACGCAGCAGCTTGCCCTTGCCCGACACCTTGAATCGCTTCGAGGCGCCGCTGTGGCTCTTCATCTTCGGCATGAGTGACCTCAATCTGTGTGCCGGCGGCCCGTGGGCCGCCGAGTGCTTGTTCGTCCTACTGCGGCGCGGCCGTGTCGGCCGGCGCGGGGGCCGGTTCCGGGGCGGGGCCGGTCCGGGGGCGCGGCGCCGCGTCCTGCTGCGCCTTCACCCGGGTCTTCGCGCCCTTGTGCGGGGCGAGGACCATCGTCATGTTGCGGCCGTCCTGCTTGGCCGAGGTCTCCACGAAACCCAGCTCGGCGACGTCGGACGCGAGCCGCTGCAGCAACCGGAACCCGAGTTCGGGCCTGGACTGCTCGCGACCCCGGAACATGATCGTCACCTTGACCTTGGACCCGGCCTCGAGGAAGCGAACCACATTGCGCTTCTTGGTCTCGTAGTCGTGGTCGTCGATCTTGGGGCGGAGCTTCTGCTCCTTGATGACGGTCTGGACCTGGTTCTTCCGGGACTCACGCGCTTTCTGCGCCGTCTCGTACTTGAACTTGCCGTAGTCCATGATCTTGCAGACCGGCGGACGGGCATCCGGGGCCACCTCGACGAGGTCGAGATCGGCTTCGAGGGCGACGCGTAGCGCATCTTCAACACGCACGATCCCAACCTGTTCGCCGCCGGGCCCGATGAGCCGGACCTCGGGAACACGGATGCGATCGTTGATGCGGGTCTCAGTGCTGATGGGGCCTCCTAGGTCAAGCGGTGTCGTCGACGACCGCGTGCAGGTAACCCCGATATCAACGCGAAAGCCCCGGTCCGGTATTTCACCGGCCGAGGCCCGAGTCGACCGATCACCACGGAACCCGTACGCCGGAGGGCACACAGGAATCCGGCCCCCGAGGGGGCGGGTGACCGGACCACGTACCGGACACGAGGGTCGGCGGCGGTGGGAGTCGGGCTCCACTTGCGACCCCGGACGGAGAGTGAGCATGCGACAGGCATGCTTACCACCGACCAGGGCGGTCGTCGCGGACAACTCTAGCAGTTATGCGCCCCGGCTCCCAATCGCCCCTTATTCGCTTGCGAGTGCCGGCGGTTCGCTGGGACCGTTCCGGCCGTGACCGACCTGCTGCGCTGGCAATTCGACCTGACCTGGTCGCTCGCCACCATCCACCTCGACGATCTCACCGCCGACGACGCGCTGTGGGAGCCGGGCCCGCTGGTCTGGACCGTGCGCCGGGACGCCGCCGGGGTCTGGCGCCCGGACTGGGCGGAGACCGAGCCGGACCCCATCCCGGTGCCGACCATCGGCTGGCTCACCTGGCACATCGACTGGTGGTGGTCGGGCGCGCTCGCCACCGTCCGCGGCGCCGCGCCGCCCGGGCACGGCGACGTCCCGTGGGCCGGGAGCACCGGGGCCGCGGTGGCCCGGCTGCGCGCCCTGCGCACCGAGTGGCTCGCCGCCCTGGAGACGCTCGGCCCGGACGCGCTGGCCGAGCCGGCGGGCGCCTGGCCGACCGTGGCCCACCTGGTGGCCTGGGTGAACGCGGAGCTCATGAAGAACGTCGCGGAGCTCGGGCAGCTCCGGCTGGCCCGGCGGGCATCGCTAGCCTGAACGCCATGACCGACCAGCCCGCATCCGCCGCCACCACCGAGACCGCCGCGCATACCGAGCCCGATGTGCGCGAGCTGGCCGATATTCCGGCGGTGGAGGTGATCAGCCGGGCCGCCGTGATGCTGATGAGCTCGGCCGCGGAGAAGCTGGGGCTGGCCGACGCGGATCCGGATACCAGCCCGCGCCGCGATCTGGACGAGGCGCGGCGGCTGATCACCGCGCTGGCCGGGCTGGTCACCGCGTCGGTGGAGTATCTGGGGCCGCACGCGGGGCCGATCCGGGACGGGCTGCAGTCGCTGCAGCGGGCCTTCCGGGAGAGTTCGGCGCACCCGGACGCGCCGGGGACCGGGCCGGGCGAGAAGTACACCGGGCCGGTGTACTGAGCAATTCGTGACCGGGCGGAGCGGCCTGTGGGCTGCTCCGCCCGGTGCTGTTCACAGCCCCGGCGGGGTCACCGAGATGGACGAGCCCGTGGCGATGACCTGGGCGAGGGCGGCGAAGAGGTCGGAGAATCCGGCACTTCCGGTGTCCATGTATCCGTTTTCCTTTCCGGTGGCGCGCTCAGGCGCCGGTGCCGGGGTTGTAGTTGAGCGACGAGCCGGTGCTCAGGGCCTGCAGCACCGCGGCGACCAGCGCCGCGATATCGACGCCTTCCATGTGAATTCCTCTCTGGCGGAACCATTTCCGGATCGTGCCGCCGCCGCGCCGGCGATCGGGAACGATCCGGATCGAACGAGTGCCGCGCTGTCCGGGACACGTTCCGGACGCGGCGCCGCCGATCTTACATACGGCCGTTTCAGATCGGGCCGAAATCTGGACGTTCGACCGAATGCCGATTCTCGGCGACCGAAAATGCCGTGCCCCCGCACGGGCGAACACGCGACGGGCCGAACGCGGCGCGGGCCCCGCGGCTGACGTTGCAGCTACGGGGCCCGCGTCGAAAAGCTCGGCTCAGCGCAGGGCCGCCGCCTTGCGGGAGAGCCGCTTGGCGGTGGCCGCCGCGCGCTGCGCGGGCTCGGCATCGGCGGCCGCGGCCTTCTTGGCGGGCGCCTTCCGCGCACTCGCCTTCGCGGGCGCGCCCTCCCCGCGCGCCGCCTTCGCGGCCTCGCCCCGAGCCGCCTTCGCCGGCGCCGCCTTCGCGGTGCGCTTGGCCGCGGCCTTGACGTTCACCGGCTCCGCCGGGGCGTCCACCTCCGGAGAAGCATCCGCCCCCTTGCGCGCCCGCGCCTTGCGCACCGGCGCCGCGACCGCACCCCGCTCGGCGGCGGTCTCCAGCGCCTCCCGCAGGAACCCGCCGGTGTAACTGCCCTCGACCGCCGCCACCTCCTCCGGCGTCCCCTCGGCGACGACCATTCCCCCGCCGGAGCCACCCTCCGGCCCCATGTCGATGATCCAGTCGGCGGTCTTGACCACATCCAGGTTGTGCTCGATGACGATCACGGTATTGCCCTTGTCGACCAGCCCGTTGATCACGATGAGCAGCTTGCGGATGTCCTCGAAGTGCAGCCCGGTGGTCGGCTCGTCGAGGATGTAGGCGGTGCGCCCGTTCGACCGCTTCTGCAGCTCGGCGGCGAGCTTGACGCGCTGCGCCTCACCACCGGAGAGCGTCGGCGCGCTCTGCCCCAGCCGGACGTACCCGAGCCCGACGTCGACCAGCGTCTTCAGGTACCGGTGGATCGAGGTGACCGGCTCGAAGAAATCGGCGGCGACCTCGATCGGCATGTCGAGCACCTCGGCGATGGTCTTGCCCTTGTAGTGCACCTCCAGCGTCTCCCGGTTGTACCGGGCGCCGTGGCATACCTCGCACGGGACGTAGACGTCCGGCAGGAAGTTCATCTCGATCTTGAGCGTGCCGTCGCCGGAGCACGCCTCGCAGCGCCCGCCCTTGACATTGAAGGAGAACCGCCCCGGCTGGTACCCGCGCACCTTGGCCTCGGTGGTGGCCGCGAAGAGGGTGCGGATCTTGTCGAAGACGCCGGTGTAGGTGGCCGGGTTGGAGCGCGGGGTGCGGCCGATCGGCGACTGGTCCACCTGCACCAGCTTGTCCAGGTGATCGAGCCCGGTGATCCTGGTGTGCCTGCCCGGCACCTGCCGCGCGCCGTTCAGCTTGTTCTGCAGCACGGTGGCGAGGATGTCGTTCACCAGGGTGGACTTGCCGGAGCCGGAGACGCCGGTGACGGCGGTGAGCACGCCGAGCGGGAAGTGCACGTCGATCCCGCGCAGGTTGTGCTCGGTGGCGCCGACCACGGTGAGCCTGCGCTTGCGGTCGATCGGCCTGCGCACCAGCGGCAGCGCGATGCTCTCCCGCCCCGCGAGGTAGGCGCCGGTGAGCGAGGTCTCGTTGCTCAGCAGCTCCCGGTAGGTGCCGCTGTGCACGACCTTGCCGCCGTGCTCGCCCGCCATCGGGCCGATGTCGACCACCCAGTCCGAGGCCCGGATGGTGTCCTCGTCGTGCTCGACCACGATCAGGGTGTTGCCGAGGTCGCGCAGCCGGGTGAGCGTCTCGATGAGCTTGCGGTTGTCCCGCTGGTGCAGCCCGATGGAGGGCTCGTCCAGCACGTACAGCACGCCGACCAGCCCGGAGCCGATCTGGGTGGCGAGCCGGATGCGCTGCGCCTCGCCGCCGGAGAGCGTGGCGGCGGCGCGCGAGAGGCTCAGGTACTCCAGCCCCACGTCGAGCAGGAACCCGAGCCGGGCCTGCACCTCCTTGACGATCTGCCCGGCGATGGCGGCCTGCCGCTCGCCCAGGGTGAGGCCGTTCAGGAAGGCCGCGCAGTCCCCGATCGACAGGTCGCTGACCTCGGCGATGGAGCGCCGGTCGTCGCCCGAGGCGATGGTCACCGCGAGGATCTCCGGGCGCAGCCTGCTGCCGCGGCAGACGGGGCACGGGATGTCCCGCATGTAGCCCTCGTAGTGCTCCTTCATCTGCTCGGACTCGGTGTTCTCCATGCGCCGCTGCAGGAAGGGCATGACGCCCTCGAAGTCGGCGTAGTAGGAGCGCTTGCGGCCGTAGCGGTTGGTGTAGGAGACGTGCACCTGGTCGGTGCTGCCCTCGAGCACCGCCTTGCGCGCCTTGGCGGGCAGGTTCTTCCACGGCGTCTTGATGGAGAAGCCGTTCGCCTCGGCCAAGCCGGAGAGCAGCCGGGTGAAGTACTCCGCGGACTGCCCGCGCGACCACGGCGCGATGGCGCCGTCGGCCAGGCTCAGCTCCGGGTCGGGCACCACCAGCTCCGGGTCGACCTCCTTGCGGATGCCGAGGCCGGTGCAGTCCGGGCAGGCGCCGTACGGCGAGTTGAAGGAGAAGGAGCGCGGCTCCAGGTCCTCGATGTCGAGCGGGTGGCCGTTCGGGCAGGCCAGCCGCTCGGAGAAGCGGCGCTCGCGGTCGTGCGCGTGCTCGTCGCGGTCCACGAAGTCGAGCACGACGATGCCGTCGGCCAGCCGCAGCGCGGTCTCGATGGAGTCGGTGAGCCGCTGCTTGGCATTGCCCTTGACGGCGAGCCGGTCGATCACCACCTCGACGTCGTGCTTCTCCTGCTTCTTCAGCTTCGGCGGGTCGGTGAGCGGGTAGACCACGCCGTCCACCCGGACGCGCGAGTAGCCCTGGCCGTTCAGCTGGTCGAAGAGGTCGACGAACTCGCCCTTGCGGGTGCGCACCACCGGGGCCAGCACCTGGAAGCGCAGCCCCTCGTCCATGGCGAGCACCTGGTCCACGATCTGCTGCGGGGACTGCTTGGCGATCAGCTCGTGGCAGACCGGGCAGTGCGGGGTGCCTGCCCGGGCGTAGAGCAGCCGCAGGTAGTCGTAGACCTCGGTGATGGTGCCGACGGTGGAGCGGGGGTTGCGGTTCGTCGACTTCTGATCGATCGAGACCGCGGGGGAGAGCCCCTCGATGAAGTCCACGTCCGGCTTGTCCATCTGGCCGAGGAACTGGCGCGCGTACGCGGAGAGCGACTCCACGTAGCGCCGCTGGCCCTCGGCGAAGATGGTGTCGAAGGCAAGGCTCGACTTGCCGGAGCCGGAGAGCCCGGTGAACACGATCAAGCTGTCCCGGGGCAGATCGAGGTCGACCCCCTTCAGGTTGTGCTCCCGAGCTCCGCGAACGGTGAGGCGTTCCGCCACCAGAAGTCCCTTCTCGATCGTGTTCCGACGTGCACAGGTGTCCCCGGCGGCGATGCTAGAGGCGACCACCGACAAGTAGCGGCCGCGAGGTCGGGGCGGGGGCTAAGGTGGGGTCGCAGAACACGACGACCGCGGCCGCCGGGGTGCAGGCGCCGCACGTATTCGTCGTCCAGCATACGGACGCGGCGCCGCTGCGGCGGCGGGCGGAGCGGAGGGCGGGATGCTCGGGGTGTTCCTGGTCGACGACCACGAGATCGTCCGGCGGGGGCTGGTCGACCTGCTACAGAGCGATCCGGAGCTGACCGTCGTCGGTCAGGCGGGCACGGTCGCGGCCGCGCTGGCCGGGGTGCGTGCGGTGCGGCCGGACGTCGCGGTGCTGGACGTACGGCTGCCGGACGGCAACGGCATCGAGCTCTGCCGCGACCTGCTGGCCGAGCACGACGGGCTGCGCTGCCTCATCCTCACCTCGTACAGCGATGAGCACGCCATGCTGGACGCGGTGCTCGCCGGGGCGGGCGGCTATGTGGTGAAGAACATCAAGGGGATGGAGCTGGCCGAAGCCATCAAGCAGGTCGGCGCGGGCCGCTCACTGCTCGGCGGGCGCTCGGCGGAGACGCTGGAGGCGCGGCTGCGGCACGCCAGCGGCGCCGCCGTGCTGGAGCGCCTCACCGAGCAGGAGCGGCGGTTGCTCGCGCTGCTCGGCGAGGGGCTCACCAACCGGCAGATCGCCGCCCGCATGTTCCTCGCCGAGAAGACGGTGAAGAACTACGTCTCCCGGCTGCTCGCCAAGCTCGGCATGGAGCGCCGCACCCAGGCCGCCGTGCTCGCCAGCAAGCTGGACTCCGGCGCCTGAGCCTATTCCCGCGCCCGGCGCCGCCGAGCCCCGCAGCCGGGCGGCTGAACCCTCATGATCAGCCCGCGGCGGCGGGCGTGACCAGGGTCAGGTCGCCGTCGTAGCGGCGGTAGAGCAGGGCGCCGCGGCCGGTGGCGGTGTCGGTGAAGAACAGGAACGGCATCCCGGCGCGGCAGAGCCGGTGCGCGGCGGCCGCCTTGGCCAGCACCGGCGCCGGCTCGGCGCTGGTGCGCACCGGGAGCGCGCCGACGCTCAGCGGTCCGGTCATGGGCGAGGGCGCGGGCCGGGTGGAGCGCTGCCGGATGAGCCCGGCCCCGGTCCCATCGACCCAGTGCACGACCGCGTCCTCCCCGGTCTCGGCATCCACGAACAGGTACGCCTCGTAGTCCATGGCGTCCAGGACGGCGGCCGCCTCGGCGGCGGTGCCGTCCAGCAGCAGGCACTGCTTGCTGCGCACGATCGGCCGCGGCCCGGTGATCGCGGTGAGCGGCGGGCGGGCCGGGTCCGGCCAGGCCCGCGCCTCCCCCGAGGCGGCCCTGGCCAGCCTGCGGTCCAGCCGCTCGGCGGCGAAGGTCACCGCGAAGCCGCGCGGGCCGGTGACCTGCACCCGGGTCGGCAGGTCGCGCAGGCAGAGGTTGGCCTGCACCAGGGTGGGGTCGCCGGGCCGGGCGGGCGCCGTCACCCTGACCCTGGTGGTGGCGTCCAGCCGGTGCCTGCGCAGCACCCGGCCGATGGCGCGCACCGCCCTGGTCACCTCGGCGGGCTCCACCTCACCGGAGGTGGTCACCGCGAGCACCGGGTCGCCCGCGGTGCTCCACTGCTGCACCGCCCGTTCGGGCTCGGGCGTGCTGCGGATCCGGCCCGCGGCCACCGGACGGCGGCGCATCGCCACCGACCGCGGCGCGGACGATCGGCGCACCCGTTTCGACGAATCCATCTGCCACACCCCACTTCCGATTCGTTCCCGCTGACCATGGAACAGCCGCCCCGCGCAAGGGACCAGGGTCGAAAGTCCTCTGTCACCGGCCGGGGCGTGCGACACGGCACCCGCGCGCGACCGGCCCGCCACCCCGGCGTTCTAAACTGGACCAGCGCGGCCGGTGCCGCGCGCCAGGGGTTTTCGAGTTCGGGCGCCGACGCCCGGCAGCAGGGGAATGCGCGGATGACCGACGAGAACGGCAGCGATCCCTACTCGGTGCGCGACACCCTCTCCCAACTGCGGCTGCGCGAGCTGCTCGGCGAGGTCAAGGAGCGGGTCGAGCTCATCATCGACTCCAGGGACCGGATGGACGGCCTGGTCGAGGCGATGCTCACGGTCACCGCGGGGCTGGATCTGGACGACACGCTGAAGGCCATCGTGCACGCCGCCACCCGGCTGGTGGACGCGCGCTACGGCGCGCTCGCGGTGCGCGGCCACGACGAGCAGGTGGTGCAGTTCCTGGACGAGGGCATCGACGACGCCACCAGGGCGCGGATCGCCGCCCAGCCCGCCGGGCACGGGGTGCTCGGCACGGTCTTCGGGCACACCCGCCCGGTGCGGCTGGAGGATCTCACCGCGCACCCGGACTCGGTCGGCTTCCCGCCGGGGCACCCGCCCATGCGCACCTTCCTCGGGGTCTCGGTGCGGATCAGGGACGAGGTGTTCGGCAGCCTCTACCTCACCGAGAAGGCGGGCGGCCAGCCCTTCACCGAGGACGACGACGTGCTGGTGCAGGCGCTGGCCGCGGCGGCGGGCACCGCGGTGGACAACGCCAGGCTGTACGAATCGGCGCGGACCAGGCAGGCCTGGATCGAGGCCACCCGCGATATCGCCACCGAGTTCCTGGCCGGCACCGACTCGGATCGGGTGCTGGCGCACGTGGTCGACCACGCCCGTACGCTGAGCGGCTCGCACCAGGCCTTCCTGGCCAGCGCGCCGATGCGGGTGGCGGGCGGCACCCCGGTGCGCGAGCTGGTGGTGACGCAGTGGGTCGGGCCGGACGCGGGCGCCGACTGGCAGCCGGTGCGGGTCTCCGGCACCGCGCTCGGCGAGGCCTTCACCCGCCGCACCCCGCTGCGCTGGGACGATCTCGGCGGCGCCGACCTGGGGGTGCCGCTGCGCAATGCCGGGCCGGTGCTTGTCCTCCCGCTCTGCACCCCGGACAGCACGCTCGGCGTGCTGGTCACCGTGCGGCCCGCCGGGTTCGCGCCGTTCAGCGACGAGCTGGTCGAGCTGACCGCCGCCTTCACCGACCAGGCCGCGCTCGCCATGCAGCTCGCCGACGCCCAGCAGCGGGTGCGCGAGCTGGACCTGGTCGCCGACCGCGACCGGATCGCGCGCGACCTGCACGACCACGTCATCCAGCGGCTCTTCGCCATCGGGCTGGCGCTGCAGAGCACGCTGCCGCAGGTGCAGGGGCCCCAGGTGCGGGAGCGGCTCGGCGCCACCATCGACGACCTGCACGAGGTGGTGCAGGAGATCCGCACCTCGATCTTCGACCTGCACGGCGGGATCGGGCTGCCGCAGCGGCTGGCCGACGCCGTGCGCCAGCAGACCGCGGAGACCGCGCTCCACGCCGACCTGCGGATCAGCGGCCCGGTGGACGCGCTCGCGCCGGAGCTGGCCGACCACACCGAGGCGGTGGTGCGCGAGGCGGTGAGCAACGCGGTGCGGCACTCCGGCGCCGACACCGTGCTGGTCGAGGTGGCGGCGGGCAGCGCGCTCACCGTCGTGGTCACCGACAACGGCTGGGGCATGCCGCACCACGTGGCCCGCTCCGGGCTGCGCAATCTGGAGCAGCGCGCCGAGTCGGCGGGCGGCTCGCTGGCGGTGGTGACCGCGGGGCCGGACGCCGACCCGCGCACCTTCCCCGGCACCAGGCTGCGCTGGTCGGTGCCGCTCTGACCGGGCCGGTGCGTACTGTGCGGTAACGGGAACGGTGCGATCGATCGACATATGATCGAGTACTGCTCTGGACGGCTTCTGCGGCACCGGGCAATATCTGTGCTCCTCCGCCGGCTCCCCGGCGGGCGAACCGGTTACCACCGTGGCCAGCGTGCGGGTGGCTGCCGTTCCGAGCGGGACGACCGGGACGAGTGATCGGGGAGCGACGTGGGCGAGGACGGCACCGTCGATGCTGCCGGCACCGACGCGCGGCCGGGCAGCCTCGAATTCGCCGACGCGCGGCTGGCCGGCGCCGAACTGCTCGCGCAGCGCTACCGCTCGCTGGTCGAGCACATCCCGGACGGCGTCTGCGTGCACGAGCGCGGCACCGTCGTCTACGTCAACCCCGCCGCGGTCCTGCTGGTCGGCGCCGCCTCGGCCGCCGAGGTGGTCGGCAGGCCGCTCACCGACTTCGTGCACCCGCGCTTCGTGCCCGCCATGCTGGACCGGATCGCCGGGCTCACCGAGGAGGGCGCGGCCTCGCCGCCCGCCGAGATGACGCTGCTCCGGCTGGACGGCACCACCGTCGACGTGCAGACCGTCGCGGTGCTCACGCCCTGGCACGGCCACCTCGCCTACCAGGTGGTGATCCACGACCTCACCGCGCAGCGCGCCGCCGAGGCGGCGCAGCGCCGGGCCGAGCAGCACTTCACCACCGTGGTGTCGCAGCTGGAGGAGGGCGTGGTGGTGATCGACCGGGACGGCCGGATCGAGTCCATCAACCCGGCCGCGCGGCGCATCTTCGGCGTGCTCACCGGGGTCGACCCGATCGGGCACCGGATCGAGGAGCTGCCGCTCACCCTGCTCGACTCGGCCGCGCGGCCGCTGGCGCCGCACCGGCACCAGGTGGCGCGCACGCTGGCCACCGGCGAGACCATCACCGGCTACGTCTTCGGGGTGGACCGGCACGATGGGCAGCGCCGCTGGCTCTCGGGCAGCAGCAGGCTGCTGAACCCGGACGACCCCGGCTCCCCCGCGGTCTCCTCGTTCTCCGACATCACCGAGTTCCGGGCCAGCCGCAGGCAGCTGGAGTACCAGGCCACGCACGATTCGCTGACCGGGCTGGCCAACCGCTCGCTGGTGCTCGCCCGGCTGGCCGAGGCGCTGGCCGCCGGCGACGAGCAGCCGGTCTCGCTGGTGCTCTTCATCGACCTGGACGGCTTCAAGGCGATCAACGACACGCTCGGGCACGCCATCGGCGACACCGTGCTGCAGATCGTGGCGCAGCGGCTGCAGCGGGCGCTGCGCGCCGACGACGTGGTCGGCCGGCTCGGCGGCGACGAGTTCCTGGTCCTGGTCGCCGGGCGCACCCGCGCCGCCGACCGGGAGGCGCTCGTGCACCGGCTGCGTACCGCGATGGCGGAGCCGATCATCGCCAGGGGGCACCGGATCGAGGTGGACGCCTCGGTCGGCGCCACCGATCTGCTGCCCGGCGACGACCGCACCCCGGAGGCGGTGCTGCACGACGCCGACGTGGCGATGTACCAGGCCAAGCCGGGTGGTGACCGTGGCCACCCGACGAGTACGCACGCCTCCTGACCGGCACCGGCCGGAGTAGACTCGATCGTTCCGTTCTCCGGTTGCGCGCCCTGCGCAGCGGACTCCCCACCCCGGCCGAGAAGGAGTTCAGCGTGCCCGAAGGCCGCGACGACGACCTGGTAACCGAGCAGGAGTACCTCACCGCGCTGTACGAGCGCCTGGACGCCATGCGCGAGTACGCGCGCACCCGGCTGCGCACCGTCCTGCTGGAGACCGGCGGCACCCCGCAGGCCCGCAGCGAGCGCGAGTCCTTCACCCAGCTCTACAGCGAGGACCTGGCCAAGTACGACGCCGCCGAGCACGGCCTCTGCTTCGGCCGGATCGACCTCGACCCGGAGCAGTCCGAGGACGCCAGCCGCTACATCGGCAGGCTCGGCATCCTGGACGAGGAGCACGACTACGACCCGCTGCTGCTGGACTGGCGCGCTCCCCTGGCCCGGCCCTTCTACCTGGCCACCACCGCCATGCCGGAGGGGGTGCGGCGGCGCAGGCACATCCGCTCGCGCAACCGCAGGGTGACCGCGCTGAACGACGAGTACCTGGCGGTCGAGGCGCTGGAGGCGGCGGGCGCCGCGCAGTCCGACGGCGGGGTCGGCGGTGAGAGCGCGCTGCTCGCCGCGCTGAACGCGGCCCGCACCGGGCACATGAACGACATCGTCGAGACCATCCAGACCGAGCAGGACGCGATCATCCGCTCCGAGCACCGCAGCGTGCTCGTGGTGCAGGGCGGGCCGGGCACCGGCAAGACCGCGGTGGCGCTGCACCGCGCCGCCTACCTGCTCTACACCTACCGCCAGCAGCTGGCCAAGAGCGGCGTGCTGATCATCGGCCCGAACGCCACCTTCCTCGACTACATCGGGCAGGTGCTCCCCTCGCTCGGCGAGACCGGCGTGCTGCTCTCCACCATCGGCGATCTCTACCCCGGGGTGAAGGCCACCAGGGAGGACAGCCTGCGGGCGGGCGAGCTCAAGGGCTCGCTCGGCATCCTGGAGGTGCTCAAGCAGGCGGTGCGGGACCGGCAGGAGGTGCCGAAGGAGCCGATCCGGCTGCGCTTCGACAGCTACCCGGTGACGCTGGACCGCACCATCGCGACCAGGGCGCGCGGCCGCGCCCGCTCCTCCCGGCGCCCGCACAACCTGGCCAGGCCGGTCTTCGCCGCCGCGGTGATCGACGCGCTCACCGAGCAGCTGGCCGCCACCATGGGCGCCAACCTGGTCGGCGCGGAGAGCCTGCTCAGCCCGGCCGACCTCGGCGACATCAGGGACGAGATGCGCGCCGACCCCGAGGTGCAGGCCGCCATCGACCGGCTCTGGCCCACGCTCTCGCCGCAGGAGGTGCTCGCCGACCTGCTGGCCCAGCCGGAGCGGCTGGCCCGGGTGGCCAAGGGCATGCCGGAGCCGGACCGGGCCGAGCTGCACCGCCCGGACACCGGCGAGTTCAGCGCCGCCGACGCCCCGCTCCTGGACGAGCTGGCCGAGCTGCTCGGGGTGGACGACGCCGAGGAGCGGGAGCGCTCCCGGCGGCGCTACCGGGCCCGGCTGGAGGAGGCGCAGGACGCGCTCGACATCCTCACCGGCTCGGCGCCGCAGGACCTGGAGGACGAGCTGGACCCGGAGATCCTCATGGCCTACGACCTGATCGACGCCGGGCAGCTGGCCGAGCGGCAGAACGTGCGCACCAGCCAGACCACCGCCGAGCGCGCCGCGGGCGACCGCACCTGGACCTACGGCCACGTCATCGTGGACGAGGCGCAGGAGCTCTCCGCCATGGCCTGGCGCATGGTCATGCGGCGCATCCCGAACCGGTGGATCACCGCGGTCGGCGACGTCGCGCAGACCGGCGACCCGGCGGGCGCCTCGTCCTGGCAGGAGATCCTGGAGCCGTACGTGGCGCGGCGCTGGAAGCTGGCCGAGCTCACCGTCAACTACCGCACCCCGGCCGAGATCATGGCGGTGGCGGCGGGGGTGCTCGCGGCGATCGACCCGGCGGCCGAGGTGCCGCGCTCGATCCGCGCCACCGGGGTGCGGCCGAAGGCGGTGCGGGTCGCGGCCGGGGAACTCGCCGACGCGGTGGGCAAGGCGGTGGCGGCGGAGACCGGGCCGGGAACGACGGCGGTGATCGTGCCGCACGCGCTGGCGGGCGCGCTGCCCGCGCCGCCGAGCGAGTCGGTGCGGGTGCTCACCGTCGCCGAGGTCAAGGGGCTGGAGTTCGACGCGGTGATCGTGGTCGAACCGGCCGCGATCGTGGCGGAGTCGCCGCGCGGCCGCAATGACCTGTACGTCGCGCTCACCCGCGCCACCCAGCGGCTCACCGTGCTGCACACCGGCGATCTCCCCGCCGAGCTGAGCACGCTCGCTCCCTGAGGGCCCGCGCGGACACCGACGCACCGCGGCCCCGCCCGATTCGATCGGGCGGGGCCGCGGTGAGAAGACTCCGCGTCAGCGCACGGTGTGCACGATCAGCACATCCGAGCGCGACTTGCGCGCGACATCCGACGGCACCGAGCCGAGCAACCGCCCGGCCAGGGTGTTCAGCCCCCGGTTGCCGACCACGAGCAGATCGGCGTCGACCTCGCGCACCAGGTTGAGCAGCGAGTCGACCGGCTCGCCGACGATGGAGCGCTCGACGATGTTCTTGGCGCCGGCGGCCGTCGCCTTGTCCCGCGCGATGCGCAGGATCTCGTTGGTCGGCGCGGAGCCGCGCACCTGGTACGCCTCGTCCTTGAGCACGTCCGCCGCGGCGGCGACATCACGGTCGTCCGTCGGGTAGAACGCGCAGGCCACGATCAGGGCGGCGTCGGAAACGCCGGCCAGCGCCGCGGCCTTCTCCACGGCCACGTACGACGAGTCCGATCCATCGGTACCGACGACAATGGTCCGGTAGGCGGTCATCTCTCCTCCAACGACTCAGGGCGGGTCCGGTCCGGTGCCTGGCTGAGACACGCACCGGGCGGTGACTGCGACCGACCATAGCGGCAAAACGCCGCAGAATTTAAGAAATCGCAACACATCACATCCGCGCCCCCGGCCCATTCCGGTGATCTCCCGCACCGCGAGTTCGCTGACCGGCCCGCGGTAACCAGCGCCGACGCGGCCCGCGCGGCGCCGATCTGTGAAGTGTCACAGGCGAATCGAAGCGCCTTGCCGCGGTAAGACATTCGTCACAGCGCCGGAACCCCGCCGGTTTCCGGCGGGAAATGCGTACCGCCCGGTCAGCTCAGGTGGAAGAGCGGCCCGGTGATCGTCAACCCCAGCTCGGGCGTGTGCGCGAAGAAGGCGAAGAGCGCCAGCGCGGCGCCGCCGAGCGCGAGGTCCTTGTTGAAGCCGATCAGCTCCAGCTGCTTGGTCTCCGCGTCGGTCTCCTTCCAGAACGGGTGCATGAGCACCGCGGTCGGCAGCAGGAAGAGCACCAGCAGCAGCGATCCGAGGTCGGCCCAGACGCCGAGCAGCACGCTCAGCGCGCCGGCCAGCATGAGCACCCCGGAGCCGAGCACGGCGAGCTTGGGCGCCGGTATCCCCCGGCTCGCCGCGTACCCCGCCATCCCGTCCGCCTGGGTCAGGTGACCCGCGGCGGAGCCGAGGAAGAGCACCGCGAACAGGATCCGCCCGATCAACACCACGACATCCATGACCCGCTCCTTCGCGAGATCGGAATCCGACCGGACAATTGTCCCGCCGCGGCCGCCGGATATCCGCTATCGACCCGAAGAATCCGCCGAATCGTGTCCGGGGTCCGCGGTGCGGGCGGAATTGCGCGCGTATTCCAGCGGCGGCATCCCGATTTCGGCGGTGAATTCCCGGCAGAAATGCGCCTGGTCGAAATAGCCGAGCTCCAGCGCCAGCGCGGCCAGGTCGGCGCTGCGGCCGCGGGCGAGCAGGTGCGCGCCGTCCTGCAGCCGGTAGCGGCGCAGCACCCACTTGGGCCCGGCGCCGACGTAGCGGCGGAAGAGCCGCTGCAGGGTGCGCACCGGAATGTCGAAGCGCGCGGTGACCTGGTCCACCCGGGTCAGCTCGCGGTCCCGCTCCATGGCCGCGACGACGGTGAGCACCAGGTCGTACTGCGGGTCGGCGGCGGCGACCCGGCCGGTGAGATCCCGTTCGACGAGCGCGGCGCGCGCCTCGTCGTCCGCGGCGTCGAGCACCCGCGCGGTCAGCGCGCCCGCGCCGGGCAGCACCTCGTCCAGCGGCAGCCGCCGGTCGCGCAGCGCGCCCACGTCGAGCCCGGTGAAGGCGCCGAAGCCGCCGGGGTGGAAGCGCAGCCCGAAGGTGTGGCCGCGGCCGGCGAGCTCGCGCTCGAAGCGGGTGGTGCAGACCCCGTTGACGAAGCCGCCGCGCTCCCGCTCGCTCGCCTCGAAGGTGACGTTGACGCACGGGTAGGAGAGCACCTCGGCCCGGTACGGTTCGCGCAGGTCCCAGTGCACCGCCCAGTACCAGGCCACGTAGCGGCGCAGCGCCGGGCCGACCGGCAGCCGGTGCAGCGAGCGGTGCCTGGCCTGCTCGCCGGGGTGCAGGATGCCCTTGAGGCTGTCCCGCGCGCTGATGCCGCCGCGCAGCGGGGCGGCGCGCTCGTCACCCACGGTGTCGCGTTCTTCCAAGATCGGCGCGGGCGGCCGGGGCAGGGTGGTTCCCATGACGAACACCGTGAATCCCATTCCCAGCGGCTACCACTCGATCACCTGTTTCCTCGCGGTGCCGGACGGCAATGCCGCGCTCGATTTCTACACGGCGGTGCTCGGCGCCGAGGTGCTGACCCGCAACGACCTGCCGGACGGCCAGCCCGCGCACGCCGAGGTGAAGGTCGGGGACGCCACCTTCCAGGTCGGGCTGCCGATGCCGGAGAACGGCGTGCGCGCGCCCGAGCAGGGCTGGGTGCACACCTCGGTCGTGCACTACTGCCCGGACGTGGACGGCGTGGTCGAGCGGGCCGCCGCGCACGGCGCGACGGTGCTGGAGAAGCCGGCCACCTTCGTCACCGGCGACCGCTTCGGCGTCTTCATCGACCCCTTCGGCCACCGCTGGGTGACCATGACCCGGGTCGAGGACGTCTCCCCCGAGGAGGCCGAGCGCCGGGTGAACGAATGGATGGCCCAGCAGGGCTGACCCGCGCACGCGAGCCCGCTCACGAGAGCCCGGCGGCGTCCATGCCGCGCAGCTCCTTCTTGAGGTCGGCGATCTCGTCCCTGAGCCGCCCGGCGAGCTCGAACTGCAGCTCGCGGGCGGCGTTCATCATCTGCGCGGTGAGCTCGGCGACCAGGTCGGCGAGCTCGGCGCGCGGCATGGACGCGGTGTCGCGGCCTTCGTAGACGCCCGCGCTCACCGCGCGTCCCGGCTCGCCCTGCGCCCGCCTGCCGCGGCTGGCATTGCGCCCGGAGCCGCCGACCGCCACCTGATCGTCGGCCTCCTGGTAGACCTGATCCAGGATGTCGGCGATCTTCTTGCGCAGCGGCATCGGGTCGATGCCCATCTTCTCGTTGTAGGCCACCTGCTTGGCCCGGCGCCGATCGGTCTCCTCGATGGCGTGCTGCATGGAGTCGGTGATCTTGTCGGCATACATGTGCACCTGCCCGGAGACATTGCGGGCGGCGCGGCCGATGGTCTGGATCAGGCTGGTGCTGCTGCGCAGGAACCCCTCCTTGTCGGCGTCCAGGATGGCGACGAGCGAGACCTCGGGCAGGTCGAGCCCCTCGCGCAGCAGGTTGATTCCGACCAGCACGTCGTACTCGCCGAGCCGGAGCTGGCGCAGCAGCTCCACCCGGCGCAGCGTGTCGATCTCGGAGTGCAGGTAGCGCACCCGGACGCCGAGGCCGAGCAGGTAGTCGGTGAGATCCTCGGCCATCTTCTTGGTGAGCGTGGTGACCAGCACCCGCTCGTCCTTCTCGGTGCGCAGCCGGATCTCGTGCACCAGGTCGTCGATCTGGCCCTTGGTCGGCTTCACCACCACCTCGGGGTCGACCAGCCCGGTCGGGCGGATGACCTGCTCGACCACCTCGCCGCCGGTCTGCCCCAGCTCGTACGGGCCTGGCGTGGCCGAGAGGTACACCGCCTGGCCGATCCGCTCGGCGAACTCCTCCCAGGTGAGCGGGCGGTTGTCCACCGCGGAGGGCAGCCGGAAGCCGAACTCCACCAGGTTCCGCTTGCGCGACATGTCGCCCTCGTACATGCCGCCGATCTGCGGCACCGTGACGTGCGATTCGTCGATCACCAGGAGGAAGTCCTCCGGGAAGTAGTCGAGCAGGGTGGCCGGCGCCGAGCCCGCGGGCCTGCCGTCGATGTGCCGCGAGTAGTTCTCGATGCCGGAGCAGAACCCGACCTGGCGGATCATCTCCAGGTCGTACTGGGTGCGCATGCGCAGCCGCTGCGCCTCCAGCAGCTTGCCCTGCTTCTCCAGCTCGGCCAGCCGCCCCTCCAGCTCGGCCTCGATATCGCGGACCGCGCGCTCCATCCGCTCCGGGCCCGCCACGTAGTGCGTGGCCGGGAAGATGCGCACGGTGTCGACCTTGCGCACCACGTCGCCGGTGAGCGGGTGCAGGTAGTAGAGCGCCTCGATCTCGTCGCCGAAGAACTCGATGCGGACCGCGAGCTCCTCGTAGGACGGGATGATCTCCACGGTGTCGCCGCGCACCCGGAACGAGCCGCGGGTGAAGGACATGTCGTTGCGGGTGTACTGCACGTCGACCAGCAGCCGGAGCAGCGCGTCCCGGTCCACCTCGCCGCCGACCTCCAGCTGCACCGAGCGGTCCAGGTAGGACTGCGGGGTGCCGAGGCCGTAGATGCAGGAGACCGAGGCCACCACGATCACGTCGCGCCGGGAGAGCAGGCTCGAGGTCGCGGAGTGGCGCAGCCGCTCCACGTCGTCGTTGATCGAGCTGTCCTTCTCGATGTAGGTGTCGGTCTGCGCGATGTACGCCTCGGGCTGGTAGTAGTCGTAGTACGAGACGAAGTACTCCACCGCGTTGTGCGGGAACATCTCGCGCAGCTCGTTCGCCAGCTGGGCGGCGAGCGTCTTGTTCGGGGCCATCACCAGCGTGGGCCGCTGCAGCTTCTCGACCAGCCAGGCCGTGGTGGCCGACTTGCCGGTGCCGGTGGCGCCGAGCAGCACCACGTCGCGCTCCCCGGCCCGCACCCGGCGCTCCAGCTCGGCGATGGCGGCGGGCTGATCACCGGCGGGTTTGTGGTCGCTGACGACCCGGAACTCGCCCTCGGCCCGCTCGATCTCGCCCACCGGACGGAACTCCGAGTGGGCCAGCGGCGTCCCCTCGGGGATCTCGGTTGCGAATGCCATGCTCACCAGGGTAGGCGGAGCCACCGACACACTCCTGCGCTGCCGCCGGAGCCCGGTACATTTCCGGGCATGACAGACGCGGAGGGGGTATCGGTGCATCGGCCCAAGGTCGAGCACTTCGATCTGGCGGCGCGCACCAATACCGACAACAAGGGGTTCGTGCGGCCGGTCGAGGTGTACCGGGAGGAGCCGTGGGGGCTGTACATGTCGCGCACCGCCGACCACCCCCGGTTCGAGCACATGGAGTCCTGGCTGCTCCCCGACCTCGGGGTGCGCGCCACGATCTTCCACTTCCGTGCCGGCGAGCACCGCGACCAGGACGTCTACCTGGATATCGGGGTCTTCCGCCCGGTGACGCCGACCCGCTGGCGCGCCCTGGACCACTACCTCGACATCGCGGTGCAGGACGGCAGGGAGGCCGAGCTGCTCGACACCGACGAGCTGCTCGCGGCGCTGCGGGCCGGGCTCATCGATGCCGCCGCCGCCGAGGCGGCCGTGCTGAACGCGACCTACGCCATCGAGGGGCTGGCCGCGCACGGCTACTCGGTGGATGCCTGGGCGCGGTCGCTCGGCATGGAACTCAGCTGGCGCTGAGCCGCGCGTAGACCTCGTCGAACCAGGGCTCCTTGACGGCCAGGTAGGCGTCCATGGCCGCGCGCCCGGTCAGCCCCTCGGCCTCGGCCGCGGCCTTGCGCTTGACCGCGAGGTACTCGGCGCGCAGCTCGGGATCGGCGCGCAGCGCGTCCCGGAAGGCGAGCACGAAGCGCGCGCCGGGCGAGCCGGCCACCCGCAGGTGGATATTGGCCGGGCGCCCCGGGTCGGCGCTGTTGTGCAGCCGCTTCTCCCAGCGCGCCGGGTCGTCGTCGCCCGGCTTGGGGTTGTCGAAGCGGTGCTCGTTCACCGGGAACCCGGCGGCGGTGAGGCCGTCGCGCAGCCCGTCCGCGGCTTCCAGGCTCGGCACCGTGATCTGGATGTCGAGCACGTCCTTGGCCGGGAAGTCCGGGATGGCGGTGGAGCCGGTGTGCTCGATGGCCTTCGCCACGCCGCCGCAGGCCAGCCAGAGGCGGGCGATGAGCCGCTGCGCCTGGGCGGGCCACTCCGGGTCCGGCTCGGCCAGCTCGACCGACCCCGGCCCGGCTGCGGTTCCGGTGCGCAGGTTCTGCTCGAAGGGCAGCAGCCGCTCGGCCCAGAGCGCGCGCACCACCGGGTCGAGCGCCGCCGGCTCGCCGCTGTTGTCCAGCCAGACGTCGGCGGCGGCGCGGCGCTGCTCGTCCGTGGCCTGGCTGGCGATGCGCGCCCGCGCGTCGGCCTCGTCCACGCCGCGGAACTCGACCAGCCGCCGGAGCCGCAGCTCGGCGGGGGCGTGCACGACCAGCACCAGGTTCATCATGGGCGCGAGGTTGTTCTCCACCAGCAGCGGGACGTCCTGCACCACCACGGCGTCGGCGGGCGCGGCGGCGAAGAGCTCCGCGGTGCGCTTGCCGACCAGGGGGTGCACGATGCCGTTCAGCGCGGCCCTGGATTCGTCGTCGGCGAAGGCGATGGCGGCCAGCGCGGGGCGGTCCAGGCTGCCGTCGGCGGCCAGGATGCCGGCGCCGAACCGGGCGACCAGGGCGGCCAGCCCCTCGGTGCCGGGGGCGACCACCTCGCGGGCGATGACATCCGAGTCGATGAGGACGCCGCCGAGCTCGGTCAGGATCCGCGCCACCGTCGACTTGCCCGCTCCCATGCCTCCGGTGAGGCCGATCCGCAACATGGGCCCAGTCTCGCACGAGGTGCCGATCAGTCTTGGTACCCATCGCGCACCCGGAATTCACCATGTTTCCGGGCCGCTGACCGATCCGTGACGCTGCCGAGATCAATTCGCAACAATTTCCGTGCGACCCGCGCTGGCGACGATAACTTTCCGACACGCGGCGGCGTTTTCCAGGACGAAGTACTGGGCCGATCGGAAGATTTCCGATACTGTTCGGCCTGGCGAATTCCGGCCGCACCGGCACGAAGCAAAGGACGTTCATTGCGCACCGAACTCAACCGAGCGGGTCGCCACCGCCTCGGTATGGCGGGGGGAGTGCACTGCATCCGCTACCCCGCCGTGGCGGCGGCGATCGCGGAGTACCGCAGGCCGTGGCTGGCCGCGCTGCTCAGCCCCTCCCGGCACAGCTTCGTGCCCGCGCGAAAACGTCCGCTGCTCGCCGTCGCGCGCTGGATTCCGGCCGCCGCCAACTGAACTCGCGCACGGTGTGGCCCGGCCGCGGCGGCCGGGCCATCGTCGTCTCCATGTCCCGAAACGCCACAGCGCAACCGGACTGCGGCGCCCGGCCCCCGGTTACCGTCATCGCCGCCCGCCCCGCGGGCTGACCTCGGAAAGCCCGAAGGCCCCGATCCGCGTGGATCGGGGCCTTCGGCGTACTGCTGAGCGAATCAGGCGTTGCCCGAGAGCTTCTCGCGCAGCGCGGCGAGCTGCGCGTCGCTGGCGAGCGAGCCGCCGCTGGACTCGGGGGCGGAGGAGGACTGCGAACCGCTGCCGGACTCCGACGAGTAGTTCGAGGAGCCACCGCCGTTCGCGGCCTCGGCCGCGGCGTCGGCCGCCATCTTCTCGATCTGCGCGGTGTGCATCTTGTGGCGACGCTCCGCCTCGGCGTAGCGGCCCTCCCACTCCTCGCGCTGCTTCTCGAAACCGTCGAGCCACTCGTTGGTCTCGGAGTCGAAGCCCTCGGGGAAGATGTAGTTGCCCTGCTCGTCGTAGCTGTCGGCCATGCCGTACTTCGACGGGTCGAACTCGGAGTTGTAATCCTCGTTCGCCTGCTTCAGCGACAGCGAGATCCGGCGCCGCTCCAGGTCGATGTCGATGACCTTGACCATGGCGTCGTCGCCGACCGCGACGACCTGGTCCGGCACCTCGACGTGGCGCTCGGCCAGCTCGGAGATGTGCACCAGGCCCTCGATGCCCTCCTCGACGCGGACGAACGCGCCGAAGGGAACCAGCTTGGTGACCTTGCCCGGCACGATCTGGCCGATGGCGTGGGTCCGGGCGAACTGCCGCCACGGATCCTCCTGGGTCGCCTTCAGCGACAGCGAGACGCGCTCGCGATCCAGGTCGACGTCGAGCACCTCGACGGTGACCTCGTTGCCGACCTCGACGACCTCGGACGGGTGGTCGATGTGCTTCCAGGACAGCTCGGAGACGTGCACCAGGCCGTCGACACCGCCGAGATCGACGAAGGCGCCGAAGTTGACGATGGAGGAGACCACACCCTTGCGGACCTGGCCCTTCTGCAGCTGGTGCAGGAACTCGCTGCGCACCTCGGACTGGGTCTGCTCCAGCCAGGCGCGGCGGGACAGGACCACGTTGTTGCGGTTCTTGTCCAGCTCGATGATCTTGGCCTCGATCTCCTTGCCGACGTACGGCTGCAGATCGCGGACCCGGCGCATCTCGACCAGCGAGGCCGGGAGGAAGCCGCGGAGCCCGATGTCGAGGATCAGGCCGCCCTTGACGACCTCGATGACGGTGCCCTTGACGGCCTCGTCCTTCTCCTTGAGCTCCTCGATGGTGCCCCACGCACGCTCGTACTGCGCCCGCTTCTTCGACAGGATCAGGCGGCCTTCCTTGTCCTCCTTGGTGAGGACCAGGGCTTCCACCTCATCGCCCACGGAAACGACCTCGTTCGGGTCGACATCGTGTTTGATGGAGAGCTCGCGGGAAGGGATGACGCCTTCGGTCTTGTAACCGATGTCGAGCAGAACCTCGTCGCGATCGACCTTGACGATGGTTCCCTCGACGATGTCGCCGTCGTTGAAGTACTTGATCGTGGCGTCGATGGCGGCGAGGAAGTCCTCGGCGGAGCCGATGTCGTTGACGGCTACCTGCGGCGAGGTGACGGTGGTGGGCATGTGTCGGTGTGCTCCGGACGGATTGTGGTCGGTTGCGGACATTGGAACTTTCGGTACGCTGCGAAATCACCGCGACGATGCGACGACGGACACAATGAACGTACCGCACGCATCGCCTGACGAAACCCGGCGTGGCCGCCGGATATTCCGAGCGCGGAGTGTTTCGGGAGGCGCGCCGAGTGTACCCGGCCCGATACCCTGTGCTCCGACCGGCTCACCCCGAAAATCCCGCTTTCGCGGACCCCGGTGATCGGTACGCCAGTACAGTTGACACTCGCGGATCAGCCTACGGCACCCGATCACGCCCGGGCAAACCGGGCCGGGGGCACCGAAATCGGCGGCACCACTAGGCTCATCCGGGTGTCCGACCACCGCCACGCGGCCGCCGCGGCCGATTTCGGGGTGACCACCGTCGCCCGGGTCCCGGCCGGCTCGGCCGTCAGCAGCACCGCCAATCGGCGCTGGTGGGACGCCGATGCCGCGGATTACCACCGCGAGCACGCGAACTTCCTCGGCGTCGACTCCCCGACCGGCGAATTCGTCTGGTGCCCGGAGGGGCTGCACGAGGGCGACTGGCACCTCCTCGGCGAGGTCGCGGGCCGCGCCGTGCTGGAGATCGGCTGCGGCTCGGCGCCCTGCGCGCGCTGGCTGGCGAGCAACGGCGCGCGGCCGGTCGGGCTGGACATCTCGGCGGGCATGCTGCGCCGCGGCACCGCGGTGATGGCGCGCGGCGGGCCGGTGGTGCCGCTGGTGCAGGCCGACGCCGAGGCGCTGCCCTTCCCGGATCGGAGCTTCGACCTGGCCTGCTCGGCCTTCGGCGCGGTGCCCTTCGTGGCCGACTCGGCGGCGGTCATGCGCGAGGTGGCGCGGGTGCTGCGGCCGGGCGGGCGCTGGGTCTTCGCGGTGAACCACCCCATGCGCTGGATCTTCCCGGACGATCCCGGCCCGGCGGGGCTGGTCGCGCAGCAGTCCTACTTCGACCGCAGCCCGTATGTGGAGACCGGCGCCGACGGCACCCCGGTCTACGTCGAGCACCACCGCACCATCGGCGACCGGGTGCGCGAGATCGTCGGGGCCGGGCTGGAGCTGCTCGACATCGTGGAGCCGGACTGGCCGGAGTGGCTGGACCGGGAGTGGGGGCAGTGGAGCCCGCTGCGCGGGGAGATCTTCCCCGGCACCGCCATCTTCGTGACCCGCAGGCCCTGACGGCTCAGCCGCCGTACGGCTCCAGCGCGGCGAACTCCGGGTCCACCCGGACCGTCGGCACGGTCTGCACCACCCAGCGCCTGGCCCGGCTGAGCGGGTGGTCCGGGAAGCTCTCGTCCCAGCGCACGTCGTCCGCGGAGGTGAAGGGGAGCCGGCCCTGCAGCCCCGGCGCGTACGGGTGGCCGCGCCTGCGGTTCCTGGTCTCGGCGCGCTGGGTCACCACCACCTCGCGGGCGATCGGGTCCCCCACCTCGGGGCAGATGATCTGCAGCACCGCGCTGCACCGCGCCCGCGGCACCAGGATCGAGGCGGAATAGGCCAACTTGCCCGGCGCGAAGGGCATCGGCACCTTCTCCACCCGGAGCAGCGCGGGCAGCGAGTCCACCCAGATGACGAGCGCCTCGATCAGGCAGCCGGAGGCGGCGTGGTGCTCGGCGAGCCCGCGCCGCAGCGTCTCGGCGTCGTCCAGGGCGGCGGGCAGCTCCGGCGCGATGTCGAAGAAGTGCACGGCGACCACGTCGCGGGTGACCGGATCCCCCCAGGTGCTGTCGTCCAGGGCCTGCATTCCGGTGAGGTCGAAGGAGAGCGGCACGCGGACACGGTAGCGGAGCGGGTGCCGTCGGCACGCGCTCCGCTCTCCGCTCCGGTCAGGGCTCCGATTCCCCGTCGGCCGCCGAATCACGTCCGACCCGACCGCTTTTCGGATTCCGGCCCGCCTGATCGAGCGCCAGCCGGAGGGCGAATTCGATCTGGGCGTTCACACTGCGCAGGTCGTCGGCGGCCCACTTGGCGATCGCGTCGTACACCGCCGGATCGAGGCGGAGCAGGAGTTTCTTGCGTTCGGCCATCCGGGCCCCCGCTCAGCCGTAGAGCGAGCCCGCGTTGACCACGGGCTGGGTCGCCCGGTCGCCGCAGAGCACCACCAGCAGGTTGGAGACCATCGCGGCGCGGCGCTCCTCGTCCAGCTCGACCACGCCCTGCTCGCTGAGCCGGTCCAGCGCCAGCCCGACCATCCCGACCGCGCCCTCCACGATCCGGGTGCGCGCCGCCACCACCTGCGCGGCCTGCTGCCGCACCAGCATGGCCTGGGCGATCTCCGGCGCGTAGGCGAGGTGCGTGATCCTGGCCTCCAGCACCTCGATCCCGGCCAGCTCGGTGCGCTCGCCCAGCTCGACGGTGAGTTCCTGGGCGATCTCGGCGCCGTCCCGCAGGCTGGTGCCGACCTCGTGCGAGTCGTACGGGTGCGTGGTGGCCAGGTGCCGGACCGCCGCCTCCGACTGGGTCTCCACGTACTCCTCGTAGTCGTCCACCGCGAAGGCCGCCTTGAAGCTGTCGACCACCCGGTAGACCACCACCGCGGCGATCTCCACCGGGCTGCCGTCGGCGTCGTTGACCTTCAGCTTCTGCGTCTCGAAGTTGCGCACCCGCAGCGAGATGCTCTTGCGGTCGGTGAGCGGGAGCACCGCGAAGAACCCGGGCTCGCTGACCGAGCCGATGTAGCGGCCGAAGAACTGGACGATCTTGGCCTCGTTCGGGTTCACCACGATCAGGCCGCTGGCCAGGATCAGCACCAGCACCGCGAGCACGGTGGCGGCGATCGCCGCGACCAGCGCCGGAACGCTGCCGTCGCGGCTCGCCACCACGAAGCCGTAGGCCGCCGCCGCGCCGAAGCCGAGCGTGAGCACGAACCACGCCACCAGGACCGCGAACCCGTTGACGTGCCATGCGGGTCGAAACTTCATGACATCCTCCCAGTATCAAAGTGATATCACCACGATAGCAGGAAGCCGGGCTCGCCGTCGATGGTCAGCGCGCGGGGACGATGGCGCGGGTGGCGCGGAAGCGGGCGGCGGGGTCGTACTCGGCCTTGAGCGCGGCCAGCCGGTCGTAGGTCTCGGGAGTGAAGCCGGCCCTGGTCTGCGCCTCGTCCGCCGCGGCGGGGGCGCCGTAGAGGAAGCCGAGCTGGTGGCCGAGGGTCCAGGGGGCGAGCGCGCTGCGCACCGCGTCGAGCGCGGGGACCCGGCCGGGGCCGTCGGCGGCGGTGATCACCCGGACCAGGAACTCGGCCTCGCGGAAGTCGACGGCCGCACCGGACTTGCCCGGCTCGCGCAGCGCGCCGCCGAGCTGCCTGATGTCGACCACGGTGTCCGGGCCGGTGGCGGCGAGCAGGGCGCGCTGCGCGGCGGCGTCGAAGCGGCGCAGCGCCGCGTTGGTGGCGGCGTAGCCGTGCGGCTCCGGCGGCTCGCGGTGGATGCTGCCGGATTCCGCGTACGGCATGATCCGCAGGTCGTCGGTGATGGTCGAGGCCGCCGCGCGCAGCGGCGCGACCAGCCGCTCCCCCTCGGCCGCGGTGCCCTCGAAGGCGATGCGCAGGCCCACCACCGAGCGGCCGCGCAGGAACGGCGGCAGCTGCTCCAGGTCGGGGTAGGTGAGCAGCCCGGCGGAGGTGGTCACCGTGTCCGGCGCGGTCGCGGCCCAGGCGCGCCAGGCGTCGAGCACCGGCTCGGCGTTCGCGGCGTCGAAGACGAGCTGGCCGCCGTAGATCTCGGTGACCGGGAGCAGCTCCAGCTCGACGGCGGTGACGACGCCGAAGTTGCCGACGGTGCCGAGTACCGCGCCGAACAGCGCATCGCCGGGTACCAGCCTGCGCAGCTCGCCGTCGGCGGTGACCAGCTCCAGCGCGCGCACCCGGTCGGCGGCGTAGCCGTAGTGCCTGGCGAGCAGCCCGAGGCCGCTGCCGAGCAGGTAGCCGATCACGCTCACCGAGGGCGAGGAGCCGGAGAGCGGGGCCAGGCCGTGCTCGGCGGCGGCTGTGAGCAGGGTGCCCGCGCGGACCCCCGCCTCGACCCGGGCGATCCGGGTGTCGGGATCGATGTGCAGGCCGTTCAGGTGCCCGGTGTCGATGAGTACGCCGCCGTCGAGGGGGACCGAGAGGCCGTGGCCGGTGGCGTGGACGCCGATCGGCAGGTCGCGCTCGGCGGCGTTCCGGACGGCGGCCGCGACCTCCTCGGCCGTGCGCGGCTCGACGATCAGGTCGGGGTTGTGGGCGTAGGCGGTCTGAAAACTCTCCATGGCTCCACCCTGCCGCGCAGTAGACTAGAAGTGAAACAGATAGTTCTGATGGAACGGATAACTCTGAGTTATGGAACTGCGCCACCTGCGCTACTTCGTCACCATCGTGGACGAGGGCGGCTTCACCCGGGCCGCCGAGCGGCTGCACGTCACCCAGCCGGGGTTGAGCGCGCAGCTCAGGCAGCTGGAGAAGGAGCTCGGGCTGCCACTGCTGCACCGCGGCGGCAGGCGGGTGACGCTCACCGAGGCGGGGGCGGCGGTGCTGCCGCACGCCAGGGCGGCGCTGGCCGCGGCGGAGCGCGCCGGGCAGGTGGCGGACGAGTTCACCGGGCTGCTGCGCGGGCAGGTGCGGATCGGGCTCATCTCCGGCGCCACCGCGGACGAGTTCGACGTGGCGGGGGCGCTGGCCGGGTTCCACGCCGCGCATCCGGGGATCACCATCGGGCTCACCGAGGACATCTCCGCCGAGATGCTGGCCGCGGTGCTGCGCGGGGAGCTGGACGCCGCGCTGGTCTCGCTCACCAGCGACCCGCCGGATCCCCGGCTCGGCCTGCAGGTGGTGCTGGACACCCCGGTGGTCGCGGCCGTCGCCGCCCATGCCGAGGGGTACGGGGCGACGCTGAAGGTGCGCGCGCTGCGCGGGGAGCCGCTGATCTGCCTGCCGACCGGCACCGGGGTCAGGGCCGAGCTGGAGAAGGCGTGCGCGGCGGCCGGGTTCCGCGCCGAGGTGGCGTTCGAGGCGGCGGCTCCCCCGCTGCTGCTGCGGCTTGCCGCGCGCGGGTTCGGGATCGCCGTCGTCCCGGGGCTGGAACCGGAGGAGGCGGCCGCCTTCGGCGTGCGCGCCATCCCCCTGGTCCCCGAGATCCGCGGCCGCCTCGCCCTCGCCTGGAACGCCGAGAACTCCCGCGGCCCGGCAGCGGCAGCGCTGGTCACCGCACTACGCGCGGCCTTCGCTCCGGCCTAGAGCAGCCGGGACAGGAATGCCTGCGTGCGCTCCTGTTTGGGCGCCGCCAGCACCTCCTTCGGCTTCCCGGACTCCACCACGACCCCGCCGTCCATGAACACCAGCTGGTCGGCGACCTCCCGGGCGAACCCCATCTCGTGCGTCACCACCACCATGGTCATGCCGGAGGCGGCCAGCTCGCGCATGACCGTGAGCACCTCGCCGACCAGCTCCGGGTCGAGCGCCGAGGTCGGCTCGTCGAAGAGCATGAGCTTGGGATCCATGGCCAGCGCGCGGGCGATGGCCACGCGCTGCTGTTGCCCGCCGGAGAGCTGCGCCGGGTAGGCGTTCGCCTTCTCCACCATGCCGACCCGGTCGAGCAGCTCCCTGGCCCGCGCCACCGCGTCCGCCTTGCGGACGCCCTTCACCTGGGTCGGCGCCTCGATCACGTTCTCCAGCGCGGTGCGGTGCGGGAACAGGTTGAAGTGCTGGAACACCATGCCGATCTCGCGCCGCTGCCTGGCCGCGACCCGCGGGTGCAGCTCGTAGAGCCTGCCGTTCTTCTCCCGGTAGCCGACGAGCTCGCCGTCCACGTAGAGCCGGCCCGCGTTCACCTGCTCCAGGTGGTTGATGCAGCGCAGGAAGGTGGACTTGCCGGAGCCGGACGGCCCGATCAGGCAGAGCACCTCGCCGCGCGGCACCTCCAGCGAGACCCCGCGCAGCACCCGGAGCGCGCCGAAACTCTTGCAGACCCGGTCCGCCCGGATCATCGGTTCGGTCACCGCGGCTCCACCACCTTCTGCGCCTCGGCCAGCTCCCGCAGCTGCTTGGCGGTGAGCTGGCGCGAGGCCCCGCGCGAGTAGTACCGCTCCAGGTAGTACTGCCCGACCATGAGCACGCTGGTGATGGCCAGGTACCAGGTCGCGGTGACCAGCAGCAGCGGGATCGGCTGGAAGTTCACGCCGTAGATGTCGCGGGCCCGGCCGTAGAGGTCGGTGCTGAGCGGGATCGCGGTCACCAGCGAGGTGGTCTTGAGCATGCCGATCAGCTCGTTGCCGGTGGGCGGGATGATCACCCGCATGGCCTGCGGCAGCACCGTGCGGCGCATGGTCTGGCCCCAGGACATGCCGAGCGCGGTCGACGCCTCGCGCTGCCCCTCGCCCACCGAGTTGATGCCGGCGCGCACGATCTCGGCCATGTACGCGGCCTCGTTCAGCCCGAGCCCGATCACCGCGAAGGTGAACGCGGCCTGCAACCCCTGCACGTCCAGCTCGAAGAAGCTCGGCCCGAACGGCACCCCGAGCTGGATCTGCCGGTACAGCGAGGGGAAGAGCCCCCAGAATACCAGCTGCACGAAGACCGGCGTGCCGCGGAAGATCCACAGGTACACCCAGGCACTGGCGCGCAGCACCGGGTTCGGCGAGAGCCGCATGACCGCGAGCACCGTGCCGAGCAGCACCGCGATCACCATGGCGAGCACGGTGAGCTCCAGCGTCACCACCGCGCCCGCGACGATCCGCTCGTCGCGCAGGTAGGCCCAGTAGGTGTCCCAGCGGTACGCCTCGTTGGTGGCAGCGCCGTAGAGGAACAGCCCGACCAGCGCCAGGATCAGCGCGGCCGCGAGGTAGCGGCCCGGCCTGCGCAGCGGAACGGCCTTGATCGGCTCCGGTTCGGCGCTGTCCGGCTTGGTGGTGTCGACCGCCATCTCAGTTCGTCGCGCCGTTGATCACCGAGGTGGTGATGGCGCCGTCCTGCACACCCCAGTTCTCGGTGATGGTCTTGTACTGGCCATTGTCGATCAGGTGCTGCACCGCCTTCTGCAGCGCGGCCGCCAGCGGCGAGCCCTTCGGCACGGCCCAGCCGTACGGTGCGGAGTCGAAGACCGAGCCGGCCGGCTCGATCTTGCCGCCGCCCTGCTTGATGGCGTACGCGGTGACCGGCGAATCGGCGGACATGGCGTCCACCTGGCCGAGCACCAGCGCGTTGGTGGCCTGGCTCTGCTCGTCGAAGGCCTGGATATCGATGGCGGGCTTGCCCGCGGCCACGCAGGCGGCGCTCTTGGCCGGCATCTCGTCGGTGTGCTCGACGGTGGTGGCCTGCACCGCGACCCGCTTGCCGCAGGCGTTCTCCGGGTCGATCGGCTTGCCGGTCTGCTGCGCCCACTGGATGCCCGCGTTGAAGTAGGTGGTGAAGTCCACCTGCTGCTCGCGCTCCTTGGAGTCGGTGATCGAGCTCATCCCGACGTCGTAGGTGCCCGCCTGGATGGCCGGGATGATCTTCTCGAAGGCGGACTCCACGTACTCGGCCTGGATGCCGAGCACCCCGGTCACGGCGTTCATCAGGTCGACGTCGAAGCCGACGATCTTCCCGGAGGCGTCCTTGTACTCGTTCGGCTGGTAGGGGACGTTCACCCCGATCACCAGCTTGCCCGCCTGCTTCTGCTTCTCCGGCAGCTGTGCGGCGATGGCGTCGACCTTGTCGACCTGCACCTTCTCCGCGTCGCTCCCGGCGCCGCCGTCCTCGGTATTGCTGGTACACCCGGTCAGGACGAGCGCGCCACCGGCGAGCACGCACATCACCCGCAGGGCACGCCTGCCGAGCACCGATCGAACCGCCACAGCGGACCTCCACACACGTCGGAATCGCACTACCCGGGCGGCACCGCCCGTTCGGCAAATCTAGGCGACCGGCACCGTCCGTGTGGGCACAGTAACCGAACATTAATGCCGGGGGTTCCCGCCACCGGCACTACGGCGCGCCGAGCCCGCTCCGCACCGCCGCGGTGAATTCGCTGGTGGTCGCGGTGCCGCCGAGATCGGGGGTGGCCACCCCGGAGGCCAGCGCCGCGGCGAGCGCCCGCTCCAGCGCACCGGCCGCGGTCTGGACCAGCGGATCGGCGCCGCGCTCCCCCAGCCGCCGCAGCAACAGCGCAGCACTGCCCTGCAGCGCAACCGGATTGGCGATGCCGCGGCCCGCGATGTCCGGCGCGGCGCCGTGCACCGCCTGCGCCATGGCCTTGCGCGCCGAACAGTTCACCGAGGGCGCGATGCCGAGCGATCCGCTCAGCTCACCGGCGAGATCGGAGAGGATGTCGCCGAACAGGTTCTCGGTCACCAGCACGTCGTAATCGGCCGGGGCGCGCACCAGGTGCGCCGCGGCGGCGTCCACGTGCTCGTCCGCCACCGTGACGTCCGGGTACTCCGCGGCGACCTCGTAGCAGACCGTGCGGAAGAGCCCCATGGTCAGCGGGAGCACATTGGCCTTGTGCACGATGGTGAGCCGCTCGCGCCGCGCCCTGGCCAGCCGGAACGCCTCGTGCGCGATGGCGGTGCTGCCCGCCCTGGTGATCAGCCCCACCGAGAGCGCGACATCCGGCGTCGGGGCGAACTCGCCCGAGCCGATCGCCATGTTCCGGTCGGCGTAGAAGCCCTCGGTGTTCTCCCGCACGATCACCAGGTCGATATCGGGCGCCGCCGCGCGCACCCCCGGGAACGCCTTGGCCGGGCGGATATTGGCGAAGAGCCGGAAGTGCCTGCGGATCCGCCCGCTCGGCGGGTCGGCGTGCCCGCCGGGGTAGGAGGCGTTGTCGTGCGGGCCGAGGATCCAGGCGTCCAGCCGCTCCAGCTCGCGCAGCGTGCGCTCCGGCACCGCGTCGCCGAACTCGTCCAGCGCGGCGCGCCCGAACGGCAGCGGCACCCACTCCACCGGCGGTGCCCCCGCCGCGGCCAGCGCCGCGTCGACCACGGCGGTGGTGGCCGCCACCACCTCCGGCCCGATGCCGTCGCCGTCCAGTACGCCGAGCCGCAGCCCGCCCTCCGTGCTTCCGCTCACCCGTTCATCGTGGCGCGCGGTTCCGGCGCGCGGCGCCGCGGGGTCGGTTACCGTCGGACGATCATGGTGCAGTCCGTCGAACTGCTGCTGGACGCGGCGGCCGAGGCCGCGGTGCGGGCGCAGTGGGCGGCGCTCGCCGCGGCCGGGCTGCCGAGCCAGGCCGCGCACACCGGGGCCTCGAACCGGCCGCACATCACCGTCGCGGTCGCCGCCGAGCTGGCCCCGGAGGCCGAGGCCGCGCTGGGCGAGCTGGAGTTCGAGCCGTTCCCGATCACGCTCGGCAGCCCGGTCGTCTTCGGCACCCACCGGCTGATCCTGGTCCGGCTGGTGATCGCGACCGGGGCGCTGCTCGCGCTGCACCGCCGGGTGCACGCCGCGCTCGGCGCCGATCCCGGCGTTCCGGCGCACGTCCGGCCGGACGGCTGGACCCCGCACGTCACGCTCGGCAGGCGGCTGCCGCCGGAGCGGCTCGGCGCGGCGATCACCCTGATCGCCGCCGACGGTGATTCCCCGGCGACGGTCGTGGGTATTCGCCGATGGGACGGCGATCGGCGCCGCGAGTGGACTGTCCGTGGAACATAGAACAGCAGCCCCGCGTTACAGCAGGCAACCGCAACGAGAGGACGACATGGCCACCCAGACGCTGACCCAGCAGAACTTCGACGAGGTTGTGACCGGGAACGACGTGGTACTCGTCGATTTCTGGGCCTCGTGGTGCGGCCCGTGCAAGAGCTTCGCCCCCACCTTCGAGGCGTCCGCGGACAAGCACCCCGACGTGGTGCACGGCAAGGTGGACACCGAGGCCGAGCAGAGCCTCGCCGCCGCCGCCAACATCCGCTCGATCCCGACCATCATGGCGTTCCGCGAGGGCGTGCTGGTCTTCGCGCAGCCCGGCGCGCTGCCCCCGGCCGCGCTGGAGGACCTGGTCTCCCAGGTGAAGGCGCTGGACATGGACGAGGTGCGCAAGCAGCTCGCGGAGCAGCAGCCCGCCGAGTAGCGCGCGAACCGACGACGAGGGCCGCTCACGATCCGTGAGCGGCCCTCGGTTCGTTCCGGGAGACGCCGGTCAGGCGCCGAGCCCGTTCACGCCCGCGATCATGGCGCGGACCGTGGATTCGAGGCCGTCGTCGGCGAGCGCGGCGCCCCAGCCCCTGCGGCCGTTCAGCTCGCAGCGCACGAAGGTCGCGGTCCCGGCGGCGGTGCCGCGCTGGTGGAACTGCAGGATCTCGACCGGGTACCCCTCGCTGTAGAGCGCCGAGGTGAGCGCGGCCACCGGGCTGCCGGTGGCGACCACGCTGCGCAGCCGGTCGGCGAATTCGAGGGTGGCGGTGAAGCAGGCGCTGCGGCTGTCCGCCGGCGACCAGTCGCCGAGCCGGATCGGGCCCTGCTCGCCGCAGTAGCGATCCTGGAAGTCGGAGTCGGTGAGACCGGCACACTCGGCGCGCAGGGCGGCGGGGGCGGCGGTCCGGAACGTATCGATGTCGAGAGTCAACATGGTCATGGCAGGTTTTGGTCTTCCCGGGGAGTATGTCCGAATGAAACAGGGGTGACCAGCAGTAACGTTCGAGGAAGCCCGCAGCGAGGGGGCTGGTCCGGATCAGACCTCGCTACGGCGAGCTACTACGAGAAGTCGCCGCGCCACCATCGCGGTGAGCGGAATGCGCGCGGCGCGATCGCGGTCTGCGATATCGAGCGCTGCGGCGCGGTGGCGGGCGGGGTACGGCACGGCTTTCACAATAGGGATGTCGTCCGGCGATGGCAACCGCGTTAACACCCGGTGTCGCCGCTACCCATAAGTAGTATTCGCGCAGCTCACGGCGGGTGCTGTGCGCCGGGTCACGCAGACTCGGCGGCGGTGCGCGGTGTGCATGAGGACCGCGCGGTCCGCTCCGGCCGCCCGGACCCCCGCAACTCATGCGCCACCCGGGATGAACGTCGCCCCGGTCACAGTGGGGAACCGCAGGTTCACATCGCGCGTCCAAACCCATGTCGGACGGCGCAGCCGGCGTCGTGCCGAAAGAAGAAGTCCGCGAATCGCTTTCGCGGGCCAGGCCGCGGGGGAAGAGAAGAGCGAGCATGATCCAGCCGACCGATGACACTGTGCGCGCCGAACACCATCTGACGGAGATCCTCGGCCCGGGGCTGACCTTCCGATCGGTGCCCTTCGAACGCGGTTGGGTCTGCACGCCGTTGCCCGAGGAGGCGGCGGCGGTGCGCTTCGTGGTCGACTCCGGCAGTGGGGAGGTCTACGAGTACACCGCGCTCGGCGAGTACGAGGTGGCCGCCGATTACAGCGCGGCGGGCGAGGGCGGCCGGGAGCCGCGCGGGGTGCGCATCCACCCGGTGCGCTGGCGGGTCGAGTACGAGCTCGGCAACGGCGACGACCGCTCGGCCCGGTACCTGGTCGCGGCCCGCAGCACCGGCCGCTCGCCGGAACCGGACGAGGATTTCGAGCTCACCCTGGACCTGGACACCAACCGCTACCAGCCGGCCGGGACGGCGGCCTGGCAGGTCTGGGTGCGGGTGGTGCAGCAGCACCGCGCCGAGGGGGCATGGCCCGCGCGGGGCGTGCTGGAGTTCTGACGGGCGCGGGCCCGCGCGAGCGCGAACTCGCGCGGGCCCGTGGCGCCGACGGCGCTCAGGCGGCCTCGAGCACCTCGTTCAGCTTGCCCGAGGCCACGTCGAAGACGAAGCCGCGGATCGAGTCCTTGTGCGGCACATAGGGGCTCGCCTTGATCCGCGCGATGGACTGCCGCACGTCGGCGTCCAGATCGCCGAATGCCTCCGCCGCCCACTCCGGCTTGATACCGACCTCGTCCTGGATCGACTTCTTGAAGTCGTCGTCGGTGAAGGTGAGCATGCCGCAGTCGGTGTGGTGGATGAGGATGATCTCGCGGGTGCCGAGCAGCCGCTGGCTGATCGCCAGCGACCGGATCTCGTCCGCGGTGACGACGCCGCCCGCATTGCGGATGACGTGCGCCTCACCCTCGTTCAGGCCGAGCACGCCGTAGACGTTGATCCTGGCATCCATGCAGGCCAGCACGGCAACGCCCTTGGCGGGGGGCAGCGGGAGCGGGCCGGTGAAGGTCGCGGCGTAGGCGGCGTTGTTCTCGAGCAGCTGATCGGTGACGGTCATGCGGAAGAATCCTTCGCACTCGTATGCGGGAACGCTCATATGACACGGCCCACCGTAGAGCTACCCCTCAGCGAAGGCCCCGGTACGACTCACCCTGATCGCAACACTTGGTTCGCAGGCGGCGAAGGGGAGTCAGTGCGCGGCGGCGTTCCAGCTGCGCCCGGTGCCGACCGAGACGTCCAGCGGCACCGACATCTCGATGACCGCCGACATCTCCTCCCGCGCCAGCCGCTCCAGCTCTTCCCGCTCGCCCTCGGCGACCTCGAAGACCAGCTCGTCGTGGATCTGCAGCAGCATCCGGGAGCGCAGCCCGGCCGCCTCGACGGCATTGTGCACATTGATCATGGCGACCTTGATGATGTCGGCGGCGGTGCCCTGGATCGGCGCGTTCAGCGCCATCCGCTCGGCGGCCTCGCGGCGCTGCCGGTTGCTGGTGTCCAGGTCGGGCAGGTAGCGGCGGCGGCCGAAGAGCGTCTGCGTGTAGCCGACCTTGCGGGCCTGCTCCACGACCTCGTACAGGTAGTCCCGGATCCGGCCGAAGCGGGCGAAGTAGGTCTCCATCTGCTCCTTGGCCTCGGCGGTGCTGATCTTGAGCTGCGCGGAGAGGCCGAAGGCGCTGAGCCCGTAGGCCAGCCCGTAGGACATGGCCTTGATCCGCCGCCGCATCTCCGGGTGCACCTCGGAGATCGGGATGTCGAAGGCCTTCGAGGCCACGAAGGTGTGCAGGTCCTCGCCGGAGTTGAAGGCCTCGATCAGCCCCTCGTCGCCGGAGAGGTGCGCCATGATCCGCATCTCGATCTGGCTGTAGTCGGCGGTCATCAGCTCGGCGTAGCCGGGGCCGACCACGAAGGTGTCGCGGATCTGCCTGCCGGTGTCGGTGCGGATCGGGATGTTCTGCAGGTTCGGCTCGGTCGATGACAGCCGGCCGGTGGCGGCGATGGTCTGGTTGAAGGTGGTGTGGATGCGGCCGTCGTCGGCCACCGACTTGAGCAGCCCGTCCACCGTGACCTTGAGCCGGGTGGCGTCGCGGTGCGCCAGCAGGTGCTCCAGGAAGGGGTGCTCGGTCTTCTCGAAGAGCGATTCCAGCGCGTCGGCGTCGGTGGTGTAGCCGGTCTTGGTGCGCTTGGTCTTCGGCATGTCCAGCTCGTCGAAGAGCACCACCTGCAGCTGCTTGGGCGAGCCGAGGTTGATCTGCTTGCCGATCACCCCGTATGCCGCCTCGGCGGCATCGGTGACCTTGTCCGCGAAGGTGCGCTGCAGCGTGCCGAGCTGGTCGGTGTCGACCGCGATGCCGGACTCCTCCAGGGTGGCGAGCACGCCGAGCAGCGGCAGCTCCATCTCGGTGAGCAGCGGCACCGACTCGATCTTCGCCAGCTCCTCGTCCAGCGCGTCGGCCAGGTCGGCGACGGCGCGGGCGCGCAGCATCTCGGCCATGGCCAGCTCGGCGTCGGCCGCGTTCTCCTCGTCGAGCAGCGAGAGCTGCGGGGTCTCGTCCACCTCGGCGCGCAGCTCGCGGCGCAGGTAGCGCAGCGAGAGATCGTCCAGGTTGAAGCTGCGCTGGCCCGGCCGCACCAGGTAGGCGGCGAGCGCGGTGTCGGTGGCGAGCCCGCCGAGCCGCCAGCCGCGGCCGCGCAGCGCGTGCATGGCGGCCTTCGCCTCGTGCAGCGCCTTGGGCACCTCGGGGTCGGCCAGCCAGGCGCCGAGCGCGGCCTCGTCGTCGGGGGTGAGCACCGTGGTGTCGATGTAGCCGCCCTCGCCGTCGGCCGCGGCGATGGCGAGCGCCCGCACGTCGCCGGCGGCCGGGCTGCCGCTGCCGACCACCGAGAGGCCGTGCCTGGCACCGGCCTTCGCGTGCTCGGCGAGCCACTCCCCGACCGCACCGACCTCCAGCGCGCCGCCGCTGATCTCGAAGCCGGACTCGGCCTCCGGCTCCGGCGGGGCCAGCGTCTCGAAGAGCCGGTCGCGCAGCACCCGGAACTCCAGGTCGTCGAAGAGCTGGTGGATCTTGTTCCGATCCCACGGCGCCTGCGCCAGCTGCTCCGGGGTGTACGGCAGCGGGACGTCCTTGACCAGCTCGGTGAGCTGCCGGTTCAGCACCACGCCGCTCAGGTTGGCGCGGAGTGCGTCGCCGACCTTGCCCTTGACCTCGTCCACCCGGTCGACCAGCGCGGTCAGGTCGCCGAACTCGCGGATCCACTTGGCGGCGGTCTTCTCGCCGACGCCGGGGATGCCGGGCAGGTTGTCGCTCGGGTCGCCGCGCAGCGCCGCGTAGTCCGGGTACTGGGCCGGGGTGAGGCCGTACTTGGCCTGCACCTCGCCGGGGGTGAAGCGGGTCAGGTCGGAGACGCCCTTGCGCGGGTAGAGCACCGTGACGTCGTCGTTCACCAGCTGGATGGCATCGCGGTCGCCGGTGACGACGAGGACCCGGAAGCCGTCGCGCAGCGCCTGGGTGGTGATGGTGGCGATCACGTCGTCGGCCTCGTACCCCTCGATCGCCATCACCGGGATGCCCATCGCGCCGAGCACGTCCTTGGTCAGCTCCACCTGGCCGCGGAACTCGTCCGGGGTGGCGCTGCGATTGGCCTTGTACTCGGGGTACGCCTCGGTGCGGAAGGTGGCGCGGGAGACGTCGAAGGCGGCCGCCACGTGCGTCGGCTTCTCGTCGCGGAGCAGGTTGATGAGCATGGCGGTGAAGCCGTAGACGGCGTTCGTGGTCTGCCCGGTGACGGTCTTGAAGTTCTCCGCGGGCAGCGCGAAGAAGGCCCGGTAGGCGATGGAGTGCCCGTCCAGCAGCAGCAGCGTCGGCCGGTCACCACCCGCGGTCGCGGGGGCGGCGGAGGTGGCTGGCTGCGTGGTCGGTGAAGTCACACCGGTGAGTCTAGGGACCGGCTCCGACATCGGCGGCCGGGACCCGCGCGGCTCAGCCGACGTGCGCCGCGGCGGCGTACCAGCTGTTGCACTCCCAGGTGTCGCCGGTGTCGGAGCCCCAGCGCCACCAGCCCCACACCGACTCCTGGCTGCCGAGCAGCCGCGGCTCGCCGGGCCGGTCACCGCCGGCCCGCACCGCGCTCGCGGCCTCCTCCCAGGTGCGGTGGTCGATATCGCCGCGGCCGTGGTTGGTGCCGAGGAACATGCCGGCGAAGCACCACGCCTGCAGGTCGAGTCTGCGGCTCTGCTCCTGCCCGCGCTCGGAGCTCCAGCCCGCCGCGGTGCGCGCGTCGGAGTAGGCGCGCACCACGCCGACCAGCTGCTGCACGTGGTGGCCGTACTCGTGGCCGAGCGCCGCGAGCTGGGCACCGCGGCGGGAGCCGGCGCCGAGCGGGCGCAGCGCCTCCGCCGGGACCACGATGCTCTCCTCGGCCGGGCAGTAGAACGGCCGGTCGCCGGGGCCGGCCAGCCGATCCGGGCACGCGGTGCGGGCGCCCTCGGCGCGCAGCTCCAGCCGCGGCGGGCGGAAGGGCAGCCCGGCATTGCGCAGCGTCACCGACCAGCTGTCGTCCAGGCAGTCCAGCGCGGCGCGCAGGAAGGCCTCGGCGCCGCGCGGTTCGTCGTGCCAGGGCGGCAGCTCGCAGCTGATCCGGGCGAGCCCGGCGTGCCTGGCCAGCAGGGGGTGGTCGGCGAGCGCGAAGACCGGGCGCGGGTCGGGGGCGCCGGGCCCGGCGCGCAGCGGCACCCCGGCCAGCGGCAGCTCGGCCACCGGGGGCGCGTCGTCACCGGCGGGGCGGCCCGCCTCGCTGAGCACGCCCGCGAAGCCGGGGCCCGCAGGGGCGCCGCGCGCGGCGCGCAGCTCGGCCGGCGGCTCCGCGGTCCGGTGCGCGGGCCGGGAGACCCCGGCGGCGAGCACCATGCCGATCACCGCGGCCCCCGCCGCGAGGGCGATCAACCGGCGCGGCCGGCTCCACCACGGCCCGCTCATCGTTCCCCCTCGCTCCGTGGTGGTCGGCGCCGTTGCCCGCACCACCGAATCCATGGAAGCGGAGCGCCGGGCGCGCCGCAAGCACCCCGCCGGGCGGCGGAGCCGGCGCACGCCGGGCGCCGCGCCGGCCCGCCCGCCGCGGAGACCCAGGTGAGGCCCGGGTTTCCGCCGCGGGGCGACGGCTCAGCCGACGCCGAGGTACGCCGATTTCACGGCGGGATCGGTGAGCAGCTCGCGGCCCGCGCCGGTCTTGGTGACCTCGCCGGTCTCCAGGATGTAGGCGCGGGTGCTGCGCGCCAGCGCCTGCTGCGCGTTCTGCTCGACCAGCAGCACCGTGGTGCCCTCGGCGTTGATCTGCCCGATGATCCGGAAGATCTGCTGGATCACCATGGGCGCGAGCCCCATCGACGGCTCGTCCAGCAGCAGCAGCCGCGGCCGGGCCATGAGCGAGCGGCCGATGGCGAGCATCTGCTGCTCGCCCCCGGAGAGCGTGCCGCCGACCTGCCTGCGCCGCTCGGCCAGCCGCGGGAAGAGCTCGAAGACCCAGTCCAGGGTCTTCCCGTACTCCGCCTTCTCCTTGAACGGCCGGGCGTAGCAGCCCATCTCCAGGTTCTCCAGCACCGTCATGCCGGGGAAGACGCCGCGCCCCTCCGGCGCCTGGATGAGCCCGCGCCCCACCCGCTCGTGCGCCTTGACGTGCGTGATGTCCTCGCCGTCGAAGATCACCCGGCCCGCGGTGAGCGGGAGCAGCCCGGAGAGCGCGCGCATGGTGGTGGTCTTGCCCGCGCCGTTGGCGCCGAGCAGTGTCACCAGCTCACCCTGCCGCACCTGCAGCGAGACCCCGTGCAGCGCCTGGATCCTGCCGTAGTTCACCACCATGTCGGTGACCTCGAGCAGCACGTCCGCGTCACCCATCACTGCCCCTGTTCTTCGTCGTCCGGCACGCCGAGGTAGGCCGCGATCACGTCCGGGTTCTCCCGGATCTCGGCGGGCAGCCCGTCGGCGATCTTGCGGCCGAACTCCAGCACCACGATCCGGTCGGTCACGCCCATCACCAGCCGCATGTCGTGCTCGATGAGCAGCACGGTGAAGCCGTCGTCCCTGATCTTCCGGATCAGCTCCATGAGCGCCGACTTCTCGCTCGGGTTGAACCCGGCGGCGGGCTCGTCCAGGCAGAGCAGCTTGGGCTCGGTGGCCAGCGCGCGGGCGATCTCCAGCCGGCGCTGGTCGCCGTAGGAGAGGTTGCGCGCCTTCTCCACCGCGCGCGGCGCGATGCCGACGAACTCCAGCAGCGCCATGCCGCGCTCGATGGCGTCGCGCTCCTCGCGGCGGTGCCGCGGGGTGCGGAAGATGGCGCCCGGCACCGAGGTCTTGTGCCTGGCGTCGGTGCCGACCACCACGTTCTCCAGTGCGGTCATCTCGCCGAAGAGCCGGATGTTCTGGAAGGTGCGCGCGATGCCGAGCCGGGTGATGGCATTGCGCTTGGTCTTGGTGAGCGGCTTGCCGTCGAAGTACACCGTGCCCGAGGTGGGGCGGTACACCCCGCTGATGGCGTTGAAGCAGGTGGTCTTGCCCGCGCCGTTCGGCCCGATCAGCCCGAGGATCTCGCCGCGGCGGATCTCGAAGTCCACGCTGTCCAGCGCGGTCAGCCCGCCGAACTTCACGGTCAGCCCCTCGGTGCGGAGCAGCGCCGCACCCACCGGGGTGTCGATGGTCCGGCTCGGCGCGACCACCTCGGCGACCGCGTCCGGGTCGGCGAGCACCGGCAGCACCGCCGTGACCTCGACGTCGCCCGCGTACTCCACCGGCTCCGGCGGCTTGCGGTAGCCGGCGGACATGTCCTCGTTGTCGAACAGCGCGTCACCCGCGCCGGGCCCGGTCATGCCTGTTCTCCGATCGGTCCGGCGGCCGGCTTGCGCACGGCCTGATAGATCTGGCGGCCGTAGGTGAGCAGCTTCTGCCGCGCCGGGAAGAGCCCCTGCGGCCGGAAGATCATCAGCACCACCAGGGTGATGCCGAAGAAGAGGTACTTGAAGTCGCCCAGCGACTGCGCGCCCTGCTCCTGGAAGTCCAGCACACTGCCGAGCACCGCACCGAGCCCGATCAGCACCGCGATCGAGCCGAGCGCGTAGCCGTACCGCACCCCGGCGCCCTCCTGGTGCCGCGCCCACTTCCGCCAGCCGACGATGGCCGCGATCAGCACCACCACGGTGAGCGCGAGCAGCGCGTAGCCGGTGGCGGTCTGCTCCACCAGCTGCACCGACATGAGCCGGTTCGGCAGCCAGACGATGATGAACGCGCCGACGATCACGCCGAGCTTGTTGCCCTGCCCGCCGATCACCACCGCGCAGAGGAAGAGCATGGAGTTGATGATGTTGAACCCGGTCGGGTTGATGAACTGCACCTGGCCCGCGTAGAGCGCGCCCGAGAGCCCGCCGATGGCGGCGCCGATCATGAAGGCCCAGAGCTTGAACTTGAAGGCGGGCACCCCCATGACCTCGGCGGCGTCCTCGTCCTCGCGGATCGCCACCCAGGCGCGGCCGACCCGGCTGCGCTCCAGGTTGCCGACGATCAGCAGCACGATGATCACCAGGATCATGCCGATCCAGAACCACCAGACCCCGGAGTTCGCCCTGTCCAGCAGGCTCGACGCGTTCGGGTCGCCGACATTGCCCGCGGAGAAGACGCCGTTCGGCTGCTCCTCGGATTCGCCGACCCTCGGGTAGGCGATGCCGGAGAGGCCGAGGCTGCCATTGGTGATGTCGCCGAGGTTGTCGGCGAGCAGCCGGACGATCTCGCCGAAGCCGAGCGTCACGATGGCCAGGTAGTCGCCGCGCAGCCGGAGCGTGGGCGAGCCGAGGATCAGCCCGGACATGGCGGTCACCGCGACCGCGATGGGCAGGCAGGCCAGCCAGGCCCAGTCCTCGTTCAGCCAGCCGCCGTCGGTCTGGTTCCACGGGCTGTTCGGGCTGGTCAGCAGCCCGACGGTGTAGGCGCCGACGGCGTAGAAGCCGACGTAGCCGAGGTCGAGCAGCCCGGCCTGGCCGACCACCACGTTCAGCCCGATGGCGATCAGCGCGTACATGGCGAACTGCGCCATGACGCCGCCGAAGCTGGTGCCGGGGGTGTTCAGGAAGGGCGGGGGAAAGAGCGGGAGCAGCGCGAGCACGATCAGCGCGGGCACGCCGACCGCCCACTGCGCGGGCCGGGAGAGCCCCGCCCACCAGGAGCGCAGCGCGTCGCCGACGCCGTGCATCGGGCGCGCGGGCGGCGTCGGCGCCGCCTTCTGGATCGGCAGGCGCTGCGTCACCGGGTCGTTGTCGGTCATACCCGTGCCTTCCCGAGACTCTCACCGAGGATGCCGGTCGGCCGGAACATCAGCACCAGCACCAGCACCACGAAGGCGACCACGTCGCGCCACTCGGTGCCGAAGAGGATCTGGCCGTAGTTCTCGGCGAGCCCGAGCAGCAGCCCGCCGAGCAGCGCGCCGCGCAGGTTGCCGATGCCGCCGAGCACCGCGGCGCTGAACGCCTTGATGCCGAGCACGAAGCCGCCGGAGTAGATGATGCCGTTCGGGATCTTGAGCGCGTAGAGCAGCGCGGCGGCGCCGGCGAGCACCCCGCCGATCAGGAAGGTGAGCATGATGACGCGCTCCCGGGAGACGCCCATCAGGGTGGCGGTGTCCGGGTCCTGCGCGACCGCGCGGATGCCGCGGCCGAACTTGGTGCGGTTGATGACGATCTCGGTGGCGATCGCCAGGATCACCGCGGCGGCGATGATCACCAGCGTCACATTGGTGACGTCCGCGCCGAAGAAGCTGAACTGCACCTCCGGCTCGACCAGCATGATCGGCTGCTGGGCATTGGTGCCGCCGAGCCCGGGCCAGATCTCCGGGAGCACGAAGTGCACGAACTCCTGCAGCACGAAGGACATGCCGATCGCGGTGATCAGGAAGATCAGCGGTTTGGCGCCGCGCCTGCGCAGCGGCCGGTAGGCCACCCGCTCCAGCCCCACCGCGGCGGCGCCGGAGACCGCCATGCCGAAGAGCATGGCCAGCCCGAGGTAGGTGACGGTGAGCAGGATGCCTTCCGAGTACACGTCACCGCTCGGCGAGAAGCCGAGCAGCATGAGCCCGATGTACTGCCCGAACAGCCCGAGCATGAAGACCTCGGAGTGCGCGAAGTTGATCAGCCGCAGCACGCCGTAGACCAGCGTGTAACCCACGGCGACCAGCGCGTAGATCGCGCCGTAGGACAGCCCGTCGACGGTCAGCCGCCAGAACTGGTCGATCACGCCCTCGTAGTTGAAGTCGATCGACCCGTCGGCGAGGTAGGCCGCGCCGAGCAGAGTTGATGTCGTCATTCGTAGTTCGCCCTCATCTTCACCATCCCGAATCGGCCCCGGACGCGGGCGGCACGTACGCCCCCGGCAGGGTTCGTACGTGCCGCCGCGCCGGTGTCGGCGCTACTTGACCTCGTAGATCCAGATCAGCGCGTTGGACAGCTCGCCGTTCGGATTCCACTTGTACTGGCGGGCCAGGCCGGCGCCGTCGTACGTCTTCACGAAGTCGAGCAGGGCGGGCCTGGTGACCGCGCCGCCGTCGATGCCCTTGGCGAGGATCGTAGTGAGGTCGTAGGCCTCGACCGAGTACACGCCCGGCGCCTGGCCGTTCAGCGCCTCGTACTCCTTGGCGAAGGTCTCCGGCGCCGGGCCGCACGGGCAGGAGAGCACCGCGCCCTTGGCCGAGCTGCCCGCCTGCGCGACGAACTGCGGGTCGTTGGTGCCGTCCGCGGAGACGAAGACCGCGTCCACGCCGCCCGACTTCAGCTGCTGGGCCAGCGGGGCGCCCTCGGAGTAGTAGCCCGAGTAGAAGATGGCGTCCGGCTTGGCGGCCGAGATCTTGGTGACGGTGGCCGAGAAGTCCTTGTCGCCCTTCTTGATGCTGGCGGCGCAGGCCGGGTCGGCGGCGGCACCCAGGCCGGCGGTGATGCTCTTGGCCAGGCCGGTGCCGTAGTCGGTGTTGTCCTGCACGACGCAGACCTTCTTGTACCCGGCGGTGTTCACCAGGTAGTTCGCCACCGAGGGGCCCTGCACGTCGTCGTTGGCCAGACCGCGGAAGAAGGTCTGCCAGCCGTTCGCGGTGAGCGTGGCGTTGGTCGCCGACGAGGTGACCGAGACCAGCCCGGCGTCGCTGAGGATCTGGCCGGTCGCCTTGGTCTCGCCGGAGAAGGCCGGGCCGACCAGGCCGATCACCGTGGGATCGTTGACGATCTGCGGAATCACCTGGGAAGCCTTCTGCGGGTCGCCCTCGGTGTCGAACTGCTTGAGCGCGATCTGGCAGCCCGGGTTGGCCTTGTTGTGCTGGTCGAGCGCGAGCTTCACGCCGTTCACGATATTGATGCCGAGCGCCGCGTCCGGGCCGGTCAGCGCGCCCGCCATGGCGATCGAGGTACCCGCCGGGCAGGTGGCGCCGCCCGCACCGGCCGGATCGGCCGCCGCGGCCGCGTCCGCCTTCGGGATCTCCTTGCCCTGCGCGTCGACCTGCAGCACCGGCTGGATCGACAACCCGCCCGCACCCGCGGTGCCGGACGAATCCGAACCGTCGCTCGTCGACTTGTCGCCACATCCGGTCAGCACCAGCGCGGCGACGGCACCGAATGCCAGCACGCCGCGCGTGGAGCGCCTTCGCCATGTCGAACTCAGCACGCGTCTCACCTCTACGTTCCCGTGTTCCCCCGGTCGGACCGAGGGGGCCGACCGCGCCAGCCCGGTCAGAAACATAGCGTCGGTGCGATGGATCCGCATCACAATCGCTCCAGGGAGACGGGTTCGTGTCGAATTGTTCTCGCAGTTCAGGTTTCCGGCACGTAAAATTTCCGGCCGTCACGGCGGGCTTTTCGCACCACGATTCCGCGGACGCGGCGCTCAGCCCCCTGACACGCGCTCCGCGGTATCGAAAAATGCCGCGTAGATCACTGCGGCGCGAGATTCTCCAGCACGACCTCCGCGACCGCCTTCATGGTGGTGCGCCGATCCATCGCGGTGCGCTGGATCCACTTGAACGCCTGCGGCTCGGAGAGCCCCTGGGTCTGCATCAGCACACCCTTGGCGCGCTCGACCAATTTGCGGGTCTCCAGCCGCTCCGAGAGGTTCGCCACCTCGCTCTCCAGCGCGGTGATCTCGTGGAAGCGGCTCGCCGCCAGCTCGATGGCCGGCACCAGGTCGGACTTGGTGAACGGCTTCACCAGGTACGCCATCGCCCCCGCGTCGCGCGCCCGCTCCACCAGGTCGCGCTGGCTGAAAGCGGTCAGGATCACCACCGGCGCAACACGTTTCGACGCGATCTCGGCGGCGGCGTCGATCCCGTCCCGGCGCGGCATCTTGACGTCCATGATCACCAGATCGGGCTTCTGCTCCACCGCCAGGTCCACCGCCTGCTGCCCGTCGCCCGCCTCGCCCACCACCTCGTAGCCCTCTTCGGTGAGCATCTCGACCAGGTCCATCCTGATGAGCGTCTCGTCCTCGGCGACGACCACCCGCTTCGCACCGGTGTCCCGCGTCGGGCCGGCGCCCCCTGCTGTAGTGCTCATTGGTAGACCCCTCTGGTTCCGCATGCGAGTGCTGTAGAGAGTACCGTTCAGCGCGCCGGACAACCCATATACCCTGCGCGAACCCCGCCCCGCGCCGCCGTTTCGCGCCGGGCGCCACCCAGCGGCTATAGTCGCTCACGGTGCGCCGGGTTGGCGGAACTGGCAGACGCGACGGTCTCAAAAACCGTTGCCCGAAAGGGCGTGTGGGTTCGAGTCCCACACTCGGCACCAATGGGGCCTATGGGATGCAGTGCACGCTGCGCCCTTTTCATGCCTTCGGCGTCGCTTTTCGCTCGACTATGGCGAGAGCGTACGGGCTGCGGTGGCCTCGCAGTGCCATAACGGATCGCCGAATTGGCGGATATCCGAATTCAGTCGAGGTGGGTGACTCCGCACCACGCGGCGAAGCCTCGGACGGTATCCGTCGCACGCGCTTCCTGACGCGCGAGGGTGCGGACGGTTTCGCGGACCATGGGGTGGTAGCGGGTCTGGGTGGGTGTGACCTTCTTGGCGGTTTGCAGGGCGGCGAAGGCACGCTGTCTGTCGCCGTGCAGGAGGTGGCCGCGGGCGAGGTCGATGTAGTGGTGCCCGACTCGTTCACGGGGGGTTTCGGGTGGCAGGCGGAGGCTCTCGGAGCGCTTGACGGCTTCGGTGCCGTCCATCAGCTCGACCGCGAGGCCTACTGACCAGATGGCGACGTTGGCGGGACCGAAGCAGAGGCGGTAGTCGTCGCGGTCTGTGCCGATGCGGGCCGCGATTTGCCTGGCTTCCTCCAGGTGAGCGTCGGCGGCGTCGCGTTTGCCCGACCGCGCTGCGGCGAGGGCGGATTTCAAGTGCAGGTTGCCGTAGGTGGCCAGGGTGGCCCCGTCACCGCGATGCAATTCGTCTTCCAGGCGGGCGCGGCTTGTTGCCAGGAGGTCTTCGGCAGCGGTGAAATCTGCGACGCAGATGAGTTCGCCGGCTCGCTGGTAATCGCCGACGAGGACGGCGAGTTCATCGCCGGAGCGAGCGGCTGCCCATTCGTAGCGGTCGACCGCGAGCGAGGACAGGTCGGTGTAGCCGAGTTTGTAGACAGCCTGGGAGGTGGCGGCGAACGTCTCGGCGAGCAGGCCGAAGATGCGCTCTTCGTCCGAGCCCGTCGCGGAGTACCGGGCAGCTCGGAGGTCGTGCAGCAATGGTGGCAGCAGTCTGCCCAGGTCGCCGAGTTTCACCAGATGACGTAGTTGTGAAGCGCGAGCGACGTCGCGTGCGAGATCGGCGAACGGCCGAATGGGTGAATCGCCGGGCGGGAGGCGATAGGCGGCGAGTTCACGCCGGATCTCGGGAATGCCTGCGTGCATGTTCTGCTCGTCCGGAGTAGTGCGCGGGTAGATGTCGTCGTAGAGGTCACTCGGTGCCACTTTCAGGGCTCGTGCGCAGGCGGCGGTGAAAGAGGGGGATGCGGGCAGGCGGCCTTGCTCGACCTGTCGGATGAGAGACAGGGAGACGCTGTCGGAGTACCGGGCGACTTCTTGTGCAAGGCGTTGCTGGGTCCAGCCGCGAAGTTTGCGGGTCCCCCGAACTCGCTGTCCCACACCGCTGGCCGTATTTTCGCTCATACCGCTCATGATCCGATTGGACTCGGTTGTTCCGCGTCAAACTGACAGAAAACTTGACACCACCTCCCCGACCAGGGCGCGAAGCTGTCGGTCAGCATGCTCGACAACCACGACGAACAGGGGATATCGGTGGGGAGCAGGAGTGAGCAGGGGTGTGAGCACGGACCGTGGATTCCGGTCTCGCTGTGTGGGGCGGTGCTGTATCGGGGGAGCGAGGTCGCGCGGGTGGCGTGTCCGGCAGGGCCACATCCGGCGCCGGTCGAGGATGGAATGATCGTTCCGCATCAATTCGGCGGATCTCGGCGGGAAGTTTGCCCGTGGCGGGGTGTGCGGGTGGTGGACAACCGGACGGGCCAAAGCCCGGCGGCGGTCGTCCGGTTGAAGTGACCGCTGTCCCGGTGCGGCCGCTCGGAGCACGGTGAGTTTCGAGGATTTCTGCACCGAGTACCGGGACACGGAGGGGTTCCCGAGGGGGCGTGTACGGTATCCGACCTGCGGATGAACACTTGTCGGGCGGGGTGTGATTTCCCGCTGCGCGGGGTCGTGACAACGCTGTGACCTGCATACCGTTGTCGTATGCACGTCCTGTTCGTCTGCAATGGCAACGTTTGCCGTTCGGCGATCGCCGAGCGGCTCACGCGCGCCCTCGCGGTCGACTACGAGTTGCCGCGGCTCACCGCGGAGAGCGCGGGGACCCGTGCGCTGGTGGGGTTTCCGGTGGAGCCGCTGGCGGCGCAGACGATCGCCGGGCTCGGCGGCGATCCGGAGGGGTTCCGGGCGCGGAAGCTGACGCCGGAGCTGGTGGATCGGGCGGATCTGATCCTGGCCATGACCGATCAGCTCCGGGATCAGGCGGGCGGGATGGGGTTCGGGGCGCCCGCGCGGAGCTTCACGCTGCTGGAGGCGCGGCGGATCGCGAAGCTCACGGGGGCGCGGACGATCGGCGAGTTGCATGCCGCGCGTCATGATCTGGCGTATGTGCACCGGGAGAACATCGCCGACCCGATCGGGCTCTCGGCGCAGTCCTACTGCGAGGTGGGCGACCGGATCGCGGAGGCGGTGGTGCCGCTGCTGCTCGCGCTCGCCCCGTACGAGCAGCACCGGCCGGTGGCGGAGGCGCAGCTGGGGCTGGTGATCCGGCCGCAGCCGCAGGCGCCGCTCTCGGCCTTCCTCGCCGCCAACCGCACGCGATGACCCCACCCGCCGCGACGGGGGCGCGGCCGCTCCGGCGTGGTGCCGGTCCGCACCGCGAACCTCGGCGCTACACTCCCCGCGGACGAGCCCTGCGCCGGTTCCGGCGCGCCCCGAGGACAGGAATCAGGCATGCCGAAGCGGATTTCGGATGTTTCGCTCCACGTCTACCTCACCCCCGAGACCCTCGACCACGTGGTGCGCGCGGTGCGCGACGCGGTCGACGCACACCTGGCGGAGCGGGACGTCTTCGCCTGGCGCTTCACCCTGCCGGTCGACGCCGACGACCCGAGGCACGCGGCCCTGGAATCGCAGTGGCGAACCGACAATCCGGACCGGGACCCGGGAACGCGCGGTAGCTACGAGATCGCGCTGAGCCTGGTCGGCGCGCCGGCCGAGCTCACCGACGACGATATCGCCGCGCTGGAGCACACGCTGCTGCTCGCGCTCTACGCGGCGCCGCGCGACGAACCGGAGATCCCGTTCACGCTCAGCGCCTCCCAGCGCACCGACCTCGACCTGGACGCCGACCGCGAACGGATCTAACCCTTCGGCCGCCGCGGCGGGAAGTGCCGGATCACGCCCTCCTGCACGGTGGTCGCGAGCAGCTCACCGGTGCGCGCGTAGAACCGCCCGGTCGCAAGCCCGCGCGACCCCGCCGCCACCGGCGACTCGGTCGCGTACAGCGTCCACTCGTCGAAGCGGAACGGCCGGTGGAACCAGATCGAGTGGTTCACCGTCGCCGCGACGATCCGATCCAGCCCCCACGAGAGCCCGTGCGTGGTGATGATGGAGTCGAGCACGGTGGTGTCCGAGGAGTAGCCGAGCGTGGCGTTGTGCAGCAGCGGATCATCCGGCAGCGTGCCGTCGGCCTTCATCCAGACCCGGTTGTGGTTCAGCTTCTCCCCGGTGCCCTTGAGGATCCAGGACGGATCGTTGGTGTAGCGGAGGTCGATCGGCCGCGGGGCGTTCACGAACATCTCCAGCTTGTCCTCGAACCCCGCGAAGCTCTGCTCGATGCGCGGCAGCGTCTCCGGATCCGGCACGTCGGGGCGCTCGTGCGCGTGCTCCAGCCCGCGCCCCCACTCCTGGAAGGCCGCGAGCATGACGAACAGCTCCTGGCCGTCCTGGCTCGCGGTGACGGTGCGGTTGGCGAAGGCGCGCCCGTCGCGGTGCCGCTCGACGTGGTACTCGATCGGCTTCTTGACATCGCCGCCCCGCACGAAGTGCGCGTTCACGGCGTGCACGGGGCGATCGCCGACGGTGCGGCCGGCGGCGATGATGGCCTGCGAGACCAGCTGGCCGCCGAAGGTCCGGCTCCACACCTTCTCCGGGTGCTGCCCGACGAACACGTCCGCCCCGACCTCCTCGAGATCGAGGAGGTCGAGCAGCACGGCGAGATCGGTCCCGACCTCGATCGCGCCGGGGACCGACGGGGTCACGGCTGCGCACCGCCCGTCGCCGGGACGGACATGGCAGCGGATAGGTCACTCACTAATGGTCCTCCTCACCGATCCGGTGTACGTGGATGAGGTTAGTGGAACCGACGGTTCCGGGCGGGGACCCGGCCACGATGACCACGAGATCACCACGCTGGTAGCGGTTCATTGTGAGCAGCGCGGTATCCACCTGCTTGATCATGGCGTCGGTGCTGTGCACCGTCGGGACCAGGAAGGTCTCCGTTCCCCAGGTGAGCGAGAGCTGGCTGCGCACCTCCGGCAGCGGGGTGAAGGCGAGCAGCGGCAGCGGGGTGTGCAGCCGGGCGAGACGGCGCACGGTGTCACCCGACTGGGTGAAGGCGACCAGCGCCTTGGCGTTCAGCCGCTCGCCGATATCGCGCGCGGCGTAGGAGATGACGCCGCGCTTGGTGCGCGGCACGTGGGTCAGCGGCGGCACCGTGGTGGACTCGGACTCCACCGCGTGCACGATCCGCGCCATGGTGCGCACGGTGTCGATCGGGTAGGCGCCGACCGAGGTCTCGCCGGAGAGCATGACGGCATCCGCGCCGTCCAGCACCGCATTGGCGACGTCCGAGGCCTCGGCCCTGGTCGGGCGGGAGTTCTCGATCATGGACTCCAGCATCTGGGTCGCCACGATGACCGGCTTGGCGTTCTCCCGCGCCATCTGGATGGCCCGCTTCTGCACCAGCGGCACCTGCTCCAGCGGCAGCTCGACGCCGAGGTCGCCGCGGGCCACCATGACCGCGTCGAAGGCCAGCACCACGGCCTCCAGATTGTCGATGGCCTCCGGCTTCTCCAGCTTGCCGATCACCGGCACCCGGCGCCCGACCCGGTCCATGACGTCGTGCACCAGCTCGACGTCGGAGGGCGAGCGCACGAAGGAGAGCGCGATGAAGTCGACGCCGAGCTCCAGCGCGAACTCCAGGTCCTCGATGTCCTTCTCGGAGAGCGCGGGCACCGAGACGTTCATGCCGGGCAGCGAGACGCCCTTGTTGTTGGAGACCGGGCCGCCCTCGGTGACCCGGCAGATCACGTCGTTGCCGTCGACCCCGGTGACGGTGAGCCCGACCTTGCCGTCGTCGACCAGCAGCCGGTCGCCCGCCTTGGCGTCCTTGGCCAGCTCGCGGTAGGTGGTGGAGACCCGGTCGTGGCTGCCCTCGACCTCGTCGATGGTGATCCGGACCTCTTCGCCGGTGGCCCAGGTGGTGCGGCCCTCGGTGAAGCGGCCGAGCCGGATCTTGGGCCCCTGTAGGTCGGCGAGGATGCCGACGGCGCGACCGGCGAGGTCGGAGGCCTGCCGCACCTTCTTGTAGTTCTCGGCGTGGTCCGCGTGCTCGCCGTGGCTGAAGTTCAGCCGGGCAACGTCCATGCCGCTCTCGACGAGTTCGCGAATACGGGCCTCGGAGGCAGTGGCCGGTCCGAGAGTGCACACAATCTTCGTCCGTCGCATCACGGCGTCGAGACTAGTCCTGCCCGCGCCCCTGCCCCTCCTCGGCGCAGGTGAAACTCTCGTTAACGGGCGACATGCCGGGAGAGCCGCGTCTCCAGCCGGGTCTGGCCGAACCCGAGCACCAGGCAGATGACCCAGTAGTACACCGCGGCCACCCCGTACAGCGCGAAGAAGTCGAAGGTCGGCGCGGCCGCCAGCTGGGCGGTGCGGAGCAGCTCGGTGACCAGGATCGTCGAGGCCAGCGAGGTGTCCTTGACCAGCGAGATCAGCGTATTGCTGAGCGGCGGGACGGCGATCCGGGCGGCCTGCGGCAGGATGATCAGCCGCAGGATCTGCGGGTAGCGCAGCCCCACCGCCCAGGCCGCCTCCCACTGCCCGTGCGCCACCGAGAGGATCGCGGCCCGCACCACCTCGGCCGCGTAGCCGCCGACATTGAGGCTGAACGCGATCACCGCGGCCGGGAACGGGTCGATGACCACACCGAACTGCGGCAGCGCGTAGAACACGATGAAGAGCTGGACCAGCAGCGGGGTGCCGCGGATGATCGAGATGTAGATCCGGGCGGGCACCGAGAGCAGCCACAGCGGCGACATCCTGGCCAGTGCGAGCAGCAGCGCCAGCACCAGCCCGATGGCGAAGCTGATCGCGGTGAGCGGGAGCGTCATGGTCACCGTGGCGCGCAGCATCGGCGCCAGGTTGTGCAGGATCAGCTCCCTGGTGGCGGCGTCCATTCCGAGGTCAGCTGCCCGCGGGCACGCTGACGTCGGTGCCGAAGTACTTCTCCGAGATGCGCTTCAGGGTGCCGTCGGCGCGCAGCTCGTCGAGGGCGCGGTTCAGGTCGGTGAGCAGCGCGTCGCCGGAGCGGGTGGCGAAGGCCTGCTCGGTGCTGGAGCCGGTCTCGGCGGCCACCTTCACGCCCTTGTCGCCGGTGCGGGTGGTGTACTCGGCGACCGCGAGGTTGTCGTTGACGGTGGCGTCCACCCGGCCGTTCTTCAGCAGCTGCACGGCCTGCACGAAGCCCTCGACCGCCTCCACCTTCGCGCCCGCGTCGGTGGCGACCTGGTTCCAGTTGCTGGTCACCGACTGGGCGCTGGTCTTGCCGCGCAGGTCGGCGAGCGAGCGGATGGAGTCGTCGTCGGAACGGGTCACGACGACGCCCTCGGAGACGGTGTAGGGGGTGGAGATGCCGTACTTCCGGCTGCGCTCCGGGGTCACCGTGACCTGGTTGGCGACCACGTCGAAGCGGCGCGATTCCAGCCCGGCGAAGATGGCGTCCCACGGGGTCTGCACGAACTCGACCCGCTTGCCCAGCTTCTCCCCGACGGCCCGCGCGATCTCGACGTCGTAGCCGGTCAGCGCGCCGTCGGTGCCCTGGAAGCTGAAGGGCGCGTAGGTGCCCTCGGTGCCGACCCGGAGCACGTCGGGATCGCTCGAGCTGCTACACGCCGTCAGGCCGGTGGCGGCGAGGACGGCGAGCAGGACGGCGGCGAACAGCCTGCGGCGCACGGCTGACCCCTTTCGACGGAGGGGTTCAGCCTATCGCCCCCGGGCCGGGAACGAACCGAGACGTCACCGCGCGCGATGACGTCTCGGGGCAGCGCTCGGTCAGTCGCGCAGGGGGCGGCCCTGGGGGTCGGGCACCTTGCCCATGAGGATCATGATTCCGTCGATCAGCGGCCATACCGCGCCGACGCCGCAGGTGACGACGCTGACCACGACCTGGAGCACGCCGATCGTGGTGTAGCCGAGGTAGAAGCGGCCGACTCCGAAGTAGCCGACGAAGATCTGCAGCAACCCGGCGACCAGCTTCTGCTTGTCCGAGAGCGGGGTGCCGTAGATGTCGCGGCCGTACGGGGCCTCGGGGTCGTTCGGGTTGTAGCCCTGCGGCTGCGGGTAGGGGGCCGGGTAGGCGCCGCCGGGGTTGGCGTACGGGTCGGGCTGGCCGTACTGCGGCTGCCCGTACTGCTGGGGCGGCTGGCCGTACGGCTGCTGGGGCTGGCCGTACTGCTGCTGGCCGTACGGGTCGGACTGCGCGTACGGCTGCTGCGGCTGCTCACCGGACTTGTTCAAGTCGGGGCCGGTGCCGGGCGGGCCGTACTGGGGGCCACCCGGATTGCTCTGATAGGGGTCGGTCACACGTCCTCCTCCGTCGTGCGGGCGCCTTGCTCAGGCCCCGTGTGCTGATCCGAGCGGCGTGCAGCCGCGACGGTCACGAGTCATTCTGGCGTGAACCACTCGATTTCGTCGCGCCGGACTCGGCGCCGCTCTCGGTTCCGTTATCGCGCACGGTCGCCTCGGCGTTGCCGGAATCCCCCGAGGATTTCGCGAGATCGGGATCCGGGGTGGTTTCGGTGGCCTTCATCCCGGGTGAAGTCGCCGACTCCGCGGGCGGTTCGGGCTTCTCCCCAGGGGTCTTCGCCTCGGCAGACACGGTCTCGCCCTTCGCGTCGCCCGGCTCCGCCACGTCCTCGGCCCCGGCAAGGTCCGACTCCTTCGCGTCGCCGGACCCCGTCGCGTCTTTCGCCTCGGCGTCCTCGGTCGCGTCGCCCGACTCCGGCTCCTCGGTACCCGAATCCGCCGAAGCGCCGACGCCGTCCGGGTCGCCCGGAACAGCTCCCGCCGCGCCGAAAGTGCGCAGCGCCCCGATCTGCCACGGCCACGGCCGCCCGGCGGCGGGCTGCAACTGCTCCGCCGTCTCCCGCCCCTTGGTGGCGAAGACGAAGTACGCGATGGCGAGCAGGAACACCACCGCCGAGGTGAAGGAGTTGATCCGGATCCCGGCGATATGCGTGGCCTCGTCGTCCCGCATGAGCTCGACGAAGAAGCGCCCGAAGCTGTACCCGGCGACGTACAGCGCGAAGAGCCGCCCGTGCCCGATCCGGTACCGCCGGTCCACGTACACCAGCGCGATCACGACCAGCACATTCCACAGCAGCTCGTAGAGGAAGGTCGGGTGCACCACCTTGTCGACGACGCCGGTGGAGACCCCGCCCATCATGTCCAGCCGCCCGTCGTCGCCGACCCGGCGGTAGATCTCCAGCCCCCACGGCACCTCGGTCTCCCGGCCGTACAGCTCCTGGTTGAACCAGTTGCCGAGCCGCCCGATGGCCTGCGCCAGCAGGATGGCGGGCGCGACCGCGTCACCGAAGGCGGGCAGCGGGATCTTGTAGATCCGGCACCCGATCCAGGCGCCGACCGCGCCGAACGCGACCGCGCCCCAGATCCCGAGCCCGCCCTGGTAGATCTTGAGCGCGTCGATCGCGTTCCCGTCCGCCCCGAAGTACTTCTGCCAGTCGGTGGCGACGTGGTAGAGCCTGCCGCCGATCAGCCCGAACGGCACCGCGAACATGGCGACGTCGAGCACAGCCCCGGGCTGTCCCCCGCGCTCCCGCCAGCGCCGCTCACCCCACCAGATGGCGACGATGATCCCCGCGATGATGCAGAGCGCGTAGGCGCGCAACGGGAACGGCCCCAGCTGCCAGACACCCTGCGCGGGACTCGGAATGTAGGCCAGCACGTCGGCGGCGCCGGAAAGACTGTCTGCCAGGACTCGTGAGGTCACGACCGCCACCGTATCCGAGCCGCTCGGTCCCCCGCCCCGGCAGGGGTGAAGGGGGTGTACCCCCGGAGGGGGTACGAAAGTTTCTACCTCAGGAGGTGACCGGCGCGGAGCGCACACCCTCGGCGAGCTCGGCGGTCAACGCCCGCACCGCATCCAGGCTCTCGCCCGCCGCGGTGACCAGCGCGGAGCCGACGATCACCCCGTCGGCGTAGGCCGCGATCTCCGCCGCCTGCGCCCCGGAGCGCACCCCGAGCCCGACCCCGATCGGGATATCGCTGTGCGCCCGGATCCGCGCGCACAGCTCGGGCGCCGCCGAGGAGACGGCATCCCGGGCCCCGGTGACGCCCATCGTGGACGCGGCGTACACGAACCCGCGGCTCGCCTCCAGCGTCATGACCAGCCGCTCCTCGGTGGAGGAGGGCGCGACCAGGAAGATCCGATCCAGCCCGTGCGCGTCGGAGGCCGCGAACCACTCCCCCGCCTCGTCCGGAATGAGGTTCGGCGTGATGATCCCGGCCCCGCCGGCGGCGGCGAGATCGCGCGAGAAGGTGTCGATCCCGTAGCGCAGCACCGGATTCCAGTAGCTCATGACCACGGCCTGCCCGCCGGCGGCGGTGACCGCCTCGACCACCCGGAACACGTCGCGCACCCGCACCCCGTTGCGCAGCGCCTGCTCGGCGGCGACCTGGATGGTCGGCCCGTCCATCACCGGGTCGGAGTACGCGACCCCCACCTCGACGATGTCGCACCCGGCCTCGACCAGCGCCCGGCAGGCGGCGATGGAACCGTCCACATCCGGGTACCCGGCGGGCAGGTAGCCGATGAGCGCGGCCCTGCCCTCACCGCGAGCGGCCGCGAACGTACCGGCGAGACGCGAACTCACGCTTCCTGCCCTTCGTCGAAGAGCCCGAACCAGCGGGCGGCGGTATCCATGTCCTTGTCCCCGCGCCCGGAGAGGTTCACCAGGATGATCGCGCCCGGCCCCAGCTCCCTGCCGAGCCGCAGCGCGCCCGCGACGGCGTGCGCCGACTCGATCGCCGGGATGATCCCCTCGGTGCGGCTGAGCAGCAGCAGCGCGTCCATCGCCTCGGCATCGGTGACCGGCTGGTACTCGGCGCGGCCGATGTCCTTGAGGTAGGCGTGCTCGGGGCCGACGCCGGGGTAGTCGAGCCCGGCGGAGATGGAGTGCGACTCGATGGTCTGGCCGTCCTCGTCCTGCAACAGGTACGAGTAGGCGCCCTGGAAGGCGCCGGGGGTGCCGCCGGTGAAGGTGGCCGCGTGCCGCCCGGTCTCGACGCCGTCACCGGCCGCCTCGTAGCCGATCAGCCGGACCCCGGCGTCGTCGATGAAGGGGTGGAAGATGCCGATGGCATTGGAGCCGCCGCCGACGCAGGCCACCACGGCATCCGGCAGCCTGCCGGTGCGCGCCTGCACCTGCTCGCGCGCCTCCAGCCCGACGATCCGCTGGAAATCCCGGACCAGCAGCGGGAACGGGTGCGGACCCGCGGCGGTGCCGAAGCAGTAGTAGGTGTCGTCGGCGTGCGAGACCCAGTCGCGCAGCGCCTCGTTGATGGCGTCCTTCAACGTGCGGGAACCGGTCTCCACGGAGACCACGCCCGCGCCGAGCAGCCGCATCCTGGCGACGTTCAGCGCCTGCCGCGCGGTGTCGACCGCGCCCATGTAGATCACGCACTCCAGCCCGAGCAGCGCGCAGGCGGTGGCGGTGGCGACGCCGTGCTGACCGGCGCCGGTCTCGGCGATCACCCGCTTCTTGCCCATGCGCTGGGCCAGCAGCGCCTGCCCGAGCACATTGTTGATCTTGTGCGACCCGGTGTGATTCAGGTCCTCGCGCTTGAGCAGGATGCGGGCGCCGCCCGCGTGCTCGGCCAGCCGGGTGCACTCGAAGACCGGCGACGGGCGGCCGGTGTAGTCGCGCTGCAACCGGTCCAGCTCGTCCAGGAAGGTGCGGTCGGTGCGGCACTTCTCGTACTCGGCGGTGACCTCCTCGATCACCGCCATCAGCGCCTCGGGGACGTGCCTGCCGCCGTAGATGCCGAAGTGGCCGCCCGGCGTCGGCTCGTGCGCGCTGTGCTCGGCGACGCCGGCGCTCGCCTGGGGCAGCCCGGCCATCACCGGCCCCGCCGGGCCGGCTTCGGGCAGGACGGGTGGGTACCGGCGGTGACCAGCTTGAGCACGGCGGCCCGCGGGTCGCCGCTGGTCACCAGCCCCTCGCCGACCAGGACGGCGTCCGCGCCGGCGCCCGCGTAGGCGAGCAGGTCGGCGGTGCCGCGGACGCCGGACTCGGCGATCCGGATGACCTCGGTGGGCAGCCCCGGGGCGATCCGGGAGAAGACGTCGCGGTCCACCTCGAGCGTCTTGAGATTGCGGGCGTTCACGCCGATCACCGAGGCGCCCGCCTCCAGCGCGCGGTCCGCCTCCTCCTCGGTGTGCACCTCGACCAGCGCGGTCATGCCGAGCGATTCGGTGCGGTCGATGAGCGAGGAGAGCACGTCCTGCTGCAACGCGGCCACGATCAGCAGGATGACGTCGGCGCCGTGCGCCCGCGCCTCGTGGATCTGGTACGGGCCGACGACGAAGTCCTTGCGCAGCACCGGGATGGAGACGGCGGCGCGCACGGCGTCCAGGTCGTCCAGCGAGCCGTGGAAGCGGCGCTCCTCGGTGAGCACGCTGATCACCCGGGCGCCGCCGTCCTCGTAGGCCTTGGCCAGCGCGGCGGGGTCGGTGATCGTCGCCAGCGAGCCCTTGGACGGGCTGGCGCGCTTGACTTCCGCGATGACTCCGATACCGTCCTCGAGCAGCGCGGCCCGCGCGTCGAGGGCGGGGCGGGCGGCGGCGCCGGCCGCCTTGATCGCGGCGAAATCCGTGACGGCTTCGCGGGCGGCCACGTCCGCACGGACCCCGTCGAGAATCGAGTCGAGTACCGTCATCTGGCTCGAATCCTTTCTGGGGAGACGGACTTGCTGCCGGAGAATCCCTTCAGGCGCTGTCTCACCGATGCCGACCAAGAATAAATGGCGGGGAACCCGGAGCCCGAATCGGGTCCGGGGTAGCCTCCCCGATCCGTGCTCCCACCGGGCCGGACCCGGGTTCCCGCGGTGCGTTCCGCGGTGGTGCGCCGGGTCACTCGCGGCCCCCGTTGCGAGGCCGGTCACCGTCGGCGGCGGGGGGCGGATCGGCGGTGGGGTCGTCCCCGGCGTCGAGGGCGTCCCAGAGGACGCGCTCGGTGAGGTCGGCGTCCTCGCCGGACCTGGCCCGGTCCAGCTCGGCACCGGCCGCGGCGCGGCGCACGGCGGGGGCGTCGTAGCGCCCGGAGAGCTCGGCGGATTCGCGCGGCATCCGGGCCAGCAGCGCGCCCGCGGTGAAGGCGGCGAGCGCGGCGGCGAGCGCGATGACCGCCGGGAACACCGCGGTCTGCACGCCGGTCACCTCGGCCCGCCCGGGCAGCTCGGCCAGCGTGGCCCCGCGCTGCCCCGGATCGCCGGAGTTCGTGAGCAGCGCGAAGGGGGGCACCGCCGTCACCGCGGCCACCAGCGTGACCAGCACCCCGAGGAACCGCCGGAGCCACCCGCGAGTCGCGAAGACCGCCGCGATGGCGGCGAGCAGCACCAGCGCCAGCGGGGTGAGCGCGCCGAACCAGGTGCCGCCGACGAGCTCGTCGGTGCGCGGCTCGGTGAGCCCGTCCGACGAGGTCACCGTCACCCACGTCATCCGCGAGGCCACCCACATGAGCCCCGCCGCGATAGCGAGCAGCACCACCGGCCCCACCGGATACCGCCGCCCCGGCTTCGCGCCGCCGCCGTCGGCGGCCGAAGGATCCGGCTCCCCCGCGTCGGCCGTCCCGCGGCTCACGGCGCACCGTCGCTGATCAGGGCCTCGGCCCCGAACGGCCGGACCGTCCGCGCGGCGGCCACCGCGCGCAGCACCGCCATCGCCTTGTTCCGCGCCTCGTCGTCCTCGTACTCCGGCACCGAGTCGGCGACCACCCCCGCCCCCGCCTGCACGTAGGCGATCCCGTCCTTGACCAGCGCGGTCCGGATGGCGATGGCGGTATCGGCGTCCCCGGCGAAATCGAGGTACCCGACGACGCCGCCGTAGAGCCCGCGCCGGGTCGGCTCCAGCTCCTCGATGAGCTGCATGGCCCGCACCTTGGGCGCGCCGGAGAGCGTGCCGGCGGGGAAGCAGGCGCGCACCGCGTCCAGCGCGATCTTCCCGGGCGCGAGGTGCCCGGAGACCGTGGAGACCAGGTGCATGACGTGGCTGTACCGCTCGATGTGCCGGTACTCGGTGACCCGCACGGTCCCCGGCAGGCAGACCCGCCCGAGATCGTTGCGGCCCAGGTCGACGAGCATGAGGTGCTCGGCGTTCTCCTTCTCGTCCGCCAGCAGCCCCTTCTCCAGCAGCAGGTCGTCCTCCTCGGTGGCCCCGCGCCACCTGGTACCGGCGATGGGGTGCGTCGTCGCGACCCCGTCCACCACGGTGACCAGCGATTCCGGGCTGGAGCCGACGATGGAGAAGGCGGTCCCGCCCGCGGCGTCCGGGATCTGCAGCAGGTACATGTACGGGCTCGGGTTGGCGGCGCGCAGCATGCGGTAGAGGTCGATCGGCTCGCCGTCGAAGTCCATCTCGAAGCGCTGCGAGATCACCACCTGGAACGCCTCGCCCGCCTCGATCTCGCCGATCAGCCTGCGCACATCGGCGCCGAACTCGTCGCTGGTCCTGGCCCTGCGGTAGTCCGGCTCGGGCTGGTCGAAGACCGAGACCGTCGAGGCGGCGGGGGCGGCGAGCGCGGCGGTCATCCGGTCCAGCCGGGCGACGGCGTCGTCGTAGGCCTCGTCCACCCGGTCGGCGGTGCCGTTCCAGTTCACCGCGTTGGCGATGAGCGTGATGGCGCCCTCGTGGTGGTCGAAGGCGGCCAGGTCGGTGGCGAGCATCAGCACCATCTCGGGCAGCCGCAGGTCGTCGGTGGTGAGCGAGGGCAGCCGCTCCATCCGCCGCACCGCGTCGTAGCCGAGGTAGCCGACCATGCCGCCGGTGAGCGGCGGCAGCCCGGGGAGCCGCTCGGTGCGCAGGAGTTCCAGGGTGTCGCGCAGCGCGGTCAGCGGGTCGCCGCCGACCGGGGCATCGGCGGGGGTGGTGCCGAGCCAGGCGGCCTCGCCGTCGGCCACGGTGAGCGCGGACGGGCTCCCCGCGCCGATGAACGACCAGCGCGACCAGGAGCGGCCGTTCTCCGCCGACTCGAAGAGGAAGGTGCCGGGGCGGCTCGCGGCCAGCTTGCGGTAGGCGGAGAGCGGGGTCTCGGAGTCCGCCAGTACCTTGCGGGTCACCGGGACCACGCGGTGCTCCGCGGCCAGCTCGTGGAAGCGTGCGCGGGACGTGGTGGCTGGGGTCGGCGCGGCGTGCATCCGGCCATCATCCCAGTCGGCCGCGAGCGGGAATCGCGCCCCCGGTCGAGCGGGGGCGCGGGAGGTAGGGTCGGGGTTCATGCAGACAGGCCAGCTCGCTCCGCGGTTCGAGCTCCCCGATCAGTCCGGTACACCCCGTTCGCTCGACGCGCTGCTCGCCGACGGACCGCTGGTGTTGTTCTTCTACCCCGCCGCCAACACCCCGGTGTGCACCGCGGAGGCGTGCCACTTCCGCGACCTGGCCGGCGAGTTCGCGGCGCTCGGCGCGAGCTGCGCCGGGATCAGCACCGACTCGGTGCAGACCCAGTCCGGGTTCGCGGGCAAGCAGAGCCTCGGGTACCCGCTGCTCTCGGACGCCGACGGCGCGGTGGCGAAGGAGTTCGGCGTCAAGCGCGGGCTGCTCGGCAAGCTGGCGCCGGTGAAGCGGCAGACCTTCGTGATCGACACCGACCGCACCGTGCTCACCGTGATCGCCAGCGAGCTGCGCGCCACCGTGCACGCCGACGACGCCCTGCGGTTCCTCCGCGACCGCGCGAAGTAGCACCGGCGACCCATTTCGGCGGTTTGTGAGTGTTTTCACGGAACTCGGCATCTCCATGACGCTCGAGCATCACCGTGGCAAACTCGCTCGGGCGAGTGACTGTGAAGACACGTAGCAGTGAATTCCGCGCCGAAGCAGCCCGGCTGAACCTCCTCCCCACGTCACTTGGCTCCGAAAGTAGGCAGGCAGTGACGAAATGGCTCGACCCGGTCGAAGAGCGCGCCTGGCGCGCGATGGTCACGGTGACCACGCGGCTGCCCGGTGCGCTCGACACCCGGCTGCAGCGGGAATTCGGGATCACGCATTTCGAGTACTGGGTGCTGACCCTGCTCTCGGAGGAGGCCGGGCACCGTTTGCAGATGAGCGAGCTGGCGCACAAGGCAAATGCGTCGTTATCCCGGCTCTCGCACGTGATCTCCAAATTGGAGAGGCTCGGCTGGGTGCAGCGCTCCGCGACCACGGGGAAACGCGGCGTGCAGGCCGTCCTGACCGATACCGGGTATGTCAAGGTGGTCGAGGTGGCGCCGGGCTACCTGCAGGCGGTGCGCAGGCTGGTCTTCGACGCGCTGGACGCCGAGACCACCCGCGAACTCGCCCGGGTGGTCGACACGCTCTCCCGGCACCTCACCGATGTCCTCGACCAGGAGAATCAGGACTGACCTACACCTCGGCGAGCAGCCGATCGCCGTCGAAGCAGGTGTGCGTGCCGGTGTGGCAGGCCGCGCCCTCCTGGTCCACGACGAGCAGCACGGTGTCGCCGTCGCAGTCCAGCCGCACCTCGTGCACGTACTGCGTGTGCCCCGAGGTCTCGCCCTTGACCCAGTACTGCTGCCGGGAGCGCGAGTAGTAGGTGGCCTTGCGCGTGGCCAGGGTGCGGGCCAGCGCCTCGTCGTCCATCCAGGCGACCATGAGCACCGCCCCGGTGGCCTTCTCCTGGGCCACCGCGGCCACCAGCCCCGCCTCGTTGCGCTTGAGGCGGGCGGCGATCGTCGGATCCAGGCTCATGCTGCCTTTATACGGGACCGGTTCAGCTCACCGAGCAGCCGCCAGGTGCGGCGCCGGTCGGCCGGGGTGGTCAGGTCGGTCTGGGTGAAGATCACGTCGGTGGCGCCCGCGTCGAAGTACTCCGCGATCCGGGCGGCCACCGTCTCCTCGTCGCCGAACACCACCAGCTCGGCGGCGCTCCGCGCGCCGGAGAGCTCGATGGTGCGCCGGTAGGACGGGATGGTGTCGTAGAACGCGGTCTGCGCGGCCGCCGCCGCCCGGGCCGCCTCGAGGTCGGCGGTGACCACCCCCGGCACCGCGATCGCGACCCGCGGCCGCGGCCTGCCCGCCCGCTCGGCGGCGGCGTGCAGCGGCGCGATCACGTGCTCGGCCAGCGCGGCGGGCCCGATCAGGAAGGGCAGCGTGCCGTCGGCCAGTTCGCCGGTGACCCGCAGCGCCTGCGGGCCCATCGCGGCCACCAGGATCGCGGTGTCGGTGCGCGCGCCCGCCACCGCGCCCGGCATCGGGGTGACGGCGGTGATGGTCTCGCCGCGCAGCTCGGCGCCGCCGGTGCCGATCACCGAGCGCAGCGCGGTGATGAACTCGCGCAGCCGGGTGATCGGGCGCTCGTCGGCGACCCCGAAGGCCGGGGTGGCGATGGCGGCCGCGCCGAGCCCGATGCCGAGCGTGAAGCGGCCGCGCGCGGCGGCCTGCGCGGTCTGCGCCTGGCTCGCGACCAGCAGCGGGTGCCTGCCGATGATCGGCACCACCGAGGTGCCGACCTCCAGGCCGGGCACCTCGCGGCCGACGATCCCCGCGACCGCGATCGCGTCGTGGCTGAAGGTCTGGCCGAGCCAGAGCGAGGCGAGCCCGACGGCCTCCGCCTCCCGGCCCAGCGAGACGGCGGCGTCGACGGCATTGGCGGCAGCGCCGAGTACGACGGGGGACAGTGCGATTCCGATACTCACGTCACGATGCAACGGCGTTCCGCTGCAAGGGAATTCCCCGGCTTCGGCAGGCGGTGATTCTTGTTCAGCGCACCACGATCTTCTGGTCCCGCAGCGAGTCCTTGACGTTCCCGATGGTCAGCTCGCCGAAGTGGAAGACGCTGGCCGCGAGCACCGCGTCCGCCCCGGCCTGCACCGCGGGGGCGAAGTGCTCGACCGCGCCCGCGCCGCCGCTGGCGATCACCGGCACCGCCACCGCGGCCCGCACCGCCCTGATCATCGGCAGGTCGAAGCCGGCCTTGGTGCCGTCGGCGTCCATGGAGTTGAGCAGGATCTCGCCGACGCCGAGCTCGGCGCCGCGCTCGGCCCACTCGACCGCGTCGATCCCGGTGCCGCGCTTGCCGCCGTGCGTGGTGACCTCCCAGCCGGACGGGGTCGCCGGCTGCCCGTCCGGCACGGTGCGGGCGTCCACCGAGAGCACGATGCACTGCGAGCCGAACCGCTCGGACATCTCGCGCAGCACCTCGGGGCGGGCGATGGCGGCGGTGTTCACCGAGACCTTGTCGGCGCCCGCGCGCAGCAGCCGGTCCACGTCCGCGACGGTGCGCACGCCGCCGCCGACGGTGAGCGGGATGAAGATCTGCTCGGCGGTCCTGGTGACCACGTCGATCATGGTGCCGCGGTCGCCGGTGGAGGCGGTGACGTCGAGGAAGGTGAGCTCGTCGGCGCCCTGCGCGTCGTAGGTCGCGGCCAGCTCGACCGGGTCGCCCGCGTCCCGCAGGTTCTGGAAGTTCACGCCCTTGACCACCCGGCCCGCGTCCACGTCCAGGCACGGGATCACCCGCACGGCCAGCGTCATGTCGGCACCTTTCTCACGCGTCCTCGGCGACCGTGCAGATCATCGCGAGCAGCTCGGCGTGCACGCCGGGCGCGGCGGCGAGCACCGAGCCGGAGGTGATGGTCCACGGCTCGCCCGCGATATCGGTGACCACCCCGCCCGCGGCCCTGACCAGCGCGACCCCGGCCGCGTTGTCCCACGGGTGGTGGCCGAAGACGATGGCGCCGCCGAGTACCCCGTGCGCGGTGAAGGCCAGGTCGATCCCGGTGGAGCCGTGCATCCGGACCCGGGACGAGAGCCTGCTCAGCGGGCCGAGCAGGTCGAAGCGGAACTGCCCGGGGATGCGGCCCATGGACTCCACGTTGAAGGCGCCGAAGCCGATCATGGACTCGCCGAGCGCGGCCTGCTCGAGCGGCGGCAGCGGCACGCCGTCCACCAGCAGCGGGCCGCCCGCCGCGGCGGCGTAGCGGCGGCCGAGCAGCGGCAGCCAGGTGAGCCCGAGTACCGGCTCGCCGTCCCGGACCAGGGCGAGCAGCATGCCGGAGAGCGGGTGCCCGGCGGAGTAGTTGAAGGTGCCGTCGATGGGGTCGAGCACCCAGGCGGCGCCGGAGGTGAGCTGCGGGCCGCCGAACTCCTCGCCGTGCACCTCGATGCCGGTGCGGTCGCGCAGCGCGGCGCTCACCGTGCGCTCCAGCTCCAGGTCGAGTTCGGTGGCGAAGTCGTTGCGGCCCTTGGTGACCGCGCTCGGCGCGCCGATGCCCTCGACGAAGCGGGGGGCGACCTCATCCAGGATGGTGCCCGCGAGGTGCAGCAGCTCGGGCAGATCGTCGTCGGCGAGACCCACCGCTCAGCGCACCGCCGCCAGCGCCTCGGGCAGCGTGAACCGGCCCGCGTACAGCGCCTTGCCGACGATCGCGCCCTCCACCCCGTCGCCGACCAGCTCGGCGATGGCGACCAGGTCGTCCAGGGTGGAGACGCCGCCGGAGGCGATCACCGGGGCGTCGGTGGCGCCCGCGACGTCGCGCAGCAGGTCCAGGTTGGGGCCGGTGAGGGTGCCGTCCTTGGTGACGTCGGTGACGACGTAGCGGGTGCAGCCGTCGCGCTCCAGCCGCTCCAGCACCTCCCACAGGTCGCCGCCGTCGCTCACCCAGCCGCGGCCGCGCAGCCGGTGCTCGCCGTCCACGATCCGGACATCGAGCCCGACCGCGATCCGCTCCCCGTACTCCGCGATCGCCTTGGCGCACCACACCGGATCCTCCAGCGCGGCGGTGCCCAGGTTCACCCGCGCGCACCCGGTGGCGAGCGCCGCGCGCAGCGAGTCGTCGTCCCGGATTCCCCCGGAGAGCTCCACTTTCACATCCAGCTCACCGACGACCCCGGCCAGCAGCTCCCGATTCGACCCGCGCCCGAACGCGGCGTCCAGATCGACCAGGTGCACCCACTCGGCCCCGGCCTCCTGCCACGCCAGCGCCGCCTCCCGGGGTGAGCCGTAGCTGGTTTCGCTACCGGCCTCTCCCTGCACGAGGCGCACGGCCTCACCATTGGCGACATCGACGGCGGGCAGTAGTACGAGACTCACCCGTGGCAGCTTAGTCGGGCGGGCGGAGCGGCCCGGCCTGGGGGTTTGCCACCGGGATTCAGAGCGCGCGGATCCAGTTGCGGAGCAGGGCGGCGCCGGCGTCGCCGGACTTCTCCGGGTGGAACTGGGTGGCGGAGAGCGGCCCGTTCTCGACGGCGGCGAGGAAGCGGCCGCCGTGCGTGGCCCAGGTCAGGCGGGGCGGGGCGAGGTGGTCGGAGCCGGGGAGCTCCCAGCTGCGGGCGGCGTAGGAGTGCACGAAGTAGAAGCGGGTCTCGGGGTCGAGGCCGTCGAAGAGCACGCTCCCGGCGGGGGCGTCGACGGTGTTCCAGCCCATGTGCGGGAGGACGGGGGCCTCCAGCCGGTCGACGGTGCCGGGCCACTCCCCGCAGCCGTCGGCCTCGACGCCGAACTCCACCCCGCGCTCGAAGAGGATCTGCATGCCGACGCAGATGCCGAGCACCGGCCGCCCACCGGCCAGCCGCTGCCCGATCAGCCGCTCCCCGCGCACCCCGCGCAGCCCGTCCATGCAGGCGGCGAAGGCGCCGACGCCGGGGACGACGAGGCCGTCGGCGGCGAGCACGGTCTCCGGGTCGGCGGTGACGGTGACGTCGGCGCCGGCGCGGACCAGGGCGCGCTCGGCGGAGTGCAGGTTGCCGGAGCCGTAGTCCAGCAGCGCGACGGATTTCACAGCACGCCCTTGGTGGAGGGGACCCCGGTGATCCGCGGGTCCGGCTCGACGGCGGCGCGCAGCGCGCGCGCCACCGCCTTGAACTCGGCCTCGGTGATGTGGTGCTGGTCGCGGCCGTACAGCACCCGGACGTGCAGCGCGATCCTGGCGTGCGAGGCCAGCGATTCGAAGACGTGCCGGTTCAGCACGGTCGAGTACGGCGCGCCGGGCCCGGAGCCGGGGATCACCGCGTGCAGCAGGTGCTCCGGCTCGCCGGTGTGCACGCAGTAGGCGCGGCCGGAGACGTCGACGGCGGCGTGCGCGAGCGTCTCGTCCATGGGGATCCAGGCGTCGCCGAAGCGGCGGATCCCGGCCTTGTCGCCGAGCGCCTGCCCGAGCGCCTGGCCGAGCACGATGGCGGTGTCCTCGACGGTGTGGTGCGCCTCGATCTCGGTATCGCCCTGCGCGCGCACGGTCAGGTCGAAGCCGGCGTGCGCGCCGAGCGCGGTGAGCATGTGGTCGTAGAACGGCACGCCGGTGCTGATCTCGGTGCGGCCGGTGCCGTCGAGGTCCAGCTCGACCAGGATGCTCGATTCCCTGGTGACGCGCTCCACCCGCGCGGTTCTGCTCATCGGGCTCCCTCCGGTGGTCATCGCGGGGCGAGGTCGCCGGTCAGCCCGGCGCTCGCCCGCAGGAATTCGTCGTTCTCGGCGGCGAGGCCGATGGTGGCGCGCAGGTGCCCGGGGATGCCGACATCCCGGATCAGCACGCCGCGGTCCAGGTAGCGCCGCCAGCTGGCCGGTGCGTCGGCGAACCGGCCGAAGAGCAGGAAGTTGGCGTCGCTGGGGACGACGTCGAAGCCGAGCGCGGTGAGTTCGGCCGCCACCCGATCGCGTTCGGCGGCGAGCTCGGCGACGCTGCCGAGCGTCTCGGCGGCGTGCCGCAGCGCCGCGCGGGCGGCCGCCTGGGTGACCACCGACAGGTGGTACGGCAGCCGGACCAGCAGCAGCGCGTCCACCACGGCGGGCGCGGCGACCAGGTAGCCGAGCCGGCCGCCGGCGAAGGCGAAGGCCTTGCTCATGGTCCGGCTGACCACCAGCTTGGCCGGGTACCGGTCGATCAGCCCGATGGCGCTGGGCTGCGCGGAGAACTCGGCGTACGCCTCGTCGACCACCACGATGCCGGGCGCGGCGTCCAGGATGCGCTCCAGCTCGGGCGCCGGGATGCTGTGGCCGGTGGGGTTGTTCGGGCTGGTCACGAAGACCACGTCGGGGCGGCGCTCGGCGATGGCGGCGAGCGCGTGGTCGACGTCGAGCGCGAAGTCGCCGGCCCGCTTGGCCTCGATCCACTCGGTGTCGATGCCCTCGGAGATGATCGGGTGCATCGAGTAGGAGGGCACGAAGCCGAGCGCGCTGCGGCCGGGGCCGCCGAATGCCTGGAGCAGCTGCTGGAGGATCTCGTTGGAGCCATTGGCGGCCCAGACATTGGCGGTGTCGACCGCGATGCCGGTCTGCTTCGTCAGGTAGGCGGCGAGATCGGTGCGCAGCGCGACCGCGTCCCGGTCCGGGTAGCGGTGCAGCTCGGCGGCGGCGGCGCGCACCGCCTCGGCCACGTCGTCGACGAGCGCGCGGGTCGGCGGGTGCGGGTTCTCGTTGGTGTTGAGCTGCACCGGGACGCTGAGCTGCGGCGCGCCGTAGGGCTGCTTGCCGCGCAGGTTCTCGCGCAGCGGCAGGTCGTCGAGCCCGATGCCGATTCCGGGAACGGTCACGACAGCGCCTCGAACCGGGCCCGCACGGCCTGGCCGTGCGCGGGCAGCTGCTCGGCGTCGGCGAGCGCCACCACGTGCCCGGCGACGTCCTTCAGCGCGGCCTCGGTGTACTCGACCACGTGGATGCCGCGCAGGAAGGTCTGCACGCTGAGCCCGGAGGAGTGCCGGGCGCAGCCCGCCGTCGGCAGCACGTGGTTCGAGCCGGCGCAGTAATCGCCCAGGCTGACCGGGGCGTACGCGCCGACGAAGATCGCGCCCGCGCTGCGCACCCGCGCGGCGACCGCGGGGGCGTCGGCGGTCTGGATCTCCAGGTGCTCGGCGGCGTAGGCGTTCACCACGCGCAGCCCCTGGGCGATGTCGTCGACCAGCACGGTGCCGGACTGGGCGCCGGTGAGCGCGGTGCGCACCCGCTCGGCGTGCTCGACCACCGGCAGCTGCGCGGTGAGCGCGGCGTCCACCGCGTCGGCGAGCGCCGGGCTGTCGGTGACCAGCACGCTGGCGGCGAGCACGTCGTGCTCGGCCTGGCTGATCAGGTCCGCGGCCACGTGCACCGGGTCGGCGGTGGCGTCGGCCAGGATGGCGATCTCGGTGGGGCCGGCCTCGGCGTCGATCCCGACCAGCCCGCGGCAGAGCCGCTTGGCGGCGGTGACGTAGATATTGCCCGGCCCGGTGATCAGGTCGACCGGGGCCAGCGGCTGCCCGTCGGTGTCGGTGCCGCCGTAGGCGAGCAGCGCGACGGCCTGCGCGCCGCCGACCGCCCACACCTCGTCCACGCCGAGCAGCGCCGCCGCGGCCAGCACCGTCGGGTGCGGCGCGCCACCGAACTGCTTTTGCGGCGGCGAGGCCACCACCAGCGATTCCACCCCCGCGGCCTGCGCGGGCACCACGTTCATCACCACGCTCGACGGGTAGACGGCATTGCCGCCCGGCACGTAGAGCCCCACCCGCTCGACCGGAACCCAGCGCTCGGTGACGGTGCCGCCCGGCACCACCTCGGTGACGGTGTCGGTGCGGCGCTGATCCGCGTGCACCCTCCTGGTCCGCTCGATCGCGACCTCGAGCGCGGCCCTGACCTTCGGCTCGAGCTCCGCCAGCGCCTCGGCCAGCGCTTTCGCGGGCACCCGCACCGCGGCGGGCGCGACACCGTCGAACTTCGCGCCGAACTCCAGCGCGGCCGCGGCCCCGCGATCCCGGACCGCCTCCACCACCGGCCGCACCTGCGGCAGCACCGAGTCCACGTCGACGCCCCCGCGCGGCAGCGCGCTGCGCAGCTCGGCCACGGCGGGAGTGCGACCGCGCAGATCCACGCGGGCGAGCTCGAGGGGTGTGGTCATCTCGGTGTGCGGTCCTGTCTCGAGGGGGTGGGCGGCAGCGCGCGTCCGGCTACCAGCCTATCCGTCCCGCGCACGGGCTTTTCCCGGGCCGCCGCGCCGCGTGGTCGCCGTCACCCCCGCGGCGTCGCCGGGACCTAGCGGGTGTCGCTGTCGATGAGCAGCTTGCCGCTCCCCGAGCCGATCACCCGCAGCGTGACCGCCTCGGTCCGGCCGCCGATGGTGAGGCTGGCGACCCGCATGTCGATGGAGCCGTCGTCGTTGTTGGCGCGGGACGGGGCGTCGATATTGGAGAAGGTGTCGATGGTGCGGGAGCGCCAGTACTGGCGGAACTCCGATTCGGAGCCGTAGACCTTCTGCGCGGCCGGGGTGAGCAGCGACCAGTTGCTCGCGGGGCTGCTGTAGAAGTCGACGACCAGCTGGGCGGCCGAGCCGAGGTCGACGGTGGCCGCGCTCGGCGTCTGGCCGATGGCGGCCAGCTGGGCCGAGCTGGTGGCGGGGCCCGCGGGCGCGCTGATCGAGGGGGTGCTGGCCTGCACCTGGTTCCCGGACGAGCCGTCGCCGCCCATGGTGGTGAAGAGCACCGCGGCCACGGCGGCGACCGCGCCGAGCCCGGCGCCGATCAGCACCGCGGTGCGCTTGCCGGAGCCCGAGCCGGAATCCGGCGCGGGCTGCGGGTGCGCGGCCGTGCGCGGGTGCGTCGCCGTCTTCGGATGCCCCTGGCCGCGCGGCGGGACGCCGTTGCGCGGGGTACCGGGCGCGCCGTTGCGCGGCGAGGTGGGGCGCGAATGTCGTTGCGGCGGCGGGGCCGCGGTGCGCACCCCGGCACCGCCGCGCTGCTGCTCGCGGCCCCCGTACGCCTCGCTGGCGGGCACGAACCCGGCGGGCACCGGCTCCGAACCGGCCTCGGCGAGCGCGGCCAGCCGGGCCCGCGAGGTGCGCATGGTCGGCCGCTGCTCCGGATCCGGATCCAGCAGCTGGAGCAGGAAATCGGTGGCGGGCCCGGCATTCCGCGGCTCGCTGACCTGGCCGTTGGCCGCCGCGTAGAGCACGGCGAGCGGGTTGGCGCTGGCGCCGTAGGGCGGCTCGCCCTCCAGCGCGTGGAAAAGCGTTGCGCCGAGCGCGAAGACGTCGGCCGACGGCGTGGGGTCGGCGCCGCGGGCCACCTCGGGGGCGAGGTAGGCGGCGGTGCCGCAGATCAGCCCGGTCTCGGTGAGGGTGACGTCACCGGTGGCGCGGGAGATGCCGAAGTCGGTGATCTTCACCGTGCCGTGCTCGTCCAGCAGGACGTTGCCCGGCTTGACGTCGCGGTGCACGATGCCCGCCTGGTGCGCGGCGATCAGCGCGGCGGCAACCTGCTCGCCGATCCGGGCCACCTGGGTCAGCGGCAGCGTGCCCTGCGCGGAGATGACCGCGGCCAGGCTGCGCGACTTCAGGTACTCCATGACGAGGCACGGGTCACCGTTGTGCTCGGTGATGTCGAACACCACGATGGCGTTCGGGTGCTGGAAGCGGGCGGCGTTGCGCGCCTCACGGAATGCGCGCTGGCGGACCACTTCCCGCTCGGCCTGCGGAAGGCTCGGCTTGATGTGGATCTGCTTGACCGCGACCGAGCGCTGCAACCGCTCGTCGAGGGCACGCCAGACCACGCCCGTGCCGCCGCTACCAATCCGCTCGACCAGGCGGTAGTGTTCCGCGATCAACTGACCGGTATCGATGGCTTCTACTCCGAACCTTCTCGAAATCGTGACAGCGCGCGGCTCGACATCCGCGCGTTCGACGCCAAGTGTAGCGGGCCTGTGATCCCGAGTCGGCGTCAGCGGTGGTTTATCTCGCGCCGATCACGATACCGTGTTTCCATACGTTTTCGCTATCGCAGTGCCCGAAGCAGGCGCCCGGCGGCCGCCACCGCGGGCTCCGAACTGCCCGCGTCCGCGACGAACACGGCGAATGCCAGCTCGCCGTCGATCCCGACGAACCAGCCGTGCGCCGCGGAGTTGTCGCCGTACTCGGCGGTACCGGTCTTGCCGAGTAGGCCGGGAATGTCACGCAGCGCGGTCGCGGTGCCCCCGGTGACGGTCTCCCGCATCATCGAACGCACGTCGTCGGCGACCCCGGCGGGCAGCGCGGGCGGGGTGCGGTCGGGGGTGCCCGGGCGGCCCTGAACGATGGCGGGGGCCGGCACCGAGCCCTGCGCCAGCGCGGCCGCCACCAGCGCCATGCCGAACGGCGATGCGGTGACCTGCCCCTGCCCGATCGACGCCTCCACCCGCTGCGCGGGGGTCTCGGCGGCGGGCACCGAGCCGGTGACGGTGGTCAGCCCCGGGGTGACGTAGTCGATGCCGAGCCCGAGCTGGGCGGCGGCGTCGGTGAGCGCGGTGGCGGGTAGCCCGGCGGCGAGCGCGGCCATGGTGGTGTTGCAGGAGCGCGCGAAGGCGGTGTGCAGCGGCACCCGGCCCAGGTCGAAGTTGTCGTCGTTGGGGATCCGCCTGCCCTCGATATCCGCCCTGCCCGGGCAGGGCAGCACGGTGTCGGGGGTGGCGGCGCCCGCCTGCAGCGCGGCCGATGAGGTGACCGTCTTGAAGGTGGAGCCGGGCGGGTAGAGCCCGGTGAGCGCGAGCGCGCCCTGCGCGTCGGCGGCCGCGTTCTGCGCCACCGCGACGACGGCGCCGGTGGCGGGCCGCAGCGCGACCACGGCGGCCGGGGTCGCGATCGGGGCGAGCGCGGCCTCCGCCGCCCGCTGCACCCCCGGGTCGACGGTGCTCGGCAGGTCGGCGGCGGCGCGCGGGTCACGGCCGGCGACCCGGCGGGTGCCCTGCGCGGTCTCCGCCTGGATCCACCAGCCCGCGGCCTCGTCGGCCTCCCGCTGCCAGAGCTCGGCGAGCCCGTTCAGCGGTGGCCCGGACAGTGCCCGGTCCACGGTGAGCAGCCGGGTCTGCGGGGCCAGGGTGACGCCGCGCAGTGCGCTCAGCCGGTCCTGGATGGGGGCGATATCGGCGGCGCGCAGCGATACCGCGGTCACTGTCCGGCCCTGCGCGGCGGCGAGTTCGGTGTCCAGGGTCTGCGCGGTGAGGCCGGGCGCGGCCGGGCCGAGCAGCGCGGCGGCGCCCGCAGTGTCGGCGTCGGGGGCCAGGTTGACCAGGGTGACGATCTGCTCGGTCATGAGTTCGCCGCCCGCGGCGTCGAGGACCCGGGCCGGGGTGCCGTAGGCCGTGGAGTACTCGAGCGGGCCGGTGTCCAGGCCGGGGGCCACGGTGGCGGGGTTCCACTTGACCCGCCAGCCGTCGTCGGTGTCGGTGGCGAGCCCGGAGGTGGTGTACTGCCACAGGTTCCGGCCGCCGGGGCCGAGCCGCCAGGTGACGTCGAGGGTGAAGTCGCTGCCGTCAGCGGAGCGCACGGTGACCTCGTTCTCGGTGCCGAGTGCCCGGTAGAGCCCCTCCAGCACCGGGATCGCGGCGTTCTGGTCGGTGGTCAGCCGGGCGGCGGCGGCGACATCGTCGCGCTGCATGGCGTCGGCGAACTCGCCGGCCACGGTGTCCGGCTGGGCCGGGCCGGAGCAACCGGCCAGCCCGAAGCCGAGCACGACGAGCGCGACCAGCGGTCGGCGGAAGGGAGAGCGCACGCGGGGAGAGTAACGCCGGAGGGGCCGGATATGCGGGACGAAGCGGCTCAGTCCCGGACAGTCGCGACGATCCGCGCCGCGTCGGCGGCGTTCAGGTCGATGTCGAAGACCTCGGTGAGGACCTTCGGCAGCTCGTCCGGTTCCAGGGCGCGGGATTCCGCTCGGCCGTCCGGGTATTCGGCGGTCCAGGTGGTCTTGTCCAGGATGTGGTGCACCTCCGGGTAAAAGCGCTGGGCGAAGACGCGGCGGGTGAAGGGCGAGTGCGGCGAGGTCGCGACGTAGTGGTTGGCGACCTCGTAGTCGATCGGGTACTGCGGCGCCTCGGTGAAGGTGTAGCGGTCGACCCAGCCGTCCCTGGCGAACTGGTGCAGGACCCAGCACTCCGGGAGCCGTTCGAGCCGGAAGCGCCAGTCGCCGAGCGCGAATTCGCCCCGCTCGGCCAGCGGGTAGGCGGCGAGCGGGCCCGCGCCGAAGCCGACGTCGACGATCAGCGGATGCGCCGACCCCGGCACCCGGACGGCGAGCAGGGCGTGCGTGGCGGGTCTGGCCGGGATGTCCAGCGGGCCCGCCGCACCCATGGTGACCCGGCCGCTGAGCGCGGTGAAGTCGAAGCCGAGGCGCTCCAGGGCCGCCGCGAAGAGGACGGCGTTCTCGTAGCACCAGCCGCCGCGCCTGCTGTGGATCAGCTTGCGCTGCAAGGAATCCAGATCCAGCGGGACCGGGCGGCCGAGCAGGGTCTCCAGGTTCTCGAAGGGGATGGCGGTGGTGTGGGCGCGGATCAGGGCGTGCAGGGTGGACGCGGTCGGCGTGCGATCGCCGTCGTAGGCGATACGGGTGAGGTAGGCGTCCAGGTCGAGTTCCGCGCCTCGCCAGGGTGGCTGTGCCGGCATCGGGCCTCCTCGCCTCGGGTGCGGCGCGGACGCGCCTCTCCCGCGACAACCGCGGAAGCCGCGCGGGTGTTCCCGCCGCACCCCGCTGCTGCCCGCCCGCGTTCCCGCGCCGGGCTCCACGGGGCGTGCTCGGGCATCCCATCCGGCGACCGCGCGGGCGGCCCGTGTCACCCTCCCCCGCTACGCTGCGCGCGTGTACACCATGGATACGGCGCAGCGACGGGCGCGGCTCGCCGTGCGGCACCGGCTCGCGCACGAGGCTCGCACCGCGGACGTGGTGGAGGTGGTGCGCTCCCTGGTCGCGCTGCACGCCACCGACCCGGCGACCGTCTTCCTCTCCACCGCGGCGCGCGGCCCCGAGCTCACCCCGCGGCACCTGGAGGAGGCGCTGTACGACCGGCGCGAGCTGGTGCGGCTGCTCGGCATGCGGCGCACCATGTTCGTCGTCCCGACCGAGCTGGTCCCGGTGATGCAGGCCGCCTGCGCCGACGCGCTCGCCGTCACCCAGCACCGCAACTACACCCGCCTGCTCACCAAGGCCGGGGTCGGCGACGGCGATACCGCGGCCTGGCTGGACGAGGTCGCCGAGGAGACCCACCGCGCCCTGCTCGCGGCCGGTTCGGCGACCGGCGCGCAGCTCGGCAAGCTGGTCCCCCGGCTGGCCACCAAGGTCGACCCAGCCCCGGAGAAGGCGTACTCCAAACCGGGCCCGATCACCACGTGGGTGCTGGTCCTGCTCGGCGCGCAGGGCCGGATCGTGCGCGGCCGCCCCGGCGGCACCTGGGCGGGCAGCCAGTACCGCTGGGAGCCGATCGAATCCTGGCTTCCCGCGGGCGTTCCGGCCGTTCCCCTGGTGGAGGCGCGCGCCGCCCTGCTCCGGGCCTGGCTGCGCGCTTTCGGCCCGGCGCCCCTCTCGGACCTGGTGTGGTGGACCGGCTGGGCCAAGCGCGACGTCACCAAGGCACTGGCCGAGGTGGACACCGCCGAGGTCGACCTGGACGGCACCCCCGGCCTGCTCCTCGCCGACGACCTGGAGCCGGTCCCCGAGCCGGAGCCCTGGGCCGCCCTGCTCCCGCACCTCGACCCGACCCCCATGGGCTGGAAATCGCGCGACTGGTACCTGGGCCCGCACGGCCCCGCGCTCTTCGACACCTTCGGCAATATCGGCCCGACGGTGTGGTGGAACGGCCGGATCGTCGGCGGCTGGGCGCAGCGGAAGGACGGCGAGCTGGCCTGGCGGCTGCTGGAGGACGTCGGCGGCGACGCCGAGGCCGCGATCACCGCCGAGGCGGAGCGCATGCGCGCCTTCTACGGCGAGGTGCGGGCCGTTCCGCGGTTCCGCACCCCGCTGGAGAAGGAGCTGTCGAGCTAGACGTCGAGCCCCAGATCGAGCACGGTCACGGAGTGGGTGAGCGCGCCGACGGCGAGGTAGTCGACGCCGGTGCGGGCGTAGTCGGCGGCGACATCGAGGGTGAGGCCGCCGGAGGACTCCAGCTCGGTGCCGGGGGCGGTGGCATTGCGGCGCTGCACCGCCGCCTGGGTCTGCCAGAGCGGGAAGTTGTCGAGCAGGACCAGCTCGGGGTTCTCGGCGAGCACCGCGTCCAGCTGCTCCAGGCTGTCCACCTCGACCTCGCAGGGTAGCCCGGGGGCGGCCGCGCGGACCGCGCGCAGGGCGGCGACCACCGAGCCCGCGGCGGCCACGTGGTTGTCCTTGATGAGCGCGGCGTCGCCGAGCCCCATGCGGTGGTTCACGCCGCCGCCGACCCGCACCGCGTACTTCTGCAGCGCGCGCAGCCCGGGCAGGGTCTTGCGGCTGTCCCGGATGCGGCAGCTGGTGCCGTCGACGGCATCAACCCAGGCGGCGGTGGTGGTGGCGATGCCGGAGAGGTGGCAGAGCAGGTTGAGCAGGGTGCGCTCGGCGGTGAGCAGGCCGCGGGTGGGGGCGGCGAGCTCGAGGGCGACATCGCCGGGGGCCACCCGGGCCCCGTCCGCGATGCGGGCGGTGACCTCGTAGCCGTCCGCGCCGAGCACCTCGTCCAGGACCAGGAGCCCGATATCCAGCCCGGCGATCGTGCCCGGCTGCCGGGAGACCACGCGGGCTTTCACCGTGGCGTCGGCGGGGACGGTGGCGGTGGTGGTGACGTCCGGGCCGTAGCGCAGGTCCTCGTGCAGGGCGGTGCGGATGAGGGTGAGTAGTTCCTCGCGGTCGAGGGTGGGGTCGAGGGTCATCGGTTCTCCTCGGGGTCGGGTGATGGAAGGGGTCGCCGTCGGAACACCGCCGGGCGGCCGGGTCAGGACGCCGTCGGGACGGCAGGGGCGGCGCCCGCCGGGACCGGCGTGCCGTCCGGGCCGAGCACGAAGCGGGTGCTGTGCGCCTGGGCCGCGTCGGTGCCCGGGTGGTCGGAGCGGGTGTGGCAGCCGCGGCTCTCGGTGCGCAGGGCGGCGGCGGCCAGCAGCGCCCGCGCGGTCAGCGTGAGCGCGGCATCCTCGACGGCGGTGATCCGCCTGGCAGCGACGGCCTCCGCACGGGCGGGACCACTTCCTCCGTGCCCCGGTCCGTCGGACGCGGCAGTGCACCCGCCGATAGCGTCCGGCCAACGCCGGTCATCCGCGGCCACCGGACGGCTCAGCTCGGCCAACCGCCGCAGCGCCCGGTCGAGCCCCGCCGCGTCGCGGACCACGGACGCGTGCGCGGTGGCGAGCGCCTGCACCGCGGCCCGCGGCGCGACCTCGGCCGCCACCCGCCGCACCTCGCCCACCTCGGCGGCGGCACCCCGCCGCTCGACCGCGGCCGCACCGGCCCGCTCCCCGACGACCAGCCCCTCCAGCAGGCTGTTGGAGGCCAGTCGATTGGCACCGTGCAACCCGGTCCGCGCCACCTCACCGGCCGCGTACAGCCCGGGCACCCCGGTCCGCCCTGCGGTATCGGTGACCACCCCGCCGCACTGGTAGTGCGCGGCGGGCGCGACCGGGATCGGGTCGGTGCGCGGATCGATCCCCGCGGCCAGGCAGGAGGCGGTGATGGTCGGGAACCGGGTGGCGAACCCGGCGATGCCGGTGGCGTCGAGCAGCACGTGGTCGGCCCCGGTCGCCCGCATCCGCGCGGCGATGGCCAGCGAGACCACGTCGCGCGGCGCCAGATCCCCGCGCGGGTGCACCCCCGCGGTCACCGAGCGGCCCGCGAGATCGATCAGAACCCCGCCCTCCCCGCGCACGGCCTCGCTGATCAGCGGCCTGCGCCCGAGCCCACCGGGGGTGTAGAGCACCGTCGGATGGAACTGCACGAACTCCAGATCGGCCACCGCCGCCCCGGCGCGCAGCGCCAGCGCGACCCCGTCGGCGGTGGCACCGTCCGGATTGGTCGAGAGCGCGTACAGCTGCCCGAGCCCGCCGGTGGCGAGCAGCACCGCGGGCGCGTGCACGACCCCGGTGCCGCGCTCGGAGACCACGAGGACCCCGCGCACCCCGTCCGGCCCGCGCAGGATCTCGCCGGCGGCGGCGCCGAAGAGCACCGGCAGCCCGGCGGCGTTCAGCGCCCGCTGCACCTCGGCGCCGGTGGCGTCACCGCCGGCGTGGATGATCCGGCGGATGCTGTGCCCGCCCTCCCTGGTCCGCGCCACCCGGCCGTCCCGGCCCAGGTCGAAGACGGCGCCGAGGTCGGTGAGCGCGGCGACGGCGGCCTGCCCGCCCGCCACGATCGAGCGCACCGCGGCGGCATCGCAGAGCCCGGCGCCCGCCGCGACGGTGTCGCGCACGTGCGAATCCACCGAATCACCGTCCGGCGCGACCACCGCGATCCCGCCCTGCGCGTACTGGGTGGCGGTGTCGGCCGGGCCGCCCTTGCTCAGCGTGAGCACCCGCAGCCCGCGCAGCGACGCCGTGCGCGCCGCGGTGAGCCCGGCGACGCCGCCGCCGATCACCACCAGATCGGCGGCTGCCTCCCAGTCCACGGCGACCGGCACCGTACGCGGGACGAACCCGGTCACTCCCCGCCGCCGGGGTTGCCGATCGCGATCATGCGCTGCACCGAGCTGCGGCCGAGCGCGGCCATCTCGGGGTCGACGTGCACCTCGTCGGCGCCCTCGACCAGGCAGCGCAGCAGCGCGGCGGGGGTGATCATCTTCATGTAGCGGCAGGAGGCGCGGTCGTTCACGGCCTGGAAGTCGATGCCGGGCGCCGCCTTGCGCAGCTGGTGCAGCATGCCGATCTCGGTCGCCACCAGCACCTGCGACGACTTCGCCGCCTTGGCCTGGTCGATCATGCCGCCGGTGGAGAGGATGTGCACCCGGTCGGCCGGGAACGATCCCTCGCCCGCGAGGTACAGCGCCGACGTCGCGCAGCCGCACTCCGGGTGCACGAAGAGCTCGGCGTCCGGGTGCGTGCGCGCCTGCTCGGCCAGCTCGTCGCCGTTGATGCCGGCGTGCACGTGGCACTCGCCGGCCCAGATGTGCATATTGGCCCGGCCGGTGACCCGCTTGACGTGCGCGCCGAGGAACTGGTCCGGCAGGAAGAGCACCTCGCGCTCCGGGTCGATGGAGGCGACCACGTCGACCGCGTTGGAGGAGGTGCAGCAGATGTCGGTGAGCGCCTTCACCTCGGCGGTGGTGTTCACGTAGGAGACCACGACGGCGTCCGGGAACTCGTCACGCCAGGCGCGCAGCTCCTCGCCCTTGATCGAGTCGGCCAGCGAGCAGCCCGCGCGCTGGTCCGGGATCAGCACGGTCTTCTCCGGGCTGAGGATCTTGGCCGTCTCGGCCATGAAGTGCACGCCGCAGAAGATGATGGTCTGCTCCGGCACCTCCGCCGCCAACCGGGAGAGCGCGAGCGAATCGCCCACGTGATCGGCGACGTCCTGGATCTCCGGCAGCTGGTAGTTGTGCGCCAGGATGGTGGCGTTGCGCGCCTTCGCCAGCCGCCGCACCTCGGCGGCCCACTCCGGCCCCGCCTGCACGCCCTCGTACCCCTCGGGCCCGTCCACGACCTGTTCCATCAGTGCTGGCATCGCCATGACGGCTCCTTCCTCGTGCGCCGGCCCTCGTCGCCGGATTCGCACCGAACCAGGTTTTCGACTTACAATCGAAAACGTGACCCATAGTAGCACCATCCACGAATCGCTCACCGCGGTGTTCCAGGTTCGCGACGTCTCCGCAGGTAAGCGCCCCGAGCTCGCGGTCCTGCTGTGGGAGCGCGCGCTCGACCCGCAGAAGGGCACCTGGTCGCTGCCCGGCGGGAAACTTCGTGCCGACGAGGACCTGGACGCCTCCGCCGCCAGGCAGCTCGCGGAGAAGGTGGACGTGCGCGAGCTCAGCCACCTGGAGCAGCTCTCGGTCTTCAGCGCGCCGGACCGGGTGCCCGGCCCGCGCCGGATCGCCTCGGCCTACCTCGGGCTGGTCCCGATGACCGCCGACCCGCGGCTCCCGGACGACACCGCCTGGCACCCGCTCTCCGCGCTCCCGGTCACCTCGTTCGACCACGGCACCGTGCTGCAGCACGCGCGCAACCGGCTGGCCGCCAAGCTCTCCTACACCAATATCGCCTTCGGCCTCGCGCCCGAGCGCTTCGCCATGTCCACCCTGCGCGAGATCTACTGCGCCGCACTCGGCTACGACGTGGACACCACGAACCTGCAGCGGGTGCTGAGCCGCCGCACGGTGATCACCCCGACCGGCGCCACCGCCGCCCCCGGCCGCAGCGGCGGCCGCCCGGCGGCGCTCTACCGCTTCACCGACTCCGAGCTACGCGTCACGGACGAGTTCGCGGCGCTCCGGCCGCGGGGCTGAGACGCCCTGGTCGAAGAGCCAGCGCTCCACGGTGTCGGCGGCGACCGGGTGGCCGAGCTCGGCGCCGAGCGTGCGGGTCCAGCCGTCGAGCAGGCCGGTGTAGCGGCCGTAGGTGCGGGCGGGCCAGGCGCCGCCGGTCTTCAGCGAGCGCCAGCCCGCGCGGTGCAGGCTGCGGGCCACCCGGCTGTCCAGGATGCGGCTGCGGTGCACCGGGTTCCCGGCGCCGGCGAAGTAGAGGAACTTGGTGAAGAAGGAGGGGCCGAGCGTGGGGACCAGGCTGCGGTCGCCCGGGTAGAGCAGGGCGTAGGCGTGCTCGGGGGCGTCCGCGGCGGCCCGCGCGGCCGCGGTGAGCGCGGCGGCGTAGCGCTCCGGGTCGGCGGCGGCCGCGCGCATGCGCTTGTGCACCAGCCTGCGCCGGGAACCGGTGCCCCAGGCCATGGAGAGCCACAGCAGCGGCCAGACGCCCTGGTCGGCGGCGGCGAAGACGTGCGCGCGGGTCACGTCGACCTGGCCGGTGTCGGTGCCGTCCACCCACAGGCAGCCGCCGGGGGCGCCCAGCTTCACCAGGGAGGTGTTCCACCAGTCCAGGTCGACCCGCACCCGCTGGCCGTCGACGACCCGCGCGCGATCGGCGTAGTCACCGGCCAGCGCGCGGCGTAGTTCGTCGGGCACCGGCAAGAGGTCGAGCTCGGTCTCCGTCATCTCCCCAGGATCGAGCAGCCGCACCGGGTTTCGCACCGGACATCCGGGTGGACACGCGGATGTCCGGTGGGTTGATCCGGCGGGAACGGTGAATAATCGGGGGAGAACGCGAGGCGGCGCGACCCCGTCAGCGCTCGGCCGGGTCCGGGCGGGACCAGCCGGAATCCGGCTGCGCCGGGCGGGGCTCGGGAACGGGTGCGTAGGCCGCGGAGTCGTCGGGCTCCGCCTCCCCCACCGGCCTGCTCTCGCCGAACGGCCCGGTGAACCCGGTGCCGAGATCCTCGGCGGTGCTCAGCGCGGCCAGGAAGAGGAACACCAGCCCGGCCAGCAGCGGCTGGACCAGCAGCGCCTGCCACGCCTCCACCTCGGCGGGCAGCGTGACGAGCTGGCCGACGATCGGATCGTCCGGTCGCGGATTCCGCCCCTCCGCCACCAGCTCCCCGATGTCGGACATGGCGTAGGCCCCCGCGAACGAGCCGAGCAGCAGCGCGAGCAGCACCAGCGGCCCGCGCACCGAGCGCGCCCGCCAGGCCGCGGCGGCCGAGACCAGCCCGAGCCCGGCGCCGAGCAGGACGAAGATCGCCAGCGCGTCGAAGCGGTGCAGGCTCTCCCCGGTGAGCGGCGCGCCGCGGCCGTCGGAGACCACCACCAGCCGCTCGGCCGGGGCCAGGAACCCCCAGGCGACGCCGAGCAGCGCACCCGCGACCAGCACCCCGACCCCGATCGCGAGCGCGGCCCGCAGCTCGCGGCGCATCCGGCCGGCCACTAGCGACGTTCCAGCGCGGCCGACTCCAGCATCCCGTGCCGGGAGCACCGCGCCCACCAGCCGTCCGGGCTGACCTGCACCACCATCCGGCGGCCGCAGTGCGCGCAGTACCGCGGCGGCTCCAGCCCGAGCGCGGCCGCCGCCGGGATCGCGTCCTCGGCACCGGGCCCGATCGGTGCGCCGGTGAACGGGTTGTAGCGCTCCTCCATGGCCATGACAGTACCCAGTGGTCTTTCGCTCATCGCACCGGTCAGAGCGTTTCGTTCAGCGCCTTGATCGGCATCTTCAGCTCGCCGAGCAGATCCAGATCGCGCTCGGCCGGGCGGCCGAGGGTGGTCAGGTAGTTGCCGACGATCACCGCGTTGATCCCGCCGAGGATGCCCTGCTTGGCCCCGAGGTCGCCGAGCGTGATCTCCCGGCCGCCGGCGAAGCGCAGCATGGTGCGCGGCAGCGCCAGCCGGAAGGCGGCCACCGCGCGCAGCGCGTCCGCCGCGGGCAGCACCTCCAGGTCGCCGAAGGGGGTGCCCGGGCGCGGGTTCAGGAAGTTCAGCGGCACCTCGTCGGGGTCGAGCGCGGCCAGGTCGGCGGCGAATTCGGCGCGCTGCTCCAGGGATTCGCCCATGCCGAGGATGCCGCCGCAGCACACCTCCATGCCCGCTTCCCGCACCATGCGCAGGGTCTCGAAGCGCTCCTCCCAGCTGTGCGTGGTGACCACGCTCGGGAAGTGCGAGCGCGCGGTCTCCAGATTGTGGTTGTAGCGGTGCACGCCCATCGCCGCGAGCTGGTCCACCTGCTCCTGGGTGAGCATGCCGAGCGAGCAGGCCACCTGGATGTCGACCTCGTTGCGGATCGCCTCCACCCCCGCCGCCACCTGCGCCATGAGCCGGGCGTCCGGCCCGCGCACCGCGGCGACGATGCAGAACTCGGTGGCGCCGGTCTTGGCGGTCTGCTTGGCCGCCTCGACCAGGCTCGGGATATCCAGCCAGGCCGCGCGCACCGGCGACTGGAAGAGCCCCGACTGCGAGCAGAAGTGGCAGTCCTCCGGGCACCCCCCGGTCTTCAGGCTGATGATGCCCTCCACCTCGACCTCGGGGCCGCACCAGCGCAGCCGCACCTCGTGCGCCAGCGCCAGCAGCTCCTCCAGCCGGTCGTCGCCGAGCTCGAGCACCTCCAGCGTCTGCGCCCGGTCCAGCCCGGTTCCGCGCTCGAGCACCTGCTCGCGGGCTCGCGCCAGAATGTCGGTGAGCACGGGTGCCTGGGTCATGAATAATCCCTTCTTCGCCGAGGTAGCCCGCCGACTTGAACGCCGTTCAGGACTACTTGAACGGCGTTCAGGATAGAGTACGGTTCGAGGCCAGGCGAGACGGGAGGTCGGCGGGTGCAGTTGCGCAGGGGCGATGTGGTGGACGGTGCGATCGGCATCCTGGACCAGTACGGCCTGGCCGACCTGACCATGCGCCGGTTGGCGAGCTCGCTGAACGTGCAGCCGGGGGCGCTCTACTGGCACTTCCCGAACAAGCAGGCGCTGCTCGGCGCGGTCGCCGACCGGATTCTCGCGCCCATGGAGCGGGCGGTGGTGGCCGAGGACTGGGCCGGGCAGTTGGTCGAGCTCGCGCATCGGCTGCGCGATTGTCTGCTCGCCTACCGCGACGGTGCCGAGCTGGTCTCCGCCACCTATGCCTCCCGGCTCACCACCAGTCGCGGGCGGGAACGTTTCGCGGCCGCCGCTTTGCGCGCCGGAATGCCGCAGCGGGACGCCGATCTCGCTGCTTTCGCGCTGCTCTACTACGTGCTCGGGCAGACGGTGGACGAGCAGTCGCGGATGCAGATGGATTCCGCCGGGGCACTGGCTGAGCCGGATTCGCCGCTCGCCGAGGTGGATGCCGATCCGACCGCGCGGTTCGACTTCGGGTTGCAGTTGTTCGTGGGTGGGGTCAGGAACAGTCTCGGTCAGGAGTACGTCACCGAAGTGGAATAGCGCCGGTCAGATCCTGATATTCGCCCACTTCGCGAAACGGGTCAGGGAACCGGTCCCCCGGCGGGACCGCGCCAGGGCCCGGACGGTCTCGTGCACCTGAGGGTGGTTGCGGGTCAGCTCGGGGGCCGCGGCCCTGGCCTTCTCCAGGCTGGCCAGCGCCCGTTGGTGGTCTCCGTGCAGCAGCCAGGCCCGCGACAGGTCGATGTGGTGGTGTCCGACGCGGGACGGCGCGACCGAGGACGGGAGCCGTATTCGCTCGGCGCGGGTGACCGCGGCGGTGTAGTCCGACAGTTCGACCGGGACCGCCACGGAATGAATGTCGACGTTCGACGGGCGGAAACCGGTCCCGTAGTTGCGGTAGCTAATCCCGGCGACGGCCGAGGCGATCCCGCTGGCCTCCCGGAGGTGCGCCTCGGCGGTATCGGCGTCGAGTGCGCGGGCGGAAAGGATCGCTCCACGGAGGTGCAGGGCGCCGCGCACGGCCAAGAGATCCGGTGTCGTCTCCAGGTCCTCGCTGGCGGAGTAGGCGCGCTGGATGATGCGCTGCCCGCCGGTGTAGGCACCGGACGACAGCAGGATCAGCGCCCGGTTGTACTCGGCGGCGATCGTCCAGACCCGATCCCCGCTGCGGTCGGCGGACCACGTGCAGCGTTCGGCGGCCAGCGCGGCGAGGTCGAGATATCCGTACTGGTAGGCGAAGAGCATCGCCTTGCTGTAGGCGTAGGCGAGCGCCGAGTGGACGGCCTCGCGGTGGCACCCGGGGGCTTGGTCGGCGGCGAGCAGGTGCAGGCCGCGGATCACGTCGGGGAGATCGGCGGTGAGGTCGCTGTAGCGGGCGCGGCGCATTCCCTCCCGCACGCGGTCCAGGGTCGTGGTGAGTTCATCGAAGGTGGGCGGCACCGCGGGTGTTTCGTCGTCGAAGGCCACGATCGCGCGCCGCAGTTCGGGAATGGTGGCGTGCGCGCCGCCGTCGTGCTGCTCGGGTGCGTAGGGCTGGCCGGTCAGGTCCGCGATTCCGACGCCGAGGACCCGGGCCACCGCCGCGATGAACACCGGAGAAGCGGGCCGGGAGCCCTGCTCGACCTTCCGCAGGAGGGAGAGCGACACGGACGCCTGCATCGCGAGCTGCGGCTGGGTGAGCCGCGCCAGTTTGCGCGCCCTCGCGGTCCGTTCGCCGACGCTAACGTCGTCCATACCTCAACGGTGCCACAGGATGTGGCACTTCGCAGTCGGCTCGGCAGACAGGGTTGAGCCTGCCGAGCGACAGGCCGGAAGGCCGAAAATGGGGGTGCGGTAGTGGGGGTCTGGCTTACTGATTCGCGGACGATGCGTCGCGTAGCGGCGGGGTTACGGCGGCTGGATATACACCCGGCCGCGTGCCGGTGGGCGGATCCCTTTCGCGGCCGGTCACATGCTCTGCACGTGATGGCGATGCACGCCGGGCATCGCTGCCCCCGGTATGCCATGGCCGATGCCTACCTCGAAACGGTGGGCTGGTCGTGACGGGCGCCGAACTCGCCCTGGTCGCGCTCGTCCTCGGACTGATCGGCCTCACGATCGCGCTCCTCCGAGAACGGTGACGGCGACATGAAGTGCCGTTTCACGATCTGTAGCGTGTGACAAGTCGTCAGCCAGTTGGCAATGGCCCGCGGCGCCGCTTTTCGAACTCCGCCTGCACCTGGTCGAGGTCGAAGGTGTTACCCGAGGCGAAGTCCTCCCTGGACTGCCGCAGGTCCGCCAGGGTGTCGCTGTCGCTCAGAATGTTCAGCGTCTCCTGCATCGACTCGTACTCGGCGACGGCGATCAGCATGACATCCGCTCGGCCATCGCGGGTGATGGTGAAGTGGTCGTGCTCGCGCGCCACGCCGTCCGCCAGCTCGACGAAGCGCGCTGTGGCCTCTGTGATGGGAATGATCTCCACCGAGCCGAGTCTGGCATGCTGGCCACAATTCCGACCTGAATCCTGGCCTTACCGGACCTGAGCGGACCTACACCCGATGGACCACAGGGCTACCGCGCGGAACCGCGCAGTACTCCTCCCGGACCCGGGAACCAGCGATACATCGCCGCAGCGCCCACACCGGCGGAAACGGCGAGCACCACCGCCGCTCCCCCGAGCATCGACACGGCGCCGATGACGCCGATGGTGATCGGTCCGGCGAACATGCCGAAATCGTGCGTCAACCGCCACGCCCCGAGGAACTCCGCCCGCCGGTCAGCGGGGGCGATATCCGCGCCGACCGTCATGATGACCCCATTGCTGAGCCCATTGGCGACACCGAGCAGCGTGGCAACAACCCCCAGCCACAGCACCGACCCGGCGAAGGGAAGCACGACGTACCCGGAGGCGAAGCAGAGCATGGAGGGCACGCCGATGGCCCGTCGCCCGAAGCGGTCCATCCACAGCCCGGCCGGGTAACTCATGAGCACGTCGACCGCGCCCGCGATGCCGAAGAGCAGCGCGACCACCGCGGCGTCGGCCCCGATGTGCGCGGCCCAGAGCGGGAGCAAGACCTGCCGGGAGGCGCGCGCGGCGCCCATGAGCAGGGCTCCGGAGCCGAGCGTGGTGAGCAGCCCGCGCTGTTCGCGGAGCACGGTGCCGATCCCGGTCGCACCGGTAGCGGCCCCCTCCTCCGGCTCCGGCATGACCGCGACCAGTCCCCCGGCCAGCACGACGGCGCCCAGCTGCACCCAGAGCGCACCCACCGGCCCGGCCCCGTGCACGATGGCGGCGCCGAGGAAGGGCCCGGCGAAGAACCCGAGCCGCATACTCCCGGCGAAGATCGAGAGCACCCGGCCGCGATCGGCGACGGGCACCACGGCGACGACGTACGACTGCCGCGCGAGCCCCCACACCGCGGTGGCGGCCCCGGTGAGCAGCATTCCGGCGCCGAACACGGCGATATTCGGCGCGAAGATGGCGGCGAGCATGCCGAGCGCGCCCGCGGCCGAGCCGAGCGCGATGGCGACGCGCTCGCCGAGCCGGGCCACGATCGAGCCGGCGGGCAGGTCCATGAGGATCATGCCGAATCCGGAGAGCGCGACGACCAGCCCGGCGAGCCCTGGCGATGCCCCCAGCTCCAGGGCGCGCAGCGGGAACATGGGCGCGGCGGCGCCGTTGCCGAGGCCGTAGACGGCGGACGGCACGAAGACCGGGAGAACCAGGGGTGCCAGCCGGGCCCGCACACGCGGACCCGGCGTGGGACAGCCGGTGGCGGGTGCGGCGGTCACCCGGCCAGCGCCGGGCGCCCGGCGAACTGGCTCTCCGGGCGCGGCAGCCCGAAGTGGTCGCGCAGCGTGGTCCCGCTGTACTCGGTGCGGAAGAGCCCGCGCTGCTGCAGGATCGGCACCACCTGCTCGGCGAAGACCTCGAGCCCGCCCGGGTAGTACGGCGGCATGACGTTGAAGCCGTCGGCCGCGCCCTGGGTGAACCACTCCTCGATGGTGTCGGCCACCTGCTCGGGGGTGCCGGCGAAGACCCGGTGCCCGCGGGCGCCGGCCAGGCGGTGCAGCAGGCCGCGCACGGTCGGGTGCTCGCGCCGCACGATGCCCGCGATCACCTGCAGGCGGCTGCGGGTGTTGTCGGTGACGTCGCCCGCCTGCTCGAAGAGCGCGGTCGGCACCGGCTCGTCCAGCGGCAGGTGCCGCAGGCTGGTGCCGACCAGGTTCTCCAGCTGGTGCAGTCCGTACTCGGGCACGGTGAGCTCGTTGAACTCCCGCTCCAGCGCCTTGGCCGCGGCCTCGGTGTCGGCGATGAAGGGGCTGAGCCCGGGCAGGATCTTGACGTGCTCGGGGTTGCGCCCGAACTCGGCGGCCTGCCGCTTGATGTCGCGGTAGAAGGTCTGCGCGTCGCTGAGCTGCTGGTGCGCGGTGAAGATGGCCTCGGCATAGCGGCCGGCGAAGGCGCGGCCCTCGTTGGAGGCGCCCGCCTGCACCAGCACCGGGTGGCCCTGCGGGGTGCGCGGCGCGTTGAACGGCCCGCGCACCCTGACGTGCTCGCCCTCGAAGTCGATCCGGTGGATGCGCTCGGGGTCGGCGTAGATGCCGGCCGCGGGGTCGAGCACGATGGCGTCGTCCTCCCACGAATCCCACAGCGCGACAACCGCGTCGACGAACTCGCGGGCGCGGGCGTAGCGCTCCTCGTGGTCCGGGTGCCGGTCCAGCCCGAAGTTGGCGGCGGCCTGGTCGGTCGCGGTGGTGACGATGTTCCAGCCCGCGCGGCCGCCGGAGAGGTGGTCGAGCGTGGAGAAGAGCCGGGCCAGGTTGTAGGGCTCGTAGTAGGTGGTGGAGGCGGTCGCGATGAGCCCGAGGTGCGTGGTGGCGGTGGCGATCGCGGTGAGCAGGGTGATCGGCTCCAGCCCGGAGGCGGCATTGTGCTTGACGTTCACCCGCAGCGCGGGGCCGTCGGCGAAGAACACCGCGTCCAGCTTGGCGGCCTCGGCGGTGCGGCCGATCTCCTGGTAGTACTTCACGTCGTAGAGCCGGTCGGGGCTGCTGGCCGGGTGCCGCCAGGCCGCCTCGTGGTGCCCGGACGGGTAGATGAAGGCATTGAGGCTGAGCTGACGGGACGCGGTGCTCATGAGGCTCGTCTTTCGGTCGAATCGGGGGTGTCGACGCCGAGCGCGCCGAGCAGCCGCTCGCGCAGCCGGGCGAAGCGCGGGTCGCCGTGGCGCCGCGGGCGTTCCAGCTCGACCGGCTCGTCCAGCGCGATCCGGCCCTCGTCCAGGACCAGCACCCGGTCGGCCAGCGCGACCGCCTCGTCCACGTCGTGGGTCACCAGCAGCACGGCCGGCCGGTGCCTGGCGCAGAGCGCCTCCAGCAGTGCGTGCATGCGCAGCCGGGTGAGCGCGTCCAGCGCGCCGAACGGCTCGTCGGCGAGCAGCAGCTCCGGCTCTCTGACCAGCGAGCGGGCCAGCGCGACGCGCTGCTGCTCACCACCGGAGAGCTCGCGCGGCCACGCCCGCTCCCGCCCGGCCAGCCCGACCTCGGCGAGCGCGGCGGTGCCGCGGGCCCTGGCGTCCGAGCCGGTGAGGCCGAGGATCACGTTGTCCAGCACCCGGCTCCACGGCAGCAGCCGCGAATCCTGGAACACCACGGCGCGTTCGGTGGGCACGGTGAGTTCGCCGGCCCCGGTGACCTCGCCGTCCAGCTCGGCCAGCGCGCGCAGCAGCGTGCTCTTACCGGAACCGCTCCGCCCGAGCAGCGCGACGAACTCGCCGCGCGCGATCTGCAGGTCGATCCCCGCCAGCACATCCCGGTCGCCGAAGCTCCTGGTCAGGCCGCGGGTGCGGACCACGTTCAGTCCCCGAGTGTCTGTCGCCACGACAGCGCCCTCCTCTCGATGGTGCGCACGGCGATATCGCCGAACAGGCCGAGCAGGCCGTAGATCACCAGCCCGACCACGATCACGTCGATCTGGCCGTAGGTGCGGGCCTGGGTCATCAGGTAGCCGATGCCGCTGGTCGCGTTGACCTGCTCCACCACGACCAGGGCGAGCCAGGAGATGGTGACCGCGAGCCGCAGCCCGGTGAAGAAGCCGGGCAGCGAGCCGGGCAGCGCGATCCGGCGGACGAAGCCCCAGCGGGAGAGCCCGACGGTCTCGGCCAGCTCCACGTGCCTGGCGTCCACGCTGCGCAGGTGCGCGTGCGTGTTGATGTAGACCGGGATGAGCACGCTGGTGGTGATCACCACCAGCTTCATCTCCTCGCCGATGCCGAACCACACGATGAAGAGCGGGATCAGCGCCAGCGTCGGGATCGAGCGCTTGATCTGCACCGGGCCGTCGACCAGCGCCTCGCCGACCCGGCTCAGCCCGGAGACGAGCGCGAGCACCAGCCCGATGGAGACGCCGAGCACCAGCCCGATCACCGCGCGCTGCAGCGAGGTGAGCAGGTTGGACTGCAACCGGCCGTCGGCGATCAGGTCACCGGCGGTCTGCGCGACGGTCCAGGGGGCGGGCAGCGTCTCCGGGTCGATGGTGCCCGCGGCCGAGCCGATCACCCAGACCGCGATGAGAATCGCCGGGCCGAGCCCGATCCCGAACGGGATCGCCTTGCCGGGGCCGAGCCGGCGCTTGCGGACCACCCGCCGCTCGCCGCTCGCCCTTCCGGCGCTGCGGCCGAGCAGCCCGGCCGGGGCACTGATCTTCCTGGTGATGGTGGCCATCAGCCGACCTCCGGTCCGAAGGAGGCGCCGGACTCGGTGACCGTCTGCGTGATCACGTCGTCGAAGCGCAGGTCGAAGCCGTTCTCCGCGCGCACCTTCCTGGGCAGCTGCCCGGCGGCGTCGATGGCGTCGATGGTCTGCTGCTGCACGTCGATCACCTTCTGATCGAGGTGCGGGAAGGTCCACTGGCCGAGCGAGGCGACGATGCGCGCGGCGTCCTCGGGGCTGACCTTCTGGTTCTCCACGTAGTACCGGCGCTGCCACTCGTCGCCGTGCGTGTTGGCCCAGTGGAAGGCGCGGATGAAGGCCGCGACCAGCGCGCGGGCCGCGCCCGCCTTGGCCGGGTCGTTCACCACGTCGCGGCGGGCGTAGAGGTAGGCGAGGCCGGGGTAGATGCCCGCGGTCTCGGAGTCCGGGATGAGCGTGGCGCCCTGGGTGCGCAGCAGCCGGGTGACGTTGGGCTCCAGCAGCGGCGCCACGTCGACCTGGCCGGTGCGGACCGCGTCCAGGAACTCGGCCAGCTGCAGCCGGACCAGCTCGACGTCACCGGTTTTCAGCCCGGCCTTGTCCAGGGCGCGCAGCACCGCGGCCTGCTGGGCGGTGCCCTCGGCGTAGGCGATCTTGCGGCCCTTCAGGTCGGCCAGCGTGCGCACCGGGACACCCGGCGCCACCGCGAGCTTCATGGCCTGCGGGTTGGTGCGGTAGGAGGCGATGATCGGGACGTCCTGGCCGGCCGCGAGGGCGTGGATCGGCGGGACGTCGCCGACCGGGGCGAGGTCGGCGGCGCCGGCCCGGAACGCCTCCAGAATGGCGGGGCCGCCGGTGAAGTTGGCGAACTCCACCTGGAAGGGGAGCTTGTCCAGCTCGCCGGAGAAGCGCAGCGCCGACTGTAATCTTTCGGACTGGTCGGCGATCACGAGCTTGGTACCGGGCTGGATCTCGGTGGGCAGCGGACCACTGGCCGCCGCCACCGGCTCGTCGCTCTTCGCACAACCGGCGGTGCCGAGGGTCGCGACGGTCGCCACGGCGAGCAGTGCGGCGGTCATGCGGCCGCGAAGGCCGGTGCGGAACAGACGGGTTCGAGACATGGTGCAGTAGTCAAGCAGCAGCGGGGAGCAGCGAGAACGGTTGTTTTCATCGCGATTCCAACTCGGCGTTGTCACCCCGTCCGGCTACCGTGCGCGCTATGGGCATCGTCATGTCGTTCGTCCGGGTGCGCCCGGAGCAGGTCGCGGAGCTGGGGTTCGCCGGGGCGGACGAGGTCGGGGAGCTGGTGTTCGCGGCGGAGAACCCGGGCCCGAGCGGCTACCTGGACAAGGCGTGGAGCGGGCTCGACCATCTGCTCCAGGCCGCGGGGAGCGGGATCGAGCTGACCGATGCCGGGAATTCGCTGGCCGACACGGACTACTCGCTCTGGCCCGGGGAATTGGTGCGGGAGACCGACGAGCGGCTGCGCGCGCTCCCGTTCGACGCCCTCGCCGCGCACTACGACCCGGCCGCCCTCGACCGGGCGGGGATCTATCCGAATATCTGGCTGCGCGAGGGCGGCGCCGAGGGGCTGCACTACCTGAACCACCACTACGCCGGGCTCCGCGAGTTCTTCCGGCACGCCGCGAAGCACGGCAGCGCCGCCGTCGCTCACCTCGGCTGAGGGAGGGCGGCGCCGCCGCGCGCTGTTTGCTGGTAGCGGGCCAGGAAGGGAAGCACCCGCTCGGTGAGCATGGCGTTGTACGCCTCCGGGCGCTGCCGCGGGTTGGCGTGCCCGATCTTGCCGCTGACCACCAGCAGCGCGCCCGCGCGGGCGCCCGCCTCCGCGGTGAGCGTGGCCTGGGTGCGGTCGACCAGCACGATGTGGTCGTCGGCGGGGTCCTGCGGGCGCAGCAGGACGATGGCGGGGCGGGCCCGGCCGGGGCGCGGCTCGCGCAGGGCGCGCAGGTCGTTGCCGGCGCCGCTGGCCACGATGGCGAGGAACTGGGATTCGATGAGGCCGTTGCTGGCGGCGTCGGCGGAGAAGGTCTTCTGCCGCAGCACCTCGTCCAGCGCGGTGCCGAGCCGCGGCCAGTCGACGGCGGGCAGGGCGCCGCGGTGGGTGACGAAGCGGTCCCGGCGCGCGTACAGCTCGGCGGCGGTGCGCAGGGTCCGGCTCTCCCTGACGCCCGGCAGCCAGCCCATCCAGCGCACCAGGTCCTCGCCGCGGCCGCGGCTCTCCCGGCGCACGGCGTCGAGGTCGAGCGGGGTGCAGTCCAGGATCACCGCGAGCAGCCTGCGGTCGCTCTCGGTGTGGATGTGCCGCGCCACCTCGAGCGCGATCACCCCGCCCATGCTGTGCCCCACCAGGATCACGTTGCGCAGCCCGGACATCTGCGCCGCGCGCACGATGAGGTCGGCGATGACCTTCGTGTCGATACCGCTCTGGTCGTAGCGCACCGCCCACACCACGCCGAGCTCACTGAGCGCGGGCAGCGCGGCGGCGGTGTCGTGGGCGTTGAGGTTGCCGAGCCCGACCAGGTCGACCACGACGGTGTCCCAGCTCCGTTCGTCGGCGGGGGTGGCGACCGGGAGCAGCGCGGGTTCGGTGCGGGCCAGGCGGTCTCGCTCCGGGGCCACGTCGTGCTGCCAGTACTGGGCGAACCCGACGAACCCCGCGAGGAGCAGGGCGGTCACCCGCAGCAGGGCCGTCCGGGTCCGGTGCCGCGACGTCCACGGCCGGGTCTCCCGCCAGCGGGCCCGACGTCGCGATTCGCTCCAGTCCGAGACGGTGGACGGGTGCCGATCGTCCAACGGCGACATCCATCCCACTGTAGGCACGGTGCGGCGGGGGTGCCACGGGAAGCGGGGCGGACGGTCGGGTCGCGGGCGGTGTGCGGGGTGGTCAGGGCAGCGATTCGCCCTCGGCGAGTGCGGCGAGTTTGCCGAGCGAGATCCGCCAGCCCAGTTCGTTGTCCTCCGGCGCGACGCCGGGCGGCACCCCGTCGTGCAGCGCGACCAGGTCGGTGCCGCCGTCGGCGTCGGCGAGCGTGAACACGATGCGCATCTCGCCGCGGATCTCCGGGTCGTCGGTGTCGAACTCGACCACCTGCACCACCTGCTCGTCCGGCACCAGCGCCACGAACCGGCCGCGGTAGGAGTCGGTGCGGGCATCGGTCTTGCCGGCGGTGGCGGCCGGGTCGTCGTAGGTGAGCGCGATGTGCACCGCACCGCCCTCGCGCGGCTCGAAGGCGCGCACCTCGCTGCGCATGCCGTCCGGCACCATCCAGGTGGCGACCGCGTCGGCGTCGAGCAGCAACCGGTAGACGGCGGCGCGCGGGGCCGCGATGTGCCTGCCGATTCGGGTCGATGTCACGGGCCCGACGATACTGGACGGCGGATCAGAGTTACCCGGCAACGAAGGATCGGCAATGGCGCTCCCCCCACCCACCGTGTACAGCGCGGACCACGAGGCGTTCCGGGACAGTGTCCGGCAGTTCGTCGAGCGCTCGGTGCGGCCGCACCTGGACGAGCACATCGAGCGGAAGGCGCTGCCCCGGCAGTTCTGGCTGGACGCGGGCAGCCAGGGGCTGCTCGGCCTGGAGGTGCCCGAGCAGTACGGCGGCGGCGAGGCGGGCGACTACCGGTTCAACGCGGTGCTGCTGGAGGAGTGCGCGAAGGTGAATGCCTCGCTCGCCTCCTGCATGGGCATCCACGCCGACATCGTGCCGCCCTACCTGACCAAGCTCACCACCGAGGAGCAGCGCAAACGCTGGCTCCCCGGCGTGGTGAGCGGCGAGATCCTGACCGCCATCGCCATGACCGAGCCCTCCGGCGGCTCCGACCTGGCCGCGCTGAAGACCACCGCCGTGCGCGACGGCGCCGACTGGGTGCTGGACGGCTCCAAGACCTTCATCACCAATGGCTACTCCGCCGACCTGATCATCGTCGCGGCGCGCACCAGCCCGGAGAAGAAGGCGCGCGGCATCACGCTCTTCGCCGTCGAGGCGGACCGGCCCGGCTTCTCCCGCGGGCGCAAGCTGGACAAGGTGGGGCAGCCGGAGTCCGATACCGCGGAGCTGTTCTTCGACGGGGTCCGGGTGAGCGATGCCGAGGTGGTCGGGGAGGTGGACGGCGGGTTCATCCACATGATGCAGAACCTGCCGCAGGAGCGGCTCGGCTGCTCGGTGTCGAATCTCGCGCACGCGGAGCAGATCCTGGCCGAGACGCTGGAGTACGTGAAGGAGCGCAAGGCGTTCGGGCAGCAGGTTGGGTCGTTCCAGCACAACAAGTTCCTGCTCGCCGAGCTCGCCACGAAGATCGACGTGACCAGGGCTTTCGTGGAGCGGTACGTGGCCGCGCACGCCCAGGGGGAGCTGTCGGCGACGGATGCCGCCAAGGCGAAGTGGTGGACCTCGGAGATTCAGAACGAGGTGCTCGACCACTGCGTGCAGCTGTACGGGGGGTACGGGTACATGAACGAGTACCGGGTGGCGCGGGCCTGGCGGGATGCTCGGGTGACCAAGATCTGGGCGGGGACGAACGAGATCATGAAGGAGTTGATCGGGCGGGATCTGGGGTTGTAGGGGGTTCCGCGAACCAGTCCGCGGCCGCGGCGGTGAAGCGGGCGCGGTCCCACGCGCCGGCTCCGGCGGGGATGGCGCCGACGACCGGCACCCCCGTCACCCGGGGCAGGTCGTCGCGGTTGCACTCGGCGGCGAGATCCGGTGTGTGCGGCCAGGAGCCGATGACGAGGCCCGCGCACGGGATGCCCGCGCTGTCGAGCGCGCGGACGGTCAGCTCGCTGTGGTTGAGGGTGCCGAGGCCCGCGGCGGCGACCACGAGGACCGGCGCCGCGAGCCGGAGTGCCAGGTCGAGCAGGGTGAAGTCGCCGAGGCGGACCAGGAGGCCGCCCGCGCCCTCGACCAGGATCAGGTCGGCGTCGAGTTCCTCGATGGCGGCGGCGGTTTCGCCCAGGGTGAGCAGGGGGGCGCCGCAGCGGCGGGCGGCGGTGTCCGGGGCGAGCGGGTCGGGGTAGCGGGCCAGCTCCACGGTGCGGGTGACGCCGCTGAGGCGGGTGATGTCGGCGAGGTCGCCCGGCTGGCCCGGTGCGATGCCGGTCTGCGCGGGTTTGCAGACCGCGACGGTGCGGCCCGCGGCTCGTGCCGCTGCCGCGAGCGCGGCGGTGGTGATGGTCTTGCCGACCTCGGTCGAGGTGCCGGTGACCAGCAGAATCCCGGTATGCGCGTACGGAGCCGCCGATGCGGCGCGCCCGGCCTTCTGGACCGCCGCCGCACTGTGCGGCTCGGTCGGCGCGGCGGGGCCGGCACTTCCGCGGACGCTCCGCGCCGGTTCGATGCCGCTCACGCGGGCACCTCCACCTTGGGCCGTCGCGCCGCCAGCACCTCCGTGAGCACCTCGGAAATAACCCCCAGCTCGGCATCGGTGAGATCCGCCCGCGCGGTGAGCCGCAGCCTCGACGTCCCCTCCGGCACCGTCGGCGGCCGGAAGCACCCCACCTCGAGCCCGCGGTCTCGGCAGGCCAGCGCCGCCTCGTAGGCGACCGACGCGTCACCGAGCACCACCGAGACGACGGCGGACGGCGGCTCCGGTACCCCCGCGATCCGCGCGATATCAGCCGCCCGCTCCAGCACGGCGGCGGCCCGCTCCGGCTCGCGCCGCAGCACACCGAGCGCCGCCCGCGCGGCGCCGACGGCGGCGGGGGCGAGCCCGGTGTCGAAGATGAAGGTGCGCGCGGCATCGACCAGGTGGTCCCGCACCCGCCGCGGCCCGAGCACCACCCCGCCCTGTGCCCCGAACGCCTTGGAGAGCGTCGCCGTCACGATCAAATCCGGCTCCCCGGCCAACCCCACCTCGTGCACCAGCCCGCGTCCCCCGCTCCCCCGCACCCCGAGCCCGTGCGCCTCGTCCACCACCAGCACCGCCCCCGCGGCCCCGGTCACCCGGTGCAGCGCGACCAGCGGCGCGAGATCACCGTCCGCGCTGAACACCGAATCGGTGACCACCAGCGCCCGCCGCTCACTGCGCGCGGCCAGGATCCGAGCCACCGCGTCGACATCCCCGTGCGGCGCCACCGCGACCCGAGCCCGGGAAAGCCGGCAGGCATCGACCAGCGAGGCGTGGCTCGCCGCATCGGACACCACCAGCGCGTCCCGCCCGGCGAGCGCCGTCACCACCCCGAGGTTCGCCGCGTACCCGGAGGCGAAAACGAGCCCGCTCTCCACCCCGGCGAACTCCGCGAGCTCACGCTCCAGCGCACAGTGCTCGTCGGTGGTCCCGGTGACCAGCCGCGACCCGGTGGCCCCCGCACCCCACCGCCGCACCGCCGCGACCGCCCCCGCCACCACCTCCGGATGCCGGGTGAGCCCCAGGTAGTCGTTGGAGGCCAGATCGATGCCGGCGCCCCGCGGCCGCAGCTCCCGGCGCAACCCGGCCGCGACCCGCTCCGCGGCGCGCTCGTCCAACCAGCTCAGCGGATCGATATTCACAGCTCGGCAGCATACTTGAACGCCGTTCAAGGCGGGTCAGCGGGCGAACCAACCCGGCACGTCCAGCCGGAACAGCTCTCCCGGCGCGAGCACCCGCAGATCCCGCTCCAGCTCCGCGATCCGCCCGTCCCCCAGCTCCCGGGCCCACCCCCGCCGCACCCGGTCGAAGACCGCCTCGGACCGGGCGAGCACCTCGTCCGCGCGCGCCGTCAGCCGGTACACCCTGCGCCGCGCGTCCGCCGGATCGTCCTCCCGCCGCAGGTACCCGAGCCGCTCCAGCGCCTCCGCCTGCTTCCCGGCCGCCTGCTTGGAGATCCCCAGCACCCGCCCCAGCTCCGCCGCCGTGCACCCTCCGGTGCGCAGCACCGCCTGGAACAGGAAACCGTGCATGGGCCGGATCTCCGGATGCCCGTGCGCGGCCAGCTCCGCGTGCACCTCGTCGACGGCGGACCGGAAGGCGAGCAGCATGCGCAGCGGCAGCTCGAAGGAGTTCACCCTTGACAGGATAGACAACCTGGTTGACCATTACCCGGAAAGACAACCACGTTGACCATCTCGAGGAGCACCCCATGCCCGTCATCACCCGCGACCAGGCCCGCCACACCGAAACCCCGGCCGGCGCCATGACCACCCTCGCCTCCCCCACCCTCGGCAGTGCCGGTTCCGCGCTCTGGCGCGTCCGCATGGCCCCGCACGCCGCCGGCCCCGAGCACCGCATCGACGTCGAGCAGCTCTGGACCGTCCTCGACGGCGGCGCGGAGATCACCCTCGGCGCCGAGACGGTGACGCTCGGCCCCGGCGACACCGCCGTCCTCCCCGCCGACGTGCCCCGGCAGATCACGGCGGGGCCGTGGGGGCTCACGGCCGTGGCAACGGCCCCCGCCGGAGCCCGCGCCTACCGTGCGGGCGAGACCGACGGCATCGTGCCGCCCTGGGTGGCGTAACGCCTCACGACGGCAGGGACGCCCGCACGGCCGCGCCGATCCCCCGCGCGATCGCCGCCACCTCGGAAGGACCACAGATGAAGGGCGGCATCGTATAGATCAGATTCCGGAACGGCCGCAACCAAACCCCTTCGCGCACAGCCGCATCGGTGGCGGCGACCATATCCACCGGCCGTTCCAGCTCCACCACCCCGATGGCCCCGAGCACCCGCACATCCACCACCCCCGGCAGCGAAGCCAGCGGCGCGAGCCCGGCGCGCACCCCGGCGGAGATCCCGGAGACCTCGGCCGCCCAGTCCCTGGAGAGCAGCAACTCCACCGAAGCGACGGCGACGGCGCAGGCCAGGGGGTTGCCCATGAAGGTGGGGCCGTGCATGAGCCCGCCGTGCGCGGCGCTCACCGTCTCGGCGATCCGGGTGGTGCAGAGCGCGGCGGCGAGGGTGAGGTACCCGCCGGTGAGCGCCTTGCCGACGCACAGCACGTCCGGCGCCACCCCCGCCTGGTCGGCGGCGAAAAGCGTTCCGGTGCGCCCGAATCCGGTGGCGATCTCGTCGAAGATCAGCAGGACGCCGTGGTGGTCGCAGAGCGCGCGCAGGTCGCTCAGGTAGCGGGGGTGGTGCCAGCGCATGCCACCGGCGCCCTGCACGACGGGCTCCACGATGACGGCGGCGAGTTCCTGAGCATGCGCACCGAGGGCCCGGTCGAGCGCAGCCACATAGGCCGGGTCGTACTCGCGCGGCGGCGGGCCGACGAAGACCTGCGCGGCCAGCACGTCGGTCCAGAGCGAGTGCATGCCCCCGTCCGGGTCGCAGACGCTCATCGGGGTGAAGGTGTCGCCGTGGTATCCGCCGCGCCAGGTGAGCAGCCGCCGCTTCTCCGGGCGCCCGCGCGCCCGCCAGTACTGCAGGCACATCTTCACCGCGACCTCCACCGACACCGACCCGGAGTCGCAGAGGAACACCTTCTCCAGCCCGGCGGGGGTCAGCTCGACCAGCAGCTCGGCCAGGCGGACGGCCGGTTCGTGGGTGAGCCCGCCGAACATGACGTGGCTCATCCGCCCGGCCTGCCGCAGCAGCGCGGCGTCGAGCGCGGGGTGCCGGTAGCCGTGGATGGCGGCCCACCACGAACTCATGCCGTCGATCAGCTCCCGCCCGTCACCGAGCCGCAACCGCACCCCGGCCGCCGACGCCACCGGCAGCGGCGCGGTACTCGCGGGAAAACCGCCGTACGGGTGCCAGACGTGGGCGGCGTCGAGGGTGATCAGCCGGTCGAGGTCCATCGCAGCACCGTACCTTGAACACCGTTCAAGTCCGCGGCCCCTGTGATGGTCGCGACCTGGCAACCCCGACCCGCCAGGTGCCGCTACTGTCGTTGACATGCTCGAGTCCGCGCCGGTCGGCGACAGTCCCCCCGCCCCCGCCCTGGCCGAGGTGGCGCCGCTGGGGGTGTGGCCGGGTACGGCGTACCCGCTGGGCGCCACCTACGACGGCGCCGGGGTGAATTTCTCCGTGTTCTCCGAGGTGGCGGAGAAGGTCGAGCTGTGCCTGATCAACCGGGACGGGCAGGAGACGCGGCTATCGCTGGAGGAGGTCGACGGCTACGTCTGGCACGCCTACCTGCCGGGCCTCGGCCCCGGCCAGCGCTACGGCTACCGGGTGCACGGCCCGTGGGACCCCGAACGCGGATTGCGCTGCGACGCAAGCAAACTGCTGCTCGACCCGTACGGCAAGGCGTTCGACGGCGAGTTCGACGGCGACCCCTCGCTGCACACGCACGGCCTGGACTCGCTCGGCCACACCATGACCTGCGTGGTGATCAACCCCTACTTCGACTGGGGCAACGACCGCGCGCCGAAGACCCCCTACCACGAGACGGTGCTGTACGAAGCGCACGTCAAGGGCATGACCATGACGCACCCGGCGGTGCCGGAGGAGCTGCGCGGCACCTACGCGGGGATCGCGCACCCGGCGGTGATCGAGCACCTGAAGAGCCTCGGCGTCACCGCGATCGAGCTCATGCCGGTGCACCAGTTCCTCCAGGACACCGTGCTGCTCGACCAGGGGCTGCGGAACTACTGGGGCTACAACAGCTTCGGCTACCTGGCCCCGCACGCCGACTACGCCGCCATGCCGCGCGCCGGCGCCGCCGTCACCGAGTTCAAGGCGATGGTGCGGTCGCTGCACGAGGAGGGCATCGAGGTGATCCTCGACGTGGTCTACAACCACACCGCCGAGGGCAACCACCGGGGTCCGACGATCGCCTTCCGCGGGATCGACAACGCCGCCTACTACCGGCTGGTCGACGAGGACCCGTCGAAGTACATGGACTACACCGGCACCGGCAACAGCCTGAACGTCCGGCACCCGCACACCCTCCAGTTGATCATGGACTCGCTGCGCTACTGGGTGCTGGAGATGCACGTCGACGGCTTCCGCTTCGACCTGGCCGCCACCCTGGCCAGGGAGCTGCACGACGTGGACCGGCTCTCCACCTTCTTCGACCTGGTGCAGCAGGACCCGGTGGTGAGCCAGGTGAAGCTGATCGCCGAGCCGTGGGACGTCGGCGAGGGCGGCTACCAGGTGGGCAACTTCCCCGGGCTCTGGACGGAGTGGAACGGCAAGTACCGCGACACCGTGCGCGACTACTGGCGCGGCGAGCCCGCCACGCTCGGCGAGTTCGCCTCCCGGCTCACCGGCTCCTCCGACCTCTACGAGGCCACCGGCCGCAGGCCGAGCGCGAGCATCAACTTCATCACCGCGCACGACGGCTTCACGCTGCACGACCTGGTCTCCTACAACGAGAAGCACAACGAGGCGAACGGCGAGGGCAACCGCGACGGCGAGAGCCACAACCGCTCCTGGAACTGCGGCGTCGAGGGGCCCACCGACGACCCGGAGATCCTGGCGCTGCGGGCCAGGCAGAGCCGCAACCTGCTGGCCACCCTGGTCCTCAGCCAGGGCACCCCGATGCTGGCGCACGGCGACGAGATGGGCCGCACCCAGCACGGCAACAACAATGTCTACTGCCAGGACTCCGAGCTCTCCTGGATGGACTGGTCGCTCGCGGAGACCAATGCCGACCTGCTGGAGTTCACCCGGCGGGTGATCGCGCTGCGCACCGAGCACCCGATCTTCCGGCGCCGCCGGTTCCTGGCCGGGCGGCCGATCCGCTCCAAGGACGACGCCCGCGATATCGCCTGGCTCACCCCGGCGGGCGAGGAGATGACCCCGGCGGATTGGGACAGCGGTTTCGGCAAGTCGCTCGCGGTGTATCTCAACGGTGCGGGTATCCCGGAACCGGGCCCGCGCGGCGAGCGGGTCACCGACGATTCGTTCCTGCTCTGCTTCAACGCGCACGACGAAGAGCTCGATTTCGCCCTGCCCGGTACGGACTACGGGCTGGGCTGGAGCGTGGTGCTGGACTGCTCCACGCCCACCGGTGAGTCGGCGGCCGTCCTGGCGGCGGGCGCCGCGCTCACCGTGCCCGCCCGCTGTCTGCTCGTCCTGCGCCACACCGACCCCTCGACCTGAGAAACCGCGCCCATGACCGAGTCCGCGACGCACGCCACCGACCCCACCCCCCGCCGCCGGGAGCCCGCCCGGCGGCCGGTGCGCAGCACCTACCGGCTGCAGCTCCGGCCGGACGCGCTGACCTTCGCCGACGCCAGGTCCATCGCGGAGTACCTGCAGCAGCTCGGGATCTCGCACCTCTACCTCTCGCCCATCCTGACCGCGGTGCGCGGCTCGACGCACGGCTACGACGTCACCGACCCGACCACGGTCTCGGCGGCGCTCGGCGGCCCGGCCGGGCTCAAGGCGCTCTCCGACGAGGTGCGCACCCGCGGCATGGGGCTGATCGTCGACCTGGTGCCGAACCACGTCGGGGTCGGCGACCCGCGGCAGAACAAGTGGTGGTGGGACGTGCTGCGGCACGGGAAGGAGTCGCAGTACGCGCACTGGTTCGACATCGACTGGAGCCAGGGCAACGGCGCGGGCGGGCGGCTCGCGCTGCCGGTGCTGCAGGGCGAGAACGACCCGGCCGCGCTCGGCGTCGACCGCTCCGGCCCCGAGCCCATGCTCAGCCTGCACGACATGCGGTTCCCGATCGCGCCGGGCACCGACGGCGACAACGCGCTGCGCATCCACGACAAGCAGCACTACCGGCTGGTGAGCTGGAAGTCCGGGGTCTGCACCTACCGGCGGTTCTTCGCGGTCAGCGAGCTGGCGGCGGTGCGCCAGGAGGATCCGGAGGTCTTCGAGGCCACGCACCGGGAGCTGGCGGCGTGGTGCGAGCACGACCTGATCGACGGGGTCCGGATCGACCACCCGGACGGCCTCGCCGACCCCATCGGCTACCTGCACCGGCTGCGGAAGCTGCTCGGCCCGGACCGGCTGCTGCTGATCGAGAAGATCCTGGCGAACCGGGAGCCGCTGGACCCGACGCTGCCGATCGACGGCACCACCGGCTACGACGCCCTGGCCGACCTGGGCGGGGTCCTCATCGACCCGGCGGGCGAGCCCGCGCTCACCGAGCTCTCCCGGCGCTTCACCGGGCACGGCAGCGACCGCTCCTGGATCGGCGAGACCGAGCACCGGATCAAGCGCGCGGTGGCCGAGACCATCCTCTCGCCCGAGGTGCGCAGGCTGGTCGCGGCGATCAAGCACGACGCCGACACCCCCGGCTTCGACACCATGGCGCTGACCAACGCCACCATCGAGGTGCTCGCCTTCATGCCGGTCTACCGGGCCGACTACAGCCCGCTGGCCGGGATGACCGGCGCCGTGGTCGCCGAGGTGGAGCGGCGCAATGCCGAGCTCACCGCGCCGCTGCAGGTGCTGGTCACCGCGCTGGCCAGGGACGGTGAGGCGCAGATCCGGTTCGACCAGGTGTGCGGGGCGATGACGGCGAAGGCGGTGGAGGACGCCATGTTCTACCGCGCGGTCCGGCTGATCTCGCTGCAGGAGGTGGGCGGCAGCCCGGCGCGGTTCGCCCGCTCGGTGAACGAATTCCACCTGGCCAACAGCGAGCGGGCCCGGCGCTGGCCCTCCTCGATGACGACGCTCTCCACCCACGACACCAAGCGCGGCGAGGACGTGCGGGCGCGGATCGGGGTGCTCTCCCAGGTCGGCAACAAGTGGGCGCGGCAGGTGCGGAGCTGGCAGGAGATGACGCCGGGCCCGGACGGCGCGACCGCGCTCTTCCTGCTGCAGAACATGTTCGGGGTCTGGCCGGCGGACGGCCGCCCGGCCTCCTCGGTGCCCGGGCTGCGCGAGCGCATCCACCAGTACGCGGAGAAGGCGATCCGGGAGGCGGGCACCCGCACCTCGTGGGAGGACCCGGACACCGAGTTCGAGACGGCGGTGCACCGCTGGCTGGACGCGGTGATCGACGGACCGGTGGGCTCCGGGCTGAACGACCTGGTGCACGAGCTGGCCCCGCACGCCTGGTCGGACGCGCTGGCGCAGAAGCTGCTGCAGCTCTGCGGCCCCGGCGTCCCCGACATCTACCAGGGCTGCGAGCTCTGGGAGGATTCGCTCGTCGACCCGGACAATCGGCGCCCGGTGGATTTCCAGGTGCGCGCCGGAATGCTGCAGTCGCTCACCACGACCCCGCCGCCGGACCCCACCGGCGCGGCCAAGATGTGGGTGGTCGCCTACGCGCTCTGGCTGCGGCGGGAGCGCCCCGAGTGCTTCGTCGGCGGCAGCTACCTGCCCATGCACGCCATCGGCGAGCAGGCCGGGCACCTCATCTGCTACGGCCGCGGCAAGCCGGGCCGGCTGCCCGAGGTGCTGGTCGCCGCCACCAGGCACAGCGTGAAGCTGCGGGAGACCGGCTGGGCGGACACGGTCCTCGACCTCCCGCCCGGCCTCTGGACCGACCGGCTCACCGGCGAGACCTTCCAGGGGCGGGCCCACCTCGAGAAGATCTTCGACCGGTTGCCGGTAGCGCTACTGGTGCGCTGAGCCCTCGCCAATCACCCAGGCAGCTGGTCGAGGAAGCCGTAGACGGTGGCGATCCGGCCCTGCTCCAGCACGGCGACGTCGAAGCCGATCACCACCGGCGCGGCACCGGCCGGGCCCAGCTCCCAGGTGAAGCGCACCTGGTCGTGGTGGCCGTCCGGCTCGCCCGCCAGCCGGAACTCCCAGCCGGGGAACTGCTGCGCCTGGGCGGCGGCGATTCCGGCGTCGAGCTCGGCGTGGCCGCGCACGGCCATGAGCGGGTCGGTGTAGGCGGCGTCGTCGGTGAAGGCCCTGGCGATGGCGGCCCGGCGGGCCGCCGGGTCGGTGGTGTTCCACGCCTCCAGGTACTGCGCCACGATCTCGTTCACGATTTCTCCTCTACCTGCTGTTTTGCGGTGTGAGGATTACGTTATGGCGGGCCGGGGGTACGCCGAATCGGTCGCCTATAGGTACTTTTCGAGGATGCCGACCGCACTTCTGGGCCGCGCGGCCGAGCTGGCCCGCATCGACGCCCTGCTCGCCGCGGCGCAGGCGGGCCGCAGCGGTGCGCTGGTGCTGCGCGGCGAGGCGGGCATCGGCAAGACCGCGCTGCTGGAGCACGCGGCCGCCGCCGGGCTGCCGACGGTGCGCGGGGCCGGGCTGGAGTCCGAGGCCGAGCTGCCCTTCGCCGCACTGCACCTGCTGGTCCGCGGCGCCGACCTGACCGCGCTGCCACCGCGCCAGCGCGCCGCGCTGGACGGCGCCTTCGGCCTGGCCGAGCACGACCCCGCCGACCGCATGCTGATCGGGCTCGCGGTGCTCTCGCTGCTCGCCGAGGAGGCCGCCGACGGCCCGCTGCTCTGCCTGGTCGACGACGCGCACTGGCTGGACCGGGCCACCGCCGAGACGCTGCTCTTCGCGGCCCGCCGGCTCGATGCCGAGGGCGTCGCGCTGATCTTCGCCACCAGGGCGGGCGACGACGACTTCCCGGCGCCCGGGCTGCCCGAGCTGCCCGTCGGCGCGCTGCCGCCCGAGGTCGCCGCCGCGCTGCTGGACGCCGGGCACACCGGCCTCGCGCCCACGGTGCGCTACCGCGCGCTGGTCGAGGCGGCGGGCAATCCGCTGGCGCTGCTGGAGCTCCCGGCGCTGCTCGCGGCCGAGGTACCGGGCGCCGCGCCGGAGCAGCCGCTGCCGCAGCGGCTCCGGCAGGCGTTTCACGGCCGGGTCGCCCGGCTTCCGGTCGCCACCCGCACCCTGCTGCTGGTCGCCGCCGCGGCGGACGCCGCCGATCTCGGCACGGTGCTGCGCGCCGGGGCGGCGCTGGGGGCGGGCGCCGCCGAGCTGTCCCCGGCCGAGCGGGCCGGGCTGGTGCGCACCGGCACCGCCGGGGTGGTGTTCCGGCATCCGCTGCTGCGCTCGGCGGTGTACCAGGGCGCGCCGCTGCCCGAGCGGCTGGCCGTGCACCGCGCGCTGGCCGCGGCCGCCACCGGCCCGGAGAACGCCGATATCCGCGCCTGGCACCTGGCCGCGGCGGCCACCGGCCCGGACGAGGAGGTCGCCGCCGCGTTGGAGCGCACCGCCGAGCGGGCCCGCGCGCGCAGCGGCTACCACGGCGCGGTGGCCGCCTACGAGCGCGCGGCCGCGCTCAGCGTGGACGACGCGGCGCGGGCCCGGCGGCTGCTGCCCGCCGCGGAGACCGCCGCCGAGGCCGGGCTGCTCGACCTCGCCCGCCGCTGCGCCGAGCGCGCCGCCGCGGTGGCCGCACCGGACCCGGCCACCCTGGCCCGGCTCGACGTGGTCCGGGGGCTGGCCGAGTTCGGCGCGGGACGTCCGGCGGCGGCGCACCGCCTGCTGCTCGGCGCCGCCGCGACCACCGAACCCGCCCGCGCCGCCCGCATCCTGATCCAGGCGGTCCACCCCGCCTGGTACCTCGGCGACCCCGAGATCACCGCGGTGGCGGCGGCTTTCGAGCAGCTCCAGCTGCCGGAGGGCGACGCCGTGGCACCGATCGCCGGGTACATGCTCCCCGCCCTGCGCGGCACCCGCACCACGGACCTGCGGGACACCGCCGCCACGGCCGGGCGGCTCGGCGCGGACAGCCCGCGCGACCTGGTGCAGCTCTGCGGCGCCGGGCTGGTGGTCGGCCAGGATGACCAGGTGGGCGAGCTGGCCGCCGAGCTGATCGCCGAGTGCCGCGAACAGGGCCGCATCGCCCTGCTCCCGCCGCTGCTCTTCTTCCGCGCCGAGGCCGAGCTCTTCGGCGGCAACCCGGCCGAAGCCGCGGTAGCGGGCGCCGAGGGGCTGCGCATAGCGGAGGACGCCGGGCTCGGCCAGTGGGTGAGCCAGCACTACGCCTTCCGCGCCTACCTGGCCGCGCTCACCGGCGACGAGCGGGCGTGCGCGGAGGCGGTGGCGCAGGTCGGCGGCGCCAATTCACCCGGCTCGACCTGGGCGGATGCCGCGCAGGGGCTGCTCGACCTCGGCCTCGGCCGGGTGGCGCATGCCCTGCACCGGCTGACCGCGCTCACCGAGGGACCGGTGCGGCACCACGTGGCGGCGGTGCGGGCCCTCCCCGACGTGGTGGAGGCGGCGGTGCGGCTCGGCGAGCCGGACCGCGCCGGCGACGCCGTCGAGCGGCTGGCCGAGTGGTCCCGCCGCAGCGGTCAGCCCTGGGTGGCCGCGCTGGAACAGCGCTGCCGCGCCCTCCGCACCGGCGCGGAGCACCACTACCGCGCCGCACTGGAATCCGGCGCCCGCCCCCTGGAACAGGCCCGCACCCGCCTGCTCTACGGCGAGTGGCTGCGCCGGGCCAAACGCAAGACCGAGGCCAGAGCCCAGCTGGAACCGGCGGCGGAGACCTTCGACCGGGCGGGCGCCACCCCGTGGGCGGCGCGGGCCCGCACCGAACTCGCGGCGCTCGGCGGCGGCACGGCACCGGCGGCGGGCCCCAGCCCGATAGCCCGCCTCACCCCGCAGGAGTTGCAGATCGTCCGGCTGGCCGCCCGCGGCCTGTCCAACCGGGACATCGCCGCTCAGCTCTTCCTGAGCCCGCGGACAGTGGGCCACCACCTCTACAAGGCGTACCCGAAGCTGGGCGTTGCCGCCCGCGGAGAATTGGCGAACCTACCGCTGGAGGCCGGGTGACACCGCGGCGAGCGCCCAGCGCCCGGCGGCCAGCCCGGCGCCACCGAGCACCGCGACCGCGGGCGCACCGGTGACGAGCAGCAGGACCAGCAGCGCGCCGAGCCCGAGCGCGAGCGCCTCCAGCTTGAAGAGCGGCCACGGCACCCCGGCGAGCAACACCGTGGGCCGCTCGGCGATCCGGGAATCAGGGTGCACCGCTGTCATGTCTTCACCATAGTCGCGAGGAAGTTTTCGGTCCACCGAACTTTTCTGTTCCGTGTGTCACGGGAACAGTGCGGCCCGCTGCGCGAGTTACTGGTTGCATGCCTCTTACAGGAGAGTACGAACCGAGCACATCCGACTGGGCCAGGGAGCAGGCCGAGCAGTACGAGAACTCCGGCGGCACCGAGGCCACCACGCTGCGCGGGGTTCCCGTCATTCTGCTCACCACCCGCGGCGCCAAGACCGGCAAGCTGCGCAAGACCCCGCTCATGCGGGTCGAGCACGGCGGCGAGTACGCGGTGGTGGCCTCGCTCGGCGGCGCCCCCAAGCACCCGGTCTGGTACTTCAACATCAAGGCCGACCCGCACGTGGAGCTGCGCGACGGCACCGAGACCAAGGACTACACCGCGCGCGAGGTGACCGGCGAGGAGAAGGCCGCCTGGTGGGAGCGCGCGGTCGCGGTCTGGCCGGACTACGCCGACTACCAGACCAAGACCACCCGGGAGATTCCGGTCTTCGTGCTCTCGCCGCGCTGACCAGCCGAGACACCCCGCCACCCGGCGCGCGCCGCACCCGCGCCGGGTGGCACCATGGACCGGGTGTCCAATCCGCTTCCGGTACTCGAGACCCAGTCCATCGCGCATCCGGCTCTGACCGCTGCCGAGATCGACCTCGCGGCGGAGCGCATTCGGCACATTATCGAGCCGACGCCGCTGCAGCACAGCCCGCGGCTATCGGCGCTCACCGGTGCGACGGTCTACCTGAAGCGCGAGGACCTCACCGCGGTCCGCTCCTACAAGCTGCGCGGCGCCTACAACCTCATGGTCCAGCTCACCGCGGCCGAGCGCGCCGCCGGTGTGGTCGCGGCCAGCGCCGGTAACCACGCGCAGGGCGTCGCCTACGCCTGCCAGGCCATGCGGGTGCGCGGCCGGATCTACGTGCCGACCACGACGCCCAAGCAGAAGCGCGACCGGATCAAGGTGCACGGCGGCGAGTTCGTCGAGCTCATCGCGATCGGTGAGAACTTCGACGCGGCCGCAGCGGCCGCCGCCGACGACGTGGCGAGCACCGGGGCCACCATGGTCCCGCCCTTCGACGACCCGCGCACCGCCGCCGGGCAGGGCACCATCGCCGCCGAGTTCCTGACCCAGCTGGAGACCGCGCCGGACCTGGTCGTCGTCCCGGTGGGCGGCGGCGGCTGCCTGGCCGGGATCGGCACCTACCTGCGCGACCGCTCCCCGCACACCGGCATCCTCGGCGTCGAGCCCGCGGGCGCGGCCTCGATGACGGCGGCGCTGGTGGCGGGCGGCCCGGTGACGCTGCCGGAGATCGATCCGTTCGTGGACGGCGCCGCCGTCCGGCGGATCGGCGCGGTGCCGTTCGCCGCGGTCACCGAGTTCGGCGGGCGGGTGGTCTCGCACGGATCGCTGCCGCTGCTCGCGGCCCCGGCGGGCACCGGCTCCGACGGCGATTTCGGGCTCATGCAGATCGACGAGGGCGCCATCTGCACCGCCATGCTGGAGCTGTACCAGAACGAGGGCATCATCGCCGAGCCGGCCGGTGCGCTCGCCACCGCCGCGCTCGCCGAGATCTCGGTGCCCCCCGGCTCGACGGTGGTGGTGCTGGTCTCCGGCGGCAACAACGACGTCTCCCGGTACAACGAGATCATCGAGCGCTCGCTGGTGCACCAGGGGCTCAAGCACTACTTCCTGGTGGACTTCCCGCAGGAGCCGGGGGCGCTGCGCCGCTTCCTGGACGAGGTGCTCGGCCCGGACGACGACATCACCGTCTTCGAGTACGTCAAGCGCAACAACCGGGAGACCGGGGCCGCGCTGGTCGGCATCGAGCTCGGCGCCGCCGACTGCCTGGACGCCCTGCTGCGGCGGATCGCGGACTCGCCGATCAACTGCGAGCGGCTCGACCCCGGCTCCCCCGCCTACCGCTACCTCACCTGACCCGGCCCGCCCGCCGCCCGCTCACGCCGCGGAGCGGGTGGCGGGCGCGAGCTCGGCCGGGGCGCCGCGCAGGCAGCCGACGATCAGCGGGAGCAGCCAGGCGACGGTGGAGATGTCGAGGCCGAAGAACGGCAGCGTGAAGCGGTTGTGCACGAAGCCGACCGAGATGCCGGAGCGCGGATCGGCCCAGCCGAACGAGCCGTTCAGCCCGATGTGGCCGAAGCCGGTGTGCCCGCCGGGCACCGGGATGGAGTGGTACCCGAGGTGCCACATCATCGGCAGGTAGAAGAGCGCGTGGTCCAGCTGGTAGCTGCGCACCTTGCGCATCTCGTGCAGCGTGTGGCCGGAGAGGTAGCGCTCGCCGTTCACCATGCCGTCGCCCGCCAGCGCGCCGTACACGGTGGCCAGCGCGGAGGCGGTGCAGACGCCGTTCGCGGCGCCCTGCTCGGTCTGCAGCAGCGAGGGCTCCGCGCCCTCGAGGATGGCCTCGAGCCCGGGCACGAAGAGGCAGCGCACCGCCGCCCCGACCACGCCGGGGATGCCGTGCCCGCGGCCGAGCACCAGCGAGGCGATGGGGTGGCGGGCGGCGCTGAGCTGGGTGCCTGCCATCGGCGCGTAGCGGGTGGTGGAGCCGGGGCTCGGGTAGCCGAGGTGCAGCCCGTCGCGGATCCCGAGCGGCTCGGTGACCTCGTCGCGGAAGAGCTGCCCCATGCTCTTGCCGGTGACCGAGCGGGCCAGCCCGCTCATCAGCCAGCCGTAGGTGAGCGCGTGGTAGGTCGGGGTGCCGAGCAGCTGGTCCGGCGCGGCGGCGGCCAGCCGCTGCTCCATGAGCTCGTGGTCGAGCACCTCGGTGGTGTTCTGCGCGACCTGCCGCAGCGCGGAGAGCCCGGAGCGGTGCGTCATGAGCTGCTCGACCGTGATACCGGCCTTGCCGTTGGCCGCGAACTCCGGCCAGTACTCGGCGACCGGGGCGTAGTAGTCGATGAGGCCGCGGTCGGCGAGGCGGTGGATGACGGTGGCGGTGATGCCCTTGGTGGCGGAGAAGACCACGGTGCCGGTCTCGGCGGTCCAGGGCCGGTCGCCACCGTAGCCGGTCCAGATGTGAGCGAGCGGTTGTCCGTGCCGGTACACCGCCAGCGCGGCCCCCGCGTCCCTGCGGTGGCCGAAGACCCGCGCGAAGGCGCGGACCAGCGGGGCGAACTCGGTGCCGGCGCTGCCGCCGACACCGTCCGGTAGCTCGGCGCAATCGCCGGCGGAAGCAACGGTGCTCATAGAACAACGGTAGTCGCGGGATTCCGCTCCGGCAATCGCCCGTCCGAGACGGTGATTCAATCGTTCTCGCAGGCCAGCAGTGCGAAGGAGTGGCCGGGGAGCACCGTGGCGGCCGCATCGGGCGCACTGTCCGGCTCGGCCGAGGCCAGTACTGTGATGCCGGTCACCGGTACTGCCACCGGCTCGGTGCCGAGGTTGCAGGCCAGCTCGAGGCCGCCGCGGGTGATCACGATCCAATTCTCGCTCTGGTCGTAACGGACCGCCTGGTCCGGGATCCAGGTGCCGGTGAACTCGGGGCGCAGCCTGCGCACGGCGAGCAGGTCGCGGTAGAGCGCGAGCAGCCGGGCCCGGGACGGGTCGGCGGATTCGGTCCAGTCCAGCTTGCTGCGGGCGAAGGTCGCCGGGTCCTGCGGGTCGGGGACCTCGGCGGCGGCCCAGCCGTGCTCGGCGAACTCCGCCTTGCGCCCGGCGGCGGTGGCGGCGCCGATCTCCGGGTCGGTGTGCGAGGTGAAGAAGAGGAAGGGCGTGCGCGCGCCCCACTCCTCGCCCATGAACAGCATGGGGGTGAAGGGGGCGAGCAGCACCAGCGCCGCCTTGATCGCGAGCTGGCCGTCGGTGAGGTTCATCGAGGGCCGGTCGCCGATGGCCCGGTTGCCGATCTGGTCGTGGTCGCAGGTGTAGCCGAAGAGCGCCGCGGGCGGGGTGGTGGCGCGGTCCACCGGCCGCCCGTGCCTGCGGTCGCGGAAGCTGGAGTAGGTCCCGGCGTGGAAGAAGCCGCGGGTCAGCGTGGTGGCCAGGCACTCGAGGCTGCCGAAGTCGGCGTAGTAGCCCTGCCGCTCGCCGGAGACGGCGGTGTGCACGGCGTGGTGGAAATCGTCGTTCCACTGCGCCGTCAGGCCGTACCCGCCCGCGGCGCGCGGGGTGATGAGCCGGGGGTCGTTGAGGTCGCTCTCGGCGACCAGGGTGAGCGGGCGGCCGACCCGGGCGGAGAGCACCGCGACCTCGGTGGCGAGCTCCGCCAGCAGGTGCGCGGCGGTGCGGTCGACCAGGGCGTGCACCGCGTCAAGGCGCAGCGCGTCGATATGGAAGTCGCGCAGCCAGCGCAGCGCGTTGTCCAGGATGTGCCTGCGCACGTGGTCGGAGCCGGGGCCGTCCAGGTTGAGGCTCTGGCCCCAGGTATTGCGGCCGTCGGTGAGGTACGGGCCGTATTTCGGCAGGTAGTTGCCGGAGGGGCCGAGGTGGTTGTAGACCACGTCCAGCGCCACCGCGAGCCCGCGCGCGTGGCAGGCGTCCACGAAGCGCTGCAACCCGGCCGGGCCGCCGTAGGACTCCTGCACGGCGTACCAGAGCACGCCGTCGTAGCCCCAGTTGTGCGTGCCGTCGAAGGCGTTCACCGGCATCAGCTCGACCACCGTGACGCCGAGGTCGACCAGGTGATCGAGCTTGCCGACGGCGGCGTCGAAGGTGCCCTCCGGGGTGAAGGCGCCGATGTGCAGCTCGTAGAAGACCGCGCCGGGCAGCCCGCGGCCGGGCCAGGCGGCGTCGGTCCAGAGCTCCGGGTCCGGGCTCCAGAGCGCGGAGCGGCCGTGCACGCCGTCCGGTTGCCGGGGCGAGCGCGGGTCCGGCAGGACGGTCGGGTCGTCGTCGAGCAGGAAGCCGTAGCGGGCGCCGGGGGCGGCCGGGATATCGGCCCGCCACCAGCCCCCGTGGTCGCGGTGCATGGGGTGCGCCTCGCCGTCGAGATCGAGACGGACCAGATCCGGCCGGGGCGCCCACACCTCGAAGAGAGTCACCCGGCCAGGATTCCACGTTCGCGGCCGGTGTGCCGGAAACGGGAAAGGCCGCCGGTCCGTGGACCGGCGGCCTTCATGACCCGTGCGGTGGGCACCCCTCGCCCCCACCGCCGGGAGCGTCAGAGAATCTCGAGCTGCAGGTAGTACTCGGTATTGCCGCGGGTCGGCGCGATATCGAGGACGTAGTCGCCGGAGAGCGGCAGCCAGACCTCGGTGTAGGTCTCCTCGATGGCGAGGATGGTGCCGTCCGGGGCGATCAGGGTGAAGACCGCGTTGTCCTCGACCGAGCCGAGCCCGGCGGTGAACAGCTGGCCGGAGCGGGCCTCCAGGATGTAGGTGTCCGAGTCGCCGCGGACCACGGCGCCGCCGATGCCGCCGCTGCTGGTGCCCGGCTGCAGCTTCAGCTCGGTGAAGACCCCGGCGGTGGCCGAACCCGACGCACCCGCGATGGTCAGCGCGGCGGCGGCCGCCAGCGCGGTGAACGCGAGGGCCAGCAGCCGGAACTGGGCGCGAAGGACGTTCATTTTCTCTCTCCTGTGTGTGTTTCGGTCGGTGTTGAGAAAAGAATGCGGTCCTCCGCTTTTCGCCCCCTTAACGTTCGGTCAACGCCCACACTGGGGTGATGCCGAGGGTGAGCGTGCAGCAGGGGGAATTGCGACTGGACGGCGTGCCGTGGTGGCCGGCCGGGCTGAACGCCTACCAGCTCGGCACGAACTGGGCGATCAACCGCGGCTGCGGCGCCCAGGTCGACCTGGACGCGTATTTCGCCGCGCTACACCCGAATTCGCTCACCCGGTTCAATGCCTTCGAGGCGCTGGCCACGCACAAGGTGACCGGTGCGCGCGACTGGACCCCGCTGGACGCGGTCTTCGCCGCCGCCGAGCGGCACGGACAGCTGGTGATCCCGGTGCTCACCGCACAGGACGGCGCCTGCGAGGACGAGCAGTTCAAGCAGTACAGCTGGTACACCACCGGCTGGCGCGGCCCCTTCGCCACCTGGACCGCGGCCGCCACCGCCCGCTGGCACGCCTCCCCCGCACTCGCCGCCGTCGAGCTCGTCGGCGAGCCCGAGCCCGGCATCTGCCCCGGCGGCGACTGCGCCTGGAACGCCCGCACCTGCCCGCCGGACGCCGCCGCCGTGCTGCGCGCCTTCATGGACGAGGCGGGCGCGATCGTCCGCGCGAACGCACCGGGCATCCCGATCACCGCCGGGCTGCTCGGCGGCGGCCAATGCGGTTCCGCCGGAGACGAATACGGGTTGATCGCGGAGTCGCCGAACGTCGACATCATCCAGTACCACGACTACGGCGCCGACGGCGTCCCGCTCCCCGGCGACCAGTGGAACGGCCTCGCCCGCCGCATCGAGCAGGCGCGGGCCGCCGGAAAACCGCTGCTGGTAGGTGAGATCGGGCAGAACAGCGACCAATCACCAGCTTCGCTGGCCCAGCGCGCCACCGATATCGCCCACAAGATCGACGGCCAGCGCGCCGCCGGCACCGCGGGCGCCCTGCTCTGGGCTTTCGTCCCGGACCCGCGCCCCGGCGAGCAGACCTACGACATCGGCCCGGGCGACCCGCTCTTCAGCGTCCTGGCTCGCTAGGGCGCGGCGGGATCACCCGGTAGAGCCGCCAATCCGGCTGGTCCTGGCCGTCGTTCGGCGCCTCCAGCTCGAGCACCGCGACCTCGCTGCCGTTCTCGTAGATGGTCGGGTAGCGGCGGTTGACGGCGTCCGCGGTACCGCGGCCGACCGGCGGGACGGCGAGGATGTAGCGGACGCCGTGCGCGGCGGGGTCGCTGAGGATGGTGATGAAGTCCTCGTCGGAGGGGATGACGAACTGCTCCGGGTGGTCCGAGGCGACCACGATGCCGAAGCCGGAGACGGAGTCGGTGACGACCGAGCCGTCCGGCAGGTGCTTGGCGTCGAGGTAGTCGGCGATGGCGCGCTCGGTGCGGAAGGAGGCGAGGATGCGGTGCTCGGTGTCGACAGTCGGCGCGGTGTCGCCGGGGCCGGTGAAGAGGCTGCGCAGCGCGTACTGCTGCACCGAGAGCGTCGGCTCGGCGAGGCCGAGCGCGGTGAACGGCAGGCTCAGCACCAGCAGCGCGGCGGCGAGCGCGGTGGCGGCGCGGGCCCGCGGCACGGCGGCGCCGCGCGGGCGGGCATTGCGGCCCGGCCTGCGGGCGGGGAGCGCGCCGGCCGGCGGGCTCAGCTGCAGGGCGTAGACGCAGACCAGCGGGATGCCCGCGATGTAGAAGCGGAGCAGCGGGAAGGTGGCGCCGCGGAAGTAGGCGTACGCCTGGAAGGCGAGCACCGAGCCGAGGATCAGCGTCGGCACCAGCACCTCGACGTCCCGGCGGCGCAGCCCGAGCGCCAGCGCGACCGGCGCGATCAGCGGCAGCGCGGGGGCGAGCACCAGCAGCCCGGCGGCGGAGAAGCCGAGCGCGGCGAGCCCCCGCTGCGCCGCGCCGCCGGACTGCTCGATGATGGCGGCATTGCCGTAGGCCGAGCTGAACTGGGCCAGCCCCTCGCCGGTGAGCAGCCAGCTGGTGACGAACCAGGTGAGCACCGCGAGCACCCCGGGCCCGATCAGGATGAGCGCGTCCAGCACCCCGGCGGCCACCCGGTCGCCGCGCTTCCGGCCGCGGCCGGCCCGGTAGCTGCGCAGCGCGACGAAGGCCGCGGTGACCGCGATCGGCACCACGGCGTCGTACCTGGCCAGGTAGCCGAGCCCGAGCGCGGTGCCCGCGGTGATCAGGTCGTGGATGTCGTCGGTGCGGACCCAGCGGATCAGCCTGCGCACCGCCCAGCAGCCGCAGAAGACGAACGGCGCCTCGCTCATGCCGGTCAGCGCGTAGCAGAGGATCATGGGGTTCACCGCGAAGACCGCCGTGACCAGCACGGTCAGCCAGCGCGGGGCGCCGCGGTCGATGCCGATCCCATACACCTGCACGGTCGCGCCCGCCATGAAGAGCGCGGAGACCACCACCCCGGCGACCCCGTACCGGGTGAGCGCGGGCAGCCACGGGCTCAGCGCCACCAGCGGCAGCTCCAGCAGCGCGGTGAGCGGGGTGAAGACGAAGCCGATGGCGGCCAGGTGCGGGTCGCGGCTGAAGAGCACCGCCTGCACCGCCTGCACCCGGCTCAGCGCGTCGCCCATGAGGTAGCCGTGCCGCACCGCGAGCAGCCAGCCCAGCACCAGGTAGACCAGGGCGGTGCCGGTGAAGAGCAGCCGCGTCCTCACGGCGCGGGCTCGTCGGTCGTGACCTCCAGCCCGTGCGCGGTCTTCTCCCAGTACGAGGGGTTGCGCAGCAGCTGCCAGACCCCCTTGATGGCGGCGATGCTCATCAGGAACCAGTAGATCGGCACGGTCAGGCAGGCGACGAGCAGCCGGGGGTCGCGGCCCTCGCGGCAGCCGATCAGGTTCATGTAGATGGTCAGCGCGTTGCCGAGCACCAGGCTGAGCAGCGCCGGGTAGTAGACCGCGGGCGGGAAGACCCAGGCCACCGCGCGCGGCTGGCCGAGCAGCCAGAGCAGCAGCACCAGCCAGAAGAGCGCGTTCACGCAGGCGATCAGCGGGGTGCCCGCGATCAGCAGGGTGAAGCGCAGGAAGGCGGCGATGCCGATGGCGCGGCAGAGCCGCACCGGATGCCGGGTGTGCACCAGCCAGGACTGGAGATACCCCTTGTACCAGCGGGAACGCTGGCGCAGCCAGTTGATCGGGTCGCTGTTCGCCTCCTCCCAGGTGATCGAGTTCAGCACCGCGGTGCGGTAGCCGTTGATGGCCAGCCGGACCCCGAGGTCGGCGTCCTCGGTGACGTTGTACGGATCCCAGGCGCCGATGTGGTCGAGCACCCGGCGCCGCAGGTGGTTGGAGGTGCCGCCGAGCGGGATCGGCGCGTTCACCCGCATGACGCCGGGCAGCAGGTAGCTGAACCAGACGTCGTACTCCACGGTGAACCAGCCGGTGAGCAGGTTCTGCCTGCCGTTGCGGAAGGCCAGCTTGGCCTGCACGCAGGCGGTCCGCTCGTCGGCGCGGGCGAAGGTGGCGACCACCTTGCGCAGCTGCAGCGGGTCCGGGATGTCCTCGGCGTCGTAGATGGTGAGGATCTCGCCGGTGGCGAAGTGCAGCCCGTAGTTGCAGGCCTTGGGTTTGGTGCGCGGGTCGGCGGCGGGGACCAGCACCACGGTGGCCACCTGCTCGACCCCGGCGGCGGCCGCGGCGGCGATGGTGGTGTCGTCGTCCTCCTCCAGCAGCAGCAGGATCTGCAGCTTCTCCGCCGGGTAGTCGAGCGCGCGCATGGCCGCGATGAGCTGGCCGATCACCTCGGTCTCGTCGTAGGCGGGCATGAGCACGGTGTAGGGCGGGAGCTCGGCGTCCGGGATGGCGTGCGCCTCGTCGTCGTCGATCTGCACGATGGCGTCGGCGGGCAGCCCGCGCCGGAAGATCACCAGCCGGTCGATCAGCGCGGCGACGTAGGCCAGCGTGCTCAGCGCGGTGAGCGTGGTGAGGGTGGGGATCGGCGCGAGGATGCCGCCCGCCACCAGCAGCGCGAGCAGCGTGAGCGCGACCGCGCGCTGCCCCGGGGTGAAGGGCACCGCCGCCGACGCGCTCGGGGTGCGCTCGCGCAGCCCGGAGACGGCGTCGTGCAGCGCGGCGGCGCGGAACTCCGGATCGGTCACGGCGCCTCCCACTGCTCGGCGACCAGGGCGCGGCCGAAGGTGGTGAGCAGGTCGACGTCCTTGTACTCGGGTTTGTCGTCCACCGCGACGGCATTGCCGCGCATCATGATGGTGAAGGTCTGCGCCGCGATCGAGCCCATGTTCGGCGTCGGCTCGGGGAACGGGGCATCCGGCTCGTGGTTGTCGACCGCGATCACCCGCACCGACTCCACCACGGCGCCGCGGTGCCAGATGAAGCTGAGGTAGGTCCAGGTGAGGAAGAGGTTCTCGTCCACGATGGTGTAGATCCGGCCGGTCAGCCCGGGGGCGAGCTCGATGGTGAGCGGGTCGGAGCGGCGGGCGTAGATGGTGGAGTACAGGGTCTGGCCCGGGTAGACCTGGAGATTGAAGACGTCGTCGGTGTTCAGCGTGTCGACCACCAGCGTCCGCCTGCGGCCCTTGGTGTCCCAGGCGTCCACCACGCGGTCGGCGGTCACCACCTGGCGGACCAGGGTGGCGTCGGTGCCGAAGAACTGCGGCGCCCAGTCCAGCCGGGCGAACCCGGTCTGGTCCCAGCCGTCCGGCACGCTCAGCCCGGGAAAATCGGTGAGCGGCGGGCCGGTGCCGATCCGCTGATCGATCGGCGGGGGCAGCGGCAGCAGGGCGAGCGCTACGGTGGCGGCGGCCAGCACGATGAGCGCGGGCCACGGCCGCGCCACGGTCGGCTCGCGGCGCGGCACCAGGTGCGCGTTCGGCTCCCGGTTCCGGATGGTGTGCCAGATGAAGTAGATACCGACCGCGGCCGCCGCGAGCGCGGCGGGCAGCTGCTGCACGAACGGGTTCGGGATGCCCGTCGTGGCCAGATCGAGCAGCCCGACCAATACCAGCCCGACCAGCAGCCCCACCACCGCGCCGAGCAGCCCGCGCCGCCACGTGCGTGCCACCGCGATCCCCGCGCAGAACCCGACGAAGAGCACCGAAACCAGCGCCGATGCCTTCCAGTCGCCGCCGAGCAGCACCGCGAGCGCGCGGTACGGCAGCGGGCCGAAGAGCAGCACCACCAGCCAGACCGGCCAGAACCGCCCGGTCGCGCGCAGCCCGAACATGAGCACGCAGCCGCCGAAGTAGTAGGCCACCCCGGCGTACATGTCCAGCCGCAGCAGGTCGAAGGTGTCCGGGTAGCGCGGGACCAGCAGCCCGACGATCACCACCGCCAGGACCAGCGCCATCCCGCCGACGATGTAGTCGACCTGCCGGTCGTGGATCGGCAGCTCCCGGTATCGGCGCCGGGCGATGCCGAGCGCGGCCACCAGGGCCAGCAGCGGGAGCATCACCAGGTACCCGATGCGCTGGCCGTTCTCCGCGCTCGGCTGCAGCCGGTCGAGCGAGGCGTCGAAGGCGATGGCGCCGCCGCCGACGATGGGCGCCCAGCGCAGGGTGATCGCGAGGACCGGATGCCGGAACCAGAGCGGAGCGCGCGCCGCGGTCTCGGTGCTCACGGCGTCCCCCGCCCGGCCGCCATCGGCGTGCCCCGCCCGCGGGGTGGCCCCAGCCCGCCCGGCGGCTTCCGGTCTCCCTGTGCGCAGCGCACGGCCGGTGCCCGTCTCACGCCCGGTGGCCGGGGTTCCGCCGCGCCCGGGTGAGCAGCACCAGGACGGCGCCGATCAGCCCGATGCCGAGCAGCGCCGCGCCCGCGGCGAGCAGCGCGGTGTGGTCGTCGGCGGCCGGCTCGGCGGGCAGCGCGACCGGCTCCTGCAGCAGGATGGGCTCGCGGTCACCGGTCTGCACCAGGACGCCGCCGCGCAGCCCGTACCAGCGGTCCGGCTCGGCGCGCAGCCAGTCCAGCACCCGGTCGGCGGCGGCGGGGTCGCCGGTGGAGGTGGCGACCAGCAGCATGCGGTCGCCCTCCCAGGTGGCCTGCAGCGAGCCGAGGCGCTGGCCCGGCAGGTCGACGGTCTGCGCGGGGCCGCCCGCGGGGCCGGCGACGGTGACGGTGGGGCCGGTCACGGTGAGCGGGAGGTCGAGCGAGTCCGGGAGCCCGCCGTCGGCGGCGATCAGCACGGCCGGGCTCGCGGAGTCCAGCGCGGTGTCCAGTGGGACCAGCTCCGGGCGCAGCGGCTCCAGCGTCATCCGCTGCAATCCGGCGAGCAGCCCGAGCGCGCGGTCCGCGTCGGCCAGCGTGCCCGCGCTCAGCCCGACCTGGACGGCGGGCATGAGCGCCTGCGGCAGCGCCTCGAACCCGCCGGGCACCGGCGGCACCCGGCGCACGCTCTCCACCGTGCTCTCCGGGTCGAGGGTGAGCGTGACCGGCTGCGCCACCTCGCAGCCCGCGGTCCCCGCGACCTGCAGCGCGACCACGACCTCGGTGAAGCGGCCGAGCAGCCGGTCCGGGATGTCGATCCAGCGGTCGATGCGGCCGGAGCCCTCCACCGGCCAGTGGTCCAGCGTGCTGTCCCCGACGGCCACCGTGAGCTGGCCGTTCGCCACCTCCGGCAGCGGGGTGTAGTTGCCGCGCAGGTGGATCCGCACCTCCCCGGAGGGGCGGCCGAGCCGGGTCTGGTCCACCGCGATCGGGATCCGGACCCGGCCGGGGCCGGTCCCGCTCAGCGTGCTGACGCCGAGGTCGCGCAGCGAGACGCTGTCCGACGCGAGCTGCGGCGCGAGCTCCAGCGAGCCGGCGACCGCGTCGGTGTCCGCGGCGATCCAGGCCATATTGCTGGTGATCAGCCGGGCCTGGGTGCGCAGCTCGGTGCCGCGGCCGGTGACGGCGAGCACCGGGCCGCCGGGGGCCCCCGTTTGCAGGGTGGTGCCCGCGGTGTCCGCCTCGGTGATCACCACCCGGCGCTCCAGCAGCCCGGGCGGGTCGGCCGGGACGGCATTGCCGGGGCCGAGCGGGCGCAGCTGCACCGCGACGGTCTGGTTGGCGTACCTGGCCACCACGGCGGTGCCGAGCTCCAGCGCGGCGGCGGTCTCGTCCGCCGACGGGGTGGCGGGCAGGTAGAGCGTGAGCCGGTTCAGCACCGGCGGCAGGAAGTCCGCGATCACCCCCGGCTGCGCCTCGTCCCCGGTGTAGTCGACGCTCGCGTCCACCAGGGTGAGCGTGCCGGTGGGGTCGGGCGCGCACCAGCCCTGGCCCATGTCGGTCAGGTGCGAGTGCAGGGTGACGGTGGCGGCGCCGTTCAGCACCGGCACCCCCGCCAGCGGGAGGCTCACCGGGAGCGTCGAGCTGCCCGGCGGCACCTCGATCGAGCCGGCCACCCGGCCCTGCACCTCGAGATCGATCCGCCCGGTCCCGGCGTCCGGGGCGACCTGGAGGGTGCCGCGCAGCGTGGCCGGCGCCATGCCCGGCGGCACCGGGACCACCAGCGTGACCACGTCGTCCCGGCCGTCGAAGGTCTGCGCCGCGGTCAGCCCGAGCGCGGGGAGCGGGAACTGCGCGTCCTGCCGGAGCGGCGCCGCCCCCACCGGTGCGGCCAGCAGCAGCACCGCCACCCCGGCCGCCGCGCAGCGCGCGAAACCGGACCGGATCGAACCGGCGACCGCCATGCCCACACCTCCACCACACGAGCCGAGATCAGGACGAACGACCCCAACAATAGGGCCGAAAGTCCTGGTCACCTCGGTATTCGCGCTGCGTGTCGCCGCAGGGCGCGGGCACTGCGCAGCCGGGGGGCGACGCGCCTCCCGATGTGGCTCAGCTCGCCAGGCAGCCGGGGCCGAGCAGCGCCTTGAGATCGCCCATGAGCGCCGAGGAGGGCGAGACCCGCAGGCTGTCGTCGAGCTTGAGCAGCGTCGTCTTGTCCCTGGCGCCGACGTGCCGCAGGTGCACGTCGGCGGTGCCCGGGTGCCTGCCGAGCACCCGCTTGAGCTCGCCGATCTTGTCCGGCGTGCACATCCGGGTGGTCACCGTGACGGCGAGCGGCTTGGCGACGCCGATGGCGGAGAGATCCGGCACCGCGAGGTCGTTGGCGATCAGCGAGACCCGGTCGTCGCGGACGCTGACCCTGGCCTTCACCAGCACGATGGCGTCCTCGACCACGTCCATGCCGTAGAGCTGGTACGACTGCGGGAAGAAGAGCACCTCGATGCCGCCGGTCAGATCCTCCAGCTGGGCCGAGGCCCAGGCCAGGCCGTTCTTGTTGACCCGGCGGTTCACCGAGGCCAGGATGCCGCCGACGGTCACCTGGGTGCCGTCCTTGAGGTCACCCTCCAGGATGGCCGGGATCTGAGTGTCGGCCTGCGCCGCCAGCACGTGCTCGACGCCGTTCAGCGGGTGCCCGGAGACGTAGAGCCCGAGCATCTCCCGCTCCAGCGCCAGCCGGTGCTTGGACTCCCACTCGTCGTCCGGCACCGCGACATTGAAGATCGAGGTGATCGACTCGTCGGCGTCCATCCCGCCGAAGAGGTCGAACTGCCCGATCGCCTCGGCCTTCTTGGTGGTCATCACCGCGTCGATGGCGTCCGAGTGGATGAGCAGCAGCCCCTTGCGCGGGTGCCCGAGCGAGTCGAAGGCGCCCGCCTTGATCAGCGACTCGGTGACCTTCTTGGTGCAGGCGACGGTATCGATCTTGTTCAGGTAGTCGGAGAAGTCGGTGTACTTCGACTTCTCCTTGCGCGCCTGCAGGATCGAGGCCACCACGTTGGCGCCGACATTGCGCACCGCGCCGAGCCCGAACCGCACGTCGGTGCCGACCGAGGCGAAGTTCAGCTCGGATTCGTTCACGTCCGGCGGCAGCACGTGCACGCCGAGCCTGCGGCAGTCCGAGAGGTAGACGGCGGCCTTGTCCTTGTCGTCGCCGACGCTGGTGAGCAGCGCCGCCATGTACTCGGCGGGGTAGTTCGCCTTGAAGTAGGCGGTCCAGTAGGAGACCAGGCCGTAGGCGGCGGCGTGCGACTTGTTGAAGGCGTAGCCGGCGAACGGGAGGATGGTGTCCCAGAGCGCCTTGATGGCGGCCTTGGAGTAGCCGTTGGCCTGCATGCCCGCCTCGAAGCCCTCGAACTCCGCGGCCAGCACCTCGGCCTTCTTCTTGCCCATGGCGCGGCGCAGGATATCGGCGCGGCCGAGCGAGTACCCGGCGACCTTCTGCGCGACGTGCATGATCTGCTCCTGGTACACGATCAGGCCGTAGGTCTCGCCCAGGATCTCCTTCAGCGGCTCGGCCAGCTCCGGGTGGATCGGCTTGACCTCCTGCCGCCCGTTCTTCCGATCCGCGTAGTCGTTGTGCGCGTTCATGCCCATCGGGCCGGGGCGGTAGAGCGCACCGACGGCCACGATGTCCTCGAAGGCGGTGGGCTGCATGCGGCGCAGCAGGTCGCGCATGGGGCCGCCGTCGAGCTGGAAGACGCCGAGGGTGTCGCCGCGCTGGAGCAGCTTGTAGGTGGGCTCGTCGTCCAGCGGCAGGGCGTCCAGGTCGATCTCGATACCGCGGTTGAGCTTGGCGTTGTCGATGGCGTCGCCGAGCACGGTGAGGTTGCGCAGCCCGAGGAAGTCCATCTTGAGCAGGCCGATGGCCTCGCAGGACGGGTAATCCCAGCCGGTGATGATGGCGCCGTCCTGGGCCCGCCGCCAGACCGGGATGGCGTCGGTGAGCGGCTCCGAGGACATGATCACCGCGCAGGCGTGCACGCCCGCGTTCCGGATCAGCCCCTCCAGGCCGCGCGCCGTCTCGTAGATCTTGGCGATATCCGGGTTGGTGTCGATCAGCTGGCGGACCTCGGCGGCCTCCTTGTACCGCTCGTGGTTCGGGTCGGTGATCCCGGAGACCGAGATGTCCTTGGCCATGATCGGCGGCGGCAGCGCCTTGGTGATCTGGTCGGCGATGGCGAAGCCAGGCTGGCCGAAGAGCACCCGCGCCGAGTCCTTGATCGCGGCCTTGGTCTTGATGGTGCCGAAGGTGATCACCTGGGCGACCTTGTCGGTGCCCCACTGCTCGGTGGCGTAGCGCACCATCTCGCCGCGGCGGCGATCGTCGAAGTCGATATCGATATCGGGCATCGAGACGCGCTCGGGGTTCAGGAAGCGCTCGAAGAGCAGGCCGTGCGGGATCGGGTCGATATTCGTGATGTGCAGGGCGTAGGCGACCAGCGAACCGGCCGCCGAGCCGCGGCCGGGGCCGACCCGGATGCCGACCTCGCGGGCGTGCTTGATCAGGTCGCCGACGACCAGGAAGTAGGCCGGGAAGCCCATCTCCAGGATGACGCTGATCTCGTAGTCGGCCCGATCGGCGTACTCGCGCGGCACCCCGTTCGGGAAGCGCTGGTCCAGGCCGCGGGCGACCTCCTTGCGTAGCCAGGTGGCCTCGGTCTCGCCCTCGGGCACCGGGAAGACCGGCATCCGGTCGCGGTGCTGCCAGACCTCGTCGTAGGACTGCACCCGCTCGCCGATGAGCACCGTGTTGTCACAGGCGCCGGGCACCTCGGCGTCCCAGATGGCGCGCATCTCGGCGGCCGACTTGAGGTAGTAGCCGTCGCCGTCGAACTTGAACCGGGTCGGGTCGGAGAGCGTCTTGCCGGTCTGGATGCAGAGCAGCGCCTCGTGGTTGGTGGACTGGTCCTTGGTGACGTAGTGGCAGTCGTTGGTGGCGATCGGCGGGATGCCGAGCTGCTCGCTGATCATCAGCAGCCCCTCGCGCACCCGGCGCTCGATCGAGAGGCCGTGGTCCATCACCTCGAGGAAGAAGTTCTCCGGGCCGAAGATCTCCTGCCACTTGGCCGCCGCCTCCAGCGCCTCGCGCTCGTGGCCGAGCCGCAGCCTGGTCTGCACCTCGCCGGACGGGCAGCCGGTGGTGGCGATGATGCCCTCGGCGTGCGCGGCGATGATCTCCTCGTCCATCCGCGCCCACTTGCCGAGCTGGCCCTCGATCGAGGCCAGGCTGGAGAGCTTGAACAGGTTCCGCAGCCCGGTCGCGTTCTCCGCGACCATCGTCATGTGGGTGTAGGCGCCGGAGCCGGAGACGTCGTCGCCCTTCTGGCTCGGATCGCCCCACAGCACCCGCTTGGTGTCGAAGCGGGAGGCGGGCGCGATGTACGCCTCGATCCCGATGATGGGTTTGATCCCGGCCTTCTTCGCCGAGTTGTAGAACTCGGAGGCGCCGTACATGTTGCCGTGGTCCGTCATGCCAACCGCGGTCATCCCGAGCCGGTTCGCCTCGGCGAAGAGCGGCGAGATCTTGGCCGCGCCGTCGAGCATCGAGTACTCGGTGTGGTTGTGCAGGTGAACGAAACCGGACTCGGCCAAGACGGTCCTACCTCCCAGGGTCGCGACGGGATCGGGACGCGCTCGTTCCGGCGAGGAGGCGTGCCGCCCCGCCGTCGATCCGGCCCGAGTGGCCGAGTTTAGGCGTCGGCCGCGGCCGGTGCGAGCCGCCCCGCCGACGCCGCGGGACGGCCGATATGCATCCCGGCGCGTCGCCTTCGGCGCGTCGGAAATGGCCCCGATTCGGGCCGCGCCCGGTTGCCGCGCGACACCTCGGCGAACATCCGGCAGCGGCCGCGCTCCGGTCCGCTCGGCCGGGTGGCGACATCCGGCGCGGCCGCGCTCCGGTCCCCCGGCCGGGTGCCGACACGGCTCTCATCCTGTCCGCTGATCGGTGACCGGCGGCTGCGCGGCGGCGCCGCGCGGTTCCTCCGCGGCGGTCCAGCCGGTGCGCCCGCCCACCCCGTCCAGCACCGCGGTGATCTCCCGCACCCGGCCGGTCCGGTCCTGCGCCGCCACCTCCACCTCCAGCCCCTTGAGCCGCCCGCGCCCCGCGCCGAGGCCGTGCGCCCCCGCCAGGTGACTGCGAATCCGCAGGTCCGGGTGCGGCCAGTCCTGCCCGGCGATCACCAACACAGCACCTTGACTGCGTACCCGCCCCGCCAGGGTCCTGGCCCGAGCGGGTGGGATGTCGACCCGGTGGTCCAGCACGACCAGGTCGATTCCGTCGGTCAGCGCCGCCACCACGCCGAGCGGATCCCGCCCCGGATCCCGGATGACGGCGAGCCGCTCCAGCGCACCCCCCATCTCGTGGAAGGCGAGCAGCCCGCGCCGCCCGCCGCCGACCAGCGCGGCCCACGCGCCGTCCGCCGTGACAGCGGCCAGCAACCCGAGCAGTACCGCACTGGTCCCGGCGTAGGTCACGGTGGACCCCTTGGCCAGCCCGCCGCCCGGAAAGATCGGGCCGAGCGCCGGGGGGACCGCGAGCACCGGGGTGCGCGCGGCGGCCGGGACCCGGTCGATGACGTCGCGCAGCGCCGCCACTCGCTCGGCCTTCGACATAGCGGCCAGGCGCTCCGGGTCGAGCCGGTCGCGAGCGCTCATCGCCAGATCCACTCGAACATACTTTCGAGTCTGTCACACCCCCGTGCTAAGGGAGCGGCTGTGTTCGCAATCTTGATAAGCCGTCGCACTTAGGACCGGAACTGACCTAAGACCTCGACATACTCGTTTCATGAGCGATACCGACATCACCGACTACAACGACCCGAGCGCCCCCTGGAACCAGGCATGGGACCAGGAGGGCAGCATCGCCGGCTGGAACGGCGACGTGATCACGGAGTTCCGGGCGAACTCGGGCAGGGTGGGCGGCGCCTACGCCGGCGGCGACCTCATCCTGCTCACCACCACCGGCGCCAGGAGCGGCAAGCAGCACACGACCCCACTCGGCCCCCTCTACCGGGGCGACACCCTGTACGTGAGCTCGTTCGTCGAGGACAGGTACCCCGCCTGGTGGCACAACATCAAGGCGAACCCGCAGGTCACCGTCGAGCTCGGGGACCGGACGCACCGCGCCACCGGCCGGGTGCTCCAAGGTGCCGAGTACGCCGAGTTCGCGGCCTGGGTACTGGCCGAGAATCCGTTGCTCGCGGATTTCCAGTCCAAGGCGGGGCGGCCGATTCCGCTGGTCGTGCTGAGCCTCGACGAGGGCTGAGCGCGGGCCGGGGCGCCGCCGATCAGCGGCGCCTCGACCAGGAGCCGGGTAGGCCCGAGCGCGCGGCGAGGATCTTTCCGCGCCCGGGTTCGCGCCGCATCACCGCGCCTGCCAGGGTGGACCCCGCCCGAAGGGAGCAGACCGTGGACGCGCACACCTACATCATCCGAGCCGACGGCGAACCCGCCACCGCCGGCGATCTCGACACCATCGGCGGCTGGCCCGTCCTCGACCCTGGCCAGCCGTGGCCGGTGTGCCCGTGCGGGGCCCGGATGGCGCTCTACTTCCAGCTCCGCGTCCCCGCCGACATCGCGCACTTCGCCGGCGATCAGCTCCTGGTATTCCAGTGCCCGGTCGAGAGCGACGCCTGCTTCCAGGCCGCCGGGCAGCTCCCGCCGGAGTTCTGGGACCACCCGCCCGCCAACGCTCACGCGCACTGGCGAATCCTGCTGCAGCGCAACGCCACCGAGCTCGCCGAGTTCGACCCCTACCTGCACCCGCACCGGCTCACACTGGAGCGCGCGGTGGACGAGGACGATCACCCCGGGTACGACGGGCCGCTCCAGGACTTCAAGGTCGGCGGCACCCCCCACTGGTTCCAGGGCGCCGAGCACCTGCGCTGCCCCTGCGGCGCCGACCTGGTGTTCCTGTGCCAGGTCGCGGAGAACTACGACTTCGGCGGCTACCGGCACCGCACCCGGCAGGCGGACGAGGCGATCGCCTTCGACGACGGGTTCCTGCTCGGCAATATGGTCTACCTGCTCGCCTGCCCCGGGCACTGCCATCCCGCCGCGGTCTATCCAGTCTGTCAGAGCTGAGCGGGGTCCGCGCGCAGCGGCGCCCAGTCGCGGAGCGCGGCGACGAACTCCTCGGGGGCGTCGGACTCGACATACGTCCCGGCCCCCTCGACGATCACGGTCGTGTGCTCGGGGAAGGTCGCCTCCAGCCGGGCCCGCTCGCGGGGACGGAAGGCGATATCGGCGTCGCCCCAAACGATCAGGGTCGGCAGCTGCGCGAGCGCGGGCAGCCCCGCCTCGACCTCGGCGAAGAAGGCCCGGCTGCCGAGCACCCGGCGCGGCAGCACGGCGGAGGCCCCGCGCCGCTCGCGGGTGTCCAGCGCCCGGCGGTAGTGCTCCATCTCGGCCGCGGTTGGCGTGCGCCGCCGGTGGCCCGTCGGGATGAAGGCGCTGACCAGCAGGTTGAACCGCTCGATCAGGAAGCGGGCGGGCGCGCCGCCGACTATGCGGGAGAAGGCCTCGAAGTGCGGGATGCCGTTGACGGGCCAGGCCCAGGTGTTCGCGAGCACCAGCCGCTCGACCACGCCCGGTCGCCGCTGCGCCGCGGCCAGGCCGATCATGCCGCCCCAGTCCTGCCCGACCAGGGTGACCCCCTCGAGGGCCAGTTCGCCGAGGAACGCGGTGACCACCTCCGCGTGCTCCTCGGGGAGGTAGCGGTACCCGGGCGCCGCCGTCGACAGCCCGAAGCCCGGGTAGTCGACGGCGATGCACCGGAAGTCGGTGCGCAGCGCGACGATGACCTCGCGCCACAGGAACGACCAGGTCGGATTGCCGTGCAGGAAAAGCAGCACCGGCCCCGATCCCTCGTCGACGTAGTGCACGGTGTGCCCGTCGATCTCGAGGAAACGGCTCTCGAACGGGAACAGGGCGTCGTCGACCCAGGCGGGCCGCGCGCTCTCGATGCGATCGGTCATGGTTGCCCCTTTGTGTCTCGGCCCGAACCTATGCTTGAATTTGTCATACACACTTGAGAATTTCAAGCGAGGAAGCCGATGCGTAGCTACGGACAGTTCTGCGGGCTCGCCCGCTCCCTCGAGGTCGTGGGTGATCGCTGGAACCTGCTCGTCGTCCGCCAGCTGCTCATCGCCCCCGCCCGCTACCGCGACCTGCTCGACGGCCTGCCCGGCATCGCCACCAACCTGCTCGCCGACCGGCTCCGCGACCTCGAGACGGCGGGCGTGGTGGAGCGGCGCCTCGCGGGCACGGGCAGCGTGGTCGAGTACGTCCTGACACCGTGGGGCACCGAGCTGCGGGGTCCGATCGAGAGCCTGATCCGCTGGTCGACCCCGCTGATGACGCGCGGCCCCGGGGACGACACCTTCCGCTCCGAGTGGCTCGCGCTCGCCGTCCCCGCGCTGCTCGGTGCCCGGGTCGAGGTGCGCTCCCCGGCGGCGATCGGCATCGATATCGGGGAGGCGCCGCTGCAACTGCGCGCGACGGACTCCGGATTCGAGATCGGTCCGCGCGACGGGCGTGTTCTCGCCGCCACCGTCCGCGCCGAACCCGCCTACCTACTGGGACTCGCCGCCGGCGCCGTCACCCTCGGCGATGCCCGTGCGCTCGGCCTGCTCGAGATCGACGGGGACGAATCCGTCGTCCGCGCCGTCTTCGCCGCCTGACGGGGTGCGACGTGCGGATCGAGCGGGACGAACGAGCGGTGACAGCGCTGCGCGGGTTGGCGACGGGTGACGGCTTCGGCTCCTGCTTCACCGACCCGCTCGGGCGGGCAGCCCTCGCGACGCGCTCGCTGCCCCCGGGGCCGTGGTTGTGGACCGACGACACCGAGATGGCCTGCTCGGTGTATCGCATCCTGCTGCGGCACGGGCAGGTGGAGCAGGACGCGCTCGCGCGGTCGTTCGCCGAGCACTACGACATCTACCGCCGCTACGGACCGGGCACCACGCGAATTCTCCGGCTCATGCGCCGGGACGGCACGGACTGGCGCGAGCTGGCGCCGCGGGTCGGGGGCGGGGCGGGGTCCCGGGGCAACGGCGCGGCGATGCGGATCGCGCCGCTCGGCGCGTACTTCGCCGACGATCCGGATCGGGTCGCGGGGCAGGCGGCTGCCGCCGCGGAGGTCACACATGCGCATCCGGAGGGCATCGCGGGGGCGGTCGCGGTGGCCGTTGCGGCCGCGCTCGTCGTCGCCGAGCCGGGGTTGGGCGGGGAAGCGCTGCTCACCGCGGTTGCCGAGCGGACCCCGCCCGGGGCGGTGCGGGACCGCATCCTGACCGCTCGATTCGCCGAACCCGCAACGGCCGCGGCGGAACTGGGAACCGGGCAGGAGTGTCGCGCCCTGGACACCGTCCCGTACTGCCTGTGGCTCGCCGCCCGCCACCGCGGCCGGGTGACCGAGGCGTGGTGGACCGCGGCGGCAGCGGGCGGCGACGTGGATACGACCTGCGCGATCGTCGGCGGCGTGCTCGCGGCCGACCCCGGCCTGCCCGCCGAGTGGTCCGCGCGGACCGAACCGCTACCGGCGTGGGCCATCTCCTGAATCCGGCTTCGCCCAGACCGAGACGTGCTGCGCACTCTCCCCCGTGAACGGCCGACGCTCCCAATCCGCCCACCGGTGCCGCAGCTCGAGCCCGGCCAGCCGCGCCATGAGGTCGAGCTCGGCGGGCCAGACGTAGCGGAACGGGACGCTGCGGTGCGTACCGCGCCCGGTATCGAGGTAGTGGCAGATCACCGACTGGGTCGCGGGGTCGTAGTCCGAGTAGGCCCACCGCTCCGGGCCGAAGCCGAAGGGGACCGCGGTCTGCCCGGCGGGCAGTTTGCGCAGCTCCGGCACCATGACCTCGACGAGGAAGCAGCCGCCGGGCGCGAGCTGCTCGGCGACGGCGCGGAAGCAGGCGACCTGGGCGTCCTGGGTGGTCAGGTTCATGATGGTGTTGAAGACCAGGTAGGCGAGCGTGAAATCGGCGCCCACGTTGGTGCTCGCGAAATCCCCGAGAGTAACGCCGATCCCGGCGCCGCCCGGCTTCGCCCGCAGCCGGGCGACCATGGCCGCCGAGAGTTCGATGCCGTGCACCGGGACTCCGCGCGCGGCCAGCGGCAGCGCGATCCGGCCGGTCCCGACCCCGAGTTCCAGTGCCCTGCCGTCACCGGCCAGCTCGGCCAGCACGGCGACGATGGACTCGACCAGCTCCGGCGCGAACCGCTCCACCGAATTCCGGTCGTACGTCGCGGCGACCGCCTCCCCGAAGTAATCGATCACCCGCGGACGGTAGCGCCGGGGCGCGGCCGGGCGCACCGGATTTTCGAGCGGCGGGCGATGCCGGGGCTCGAATCCGGCACCGTCCGCCGCTCCGGATTCGACGTGCCCCGCCGCCCGGCTTGGTCAGCCCTGGTAGCGGGTGACGGTGAAGTCGACGGTGCCCGGCTCCGGCAGGTGCGCCGGGCCGATCGTCACGGTGCCCTCGAAGCGGCCGATCCCGGCGTGGAACAGCGCGTCCCGCCCGCTGGTGCTCCAGTACCCCGGCCCCTTGGCCGTCTTCGTCACCACGCCGGTCTCCCCGGTGTCGACATTGCGCCAGGTCAGCGTGACCGGCAAGGCGCACGGGCCCACGCCGACCAGCGTCGCCGCCACGGTGAACGCCGCGTGCTCCGGGTAGGCGTCACCGGTGACCGCGGTGTCCACGTAAGCCACGCACGGCCCGTCGGTGAGCGCGACCGCGGGGGTGAACGGGCCGCCGGTGGTGGCGGGGTTCGCTACCGCGGGGGTGGCGAAGACGACCAGCGCGGCCGTCGCGAGCACGGCGGTGGCCAGTACGGCGAGCACGGGTCTGGCTGATCTCATCGGGGCCTTCTCGGGTCGGTGGGAGGGGCTGGGGAGGATTGCCCCGGGTGGGGGTGGAGTAAACCGGATCCGAAGCGCGCGGCCGACACCGGCTGCTCCCCGGGGCACCTGGGAGCGAACCGCATAATCGACCCCATGGAACCCGCCCGATGAACACCACCGCGGTGGCACTCGTGGTGGCGGCGGCCCTCCTGGCCGGCGCCCTGCTCCTGTGGCCCCGCACCCGCCGCGTGGTCACCACCCCCGCCGAACGAGCGGTGCACTCCGCCCTGCACACGGCGGCGCTGGCGGCGGTCCCGCTGCGGCGGGGGCTGACCGCGGAGTCGGCGGCGGAGGCGGCTCCGCACCTGCGGGCGCTGATCGGGGGCGCGGCGCTGGGGGTGGCGGACGCCGCGGGGGCGGTGCTGGCGTGGGACGGCCCGCACGCGACCCTCGGCGCGACCTTCGCCGAGGCGGCGGCCCGAGCGGCGGCCGGCGGCCGCGCGGTGCTCGTGGCGGGCCCGGGCGAGCAGGCGGGGCGGACGCTGGTGGCCCAGCCCATGCTGCTGCCGGACAACGAGGTCACCGGCGTGCTCGGCGTGGTCACCGAGGAGCGGCCGGGCCCCGGCACGCTCGGCGCGCTGGCGGAGGTGGCGCGGTACGCCTGCGGCCAGCTGCAACTGGCCGAGCTGGACGCCTCGCGGGCCCGGCTGGACCGGGCCGAGGTGCGGGCGCTGCGCGCGCAGATCAGCCCGCACTTCATCTACAACGCGCTGAACACCATCGCCTCGTTCGTGCGCACCGACCCGGATCGGGCGCGCGAGCTGATCCTGGAGTTCGCCGATTTCACCCGCTACTCCTTCCGGGCGGCGGGCGAGTTCACGGTGCTCGCCGACGAGCTGCGCAATATCGAGCGGTACCTGGCGCTGGAGCGGGCCCGGTTCGGGGACGCGCTGCAGGTGCGGCTGCGGGTGGCGCCGGAGGTGCTGGGGGTGGTGCTCCCGTTCCTGGCGCTGCAGCCGCTGGTGGAGAACGCGGTGCGGCACGGGCTCACCGGGTCGGGGACGGTGAGCATCGTGGCGGCCGACGCGGGGACGGAGTGCCTGATCAGCGTGGAGGACGACGGCGCAGGCATGGACCCGGAGCTGCTCCGCTCCGGTGAGCTGGATGCCGTCACCACCGGCGAGTCGGCGCACGTGGGGCTGTCGAATGTGGACGATCGGCTGCGCGCGGCCTTCGGCAACGACTACGGGCTGGTGGTGGAGACGGCGCCGGGCGCGGGGACCAAGGTGAGCCTGCGGGTGCCCAAGTTCCGCCCGGGCGTGCGGGTGTGACGGCGGATTCTTCTACGATGAGACCGCTGTGACCGCCACCACCCCGCCCGGCGCCGCCCTGCGCGTGCTCGCCGTCGACGACGAGAAACCCGCTCTGGACGAGCTGGTCTACCTGCTGCGGGCGCAGCCGGGGGTGGGCGAGATCCACGCGGCCAGGGAGTCGACGGCGGCGCTGCGGCTGCTCCGGCAGCATCCGGTGGACGCGGTCTTCCTGGACATCAATATGCCGGGGCTGGACGGAATGGAGCTGGCCGGCATCCTCGCCGAGTTCGCGCACCCGCCCGCGGTGGTCTTCGTGACGGCGCACGACGACCGCGCGGTCGCCGCCTTCGACCTGGGCGCGGTGGACTACCTGCTCAAACCGCTGCGCACGGAGCGGCTGGCGGAGGCGGTGCGCCGGATCGGGGCCGCCCGCTCGGCCGCCGCGCCGCCGGCCGCCGCGCAGCGCGCCGACCCGGCCGAGGTGATCCCGGTGGAGCTGGGCGGGGTCACCACGCTGGTGCACCGGAGCAGCGTGAACTGGGTGGAGGCCGACGGCGACTACGCCAGGCTGCACACCAGCGCGGGCTCGCACCTGGTCCGGATTCCGCTCTCCGCGCTGGAGACCCGCTGGCGGGACGCGGGTTTCCTGCGCGTGCACCGCTCCTACCTGATCGCGCTGCGGCTGGTCACCGGGTTGCGCACGGCGGGCGGCGCGACGCTGGTGTGCCTGCGCGCCGAGGGCGAGGCCGCGGCGGTGGAGCTGCCGGTGAGCCGCAGGCAGCTGCGCGAGCTGAAGAACCGCCTGGTGCACGGCCCGCGGCAGAACTGGACCGGCCGGTGACCGGCCCGCAGCGCCCGGCGACACCGCGCGAGGGACCGCAGCGCCCGGCGGCACAGCGGCAGCGGGTGGTGCTGGCCGAGCGGCGCGGCGCCCGCCGGGTGCGCACCCGCAGCGAGGTCGCCGAGCAGACCGAGATCGGCGCGGCGCTGATCAACGGGCTGATCCGGGCCCAGCTCGGGCTGGCACTGCGGATCGGGCTGATCGTGACGCTCGGGCTCGGCGCGCTGCCCATGCTCTTCGCCGCGGGCGGGCCCGCCACGTTCACGGTGTTCGGGGTGCGGCTGCCCTGGCTGCTGCTCGGCGCGGTGGCGTATCCGCTGCTCTACGGGGCGGGGCGGCTGTACCGGGGGCTGGCCGAGCGCAACGAGCAGGACTTCCTGGAACTGGCCGGGGACTGAGGTGCCAGGCACCGCCCCGCTGCTCACCGTGGCCGCGCTGCTGCTCGCGGCGCTGGTCACGGTGGCGCTGGGGGTGTACGGGGTGCGGCTGGCGCGCACCACCTCCGACTTCCTGGTCGCCAGCCGCAGCGTCGGCCCGCGCTGGAACGCCGCCGCCATCTCCGGCGAGTACCTCTCCGCCGCCTCGTTTCTCGGCGTCGCGGGGCTGATCGCCAAGTACGGCGCGGACGCGCTCTGGTACCCGGTCGGGTTCACCGCGGGGTACCTGGGGCTGCTGCTCTTCGTGGCCGCGCCGCTGCGCCGCTCGGGCGCCTACACGGTGCCGGATTTCGCGGAGTTCCGGCTCGGCTCGGCGCGGCTGCGCAGGCTGGCCGCGGTGGTGGTGGTGCTGGTCTGCGCGGTGTACCTGATCCCGCAGTTCCAGGGCGCCGGGCTGACGCTGCGGATCCTGCTCGGCTGGCCGGGGTGGGTGGGCGCGGTGGCGGTCGGGGTGATCGTGATCGGCAACGTGGCGGGCGGCGGCATGCGCTCGGCCACGCTGGTGCAGGCCTTCCAGTACTGGCTCAAACTCACCGCCGTGGCGCTGCCCGCGCTGGTGCTGGCCGGGCACTTCCTGGCCGAGGACCGGCCGCTCGGCGCGCCGGCGCCGCCGGTGCTCGCCGAGCGCACCACGGTGGACATCAGCACCGACGTGGTGGTGCAGGTGGCCGGGGTGACCCCGGTCACGGTGCGCGGCACGCTGGACGGCGCCGCGGTGGACGGACCGGTCGAGCTCACCCCGGGCGACCACGAACTCGGGGCAGGCACCGACCTGGTGCTGGAGCCGGGCAGCGCGGTCCCGGTGGTGGCGGGTGCGCCCGCGGACGGCGCGGGCTGGCTGCTGCCCGGCGGCGGGTTCGGCGGCACGCACCCGACCTACCAGGTGTATTCGCTGATCATCGCGACCTTCCTCGGCACCATGGGGCTGCCGCACGTGCTGGTCCGCTTCTACACCAACCCGGACGGCAGGGCCGCGCGCGCCACCGCGCTCGCGGTGATCGGGCTGCTCGGCGTCTTCTACCTGTTCCCGGTGCTGCTCGGGGTCTTCGCCCGGCTGTACGTGCCGCAGCTGCTGATCACCGGCACCTCGGACGCGGCGGTGGTGCTGCTGCCCGGCGCGGTGCTGAGCGGGCTGCCCGGCCGGCTGCTGGCGGCGCTGGCGGCGGCGGGGGCGATCGCGGCGTTCCTCTCGACCTCGTCCGGGCTGCTGGTCGGCATCGCGGGGGTGCTCGGCACCGACGTGCTGCGCGGGCGGGTCCGCGACTTCCGGTTCGCGGCGGTGGTGGCCGGGGTGGTGCCGCTGCTGCTCTCGCTCACCGTGGTCTCGCTCGACCTCTCCCGGACGGTGGCGCTCGCCTTCTCGGTGGCGGCCTCCACGCTCTGCCCGCTGCTGGTGCTCGGCATCTGGTGGCGCGGGCTGACCGCGGCGGGCGCCGCCGCGGGGCTCACCGCGGGCGGGCTCACAGCCGGTGCGGCCACCGTGGTCTCGGTGACGGGCGGCGTCGCCGCCGGGTGGGCGGGTGGCTGGCCCGCGGACATCATCGGCTACCCGGCGGCGGTCAGCGTGCCGATCGCCTTCGCCACCATGGTCGTGGTGAGCCTGGTGACCCGCGGGCAGGACACGCGCGCGGTCGGGCGCATCTTCGTGCGCATGCACGCGCCGGAGAAGCTCGGCATGGGCGCGGACCGCGAGCACGGAATGGGCGCCGGGAGCAGCGAATCCGGCCCCGAGCAGCACGGTGCGGTCGCTTCCCTGCCCGGCCCGGCCGCGGGCGATCTCGCGGTCGGCCGAACCCTCGGAACCGAGCCACCCGGCCCCGCCGGACGCTGACCGCTCGCCGCGCCCCGCCGACCGCTCACCGCACCATCACACCCCTTCACGGAGTGACCTGCGACACAGGCCCCGGCGGCCCCGCCCCGGAGTTACGGTCATCCGCTGTCAGCCACGTCACACGACAGGACTCCCCCGGATGACCAGTACCGACCTCGGCGGCGGACAGCCGCCGACCCAGGCCGAGTTCGCCGCGGCGCACTCCAGCCCTCAGTTCCAGGAGCTGCGAAGCCGTCTGCGGCGCTTCGTGTTCCCCGTCTCCGCGCTCTTCCTGACCTGGTACCTCGCCTACGTGCTGCTCGGCGCCTACGCGCACGACTTCATGGCGACGACGGTGTTCGGCAATATCAATGTCGGGCTGCTGCTCGGCCTCGCCCAGTTCGTCACCACCTTCCTGATCACCGGGCTCTACGTGCGGTTCGCCAACCGTGAACTCGACCCGCGCGCGGCCGCCATCCGCACGGAGCTGGAAGGAGACCGGGCGTGAACACCACCTCCCTGCTGGCCGCCTCGACCACCGTCGGCAACCCCGCCGCGAATATCGCCATCTTCGCGATCTTCGTCGCGGTGACGATGGTGGTGGTGATCCGGGCCAGCCGCAACAATGCCACCGCCGCCGACTACTTCACCGGCGGCCGCGGCTTCTCCGGCCCGCAGAACGGCATCGCCATCGCCGGCGACTACCTCTCGGCGGCGTCCTTCCTCGGCATCGCGGGCGCCATCGCGGTCTACGGCTACGACGGCTTCCTGTACTCCATCGGCTTCCTTGTAGCCTGGCTGGTCGCGCTGCTGCTGGTCGCCGAGATGCTGCGCAATACCGGCAAGTTCACCATGGCCGACGTGCTCAGCTTCCGGCTGAAGCAGGGCCCGGTGCGCACCGCGGCCGCGCTCACCACGCTCGCCGTCTCGCTCTTCTACCTGCTCGCGCAGATGGCGGGCGCGGGCGGCCTGGTGGCGCTGCTGCTCGACATCTCCGATCGGGCCGGGCAGTCGGTGGTGATCGCGGTGGTCGGCATCCTGATGATCGTCTACGTGCTGGTCGGCGGCATGAAGGGCACCACGTGGGTGCAGATCATCAAGGCGGTGCTGCTGATCACCGGCGCCGCGCTGATGACGGTCATGGTGTTCGCCAAGTTCGGCTTCAACCTCTCCGACATCCTCGGCGGCGCGCAGGAGGCGGTCAGCGGGTCGGCCAACGCCAAGGTCGCCGCGCGCGACGTGCTCGCGCCCGGCGCGCAGTACGGCGGCAGCGAGACCTCGAAGCTGAACTTCGTCTCGCTCGGCCTGGCGCTGGTCCTCGGCACGGCGGGGCTGCCGCACGTGCTCATGCGCTTCTACACGGTGCCCACCGCCAAGGAGGCGCGGCGCTCGGTGGTCTGGGCCATCGCCCTGATCGGCGCCTTCTACCTGTTCACCCTGGTGCTCGGGTACGGCGCCGCGGCCATCGTCGGCCCGGACCGGATCCTGGCCGCCGCGGGCGGGCAGAACTCGGCGGCCCCGCTGCTCGCCTTCGAACTCGGCGGCGTCGTGCTGCTCGGCATCATCTCCGCGGTGGCCTTCGCGACCATTCTCGCGGTGGTCGCCGGGCTCACCATCACCGCGTCGGCCTCGTTCGCGCACGACATCTACGCGAGCGTGATCAAGAAGGGCCAGGTGGACGAGCGCAAGCAGGTGCGGGTCTCGCGGATCACCGCGGTGGTGATCGGGGTGCTCGCCATCGGGCTCGGCATCCTGGCCAATGGCCAGAACATCGCCTTCCTGGTGGCGCTGGCCTTCGCGGTGGCGGCGGCGGCGAACCTGCCGACCATCCTGTACTCGCTGTTCTGGCGGCGGTTCAACACCACCGGCGCGCTGTGCAGCATGTACGGCGGGCTGATCTCGACGATCGTGCTGATCGTCTTCTCCCCCGCCGTCTCCGGCGGCCCGACGGCCATGCTGCCGGACGCCGATTTCGACTGGTTCCCGCTGTCGAACCCCGGCATCGTCTCCATCCCGCTGGCCTTCGTGCTGGGCATCGTCGGCACCTTCCTCGGCAAGGACGACGAGGATCCGGCCAAGGCGATCGAGATGGAGGTGCGGTCGCTCACCGGCGTCGGCGCCGAGAAGGCCATCTCGCACTGATCCCGGTCACGCGCCGCGCGGAACACCTCGCGCGGCGCGTTCCGGCGTGCGGCAGTGTCGCCCGCGCGCGTTCCGACGCCCCGATCCCGGTGCGCGACACCGAACCCAGCCGTTTCGCGGCGGCAAGTGGCCGGAAGCCGCCGATGCGCCGCCAACGCCCCCACTGACGAAGCCGCTTGCGGCGTTAGAAAGGAATCCCTCGTGACCAGCGCACCCGAGCTGCCAACCACCTACGCGCCGACGGCGGAGTTCGCCGCGGCCGCGAACGCGGGCCCGGAACTGGCCGAACGTGCCCAGGCGGACCGGCTCGCCTTCTGGGCCGAGCAGGCGGACCGGCTGCACTGGGAGCAGCGGTGGACCGACGTCCTCGACTGGTCGAACGCCCCCTTCGCCCAGTGGTTCACCGGCGGCCGCCTGAACGTGGCCTACAACTGCGTGGACCGCCACGTCCACGAAGGCCGCGGCGATAGAGTCGCGATCCACTTCGTCGGGGAGCCCGGCGACACCCGCGACCTCACCTACGCTGACCTCCTCGCCGAGGTCTCCCGTGCGGCGAACCATTTCGAAACCCTGGGTCTGGTGGCGGGTGACCGGGTGGCGGTGTACATGCCGATGATCCCGGAGGCGATCATCACCATGCTGGCCTGCGCCCGCCTCGGCCTCACCCACTCCGTGGTCTTCGCCGGCTTCTCCCCGACGGCGCTCCGCTCCCGGGTGGACGACGCCGCGGCCCGCCTGGTCGTCACCACCGACGGCCAGTTCCGCCGCGGCACCCCGGCCGGGCTCAAACCCGCTGTCGACGAGGCACTCTCGGCCCCGGGCCACACCGTCGAGAACGTGCTGGTGGTGCGCCGCACCGGCCAGGACACCCCGATGACCGAGGGCCGCGACCACTGGTGGCACGACACCGTGCAGCGGCAGCCCGCCGAGCACACCCCGCGGTCCTTCGACAGCGAGCACCCGCTCTTCATCCTCTACACCTCCGGCACCACCGGGAAGCCCAAGGGCATCCTGCACACCAGCGGCGGCTACCTCACCCAGGCCGCCTACACCCACCACCACGTCTTCGACCTGAAGCCGGAGCGCGACGTCTACTGGTGCACCGCCGATATCGGCTGGGTCACCGGGCACACCTACATCGTCTACGGGCCGCTGGCGAACGGCGCCACCCAGGTGGTGTACGAGGGCACGCCGAACTCGCCGGACGAGCACCGGCACTTCGACATCATCGACCGCTACGGCGTCAGCATCTACTACACCGCGCCCACCCTCATCCGCACCTTCATGAAGTGGGGCAGGCAGATCCCGGACGCGCACGACCTGAGCTCGCTGCGCGTGCTCGGCAGCGTCGGCGAGCCGATCAACCCGGAGGCGTGGCGCTGGTACCGGGAGGTGATCGGGCACGGCAGGACCCCGATCGTGGACACCTGGTGGCAGACCGAGACCGGCGCCATCATGATCTCCCCGCTGCCCGGCGTCACCGCCGCCAAACCGGGCGCCGCCATGACCCCGCTGCCGGGGATCTCCGCGCGGGTGGTGGACGAGGAGGGCAATGCCGTGCTGCGCGGCGAGACCGAGGCCAACGGCTACCTGGTGCTGGACCAGCCGTGGCCCGCCATGCTGCGCGGGGTGTGGGGCGACGACCAGCGCTTCCAGGAGACCTACTGGGAGCGCTACGCCGAGCGGGGCTGGTACTTCGCCGGTGACGGCGCCCGCCTCGACCCGGACGGCGACCTCTGGGTGCTCGGCCGGGTGGACGACGTCATGAACGTCTCCGGCCACCGCATCTCCACCGCCGAGGTGGAATCCGCGCTGGTCGGGCACTCCGGAGTGGCCGAGGCGGCGGTGGTGGGGGCGAGCGACGCCACCACCGGGCAGGCCATCGTCGCCTTCGTCATCCTCACCGCCACCACCGAGAACACCGGGCAGGCGCTCACCGCCGAGCTCGGCCAACACGTGGCGCGGGAGATCAGCCCGATCGCCCGGCCGCGCGAGATCCACGTGGTCCCCGAGCTGCCCAAGACCCGCAGCGGCAAGATCATGCGCAGGCTGCTGCGCGATGTCGCCGAGGGCAGGGAGCTGGGCGACACCAGCACCCTGGTCGACCCGACCGTCTTCACCGCCATCGCGGAGGCCTAGGGCGACTGATCGTTTCGCGCGGGACCCGGCTGCCGATGAGGGGCAGCCGGGTCCCTTCGCTTTTCGGGGACACGCCGACGACACGCCGGATTCACAGCGGATTCCGGCGCGCGGTGAACCGTGCGGGGCCGCCGCGCCGTAGTCGGGGCGAAACGCGGTACCGGTGCCCGCACCGGGAGGACCGCGCTCGTCCACCCCGATCGAGGAGCGAACGATGACACGTCGTGGCCCGCTGCTGACCCTCGCAGCGGCCGCCGTGCTGGGCCTGGCCCTGCTCGGCGTCAATATGTCCAAGGAGGAACCGGCGCCCGCCGCGGCGACGTCGCCCGCCGCGGCGGTGGTGCCCCCCACAACAGCCGTCCCGGCCCCGAGCCCGGTTACGCCCGGTGTCCCGTTCCCCGCCAAGGCGGATTACGTCGGCACCATCACCAGGGCCGCCGGGCCGCCGCTCACGCTGGCGATCACCGTCGCGGAGGGCGCGGTCACCGCGTACGCCTGCGACGGCGCTGCGGTTGAGACCTGGTTGCAGGGCCGGGTGGTCGACGACGTCGCCCGGCTGGAAGGGAAGAACGGGGCCCGGCTGGAGGGCAGGGCGGGCGGCGGCGCGGTGCGGGGCACGCTCTGGATCGGCGACAAGAGCTGGGAGTTCACCGCGCCGGTCGTCGCCGGAGCGGCCGGGCTCTACGCCGCCACCGACGGCGGGGTCAGGCAGAGCTGGATCGTGGACGGCGCCGGCGGGGTGACCGGCGTGGGCCGCGGCCCCGACGGCACGACCGCACCGGCCGGGCCGCTGCCCGCCACCGCGACCCGGATCGGAGGTGGGGACAGTGCCGACTGAGCAGCGCACCGGTTCGCCCGCGGTGGTGATCGCCGGTGCCGTCCTGATCGGCGCCGCTGTCGCGGTGGTGCTCGGGGCGTACGGCGCCCTGCACGAACCCCGGTTCTTCTCGGTGAACGTCGCCGGGTTCTCCAGCCCGGTCTCGGTGAAGTCCTGGCTGGCGACGCTGGCGACGCTGCTCGCGGTGTTCCAGCTCGGCTCGGCCGCGGCCATGTACGGGCGGATTCCCGGCTTCACCGCGCCGGGCTGGCTCGGCGCGGCGCACGCCTGGTCCGGGCGGCTCGCGGTGCTGGCCGCGACGCCGGTGGCGGTGCACTGCCTGTACGCGCTCGGTTTCCAGCACGGCGAGCCGCGGGTGCTGGCACACTCGCTGTTCGGCTGCTTCTTCTACGGCGCCTTCGTCGCCAAGATGCTGCTGCTCACCCGGCGCGGGCTGCCCGGGTGGGTGATTCCGGTCGCGGGCGGGGCGCTCTTCGCCGGGCTGGTCGGCGTCTGGCTCACCTCCGCACTGTGGTTCTTCCAGCACAACGGCCTCGTCTTCTGATCCGCACGACCCGAACGGAGTTCCCCATGACCCTCTCTCCCACTGTGAGCAGGCGCGGCGTCGTGCTCGGCGCCGGGGCCGCCGCGGCGGCCGTCGCGGTCGCCGGATGCAGCACCTACGGCGACGAGCCCACCGCGGCGCCGAGCACCCCGGCGCCGGGCACCACCGAGCCGGGCGCCCCGGCGCAGGCGCTGGCCAAGACCGCCGACGTGCCGGTCGGCGGCGGGGTGATCGTCGGCGACACCGTGATCACCCAGCCCACCCCCGGCAGCTACGTCGGGCTCTCGACGACCTGCACGCACGCGGGCTGCAAGGTGACCAAGGTACTGGACGGCGCCATCGACTGCGTGTGCCACGGCAGCAAGTTCGCGCTCGACGGCACCGCGGTGGCGGGGCCCGCCAAGAAGCCGCTGGCCGCGAAGGCGGTGCGGGTCCAGGGGGACTCCATCGTCGCGGGTTAGGGGCCGGCGATGCCGCGCAGGCGGCGGACCTGCTGGGCGGTGAGCGCGCTCAGCACCTCGGGCTGCACCGACTCGGGGGCGGTGACCGCGATCTGGGTCAGGGTGTCGCCGACCTGGACGAGCGCGACCGCGGAGTGCAGCGTCAGCTCGTCGGCGCGCACCAGCACCTGGTAGGCGGTGCTGCTGTCGCCCGCGGCGGGCTGGTCGAAGGGGGCCACCTCGTAGGTGATGCGCGGGTCGTCCGCGCTCTCCGGCGGGGTGGCGTCGGCGAAGGTGACGCAGTCGCGCAGGGTGCGCTGCACCGCTGCCAGCGCGGACGCGACGCCGTCGGCCGGGTAGGCGGCGGCGTCGATATCGATGCTGGAGAAGTCCGGGCCCGCGTACTGCACCGCGGCGTCCGCGCGGGCGCCGGGGGCCTGGGCGGCGATCGGGGTCAGCACGGCGACGCAGGCGGCCGGGTCGGTGGCGTCGGCGGTCGCGCCGGTGCCGGGGTCGCGGGGTGGCAGCGGGGTGAAGCTGCCGGGCAGGTCGGTGCTGGAGAGCAGCCGGTTCAGCAGCTCCGCCGGCCCGGCCGGGCCGGTCCCGGTGACCGGCGCCGCGGTGACCGGAGCGCCGAAGGACGGCAGCCCGCCGGCGGACGCGGGCGCCGGTTCGTCGTCCCCGCACCCGGCGAGCACCAGCACCGCGAGCGCGGCGGCCCCCGCCGGACCGAACCTCACTCGGCCCACGAGACCTGCGTGTTGATCGTCTGCTGGAGCACGCTGTCGCTGCGCGCGTCCCGGTACGCCTGGTGCCCGCCGACCGTGATCGACCCGGCCACCGGCAGCGGCAGCCCGAGGTCGACGGTGATGGTGCCGGAGCCGGTCATCTCGTAGTCCTCGATCTGCAGCGTCCCGGCGTCGTTCGGCAGCGACCAGACCGCCGACTTGGGCGTCTGCGAGACGTCGAGCTGCAGGGTGATCCGGTCGCCGTCGCGCTCGGTGAGCGTCGCGGTGGTGACCTGGTCCAGCAGCACGCCGCCGGTCACCTCCTGCCGCACGGTCCACATGGCGCCGACGCCGACCGGCTCGTCCGGGAAGGTCACCGAGCGGTACACCGCCTGGTAGAAGGCCTGTTCCAGCGCGGCGCGGGCGGTATTCGAGGTGTCGGGGGACGGCGCGAGGCGGAGCGCGGTGATCGCGCCCAGCTCGCTCATCTCGAAGCCGGCGTGCGAGCCACCGGCATCGGTGAGCGCCTTGGCCAGCACCGGGTCGTCGGTGGTGACATTGCCGAGCACCAGGTCGACGCCGTCGGCATCGGCCTCGGCGGTCATCGGGATGGTGATCTCCGGATTGGAGAAATCGCGCGGCTGCTGGTCGTTGATGATCTGCTCGATATTGTGGTCGGTCCGCAGCGTCACCCGCTGCACGGTGCCGACGGCGTAGTGCGGGCGCAGCGGCGACCTGGGCTCCTCGCCCGGGTACACCAGCGTGGTGACGGCCGCCGAGATCGGCACCGTCACCTCCTTGCCGTAGCCGAGCGGCTCGGTGGCCGCGTCCCGGTCGCTTCCTGGCTCCCCGCCGTCGCCGCACCCGACGCCGAGCGCGGAGAGCCCGACCGCGAGCACCATCAGGAACACCCCCGAGCGGGCCGCCCGGGGCGTCAGGGGAGAAGACAACACCGTCACGTGCAACAGGGTACGACCGGTTCCTGAGCGCAGCCTGGGACATCCGGGGCGAATCGCCGCACCGGCTCGAGCGATGATGGTCGGTGTGACCGACGACCCCGCCGCCGACAACGAACCCGCCGCAGGCAGTGACAGCGCCGCGCACAGCGAAGCCGCACCCGCCGAGCCGGGGGCCGGGCTCGGGCCGAAGCGGTTGCCGCTGCTGCTGATCCTGGCCGCCGTGCTGTACGGCCTCGACCTGCTCACCAAGAGCATCGCCGTGGCGCGGCTGACCCCGGGCGACCCGGTGTACCTGATCGGCGACGTGGTCCGGTTCTCCCTGGTGCGCAACCCGGGCGCCGCCTTCTCCATGGCCACCGGGATGACCTGGCTGCTCACCCTGGTGGCGGCGGGCGTGGTGATCGCGGTGATCCGGATCGGCAGCACGCTGCGCTCGCCGTGGTGGGCGGTCGGGCTCGGCATGGTGCTCGGCGGCGCGCTCGGCAACCTCACCGACCGGCTCTTCCGGGCGCCCGGCCCGCTGCAGGGGCACGTCGTCGACTTCATGGCGGTGGGCTGGTGGCCGGTGTTCAATGTCGCCGACTCGGCCATCGTGTGCGGCGCCATCCTGCTCGTCGCGCTGACCGTCTTCGGCTTCGAGCCGGACGGGACCAGGCACCGCGGCAAGGAATCCGCGCGCACGGCGGGTGAGGAGCCCGCGTGAGGGAGACCAGGACCATGCCGGTTCCGGACGGGCTGGACGGCATGCGGGTGGACGCCGGGCTCTCCCGGCTGCTCGGGCTCTCCCGCACCGCGGTGGCGGCGCTCACCGCCGAGGGCGCGGTGCAGCTGGACGGCGTCGCGGCGGGCAAGTCGGATCGGCTCACCGCGGGCGCCTGGCTCGAGGTCGAGTTCCCCGAGCCGCGCCGCGAGCTCACCGTGGACGCCGAGCCGGTGGAGGGGATGAAGATCCTCTACGCCGACGACGACATCGTCGCGGTGGACAAGCCGGTCGGCGTCGCCGCGCACACGGGCGTCGGCTGGAGCGGCCCGACCGTGGTCGGCGGGCTGGCCGCGGCCGGCTACCGGATCTCCACCTCCGGCGCGCACGAGCGCCAGGGCATCGTGCACCGGCTCGACGTCGGCACCTCCGGGGTGATGGTGGTGGCGCAGTCGGAGCACGCGTACACCGTGCTCAAGCGGGCGTTCAAGCAGCGCACGGTGGACAAGCGGTACCACGCGCTGGTGCAGGGCCACCCGGACCCGTCCAGCGGCACCATCGACGCGCCGATCGGCCGGGCCAGGGGCAACGACTGGAAGTTCGCGGTGACCGCGGACGGGCGGCCCAGCGTGACGCACTACGACACCGTCGAGGCGTTCCAGGCGGCCAGCCTGCTCGACATCCACCTGGAGACCGGGCGCACGCACCAGATCCGGGTGCACTTCTCCGCCGTCAGGCACCCCTGCTGCGGTGACCTGACCTACGGCGCCGATCCGCGGCTGGCCGAGCGGCTCGGGTTGCAGCGGCAGTGGCTGCACGCCAGGGCGCTCGGGTTCCACCACCCGGCGGACGGGCGCTGGCTGGAGATCACCAGCGACTACCCGGACGATCTGCGGCACGCGCTGGATGTCCTCCGGGATGCCTGACCCGGATTCGGAGCCGCTGGATCCGCGCTGGCGCAAGGGGTTGCTCGCCGGGGCGATCGGGCTGCTGGTGCTGGCCGGCGTCGGGATCGGGGCGCAGACGCCGCCGCGCTCGACCGGGGTATCCACCGACCGGGTGGGGCCGGAGCAGGGCGAGGCGGTCTCGGCGTACCTGACCAGGGCGCGCGCCACCCTGGAGCGCACCGACGACGCGCCGCGCTGGGCGCTGGTCTCCTTCGCCGACTACGTTCCGGCGGAGCGGGTTCCGGCGCTCGCCGCGGGGGTCCGGGTGGCGCGGGTGCTCGAGCACGTGCCGCTGGAGCGGGTACAGACGCCGATCGTCGCGATCCCGGTGCCGGATTCCGCGGCGGCGGTCACCGGGGCAGCGGCCGCCGCGGCGGACATCCTGCGCGACCGCCTCGACCGGCAGCCGCTGGATCAGCGCGCGGCGCAGGTGCACGAGGTGGCGGTAGCCCGGCTGCGCGCCGGGTGCGCCTGCACCGCCGGGCTGATCGTCCGCGCCGCCCCCGCCGAGCTGCGGGAACTGGCCGCGCGCACCGGTATTCGCGCCGTCGAGGCGCTGCCCGCCGACACCGTCGCCGACCGCTTCGCGGTCACCCCGCTGCTGCCCGGCACCACCCGCACGGTCGGCCCCGAGCCGGACGACGGCCCGGTGCCCCCGCGCTGAACATCCGCCTCGGCTTCCGGCCCGCATCGCGCCGACGGGGTGCCGCGCCCGCGCGCAGCCCGCGGCACTCGCGAAAGCCACAGCGCCCGAGCCCGGCCCGGCCGCTGGGCGGCCGAGGTGCGGCTCAGCCCGCGCCATCCCCCTCGACCGCCGTGACGTACCCGTCCGGCACCTGGACCACCCCGTCCAGGTAGCGCCTGCACCGCCCGGCCACCAGCACCCGCTCCCCCGCCAGCTCGACCCGCAGCGCACCACCGCGCCGGGAGAGCTGCCTGGCACGGAACTCCGTGCGCCCCAGCCGCTCCGCCCAGATCGGGGCGAGCTGCGCGTGCGCCGACCCGGTGACCGGATCCTCCGGCACCCCGATCCCGGGCGCGAACATCCGGGAGACGAACTCCACCGAGTCACCGGGCGCCGTCGCCACCACCCCGCGCGGCACCGCCGGGAATGCCCCGAAATCCGGCCGCAGCGAGCGGATCTCGGCCTCGCTGCCGAGGACGAGCACCTCGTCCGGCCCGGAGAAGGCCGCCACCGGCTCGGCCCGCAGCGCCGCCGCCAGCGCCGGGGCCACCGGCACCGGCGCCGACCGCTGCGCGGGCAGGTCGAGCACGTACTCGTCGTCGTCGGTGCGCTCCACGTGCAGCCAGCCGCTGCGGGTCCAGAAGGAGACCCCGTCGACCCCGGGGTGCAGGTCCTCCAGCACCTGCGCGGCGGCGGCCAGGGTGGCGTGCCCGCAGAGCGCCACCTCGGCCGCGGGGGTGAACCAGCGCAGGTGGAAGGCGGGCCGGTCGGCGGGCGGCGCCCCGGCGGCGGCGGGCAGCGCGGGGGTGAGGAAGGCGGTCTCGGAGAGGTTGTTCTCCTCGGCCAGCCGGTGCAGCAGCCCGTCGGGCAACCACGCGGTCAACGGCATCACCGCGGCCGGGTTCCCGGTGAACGGCGCCTCCGCGAACGCGTCGATCTGGTGCAGCAGTACCTCCATGGCTCCAGAAGGTACACCGGGGCCGAATGCCCGCTTGCCGCAAGGTTTCTGGTGGCGTCTCCGGTCTACTCCGCGGCGCCGCGGCGGCCGAGCCACTGCGCGATCTCGACCAGCACGATGCCGACCGCGCCGCAGCCGAGCGCCGCCGCCGTCAGCCGCGGGTTGGAGGGGTCGAGCAGGAAGAACTCGCGGGTGAACGGCAGCGAGAAGAGCAGCAGGTAGGCCAGCACCGAGGCGCCGATCAGCAGCACCTTCCACCACACGTAGGGCCGGGCCACGATCGCCAGCACCCACACGGCGATCACGATGAGCGTGATCAGCGCGGTGGTGCCCGCCTGGATCTGCTGCTGCTCGCCCGCCTCCGGCCCGGCGTAGGCGATCAGGTAGGCGACGAAGGTGGCGACGCCGATGATCACCCCGGACGGAATGGCCAGCTTCATCACCCTGGCCACGAAGCCGGTGCGGGCGCGCTCGTTGTTCGGCGCCAGCGAGAGCACGAAGGCCGGGATGCCGATGGTGAACCAGGCCGCGATGGTCACGTGCCGCGGCAGGAACGGGTAGCCGATCGGGTCGTAGCCGAAGATCTGCGAGCCGACCCCGGCCAGCCCCACCAGAAAGGCGAGCAGCACCGAGTAGACGGTCTTGGTGAGGAAGAGATTGGAGACCCGCTCGATATTGCCGATCACCCGGCGGCCCTCGCCCACCACGTACGGCAGCGTCGCGAACCTGTTGTCCAGCAGCACGATCTGCGCCACCGCGCGGGTGGCCGGGCTGCCCGACCCCATGGCGACGCCGATATCGGAGTCCTTCAGCGCGAGCACGTCGTTCACGCCGTCGCCGGTCATGGCGACGGTGTGGCCGCGGGATTGCAGCGCGCCGACCATGGCGCGCTTCTGGTCCGGGCGCACCCGGCCGAAGGTGGTCTCGCGCTCCAGCACGCCGGCCAGCTCGTCGCGGCCGTCGGGGAGGGTGCGGGCGTCGACGGCGTGGTCGCCGCCGGGCAGCTCCAGCGAGGTGGCGACGGCGCCGACCGAGACCGCGTTGTCACCGGAGATCACCTTGATGGCGACGTCCTGCTTCGCGAAGTAGTCCAGCGTCTCCCTGGCGTCCGGGCGCACCTTCTGCTCCAGCACCACCAGCGCCTCCGGGGTGACCTCGCCGGGGGCGCCCGCGGCGTCCACCGCGCGGTCGCCGCGGGCGAGCAGCAGCACCCGCAGCCCGGCGGCGCCCAGCTCCTCGGCCCTGCGGGCGGCCGCCGACTGCGGGTCGAGCAGCACGTCGGGGGCGCCGAGCAGCCAGTTCCCGTGCTCGCCGTAGGAGTGGCCGCTCCACTTGGTGGCGGAGGAGAAGGGGGCCACCGCGGTCGAGCGCCACTCCGGGCGCTCCGGCAGCGCCTCGGCCAGCGCCTGCACGCTGGCGTTCGGGCGCGGGTCGTCGGCGGCGAGCGCGGCCAGCGCGGTGCGGGCGGGGGCGGCGTCGCCGGTGAGGCTCTCGACGTCGGCGAGCCGCATGCCATTCTCGGTGAGCGTGCCGGTCTTGTCCGCGCAGACCACGTCCACCCTGGCCAGCCCCTCGATCGCGGGCAGCTCCTGGACCAGGCACTTGCGCCTGCCCAGCCGGACCACGCCGACCGCGAAGGCGATCGAGGTCATCAGCACCAGCCCCTCCGGCACCATCGGCACCAGCGCCGCCACCATGCCGGTGACCGCGGGCTGCCAGCTCTGGTGGCTGGAGAAGAGCTGGTTGTAGATGCTCAGCAGCCCGGCCGGGATGAGCAGGAAGGTGATGAAGCGCAGGATCCTGTCGATTCCGCTGCGCAGCTCGGAGTGGACCAGGGTGAACTTGCTGGCCTCCTCGGCCAGCCGGGCCGCGTACGCTTCGCGCCCGACCTTGGTGGCCCGGTACGCGCCGGAGCCGGAGACCACGAAGCTGCCGGAGAGCACCTCGGCGCCGGTCTTCTTGTCGATCGGGTCGGCCTCGCCGGTGAGCAGCGATTCGTCCACCTCGAGCAGCTCGGCCTCGAGCACCTCGCCGTCCACCACGATCTGGTCGCCGGGGCCGAGCTCGATCAGGTCGTCCTGCACCACCTCGCCGGGCGGCACCTCGGCGGCGACCCCGTCGCGGCGCACCCGGGGGCGGGCCTGGCCGACGATGGCGAGCTCGTCCAGGGTGCGCTTGGCGCGCACCTCCTGGATGATCCCGACCGCGCTGTTGGCCACGATGAGCAGCCCGAACATGCCGTCGATCGGCGACCCGGCGGCCAGGACGAGCACGAAGAGCACGCCGAGGATGGCATTGATCCGGGTGAAGACATTGGCGCGCACGATCTCCCGCACCGAGCGGGAGGCGCGGGCCGGGACGTCGTTGGCGCGGCCGTCGCTGCGGCGTTGCTCGACCTCGGCCGCGGTCAGCCCGGTCGCGGCATCCGCTCGGACGGAAACAGACATGCCGCAAGGCTACGGGGGTATCGCCGTCGGCCCGCACCGAGGCGGCGCGGCGAACTACCGTGGATCGGGTGTGGCGGAAGAGGTCGATACCCGGGGTCGCGTTCGGTGCTTCGGCGTATCTGCTCTGGGGGCTCTTCCCCGCGTTCTTCGGGCTGCTCGCCTTCGCCGGGGCGGTCGAGGTGCTGGCCGAGCGGATCGTCTGGACGCTGGTCGTGGTGCTGCTCGTGCTCGCGGTCACCGGGCGGTTGCGGGAACTGCGCGGCATCGATGCGCGCACCTGGCGGCTGGCCGCGGCGGCGTCGCTGGCCATCTCGGTGAACTGGGGCGTCTACGTCTTCGGGGTGCTCTCCGGGAATGTGGTGCAGTGCGCGCTCGGCTACTTCGTGAATCCGCTGGTCACGGTGGCGTTCGGGGTGCTCATCTTCCGCGAGCGGCTGGCGGGCGCGCAGTGGGTGGCGCTCGGGCTCGGGGCGCTCGCGGTGCTGGTCCTGACCGTCGACTACGGCCGCCCGCCCTGGATCGCGCTCGTCCTGGCCTGCTCGTTCGCCACCTACGGGCTGGTCAAGAAGGTGATCCGGCTGGACGCGCTGCGCAGCGTCGCGGCCGAGGGGGTGGTCGGCGCGCCGATCGCGCTGGCCTTCCTCCTCGTGCTCGCGGTGCGCGGCGAGAGCTCGTTCGGCTCCGGGGTCGGGCACACCGCGCTGCTCATCGCCACCGGCCCGGTCACCCTCGTCCCGCTGCTGCTCTTCGCCACCGCCGCCCAGCGGGTCCCGCTCTCCACCATGGGGCTGCTGCAATACCTCACCCCCGCGCTCCAGCTGCTCTGGGGCGTCGCCGTGCTGCACGAGCCCATGCCCCCCTCGCGCTGGGCCGGCTTCGCCCTCATCTGGTGCGCCCTCCTCGTCTTCAGCGCGCACGCCCTGCTCCGCGCCCGCACGAATCGCCGCGCCGCACCGGCACTTCCGGTGCCCGACCCGGGAAGATGACGCCATGGATGCGGAGACACACGATCGCGCGGCGGGCGTCCTGCTCGGCACCGCCGCCGGTGACGCGCTCGGCGCGGGCTACGAATTCACCCACCCGTCGCCGGAGACCCCCATCGACATGATCGGCGGCGGCCCGTTCGACTGGGCGCCGGGGCAGTGGACCGACGACACCGCCATGGCGGTGGTGCTCGCGCAGGCGGCGGGCGCGCCGGGCACCGGCATCGACGCGGACGCGGTGGCCGCCGGGTTCGTGCGCTGGTGGGATTCGGCCCCGCCGGACGTCGGGGTGCAGACCAGCCGGGTGCTCTCCCGGCGGCCCGGCTCCGCGCACGAGATGCGGCTCGTCGCCATGGAACTGGACGGCCGCACCGGCGGCAACGGCTCGCTCATGCGGACCGCGCCGGTGGCGCTGGCGTACCTGCGCGACGAGGCCGGGTGCCTGCGCGCGGCGGGGGCGCTGAGCACGCTCACGCACCATGACGAGCGGGCGATTCAGGCGTGCCGGATCTGGAGCGGGGCCATGCGCCGGGCGGTGCTCGGCGACGGCTTCGCCGGGGTCAGGGAGTACGCGGGCCGGATCGACCCGGAGTACTGGCTCCCGCTGCTCGATCGGGCCGAGCAGGGCACGCCGGCGGAGTTCCCGGAGAACGGCTGGGTCGTGCACGCGCTGCAGACGGCCTGGTGGGCCATCACGCACACCCCCGCCGACGGGCCGGAGCACCTGCCGCGCGCACTGGAGCTCTGCGTGCGCGCGGGCGGCGACACCGACACCACCGCCGCCATCGCGGGCGGGTTGCTCGGCGCCGTCCGGGGCGCGAGCGCGGTTCCCGCCCGCTGGCGTGCGCTGCTGCACGGGTACCCGGGGCTCACCGGCGAGGACCTGGTCGCGCTGGCGGCGCGCATGGTCGGCGCTCAGTAGCCGGTGAGGATGGGCCCCGGGGTCCAGAGCCCGGAGCGGCTCTCCTGCGCCACCTGCGGGCGCGCCGGGACGGCGCTCGGGTCGATCCGGGTGAAGCGCTGCAGCTCACCCCAGTCCCGCCGCCAGTCGTTCGCGAGGTAGGTGGGCAGCGTCTCGGCGCGGAGCAGCAGCGTGGTCCAGCCGAGCGGGCCGCCGCCGTCGTGGTTCTGCCAGAGGCTGGTGATCTCGGCGCCGGGGCGGTCCGGCAGCACCCGGTACTCGGGCACCTCGGCGATCCCGCGGCGGTGGTCGAAGGGGCGCTGGCAGGGGAACTGCAGCCCGACCATCCAGTCGAGCAGCACCGGCGCCTCGGAGCCGACCACCTCGTTCAGCGTCGCGGTGCGCGGCACCCGGGGCGGGGTGAGCGCGATCCACTGCGCCGGGTTGCGGTCCCGGTCGGCGGCGACGATCCGGACGACATCGGCCTCGGCCGGGATGTCCGCGAGCGGCACCCGCAGATTGCGCCAGGACGGCGCGGGCCCGATATCGATCGGCAGCAGCCGCCCGAGGGGACCCCCGTCGGCGGTGCCGTACTCCAGCTCGACCGTCTGCCCCGGCGTCACCACGCCGTCGCTGTCCACCGAGCGGATCCGCCCCGCCGCGCCGATGGCGACGATCCCGTCCCGCTCGGCGGGCAGCCGGTACCAGCCGGTGGTCAGCTGGGCCGGGCCCGCGTCGCCGGAGCCGTAGCTGCCGAGCATGGGCACCCGCGCCGGGTCCAGCCCGAAGGGCAGCGCGGCCGAGCGGGTGCCGTTGGCGGTGTCGGAGTTGGTGGCGCCGCTGAGCGCGTCCGCGATACTCCCGGAGGCGCTGCTCTCGTCGTCCGGGCGCAGGTCGGCGGCGACCCCGCCGGGCACGAACCCGGTGCCGGTCCCCGCCAGCGCGGCCCCGGCGTCGCCGGTGAGCGGTGGCAGCACCGACCCGGTCGGGTCGGTCTCCACCAGCACCTCGTTCGCCAGCCCGCACGGCTCGCCGAGCACCGCGGAGATATTCGAGCTGGCCAGCGTGAACGCCGGGTACCGGCTGATCGCCGCCTTCCCGAAGGAGGCCACCTCCAGCAGCACCGCCAGCGCCAGCGCGACGGCGAGCACCGGCGTCGCCGAGAGCCGCCGCGCGAGCCCGGAGATGCGGTGCGGCGTCCCCGGCTCCGGCGCGCGCACCTGCCACCACGCCGCCACCGCGAGCAATCCGGCGGCGAGCAGCAGGAACACCGTGCTGAGCTGGATCCCGGCCAGCGACACCGGCTTGTCCCACCACGGAATGCCGTACGAGGAGACGTACCACCACCCGTTGTCGCCGGTGAAGGCGAGCGCGAGCAGGAAGGAGACGACCGCGGCGAAGAGCGCGCGGTTGCGCGGCGCCTTCATGACCGCGGGCGCCACCGCCACGGCGGCCAGCACCGCGACCATGCCCGCCACCCCGGCGAAGACGCCGAAGTGGTGCGTCCACTTGGTCGGGGTGACCATCACCAGCAGCAGCGTGCCGACGGCGGTACCGAGCGCGCGGCGGGTCGGCCCGGCGGCGGTGGTCGGGATCCGGCCGCCCTTGCGCAGCAGCACCAGCACGCAGGTGAGTACCCCGGCGAAGAGCAGGAAGATCCCGGCGCGGCGGGCGAAGGAGCCGTCCACCTCCGGTTGCAGCAGGTACTGGTAGCGCAGGTACTCCTGGAACCACTTGACGTCCGGGCCCGCGATCGAGTGCACCCGCTGCATCTCGCGCATGGCGCTCAGCGGCTGGTCGGCGAAGGCGACGGCGAGCACCAGCGTGCCCGCCGCGCCGATCGGCGCGGCCAGCGCGAGCCCGGCGAGGAAGCGCCGCGGCCCGGCCGCCCGGCGCCGGACGATGTGCGCCAGCGGCCGCAGCCCGGCCAGCAGCGCCGCCACGCAGAGCACCCCGGAGGGCCCCGCGGTGCAGGCGAAGGCCGCGACCAGCACCGCGATCGCCGCGGGCAGCAGCCGCCGGGTGGCGATGGCGCGCTCCATGGAGCACCAGGTGAGCACGATGCCGAGCGCCACCACCGGCTCCGGGCGCAGGCCGTTGTCGTAGGGCAGCCAGACGGCGAGGAAGGCGAGCGCGCCGGTCCAGCGCGCGACCCGGTGCTGCCGCACCGCCACCCCGAACCGGGGGATGACCTCGCGGCTGATGAGCAGCCAGATCAGCAGCCCGGCGCCGAGCGCGGGCAGCCGGACGAACGGGCTCGCGGTGCTGATCTCGGCCAGGATCCGGATGAGGTCGTAGTACGGCGTGCCGACCGGGTTCTCCGGCACCCCGAAGTAGCGGAAGTAGTTGGCCATGTACCCGGCCGTGCCCGAGGTGCGGGCCATGCCGAACTGGTAGCCGTCGTCGGAGGTGGTGGAGCCGATGAAGTACCAGAGCACCATGACCGCGGCGACGAAGCCGTCCAGCGGGGTGAACCGCCACCAGCGGGCCGGCAGCACCCGGCGCGGGCGCAGGTTGTCGCGCCGGTCGAGGAGGTACAGCGCGGCCAGCGCAAGCACCGTGCTCAGCGCGGCGCCCCAGATGACGAGCAGTTTGAGCGGGCCGGGGGTGGAGGAGAAGCGGGAGTCGACCTCGGCGCGCATGCTGGCGCCCGCCGGGTCGGGGAGGTCGCTGAAGAGCCCGGCCACCTGCGGGCGGAAGTCGCCGGCCAGGGTGGCCTCGGTGCCGCCCGCGCCGGTGAAGGTGGTCTTCTCGCCGTCGGCGTGCAGGGTGAGCACGCAGCCCGGCGGGAGGTCGGTGACCGGGGTGCTCAGCAGCGCCTGGTTGCGCAGCACCACATCCAGCCGGGCCGGAGTACCCCCGCTCGCCGGGTCCGCTGCGGCGCCAGGGCCGGAACCTTCCGCGCCGGGCGCCGGAGTGCCGGGGCCATCCAGCTCGGACGCATCAGGTGCGGCAGTGCCCGGCCGCACCTGGGCGATGAACCCGTAGCGCTCGAGATCGGGGGCGCCGACGGGCGCGGTGGCCGCGAGCACCCCGCCCTCGGGCAGCTGCGCGACGGCGGCGCACGGAATCTCGGCGTCGAAGGTCAGCGGGGCGTAGGCGACCAGCGGCGCCTCGACCGAGCCGGGCGTCCCGCGCTGCGGCAACTCCAGCGTGGTGGCGTCCACCCGGACCGGGAGCAGCGGGACCGCGATGGCGCAGAGCATGCCGAGCACTCCGGCGATCAGGGCGACCGGAGCGGCCCAGCTCCGCGCACCGCCGGGCGATCGCGCGGGATCCGGATCGTTCACGGCGGGCTCGCGCCCGGCCCGCACCATCGTATCGGCCACGGGGTTCGATCGTGCCACGCGCGATCCTGCGCTCCGGCCCCGGGGTCCGGCCCCGGAATGCGGAACGGCCGGTCACCCCGGGAAAGGGGTGACCGGCCGGGCCGGTCCACGTCCGCGATCAGGCGGTGCAGGCGACCGACTGCTGGCCCAGGTTGGTCAGCATGAGGCAGGCCCACTGCTTCTGGACCTTCCACTTGCCGTCCTCGGCGACGAACGGCACGTCGACCACGTTGGCCTGGCCGTTGAGCACGAAGTTGGCCTTGGCGTTGACGCTCTCGCCGAAGGAGGTCACGTCGGTCACGGTGACCGCGACACCGGCCGCCTTGGCGGCCTCGGCGAGCCGGTTCGGCAGCTCCGGATCGGCCTCGATGCCCTGCACCAGCTCCAGCTTCTCCGAGCTCGGGATCGCCGGATCCAGCGCGGTGCCGAGCTGGCTGTTCAGCTGCTCGACGGTCGGGACCGGGGGCAGCGCGGCGTTCGACGCGGAGCTGCTGGCCGCGGCGCTCTTGCTGGTCGTGGTGGCGGGCTTGCTCTCGTTGTCGTCGCCACCGCAGGCCGTCAGGCCAAGCGACGCGACAATGGCCAAGCCCGCGATCGCGATTCGTCCGGTCTTACGAAGCTTCAACTGCTCGTCCTTCACATGTCGAGGAGGTTCGCTGCACGAGCCACCCAGGCTACCCGTCAGCGGAGGCTGCCCAGCGGGTCGGCTCGGGACAGCCTCGGGTCGTCGGCAGCGAACGTACGCGCCGGGCCTGGCCCTGTCGAGCGGGTCTCGAACCGCACCGTCACCCGCCCGTGCCCGGCCCCCTGCACCCAGCCGTGGCCGTGCTCGGGGTGCGCCACGTCCAGCCCCGGGTACCAGTGCGGCAGCGCCGCGTTCGCCGCCGGATCCCGGGCGGCCACCGGAAGTGGTTGCGGCACAGCGCCGCCCGGGAAGTAGCCGGGCTCGTCCCCGGTCTCCTCCGGCGCGGGCAGCTCCCGGTCCAGCTCCGGGAAGAGCGATTCCTGCCGGACCGTGGAGAGCCCGGCGTACCCGACCCCGACCAGCCGCACCGCCCCCAGCTCCATGGGATCGATGGCCGAGCGCTGCGCCGCCGTGGCCAGGGTGGCGGCATCGGTGGTGGCGTAGGGCAGCGTGACCGAACGGGTCACGATGCTCATATCCGCCTTCCTGAGCTTCAGCACCACGGTCCGGGCGGCCCTGCCGTCCCTGGTCAGCCGCCGGTACGCGGCCGCGGCCATGGCATCGATGGCCGGGCGCAGCTGGGCGAGCGTCACCAGGTCGTGCTCGAAGGTGGTCTCGGCGCTGATCTGCTTGGCCTCGGCGCGCTCGGCGACCGGGCGGTCGTCGACGCCGCGGGCCAGCCGGTGCAGCGCGGCGCCGACGGCGCCGCCGAGCAGCGTCGCGGCCTCCTGCTCGGGCAGCGCCGCGAAGGCGCCGACCGTCTCGATCCCGGCCGCGCGCAGCCTGCCGTCCGCCACCGGCCCGATCCCCCACAGCTTGCGCACCGGCAGCGCGGCCAGCAGCGCGCCCTGCTCGGCGGGGGCGATCACCCGGATGCCGTCCGGCTTGGCCAGCCCGGAGGCGATCTTCGCCAGCTGCTTGCCGGTCCCGGCGCCCACCGAGGCGACCAGCCCGGTGCGCGCCCTGACCAGCGCGCGCAGCTCCGCGCAGAACTCGGTCACGGCGGCGGCGGTGGCGCCGGCCAGCTCGGCGGGCTCGCCGAACGCCTCGTCGAAGGAGAGCGTCTCCAGCACCGGGATCCGCGCGCGCAGCGCGTCGAAGACCTGCCCGCTCAGGGCGCCGTACACCGCGCCGCGCGGGGGCAGCACCACCGCGGTACTCCCCACCAACCGCCTGGCCTGGTGCATCGGCATGGCCGAGCGGGCGCCGAAGACCCTGGACTCGTAGCTGGCGCCGGCCACGACCCCGCGCTGCCCGACTCCGCCGACCAGCACCGGCCGCCCGCGCAGCGTGGGCCGGGTGAGCTGCTCGACCGAGGCGAAGAAGGCATCCATGTCGATGTGCAGCACCCATCGGCGGGCCGCCTGCCCGGTCGTCACCCGGGCCCCGCGCCCCGGCCCCGGGCGTGCGGCACCGCCGGTACCGGGGCGGGGCTGCGGACGGGTCGCACGGGTGCAGAATCTACGCCCGCCCACCGACAGCGAACGCCGTGACCAGGCCGGAAATCGGGGGCGGGTGCCGAATCCCCGCCCGGATCGGGGGCTCCGCGCCGACCGGCGGTCGCTGTGTGATGATCGGCGCATGAAGATCCGCAAGGCCGTGATTCCGGCCGCCGGAATCGGCTCCCGGCTGCTGCCGCTGACCAAGGCGATCCCGAAGGAGATGCTTCCGGTCGGCGACAAGCCGGTCATCGAGCACACCGTGCGCGAGCTGGTCGCCTCGGGCATCACCGACATCACCATCGTGGTCAGCGGCGGGAAATCGCTGATCCAGGACCACTTCCGCCCCAACCCCGCGCTCGTCGCGCAGCTCCGCTCGGACGGGAAGACGGCGTTCGCCGATGCCGTCGAGGAGGTCGGGGAGCTCTCCCGGCGCGGGCACATCACCTACCTGGACCAGCACGGGCCGTACGGCAACGGGACGCCGGTGCTCAATGCCGCGCGGCACGCGGGTGACGAGCCCATGCTCGTGCTCTGGCCGGACGACGTCTTCGTCGCCGAGGTGCCGCGGGCGCAGCAGCTCATCGACGCGTACGAGAGCACCGGTGCGCCGGTACTCGCGCTGCTGCCGATGGATCCGGCGGATTCGCAGCGCTACGGCGTCCCGGTGGTGGCCGAGGACCGGGGGGCCGGGCTGCTGCGGATCACCGGGCTGCGGGAGAAGCCGAAGCCCCAGGACGCGCCGTCCTCGTTCGCCGCCATCGGCGGGTACGTGGTGACGCCGGGGATCGTCGAGGAGCTGCGGACGCAGACGCGCGACTGGCACCAGCACCGCACCGGTGAGATCTACCTGACGGATGCCATCAACGCGCACGCCGCAGCGAATCCGGTGTTCGGGCAGGTGATCTCGGGCCGCTGGTACGACACCGGGAACCCGGCGGACTACCTGGTCGCCCAGTTCGCCTCCGCGCTGGCGCACCCGGAGTACGGTTCGCTGCTCCGCGACCTCTGCGTGCCGCAGGACTGATCCCTCCGGGGTAGGGGTCGGGGGGGGGGGGGGTGGAAAGAGGGAGGAGGAGTAAAAAATAAAACAACCAAAGCAAGAAGAACAGAAACCACCACAAACAG
>NZ_JBFAHY010000013.1:0-161494 GCF_040654395.1 Nocardia sp. NPDC050697
AACAGCTCCACCATCACCGGGTCAGACGCCGAGATCACCGCCACGACAGCAGACTACCGCTGCGGCACAACGGCTTACGGGACAGCCTTTAGGGGCAACGGGCACGAAGTTCCAAATCGCGACCGAAATCACCGACGTCTCGCCTCGACGACGCCGAACGGCGCCGCGACCGCGACAGCGAGCAGCTGCAGCAGGGCCTGGCCGAACTCCGGCGCCGACGCGCGCTCACCGACACGAGCAGGACGCCGAGCACGCCGCCCGCGCCGAACTCAGTATCCGGAACGAACCCGCGCCCGCCGCCGAGCCGCGACGAGCCACGCCGGAGTCCACTCCGGCTTCGAGCGCCGGTGTCCGGGTCGCAGGCCGGGCGGGACGGAGGGTCCGGGCTATAGCGGCAGAGTGTGGGGAACCAGGCGTCGAAGCTTTTTTCGATCCGGGTTGCACGCCTTCGGCGTCTCCGCCGCTCTTAGCTGGCATGAACGCAATGGAACTGCTGCTCCTGCTGCTCGCGGGGGTGACCGGGAAAGTGCTGCTCACGTGGACAATCTGGGGGCGTCTGCGGGCAAGGAAGATCGAGCAGACGGGCCACCGCAGGCATGTGGTCGATCTCGTGCGAGTGCTCCCGCACGGCAGCGAGTTGGAAGCCCGGCACGAAGCAGGTGGCCTCCACACGAAGGTGACGGTGGGACCGGTGACGAAGCCGAAGACGGCAACGTCAAAAACAGGAGGACGTCGTGGTCGATGAACCCGATCAAATGAGCGTGGATCCATACCGTGTAGCCGCAGAAACGACGGTCGCACCAGCAGAATCGGAGGCTCGTCAGGCAGAGGTCTTCGAGGCCTTCTACCGCGAGCATCTGCCCAGGCTGGCTGGCTTCCTGGTCAACAGGGGCGCGACAGCCGTCGACGCGGCCGAAATCGCCCAGGAAGCGATGATCCGAGCTTGGAAATCCTGGACCGTCGTCGAGTTCCCTCGGGCGTGGGTTTTCAAGGTCGCTGTCCGCATTCTCGGAGAGCGCTTGCGAACGATTCGGGACACCACCCCGAGCACCGGTACCGCCGAGCAATCCGTTCTAATCAGCCTTCCGGCCATTGCGTCGAGAAAGACCACCGCAATCCGTCAAGCCAGATACCTGGCACGACCGTATCGAGCAGGACTCCGTACCGGTCTAGGGCGAGAAGGACGTGTTCGAGGTTCGAGAAGGCACCCGCACGAACCCGGAAGCGTTGGTGTAGAGCGCAAGGAACAAAGGTGGCAGGGCATCTGAGGACCGTTCTGACACCGGCATCTCAAGATCGGACCTCTCCGATCTTGAGATGCCGCCCCGGTCGGACATGGAGTTGACGAAAACCATGCGCAGGCGCCGCCACCGGCGCGGCGACGACGAACGCGGCCTCCGGATCGAACGGGCCCGCGCGGTCTACGACGAGACCAGCCCCACCTACGAGCGCGCCCACGAGACTCTCTTCGCCGAGAGCCGCGCCGCCATCGCCGAGGGCATGGGCCCAGCGAAGCCGCCAGGCACTCCGGGTTCGTCCGCGAGTACGTCGCCCGGATCCGCGCCGGCAAGGTCAAGACCAAGCCGAACTGAGGTCATCCACATTCGGCTGACGCAAAGATTCCGTGTGGTCGTTCCCCGTACGATGCGCATCGACGTGCGGTCCGCCTCTACCGGTCTGCAACGCCCAGCCGTGCAGGAGCGCGGTGTCCAGGGGAGATCGAGGAGACTACGGGGTGGATTGGCGCATCGCTGTCGCGGCTGGCGCAGCAGGGGGGATCGTCGTCGAGCTGGTGGCTCTCTTGGGCAACCTCACTGAGTACCGCGAAGGGCGAAAGGTCGCTCGTGCTGCGCGGAAGAAGCTGCCACACTGGAACCGATACTTCGACCCGGGGCCTGACCTCGCTGCCGCAGCGACACGGCTGCTTCTGGGCGCCGTGGCTGGGGGGCTGTTCCATGATCAGGTCACCAGCGCGGTGGCTGCCTTGGCGGTGGGAACCGCAGCGCCTGCCTTGTTTACACAGTTCGGGGCGGCGCGGTCGATCAGTGAGACGAACGACTTGACAGACAAGCAGCCGAAATGAGCGGGAACACCACCCTTGGAAAGCGGTACTGGGCATCCCTGGCTCGCCCGCGGAGCCGTCAGAGCCGTGGCACGGCTCGCGGCCGGGCCGGGTACTCCTTCGTAGAGCGGTACTGGGCGGCGCTCATTGGCTACCGACTGCCGGTTCGCCCCGACGAGGGGATTCAGCGGCACCTCCCCAACACCGACCCGATCAGCGTGGGCTCAAGTGCTACAGCACCGGGTGAAGCTGCCCGCGGCGGTCAAACCCACCCCGGCACTCTGTTCGATGCGATTCGGAGCGAGATAGCCCGGACCGAAGCTATTCTGAGCAGCGGACACCTGAGCGAAGCGAACCTACGGGGCGTAGACCTGAGCGGCGCGAACCTGACCCGCGCAGACCTAAGCGGCACGAACCTGGCTGCCGCCAACCTGACTGCCGCCAACCTGACCCGCGCGAACCTGACCCGCGCAGACCTAAGCGGCGCGAACCTGACCCGCGCAGACCTAAGCGGCGCGAACCTGACCAACACGATCCTGACCAACACGGACCTAATTGACGCGAACCTTACCCGCGCGAACTTGAGTGAAGCGCACCTGCGCTACGCGAATCTGACTGGAGCGGGGCTGATCGGCGCGGACCTGAGTGAAGCGCACCTGAGCGGCGCGATTTTGATCGGCGCGGACCTTACCGGCGCTGACCTGAGTGAGGCGCACCTGAGCCCCGCAATCTTGACTGGCGCGAACCTGACGGACGCGGATCTGCGTTATGCAAATTTAGCTGGTGCAGACCTGGCTGGTACGAAGCTCGCCCGAGCTGCCTTGCCTCCTGTCAACTACATTGCCGCCGTGCAATGGTCCGATCACACAGAGTGGGATCGCGAACTCAATGAAGTAGTGCGTTCGCGCTCGATCAAGATTGGCGAAGGCCTCTACGTAATGAATCCTGCCGCTGGGCGAGGAGTTGACGCACCCGCGTCGTGGTGATCTCTCGCTCATGGCTGTCCGTTACCGGCAGGAAGCGATAGCGCGTGCGGTTCGAACTGCCATGTTCTCTGATCGTTGTCGCACCAAAACTGGGGTCCTGGTAATAACCGCCGAAAAACAACGGATCTGACCTTGCCCCGGACAGCGAGGCCGGGTCGCGCACGGATGGACCCCGATCGCCGAAGGTAGGCAGACGCACTACCCCGGATAACAGCCCGATATCCGGGGTCCGCTTCGGTGACGACCGCACCGCTTTGAGTGAGGCCTTATCCATAACCGCCCGATTTTCGGCGGTCACTACCCGTACCCCGACTTCCCGAGCACGGCACCCGCGCGCTCGACCTGGCCACCGGGTCACCCGTGGGCGCGCGCTCACCGCTCGAACCCGCCGCGCCCGAGATCCCGGTTCCGGATCGGGTCGAGGTGCGGCGGCAGCCGGCAGCGGTCCGCATCAGGTACGGATGAGGGTGGTGTCGATGGTCTCCGGCGCGTTGTTGTAGCCGGGGAGTGGCTCGTCCTCGAAGTTCGGTGAGGGGGTCGCTCTGGGGGTCGCGGAGGCTTGGCGCGCTGCATCTCCATGAACCGGGCCATGTCGAACTGCACGGTTCTGCGCACAGCTCGCTTCCTCGGAGCGGGTCGGGGCTCCGCCTTGTTCGGCGGGCTGGTGAGGTAGCCGTGTTCGTCGTAGCCGGGCCCGCCCGGGCTGGTGATCACGGCGATGCGGTGTGCGTGCCAGGCCGAGGTCGCGGTGGCGATGTCAGGGGCGTAGTCGTCGAGGTTCTCGCCGTCGACCACGATTGAGGCCTTATACGCGGCCACCCACGCCGGGTACCCGGTGGTGCGGGTGTAGGGGCGGGCGAGGTCCAGGCCGTCGGCGCGCATGTGGATCTCGGTGACCGCTTTGCGCGCGACCGAGAGCATCGCCTGCGCCGCGCGGGCCTGATCGCTCGTCTCCAGCATGTCCCGCACGGCGGTGAGGCAGTCGATGAGCGCGTAGAGCACGGCCATGTTCCCCGCGGTCGGCGAGGTGGTCGACCACAGCATCCTTGCTGCGGTCCGCATCGCGGGCGGGTGCACCGACAGCGCCGCGAAAATCCCCGACGACTGCGACGCGAGCTTCGCCCAGGCGTCCCGGTCACCTTCGGCGATGCCGCGCGCGTAGTCGGTGAACCGCGCCAGCTTGGCAATCGTGGCCTGCTCGTCGACCGGGGTCGCGATCGACGACCGCGCGGCCGGGGTGTTGGCCTTGCGCCACTCCTCCAGCGCCGCCTGCTCGGCGTCGAAGCCCTGCTTCCAAGGCGCCCACGACCGCAGCGCGGTCAGCGTGAGATCCCGGGCCAACCGCCCGCCGCCGTAGCTGATCGGCTTCTCCCGCTTGGCCTTGGCGTTGAGACTCGGGCGCATCCCCACCGAGTACCCGGTCACCTGGTCCATGCCGCCCTTGGCGAAGTACGGGCGCACAATCAGCCCGGCGGCGCGCATCTCGCGCACCACTCGGCCTCACTCCTAACCGACGCTGCGATCGCCCGCCCGCGCCGCTGCAGCGCCTCGCGCTCGGTCTTCGGCGCCGCCGTGCGGTCGCGGCGAGCCCGCTCCCCCGGCTTGTTCGCCCGCTCAGCGCCGCACCCGGGCCCGCCGAGTTCGCGCAGCCCGTGGCGGCGCTCCCACTCCCGGCACACGTCCTGGGCCCGTGGATAGTCCATGTACAGATTCGCCAGCCCACCGGGAGGGACGCACCGACGCCGATCCCGCGGCTTTAGACCTACGGACACCGCAGCAGCATCGCCCCGCCTTCGAAGCGCACAGCCAAACGAATCCCCGTCTACATCGTGAGATACACCATCCTTCGCACCCGCCATGAAGCCAACTAGCATCAGCAGGGCCACGTTGGCGCGCGAACCCAAACGCAGCCTGCGGAGAGGAATCATTTCGCCGTGACCGGGCTCGCCATCAGCGACTCGACGCTCCTGCGCCCCTCTCAGCGCTCACCCCCGCCGCCCACCGCATACAGCCCGCTCCGAGCGCGGAGATAGTCGCGCTGGCCCCGAGCAAGCGCCTCTCCGAGGAGTCGGGCACCTCCATGCTGACCGTCAACAAGGTGGGTGTAGATGTCCAGGGTGGTGGTGTTGTTCTTGTGCCGCATACGTCTGGTCACATCGGCGAGACTGTATGCGCCAGCGGCGAGCAATGATCCGTAGAGGTGACGCAACGAGTGGAACCCCATACGTTGACGCATTTTGCCATCCGGTTCCAGGGAATCAGTTCCGCGGCCGGGCCTCCGACTACCGTAACGGCCACATATACCCGGTTGCGCAGCGCTTTCTGGGACATGCGCCCGCCTGATCGACTCGCTGAGAATCTCGCGAACTTTCCAGTGGTTCGCCCGTCGAGCAGCTCCACGATCCAGTCGACGACCCAGGGATCGACCGGGATCTCGGTTCCCGAGGTTTCGGTTTTCAGCGGTCCGTCATGGCTTCCGATCTTCGCTCCATTCACTCTCCGGGCAGCTTTGTACTGCGATTTTAGCTGGAAGGTATGATTCGTGACATCGAGATCTTCGATATTTGCACCGAGCGCTTCGCTCATCCGCAGGCCCACACCGACGCCGAGCGCTACCAAGATACGAGTTTCCGCAGGCATGATATAGAAGAATGTCCAGAATTCGGGCATGGTCGGGCAGTAGGTGGGGACTTTCGGGCGCTCGCGATTGGGTTTGGCGTATGTCTGGGTCGAGCACGGGATGACCGTAGTCAGCTCGGCGCGTTTGGCCGCAGCCATGATTCGAGTGAGCAGCCGATGGATGTTGACCCGGTAGTCGTACGTGTAACCGGCACGGTGCAGCCCGGCCATCATCCGCAGGACATGAGGTTCGCGGACCTCGTGAACCGCGTACATCTCCAAATATTTGAGTATCAAGTTGATGTAGCTGCGATAGCTGCCATACGTTCCGGAATCGAATACTTGCAAGTCGAGCCATTCCCAGCACCACTGCGTCATCATTACGCGTGAGGCATCCTTGGTGATGTGGCGGCCAACCTTTATGGCTGCGACCTGTTCCTGCGCCCATGCATCCACGTCCCTGGCAGTGCTGAACCCTTGCGTGTGCGGCGCATGGGAGATTCCATCGAAGTACGCGCCGCGCCACTGCTTGCCTCGCCCGTAGCTCGCCGAACGAATCGGGCGCCCGTTCGCCCCTTTCTTTCTCAGGTGCCATGTGTCATACGCCCTGCACGCACGAAGCGGAGGTATCGGCTTCAGGCGTTCCACCATAATCGAGCTCGCCTTCGGAAATCAGAGATAGTTTTCGACATACGCCTACGATGGGTTACATCCGTCGCTCGCTTCTCCACCACCGCGCGCGATAAGCCCCTGCTCCCACGCGACCAGGTCGGTCAATCGATATCGGCGGTATCTACCGATACGAACGTAGCGTAGCCCCTTCCCTGACGCCGCCCAATTCGCGAGTGTTTTTCGAGGTATTTTCAACCGACGAGATACGTCGTCTGTCGTCAGCCATACCGCGATATCTCTATTCACCGGTCTCTTCTCCTGATTATCGGAATCAACAGATTGACTCGTAACGCAAAAACTTCACTACGCGGATCGCGACCGGACATAATCGGTTGCGCGACCTTCTTAGGAATATTGCTCAGGCTCAATGTCGATATCCCGGTCACGGTTTTCGTCGGCAGCGAAAAGCTCGCCGGGATCGGTCGTTATCAACGAGTTCTCGGTGGCCGAGGCGGCGGAGGCGAAGACGGCGCGATTTGAGCCGCTGGTGGCGATGAGTCCGCTACCGCGGGCGGCGGTCAGCAGGAATTGTTGTTCGCCGTTGGAGAGGCGGAACGCCGTGGTGACCTCGTCGATGGCTTGGGGGGCTTGGCGGAGCAGGATCTGAGTGGCGGCATTGGAGACGATCGCGCGGCCGAGTTGGGTGGACAGGACATCGGCGCTGTCCTGGGTGGCGACGGTGAGCCCGGCCCAGTGTTTGCGGAAGCTTTTGGCGGCACGGAACAGGAACTCGGCTCCGGCGGGCTGGCGCATGAGCAGCCATGCCTCGTCCACGGTGATCATCCGGGGCCGCCGATCGGCCGGGTTGGAGACCCGCCGCCAGGTCTCGTCCAGGGCCAGCAGGGTGCCGATGGTCTTGAGCTCTTCGGGCAGTTCCCGCAGCGAGAACACCACCAGCCCGCCCTCGGCATCGGTGGTTGTAGGTCCGTCGAGCAGTCCGGCGTAGGCGCCAGCGCCGGCGTAGGGCGCGAGCCCGTCGGCGACCTCGCCGGCCGTAGGTGTGCCGAGCCGGGCCAGGTGCTCGCGCAAGTCGCTCAAGATCGGGGTGGGACGGGTCCAGGTGGCCGGGTCGTCGGTGATCCCGGCGCTGGCGTAGACGGCGGTCAGGGCGAGGTCGAGAGCGGCGCGCTGGGCGGGGGTCTGGTTGCCGAGCAGGACCGCGACGAGGGTGTGCAGGAACAGTCTGCGGCGGGTGAGGGCGTCGGCGGGTGCGCTGCGGTTGCCGTCGGGACTGGTGTGGATTTCCAGGTCGAGGGGGTTGAGTCGCTGCCCTGCCGTGCCGAGGCGCAGGTGGGTGCCGCCGACGGCGTGGGCGAGGCGGCGGTATTCGTCTTCGGGGTCGATGACGATTTGCTCGATCCCGCGATAGAGCGAGCGCAGGATCTCGGTCTTGACCAGATACGACTTGCCCGCGCCGCTGCGGCCCAGGACGACCAGGTTGTGGTTGTGAGCCTCGGGAGCGAAGCGGTCTACGAACAGCAGGCCCGAGGCGGCGTCCCGGCCGTAGAACACCCCTGAGGGGCGCTCGGCCCGAGCGGGGTCGGCGGCGGGCAGTTGCGGGGAGTCGAAGGGGAAGGCCGCGGCGAGGGCGGTGGTGTCGAAGGTGCGCCGGACTCGGATTAGGTCGAGGCCGAGGGGCAGGGTGGTGGCCCAGGCTTGGGCGGCGCGGTAGGCGAGGGTGCAGGTGTCGACGAGCAGGCTGGCGGCCAGCGCGCGGACCGCGGCGAGTTCGTCGGCGAGTTCGGCTTCGGTCTCGGCGTGAACGGTGAGGTAGATCCCGACCCGGAACAGCCTGGCTTCGGCGCGCGCGACGCGCGCCGACAGCTCGGCGGCGTCTTCGACGGCGACGTCGACCTGCGGGTCCGAAAGGCGGCCTCGGCTCGCGTCATGCATGCGGGAGGACTCGAGGCGGGCGAGCTGGCGGCGCAGCCGGGTCGCGGCGGTGACCGGGTCGACGGGGTCGATGTGGACGGCGAACTCGACCCGGCCGGGATGGGACAGCAGCGGCGCGAGCCAGCCGGCGGTCACCTCGCGCGGGTAGCCGGTGACCGCGAGCGTCGAGGTCCAGTCCGAGCCGATCTCGAGGTGGCGGGTGCCGATGGTGAGCGATTCCGGGGCGAACCGGTCCGCGCCTCGAGCGAACGGATCCGGGGCCGGGGTGCCAGGATCGGTGCTGATGACCGTGTTGGCGGCGGCGATGTCGGCGGCGGCCGAGACCAGGCCCTCGGGGTTGGTGCAGCTGGTCAGCACGGCGGTCGCGGCCACCGGGTCGAGGGCGGTGACCGAGATTCCGAGCGGGGACAGGATGTCGGCGGCCTCGCTCATGCGGCGCAGCAGCCGGGACTCGGCCGCCCGGCGGGTACCCCCGGACAGTGCCCGCCGGGTCCGGCCTCGGCGGGGCAGCCGCGCGGCCAGCCCGGTCCTGGCCAGGGTGTCGGTCTGCTCGCGCCAGACGAGCAGCACTTGGCGGTGGGTCGGGTTCTCGCGGGCGATCAGCTCGGCGAGGTGATCGGCGTGATCGACGGCTGCCGCGGCGAGGTCGGGTGACATCTGCTCGGCGGCGGCGTACAGGCCGGTGATGTGGCTGCTCAGGTCGAGGCGCGCTGAGCGGACCAGGATCTGTACCGGCTGGCGCAGGGTGTGCAGCCAGCCCGCGAGCTGACCGACCAGGCTGTCCTGTTCGGCTGGGGTTCGCAGGCTCAGGTTGAGGGTTCCGGCGACGGCGATGACGGCGAGGCCCTCGGCGCCGAGGTCGATCACGCCGACACCTCCACCTGCGCCGCTGTCGGTCACCGATTCCGGGAGCCGTGCGGCGTGCGCGGTCAGCGGGGCCGGGGTCGGCGGGCGCGGCCGGGTGGTGCGGGCGCGAGTGGTGATCCATCTCGGGGACGGCTGCACGTGGGTCTTGACGAGGTGGCGTGGCCGGAGGCGGTGGCCGATGGCGGCCACGAGCAGCAGGTCGGCCGAGAGGCCGTCGCGTCGGGTGCAGACCGCGACCGCGACCACGACGAACATCGGGGCCGCGAGGGCGGCGAACATCGCTGGGGCGATGACCGTGCGAGTCGCGGTCCACCCCGAGTACAGCAGCAGGGCGGTGGTGGCGAGGACGGCGAGCTGGCGGGCGGTGAAGGGGCCCAGGATGCGGTCGGAGCGGTCGACGTCGGCGGGGATGCGCACGAGGGTGCTCATCGCAGGGTGCCTCCTCGCGGTGGGCGGGGTGCGCGGCGGCGCACGGGCAGGTCGGGCATGGGTAGATGCAGCTGCCGCCCGGCCGGGCGCGCCGGCGCGGGTGGCTGTGGCGGGTTCGGTGGCGGCGGTACGGGTTTGACCCGGGTCACTGGGAACGGCAGCGGGTACTGGCCGCTGCGGGTCGGGCGGAGGCGGGCGTAGGGATCGGCCGGGGCGGGTTCGGTGAAATCGAAGGCGAGCTGTTGGGGTGTCGCCCGGCGGGCGGGACGCTGCGGTGGCGGTGCGGCCGGTGGTGTGGTGCGGACTCGGCGCGCCGGGATCGGGAGCGGGTACTGGCCCCCGGTCCCGGCGCGGATGCCTCGGTAGGGGTCCGGTGGGGTGAAGTCGAAGGCGAGTTGGCGTCCCCTCGGTGTTCGGGCAGGGCGCGGCTGCGGGGTGCCGGTCGCTTCGGCCGGTGCGGGGCCGGGTCGGCGGGCGACGCGGCGCACCCCTTCCAGGGGCGCGGCCTCGAAACGACAGCGATGCGGCCATCGACCACATCGAGGATGATCGCCTGTCCCGTGGGATGTTTGCGACACGGATCGCGCAGCGCATCGCTCGCACAGGTACCGGATCAAGCGTCGTGTTCGGACTCGCCGGGCCGTGGGGAAGCGGCAAGACGTCGATGCTGAACCTAATCACGAAGGCGCTGAGCTCTGCCCCATCTCAGCCTGCATGGTCGGTTGTGCACTTCACTCCGTGGGCGGCTTCAGACACCGATACGCTGATCGCTGAGTTTTACACCGCGATCGCTTCGGCGCTGCCACAGCGCGCGACCACGGCACGAGAAATGCTGAGGGCCGCCGTACCTGTAGGAGCAGCAGTCGGAGGGAGTCTGCTGAAGGCAGCCATCGGACGATGGGCACCGGGCGGCGTAGACGACGCCATGAACTCGGGCGCAGATGTCCTAGCCGAACGACTCGGAAAGTTCGAGGCGTCCGAGGACCCGTTTCAAGTGCGTTTCAATAAGATCTCCGAAGCGATTCGCGAGTCTGGCACAAGGGTACTGGTGGTAGTGGATGATCTCGATCGCCTGCACACCGACGAACTCCTGGCGGTGATGAAGGCGGTCCGGCTCCTCGGACGATTCCCGAACGTCCACTACCTGCTGGCATACGACAAGACCACGGTACTCGACCTTCTCACCAGTTCTGATCTGGCTCGTGACAATCGCGACCGCGCTCATCGATACCTCGAGAAGATTGTTCAGTACCCGTTTGTCCTCCCACCGATTCAGCGTGTTCATACGGCCACCGAACTGCGAGACGGCCTGGAATCGGTAGCCCATGATCTTGGCCTCTCCATCGACGCACCTGCCACGCGCTACGCGGTGGAGCACCTATTCGATGTGCTGCCAGAGCCCGAGTCGATGACCTTGCGTAGCATCAAACAACTATGCCTTCAGACCGATGTCTTATGTTCCTTGGTAGGTCCCGAGGAAGTTGATCTATTTGACGCTGCGGTCATCACCTACATTCGCCTGAACTATCCAGACCTCTATGACCATATCCCCGGCTGGCGTCGAATTTTAGTGTCTCGCCCGCCCGAGGAAAGCGGTGAATCGGGCACAGATTGGGACAACCGCCTCCGCTTAGTGCTTCCCCGAAGCACGGATCGAAGTGCACAAATCGCAGTTTATAAGATGTTGGTGGCACTATTCCCAATGCTGCCCCATCGGTCTGGAGCGACCTGGACGGACCGCGCCGGTGGTCAACGCATCTCCAATCCGGACTACTTTGGTCGATACTTTCAGTTCGCCCTACCAGAAGGAGATTTGAGCGACACTTCGGTTCGCGAGTCATTTCGAGACCTCCTGGACCGAGGAGAATTCGACTCCACATCCGTTATCAGAGATTACTTGGGCGAGGTTCCACAGCGACGCATTCTTTTGAGCAAGGTATTCGCAAGTCTCCCGTTAGTGCAATCCGCCACGTCGGCGAATAGCGCCGCAGCGGCAACCGCCTTGACCCGTCGGCTCGCGCCGCAGCGCGGCGACCTGTACTCCGGTTGGGGGACGGTGATTCACGCCCTTCTGGACCGCTCCATAGCCACGGCCGATACTAGTGAGACAGGCCGCCACATCGTAAACACCTATGGTGACGAATTCGGACTCCACCTCATTTCGGAACTGTACGCTCACTACAACGGCCGAACCGGAGATGCGAGCGACAATATTTCGCGCGCATGGCACAACATTCGCGAACAGATTGTGGACGCGTGCGTTTGGGATATTCAGACTTCCGAAACTCCCATCGAGGATGGAATCCTTGCCTACGCACGCGTCCTAGACGATGATATGTGGTCGCGAATCCGATCGAGGCTTAGGGGCAGCGGCCTATCGCAGTCGAACATTGCTGCGCACTTCGTAGGAGTTTCACCCCGGTTCCCAGGCACGACACCGCTCCTGGGGCCATTCCATAGCGATTTATTCGCGCGTTTGGTGTCCGAAGAAGAGCTGAACTTGAGGGACTTCGACCCGCCACAGGTTGTCAACGAAGCAGATGTGTCGCTGGAAGGGCGACGAGCTTTCGCAGCTCGCGAAGTGACCCGGGGTCGCCCTCAGTACTGACTCCGGCTTTCGGACCGGCGGCGACAGCGTGAAGCTCGATAGCCGGTGAACGGCCCGCCGATCTACGATCCACCCGCCTTCACCTCAGGGCCTTACCTTCCGTTTGAGTGAAGGGGAGGTTGCTGCCCAGCTGGGGCATCCTCCTCCGAGCCGTGCGTTGTTGCCGCGTTGGTCCGGCGGGAGCCCGCGATGGTTTGTGCTTCAGCAAGCAGTGGCCGTCCGTACTCGGGGTCATCGAAGAGCTCCGTGAGCAGACCTGGGTCGGCTTGCCCCTCCAGTGGTAGCCGATAGATGAGGAAGGTTAGCCACGCGACATGGCTGCGAATGATCCATTGGTGTTCTGGTTGGCCGTCGAAGGTCGCGATATGCCGTTGTGCGCGAGGCGCGGACTGGGGATCGAGTACTCGCAAAGCGTAGGCGGCGTCGTCGTAGGTCAAGCTGTTGACCAAGATGCTGCGACTCGGCTTGTCCATGTCGGGGGCGGCCCGCCCGATCACAGTTTCGAGCGCGCCGAGCGTGGAGGCGTCCCCGGTTCGCCATGCATGATAGATCCGCCGCAGCAGCGATTCCCGGTACTGCTGATCGAGGGGGACACGTAGCTGAAATCGCTGCTCGGCAGCGTCGACCGAGAGCTCCTGTGGAGCGGCCGTTTCACCCTGTCCTGCAGCGACGGTGTCAGCCGTCGAGGTGGCGGAGTCGGATTGGTCGCGGCAGCGTACGTAGGCAACAGCCGGTTTCCCGGGTGCTGGATGCCGTTGGCTGACTTCGAAGGCTCCGAGCGCCTCGATCAGGAGCTTGAGCTTGGTGTAGCCGTAGGTGCGGGTGTCGAAGTCGGGCTGCTTCTTCGACAGGTAGTTGCCGACCGCTCCCAGATGCGACCAGCCATCCTCGTCCGAGGACGCTTCGACCGCCGCCGTCACCAGAGGAGTCAGCTCAGAACTGGGGGCTTTCGTGCTGTGCTTCTTCGCGGCAGTGGAGGCGGGTTGCTCCGGAGTGAGATTTTCGACATAGACGAACTTGTCGCAGGCGGCGACGAATGCCCGCGGCGTCTTTCGCTCCCCCATGCCGAACACCGTCAGCCCGGATTCGCGGAGGCGGGCAGCGAGCCGCGTGAAGTCCGAGTCGCTGCTCACCAGGCAGAACCCGTCGAACCGACCTGAATACAGCAGGTCCATCGCGTCGATGATCAAGGCGGCGTCGGTCGCATTGCGACCCGTGGTCCACCCGAACTGCTGCACCGGCTGGATCGACAGCCTCAGCAGGTGTGACTTCCAACCGCTGAGATTCGTGCTGGTCCAGTCACCATAAGCTCGCTTGACGTGCGCAGTTCCGTACTTCGCGATCTCGGCCAGCAGCGGCTCGGCCATTACCGGCGAGGCGTTGTCGGCGTCGATCAGCACCGCCAAGCGCATCTGATTCTCCCCCATACAGACTCCTGCCCTCACTTGTCCGTGAGCACCGCCAATCCGACGCCCCTGGCGCCTCGGCCGGCGGTTGACCCCTCCCGGTGCCGAGAGCCTCAATCCCTCACGGCGCGGAAGGCACTCCAGCGGCGCAAAACCTCGCGGTCGATACTGGGCGGCAGCTCGGCGACCAGCGATCCGTCGACCAGTTCAAGGGTAGGTCTCGGGGGAAGGTTGCTGTGGCTGACCGAGGTCCACATCCCGTAGCCGATATACATGCGCGCACTGATCGCGCGCTCAGACGATCGAAAAATCCGCTTCATCAGCTCGGTTGCCCCACCGACGAACAACCTCTCCGCGGTGTCGTCGTGATCTTCCGGCGTGGCGATCTCCGCGCGCACCCAGGCCCGGTCACCGCGCTCGATGATGTCGTGGCCGCCAGGGCGGAAGATGACCGCAACCGGGTGCGTCAACTCTGCCCTTCGCAGGTTGCGCGCGAGCAGCCATGCCCGTTGCGGCGTGTAGAGGAAGTACAGCCATTCGACGTCCTGGCCTTTGCAGACCGCACGGAACATGACCTCTGGATGCTCCCGCATCTGCTGGTAACGGTCGAGGAGTTCGGCGATCTTGGCGGCGGTATTCAGCAGCTTGGTGGCCTCTTCTGAGAAGACCGCTCCCTCTGGACTCGTAGCCTCCGAGGTCGAGCCTCGCGGGGGGCGAGTGAACGCCTCCGGCCACGGAAGGCGGTAGACGGGGGTGGGTTCTCCAGTCTCCGGGTCGGAAGTTGATCGGCCGCGCTGTAGCAGCCCGCCACTGTCTCTGGTGAGGACCGTGATGATCTGGCTGAGGTTGTAGACGCAGTGCACGGTGTGATCGTTGGTTCCACCGTCACAAGCACGGTTACGGGCGAAGTAGGCGGCGCGGCCCCCCTTCTTCTCGGTCCGCGGAACCTCGGTGACCGCGTGCACCCGCGCATGGCAGCCGATGGTGTAGCAGGACAACGGCTTCGGCCAAGAGGAGACCTGCTCGGCGATCTCGGAGGCGAGCAAGATCCTCCCGGTCTCGGGATGGCGCGCCCGCGACATCGCTACCTTCGACGGATGCTTGTTTGCCACTGCCATCGCAACCCACCGCCACCCCGACTGTGATCACCTGCTGTCTCCAGGGTAGGCCGCAGCTGGGCAACGGGCTGCTCGATTCCGGTCCGACCGATCGCGGTCCCAGCATGTAGACGCCTCTGCCGGTGGAACGCTCGCACCGAGAAGAGCGGCAATCGGGGTCCTGAGCAGCGCGCGTCCGCGAGGGGATCAGCCGGGTCAGGCGCTAGGCTGCACTGTCGTGACAACGCCTGGGCCGGTGTGGCCACCACGAACCGAAGAGCAACTGCAATTCGCCGCCGATACCGGCCTCCTGGAGGAGACACATCACCTCGACCTAAAGCGCCAGTTGGGTACGAAACCAGCGGACAACAAGAAGTTCGCCTGCGACATCGCAGCTTTCGCGCTCGACGGAGGCACAATCATCATCGGAGTCACCGAAGACACCGAATCGCCGACACTGTGGCCCGTCGAGCTACGCCAGCTGCCGGAAAGAGTCGAAAGCATCGCCGCTACAGCTGTTCAAGAAGCAGTGCAGGTCACCACCTCCGTCATATTCGCGAGCGACCGACCCGGATACGGATACCTCGTGGTCGCGATTCCTCGCTCCCCACGAGCCCCGCACATGGCCGACGGCCGCTTCTACGGCCGCGGCGACAAGAAGAACCGCGTGCTCTCCAATGAAGAAGTCGCGCGCCTGCACCGCCAGAGATTCTCCACCGAACAGGACATCCTCGCCGCGACCAGGACCGCTATCGACGGCCTCGGTGAGCGCGGTGGCCGCAATTCGATCCTCGGCATCCTTGCCGAACCGCTCGGCGCGCCCGACGATCTGCTGGTCCCCCTGACCGAGTCCGAACAGTGGCAGACCGACGTCCACAGCTGGGTTCAGCAAGCAGCAGCTTCGTCCCACCGCAACTTCGCACCCGATCTCGCCGACGGCAGCGGCTTCAGACGACGTGCTCAGGGCGTAGCACTCACGGTCGGGATGCACAACGGACAGCGCTGGGCTGGCAACGGCCGCGCAGCCGAACTCGCCTTCCGGGAGGACGGCTCGATCTTTTTGGCCTCGGAAAAGGTCGTCTGGACGATGACCTTCGACCACGTCACACCCAAGCCCGCGCCGGCCGAGGTGCTCTTCGAGGACCTGATCATCGGTCAGACCGAGCTGCTCATGCGCGTCACCGCGATCGTAGCTCAGAGGTTCGGGTTCACCGGATCCTGGAAGCTCGGACTGGTAGCGACGGGACTTCGCGGCACTGTCTCCTACACCAGGAGCGCGCTAGAACACGGACCAGACGGAGAACCCTACTCCGACCGCAACTACGAGCGCGCGACCGAAGTCACCCTCGCCGATCTCACCACCGAACCACGCCGAGTCGTAAAGACACTCGTCAGCCCCCTCCTCCGAAGCCTCGGCAGCTTTCATCACTGGAGTCCGAAACTCACCGATGCTTCCAAGCCACCGGGACCATAGCCACGACTTCACCGATCACCGTGAGGCAGCCGCGCGGGAACATTGCGCAGCTCGCACGCACCCTCGACGACAAGATGGCCCGGTCCCCTGGAACGCCCTGATGGCTCACAAACTCCACGATTCGCTCGCCGTTAAGCTCGTTCTCAGCAGCGCCCGCAGGCGCGCTCAGCGAGCCGAAGGTGCAGCGCGGTGGTCTACGCGTCCAGCCACAGTCGAGCATCGAGCTGCCGCAGCGGGATCTCAGCGTCAGCTTCGGTTCGATGCATCGGACAGAAGACATAGATAAAGAGTTAGGGGGACTGCGTGCTAGCAGACGAAACAGCGGTACCGGCCCATGCGACCCTATTAAGCGGTCTCAGCCGCCGGGACGTCGAGGTAGCCATCGCGAGGTCTGGATACCCGTTTCAAGCTGTTGTTGCAGATAGGCTGAGTAGTGCAATCAGCCGAAACACAAAGGTCTCTGGGTTCTTCGGTGCGCACGAAGAGTGGAGCTACACCGACTCCGATTCAGGCCAGGCACGCACTGTCGATATCCTGGTCAGCACATCACTCGGGACTTCCGAGAAGCCCGGTGGGCCCTTGTCCCACCCGTCGCTACAGCTACTGGTCGAGTGCAAACAGAGCGAATTGCCTTTCACCTTTTTCCTGCAACGGCAGACGCGCACCGACAGCATCGACCTCCACATCCCTGAAGCGCGGAGTTCAATCATGGTCCTAGTTCCCTCGGACGCGACCAAACCACAAGCGCCGCGATTGATGCAGGTGCGAGATGTTTTCGGCGCATTGGACTTCCGCTTCTTCAATTGCCCAGTTCCACACGCATTCTCCGTATCGAAGATCAAGCGGTCACCTAAACCCGAGGTAACAGGAGAGGAAGCGCACCGTTCGTTGACTCTGCCGCTTATGAAAGCAGCCGATCACCTCGACTCGCTCGCGATGAAAGACCATAATACAAGGGGGCCGGTCAGCATCATCATCTGTCTCGTCGTCGTCAGGGCCCCTATGGTCGGCGTCTGGGTGAAGAACGGCGAGCCTCAGCTCTCTTCAATGCCTTGGTATCGAGTCTTGCATCACCAGCCCTTCGGGGCCATCGACAAATTCGGCCAGAAAATCCGGACAAGATACTACGACGTGGTTCACGAAGAATATCTAGACCAGTACATATCAATCATGATGCACGCCTTGAACAGCTTGGCGGACCGAATTCACATACATGATAACGAGCTCAGAACCGGAATCGGAATGGGCGGCGATGGAGAGAAGCCTTGGGAGACACTGCGACCAGTTCCGCCTGGTGAATTCGCCGAGGGCATCTCCGTACCGATCGGACCAATGGTTGCCCGAATACCGGGCGGCTACCCAATGGAGGAGGTAGACCCGAGGATGCCAAGCGAAGACCATCAGATCCCCTGGTCGAGTCTAAATTACTAAGACCGGACGTAGGGAGTGTGAGCGTTCGTCGCCCGCGAGCGTGAGCGATACACCTCGCGCCTTCAGCTACCGCACTTCGTCCCGCGCCGGAGGGGTGACGAGTCGAACCTCGGATATACCACCCTGATTTACGCAGTCCTGTGCCAGGTCGTGAACACGCCAGAAGAAATCATCTGAGGACTCGCTCGCGTCCACAGTCACCTCAACGGGTGAATATCCACGCAGCGGGGTTCCTTGGTGGGGGTAGCGAGCGTCTCCCGACAGGAATACCAGCGCTTCCCGGCCCATCCACTCGGCCCCGACACGGATGTCGTACTCCTCATTGCCAGTAGCTTCTGCAGTGACCCTAGTCAGAGCCATCAAATCGGCGACACTTGCCTCAACCGCCGATGCCTCCACCTGCCACCCGTCCAGGTAGCTACCACTACCGATCATGTGTCCACCAATCGCCGCAGCGAGGGTGACCGACCCGTCATGGTGGACGCTGGCCCACGCCTCCCTCCAAACCATTCGATCACCGGTAGCCGCATTGACTGCAACCCAACGGCGAAGACCAGGACGCGGATTCAGCCGGTCCACACTCTCCAGGGGATGCACGCCGCCAGGTGCGTAGGTCATCGTCAGCTTCTCGGTCCTGGTCAGCACCTCCCGGACATCGTCACGTGTGAGCCGGTTCTGGAGGCGGGGGACTCGCGGATGCGCAACAGCGAACAGCCATGCCCGAGTTTGCGTATCCCGGCCGCGAGCCGCCTCAACGTACAGGTTGTCCAAAGCCTCGGTGGCATGACGGCGTTCATCGAAGCGAGCCCGGTACATCGCCTCGATCTGACGTTCCTTCATCCATACAGTGTCGGCATTGTTACGCAGCGGCGCGCCGAAGTATTCGTTCCTGTAAATCAGATGCGGACCATCGACACTTGCCGGTACCTCAACCGCCACAGCACGCTTGTCTACGGATCCGAGTCGATGCACCTTCAAGCCAAACACAGGCGGAGTAATGGCATTTACCGCAGCGGTGTTCAACGCGCGCTCGTATCCCTCATCACACTCGCCGACACCGATACGCTCAGTCGCAGCCTTCTGTGACTCGCGGACCCCATAGATGATCAGCCCACCCCCACTGTTGGCCATAGCCGCGACGTCCTTCGGAAAGTCCGTCAGCTGCAGTCCCTTCACCGGCAGCAGCTCCGACTTCCAGTCCAAGTCGTCGGCCTCCTCCACACCTTGAGCTACCGCCTCGTCGAGAAGCTCGTCGGTCAGCGGTCCCGGAGCCACACCGAGGATCCGATGGAGTGCAGTGAACGTCATGGGACCAGAATAGGAAGCGGAACCGACATGATCAGGGTTCTCCTAGAATCGCCTCGAGCTATCACACGTCCTGACCAGCCGATGCGGCCTTGACGAGCCAAAATGCGCCGGAAACTATAGTTCCCGAAGCTACGGGTTACCACCGGTAGGCAGAGACAGACCCGGCCACCGCGACGCTGCGGTCGACCGTGTTCCGCGCGGACCATCTCCACTCCGGAGCCGTTCACCCGCCGCCGACTGCCCGGTCGCGGGTCAGGATCGCGTCCAGCCGCACCCACACCGGCCGGGCCAGAGTCAGCGCAATGCGTTCCCAGTGCCCGCCCAGGACCGAGGGACGGCAGGTGGCACACCGCGGCAACCCTAACCGATGCCTACAACTGAAACTGCTTCGACCGCTAGTTGTATGAGGCCGTGACGTTGGTGACGCCTGTGTGGAGTCGGCTGGCGGGTGGCTGGTTCCCGGCGGCTGAATGGGGGCGATGGTAGTTGAAGTGGATGTTCCAGACAGCGATTCGCGGGCTGCGGTGTTCAAGCTGGAGAACACCCCGAAGCGGCGGTGGCGGCCCCCGCGCCGAGATCGAAACCGCCCTCACCGGGCTGTGCGCCACCGCCCACACCCAGCAGCAGACACGCGACACCGCGGCCGAGCGAGCCCGCGACACCGCGCAGGAGGTCGGCGCCTCCCGACCGGCTCTGGCCCCAGATCCTCGACCAGGCCAGCGACCACACCGACCGCCATGCAGAGGTCGCTGAGGCCCGCACCCACGACCAGGCCGTCCGTGATCGCCTCGACAACACCGCCCGCCGCCGCGACCGTGACGACGAGCAGCTGCAGCAAGCCTGACCGAACTTCGGCGGCGGCGCGCGCTCACCGGCCCCGAGCAGGATGCCGAGCACGCCGCCCGCGCCGCCCGCGCCGAACTCGGCGTCCCGAACGAGCCTGCGCCCGCTGCCGCGCCGAGGCGGGCGGTGCCGGGGTTCGACTCCGGCTACGAGCCGCCGGTGGCCACGCCCTCGGCGGAGCCGGACGCCGAGTACGGGCTGTAGAGCCGCCGGACACTTGCCCGCTGCAGGGGTATGGCACCATATTTGGTGGTTGCCGAAGCTGTGCCCCCCGAGTTCGAGATGTTCTGGGCCATCTCCGCAGCGGCGTCAACCAACGGGGATTGACTAAAAGGGGCCTTACCCGCCGTGACAAAGGGTGAGGGGCTCAATCCCGACATCGACCTGCAACGGGTCGGAGTCGGGCTTTAGGCTGCCACAAGCACCGACTTCGGCTCTCGGATAGAGAGTGAAGTTGAATGAATCTCCCTGCGGTGACGGTCATCTTGGTCCTCATCTCGGTCACCCTGTTCGCTGTCCTCTGCGGCGTCGCTACCGCGCTCCTGAGCAAACGCAGCAACCCTGACCTGGCCGCTGCCGTGCTCCGCGGCTTCATCACCACCGGCGCGGTGATCGCCGGGACCTTTGGGGTGCTCGGCGTGCTGACGCTCTTGGTCTAGCCAGCACCCGAATTCAGACCAGACAAGGATGCCGGGCGCAGGTCGTATGCACAGGTAAACGAGTTGTGACGGCCTGCTTCCGCAGGGCTACGCTACCGGAGAAGCACGGCGCTCCGGCGCCGCGCGCCAGTCAGTACCGAGGGGTGAGCAGCATGGCTCTTGCGGATCGACCCGGCCCTCAGCCGGTCTTCGAGCACCGCTCCCGGAGGCGGCGATACGAGTGCGGCGTGTGTGGTGCCACTACTCAGATGAGCAAGGCTCACGTCCCACCGCAGTGTGCGGGAAACCAAGGGTCTGTGACCCGTGCGAGCTGGATGAACACCGCAGGTACGGTCTCGCTCGGACGTGCCGACCAAGGCGGGATCTTCTTCTGGGGACAGTGCCGCTCCTGCAACTCCGCGGCAGGTGAGGTCTTCGACCCTGCCTACGGCAAGCTGGCCACCGCTCTGCTTCCGTGGTGGCGGGCGTCCCTCGATCGCAACCTCACCGGGCTGGTGCCGGTGCCGGATGTCGACTTCAAGCCAGGAGCGGTAGCTCGATCGATCGTGCTTGGGATGTGCGCTACGACGACCATAATTCGCCGGAACTGGCCGACCGTCGAGGCGCTGCTGGATCGATCGACGCAGGTCGAACTCCCTGCCCGTATGCGGCTCTACGTGGCGCTCGCGCGGGGAAGGACTGCCTGGGTAGCGGGAACGGCTGCCAGTTACTGGCACAGCGGCCCCAGAGCGCGCCGAGGGGGCATCGATGGCCCGCAGATCCTCATGTCCTTCTCGTCGGTGTTCTTCCCGCCGCTGGCATGGCGCCTCATCGATGAGGACACGGCCATGCTCGACGACGAGGGCTGGGCCGATGTGAGCGAGTGGTGCTCGATCGCACCCGATGCCGTGCACAACTTGCGGAACTTCGTGACGAAGTTGCCGAAGGTCAGGCACCCGCGTCACGAACCGCACGGCGACAACGAGTGGGTGGATCAAGTTCAGGGCGAGGTCTCCCACATCATCGAGTGCCTCGACGTCCTGGACAGCCGTAGCGATCAGGCAGGAACGCGCCGTCGCACCATGCAGCGGGCTATGGTACCGATGGAGGAGGTAGAAGCGCTGGCGCGCGAACGAGGGTACAGCGTGAACGACGACTGATCCGCCCGGCACGACGCCGAAGCTCGTCTTTAGCAGACCCCGCCATGCCGAACTCGACAGCCAAGCCGCCGCGATTACCCGAGCCCGCGCAGATGCCGACGCCAATGCCATCGCCGAGCAAGCCCTCAACAAGCCGTAGACGACTGTAGCCGCCCAGATCCTGCCGCAGGGGAACTGCTCGAATCTCGGGTGGCCTGGCGGCCTACCGCGAGATCCGAGCAGCACATGAACTCAGCCCGGCTCGTGGTACCGCGTGTGAGCAGCACGCGCCGCTGCACGCCCGGGTTCGCTGGCCATGTTTTCCGAGAGCAGCATGAGCGCCATCGCAGCGCCCAGGATCCCGGTCAGCACCGAGCCGAGGATCGGGAACTGCGCGAGGTCGGCGACGATACCGAGGGTGATGCCACTCCAGAAGGCGGTGAGGACAGCGAATATCCCCCGCGAGCTGGTAGCGATACCGGCCAGCTGGGTCACGCTGATCCACGACGGGGTCGCGCTGAACACGACGAACCCGGTCATGGCGCCGACGAGCGGGGATCGCACGGCGATCCCGGCGGCCACGCCGATCCCGATCCCGACGAGAGCGGCCACGCTCAGGCGCAGGGGCGTCAGCAGCTCCGGCCAGCGGGAGTGGTGGATCCATCTCGCCGACGCCAGCAGCAGCCCGACCACGATGATCTCCACCGCCACGACGATGGCGGTCCCGTCGCCACCGAGGTGCCCGAATCGGATGGTCGCCACCATCGGGTACAGCGCGATGACGAGCAGGAACAGCGGAAAGACCCGCACGACCCCGGCCTGGAGCACCGACCGCGCCGATCGGCGCGCGACCGGAGCGGCGGCCTCGCCGAGCTCCGAGCAGCCGCGGCAGTATGCCGCGGGCAGGTAGAGCTCCGGGATGGACAGGGTGCGGACAGGCCTGGCGAACCTGGACAGCAGCAGCTCCAGATCCCCGTCCACGCCCCGGACGTCGGGCTGCTCTTTCGGGACCGGCCGCATCGGTGTGTGGTCACGGAATCCGTGCCATACCTGCCGGGAGACCTCGCTGGGCAACTGGAGCGGAGCGTCTTCCTCCCAGCCTCCGACATCGTCGGCGGCAGTGCTCGACGCGACGGTGCGCACCAGCGGCCGGCCCGAGACCTCATCCCAGAGCGCGAGCATGTTGGTCACCGTCTCGGCAGGCAGACGACATGCCTCCAGGAAGGCCCGGACCTGCTCGCGGCTCTTGGGCAGGGTGTGGTTGCGCGGGCTGACGAAGCGGTAGGCCGTCGAACGCGGCAACCCGGAGTCACCGCGATCTGCCCGGCGGTGAGCCCGGACATCTCGTGCACCCGGCGCAGCATCGCCATGAACGCCACTACGGCCGGGTCGGCGGGCGGGGGTTCCAGGTTGGGGGGTTCCGGTGCGCTCACCGTGTCCCGCCCGCGCTGGCGAGGATCACGCCGAGGAATCGGCACAGCGCCCGCACCGCGGCACCGGCCGAGCTGGCGGGCAGCACCAGGACCACCAGCGGCACCGCAATCACCAGCAGGTAGCGCAGCGCCTGCACTGGATCGACACCCCGCTCGACCGACAGGTAGTGGTAGGACAGGCCGCCGATCACGATCACCGAGGCCAGAAAAGCCGAGGGCCACGACACCGAAGGCGGGGCCGAGGAATCCGGTACGGGGGGCGCCACCGCGGTGGGTGGGCGCGTTTCGATGTCCCGATCGCGGTCACCAGAGGACCGCCGGGACGTCTTGTCGAACAAAACGATTGACCTTCTACTCCGGGCAGCCCGAGAAGCAGGGTCTGTCGATCGACATTCCGTGCGCGCGTGCGGAACTGTGTCGAGGGGCCAGTACCTGCCTCTCGGGCTACCAACTTTCGAGACAGCCGAGACTTCGAACCACCAAGTCACGACACCGCACCATTCCGAGTTCCCGCCCGGACAGCGCGCACCGGCCCCGGGGATCGACGCCAGCGGTTGATCATTCTGCACTGTCACGTCTTGATTACGAAACGTATACAGGGGTCTGTTTGCCCGCTGCCCCTAAATTGCCGTCCAACGGCACAATCACCGATTGCCGACCCCGCTCACGGATCGGCGCGATTTCATGTGCAGCTGCAAGCACAGATGCCCAGCCGGTGTTCAACGCGTGCAACGCCCCAGGTCAACGACTGTCTCACGGTGCAGGACAAGATTCGCCCTCACCCGCATCACCGCTGCTAACGCAGTTTCGCGCCCCACGAATTCGTCCGGCAACTCAATGGACATGTTCGATGGCTTATGGTTGTTACATCGCGATGACACTTCTCGGCGGTAAGGCCGATAGATGTTCGCTGCGAGACCCCCGGATGACCGCTTTCGAGACAGCCGAGCAACCGGGATCGGCGTGTCTGTTCCCGCAGACCCGCCGGACAAAGCCTCGCAGGGCGACCCCGGCCAGTCCGGGGCCCTGTGAGGCCCTCCACTCCTCATGGCCACCGGAACTCGGGACACCGCGCTGGGCCGGCGCCCCGACTGGTCCTGGCCAGGTCCTCGGCCACTCCGCCCACGAGTGTGCGGTCGAGGTCTACTCGCCGAAGCCGCGCCGCCACGATCGCGATGCCAAGCGGCTTCAGCGAGGGACCGGCCGAGAGCGCTCGGCACCGCTCAACGATCGAAGATGACGCTGACCTCCAGCCCGCGGTCGGTGACTTCGGTGTCGACATCGAGGCGGTGAGCCACGGTGGACACCCCCCAGAAGATGGCGCTGGCGGCCAGGCCAGCCAGGATCGCTCCGCTCATCGTGGCGGGATCACTCCAGCCCGCACCGTGAGGACGCCGCTCCTCGCCACCGCGCGCTGCCGTTGCCCGCTCGCGGGTCTTCGCCGGACCACGGCGTGAGCGACGCTGCCGCCCGCCAGGACGCTCACCAGGGCGCGGCGGCGGCCCGGACCTGGTGGTGGCCCGGCGCGAGGACCGAGAAGCTGACATCGAAGACTCCCATTCTGGACACTTGGTCTTTTTCTGAGCCCTAAACGCTGACGGGCATTATGCTTGTGCTGCTGATGTCAAGCTTGCAGTGCAGCACTTTTCGAGGCAAGCGGCCGGGCTCAGTACCGGAAAGCAGGAGAAATCCTGTGCCGGGAGGTTGAAGCTAAGTTGAAAAAGTGTAGATAGAAGGTAGTGATGGCGAAGAGGCGGTTGCGCGCCCCCACGATCTCGTCCGGTCCTCGCCGCGAGTTCTTCGTCCACCTGCAGCGGCTGGTGCTGGACCACGGCGACCTGCCCACCAAGGAACTGGGCCGGTTGAGCGGCTACTCCCACCAGGCCATCTACAAAGCGCTCGTCGGGCCTGCCATGCCGAGTTGGGAACTCACGGAACGGCTGACCCGGGCGCTGGGAGAAGAGCAGGCCGTCGAGCAGACCCGGCCGCTGTGGAAGGCCGGGGTCATCGACGAACGCGGCCTCGCTGCCGCTCCCGCCTCGGTAGCGCCCGCAGCACCCGCGCCCGCTGACGCCACCGCGCTTGAACAACCCGCCACGCCAACCCAACGAGCTGAGTCAAGCCGCGGGCGACCGACTCGCCTGGACCTCGCCCGCGCAGCCAAAGCCACAGAGCAGAGCGTGTTTTCGCTGTTCGCAGTGGAAGCGCCGCCCAGCCAGACGCACTTCGGCGCCGACCCGAGGTTCCAAGCCCGCCGCGCCCTCGCCGACGAGATCTGGAATCACTTCCGCGGCGCCGGAGCCAATCCCGACGCCTTCGCGGCAAAGAGCGCCCGCACCCACCTATCCCGCTGGATGGCTGCCACAGCCATCCCCGACACGCACCAGCTGGTGCTCTTCGCCTACGAGCTGCAGCTGGACGCACTCGAACGAAACGAGCTTCTCGCACTCCGCTCGGCCGCGGCGAACGAGCGGTCCTGGGACGACGAGATACAAAGGCGCGGTACCTCCGCGTGACAGCCCGTTGAGATGCCGCCATCCCGATGAACGGCAGAGACGAGGCACTACCCGATGACATAAGCTCCGCTGGGCCCGCCGTCGCGCACGACGACGGCGGGCCTTTGCCGCAGGAATCGATTGCCAACAGCAGTTGTCGGTGTTGTAGCAGGTTGACGGACTGGTCGATACGCCCTACGGACACACCTATGTCAGCACTCGCCTACAGCGGGTAGTCGGCTTCGATCATCAGATGGCCAGCCCGAAGTCGCTGCTTGCTTGCGTTCCCATGTTCGACACGCCCCGCCGAGGGCACGAACCTGCGACAGCGTTTCCGCAGCTCAGCGGGCCTTTTTCGATTCAGACCACCCGTTCGGCGCGCCGAAGACACAGAAATGTACAGGTCAGGCGATCTCCCGATGCGAGCCGTCGGAGGAAACACAGAACATGGGCAACTCAGGACTCATCGACGTCCCCGCGGCCGGCCTGCCACCTCAACAGCGCGGCAAGAGCCTTCGCCTGGGCGGCACCGACCCGCTCGCCTTCGGCGCCCTCGACGTAGCGGACCTCGAAAGACACCGTCAGTTCATCACGCACCACATCGTCACCTCGTCGAGCAGGTAACTCGACCTGACTGCCAGGTCCCGGCGTTGCCTCGGCATCACCTCTGCCCATGTCGCCCACCGAAGCTCCTCTGCCGGACTCGGGTGCCGCCGTGCCGACGGGGATCAACCTCGTTGCTCGCAGCCACTCGAGGAATTCTCGACCGGACCACGCTCCCGTCGCGGTAGGCGCGCAGATTTCTGCTATCCGCCCCGTCGTGTATTCAGGCGTGGTAGTCGTGCCATTTGAGATAGCCACCCGCATCGATCCTCAGCTGCATACCTGTGATGTAGCGGGACTCAGCGGATGCGAGGAACAGCACAGCGTCGCTGATGTCTTCCGGCTCCACATACGGAATCGGCATGGCCTGCTGGACCGAGAATCCGGGCAGGGCGTCCTCGCGGGTCGGCGCTTCCAGATCCGGGCGGAACGACCGGTACATCGGTTCGCTGTTCAGCATCGGCGTGTTGCAGTTCGTAGGATGAACGACATTCGCCCGGATACCGAGCGGCGCCAGGTTTGTGGCGAGTTCGTGCACATAGTGCGACAGCGACTGCTTCGCGACCATGTACGCCATTCCCCCGGGATCTCGTCCCGGCTCCTGGAGCGGCCGCATGACCATCATCGCCGCAGTCGAGCCGGTGGCGATGATCGACGCTTGCTCACTCAGATGCGGCAATGCTGCGTGAATCGTATTGATCACCCCGACCAAGTTCGTGTCGACGACATCGGCCCACGCCTGAGTCTTGGGCTCACCGCGCTGTCCGATGATGCCTGCCTGCGCGACGACGATATCGAGGCGGCCCAGCTCGGAGATGCCATGCTGCAGCGCAGTCCGGATCTCGGACCGTTCGCCCACGTCGGCCTCCGCTGTGACGACTCGGCGGCCTGCTGCCTTCACCAGCCGCGCTGTCTCCTGCAGATCATCCGGGGTGGAGAGCGAGTACCGCAGGGAGCCGATGTCGCGGCAGATGTCGATTGCGATGACGTCAGCTCCCTCCTCCGCCAGCCGGACTGCGTGACTGCGGCCCTGACCACGCGCCGCGCCGGTGATGACCGCGACCTTTCCTGCTACGCGCCCCATTGATGAAATACTCCCGTCCACAAGAATCGACCTCGCCAGGTCTCACGACAGTGACGGCGGTCCGTAAGGTGCGTACGGATAGTCGGTGAGTGCGATGTACCCGTCGTCGGTGACGACGACGATCTCCTCGCTCCGGTATCCGCCGGTGCCGTCTTCCCACACCACGGGCTCGAGGACCAGCACCATGCCGGTGCGGAGCAGGTAGTTCTCGTCGTGCTCGTCGCCGAGATCGGTGCCGATCATCGGCATCTCACCGGCCTGCACGCCGATACTGTGACCGAGGTAGAAGTGGGGGAGCCACGGCTTCACCCCGCCCGCGGCGGTTATGGCGGCGCGGGAGAGGTCTGCGAGGCTGCTGCCCGCGCGGGTGACGTCGAGGACCGCGTTCAGAATTGTCCACCACCGCTCGAACTGTGCCTGCTGGCGGCGGGTCGGCTCCTGCCCGACGAGCCAGGTGCGGCCGAAGTCCGAGCAGTAGCCGTTGTAGTTGATGCTGACATCGGTCCAGAGCACGTCTCCGGCAGCGAGCTCGCGCTCGGTGGACAGCAGCGGCAGCGCCAGATCGCCGTGGGTGGTCCACACGCCCTCGGCCTTCGTATGGGGCATGACCTGCCAGATCGGTTCGAGCATGCTCGCCACCGCGCCGAGTTCGAACGCGCGGCGGGTGAACTTCGCGGACAGGTCGATCTGCCGGATGCCGGGGTCGAGAACCGCCTGGACGTCGACCATGGCCTCGTCGGTGATTCGGCACGCGGTGCGCAGGGTGGCGATCTCGTCGGGGGTCTTGATCACCTTGGCGGCGCCGACGACGACCGCGGCGTCTCCAGGGGCAGCGGCGGGAAACAGCAAGGGCGCGTGGCGGCGCATGGCTCCGGTCATCTCGTCGACGGCGATGGTGGCGCCGGGTGAGACGATCTGGGAGACGAAGCGGGCGAATTGTTCGACGCCCTCGTCGAATTCGAGGTAGGCGGCCGGGTGGAGATGGTCCTCGGGCAGGCCGGTGTCGAAGGGGCCGATATCGCCGTACTGTATGAACAGGTGCGGGATCGGGTCGTCGGCCAGCACGACGGCCACCGGCCGTTCGACGTGCGAGAGCCCGGCGTCGGCGAGCGGCCACCAGGTGCCGGTGGCGTAGGTGACAGCGCCGTTGCCGAGCAGGATCAGCGCGTCCACACCGTGCTCGGTCATGGCGGCGCGCAGCCGGGCACCGACCTCGCGGCGCAGCCTGCCCCGGTCGGCGACGTCGGGTATCTCGAAGGTGGAGGTCACATGTGTCACTGCGGTAGGTCCCTGTTTGATGGCGCGGAGTGAACGGGGTCGCTGCCCCGAGGAGGGCGGGATTCGCCGCGGCCCGTGCGCCGGCGAGCGGTCACCGCGCCGAGCGGGATCCCGGCTGATCAATGCGTTGTCACCAGCTCACGGGGAGTTCGTAGACGCCGTAGGCCAGGCGGTCGTTCTTGAACTGGATCTGCTCGATCGGGGTGGCCAGCCGCAGGGTGGGGACGCGGCGGAACAGCGTGCCGAGCACGATCTGCAGTTCGATGCGGCCCAGGGTCTGGCCGACGCAGGAGTGTCTGCCGAAGCCGAAGGCGACATTGCGGCCCGCGTTGTCCCGCTCGACGTCGAAACGCAGCGGGTCGTCGAAGACGGCGCCGTCCCAGTTCGCCGGGACCAGGTCGATGATGATCCCTTCCCCGGCCCGGATGGTCTCGCCGCCGATCTCGATGTCGTCGGTGGCGACGCGGCGCTGGCCGTTCTGCACGATGCTGAGGTAGCGCAGCAGCTCCTCGACGCCGTTGGCGAGCACCTTCGGGTCGTCGGTGTCGCGGAGCAATGCGAGCTGGTCGGGGTGCTCGAGCAGCGTGAGCACACTGAGCCCGATCATGTTGGCGGTGGTCTCGTGCCCGGCCAGGAGCAGGCCGTTGGCGGCCTGAGCGGCTTCGAGCACGGTGAGGTCGCCGGTCTTGACCTTCTCGGCGAGGTCGGAGACCGCGTCCTCGCCCGGGTTCTCCATCTTGGTTTCGACCAGGCGGGCGAGGTACTTCAGCAGTTCGGCCCGGCCCTGGCGGGCGTCTTCGGCGGCGGCGAAGCGGGCGAGCCCGATGTCAGCGTGCTTCTGGAACAGTGGGGCGTCCTCATAGGGGACCCCGAGCAGTTCGCTGATCACCAGCGAAGGCACCGGAAGACCGAGCAGCGCAACGAGATCCGCGGGCGCGGGCCCGGCGAGCATGGCGTCGATGTGCGCGTCGGTGATGGCCTGGATCTTGGGCCGGAGCGCGGACATGCGGTGGAAGGTGAAGTGCTTGGACATGACCCGCCGGAACTTGGCGTGCTCGTCCCCGTCGGCGATCACGACAGACCGGACCCGCTTGGCCACCATGGCCTTCATCGCGCCGTTCCAGTGCGGGAAGCCGGGCATACGGTCGTCCACGCTCACCCTCGGGTCGGCGAACAGCGCCTTGACCTCGTCGTAGCCGGTGACCAGCCACGGTGTGCTGCCATCCCAGATCCGCACGCGGTGCACCGGTTTCGACTCGCCGAGCACGCGCAGCTGCGCGGGCGGGGCCAGCGGGCAACCGGAATCCCGGACCATCGGGTAGTGCGGTGGTTCGCCGAGGCCGGTGTGCGGCGGGTCGGTCAGGGTGTCGGACATCGAAATCCTTTCGGAGACAGTGCCGCAGGGCTGCTCAAGCGCGGGTGACCGGCGCCTGCCACAGCCCGACGATGGCGTCGACGAGGCCGGAGGCGGCGCCGGACCAGTGGGGGCGCGGAGTCTTCCGGCCCGCGGCGAGCGCGCGTTCGTACTCCGCGCAGGTGTAGAGGAGCATCGAGCGCATCATGATGTTGCGTTCGCGGCGCACGTGCGCGGGCAGGTCGGGTACGGCCCGGCCGATGCCGTCCACGACCCGGCGGAGCATCGGTGCCTGCATGGCGTTCCGGGTGATGATGCGCTGGTAGGTGGGGTCGGTCATGACCTGCGCGGCGAACCGCGCATACCAGGTCGGGCCGGGCAGCGAGTCCAGGTGCTCGGTCAGCGATTCGACCAGGCAGCGCACCCAGTCCCGCAGCTCGGCCGAATCGCCGATCTGCTCGATCTTGGCCGCGATGTGGGCCGCGATGGCCGGTGCGTGGTGGTCGTCGATGGCACGGACCAGGTCGGCTTTGGTGCCGAAGTGGTAGGTGATCGCGCCGTTGTTGCCCTGACCGGCGGCGTCGACGATCTGGCGGTGGGTGACCGCCTCGATCCCATGCTCGGCGAAGAGCCGCTCGGCGGCGGCCAGCAGCGCGGCGCGGGTGCTGTCCGAGCGCAGCGATTTCCGGGTCCCCGTCGTCATGACACCAGTCAACATTGACCCTTGACCTAAGTCAAACGTATTACTTAAATGAGACCGTGAGCACACACCCCGGAGGCGGCATGGCGGACAGTGACGACGTCGTCGCCATCACCCAGCTGATCAACCTGTACGGACTCGCGGTCGACACCCAGCGCTGGGAGCTCTTCGAGGGCATCTTCACCACCGACGTGGACGCCGACTACGGCGAGGCGTCGCACTGGACCGACCTGGCGCAATTCACCTCCGACTTCGCCGCGTTCCACGACCCCTTCGACTCCACCCAGCACACGATGTCGACCCACGTCGTCCGGGTCGACGGCGATCGCGCGCGCAGCTTCTGCAATGGAACCTGGCGGCTCATTCGCAAGGCCGTCGACGGCAGCCCGCTGTGGGACGGCTCGGGCTGGTACGACGACCGCTGGGTGCGCACCGCCGAGGGCTGGCGGCTGCGGCACCGGATCTGCCGGATCACCTGGTGGACCGGCGACCCGTTCGTCCAGAAGACCATCCCGGGCGTCGAGTTCGTCCTCACCACCACCGTGCTGCGCCGCGAAGCCGAGGCGGGCCGGGTCGGCGTGCTCGACACCACCACGGCCTGACGAACCTCCAGGAGGATCGACCATGACCGCCATCCAGCACCGGCCGGGCACCGAACCCGCGCGCGAGGTCGCGGTGCGCTGCGTGGACTCCGACGTCCACCCCGCCCCGCGCCGCGGCGAACTCGTCGACCACATCCCCGAGCCGTGGCGCAGCAAGTACTTCCTGTCGCACCGGCGCGGCGAGAAGATCCTCTACGACGCCCCCGACTACGTGCACGCCATGGCGATGCGCGTGGACAGCTTCCCCGACGACGGTGAATTCGCCTGCAGCGACCCCGACCTGGCGCTGCGCCAGCTGATCATGCAGGCGGGCTCCGACATCGTGATCCTGGAACCGACGGTCGGGCAGGCACGGCTACCCGAGGCGACCGCGGCCATGGCCTCGGCCTTCAACACCTGGCTGGATCGGTGCTGGCTCGACCCGCACAACAACCGGCACGAACGCTGGCGCGGCTCGATCTGCGTCGCCATCGAGGACCCGGCAGCCGCGGTGGCCGAGATCGAGAAGTGGGCTGGACACCCGTACATGGCGCAGATCCTGCTCAAGGCCGAGCCGCGCCCGGCGTGGGGCAACCCGGTCTACGACCCGATCTGGGCCACCGCCACCCGCCACGACCTCCCGGTGGCCTGCCACGTCGCCCGCGGCGCCTTCGAGACGCTGCCGATGCCGCCGGTCGGGGTGCCCAGCTACAACCACGACTTCATGGTCAGCTACTCGCTGCTGGCCGCCAACCAGATCATGAGCCTGATCTTCGACGGCGTCTTCGACCGCTTCCCGGCCTTGCGGATCATTTTCGTCGAGCACGCCTTCACCTGGATCCTGCCGCTCATGTGGCGCATGGACGCCATCTACGAGCACCGCAAGGCGTGGCTCGACCTGCGGTGCAAGCCCTCGGAGTACGTCCGGGAGCACATCTGGTTCACCACCCAGCCGCTGGACTACCCGGAGGACAAGACCGAGCTCACGCGGGCCCTGGAGTGGATGGAGTGCGAGAAGCTCCTGCTCTTCTCCTCGGACTACCCGCACTGGACCTTCGACGACCCGCGCTGGCTGGTCAAACACCTACCGGCGCACGCCCGCGACGCCGTCATGTACGGCAACGGCATCGATATCTACAAGCTGCCAACAACCGTGCCTGCCCTCGCGGGCCAGACCCGCGTGTTCTGAGCGCAGTACCGAATCGAGAGGCGAGACCATGACGGTCGGCACCGACATCCACTACGACCCCTACGACGTCGCCCTGAACGCCGACCCGTACCCGATGTTCGCGCGGCTGCGCGAGCAGGTCCCGCTCTACTACAACGAGACCCACGACTTCTATGCGGTGAGCCGCTTCGACGACGTGCACCGGGCGATCGTGGACCACGAAACCTACAGCTCCGCGCGCGGTGCGATCCTGGAGATCATCAAGGCGAACATGCCGATCCCGCCCGGCATCCTGATCTTCGAGGACCCGCCGATCCACGACGTGCACCGCAAACTGCTGGCCCGCATGTTCACCCCGCGCCGGATCATGGCGTTGGAGCCCAAGATCCGGGAGTTCTGCGCCCGCACTCTCGACCCGCTGATCGGGACGGGCCGCTTCGACTTCGTCGCCGATCTCGGCGCGCACATTCCCATGCAGGTCATCGGCATGCTGCTCGGCGTTCCCGAAGGCGAACTCGGCCGCACCGTGGAGGCCACGACGACGATCGAAACCGAACCGGGCCGGCCGATGACCGAGAACCCCGGCGGCCCGCTGGCCACCGGCGAGGGCTTCGCCGAGTACATCGATTACCGGGCGAAGCACCCCTCCGACGACCTCATGACCGAGCTGATGACCGCCGAGTTCGAGGACGAGACCGGTACCTGGCGCCGCCTGACCCGCGAGGAACTCCTGCTCTACCTGACCGTCGTCGCCACGGCCGGCAGCGACACCACCACCCGCATGCTCGGCTGGGCGGGCAAGGTGCTGGCCGAACACCCCGAACAGCGCCGCGAACTGGTCGAGAACCGGGCCCTGCTGCCGCAGACGGTCGAGGAACTCGTGCGCTACGAGCCACCCGCCCCACAGGTCGCCCGCTACGTCACCCGCGATGTCGAGCTGCACGGGCGGACGGTCCCGGCGGGCTCGGTGATGCTCCTGCTGCTCGGCGCGGCCAACCGCGACGCCCGGCGCTTCGCTCCGGACGGCGATGTCTTCGACATCCACCGCACCCCGGCCCAGCACCTGGGATTCGGCGCCGGAACCCACTTCTGCCTGGGCAACGCCCTGGCCCGGCTCGAGGGCCGGATCGCGCTCGACGAAATCCTGAACCGATTCCCCGCGTGGGACATCGACCTGGCGAGCGCGCAGCTGTCCTCGACCTCGACGGTCCGCGGCTGGGTCAGCATGCCGACCGTCGTCGCGTGACACCACCCCATCGAAACGAGGACATCATGACTGGCCGAGTACAGGAGAAGGTCGCCTTCGTGACCGGAGCGGCTCGCGGGCAGGGCCGCGCGCACGCGGTGCGGCTGGCGCAGGAGGGCGCCGACATCATCGCCGTCGACGTCTGTAAACCGGTCGGCGGCGAACAGATCCCGCCGTCGACGCCCGCGGATCTGGCCGAGACCGCGCGGCTGGTCGAAAGCCACGGCAGACGCATCGTGACCGCCGAGGTCGATGTGCGCGACACCGGCGCACTGCGCGAGGCGGTCGACGACGGCGTGCGGCAGCTGGGACGGCTCGACATCGTCGTGGCCAATGCCGGGATCGGCAATGGCGGGGACACCCTGGACAACACGCTCGAGGACGACTGGCAGGAGATGATCGATATCAACCTGTCGGGGGTGTGGAAGAGCGTCAAGGTCGCGGTGCCGCACATCCTGGCCGGTGGACGCGGCGGGGCGATCGTGCTGACCAGCTCGGTCGGCGGGCTCAAGGCCTACCCGCACTGCGGGAGCTATGTCGCGGCCAAGCACGGCGTCGTCGGGCTGATGCGCACCTTCGCCGTCGAACTGGGCCAGCACTCGATCCGGGTGAACTCGGTGCACCCCTCGCAGGTGAACACCCCGATGTCGATGAACGAGGCCACCTTCCGGCTGTTCGCCCCGCACAAGGAGCACCCGGGCCCCGAGGATTTCGCGCCGATCTCGCAGATGATGCACACCCTGCCGATACCGTGGGCCGAGCCCGAGGACATCGCCAACGCGGTGCTCTTCCTGGTCTCCGACGAAGCCCGCTTCATCACCGGCGTCCCGCTGCCGGTCGATGCCGGTGCCTGCCTCAAGTAGCGCCGTGCCGAGACCCTATCCCGAACCGGGACAGCCGGATTGGGCAAGCAGGCACCGCGCGCTCTACCTCAGCTCGGGTGGCACCGCCGGGCACGTCATGGACCTGCGCCCGGTCGGCGGGCACCGCTTCACCACACACTGCCTGCTGCGGCTGGCCGGGCGCCGCACCGGCCGCACGGTGATCACGCCGCTGATCTACGGCGCCGCCGGTGGCGAGGTGCTGGTGGTGGCTTCCAACGGCGGCTCCGACCGGCACCCGGCCTGGTATCGCAATCTTCGCGCCCACCCCACCCTGCGGTTCCAGATCGCCACCCAGGCATTCGAGGCGACCTGGCGCGAACCCGAAGCGCCGGAGCGGCAGCGGTTGTGGGACTTCATGGTGGCGCTGTTCCCGCCGTATGCCACCTATCGGGCCGCAACCGATCGCCGGATACCGCTGGTGGCGCTGCGCGCTGTCGCCGCCGCACCGGTCTTCGCCGTACAGGAGGAAACACACCATGAACGTCTGGGTTGACGCCCGGCGCTGCCAGGGCCACACGCTGTGCGCCATGATCGCCCCCGATCACTTCGTGCTCGACGACATCGACGGGCACGCCTCGACCACCAGCCCGGCGGTCGCCGCAGAAGGGGCCGAGCGCGTCCGCAACGCCGTGCGCTCCTGCCCGGAGGGCGCGATCGTCGTCGACGAGTCCTCGCCCAACGGCTCCGGACCGAAAGGATCCTTCTCGTGAGCACCGACCACGACGAACAGCGCAAGGCCCCCCGCTTCCACTTCGACCGCCACACCGCCGAATACCGGCACCGGTTCGACGAGATCACCGGGGAGATGCACGCGAAATGTCCGCTGGCCTGGAGTGACACCTACGACGGGCACTGGGTCGCCGCAGGCGGCAATGCCGTGTTCGAACTCGCCCGTTCCCCCCGGGTATCCAACGACCACGACATCCACGGCGCGCGCCGCGGCTACCAGGGAATCGGCATCCCGCTGCCGAAACGGGCACGCACCGTAAGGGGCAGCATCCTGGAGATGGACGACCCCGAGCACCGCCTCTACCGCGCCGTGTTCAACCCCTATCTCTCGCCCGCGGCGGTCGCGCGCTGGATTCCGCTCATCGAGGAGGTGGTGCGCGCGAGCCTCGACGAGCACATCGAGACCGGACACATCGACTTCGTCGACGATCTGGCCAATATCGTCCCCGCCGTACTGACCCTGGCAATGCTGGGACTACCGCTCGCGGATTGGAAGCTCTACTGCGAGCCCGTGCACGCCGCCGTCTACACCCCGGAGCACTCTCCGGACCTGCCCCGGGTGCAGGCCATGCACCAGCAGATGGGTAAGGACCTCGTCGCCGCCATCGAGAGCATCCGCGCCAACCCGCGCCCGGGAATCGTCGGTGCGCTGCTCGACTTCCGGATCGATGGCGAACCCGCACCGTTCACCGAGATCATGGCCGGGGTCGCGCTGGTCATCGGCGGCGGCTTCGACACCACCACCGCGCTCACCGCGCACGCGCTGGAGTGGCTGTCCGAGCATCCCCAGCAGCGCACACAGCTCTCGGCGGAGCGCGAGGACCTGCTCGAACCGGCGACCGAGGAGTTCCTGCGCTACTTCACGCCCGCCCCCGGCGACGGCCGCACGATCGCCGAGGACTGCGTCGTCGACGGCGTGCGCCTGCGCGAGGGCGACCGGCTCTGGCTGTCCTGGGCGATGGCCAATCGCGACCCGGAGATCTTCCCCGAACCCAACGAGCTCGTTCTGGATAGGAAAGCGAACCGGCACTTCAGCTTCGGGCTCGGCGTACACCGTTGCGTCGGCTCCAACGTCGCGCGGACGGTGTTCAAGGCCATGCTCACCGCGGTGCTGGACCGGATGCCGGACTACCGCTGCGATCCCGACGGGACCGTGCACTACGACACCATCGGCGTGATCCAGGGCATGCGCAACCTCCCGGCCACCTTCACCCCCGGCTCCCGCCTCGGCCCCGGGCTCGACGAGACCCTCGCGCAGCTGCAGCACGTCTGCGACGAGCAGGGGATCGCCCGGCCGGTCACCGAGTACCGGGACGCGGCACGCATCACCTACTGATGACGGTGGATAGAATGCCGGTATCGACGGTAAGCGAGTACGGGACGGTCAGGCCCGCCGCCGCCTGATCTGCGACGGCGGGATCGAGCTGTTGGCGGAATCCGGTGCCAACGGTCTCACCCACCTCAAGCTCGATCGCAGGCTCGGCCTCGCCGACGGCACCACCTCGTTCTACTTCCGCACCCGGGCGGCGCTGCTGCGGGCCGTCGCCGCCCGGGTCGCCGAACTCGACACCGCCGATCTGCGCGCCGTCAGCGAGTCCGACGCGGGTACCGCCCCCTCGGCGCTGGCCAGCATGATCATGGAGTCGGCATCGGAACCACGCGCCACCCGGACCAGAGCGCGCTACGAGCTGCTGTTGCACGCCGGGCGCGACCCCGAACTGGCCGCCGAGTTCCGCGAGAACTCGGCGCACTTCGCGGCCCTGCACCGAGATATCGTCGTCCGGCTCCAGCCCGGGAGCGAGCCGCCGGACGACGATCTGATCGACGAGCAGACCTTCGCCACCATCACCTTCATCAACGGCATCATGATGGGCATGGCCATGGGCGATCGAACCATCGCCGATGCTGCTCAGCTCGACCGATTGCTGTCCGGGATCGTGGCGGGCGTTGCCCGGTCGGTCAGCACCTGAACCGGTGCAGTGCGGCGAGGGTATCGGCGATCCGGTCGTAGGTGCGGGCTATGCCGACGAGTAGCACGCTGATGTCCTGTAGCACCGGGGAACTCACCTCGGGGCCGGGGCGCCGGGAGACGTACCGGGCGTAGCGGTCGAGTGCGGTGTATGCACCCTGCCGGATGGCGAGCAGGTGAATGCTGTCGGCGTCCAGAACCGAGATCGCGGTCAGGTGTGCGCAGCCGAGCAGCCCGCCGATCAGATCGACGAGGTCTTCCGGAAGCGGGTGATCCCCGCGGTCGCCGGCCATGGCCGCGACGTCAGCCGACTCGCGGACGACGGTGCCGAGCAGGATCGACAACTCGCGGAGTTTCGCCCGCTCGATCGCCGGGCGGTCGGCGGGAAGTGTGCTGTGCACGCGGTATACTATTGTCGCGCAACGCGATTCGAGCGCAGTCGACTGAGCCACGATGTCGCCGACCCTCGCGCCTGGACCGCCGAGTCCGGTCAGCGCGGTGGCGCTGTCGACGACAGCGGCCACCAGCTCCGCGAACGGACCGGCGGGCTCGGTGGCGGAGCCCGTGCCCGCGGTCACGGGCGAGGTAGTCCCAGCACTCGCTGCGCGATGATGTTGCGCTGGATCTCGGAGGTGCCACCGGCGATGGTCCCGGCGAAGCTGCGCACGAACCGCTCGAACCAGCCGGGGGCGAACTGCTCGAGGCTGAACGGGCTGTGTCGCGCGGTGATGTCCGAGTGGGCGAGCCCGCCGGGCCCGGCGGCGGTCAGCGCGTGCTCGGAGAAGCGTTGCACCGCTTCGGAGCCGAGCAGCTTCAGGACCGAGAGCTCAGGCCCGGACTCCTCCCCGCGAGCGGCGGCGGCCATGGCCTGGGAGCCGAGCAGGCGCACGGCGTGCGCGTCGAGTACCAGCGTCGCATAGCGGTCGGCGTCCACGGCGGTGGTGGGGCGGAAGTCGGTGAGCAGGCCGTCGAGCCGCTGGGCGAAGGCGAGCCAGAGCAGGGTCCGCTCGTGGCCGAGTGATCCGTTGGCAACGGCCCAGCCCTGGCCGAGGCCGCCGACGAGGTTCTCGGCGGGCACCTCGACGCCGTCGAAGAACACCTCGTTGAAGTCCAGGTCGTCGGGGGCGCAGACCGAGGCGAACGGGCTCGCCCGGACGCCGGGCAAGTCGGTGGGGATCAGCAGGGCCGAGATGCCGCGATGCTTGGGCGCCTCCGGGTCGGTGCGGACGAAGGCCAGGAGCACGTCCGCGTCGTGCGCGCCGGAGGTCCAGACCTTCTGGCCGTCGACGACGAAGCGGTCGCCGTCCGGCCGCGCCCTGGTTCGCAGCCCCGCGAGGTCGGAGCCGGCGCCGGGCTCGCTCATCCCGAGCGCGGCGGTGCGTTCGCCGCGCAGGATCGGCACCGCCCAGCGCCGCTGCTGCTCCGGCGTGCCGAAGGTGATGAGCGAGGCCGCGACGATGCCGACGCCCTGCGGGTTGAAGTGCTCGTAGATGCCGCGGCGGGCCATTTCTTCGCGGTGCACGTACTGCTCGAAGATCCCCGCGCCGCGGCCGCCGAATTCCGGCGGGTTGCCCGGCACCAGCCAGCCGTGGTCGAACAGCAGCCGCTGCCAGGTACGGGCCCACTCCGGGACGTGCCCGCTGGAGCGGGGACGGGCACCGGCCGCCGCCGCCGGCGGCAGATGGGTGTCCAGGAAGGCGGCGAACTCGGCGCGGAACGCCTCCACCTCGGCGTCGAAACTCAGCTGCACGATCGGCTCCTCGGCGACGGGGTGGGTTCAGGCGATCGCACCGGACTCCTTGAGCTCGGCGATGCGGTCCCAGCCGATGCCGAGCTCCATCAGCACCAGTTCGGTGTGTTCGGCGGCCTGCGGCGCGCGGACGGTCTCGAGCGGTTCGTGGTTGAACTGCACCGGCCCGCGCACCACCCGGAACGGGGTGCCGTCGACGGCGTCGACCTCGGTGATCATGTCGTTGGCAAGCGCCTGCTCGTCGGCGCCGAGTTCGAGCAGGCTCGCGAACGGCGCCCACTGCCCCCGCATGGTGCGCAGGCGATCGCGCCAGTACTCGAGGGGGTGGGCCGCGATGGCCGCGGTGATGAGAGCGGTCGCGGCCGCCGCATTGTCGAGCAGCGGCCGGACCTCGGCGAAGCGCGGGTCGTCGGCGGCATCGGGCAGGTTCAGGTGGTAGAAGGTGTCGCGGATGTAGCCGGTCGGGCTCACGATGCACAGGTTGATGGTGCCGCCGTCGGCGGTCGGGTAGTTGCCGAGGAACGGGTTGACCTTGGGGGCCGCAGGGGCGGGCATCGGGGCCCGCGCGGTCGTCCCGGTCTCGAGCCCCTGGGTGACCGCGGCGCCCGCCGCCCACCACGCGGTACTGAGCAGCGACACGTCCACCTCGAGTGCCTCCCCGGTGCGGTCCCGGTGGAACAGCGCCGCCGCGATCCCGCCCGCGATGTTCATCCCGCCGATCGAATCGCCGAAGGCGGGAATCCCCTGCGACAGCGGGGCGCCGAGCGCCTCCGGGGTCAGCGCGTGCCCGATGCCGCTGCGGGTCCAGAAGGCGGTGCCGTCGAAACCGCCGCGTTCGCGCTCGGGGCCCTTGTCGCCGAAGGCGCTGCCGCGCGCGTAGATGATGTCGGAGTTGACCGCGCGGATGTGCTCGACATCGAACTCGTGTTTCTGCCGCTGGGCGGGCAGGTAGTTGGTAAGGAACACATCGCAGGTGCGCGCCAGCGCGTAAAGGATCTCGCGGCCGCCCGCGGAGGAGACGTCGAGCCCGACGCTGCGCTTGCCGCGATTGGGGTGCTCGACGAGCGGATGCCGATCCGGGTCCAACCGCAGCCCGCCCATATTGACGAACCCGCGCTGGGTGTCACCACGGCCGGGATGCTCGATCTTGATCACGTCGGCGCCCCAGTCCGCGAGGATCGCGCCCGCAGCCGGGACAAAGGTGTACTGGGCGACCTCGAGCACCCGCACCCCGTCCATGACCTTGATACTCATCGCGACTCCTCGGAGGTGCTCGGGCCCAGGATGTACTCACCGGTGCCTGGATCGTGGTACCAGCCGCCCGCGGCCGCGGTGCCGCCGTCGACGTGCAGGGTCTGGCCGGTGACGTAGGAGCTCAGCGCGGAGGCGAGGAAGACCGCGGCCCCCGCGACCTCGTCGACGTGCCCGACCCGACCCATCGGCACGGTGTGCCCGGCGCGCTCCGCGAACCCCGGCGGCGCCATGGCCAGAATCCCCTCGGTCGCGGTGATGTCGGGGGCGATCCCGTTGACCCGGATCCCGTGCGGCGCCAGCTCGAGCGCCGCGGTCGCGGTGAAGTTCACGACCCCGGCCTTCGCGGCGGCATAGGCGGCGTAACCGGGAGCGGCGCGCACGCCCTCGATGGTGCTGATATTGACGATCGCGCCCCCGCCGCCCGCGGCGACCATGGCGCGCGCGACCCGCTGCGTGCACAGCAGCACGTGGGTGAGGTTGGAGCGGATCAGGGTGTCCCACCCCTTGGGGGCGGTGTCGAGCAGGGGCGAGCGGAACACCCCGCCCGCGTTGTTCACCAGGATCGTCGGCGAGCCGAGCGCGCTGATCGTCTCCGCCAGTGCGGCGTCCACGCTCGCCTCGTCGCGCACATCGCAGACCGCGGCGATCCCGCCGACCTCCGCGGCCGCCGTCCAGGCGGTCTCTTCGTTCCGCTCCCAGACCGCGACCCGGGCGCCGTACTCGGCGTAGGCCGCGGCGATGGCACGGCCGATTCCCGAACCGGCGCCGGTGACGACGGCGACCTGTCCCGCCAGGGTGGCGGCATCACGGTGCAGAACCATCAGCGCAGCTTCCCCTGCTCGAAGACGTCGATGACCGTGGCGCGGAAACGCTCGAGTTCCTCGGTCAGGTTCCGCACGCCGAGACCCGGCAGCGGCACCTGCACCCAGGTGACACCGAGCTCGGCCAGCCGAGCCAGTCCCTCGAGGTAGGCGTCCGGCTCGAAACCGGGCTCACCGGGCGCTCCCCCGGCCGGATTGGTGAAGCTGATGTCCAGCGCCGACCAGTCCTGCCCGGCGGCGTCGCAGCGACGGCGCAGGTCGGTGATGCCCGCGGCCAGCGCCTCGGTCGACTCCAGCGACGTGGTACCGGCTGTCGCGGCGAGCGCCGGAGGGGCGGCGAACGGACACCACCCGTCCCCGTGCTCGACCACCCGTTGGCGCGCGCTACCGGTATTGCCGCCGATCCAGATCGGTGGCGGGCTCACCGGGCGCGGGTGCGCGGTGATGCCGCGGGCGCTGAAGTGCTTGCCCTCGAAGGAGATGTCGTCACCGGTCCAGATCGCCCGGATCACCGCCAAGCTCTCGTCGACGAGCTCCGTGCGCTCCGCGAATTCCACCCCGAGCGCGGCGAATTCGCGCTTCAGGTAGCCGGTCCCGACGGCGAGGGTGAAGCGCCCGTCGGAGAGCCGATCCAGCGTCGCGCCCGCCTTGGCCACCAGGAAGGGGTTGCGGTAGGGCAGGACGACGATGTTCGGGATCAGCCGCAGCGTGGTCGTGCGCGCCGCGGCGAAGCCGAGCGCCACGAACGGATCGAACGCGTCGTGTCCACCGGCGTCGAGCCAGCGCTGGCTCGGCGCCGGATGATCGGTGAACCCGAGCGCGTCGAACCCCGCCAGCTCCGCCGCCACGGCGACCTCCGCGACTCCGGCGCCGGACAGCAGCCCGGGGTCGCTCGGGTGCCCGAGTATCGGATAGGTCATCGCAAAGCGCACGGCGCCGCCTCTCGGAGAAATCCGGATGAATCCACTCTTCAGATTCAAACTCTGCGATAGTAGAGTTCGCGACATGATGTAGGTCACATTCTCAGTTTCAGAGAGCGTGACTTTCCTCTGCTCGAGCTTTCACCCACCGAGGGAAACACCATGAGATGGCATCGAATCGGCCTTGCACTCCTCGCGATCACGCTGGTGATCACCGGCTGCGGGCGAAGCGGCACCGGGCGGGAGACCGAGCCCGGGTCCGCCCCCGCGGCGGTCTCCGGCGACTTCGGCGACCTGGCCGCGGTGTGCGGGCCTGGCACCGCGACGGGCGCTCCGGCGCCTGGCGTCACGGCCAGCGAGATCCAGGTCGGGGTCTTCTCCGATATCGGCTTCACGAAGAACCCCGACGTCGTGGACGCGGCGAAGGTCTTCACCTCGTGGTGCAATGCCGCGGGCGGCATCAATGGGCGCAAAATCGTCACCACCGTGCGCGACACCAAGCTGACCGAGGTGCGGCAGCGCATGCTCGATGCCTGCCGCCAGGACTTCTTCCTCGTCGGCGGCGCGGCCGCCCTCGACGGACTCGGCGTGAAGGACCGGCTCTCCTGCCTGCTGCCGGAATTTCCCGCCCAGGTCACCCAGACCGCGAACACCGGCTCGGATCTGCAACTGGCGTACGGCTCCTCCATCTCGGAGAACGTCAATCCCTACACCGGCTTCTACGACTGGCTCACCAGGACGGCCTACCCGCAATCACTCGGCGCGATCGGCATGATCAACGGCGACTCGCCGATCACCAAGGTGATGGGTGACAAGCTCACCGAGAGCTTCAACGCCGCGGGCGCGAAGGTCGTCTACAGCGAGCTGTACCCGCTCGCCGGGGTCGCGGACTGGACGCCCTACGCCCAGGCGATCAAGGCGGCGGGCGTGCGCGGGCTGATCTTCCTCGGCGAGTACCGCTACCTCGCCAAGCTGGAGGAGGTCCTCTCTGGTATGAACTACCAGCTGGATTGGATCGACGCGAACTCCAACTCCTACAACCAGAACTTCCTCGATGCCGCGACGAGCTCGCTGGGCACCCAGCACAACTACATCGACCTCAGCGGCCTCGCCCCGCTCGATGCCGCCGCGCAGGTTCCCGCGATCCGCCGGCTCAAAGATCTGTTCGCCCGCTACGCACCCGGATCGCCGATCACCTTCCAGGTACTGCGCGCATTCCAGGCCTGGCTACTCTTCGCGAAGTCGGCTACGGGGTGCGGCGACGCGCTCACCCGAACCTGCGTCTTCACGGCGGCAGGCAAGGAGAATGCCTGGACCGCAGGCGGACTCATCGCACCGGTCGACCTGACCCGGCCACTCTCGGAGCAACCCCGATGCTTCAATGTCCAGCAGGCGACGCCAGACGGCTGGAGAGCCGCCGACTTCGCGCCGAATACCGGCCCCTTCCGATGCGGCTTCACTCCCTACCGGTACACCCAGGATTTCGGACGGCCGACGACCCTCGCCGATGTCGGCAAGGTCATGAGCGACCTGAAGTGACCCCGTCACCCGACCCGGTCGCGCCGCGAGCGAAGGGATCCAGCGTCGGCGATGCCATTCACGATCCCGGTCAGCAGCAGGTCGAGCTGGGCGGCGCCGCCGATCGTCCGATCGCCCGCGAGCACCCGCAGGTGCACACCGCTGACAAAGCTCATGACGGCGGCCACCTGCTGCTCGAGCAGCTCGGGTCCCGGCTCGCTCCGGGACCGGCCCACGATCTCGCGGCGGTACAGCTCGGCGAACAGCGCGCTGTTGTGCTCGAAGATCGCGGCGAGCGCTGGATCCCGATTGGCCTGGAACAGCAGCTCGAAGCGGGCCTTGGTCCGGGTCAGCCTCGGCTCGGCCACCGACAGCATCACCATGGTGGCCAGCCGGGAGGCGTCCGGCGAGGCGAACACCGCGTCCGTCTCGACCGGGCCGGTGACCGTCAGCAGATCGACCAGGTCCAACTCGGCTACCCGCTGTGCCACCGCCGCCAGCAGCGCCGAGCGGGTCCGGAAGTAGAACGATGTGCTGCCATTGGGCACCTGCGCGTACCGGTCCACCTTCGGGTGACTCAGCCCCTTGGCGCCCTCGTCGGCCAACAGGCGGATGGCCGCATCGCACAGATCGCGGCGGCGCTCTTCGACATTCGGCTTACGTCGCTTTTCGATGCCGACAGATTATCCGACCGCCGACGTCCGCCGATGGTTGCGCCGATGACTCTAAGATTTTAGAGTCGAGAAGCGCCGTCGTTCGGCCGCGGCCCCCGAGAGGATGCCCTCAATGCATGCAGACGACCTGATTCTGGTGAGCATCGACGACCACGTGGTCGAGCCGCCGGATATGTTCCTCCGCCACGTCCCCGCGAAGTACCGGGACGAGGCACCGATCGTCGTCAACGACAACGGCGTCGACACCTGGATGTACCAGGGCAAGCCACAGGGGGTGAGCGGGCTCAACGCCGTCGTCTCCTGGCCGCCGGAGGAGTGGGCCAAGGACCCGGCCGGTTTCGCCGAGATGCGCCCCGGCGCCTACGACGTGCACGAGCGGGTCCGCGACATGGACCGCAACGGCATCCTCGCCTCGATGTGCTTCCCGACCTTCGCGGGCTTCTCCGCCCGGCACCTCAACCAGCACCGCGAAGCGGTCACCCTGGTCATGGTGTCGGCCTACAACGACTGGCACATCGATGAATGGGCGGGCAGCTATCCGGACCGCTTCATTCCGATCGCGCTGCTGCCCACCTGGAATCCCGAGGCCATGTGCGCCGAGATCCGCCGCGTCGCCGCCAAGGGCTGCCGCGCCGTGACCATGCCGGAACTGCCGCACCTGGAGGGCATTCCGAGCTACCACGACGAGAACTATTGGGGGCCGGTCTTCCGCACGCTCTCGGAGGAGAACGTCGTGATGTGTCTGCACATCGGCACCGGATTCGGTGCGCTGAGCATGGCACCCGACGCGCCTCTGGACAACCTGTTCATCCTCGCCACCCAGATCTCCGCGCTGGCCGCCCAGGACCTGCTCTGGGGCCCAGCCATGCGCAACTACCCCGACCTCAAGTTCGCCTTCTCCGAAGGCGGCATCGGCTGGATCCCCTTCTATCTCGACCGCAGCGACCGCCACTACACCAACCAGCGCTGGCTGCGCCGCGACTTCGGCGACAAACTCCCCAGCGACGTCTTCCGTGAACACTCACTCGCCTGCTACGTCACCGACAAGACCTCGCTGCTGCTGCGCCACCAGATCGGCATCGACATCATCGCCTGGGAATGCGACTACCCGCACTCGGACTGCTTCTGGCCCGACGCCCCCGAACAGGTGCTCGCCGAACTCACCGCAGCGGGCGCCGACGACACCGATATCAACAAGATCACCTGGCAGAACTCCTGCCGCTTCTTCGGCTGGGACCCCTTCACCCGGATTTCCCGAGACCAGGCGACCGTCGGCGCGCTACGCGCCCGAGCCACCGACGTCGACACGTCCGTTCGATCCCGCAGGGAATGGGCCCGCCGCTACGCCGAAAAGCATCTGACCGAGGCGTAACGGGATCACCGCCCGTTGCACTCAGCAAGCCTCGCTCGCAAGACCCGGCGACGAGGTGGCCAGGCGCGGGGGCGAGCCACTGAAGTAGGTCAGGCCCGGTCTTGTACCGGGCCTGACCTACTTGGCCAAGATCCCAGACCAGATCGCTGTCAGTCAGCGCGCTGAACTGGTACCGCAGAACCATGAAGGGTCAGATCGGATACGAACTAGCAATGACCAGGCGTTTCCCGGTTGCCCATGTTCTGCGTGTCCTGCCAAGGGCACGAACCTGCGACGCGTGGAGAGGGAGGCGGGCCGACCTCGCAAGGCTGCTCGCGACCCCCTCGGCACCAGCCTCCTCAGCAGCGCCATGCTGCAACCGACCCAGCGCCGCATGGCCGCGCGATCTCGCCCACCGCATCCCGGGGGTGCTGCGGGCGAAGTACACCCCGATGCTGCAGGGCTGGCCCCACAGCGTCACCCAGGTGGTGACCGCCTCGGTCACCACCTCGACCTGCACGAACGCCCGCGCTTACGCGTAACCACCGCACCCGGACCACCTGATCGTCTCATCGGCCCAGGTCACCGAGCCGCTACTGCCCGAGAAGCTGTTGTAGGTCTTGTGGTCCTCACTGCCGCAATCGTCCGGCCGCTCCAGAATCCAAGGATGTAGAAACGACTTAGCCTGTCCCGGCCCCAGCGACAGTTGGGCCGCGCCCAAGCCACCCACGTTGCCGGAGCAGCCACGCGGTGCCATACCTCGCGGGCATCCCGTCCCGGGCCAAGGACAATGGGCACGAAGTCTCCACTCGCGACCGCACCCCAACTGCGGAACCGGGGCTCAGCCTCGTGATGCTGCCTGGACTGTCGGCTGTTCGACCGACATTCGGTGCGACTTCCCCTGCCGGTTCCGGTAGTGCAGTGCTGGTCGTAGTGTTGTTGAGCGACCGTCCAGGATGTGTAAGGGGTTGCGGGGCAGTCGATGTGGACTGGAATGGTGTGTGAGGATCAGGGGAACTTTCGTGGCCTGGGGAGGTCGGTGTGGCGGTGTCGTGGCAGGCGGTGCGCAAGGTGGCGGTGCCCACAGCAGCGACCGCGGTGGTGACCTCCGGGCTGGCGGTGGCGGTGAACGTCGCGACCGACGGTGGTGCGGTGTGGGCGTGGGTGGCGGTGGCGGTGTTGACCGTCGCGGCGTTCGGCACGTCGCTATGGCTGCAGCTCGCCGCCCAGCCCCCCGCCCCGACCCCCGTGCCGCCGGAGCCCGCGGTGGGGGTCGATGTCGAGGACGCGAGCGCGGGCCGGGACATGCGGATCGGTCAGGTCCACGGCCCTGGTCCCGGTGTGCGGGGGCGGCGGCTGCAGGCCGGGCGCGACATGACCTTCGAGGGCACCGACAACCGCGGTGATGCCTCACACCCATGAACCCACCGCCTTCCCGCCGCTGGTGGCCGTGGCGGCGACCCGCTCCACCTCCCGCCCCGGTCCCGTTGGTCGATCTGGACCGGGTGACCGCCGGACGCGACTTCAGCGCCCGGATCGGTGACCATACCGAGATTGGCACGGTCCACCATCACTGGCACAGCCCGCCACCGCCCGTTCCGGTTCAGGTGCGTGGACTGGTGGTGGGCGCAATCCCCCATCTGGCACCGTACTTCGTGTCACGCGCGCAGATCGAACAGGTGCACCATGCCCTGGGCCGGCAGCGGGTAGCGGTGGTGGTGTGCGGGATGCGTGGGGCGGGTAAGACTCAGGTCGCGGCCGCCTATGCCCGCAAGGCCATGACCGACCCGGATATCGGATTGGTGGGCTGGATCGGCGCGGAAACCCGCGACAGCGCCCTGGCCGGGCTCGCCGAGATCGCCGACTCGCTGGGAGTGGCCGACCCCACGGGTGACTCACTGGTGTCGGCGCGGCGGCTGCGTAACCATCTCAACAGCAGCCCGGAGCTGTCGGGGTTGCTGGTGTTCGACAACGCCACCGACCCGGACTTCCTGCCCGAGTTCCTGCCTACCACTGGCGAGGTGCGGGTGGTGATCACCAGCACCGAGCGCGGCTTCACCGGCCTCGGTGCTCTGGTCGACGCCGCAACCGGTTCCAGCGACCGGAATCGGTCGGCTACCTGCACGCCGCGACCGGGCTCGATGACCCGGCCGGCGCCGACGACCTGGCCGAGGCGGTGGGGGATCTGCCGCTGGCCCTGGCCGCGGCCGCGGCCACCATCACCACCCGCCGTCTGGACTACTCCGGGTACCAGGATCTGCTGTCCGCTCAACCGCTTCCGGCCGTGCTACCGCGTCAGCAGGGTAGTGGACATCCCCTCGCGGTGGATCAGGCGTTGGGGTTAGCGGTCGAGACCGCCGCCACCACCGGCGACCCAGCTGTGGATGGGCGGGTGCGGTGGCTGGTCGGGGTGATCGCGATGTTGTCCCCAGACGGGGTGGAGGCCGACCTGCTCGAAAACGACCCGGACCCTGTCACGGGGGCGGCGATCGTCCGGTGTGTGCAGGGGTCGCTGTTGTCGTGGTCGACCGACGCCCGGGTGTTGGTGATGCACCGGCTCACCGCCCGCTTGATCCGCGAACACGCCACCACCACCGGCGGTTTGGATGCCCTGGTCGCGGCGGCTGTCGCGGTCCTCAAACCCCGGCTGTTCGACGACAGCGAGGCCTTCCGGCGCCGCAACGAGGGAGCACGGCTGGTCGAACACATCGACACTCTCACCGAACACACCAGCATCCACTCACCCGATCCCGACACCCGATCGGGTGTGTTGGCTGCCCGCCGCTGGGTCACCCTCCAGCTCGCCAAAGCCGCCGACCTGCAACGCGCTATCCCCCACGCCGAACACACCTACACCGCCCACCATCGGGCCATGGGCGACGACCACCCCGACACCATGACCACCCGTCATCAGCTCGCCTACGTCTACCAGGAGGCGGGGCGCGTCGGTGATGCGATCCAGGAATACGAACAGCTCCTCGCCGACCGCCGCAGGGTCCTGGGCGACGACCACCCCGACACTCTGACCACCCGCAACCAGCTCGCCGTCGCCTACCGGGCGGCGGGGCGCGTCGGTGATGCGATCCAGGAATACGAACAGCTCCTTGCCGATCGCCGCAGGGTCCTGGGCGACGACCACCCCGACACTCTGACCACCCGCCACAACTTCGCCTACGCCTACCGGGAAGCGGGTCGCGTCGGTGATGCGATCCAAGAATACGAACAGATCCTCACCGACCGCCGCAGGGTCCTGGGCGACGACCACCCCTCCACCCTGACCACCCGAGGTAGCCTCGCCAGCGCCTACCGGGCGGCGGGGCGCGTCGGCGACGCGCTCCAGGAATTCGAGCAGCTCCTTGCCGATCGCCGCAGGGTCCTGGGCGACGACCACCCCGACACTCTGACCACCCGCAACAACTTCGCCTACGCCTACCGGGAAGCGGGTCGCGTCGGCGCAGCGATCCAGGAATACGAGCAGCTCCTCACCGATAAGCGGCGGATCCTGGGCGACGACCACCCCTCCACCCTGACCACCCGCAACCAGCTCGCCGTCGCCTACCGGGCGGCGGGGCGCGTCGGCGACGCGCTCCAGGAATTCGAGCAGCTCCTTGCCGATCGCCGCAGGGTCCTGGGCGACGACCACCCCGACACTCTGACCACCCGCAACAACCTCGCTTACGCCTACCGGGCGGCGGGGCGCATCGGCGACGCGCTCCACGAATACGAACGGGTCCTGACCGATAAGCGGCGGATCCTGGGCGACGACCACCCCGACACTCTGACCACCCGCCACAACTTCGCCTACGCCTACCGGGCGGCGGGGCGCATCGGCGACGCGATCCAAGAATACGAACAGATCCTCACCGACCGCCGCAGGGTCCTGGGCGACGACCACCCCTCCACCCTGACCACCCGAGGTAGCCTCGCCAGCGCCTACAAGGAAGCGGGGCGCGTCGGCGACGCGCTCCAGGAATACGAGCAGCTCCTCACCGACCGCCGCAGGGTCCTGGGCGACGACCACCCCTCCACCCTGATCACCCGTGACAATCTCGCTGCCGCGCGAGACCAGAATCGGTGACGGTGTTTGTGGTTTCAAGGTAGACCCCAGCCGGACAGCTTCCACACCGGGTGAACGGTGTCCCGCTGGCCAGACGAAACCGCCGCCACGCGGCGAATGAATACGGTGGCGGCCGCAGGCACACGCACCACGCAGACGTGCGGAAATGCCGCGACCGAGCATCGGTGACGAGTTCGCCCTGGACGCAACGACGCGCCCGGCAATGATGATCACCGGCTGGTTCGTGTCCGGCCTGTCATAGGTCGGGACGCGCCCCGCACTGTGCAGTCCGGGCGGTGGTCGCGGGCGCGGCGCGGCAGCTGCTCGGGCTGCGCATCGCAGTACCGCGCCCCAGGCAGCCACGGCGGCGTCGAGTTCTTGCGGGCGCCAACCAGGGAGAGCTTCCGGACCCGCGCAGCGACAGTGGTGAGCACGTCGAGCACGGCGCCACCGGCGGCCGACTAACCAGCGGCAAAGGTGGCGGCCGAGCGCTCGGCGTTCTCGATCGCCCCACCGCCGTTGCGGCTAGCGTTTGCCCAGGCGATCCGGCGCCGGTATGCGGCGAGGCGCCTCGCCCCGGACCGATCCGAGGTCGGCGTCGGTGGCAGGGTCGACCGCGGTGGGGGTGTGGCTGCTGCACTTGTGAGGATCGACGCTGCTACCGACCATGGGCAGGTGCTTCGCTCTGATGGGTTCAGCAGGGGATCCGCGGTGGATGATCTCGATTTCGAGAACCGAGTCGTGCTGGTGGTCACGCATTTCTTCGGTAACACCGTGGACGCGAGCCAGGTGACCGACACCAAGTTACGGGACTGCATCAGGTTTCGCCTGCACAGCCAGCACTTGGCAGAATCCCGATCCGAGAGGAGGCGCCACCATGAGCGAATTCCGGCCCGATACGGTCGATCCAGCCGTGACTGCCATTCTGGACAGCTACGCCTTGACCGGACCCGCGACGGCGACTGCATCGAGGTCGCCCGGCTGGTCACAACCACGCTGCGCGCCGAAGGCTTCCGCGCCGACACCGTCGCGGTCACCGGCTGGGTCACCGCCCGCCACTTCGAGCCTGCCCTGCCCGTCGGCTGGATCCTGCCCGTCGAGGACTACCTACGCGAACTTGCCCACCGCGGCCCCGGAATCAGCCACGCCACCATCGACCCGGTCGACCCCACATCTCCACACCCTGACGCGGAAGCACGGCGATGACCAGTACTCCCCCAGCCCCCGAAACGCCGGCGTCACCCCCCAACGCCGATCTGGTCGGGCCGCCCGCGCCCAAACCGTGCACCAGCTGCCCTTACCGGAGTGATGTGCCCAGCGGGATATGGCACCCCTCCGAGTACGACAAGCTCTCCGACTACGACCGGCCCCTGGAAGAGCAACCTCAGCGGCTGTTCCTGTGTCATCAAAACGACGCCGACAGCGCCCGATCCCGGATGTGCGCCGGTTGGGTCGGCTGCCACGGCCCCGACATCCTCGGCCTGGCCATCGCGCTGATCAGCAACGACATCAGCCACACCACCTACCACGCCGCTCGCGACTACACCTCGCCGGTCCCGCTGTTCGGCTCCGGCGCCGAAGCCGCCGCACACGGCCGCACCGACCTCGAATGTCCCGGCCCCGCCGCCCAGCGAGCCATCACGAAAATCACTACCCGCCGCACCGACCTACAGTGACCCGACCGCCCGTTCGGCGCGGTGACACGTCCCTACCCGAATCAGCCGACGCCCTCACCTCGATCAGCGCCTGGAGGACAGCAATGACCGACAACCACGGAACCTCGGTAGCAGCCGACGGTCAGATCCGCGTGTGCCGGCGCCGCTGCAGCACCTGCATCTTCGAGCCCGGCAACCTCAAAGACCTCCGTCCCGGCCGCGTCGCCGAGCTGGTCCGCGAGACCCTGTCCAGTGAAGGCCACATCGTCTGCCACAGCACCCTCGACTCTCACGGCGCGATCTGCCGCGGTTTCGCCGACAATCCCCTGGCCCACGACCGCAGCCTTGCCCTGCGAACCGCTCGTGCACTCGACGTACTCACCGAGATCGACCCACCCGATCGCGGACAACACCCCCACATGGACCTCGAGATCTCACAGTCCCAGTGCGGGTGTAGGCGGGTTTGACGACTTGCCAACCGACGTGGGGAACTAGGCTGTCCGACATCGCGTGCCTGGTTGAGCCCCTCGTCGTGTCGGACAGTGCCGCGACAATGAGGTGATGATGGACTGGCAGGCCTTTTCGGAGAGGCTCGCACCTCCTATTGTTCCGCACAGGATTACCGTCTCGGTACGGACCGTGCGGGCAGCGATCGAGTCGGTACTCATGGGGTTCACCCGCGTAGCGCTGGAAGTCGTGCTGGCGGATGAGCTGAAGTTGCCGTGGACACAGGAGGACTCACCTTCGGACTCCTCCTACTCAAAACGCGCCCTTATCCAGGCCTACACCGATGATTGGACGCTCCATCAGCTGATCGCCCTGGCCCGCAGGATCGTGGCGGACGGCTACACGGGCACCGAGGTGCTGCCTGCACTGCTGGCCGAATACGACCGAGGTAGCGGAGTAGGGGCGCCGGTCAAGAACCTCATCTTCGCGGCGAACGGCCCCAAGCCGGAACTCGTACTACGTGATGCAGTCAACAACGACATCCAGATCATCAAGAACGCCGAGTACTGCCTCGTCTACGACCAGCCCCTTCCCTCGGAGGGGTTGACCTTCCGGCATCTGATCGAATGGTGGAGAGCCCGAGAAGGTCTCGAAGATCAGGACGACCGGACGGCGGGACACTCTCTGCACCGCCGACTGAGTGCAAGCCTGCACGGAAACAACGCCGAGCGACTGATCTTCGCCACCTACGGTGAGCGGTATGCAAAGCTCGGGTTCGACATTCCAGCACTGATCCCGCAGGTCTACCTCCACTACGACCCCTACACGCTGCGCCAAAGAGGTACAGAAACCGGACCGCTGGCCAGGCAACGGATGGACTTCTTGCTGCTGTTCAGCGATCGTCACCGGGTTGTCATCGAGCTCGACGGCCGCCAACATTACGCAGATGACCGCGGCATAGCTGACCCATCCCGCTACGCAACGATGATGATCGAAGATCGTCGGCTCAGACTCGCGGGCTACGAGGTCTACCGCTTCGGCGGGCAAGAGCTCGCTCAAAGTGGCGCAAAAGCGACAGTGGCCGCTTTCTTCGATGCACTTCAGGAACGCATGAAATGAACGGGTCGTGATTCAGCCGCTGTGGGTGTCACCGGCGGATGCCTGAGATTGTCGCTTCAAGCGCTCAAGGGATGACGTCGATCGAGACGGCGGGCTCGTCAGTGTCTTGGAATCCGAACGACACCGCGCCAAGGCACGGGGGCACCCGTATGGCCGGTCACGGTGATTGGAGACTCGGTCCTGCCTACCCGTGCGGCGTTGACAGCTGCGCGGCTGATCAGTGGTGGGTCGCTGCCGACTGCTGCCACTCGGACCGCTGCGATACGTCAGAACCGCCGCTGGAGCATCTGCAGGCTGCGGTAATTGGATAACCCACCCAAAACGGGGGGTTTGCGAGGGGTCAGGACTTCAAAGCAGGTCGGGCCCGATCAATAACCGGGCCCGACCTGCTATTTCTGTGGAGCTAAGGGGACTCGAACCCCTGACCCCCACGCATCATTTCAGGCACCATGATCCCGGCCCGGCCTGTGTATAGCCCGTAGTCAGTTTCGATTCGGAGCTGACCGCGCGAAACTGCAGGTCGTCCGCGTTCCTCTGTTCGAGGTGCTCCGCCCGGGGCTCGAACCTGCGCCGCTCATTCCCGAGCGTCAACGTACACTCGTTCGATCTTGGTATCGGCTGGACGTCGAGGAGCGCTCTGTTGGCCCGCAAAGTAGTGGTGACCGTGGTAGACGACTACGACGGCACTTCGGCCGCCGCTGAAACCGTCGCCTTCGGGCTGGATGGCATCGCGTACGAGATCGACCTCTCCACCGCGAACGCCAACGAGCTGCGCACCCTCCTCAAGCAGTGGACATCCCACGCCCGCCGTGTCGGCAGAGTCCCCCGCAACCGGAGCATCGAACCCCGCAACTCCGGCGATCGGCGCGCCGAAGTTGCCGCGATTCGCGCCTGGGCCAAGGACAACGGCCATGACATCTCCAACCGCGGCCGCATACCCACAGGGGTCGTGACCGCCTATCGCAGCGCTGCTCCGGCCTGAACCCCTAGACGCCACCACCGACCGCCTCGTGAACGGAAGCCGCAGAGCTGATGGCTGCCAGCAGCACCACCGATGAAGCAACTATTCAGCTAACAGGAATTACGAAATTTCTACGATTTGCGCCGGAGTTGCGTCGGTGAACGACAGGAACTGCTGGGTAGTCACGGGAAGCCCGAAATCTGTCTACCTGCGTAAACGGGTGGTATCGGGCAATCTTGATGAGCGATGGGAATCGGACAAATCACTGTGCCGACTTCATGACCATCAAAGGATAGCGGCCCCGTTCCGCTCGTTATTCCCCGCTGCCGAGCGCGCCGCCTCACTAGGCTGGGGCCGTGGCTCGCTACGTGATCGACGCCGTCACCCTGCTGCACCTCGTGGACGCCGAGCTCCCGATCGATCCGAGCCACCGGCTCGTCGCCCCGAACTCGATCCGCTCGGAGGCACTCCAGCTCCTGCTGCGCGACGTCCGCGCCGGTACCCGCGGTGAAGCGGCGGCGCTCGCGACCCACGAGCGGATCACCGCGCTGAAGCTGCGGCTGCTCGGCGACCGGATGTCCCGGCGCACCGCGTGGCAGCTCGCCCGGCGCCATGGCTGGGACAGCCTGCGCGGGGCCGAGTACCTCGCTGTCACGCGGATGCAGGCCGATGCGCTGATCACGGTGGATCCCGAGCTGGCCGCCGCGGCACGGGAGATCGTGCCCGTCGCCGCCCTCGACGACCTGAGCACCCGGGCATGAACCCCGAGCTCCGGCTGTCGGTGCTGGACACGGCCCCAATTACCCACGGCTCGAGCGCTGGCACGGCACTCCGGGAGAGCGTCGAGCTGGCACGGCTCGCCGACGACCTCGGCTACCACCGGTACTGGCTGCCGGAGCACCACGGGATGTCCGGCGTAGCCAGCGCGGCGCCCGCGGTGGTCGGCGCGCGAATCGCGTCGGTGACGCGCCGGATCCGGGTCGGCGCGGGCGGCGTGATGCTGCCGAACCACCCTCCGATCGTGGTCGCCGAGCAGTGCGGCACCCTGGAGGCCCTGCACCCCGGACGGATCGACCTCGGCCTCGGGCGCGCGCTCGGCGGGCCACGCAGCGTCACCGATCGGCTGCGCGGGGAGCGGACCACTCCGTTCGAGGCGCAGGTGCGCGAACTGCTCGAGCTCTTCGACGCGGAGGACGGCCGCGCCCCGGCGGTGCCGGCCGCGGGCAATCGGCCCGAGATCTGGTTGCTCGGCAGCGGTGACCACACCGCCGAGATGGCCGGGAGGCTCGGTCTGCCGTTCGCCGCCGCCCACCACCTGGCGCCGCTGAACACCGCTGCCGCGACCTATCGCCAGGCGTTCGTCCCCTCCGTCCTGTGCCCGGCTCCGCGGGTCGCGGTGAGCGTGGCGGCCATCGTCGCCGAGAGCGACGAGCGGGCGCACTGGCTGGCCGGGCCGCTGCGCATGAAGGTCGCCCGGCGGCGGGAGGGCAGGCCGATCCGGCTGATGAGCCCGGAAATCGCTGCGGCACAGGGACCGGACACCGAGCCGGACGGCGTCTTCGTCGGCGCGGCAGACACCGTGCTGCCACAGCTGCGAGCACTCGCGGAACAGACAGGTGCCGGCGAGCTGATCGTCAAGACCGATATCTACGACCCGGCCGACCGGCGCAGGTCGTATGAACTCCTCATCGGAGGCCACGCGGACGGCAGACTGGTCCCATGACGAAACGAGGGGACGCGCTGCGGAGGTGGCTCCGGCCACGGACACTCATGCGCGTGGGAGCGATTTCGGCACTCGCGGTGACCGTGGTGGCGGCGAGCGCGGTCGGCTGGGTGCGGTGGCGCGGGTCCGGGACGGACCACACGGTGGCGTCGGTGCCGGCGGCCGATGTGGCGATCGTGTTCGGGGCGCAGATCTACGAGAAGCGCGGCGAGCCGTCGCCGTACCTGGCGGCCCGGCTGGATATCGGGCGCGAGCTGCTGGCGGCGGGGAAGGTGAAGGCGCTGCTGGTGACGGGGGACAACAGCACGCCGGAGCACGACGAGCCGACCGTGATGCGGGATTACCTGGTGCGCAACGGGGTGCCGGAGCGCAAGGTGGCGCTGGACTACGCGGGGTTCGATACGTACCAGTCGTGCGTGCGGGCGAAGGAGATCTTCGGGGTCACGAGCGCCATCGTGGTGACGCAGGACTTCAGCATGCCGCGCACCCTCGCGCTGTGCCGGACGGCGGGGATCGAGACCGAGGGTGTCGCCGACAGCGGGCAGCCGCGCAATGGGATCTGGTGGAAGTGCTACGTGCGGGACCAGCTGGCGGCGAGCAAGGCGGCGATCGCCATGCTCACGCGGCCCGATCCGAAGTTCCTCGGAGATCGGGAGACGAGCGTGCGGGACGCCATCAACGCCCCGTAGTGACCGCCGCCGATCGGCGGCGGTCACCGTCGATCACCGAGCCGCGGCGGCCTTGCGGCGGCCGGGGAGCAGGCGGCGCGGGCGGCGCACCTCCGGCTCGGCGGCGTCGAGATCCGGGTCCTGAACGCGGGTCGAACCGGCTTCGATCCAGCTGCCGTGCGTCGACCGGCCCTCGCCGCGCACGGCGCGCTCGACGCGGCGGGCCAGGTCGCGGCGGTCGTCGCCGGGCTGCTCGCGGGGTTCCAGGATCACCTCGGCGACCATGCCGCGGGCGCGGAGGACGCGGGCGGCGGAGGTGGTGAAGCCGTCGTCGCCGATGAAGGCGGGGACGGTGCAGGAGCCGCCGTTCCGATCCCGGTAGCCGAGGCGGACCGGCTGGACCGGGGTTCCGGCGTCGATGGCGGCCTGGAAGAGGGCGGGGCGGAGCGAGCCGTAGGCGCGGCCGCACCAGGTGGTGCCCTCGGGGAAGGCGGCGACGCGGTCGCCCGCCCGCAGGCGGTCGCGGAGCTGCGTGACCACGCCGGGGAGTTTGCGGAGGCTCTCGCGTTCGATGGGAATCACCCGCATGCGGACCGCGAGCTTGCCCAGCAGGGGCCACTCGAGCATGTCGGCGCGGGCGACGAAGCCGAGTGGCTGTACCGCCGCCAGCACCAGCACGTCGGACCAGCTCACGTGACCCGCGACGATCAGCGCGCCTCGGCCGGGTTCGGCGAATCGCGTCCGCTTCGCGGCTCGACCGGATTCGCCGCCCGCACCGGGGTGCGCGATATCCGAGCCGGGCGTCCGCGCCGCATCCGCTGCCCCGACCTCCGGGACGCCCCGGTTGTCCACCACCGACAACCGGATGCCGAGCACGCTCAACATGGCACGGGCGTACCCCCGCTGCACCGACTCCCGCCGCCCGGCGGGCGTCACCCCGTTCACGACCGGAAAGCTGAGCAGCAACCCGGCCACCCCGGCGATCCGCCCGGCCACCCGAACCCGCCCGACCTGCTCACCCTCATCGATACACCCCGAACCACACGGACTCGCGGGCATCCAGGAGTGCACAGCCGCCCCCTGCGGCGCGGCGAAGATCTCGGTCACCATGGCAATCAGCCTCCGAAGCCGGCGGCCGCGTCCTGCAGCCGATTCAGGTAGCGGGTATTGATAGTCGAAAGGCCCAGCTGCACGACGAAATCCGCGACGGCGAAGTCCGGGTCGTGCGCGGGCTCGCCGCAGACCTCCGCGCCGAGGCGCAGATAGCCGCTCATCAGCGGCGGCAGCTTGGGGCGGCGCGGGGCGGGCAGCTCGTCCAGCGCCAGCCCGTCGACGACCACCGGGTTGTACGGCCGGACCCGGCGCTCGCTCGCGTGCTTGGCCATGACCAGGTCGCGCACGCCGCGCACATTCACCCCGGCCGGGTCCTCCGGCTTGTCCCGCATCGGCACCGAGACGCAGCCCATGACCCACTCGTGCCCGGTGAGCTGGATGTAGTGCAGGATTCCCGCCCACATGAGCGTGACGACCGAGCCGTTGCGGTGCTCGGGCAGCACGCAGGCGCGGCCCATCTCGACGATCCGATTGCCGTGCGGATCCAGCGCGCTCAGATCGAATTCGGTGGCGGTGTAGTAGCCACCGGCGGCCGCGGCCTTGTCCGGCGGCAGCATGCGGTAGCAGCCGACGTACTCGCCGCTCGCCTCGTCGCGGACCAGCAGGTGGTCGCAGAATTCGTCGAAGCGGTCGGCGTCCAGGCCGGTGCCGGTGTCGGGGATCGAGAAGCCGGGCTCGCCGGCGAACACGCGGTAGCGCAGCCGCTGCGCGGCCTCCCGGTGCTCGGCATCGGACGAGACGACCAGGGCGTAGCGGGCTCTTTCCACCCCCGCGTCCGTCGGTCGAGCCGGGGCTGTCAGCACGGACGAGATTGTCATGAACCCGATGAACTCACCCGGAAACCGCGCCGCGGCGTCCGCGTGGTGTCAGGAGTGTGCCCGTTCGGTTAACGAGATATCGGTCACACCGGCTGTTCACCGACCCGACGGAGCGGGTTCGCCCGCCCGTGCCGCCGCCGATGCCGGATGCCCGAAATGCGACGATCGCGCCGCCCGAGGGGGACGGCGCGATCGAGGCGGAAACGTCAGGCGGCCACGCGTTCCCGCTGCAGCGCGGCGATCTCCTCCGGCTCCACCTCGTCGAAGCCGGGGCGGCCGGTGCCGATGAAGGCGACCAGCCAGGAGACCACGGCGGCGAAGCGGTTGCGGAAGCCGACCAGGTACAGCAGGTGCACGGCGAGCCACATGAACCAGGCGATGAAGCCGCGGAAGGTGATGCGCTCGTTGAGCTTCACCACGGCGCTGAACCGGCTGATCACCGCCATGCTGCCCTTGTCCCAGTAGTGGAACGCGGTGCCGGGCTGCTTGCGCCTGGCGATGACGTCGGCGACGTGCCTGCCCTCCTGCATGGCGACCGGCGACTGCCCGGGGTAGCCGTTCAGCGAGGTCATGTCGCCGATGGCGTAGATGTCGGCGTAGCCGCCGACGGTCAGGTCCGGGTTCACCAGCAGCCTGCCCGCGCGGTCGGTGGCGACGCCGGTGGCCTCGGCCAGCACCGTCGCGAAGCCGCCCACCTGCACGCCCGCCGACCAGACCACGGTCTCGGCCGGGAGCTGGCGCTCCGCCCCGGCCTTGTCCTTCACGGTGACCTCGCCGTACTGGATATCGGTGACGAAGGTGCCGAGCAGCACCTCGACGCCGCTGCCCGCGAGCGTCTCCTTGGCGTACTCCGAGAGCCCGCCGCCGAAGGGCGGGAGCACGGCGCCCGCGCCCTCGACCAGGGTCACCGAGATCTCCTGGTGGTAGTGCCGCTTGGCGAGCTCCTTCAGCTGCCCCGCGACCTCGACGCCGGTCGCGCCCGCGCCGACCACGACGAAGCTGAGCAGCTTGCGCCTGGTCTCGGCGTCGGCGTGCTTCGCCTCCGAGAAGACCCGCTCGATCTGCGCACGCAGCGCCTTGGCGTCGTCGATGGTCTTGAGCGAGAACGTCTTCTCCGCGAAGTCGTCGCGGCCGAAGTAGGACTGGCTGGCGCCGGTGGCCGCGATCAGCGAGCCGTAGCGCAGCCTGCGCTGGATGCCGTTCGGAGTGGCGTAGGTGAGCACCGCGGTGGCCGGGTCGACGGCGACGACCGTGCCCTGCCTGACATCGGCCTCCTCGTGCCTGCGCAGCACCGAGGCGATGGGCGGGGCGATCTCGCCGGACTCAAGCACGCCGGTGGCGACCTGGTAGAGCAGCGGCTGGAAGAGGTGCTCCCTGGTGCTGGAGATCAGCACGAAGTTGATGCCCGCCTTGGCGAGCCGCTTGGCGGCGGCCAGGCCGCCGAAGCCCGAGCCGACGATGACGACATCGGCGTGCTCGACGTTCTCGGTACCGAGCGGAGTGGTGTCCGCCCCGCCGGCCAGGACGGGTGTGGTGTCGGCCAACGGCTGTTCCATGATCGGTGTCCCCTCACCAGGTGCGCTGTTCGTTTCCTTCTCTCATTACTAACCGTCATTCATATCGGAGATATTTCACCCGATGGGGCGCATAATTACGATGACTCTTATCTGGCTCGCTCATGAATAGGAGACTTTGCGTGGAGCTGCGTCAGCTGGCATACTTCGTCGCCGTCTGCGAGGAGCTGAGCTTCAGCCGCGCCGCCGCGCGCTGCTTCATCTCGCAGTCGGCCATCAGCCACCAGATCGCCCGGCTGGAGCGCGACCTCTCGGTCCAGCTCTTCGAGCGCACCACCCGGGCCGTGGTCCCGACCGACGCGACCACCCGGCTGCTGCCGCTGGCCAAGCAGATGCTGAGCCTGGAATCGGCGATCAGGGCCGCGGTGCGGTCGACGGGGAGCCGGATCCGGCTGGCGGCGAACATGTCGTTCGCCACCCGTTCGCTCTCCGCCATCGCGGGGGCTCGGGAGGCGCATCCGGGGGCGGAGATCGAGTTCGTGATCAAGCCGTTCCGGCAGCGGATCTCGGCGGTCGCCGACGGGGACTGCGATCTGGCGCTCATCCGCGGCTCGGTGGACCAGCCGGGGATCGCGGTGGAGCAGCTGTGGGTCGAGGAGCTCATGCTCGCGGTGGCGCCCGCGCACCCGCTGGCCTGGCGGACCAATGTGACGCTGCGCGAGCTGAGCGATTTCCCGCTGCTGCTGCCGCCGGAGTCGGAGCAGGTGCTGCTGCACACCGTGATCCGCTCGGCCTTCGCCGACCTGCCGGTCGGGCCCACGTACGGCCCGCCCATCCCCGCGGACCACACCGCCACCATGGAGCTGATCAACCACCCCGACGCGTGGACGGTGCTCTACGCGCACAGCCCGACCGACGGGATCGCCACCGTCGAGCTCGCCGATCACCGGCTGCGGGTGCCGGTCAACGCGGTGATCCGGGCCGAGACCAGGCAGTCGCCGGTGCTCACCACCCTGCTGGCGGCGCTGCACAGCGCGTGAACTCGCCCGGCGAATCGCGCAGGTCCGGCGCCGCACGAAGGCCCGGAACGCCGGACGGCCCGGTTCCGACAGGGAACCGGGCCGTCCGAAGGACCGAGAAGACTCAGCCCTTGTGCTTCTTGACCTCTTCGGTGAGCTGCGGCGCGACATTGAACAGGTCGCCCACGATGCCGTAGTCGGCGATCTCGAAGATCGGCGCCTCTTCGTCCTTGTTGACGGCGACGATGGTCTTCGAGGTCTGCATGCCGGCGCGGTGCTGGATCGCGCCGGAGATGCCGAGCGCGACGTACAGCTGCGGGGAGACCGTCTTGCCGGTCTGGCCGACCTGGAACTGGCCCGGGTAGTACCCCGAGTCGACCGCGGCGCGGGAGGCGCCGACGGCGGCACCGAGCGAGTCGGCCAGCTCCTCCACCACGGAGAACTTCTCGGCCGAGCCGACACCGCGGCCACCGGAGACGACGATGCTCGCCTCGGTGAGCTCCGGGCGGTCGCCGCCCTCGATGGGATCGCGCGAGGTGATCTTGACGACCCCCTCCTCCTGCGCGGGCACCTCGACGGTGACCTTCTCACCGGCACCGGCCTGCGGGGCCGCCTCGATGGCGCCGGGGCGCACCGAGATCACCGGCACGTCGCCGGTGGCCTTGGCGTCGACGGTGAAGGCACCACCGAAGATGGAGTGCACCGCGGAGCCGTCGGAGTTCACCGCGACGACGTCGCAGAGCAGCCCGGAGCCGATCCGGGCGGCGAGCCGGCCGGTCACCTCCTTGCCCTCGGCGCTGGCGGCGGCGATGATCGCGGCCGGCGAGGCCGACTCCGAGAGCGCGGCGAGCACGTCGACCTTGGGGGTGACCAGGAAGCCTTCGGCGTCGTCGGACTCGGCGACGTAGATCTTCTCGGCGCCGGCCTGGGCCAGCGCGTCGGCCAGCTTGTCGGCGGTGCCGGGGGCGGCGACCACGACGGCGGCGGGCTCGCCCAGCGAGCGGGCGGCGGTGATCAGTTCGGAGGTGACCTTCTTCGGGGCACCCTCGGCGTGCTCGACCAGCACGAGTACTTCAGCCATGTCTTCTCTCTCCTGAAAAAGTCCGTGTGGGGCGGGTGACCCGGGTCAGATGATCTTCTGACCGACCAGGTACTTGGCGACCTTGGTGCCACCGTCGCCCTCGTCGGTGACCTTCTCGCCCGCGGTGCGCGGCGGCTTCGGGGTGGCCGCGGTGACGGTGCTGCCCGCGTTCGCCACACCGACCGTGTCCGCCTCGACGCCGAGGTCGGCGAGGGTGAAGGTCTGCACTTCCTTCTTCTTCGCGGCCATGATGCCCTTGAAGGAGGGGAAGCGCGGCTCGTTGATCTTCTCGTTCACGCTGACGATGGCGGGCAGGTTCGCCTCCAGCTTGAACACGCCCTCGTCGGTCTCGCGCTCGCCGGTGACCTTGTCGCCGTCCACGGTGAGCTTGCGGAGGTGGGTGAGCTGCGGCAGGCCGAGGTACTCGGCGATGATCGCCGGGATCGCGCCCATGCGGCCGTCGGTCGCCTCGTTGCCGGAGATGACCAGCTCCACGCCCTCGATCTGGCCGAGCGCCGCGGCGAGCACGTACGAGGTCTGCACCGCGTCCGAGCCGTGGATGGCCGGGTCGTTGATGTGGATGGCCTTGTCGGCGCCCATGGAGAGGGCCTTGCGGATGGCCTCGGTAGCCCGGTCCGGGCCGGCCGTCAGCACGGTCACCTCGCCGCCCTGCGCCTCCTTGATCAGGAGCGCCTCTTCGACCGCGCGCTCGTTGATCTCGTCCAGGACGGCGTCGGCGGCCTCGCGGTCGAGGGTGTAGTCACCATCGCTGAGCTTGCGCTCGGACCAGGTGTCGGGAACCTGCTTGATGAGTACGACGATGTTCGGCATCGGTCTTCGTCGACCTCCTTCTGGGGGCACGGGGTGGCGGCCGGCCTGGCGGCCGTACGTCCTTCTAATGGCTCGATCGAGGAGATTACCCTACGTTAAGTTACTCGTGGGTAACTTACTCCGAGCGTACCTCTGGAATGCCCGACCAGTAACGTCGGAACAATGAGCGAGGCTGTGATCCCTGCCGCATCGGACGCCGATGCGCCCCTGCCGCTCACCGGCGAGCGCACGGTGCCCGGAATCGCGGAGGAGAACTACTGGTTCCGCAGACACGAGGTGGTGTACGCGCGGCTGCTCGACCGCTGCGCGGGCCGCGAGGTGCTGGAGGCGGGGTCCGGCGAGGGATACGGCGCGGACATGATCGCCGGGGTGGCGAGCCGGGTCACCGGCGTCGACTACGACGAGTCGGCGGTGGCGCACGTCCGCGCGCGGTACCCGCGGGTCGAGATGATCCAGGGCAATCTGGCCGCGCTGCCGCTGCCGGACGCGTCGGTCGACGTGGTGGTGAACTTCCAGGTCATCGAGCACCTCTGGGATCAGGGGCAGTTCCTGCGCGAGTGCCTGCGGGTGCTGCGCCCCGGCGGCGAGCTGCTGATCAGCACGCCGAACCGGATCACCTTCTCGCCGGGCCGGGACACCCCGCTCAACCCGTTCCACACCCGCGAGCTGAACGCCGCCGAGCTGACCGAGCTCCTGGTCGAGGCGGGCTTCACGGTCGCCGAGATGATCGGCGTGCACCACGGCCCCGCCCTGCGGGCCCTGGACGCCAAGCACGGCGGCTCCTTCATCGACGCGCAGATCGAGCGCGCGCTGGCCGGGGAGCCCTGGCCCGCGGCGCTCACCGCCGACGTCGCCGCGGTCGGCATCGACGACTTCGCGCTGCGCGCCGACGACATCGACGCCAGCCTCGACCTGGTCGCCATCGCGGTGAAACCGTGACCGTCCCCGGGCAATTCACGCTGGTGCTGCACTCGCACCTGCCGTGGCTGGCCAACCACGGCCGCTGGCCGGTGGGCGAGGAGTGGCTGTACCAATCCTGGGCCGCCTCCTACATTCCGGTGCTCCGGGTGCTGGAAGAGCTTGCCGCCGAGGGCCGTTCGAACCTGCTCAGCCTCGGCGTGACGCCGGTGCTCGCGGCCCAGCTGGACGACCCGCACTGCCTCGCGGGGATGCACCACTGGCTCGGCAACTGGCAGCTGCGCGCCGACGAGGCGGCGCTCGCGGGCAAGGTGGCGCTCGGCCGGTACGAGCACCGGCTGGCCACCGCCGCGCTCGCCGATTTCGAGACCCGCTGGCGGCACGGCGCGGCGCCGCTCTGGCGCGCGCTGGCCGAGGCCGGGACGGTGGAGCTGCTCGGCGGGCCGCTGGCGCACCCGTTCCAGCCGCTGCTCGAGCCCCGGCTGCGCGCCTTCCAGCTGAGCGAGGGGCTGGCCGACGCCGGGCAGCGCTGGGGCCACCGCCCCGCCGGGATCTGGGCGCCGGAGTGCGGCTTCACCCCGGGCATGGAGCAGGGGTACGCCGCCGCCGGTGTGACGCATTTCATGGTGGACGGCCCCGCCCTGCGCGGCGACAGCAGCCTCGGCCGGCCCGTGCTCGACTCCGACGTGGTCGCCTTCGGGCGCGACCTGCCGGTCAGCTACCGGGTCTGGTCGCCCAAGTCCGGCTACCCCGGGCAGACCGCCTACCGCGACTTCCACCACTACGACCACGGCACCGGGCTGAAGCCGGCCCGGGTCACCGGCAAAGCGGTGGCCGGGCCGGACAAGGCGCCCTACGACCCCGAGCTCGCGGCCGCCGCCATCGAGCGCGACGTCGCCGATTTCGTCGGCACCGTGCGCGAGCGGCTGCTCGCCGAGTCCGCACGGATCGGGCGCCCCGCGCTGGTGGTCGCGGCCTTCGACACCGAGCTTTTCGGACACTGGTGGCACGAGGGGCCGCAGTGGCTGGCGGCGGTGCTGCGCGCGCTGCCCGAGGCCGGGGTCACCGTCGGGACGCTGGCCGACGCCCGCGCGAACGGCTACGTCGGGGCGCCGGTGGAGCTCGCCGACTCCTCCTGGGGGTCCGGCAAGGACTGGCGGGTCTGGGCCGGTGAGCAGGTGCGGGATCTGGTCGAGCTGAATGCCGATGTGGTCCGGCTCACCCTGGACACGCTGGACAAATTGCATGCCGGGCGCGGCGAGCACGGGCTCCGCGACCGGGTCGCCGACCAGCTGGTGCGGGAGGCGATCCTCACCGTCTCCAGCGACTGGGCCTTCATGGTCAGCAAGGACTCCGCGGCGGGGTACGCGCGGGAGCGGGCGCACCGGCACGCGCACGCCGTCCGGGAGATCGCGGCGGCGGCCACCGCCGGACAGCTCGCGAAAGCGGACCGATTGGCGGCAGGATGGAGCACGGCCGACGGGCTCTTCCCCGCTCTGGACGCGCGACGCCTGGCCGGCCGGGCCTAGAAGGACGTATATGAAGATCTTGATGGTGTCGTGGGAGTACCCGCCGGTGGTCGTCGGCGGGCTCGGCAGGCATGTGCATCACCTGGCGGTGGAGCTGGCCGCGGCGGGCCACGAGGTGGTCGTGCTCTCCCGCCGCCCCACCGGCACCGATGCGGGCAGCCACCCCACGCACTCGTTCGTCGCCGAGGGCGTGCTCGTGGTCGCGGTCGCCGAGGACCCGCCGAGCTTCGACTTCGGCGTGGACATGCTGGCCTGGACGCTGGCCATGGGGCACGCCATGGTGCGCGCCGGGATCGCGCTGCACAAGCCGGGCATCGGCGAGGGCTGGGCGCCGGACGTGGTGCACGCGCACGACTGGCTGGTGGCGCACCCGGCCGTCGCGCTGGCCGAGTTCTACGACGTGCCGCTGGTGAGCACGCTGCACGCGACCGAGGCGGGCAGGCACAGCGGCTGGGTGGCCGGCCGGGTGAACAAGCAGGTGCACTCGGTGGAGTGGTGGCTGGCCAACGATTCGGACGCGCTCATCACCTGCTCCGCCTCGATGCAGGACGAGGTCGAGCGGCTGTACGGGCCGGAGCTGCCGCCGATCACCGTCATCCGCAACGGCATCGACGTGGCGGCCTGGCAGTTCCGCGCCCGCGCCCCGCGCACCGGCCCGCCCCGGCTGCTCTACGTCGGGCGGCTGGAGTACGAGAAGGGCGTGCAGGACGCCATCGCGGCGCTGCCCCGGATCCGCCGCGCGCACCCGGGCACCACGCTCACCGTCGCCGGGATCGGCACCCAGTTCGAGTGGCTGCGCGAGCGGGCCCGGGTGCACCGGGTGGCGCGCGCGGTGACCTTCGCCGGGCAGCTCGGCCACCAGGAGCTGCTCGGCTGGTTGCACGGCGCCGACGCCATCGTGCTGCCCAGCCGCTACGAGCCGTTCGGCATCGTGGCGCTGGAGGCGGCGGCCGCCGGCATCCCGCTCGTCGCCTCCACCGCGGGCGGGCTCGGCGAGGCGGTGCTGGACGGCGTCACCGGCGCCTCCTTCGAACCCGCCGATGTGGACGGCCTGGTCGAGGCGGTGCGCGCGGTGCTCGACGACCCGGCCGCCGCGCAGAGCCGCGCCGTCGCGGCCAGGGAGCGGCTCACCGCCGACTTCGCCTGGGACGTGGTGGCCGCCGAGACCGCGCAGGTCTACGCCGCGGCCAAGCGCCGGGTGCGGATTCCGCTGGGCCGCCCCTCGATCGTGGAGCGGCCGCTGCCGGAGCGCGACCCGGAGTAGCTCAGCCCTCCATCTTCTTCACGATGCGCTGCACCGTGAGCCAGGTGCGGGTGGTGATGTCCTTGCCGTACGCCTTCTCCAGCCAGACCATGAAGTCCGGGGTCTTGCCGGGGACGCTGTTGTCGATCACGGCGAGGAAGGCGCGGGCGTCGGCGTCGTAGCCGATGACCTCGGTGAGCGGATCGTCCTGCGCCGGCAGCTCGGCGCTCGCGGCGTGCTTGCAGAAGGTGGCGATGAGGTAGCTGCCGCGCTCGTGCTTGCGCCCGCCGAAGGGGTCGCGGTCGAGCAGCGCGCGCAGCTCGGCGTGGCTCCGGATGATGGTGCCGCCGCCGATGCCGAGCTGCTCGCGCAGCGCCCCCTGGATCCGCTCCTCCAGCGCGGGCACGTCGGTCTCCGCGGCATCGAAGACGATATTGCCGCTGGCCAGCACCGACCCGACCTTCGTGAAGCCGAGCGATTCGAACACGCCGCGCAGCTTGTCGTTGGCCATGTTCTTGTTGCTCGGCATGATCCCGCGCAGCAGGGCGGCGTACCCGGTCATGCGGCCCCGCCGCCGACCCCGCTCTTCTTGCGCTCGATATCGGCCAGCGCGGCCAGGTACTTCTCCCGCTCGGCGGCGCCCGCCTCCCAGGCCACCTTGCGGTTCTTCACCACGCGGGCCGGGGCGCCGACGGCGATGCTGTAATCCGGGATGTCGCCCCTGACCACCGCGTGCGCGCCGAGCACGCAGCCGCGGCCGACCCTGGTCTCGCGCAGCACCGTGACCTTGGCGGCGATCCAGGTGTCCGGGCCGATCCGCACCGGGCTCTTGACGATGCCCTGGTCCTTGATGGGCAGCGTGATGTCGTCCATGCGATGGTCGAAATCGGTGATGTAGCACCAATCGGCGACCAGGGTGGACTCACCGATCTCGATGTCGAGGTAGGTGTTGACCACGTTGTCCTTGCCGAACACCACCTTGTCGCCGATGCGCAGCGAGCCCTCGTGGCAGCGGATGGCGTTGCCGTCGCCGATGTGCACCCAGCGGCCGATCTCCAGCCGGCCCAGCTCGGGGGTCGCGTGGATCTCCACCCCCTTGCCGAGGAACACCATGCCGCGCAGCACGACGTGCGGATTGGCCGCCTTGAACTTGAACAGCCGGTAGTAGCGCACCAGGTACCAGGGCGTGTACGCCCGGTTGGCGAGCACCCAGCGCAGCGAGGCCAGGGTCAGGAACCTGGCCTGTTTCGGGTCGCGGCGCCGCGACCCCCGCCAGCGCGAGTGCAGCGGTGCACCCCACATGCTCGTCACGAAGTCTCCTCCGTCGATCGGTCTTCGGATACCACAGACTAGTCTTGCCCTCGGCCGGTCTCGGCGCCGGCAACGACCCAGAGGGGAGAGCAGCAGGTGCGAAGCGGCGGTGCGCGTTCGGTGTCCCGATGGGCGGCTCCCGCCCGGCGCACGCATCCGGGTGCTCCCGCGCTACCCGCGGCTCCGGGCACCCGCGCGCGCCGCGCGGTGGCGCTGGCGGCCGCGGCGGTGGCGGGGCTCGTACTCACCTCCTGCGGCACCGACGTCGACGACATCACGCAGGGCCCCGGCTTCGGCTGGACGGCCGCGCACAACGACGGCCGCAACAGCGGCACCACCGCGGTCGAGGGCTCGCGCCAGCTCGGCCCGGCCTGGCAGCGCCCGCTCGGCGGGCCGGTGGCCGCGCCGGTGACGGTGGGCTCGCAGGGGCAGATGTTCGTCACCACCCGCACCGCCAACTGCGCGATCTTCTCGTTCCAGATGAGCGGCCGCAAACGCTTCTGCAACCAGCTCGGCCCCAACGCCGTCGCCGCGCCGACGCTGCTCGACTCGGCCAACAATGTCTACGTCGGCGACGACAGCGGCGTGAACTCCGACAACTACCTGGGCCAGCCGCGCTGGCGCACCCCGGTGGCGGGAGTGCCGGTCACCCTGCAGTTCACCGGCGACGGCCACGTCCTCTCGATCACCCAGACCGGCCAGGTGGACGTGCTGGAGCGGCAGACCGGCAAGCGCATGGTGCCCACCGTGCAGCTGCTCGGCGAGCCCGATTTCCTGCGCGCCCCCGACCTCACCTGGCCCGCCGCCGGGCAGGGGCTGGACGACTGCGCCACCGGCGGCCCGAGCTGCGCGGTCGCCACCAGGGCCGCGGTCGACGGCGCGAGCGGACGGATCTACGCGACGGTGTGGGAGCCGGGCCGCCCGGCCGCGGCGCTGGTGGCGCTGCGCTACACCGGCGACCGGATCGAGCGGCTGTGGAGCGCCGAGCTGCTCACCGAGGGCGCCGCCGCCGGGCCGACCGTCTCCGCCGACGGCAGCACCGTCTACGTCGGCGACAACAGCGGCAGGCTGCTCGCCCTGGACACCGCCGACGGCCGCACCCGCTGGGTGCACGAGCTGGGCTGGACCCCGCGCGGCGGGCTCTCCGTCGACGCCGACGGCCTCATCGTCCCGGCCGGCGACGAGGGCTACCTGCTCGCCCTGCGCGACACCGGCGACGCCGTCGAACCCGTCTGGGAGCGCAAGGATCTCGCGCTGCGCGGCACCCCGGTCCAGACCGCCGGCGGCACCGGCTACACGGTGGCCGCGATCGGCGACGGCCTCACCCTCATAACCTTCGACACCGAGACCGGCGCGACCGTCGACTCCGACGTGCTGCCCGACGCGCAGGGCACCACCACCGGCACCGCCGTCGGCCCGGAGGGCGAGGTGGTGACGGCGACCAGGATCGGCGAGCTCTTCGTCTTCACCCCGGTGTCGCAGGGGTAGCGGTACAGAGGAAGACCGCGGCGGTGCGGCCGATCCGGGTGACCACCAGGGTGTAGGGGGTGCGGCCGGTCGGGGCCAGGGTCCGGCGCAGGCGGTCCGGGTCCAGGTCGACGCCGCGGACCAGGATCTCCAGCGGGCCGCAGTCGCGTCGGCGGAGCTCGGCGCGCAGGGGTTTCTCGCGGAGTTCGAAGCGGTCCAGGATGCGGAAGCCGCGGGTGTTCGGGGGGACGGTGTCGCCGGTGAGGTAGGCGATTCTGGGGTCCAGTTGCCAGAGGCCGTGTTTCGCCGCGTACTGACGGACCAGTCCGGCTCGGACCACCGCGCCGTCCGGGTCGACGATGAAAGCGCCCGGTTCGCGCTCCGGGATGTCGTCCGGGTCGGCGTCGGTGAGCGTGCTCGGCGGGTGGCCGGTGCGGAGCACGGTGGCGCGGCGGGTGATGCCGGGGGCGGTGAGCCCAGGTGACCAGAGGCAGGCTTCGCGGACGCCGCCGTCCAGCGAGACCAGTTCGATCTCGCCGGGCCAGTCGAGGCGGGAGAAGTCCAGCCCGGGAGCGCATTTCACGACCAGGTCGCGGCCCGCGTAGGCGGCGAGGAGGTCGGGCAGCGGGGGTTGCAGTGCCGCCGGGTCGTGCGTGCGCTTGCCGCCCGCGCGACGTCCGGGGTCGGCCACGACGACGGTGTCGCGGGAGCACGGGACCAGCGCATCCGCGCGGAGCAGCGCCACCGGCGCGGGGTCCTCGGTGTCGGCACCCGCCGGACCGGCCCACCGCCCCGGCTCGGGCTCGATAGTGCCGGGGCCGGCGGCCGCGACGCCCAGATTGTGCGCGGCCATGGCCAACCGGATCGGGTCGATATCGCTGCCGATGACGGCGGTGCAGGTCTGCGCGAGCGCGGCGAGTTCGCCACCGATCGAGCAGGTGACGTCGTGCACCGCCCGCCCGGCGAGCCGCACGGCCCGGTGCCTGGCCACGGCGCTCGGCGTCGCCTGCTGCAGCGCGTCGTCGGTGAAGAGCCACTCCCCCGCGCCGTCCAGCTTGCCTGCGGCGCGGCGGCGCAGCCGCACCGTCTCCACCAGCGCCGCGGCCGCGGCTCCGTGCGCGCGCCGGACCCGCGCGAGATCGGCGAGCAGCGACCCGTCGGTCAGCGGGAGCGCACCGACCTCGGCCAGCGCCGCGCGCCCGGCCGCGCTCACCAGGAACGCGATATCCGGGCCCGCGAAGGCGTACCCCAACTACTGGGCCGGTGCGCCCGGCTTCACGCCGGTGATCATGGCGTTGTAGAAGAAGCGCCGCGGCACGATCCGGTGCAGCACCTTCTCGTCCAGCGCGCTCAGCTTGAGCCACGCCTTGTACTGGAACAGCCGATACCGCATGCTCAGCTTCTCGTCCGGCACCGCCGCCTCGAAGGTGCGCACCGGCCAGCCCCAGAGCGCCGCCGCGAACTCCTCGGTGTGCGCGAGCGCCTCCACCGCGCCGGCCCGGCGGGCAATGGCCTCCAGCTCGTCCGGCTCGAAGGTGTGCAGGTCGACGACGGCCTCCAGCGCCGCGGCCCTGGACGACTCGTCCAGCTCGGACTGCGGGCGCCGCCAGCCGGCCAGCGGCGGCAGCTTGGTGATGGTGGTGGTGATCTTCCAGGTGATCCGGCCGAGCCAGCGGGCGTAGAAATTACCGGCCGTCGTCGGCTCCCCGGCGAAGACGAAGCGGCCGCCCGGCTTGAGCACCCGCAGGCACTCCTTCAGCGCCAGCTCGACATCGGGGATGTGGTGCAGCACGGCGTGCCCGACCACCAGGTCGAAGGTGTCGTCCTCGTACGGGATGGTCTCGGCGTCGGCCACCCGGCCGTCCACGTCCAGCCCCAGGTTCTCGGCATTGCGCAGCGCGACCTTCACCATGCCCGGCGAGAGGTCGGTGACCGAGCCGCTCTTGGCGATCCCGCCCTGCATGAGGTTCAGCAGGAAGAAGCCGGTGCCGCAGCCGAGCTCCAGCGCGCGGCCGTAGGGCAGCTGCACCGGGCCCGCGGCCAGGTCGAAGCGGCCCCGCGCGTAGTCGATACACCGCTCGTCGTAGGAGATCGACCACTTGTCGTCGTAGGTCTCCGCCTCCCAGTCGTGGTAGAGGACCTGGGCGAGCTTGTTGTTCTCCCGTGCGGCTTCCACTTCGGCTTCGGTGGCGTGCGGGTTCGGCGCGGGGTCGTCGGGGCGTACCGTCATGACCGGAGCCTACCGTCCGGTTCCCGGCGCCGGGTTCGGGCCGTCCGCCGCGTAGGCCGCCGCGGCTCGCTGCGGTTCCCCGGTCAGCGCCAGCCCGATCCACGCCGACATCGCGTGCGATGAATGCCGCTCCGGCGTCGCCAGCACCGACTTGGCGGCGGCCACCGCCGCGCCGGAGCGGCCGGTGAAGCCGGCGGCCCAGCGGTGGGCCGCGTCGTAGACGTCGTCGGGGGCGACGACCTCGTCCACCAGCCCCAGCCGCAGCGCCTCCTCGGCCTCCACGTACCGCCCGCTGTAGACCAGGTCGCGGGCGGCGCGCAGCCCCACCAGCCGGATCAGCGGCTCCATCCCGGCCGTCGGCACGGTGGCGTGGTGCAGCTGCGGCAGCCCCAGCTTGACGTTGTCGCCCACGACCCGCCGGTCCGCGCCGAGCGCCAGCTCCAGCGCGCCGCCGAGGCAGTAGCCGGTGATGGCGGCGACGGTCGGGCACGGCACCGTCGGCAGCACGCCGAGGTGCCGGGAGTGGTCGCTCGCCAGCGCGACCGCCTGGTCCGGGCTCCAGGTGCCGATCTCGGCCAGGTCGTCGCCCGCGCTGAAGATCCGCTCGTCGCCGTAGAGCACCAGTGCCGCCACCGACTCGTGCTTCCCGGCCCGCTCGGCCTCGATCGCGATCTCGCGGGCCAGCTGGAGGTTGATCAGGTTGGCCGGGGGGCGCGAGAACCGCAGCACCGCCACCCCGCGCTGCGCGGGCAGCGCCAGGGTGGTGAACTCCGCGGGCGTGTTGGTCGACATGGCTGGCGAGAGTACCCGGCCGAATCCCCGGTCAGCGCGCCGAGCCGCGCAGCTCCATGGGGTCGGGGAGGTCGGCGAAGTACCGGGCGTTGTCCGGGAATTGCAGCACCGTGCGACCGTCCCGCTGGGCGACCACCGGCTCGATCGGCTCGATCACCGGCTGCGCGGCGAGCACCGCGGCGGTGTCCGGGTAGGACTCGATCGCCACCAGCTGCGACCAGGTGGGCGGGAGCAGCACGTCCTGCCCGGCCCGCCAGCGCGCCAGCGCCGCGGCCGGGGTGCGCCAGTGCACCACCTCGGCCTCGGAGGTGGCGCCGTCCGCGCGCTGCCCCGCCGGCAGCACCGCGACGAAGAAGCGGGTGTCGTAGCGGCGGCGCTCGATCACCGGGGTGACCCAGTTGGCCCACGGCCGCAGCAGGTCGGCGCGGAGTACCAGGCCGGTCTCGGCGAGGAAGGCGGCGAGCGAGGTCGCCCGCGACTCCAGCGCGTGCCTGGCCTCCCGGTACTCGGTGGTGTCCGAGACGACCGTGTCGGCGGTGGGGCCCGCGAGCAGCACGCCGCACTCCTCGAAGGTCTCCCGCACCGCCGCGCAGACCAGCGCCTGCGCGCGCGGGCCGGTGGTGCCGAAGCGCTCGGCCCACCAGTCCGGGCCGGGCCCGGCCCAGGCGATCTCGGCGTCGGCGTCGGAGGGGTCGACCCCGCCGCCGGGGAACACCGTCATGCCGGCGGCGAAATCCATGCCGGTCACCCGGCGCTGCAGGAAGACCTCGGGGCCGGTGGCGCCGTCGCGCATCAGCAGGACGGTCGAGGCGTCCCGCAGCGGGGCGACGGGCTCGGGATCGTTCGTCTCGCTCACCAACCCACCCTAGCGCTTGTTCGGATGGCTCAGCGGTGCCGGTGCTTGCCGGAGCGCCTGGCCCGGCGCGCGAACCAGCGGCCGTCCACCTGGTCCAGCGCGATGGACTGCCGGAAGGCGGCGCTCAGGTTCTCCGCGGTGAGCACGTCGGCGAGCAGCCCCTGGGCGACCACCTCGCCCTCGCGCAGCAGCAGCCCGTGCGTGAAGCCGGGCGGGATCTCCTCCACGTGGTGCGTCACCAGCACCATGGCCGGGGCGTCGGGGTCGCTCGCCAGATCGCCGAGGCGCTCGACCAGCTCCTCGCGGCCGCCGAGGTCCAGCCCGGCGGCGGGCTCGTCGAGCAGCAGCAGCTCCGGGTCGGTCATCAGGGCGCGGGCGATCAGCACCCGCTTGCGCTCGCCCTCGGAGAGCGTGCCGTAGGTGCGGTCGGCGAGGTGCTCGGCGCCGAGGCTCTCCAGCATGTCCAGCGCGCGCTCGGTATCCACCCGCTCGTACTTCTCCCGCCACCGGCCAAGCACCGCGTAGCCGGCCGAGACCACCAGGTCGGCCACCTTCTCGTCGGCGGGCACCCGGGCCGCGACCGCGGCGGAGGAGAGCCCGATGCGCGGGCGTAGCTCGGTGACCGCGACCTTGCCAAGCACCTCGCCGAGCAGGTTCGCGGTGCCCGCGGTGGGGTGTACCTCGGCGGCGGCCATCCGGAGCAGGGAGGTCTTCCCCGCGCCGTTGGGGCCGAGCACCACCCAGCGTTCGTCCAGCTCGACCTGCCAGGTGACGGGGCCGACCAGGGTGCGGCCGGACCGTCGGATGGTCACGGCGCTGAAGTCGATGAGGAGATCGGGATCCGGTTGCGACACGCGCTCCATCTTGGACCACGCGCGGCGCCCGCGCCCGGCCACCCTCGGCGCGGTGCGCGGGATCTTTGCCGACGCCGCGCGCCCGAGCGTCGACGCCCCGGTCGGGCCGGACTTTCGCCCCTCGGCGCCGAGGGGCAGGCGGAGTGCCCGCCCTGGCACCGCGGGCCCGGTCCCCGCGCGTGCGGCGGGTGCGGCGGCGCCGGGTGCCGCACCCCCGCGCCGCCCCGGCTCCGGCGTATCCCGCTGCCCGCCCGCGTGATTCACCCGCGGCCGGGCGGCACGGCGATCACCGTGATGGATCCGGGCGCGACCTCGGTGTACCCGGCGTCCCTGACCGCCACCGCGCCGCCCCCGGCCTGCAACGCGAGCAGCTCCCGCCACCGCTCCGGCCCGGCTTCGCGGACCGCGCAGCGGAATTCGTCGCGCGCCCAGCGCGCGGCCGCGGCGAGCGGGAGCGCTCCGGCGAGCAGCATGCTCGCGTGCCCGACCTGCGCGGCCGCCTTGCCCAACGTCATCCCCAGCTCCCGGTTCACCCAGAGCACCGGCGCGTCGGCCGCAGGCGGCTCCGGTTCGTCGGCGAGCAGCTCGGTGCCGCCGATCTGCAACCGCTTGATCCGCGGGTCGACCGCACCGACCGGGCCGGGCACCAGCGCCCGCGCCTGCGCGCCGCCCACGGTCAGCGTGATCCCCGGCACCTCCTGCGCGGCCCGCCACTGCGCCCCGCGCGCCCGCCGCGCCACCTTCCGGATGCGGGCCCGCTTCCAGCTCAGATACCCCTGCTCCCAGACCCCGCCGGGCCCGGAGCGCTCGTCCAGGCAGAGCGCGACCGCGACGGCCGCCGCGGCGGCGAGCAGGTCGCTGCGGGCGGGCGGCTCCACCTTCGGCAGGTGCAGCACCATCTGCATGGCCTGCACCTGCGCCGGATCGGCCGGGTCGGGGGTATTGCCGTAGCCGCGGGCCAGCTCGGCATGCAGGGCGGTGAAACCCGCTGTGGGCGTTCCGTTCTCGTCCACCCCGAGCTCGGCGCCGACCGGCACGCAGGTACAGCCGCCGCCGACCTCCCCTCGCGTATCGAAACCGACGTCCTCCACCCTCGACCTCCGTTCGTCACGCAAGCGAAACTCCGTGAGAATACGTGGCGGTGCGGCCCCGCGCCGGGTGAACGGCGGGTCAGCCCAGCGGCACCCGGCGCAGCAGCCCGTCCCTGGCGTCGGCCGCCTCGACCTCGTCGCGGGTCACCCCGAGCACGAAGAGCACCGCGTCCAGGAACGGGTGCGAGAGCGCCGCGTCGGCCACCTCGCGCAGCGCCGGCTTGGCGTTGAAGGCTACGCCGAGCCCGGCGGCATTGAGCATGTCGATGTCGTTGGCGCCGTCGCCGACCGCCACCGTCTGCTCCATCGGCACCCCGGCCTCGGCGGCGAAGCGGCGCAGCGCGGTGGCCTTGTAGGCCCGGTCCACGATCTCGCCGGTGACCCGGCCGGTGAGCTTCCCGTCGACGATCTCCAGCGTGTTGGCCTGCACGAAGTCCAGCTCCAGCTCGTGCGCGAGCGGCTCGATCACCTGCCGGAAGCCGCCGGAGACGACACCGCAGCGGAACCCGATCCGGCGCAGCGTCCGGATCGTGGTGCGGGCGCCGGGGGTGAGCTCGATCCGGTCGGCGACCTCCTCGATCACCGACTCGTCCAGCCCGGCCAGGGTGGCGACCCGCTGGCGCAGCGATTCGGCGAAGTCCAGCTCGCCGCGCATGGCCGCCTCGGTGACCGCCCGCACCTCGTCCTCCACGCCGGCGTGCGCGGCCAGCATCTCGATCACCTCGCCCTGGATGAGCGTGGAGTCGACGTCGAAGACGATGAGCCGCTTGCCGCGCCTGGCCAGCCCGGCCCGCTCCACCGCGACATCGATCCGCTCGGCCACCGCCACCTCGGCCAGCGCGGTGCGCAGCACCTCGTCCTCGTCGCGCGCGGTGACCAGCAGCTCCATCCCGGTCACCGGGTAGTCGGCGATGCCGCGGATGGAGTCGATATTGGCGCCGAGCTGGGCCAGCCTGCGGGAGACGGCGCTGAACGCCCGCGCGGTCACCGGCGCGCCGAGCACCACGACGGCGTGCGTGGAGACCGGCTGCCTGCCGATGGCGGCGCCCACCTCGACGTCGACGTGCATGCCGACGGTGTTCATCGCCTCCTCGACCTCGTCCTGCAGCAGCTCGGGGTCGGTCGGGCAGGTGACGAGGACGCCGAGCGTGAGCCTGCCGCGGATCACCACCTGCTCCACGTCGAGCAGGTGCACGCCGTGCCGCGACATCGCCGCCAGCAGCACGGAGGTCACGCCGGGGCGGTCGGGCCCGGTGACGGTGACGAGAACGATGGTGTCGGCCACGCGGTTGCTCCAGGGTCGGTCGGGTGCGCTCACGAAACGAGTGTGCACCCGCCGGGGACCGGCGGGTGCACACTCGGCGTCACGCGTTTACTTGGAGAGGACGACCTGGTCCTCCGGCTCCACGATGTGCTTCTTGGTGCCCCAGCCCACGTGGGCCTCCTCCCGCATCCGGTCGATCATGTGCGGGTAGTGCAGCTCGAACGCGGGGCGCTCGGAGCGGATCCGGGGCAGCTCGTAGAAGTTGTGCCGCGGCGGCGGGCACGTGGTCGCCCACTCCAGCGAGTTGCCGTAGCCCCACGGGTCGTCCACGGTGACCACCTCGCCGTACCGGAAGCTCTTGAAGACGTTCCAGATGAACGGCAGCATCGAGGCGCCGAGCACGAAGGCGCCGATGGTGGAGATGGTGTTCAGCGTGGTGAAGCCGTCGGTGGGCAGGTAGTCGGCGTAGCGCCGCGGCATGCCCTCAGCGCCCAGCCAGTGCTGCACGAGGAAGGTGGTGTGGAAGCCGATGAAGGTGGCCCAGAAGTGCCACTTGCCCAGCCGCTCGTCCATCATCCGGCCGGTCATCTTCGGGAACCAGAAGTAGATGCCGGCGAAGGTGGCGAACACGATGGTGCCGAAGAGCACGTAGTGGAAGTGCGCGACCACGAAGTACGAGTCGGTGACGTGGAAGTCCAGCGGCGGGCTGGCCAGGATGACGCCGGAGAGGCCGCCGAAGAGGAAGGTGACCAGGAAGCCGAGCGAGAAGAGCATCGGTGTCTCGAAGGTCAGCTGGCCGCGCCACATGGTGCCGATCCAGTTGAAGAACTTCACGCCGGTCGGCACCGCGATCAGGAACGTCATGAAGGAGAAGTAGGGCAGCAGCACCGCGCCGGTGGCGTACATGTGGTGCGCCCACACGGCGATCGAGAGCGCCGCGATGCCGAGCGTCGCGTACACCAGGGTGGTGTAGCCGAAGATCGGCTTGCGCGAGAAGACCGGGAAGATCTCCGAGACGATGCCGAAGAAGGGCAGCGCGATGATGTAGACCTCGGGGTGCCCGAAGAACCAGAACAGGTGCTGGTAGAGCAGGATGCCGCCGGTGGCCGGGTCGTAGATGTGGCCGCCGAGGTGCCGGTCGTACGCTAGGCCGAAGAGCGCGGCGGTGAGCAGCGGGAACGCGAGGATGACCAGCACCGAGGTGACGGCGATGTTCCAGGTGAAGATCGGCATCCGGAACATGGTCATGCCGGGAGCGCGCAGGCAGACGACCGTGGTCAGCATGTTGACACCGCCGAGGATGGTGCCGAGGCCGGATACCGCGAGGCCGAGGATCCACAGGTCGGTGCCGACGCCGGGCGAGTGCAGGATGTCGGTGAGCGGCACGTAGGCCGTCCAGCCGAAGTCCGCCGCGCCGCCGGGGGTGACGAAGCCCGCGGTCGCCATGGTCGCGCCGAACGCGTACAGCCAGTAGCTGAAGGCGTTCAGCCGCGGGAAGGCGACGTCGGGGGCGCCGATCTGCAGCGGCAGGATGATGTTCGCGAAGCCGAACACGATCGCCGTCGCGTAGAAGAGCAGCATGATCGTGCCGTGCATGGTGAACAGCTGGTTGAACTGCTCGGGCGAGAGGAACTGCATGCCCGGACGGGCCAGCTCGCCACGCATCAGCAGCGCCATCAGGCCGCCGATGAGGAAGAAGCTCATGGAGGTGGTCAGGTACATGACACCGAGGACCTTGGGGTCCGTGGTGGTGACCATCTTGTAGAGGAACGACCCCTTCGGCCCGGTGCGGGCTGGATACGGCCGAGACGCTTCCACCTGTTTGACTGGCTGGGGCTCAACGGCAGTCACTGATCCTCCTCGTTCGCGTGCGCTCCCCAGATCGTAAACCTTGTGGCCGGGGCGGTCCGACTCCGGTCCTACTCTGTGTCGTATTTCCGTTCCGGCCCGGTGCGCGAGTGGGTACTACCCACTCCGCCTGTACCCTCACCCGCATGCCGGTGAGCGCCCGCGTCCGCACCCGATTCCCGTCCGCCCTGGTGGTGTTCGCCGCGGCGGGCACGCTGCTGCTTGCGGGTTGCGGCCAGCAGACCGACGATGCCAGCACGATCATCCGCACGACCACCAATATCGCGGGGGCGGGCGTGGTCGGGCTTGAGCGCGACACCAGCCAGGCCTGCCCGCTGCCAAGCCGCCCCGATCCCGGGCCCGCCACCCGCGCGGTGACGCACACCGGCGGCGTCGCCCAGGTGCCCGCCGACCCGCAGCGCATCGTCGTCCTCGGCACCCCCGCCCTGGACGCCGCCTGCGCGCTCGGGCTGTGGGAGCGGGTGGTCGGGGCGACCACGCTGACCGGCCCGGTGCCGCAGCCCGACTACCTCGGCTACGGCGTCAAGCGGATCCCGTCGGTCGGCCCCGACGGCGCCCCCGACCCGGCCCGCATCGCCGAGCTGGACCCCGACGTCATCATCGGCACCGAGGGCCAGGGCGATTACGCCGCGCTCGCCGCCATCGCGCCCACCGTGCTGGCGGGCACCGGCAGCGGCTGGGCCGCCGAGTTCACCGGGCTCGCCGAGGGGCTCGCCCGCGCCGACGCCGCCGAGGCGGTGCTGGCCGGGTACCGCGCCGACGCCCCCGCCACCGGCGCCGAGCCCGCCGTCGCCGCCGCGCAGGCACAGGCCTCGGTGGTCCGGTTCGGCGCCGGCAGCATCACCGTGCTCGGCACCGACTCCTTCGCCGGCGGCGTGCTCACCGATATCGGCGTGCGCAGGCCGCAGAACCAGCGCGGCGCCTCCTTCACCGTCCCCGCGGACAAGCTGGAGCAGGTCGAGGGCGACGTGATCTTCGTGCTCTTCGACGGCGAGGCGGGCCGGGAGTACGGCGAATCGGTACTCCGCTCGGCGTCGTGGAAGGAGCTCGGCGCCGCCTCCGACCAGCGGGTCTTCGCGGTGGAGGACACCATCTGGCACGGCAGCGGGCCGGTCGCCGCGCGCGCCCTGCTCACCGATGTGCGGCAGAACCTGAACGGCTACGTCGGCGGGTGACGTAGCCGCCCCGGCGTCAGAACTCCCAGTCCTCGTCCTCGGTATTGACGGCCTTGCCGATCACATAGCTGGAGCCGGAGCCGGAGAAGAAGTCGTGATTCTCGTCGGCGTTCGGCGAGAGCGCGGAGAGGATGGCCGGGTTCACGTCGGTCTCGTCCTTCGGGAAGAGCCCCTCGTACCCCAGGTTCATCAGCGCCTTGTTGGCGTTGTAGCGCAGGAACTTCTTGACGTCCTCGGTGAGCCCGACCTCGTCGTACAGATCCTGGGTGTACTCCGCCTCGTTCTCGTACAGCTCGAAGAGCAGCTCGAAGGTGTAGTTCTTGAGCTCGTCGCGCTCCGCCTGCGAGACCAGCTCCAGGCTCTTCTGGTACTTGTAGCCGATGTAGTACCCGTGCACCGCCTCGTCCCGGATGATCAGCCGGATCATGTCGGCGGTGTTCGTCAGCTTGGCCCGCGAGGACCAGTGCATCGGCAGGTAGAAGCCGGAGTAGAAGAGGAAGCTCTCCAGCAGCGTCGAGGCCACCTTGCGCTTCAGCGGATCGTCGCCGTTGTAGTACTGCAGCACGATCTCGGCCTTGCGCTGCAGGTTGCGGTTCTCCTCCGACCAGCGGAACGCCTCGTCGATCTCGCGCGTCGAGCACAGCGTGGAGAAGATCGAGCTGTAGCTCTTGGCGTGCACCGACTCCATGAAGGCGATATTCGTGAGCACCGCCTCCTCGTGCGGCGTCAGCGCGTCCGGGATCAGGCTCACCGCGCCCACCGTGCCCTGAATGGTGTCCAGCAGCGTGAGCCCGGTGAAGACCCGCATGGTGAGCTGCTTCTCGTCCGGGGTCAGCGTGGCCCAGGACGGGATGTCGTTCGAGACCGGCACCTTCTCCGGCAGCCAGAAGTTGCCGGTCAGCCGGTCCCACACCTCGGCGTCCTTCTCGTCGGGCACCCGATTCCAGTTGATGGCCGACACCCGATCGATCAGTTTCATGCTGCAGCCTCCGGTCTACGACGTGGTCGGCGAGAACACTACCTCTTGTGGACCCGGAGCTTTCGTAGCACAAGAACTAGTGGCATGAATGTCGCGATTACCCCGCATAGGGTGACTCCAGGCATCGCCGTCCTCGGCGGTGCCGAAGGGGGAGAACCATGCTTCGACGGCTGCTGCCGCTGATCGCCTGCTGCGTGGTGCTGTCCGGTTGCGGGCAGGCCGGAGCGGACCACTGGTCGGTGCCGCCCACCGGGGACGCCGAGCTGCGAGCGCTGCTGGAGCGGGCCAGGGCCATCGATGTCTGCGCGCTGCTCGGGTCCGGCGAGCTCGCCGAGGCGGGGTTCGGCGACACCCCCGTTCCCATCGAGTTGGACGGCTGCGCGGCCATCACGGACGACCCCGAGGTCAGCGTCGCCTGGCAGGTCACCTCGGCGGTCGGCCCGCTGGACCCGCAGGCGGATGCCACCATCGACGGTGCCCCGGCCGTCGTGCGCGAGACCGCCCCCGAGCCGGGCGGGCCACGGTCCTGCGAGACGACCGTGCGGCTCGGCGCGGTCCTCGAACTGCACCTGGACCTCGCCTCCCGGAGCGCGGAGAGCTGCGCTCCGGCCACCCGGCTGGCCGGAGCGGCCGCCGCGCGCTGGCGGGCGGAGCCGCGCCGGACGAGCACCCCGTTCGCGAACACCGATCCGTGCGCGGTCACCGCGGCGCTCGGCGTCCGGCCCGATGCGGTCCGGCTGTGGGAGTGCCAGTTCGAGTACCGGGGGCAGAAGTTCCTGCTGACGCTCGATCAGGTGGGCGAGCAGCAGCTCGGAGCGGTGTACTTCGAGGTCGACGGGCACCCGGTGCACTGCGACGACTGCGAGGCGGGTGGGCTCATGCACGCTGTGCGTGTGCCCATCGGTGCGCCGCTGCCCGCTACCGCCTTCGATGCGGAGGGCGGGCCCCGCCGGGCGGCGGTAAGCCTCCTCACGATCCAGCCCGATGACCTGACCCCTGAAGTCGTGACCGACGTTCTCCGCGCCGCCGTCCCGCTCGCGGCCGGGTAGGGCGCGTCATCCGCGTCAGGCTTCCGGCCGGGCGCGCCGCCGGTCGATCTCGGCGCCGATCAACGCTCGCGCCGCCGGACCCGTCACGGATCGGGCGGCCAGTAGGTCGAACGCCCGACCGTACTGCGCGATCTCACGCGGCTGCGTGACGGTGAGCTCCGCCGTCACCGTTTCCACCATCACGCGGCTCCGGTCGAACAGCGCGAAGTTGGTCATGGAGACCTGGTACATGGCGTCGGCGGGAACGATACCGAGCACGACTCTCGGCATGCCGATGACCGCCAGCAACCGGTCGAGCTGGCCGATCATCGTACGGTCGGTGCCGACCGTGGTCCGCAGCGCCTGTTCCGCCAGGACGAAGTGGAACCGGTGTTTCCTGCGGTACAGGATCTGTTGCCGTTCCATCCGTTTCGCCACGCCCGCGTCGATATCGTCGGGCACCTGCTGGAACTCGACGACGCTGCGCAGCACACCTTCCGCGTACTCGGCCGTCTGGAGCAGCCCGGGTATCAGAAACGGGTGGTAGACCCGCAGCACCTCGGTCTCGGCCTCGAGTCTGATCGACGCCTGCTGACGTCGTTTCGTGCCGGTGCCGAGCAGGCGGCGCCACTCGATCCACGCGGCTTCGATGCCGCGCAGCGTCGCTGTCAGGTCCGGTATCTGGTCTTCGGCACCCACCGCGGCGCACCAGAGCCGAATATCGGCGTCGGTGGGCCTGGTCTTGCCGTACTCGACCTTGGAGACTTTCGTCTGATGCCAACCGGCACGCCGAGCCAGCTCGGTGCCGGTCAGCCCAGCGTCCTGGCGGAGTTCCCGGAGCCGAGCACCGAGCGCCTCTTTCGCTTGGTCGAGTGAGCTCGTCACCGCTCGCTGTACTCGGATAGCGGGACAGCCAGCGCCCACACCCGCTCTTTGACCGCGCGGATATGGGCGACGATGACGGGATCGGCGGTCACCGCGCCGCCGCGCCAGCGGCCGTTCTCGCCGGGTTCGAAGACGGTGAACGCCACCGTCTCGTCATCGAACAGCCACCAGTCGTCCGAGGTGAGTTCCTCCGCTCCGATGCGGTGGCGCGGGAGGTACCGCACATCTTCGCCCGCCTCCACATTGAGCCGGGCGACGTGCTTCGCGTACCGGGTGTAGTCGTTGTGCGGCTCGGTCACGACCCGCGCCCGGTTCACCGCGACGCCCCGGCCCGTCGTTTCCCGGACGTGGGTCAACCACGGCTGGAACCAGGCGTAGTCCTCCGGTTCGCCCGCCAGAAACCGGACCAGCGGCGGGTAGTCGGGCGGGTAGTAGTCGTCCCGCACCTCGAGGTGGAACGCTTCGCGCCGCGCCTGCCGGAACAGGTCGTCGAATGCCTCACCCTGAGCTAGCAGCATTGCCGTAGAACTCCCTCGCCACTCGTGGCACCACCACCGCCGTTTCGCCGGGGTCGATGTCCATCCCGGCCAACGTCTCGGCGTCCGGCAGCGGTTCACCCTGGAGGGTGAACGTGCCGCGACCGGTGTCGGTCATCGTCGCCCCGATGAAAGTGTCGGGCAGCGCGAATCCGAGCAAGAGATGGGGAATCTCGATGACGCCCGGCGCCTCGGTTCGCCAACCCTGCACAACGTAGGCATCACCTTCCGCCGCGAACAGTGACGGGCATCCGCCACCCTCCGTCCCGCCCCGGCCGAGAAACTGCATCCGCATATCTTGCCCCCTTCATGCGTGCTCATGCTCGAACACCGACCAGCATCCTCCGGAAAGCGTTGGAAAGCACGCCGATAGGCGATTGCGAGCATGAATGAGCTTAGGCATGGACCTAGTCCGGACGTGCTTTCTAGCGTCGAGCCAGCGCTCGGCACCGGTGTCCGATCCCGGTGTCGAGCGCGGACCACCGACAGCCGGGGGAACGGGGATCGACATGGCGGCCGAGTCTCCGGCGCCGGACGAGCCGGACGTGCACCTGAGCATTCGGCTCGGCGGCATGTCACTCGACTTCGTCGCCTGCCTGACGGCGGCGCTGATCTTCGTGCAGGAGCACGCCGAGCGCCGGTATGTCGATGCGATCAGCGTCGATTCCGACTGCACTTCTGTGTTTCCCCGCTTACCGAACGAGCGGTTATACCTGACGAAATGAGCGTTCAGCGGCCGGGCGGCCGTCCGCCCGGCGGCATTCCACCGGGACCGCCCGGACCTCCCCCACCGACCGGCGGCGCCTGCTGCGACTGCGTGTTCTGGGACTTCTCCGCCACCCCGACCGTGATCGCCACATTCATCCGATCGCTCGGCGAGCCACTCACCGTCGCGAGTTCCGCGTCCCACCCGTCCCCGAACACATTGTCGGAGTCGAGCGAGACCTGCGAGATATTGCGGACGCTCTGCGCGTACCCCGAGTCGGCCGCGAACACCTGCTCGCAGGCGTCCTGCGGGAGCGCGATCTGTGAGGTGAGCCGGGCATTGTCGCCCGCTATGGCGACCTCGAGCGAGTCGTAGACCTCGAAGTGGATGTGCGGCCAGCGGCCGGAGTAGCAGGCTGGGAAGATCGAGGTGAAGGTGACGGTGCCGTCGGCATCCGCCACCTGGACTCCGCGCAGGTAGTTCTGCTCGGTGATGTTCTTCCCGTACAGCGAGTACTCGCCGTCCCGGTCGCAGTGCCACAGGTAGACCGCCATCCCGGTACCGGCCGCGCCGGACTTCGCCAGGTCCTTGAGGCTGATCCGCAGCGTCATCGGCACGCCGTCGGCGGTGCCGGTGAACCCGCCGAAACTGCTGGTGATGTCGCTGCGCACCACGCCGGACTGCACCAGCACATTGGGCCCGTTCGAGCCGTCACCCGGGTACGGCCCCGCGGTCTCCTGCGGTGCCGCGGCGAGGGAGGTGCTCGCCGTCGTGGTCGCGGATGTCGAGGGCGTCGCGGTGTCCGAGCCGGACGCGCACCCGGCCGCCGCCAGCCCCGCCGCACCCGCGCCGAAGAAGAACAGCGCCCGCCGGCGCGTCATGGTGCGCAGGTCGTGCGCCAGTCCCAGATCGTGCTCGTGCCGCTCGCCCATACGAACCCCTTCCATCGTTTCCGCTGGTCAGGAGCGACAGTAGGGACCAGTCCCGGCACGAACCTGCACGTGACCTGGGAGAATCCTGTGTGTCGGTGGGCCACCGACCGGCGATGAACTCAGATCCCGAGTACCAGCTTGGCGATGGTGAAGTAGAGGATCAGCCCGGTGGCGTCGACCAGCGTGGTCACCATCGGCGCGGAGACCACCGCGGGGTCGATCCGCAACCGCTTGGCGAGCAGCGGCATGGTCCCGCCGATGGTTGCGGCCCAGGCGCAGATCAGTACCAGCGTGAGCCCGACGACGATCGCCACCTTCGGCCCGACGAAGACCCCGCCGATCATCACCCCGGCGACGGCGAGCATGCTGCCGAGCACGAACCCGACCCGGCACTCCCGCCAGATCACCCGGAACAGATCACCACCGCGCACCTCGCCGACCGCGACCGCGCGCACACACGCCGTCGCCGCCTGCGCCCCGGCATTCCCGCCCGCCCCGATGAGCAGCGGAATGAAGAGCGCGAGCTGCGCCGCCTGCTCGAGCGTGCCCTCGAAGAAGTCGGTGACGCTCACGGTCAAAGTGGCGGCGACCAGCAGGAGCAGCAGCCAGAGCGCCCGGTAGCGCGCCAGCTGGAAAACCCCGGCCGCCATGTAGTGCCCGGCCCACGGCGCGGACCCGGCCTGCTTGGCGACGTCCTCGCTGTCCGCGGCCTCGATCACCTCGACGGCGTCGTCGATGGTGAGCAGCCCGACCAGCCGATCCTCGCTGTCCACCACGGGCAGGTCGATGACGTTGGTCTCGCGCATGACGCGGGCGGCCCGCTCGGCGGAGTCGGTGGCGCGCACGTAGGCGGGCTCGGTCCGCACCAGGTCGGCCACGAGCGCGTCGGGTCCGCTGAGCACCAGTTCGCGCAGCTCGACCACGCCGGTGAGCCGGCGCCCGGTGTCCACCACCGGCAGGGTGTAGACGGTCTCGGCGCGGCCACCCTTGGCGCGCACGGTCTGCAGCGCGGCGGCCACGGTGAGGTCGCGCGGGAGCGCCACCACCTCGGGGGTCATGTAGAGCCCGACCGACCCCTCCGGGTAGCCGAGCAACCCCGCGGTCATCCGGCGTTCGCGCGGGCTGAGCCCGGCGAGCACCTTCTTGGCGACGGTCGCGGGCGCTTCGCGCAGCATGCGGGCCCGGTCGTCGGGCGCCATGTTCTCGATCAGGTCGCGGAAGCTCTTGTCCCGCAACCCCTCCAGGATCTGCTGCTGGTCGACCGGCTCGAGCTCCTCGAAGACGGCGAGCGCGAGATCCTTGTCCAGCAGCCGGAAGGCCATGCCCGCGCGGACGGCGTCCATGCGGGCGAGCTGGTCGGCGATGGCGTGCGGCGAGTGGTTGCCGAGCCAGTCCAGCGCGGCGTCGGCGCGGCGCGTCTCCACGAGTTCCTGCACGGTGTCCGGCAGCGTGAGCACCGGGCGTACGTCGATGACGTCGGTTTGCGACATGGGTGATCCCCTCGGCACGAGGCAAATGGGTGAACGAGTTCTCCGACTGCGTCACACCGCGAGGCGCTACCCCACGCGCACCCGGCCGGGAAAAGCCGGGGAGATCGATGATCAGAGCGAAGGGGCGGCGCCGCGCGGCCTTCGACTGGGAGGTTCACTGCGCATGGCAACCCACCTCCTCGTTCCGGGTGCGGGGCCGGTGCCACCGCGGGAATCAACGTGCGCGAGAGTACACCGCCCCGCCGCGGATTTCACATCGTGGCGCGGGGGCGGTGACGGCGCTCATATCGTGAGCGCCGCTTCCACATCCGGCCAGGTCGGGGTGTGGGTCACCCAGTCCGGGGCGGGTTCGCGGCGGTGCCCGTACAGGTACAGGTGCGGCACGAGGCCGCGCAGGGCGAGGTGCACGTCGAGCCGGTCGTCGATCATGTGCGTGATGCCGAGTTCGCGGCAGTGCGCCGCCTTCTCCGGGCGGGCCCGGCAGAACCGCAGATTGCCTACCGGCACCCCGGTGCGGGCGTGAAAATCGTGGTGCGCGAGCCACTCCCGGGTCCTGGCCTCGATGCGCGGCCCGCACTTGGAGATCAACCAGGCCCGCTGCTCGAAGCGCGCGACCAGGCGGGCGAGCACCTCGAAGGCGTGCGGTTCGGGCGGCGTGCGCATGGCGTCGGCGTGGCTGCCGTCCAGGAAGACGGTGTCGGCCTCGCCCGATTCGGCGGCGGCGCCCATGACGACCCGGCCGAAATCGATGCCGAGCCGAGGATTGTTGTCGTTCATCGGATTCCAGCATGACCGGAATCACGGCGTGGCGCCTCCGATTATACGGCGACCACGTGCTCCGCGACCGCCGCGCGCAGCCGGCGCAGCCCGTCCCGGATCCGGCTCTTCACCGTGGAGAGCGGGATGCCGAGGTGGTCGGCGACCTCGGTGTAGCTGCGGCCGCCGTAGTAGGCGAGCGTGATGGCCTCGCGCTGCATCGGGGTGAGCACCCGCATGCCGTCGGCGACCGAGCTCGCCTCCAGCCGCCTGGTCACCGATTCGGTGACCACGTCGTGGTCGACCGGCCGGTGCGCGTGGCCGAAGACCAGGTCGCGCGCGGAGGCCGCGGACTCCCGGCGCACCCGGTCGACGGCGCGCCGGTGGGTGAGCATCATGAGCCAGCCGGTCGGGGTCGACATCGCGGCGTCGTACCGCGCCGCCGTCTGCCAGACCTGCAGGTACACCTCCTGGGTGATCTCCTCCGCCGCCGCCCGGTGCCGCACCACCCGCAGCGCGAGGCCGTAGACCCTGGCGCTGGTGGCGCGGTAGAAGTCGGTGAAGGCGACCCGGTCGCCGTGCGCGACGGCCGTGAGCAGGGTGTCCAGCTCCGCCCGCTCCGAGGTGTCGACGGCCGTCTGCGCTCGCGTCATTCCCGCTGGTCCCTTCGTTCCGGGCGCACCACACACCCGTGTGCACGCCGACTGCCCCCGCAACACCTCCGCAAACTCTTGCACCGATTGACCGATTCCGCCCCCGTTTCGGCCGTGATCGGAATTGTGCGCGCCGAGCGCCGAATCGTTGCCCGCGTGGCGCGGGCTCGACAGAGTGGAGGGTGGGCGCGTGGGCGCCCGACACGCGACGACACGCGAGGAGAGTGCTGTGCGCTTCGGAATCTTCGTCCCGCAGGGGTGGCGGCTGGACCTGGTCGGTATCGACACCGCCGCGCAGTGGGGGGTGATGCGGGATCTCGCCGCGCGCGCGGACGCGAACCCGGTCTGGGAGTCGCTGTGGGTGTACGACCACTTCCACACCGTCCCGGAGCCGACCGAGGAGGCCACGCACGAGGCGTGGACGCTGATGTCCGCCTTCGCGGCGAGCACCTCGCGGATCCGGCTCGGCCAGATGTGTACCGCGATCAGCTACCGCAACCCCGCCTACCTGGCCAAGGTCGCCGCCACGGTGGACGCCATCTCCGGCGGCCGCACCGAGATGGGCATCGGCGGCGGCTGGTACGAGCACGAGTGGCGCGCCTACGGCTACGGCTTCCCCATCGCCGGGGAGCGGCTGGGCAGGCTGGACGAGGGGGTGCAGATCTTCCGCCAGGCCTGGAGCACCGGCAGCGCCACCCTGGACGGCAAGTACTACCGGGTCGACGGCGCCCGGGTGTACCCGCTGCCGCTGCAGGAGGGCGGGATTCCGCTCTGGATCGCGGGCGGCGGCGAGAAGAAGACGCTGAAGATCGCGGCCAAGTACGCCCAGTACACCAACTTCGCCGGGAACGACCTGGAGGAGTTCACCCACAAGTCGGAGATCCTGCGCGGGCACTGCGCCGACGTCGGCACCGACTACGACGCCATCGTGCGCAGTGCGAACTTCAATGTGGTGGTCGGGGCGACCGAGGCGGAGGTCGAGGAGCGCAAGAAGGCGATCGGAGAGCGGCTCGCCCCCGCGCTCGGCGCGGAGAAGGGGGCCGGGTACATCCGGAATCTGACGGCGGGCGGCGCGGCCGTCGGCACGCCGGAGCAGATCGTCGAGCGGCTGCGTGCCGTCGAGGCGCTGGGGCTGGGGTACGCCATCTTCAACTTCCCGGAGGCGGCGTACGACACCAGCGGGATCGAGCTGTTCGAGAAGGAAGTGCTGCCCGCGCTGGCCTAGATCTTCTCGAAGCGATGGGGCGGAACCGTTTTCGCCCCGTCGCTGTCGGTGCCCTGCCCTACGGTCTGTGGCATGTCCGTGAACATCGACGTGTTCTTCAGGGTTCGCAACCTGAGGGACGAGCGCGAACGCGCCGGCGTGGCAGCGCTGCTGACCGACGTCCTCGACAGCGAACGTCTGGCGCTCTCCGTGGCCATTACGCTGGGGGAGGAAGCCGACGACCTGTACGTGCAGGCGGACTCCGATGAAGCGATCAGCTTCAGCGGGTTCTATCGGTGGGTTCCGGAGTTCGAGCGGACGCTCACCGACCGGGTGGTCGCGCTCGTGCCGCACGCCCGCCTGGATTTCGGCTGGGAGTACGCCGATGAAGACTGATTCCCTGCCCGAGCAGGTGCCGGTCGCGCACCGGAGCTTGACTGTGACGGTCGGCGCCAGGACGTTCACAACCTTGACCCGGGACCACCTGCACTACTGGCTGAACAGGCTTCCGCATGCCCGCGGGGGGCCGTTCATGACGGTGATCAGGCCCGGGCACGCGGGTTTCATCCAAACCTACCGCAACAGCGACACCGACCACCTGCTCGAGGTACACGGCATCTCCGACACCGAGTTCATCGGAACCACCGTGGCGGACCTCGCAACGGTGGAGCAGTTGATCTGGGACTGGCTCGAAGGGGATTGGCAGCGCCTGGATGCCATTGCCTGGAAGCGTGAGCGCTACCCCTGGTCGGAGATTCCCGACGCACCCCGGTCGCCGTAGCGGGCGGCCATGGCCGCGGCCCGCTCTCGCAGCGCGCCGCGCAATGACTGCGGAGCAACGACCTCCGCGGCCGCGCCGAGCTGCCACAGTGCCCATTCGGCGTGGCTGAAGTCCTGGAAAGCGAGTTCCAGACAGCAGCGACCGTCCGGGTCGAGGTACTCGCCGTGGACGGCCAATGCGGTGTCCGTCAGTTCTTCCCGGCGGTTCGGGTCGACCCGGACCGCAACGGCGAGCTGGTGGCCGCCGGTGCGGAAACGGCTTCCCCGGTCTCGCCAGATTCGCTCGAGGTCGACGCCGTCCGGCCGCTGCGCCGGTTCATCGAGCGCCGCGGCCGCCCGCACCCTGGACAGCTTGTAGGTGCGGTCCTCCCCCGCCCTGAGGGCGAGCAGATAACCCTGGTCGCGCACGGTGACCAGCCCGATCGGGTCCACCGTGCGCCACCGGGGCTCCCTGTTCGCCGCCGCGTAGTGGATGCGCAGCCGGTGCCCGGCGATGACCGCGCGGCGGATCTCCGCCATGATCGCGGTTGGGATCTCGTCGCGGGGGCGCTTGCGCTCTAGCAGGTCCGTCTCGGGTTCGTGCAGGAGGCGGCGCGCCTGATCACTCGCCGCATGCCCCTCCGGCAGCGCGTCGGCCACTTTCCGCAGCGCCGACGCGAGCGCAGGGCCCAGCCCGAAAGCTCCGGCACCGGAGGTGAGCAGGGCCAACGCCTCGTCGTGGTTGAGCCCGGTGAGCTCGGTTCGGAAGCCGGGGAGCAACTCGAACCCGCCGTGCCTGCCGCGCTCGGCGTACACCGGGACCCCCGCGGTGGAGAGCGCCTCGATATCGCGCAGCACGGTCCGGGTGGAGACCTCGAGCTCGCGGGCGAGCGCGGGCGCGGTCATCCGGCCGCGGCTGCGGAGCAGCAGGACCAGCGAGACCAATCGGTCGGCGCGCACAGCTCGAAAATACCCGACAGCGGATGTCGTGATTCCTTGCGAGGCTTCTCGTCATGGAACGAACCGCGATCAACCCCGTCACCTGGTCCCTGCCGCTCGCCTTCAGCCAGGCCGAGCTGGTCACCGCCCCCACGAGGACCCTCTACTGCTCCGGCCAGACCGCCATGAACAGCGACGGCGAACCCCAGCACCCCGACGACATGGCCGCCCAGCTCGCCCTGAGCCTGGACAACCTGGAAGCTGTCCTCGCCGCCGCCGGCATGGCGCTCCCGAACCTGGTCCGCCTGAACGTCTACACCACCGACGTCGACCTGCTCTTCCAGCACTACGGCGTACTCGCCGGCCGCCTCGGCGCCGCCGGCATCGCCCCCGCCACCACCCTGCTCGGCGTCACCCGCCTCGCGGTCCCCGGCCAGCTGGTCGAGCTGGAGGGGACCGCCGTGGACTGAGCTACAGCATGCAGCTGACGCAGCCTTCGACCTCGGTCCCCTCCAACGCCATCTGCCGCAACCGGATGTAGTACAGCGTCTTGATCCCCTTGCGCCACGCGTAGATCTGAGCCTTGTTCAGATCACGCGTGGTGGCGGTGTCCTTGAAGAACAGCGTCAGCGAGAGCCCCTGGTCCACGTGCTGGGTGGCGGCGGCGTAGGTGTCGACGATCTTCTCGTAGCCGATTTCGTAGGCGTCCTCGTAGTACTCGAGGTTGTCGTTGTCCATGTAGGGGGCCGGGTAGTAGACGCGGCCGATCTTGCCTTCCTTGCGGATCTCGATCTTCGACGCCACCGGGTGGATGGAGCTGGTGGAGTGGTTGATGTAGGAGATCGAGCCGGTGGGCGGGACGGCCTGCAGGTTCTGGTTGTAGATGCCGTGCTCCATGACGGAGGCCTTCAGCTCCAGCCAGTCCTGCTGGGTGGGGATGTGCACGCCGGCGTCGGCGAAGAGCTGACGCACGCGGTCGGTCTCGGGTTCCCAGGGGCGGTCGGTGTACTTGTCGAAGTACTCGCCGCTGGCGTACTTGGATTCCGGGAAGCCGCCGAAGGCGGAGCCGCGCTCGATGGCGATCCGGTTCGAGGCGCGGAGGGCGTGATACACCACGGTGTAGAAGTAGATGTTGGTGAAGTCGATGCCCTCGGGCGAGCCGTAGTGGATGTGCTCGCGGGCGAGGTAGCCGTGCAGGTTCATCTGGCCGAGGCCGATGGCGTGCGAGGCGTTGTTGCCCTGCTCGATGGAGGGCACCGAGTAGATGTGGGTCTGGTCGGAGACGGCGGTGAGCGCGCGGATCGAGACCTCGATGGTGCGGGCGAAGTCCGGCGAGTCCATGGTCTTGGCGATGTTCAGCGAGCCGAGGTTGCAGGAGATGTCCTTGCCGACCCGGTCGTAGGACAAATCGTCGTGGTAGGTCGACGGGGTGGAGACCTGCAGGATCTCCGAGCACAGGTTGGAGTGCGTGATCTTGCCCGCGATCGGGTTGGCGCGGTTCACGGTGTCCTCGTACATGATGTACGGGTAGCCGGACTCGAACTGCAGCTCGGCAATGGTCTGGAAGAATTCGCGGGCCCGGATCTTGGATTTCCGGATCCGCTTGTCGTCGACCATCTCGTAGTACTTCTCGGTGATGTTCACGTCGGCGAACGGCTTGCCGTAGATGCGCTCGACGTCGTACGGCGAGAAGAGGTACATGTCCTCGTTGTTCTTCGCCAGCTCGAAGGTGATGTCGGGGATCACCACGCCGAGCGAGAGGGTCTTGATCCGGATCTTCTCGTCCGCGTTCTCCCGCTTGGTGTCCAGGAAGCGGTAGATATCCGGGTGGTGCGCGTGCAGGTAGACCGCGCCCGCGCCCTGCCTGGCGCCGAGCTGGTTGGCGTAGGAGAAGGAATCCTCCAGCAGCTTCATGATGGGGATGACGCCGGAGCTCTGGTTCTCGATCTTCTTGATCGGCGCGCCGTGCTCGCGGATATTGCTGAGCAGCAGCGCGACCCCGCCGCCGCGCTTGGAGAGCTGCAGCGCGGAGTTGATCGAGCGCCCGATGGACTCCATATTGTCCTCGATGCGCAGCAGGAAGCACGAGACCGGTTCGCCGCGCTGCTTCTTGCCCGAGTTCAGGAAGGTCGGGGTGGCCGGCTGGAAGCGGCCGGTGATGATCTCCTCGACCAGCTCGACGGCGTGCTGCTCGTCGCCGTCGGCGAGGGTGAGCGCGACCATGCAGACCCGGTCCTCGAAGCGCTCCAGGTAGCGCTTCCCGTCGAAGGTCTTGAGCGTGTACGAGGTGTAGTACTTGAACGCGCCGAGGAAGGTCGGGAACCGGAACTTCTTCGCGTAGGCCTGCTCGAAGAGCGACTTCACGAAGGGGCGGCTGTACTTCTCCAGCACCTCGCCCTCGTAGTAGTTCTCCTCGACCAGGTAGTCGAGCTTCTCGTCGAGGTTGTGGAAGAAGACGGTGTTCTGGTTGACGTGCTGCAGGAAGTACTGCCGCGCGGCCTCCCGGTCGCGGTCGAACTGAATGCGTCCGTCCGCGCCGTAGAGGTTCAGCATCGCGTTCAGGGCGTGGTAATCGAGGCCCTCTCCGGCGTCTCCGCCGCGGACCGGGGGCTGTTCCAGGCGCGCTGACTTTCCGGCCGGTGCTGTCGTTGCTGTTGCCAAAACAATCCCAATCCCTCGCGGACGCGCTCCACGTCCTCTGCGGTTCCCATCAATTCGAAGCGGTAGAGGTACGGAACCGCGCACTTGCGCGAGATCACCTCGCCCGCAAAGCAAAACGTCTCGCCGAAGTTGGTGTTGCCCGCGGCGACGACCCCGCGCAGCAGTGCGCGGTTGTGCGGATCGTTGAGGAACTGCGCCACCTGGCGGGGCACGAATTCCTTGTCGGAGCGGCGGCCGTCGAGGTGCTTCCCGCCGCCGTAGGTGGGGCAGATCAGCACGTACGGCTCATCCACGCGCAGCGTCTCGGAGAGGTGCAGCGGGATGCGCCGGGCGGGCAGCGCCAGCTTGGTCACGAATCGGTGGGTGTTCTCCGACGCGCTGGAGAAGTAGACGAGTCCGGTCACGACACCCTCCTCGGGTGGGCCGCCGGGGCGGCCCTGCGGCTCAGGCCGCGACGGTGGCGAGCGCCTTGATCCGGTCCGGCCGGAAGCCGGACCAGTGCTCCTCGCCGGCCACGACGACGGGCGCCTGGAGGTAGCCGAGCGCCATCACGAAATCGCGGGCGTCGGCGTCCTGCGAGATGTCGACGACGCTGTAATCCACCCCGGCCTTGTCGAGCGCCTTGTAGGTGGCATTGCACTGGACGCACGCGGGCTTGGTGTACACGGTGATGGTCATTGATGTCCCTCTCATCCACGGCCGAATGTCCCTGCGCAAACTTTGGATCCCGGCACGAACATCCCCTTGACAGTTCCCGCCGGGGGCGGTGGACGGGGTGCGCGATTCGGTAGGGCAGACACTACACCTAGTGGCCGACAGATCCGAGCAGCACTAGACCTGGTGAGTCACATCCGTGGAATTAACTCCCAGGACACGCCGAGGACGCTCACCGAATGATGTGATCCAGATCACAAAACACGCCCTCGGCAGCACCTCAGCAAACTCTTGCCCCGCCCGTATCGCCAGTCACAGCGGACACAGCGCGGCGCCCCGCCCACCGGGGTGGACGGGGCGCCGGGACGGGGTGGAATCAGGCGTCGACGCGCTGGCCGGCGGCGGTCACCAGCTCGTGCAGGGTGGCGCCGAGCTGGGTCAGCGCCTCGGCGTCCTCACGCGGGTGCGCGGCGCCGAAGCGCTCGCCGACTCCGCCGAAGTGCGCGTGCGCGGCCTCGACCACGGTGCCGCCCGCCACGCCGACCGCCTTGACGGTGTCGCCGTGCGCCCACTGCGCCGCGTTCGGGCTGATCGAGGCGCTCACGATGGCGACCGGCTTGGCCTTGACGGCGCCGGAGCCGTACGGCCGGGAGATCCAATCGATGGCGTTCTTGAGCACGGCGGTGGTGGTGCCGTTGTACTCGGGGGTCACCAGCAGCAGCGCGTCGGCGGCGCCGACGGCGTCGCGCAGCGCCTGGGCGGCGGCGGGCACCGCGCCGGGGACGTCGATGTCCTCGTTGTAGAACGGGATCTCGCCGAGCCCCTCGTACAGCGCGACCGACACGCCCTCGGGGGCGGTCTGCACCGCGGCCTCGGCGAGCTGCCGGTTGACCGAGGCGGCGCGCAGGCTGCCGACGAGGACGAGAACGCTGGTCTGGCTCATGACGACTCCTGATGTACTGGGATAGATTCCGTCTGTCCGCAGTAGTAACCGGACCACGGTCCGATTACTTCCCCCGATCCGGAGCCCGGCTTGTGAACTACGACACACCACAGGACCGACCGCCGCTGCCCCTGCTCGGCGCGGTGCCGGAGGTTCCGGTCGAGCGAGCCGACGCCGCGCGCAACCGCAGGCTGCTGCTGGACACCGCGCAGCGGCTGGTGCGCGACGAGGGCGTACGCAGCCTGACCATGGACGAGCTGGCGCGCCGCGCGGGGGTCGGCAAGGGCACCGTCTTCCGCCGCTTCGGCAACCGCTCCGGGCTGCTGGTGGCGCTGCTGGACCACTCCGAGCAGAAGTTCCAGGGCGCGTTCCTCTTCGGGCCGCCGCCGCTCGGCCCCGGCGCGCCCCCGGTGCGGCGGCTGATCGCCTTCGGCCGGGCCCGGCTGCTCGACATCGAGGTGGAGGGCGAGCTGCACCGCGCCGCCGAGCTGGGCGAGGCCGAGCAGCGGTACCGCAACCCGCCGTACAACGTGAGCCGGGTGCACGTCACCACGCTGCTGCGGGAGGCGGGCGCGCCGGGCGATCCGCGGCTGCTGGCCGACGCGCTGCTCGCCCCGCTGGCCGCCGCGCTGGTCATGCATCAGCTGCACGACCTCGGGTACACCCGGGACGAGATCGCGGACAACTGGGAGACGCTCGCCCGCCGGGCGAGCGTGCCGGAATGAGGGGCGAAATGGCAGGGCTGCGCGAACAGATCATCGCCGAGCTCGGGGTTCGGCCCCGGATCGATCCGGAGGCGGAGATCCGCGGGCGGGTCGAGTTCCTGAAGGACTACCTGAGATCGACGCCCGCGAAGGGCTACGTGCTCGGCATCAGCGGCGGGCAGGACAGCACGCTCGCCGGGCGGCTGGCCGCGCTGGCGGCGGCGGAGCTGCGCGCGGAGGGCGCCGAGGCGGCGTTCGTCGCGGTGCGGCTGCCGTACGGGGTGCAGGCGGACGAGGCGGACGCGAAGATCGCGCTCGACTTCATCCAGCCGGACCGCTCGGTGGTGGTGAACGTGCGGCCGGGGGTCGACGCGCTCACCGCCGAGACCGCGGGCGGGCTCGGGGCGGACGGGCTGCGCGACTTCGTGCGCGGCAATGTGAAGGCGCGGGAGCGGATGGTGATCCAGTACGCCATCGCCGGGCAGGAGAACCTGCTCGTCATCGGGACCGACCACGCGGCGGAGGCGATCACCGGGTTCTTCACCAAGTACGGCGACGGCGGCGCCGACGTCACGCCGCTCACCGGGCTCACCAAGCGGCAGGGGGCGGCGCTGCTGCGCGCGCTCGGGGCGCCGGAGAGCACCTGGTCCAAGGTGCCGACCGCCGACCTCGAGGACGATAAGCCCGCGCTGCCCGACGAGGAGGCGCTCGGGGTGCGGTACAGCGAGATCGACGACTACCTGGAGGGGGCGGAGGTGAGCGACGCGGTCGCCGAGCGGCTGGAGTCGCTCTTCACCGCTACCCGGCACAAGCGGAATCTGCCGGTGGCGCCGCTCGACACCTGGTGGCGCTGAGCCGCTCCACCTCTTCGTGGCGGGTGCCAGCGGATCTCGACAGCGTGAGCCGCGTCACCCTCCCGCGAAGGGCGGGAGGACGTCGACGGTGGGGGTGAGCACGGCGGCGCGATCCCGGGTGAGTTCGTCGCCGACCAGGTAGGCGCAGGCATTGAGCATGGCGTCCAGCTCGGCGCCGTAGGCGGCGGCGAGCGCACCGCGCAGGTCGGCGACGGTGGCACCGGCGGGCAGCGCGAGCACCTCGCTGTGCTTGCCGACCGCGTCGGCGATCGCGGCGAAGTAGCGGACCTCAACCACCGATGGCTCCCATCGTGCGCTCCGGCGGAACGAAACCCGCGGCGTCGATGCCGTGCCCCGCCCACTTGTTCCACATGGCGCCACGCCAGATCTCGGCCAGCCCGGCGTCGTCGACGCCGGTGCGCAGGGCCCGGCGCAGGTCGTACTCCTGGTCGCTGAAGAGGCAGGAGCGCAGCATGCCGTCGGCGGTGAGCCGGGTGCGGTCGCAGCTGTCGCAGAACTTGCGGGTCACCGAGGCGATGATGCCGACGGTGGCGGGGCCGCCGTCCACGGCCCAGGTCTCGGCCGGGGCGGCGGGATCCGCGCGGCCGGCCGGGACCAGGTCGAAGCGGGCGCCGAGCACCTCGAGCAGCTCGGCGGCGGTGACCATGTTGGCGCGGGCCCACTCGTGGTCCGCGTCCAGCGGCATCTCCTCGATGAAGCGCAGCTCGCAGCCGTGGTCCAGGCACCAGCGCAGCAGGTCCGGCGCACCGGCCAGGGTGGCGCGCATGAGCACCGCGTTCACCTTGACCGGGGTGAGCCCGGCGGCGTGCGCGGCCCGGATCCCGGCGAAGACCGAATCCAGCCGGTCCCGGCGGGTGAGGCGGTGGAAATCGCGGGCGTCGACGGTGTCCAGCGAGATGTTCACCCGGTGCAGCCCGGCGGCGGCCAGCCCGGCGGCGCGGTGCGCCAGCCCGACCCCGTTGCTGGTGATCGCCAGCGGGACGCCGGGAACCGCCGCATGGCACCCGGCCACGATCTCCTCCAGATCCCGCCGCATGAGCGGCTCCCCGCCGGTGAACCGCACCTCGCGAATGCCGAGCTCGCGCACCGCGAGCGCCACCAGTCGCACGATCTCGGCCGAGGTCAGCAGCTCCTCCTGCGGGATCGGCGGCAGCCCCTCCTCCGGCATACAGTAGGTACAGCGCAGCGAGCACTTCTCGGTAATGGAGACGCGCAGGTCGCGGGCGGTGCGGCCGTACCGGTCCAGCAGCAGCGGGGTGTCGGGGCGGCCGGCCAGCGAGGGATGCCCGGACCGCACGGCGGGGATCCCCATCTCGACCAACGTCACCCCTCCATTATGACGACGGCCGCCCTCAGGGCACCGACTAGGCTGAAACCCATGAATTCCCGGCCCGCTCTCGCCCCGGCCCGGTCGGTCGACGAATACCGCGCCACCGTCGCCGAGCTGCTGCGTCCGGCCGGGCCGCGGCCGGTGCGGGAGGTCGCGCCGCTGGCGGCGCTGCACGGGCTGCTCGCCGCCGATGTGCACAGCCCGCTGGAGTTGCCGGTGTTCCGCAACTCCGCCATGGACGGGTACGCCCTCCGCGCGGAGTCGGTGCAGGTGACGCCGGTGACGCTGCCGCTGACCGGGGTGCTCGCGGCGGGCGCCGACGCGCTCGCGCCGCTGCCGCCGGGTGCCGCGGTGAAGGTCATGACCGGTGCGCCGGTGCCGCCCGGCGCGGACTGCGTGATCCCGGTCGAGGACACCCGCTCGGACGGGGCGACGGTGACCGTCGAGCGCGGCCGGAGCGCGGGCGAGTTCGTCCGCGAGGCCGGTACCGACGTGCGGCGCGGCGACCTGCTGGTGCCCGCGGGCACCCGGCTCGCGCCGCGGCACGTCGCCGCGCTGGCGGCGGTGGGGTTGCCGACCGTTCCGGTGCTGGCGCCGGTGCGGGCGGCGGTGCTCACCACCGGCGACGAGCTCATGCCGGCGGGGGTGCCGCTGCGGCCGGGCACGATCTACAACTCCAACGGCGCCGCGCTGGCCGCCGCGCTCGCCGACAACGGCGCCGAGGTGGTGTCGGTGGCGCACAGCACCGACGATCACGGCGAGTTCCGTGCGCTGCTCGCCGCCGCGGTCGGCGCCGCGGAGGTGGTGTTCACCAGCGGCGGGGTCTCGCAGGGCGATTTCGAGGTGGTCAAGGAGGTGCTCGGGCCGCTGGGCGGGGTGTTCGGCGCGGTCGCGGTGCAGCCGGGCGGGCCGCAGGGGTACACCGTGGTCGACGGGGTGCCGGTGCTCAGCTTCCCGGGCAATCCGGTGAGCACCGCGGTCTCCTTCGAGGTGTTCGCGCGGCCGGTGCTGCGCGAGCTGGCCGGGCTGCCGCCGGTGCCGGAGCAGCGGCTGGTGCTGCGCGATCCGGTGCGCTCGCCCGCCGGGAAGCGGCAGTACCTGCGCGGCGCGCTGGACGGCGCCGGGGTGCGGGTGGTGGCCGGGCCCGGCTCGCACCTGGTGGCCGGGATGGCGAGGGCCGATGCGCTGGTGGAGATTCCGGAGGCGGTCACCGAACTGCCCGCCGGCGCGGTTGTGCGAGTCTGGTCCCTGTGAGCGAGCTGTCGCACGTCGACCGAGAGGGCCGCGCGCACATGGTGGATGTGAGCGCCAAGGCCGAGACCGCGCGTACCGCCACCGCGGCGGGAATCCTGCGCACCACGCCGGAGGTGGTGGCGCTGGTGCGCGCCGACGACCTGCCGAAAGCGGATGTGCTCGCCACCGCGCGGGTGGCGGGGATCGCCGGGGCGAAGAAGACCTCGGAGCTTATTCCGCTCTGCCATCCGCTCGCGCTGACCTCGGTGAAGGTGGCGTTCGAGTTCCTGACGGACGGGATCGCGATCGAGGCGACGGCCAAGACCACCGGGCCGACCGGGGTCGAGATGGAGGCGCTGACCGCCGTCGCCGTGGCGGGGCTGACGTTGCACGACATGGTGAAGGCCGTGGATCCCGCGGCGGTGCTCGACGGGGTCCGGTTGCTCACCAAGAGCGGTGGGAAGCGCGGGGATTGGACCCGCGAGGCGGAGTTGTCCGGCGCGGGCCGGTCCGCGGGCGGTGCTGATGCGCCGACCGCTGACGCGCTGGAGGTGGAATCACCGGGCGGCGCGGAGCCGAGCGAGGACGCGGCCGTGGCGGCCGGGCGGGCGCTGGGTGCCGATGTCGCGGCGCACGTGCACGCCGACTCCCCGGCCGGCGTCGCCGAACCGCCCGGCGCACCGCCGCGGAGCGCGGTGGTGCTGGTCGCCTCGACCGGCGTCGCGGCGGGGACGCGCGAGGACCGGACCGGGCCGGTGCTCGCCGACTGGCTGACCCGCCTCGGCTTCGAGGTCCGCGGTCCCCTGGTCTACGCCGACGCCGAGATCGCGCTCGGCCTCGCCGATGCCCTCCGCTTCGAGCCGGAGCTGGTGCTCAGCACCGGCGGCACCGGCGCCTCCCCCTCCGACGCCACCCCGGAGGCCACCCTGGCCCTGCTGAACCGGGAGCTGCCCGGAATCGGCGAGGCCATCCGGCGGCACGGCGCCGCGAAGTTTCCGCTGGCCGCGCTGAGCCGGGGCGTCGCGGGGCTGGTCGGCCGCTCGGTGGTGGTGAACCTGCCGGGCTCCCCCGGCGGCGTCCGGGACGGCATCACCGTGCTGGAACCCCTGCTCGACCACCTGCTCGCCCAGGTGGCGGGCGGCGGCGCACACGAGGAGTAACCCCATGACCACGACCCCGCCGCAGCACTCCGGCGACGTCCGGCTGGCCCGGATCAGCGAGCAGCCGCTCGACCCGGCGGCGGTGGAGGCCGCCGTGCTCGGCCCCGAGCACGGCGCCGTCGTGGTCTTCACCGGCGCGGTGCGCAACCACGACCACGGCCAGGCGGTCTCCGCGCTGGAGTACTCGGCACACCCGCAGGCGGAGAGTTTCCTGGTCAAGTGCTGCGCGGAGGTGGCGGCGGATGCCGGGCTCCCGGTGGCGGCGGAGCACCGGATCGGCGCGCTGGCGATCGGGGACCGCGCCATCGTGGTCGCGGTGGCGGCGCCGCACCGCGCGGAGGCCTTCGCCACCTGCGCGGAGCTGGTGGACCGGATCAAGGCCGAGGTGCCGATCTGGAAGCGGCAGCTCTTCGCCGACGGACTCTCCGAGTGGGTCAACGCGTGCGGGTAGGCGACGCCGGCTCGGCCGCGCGGCGGCTTCGGCGCCTGCGGGGCAGGCGACGGCCGCTGGGTCGCGTGGCGGCTTCGGCGGGGGTCGATGCCCGCGGGTGAGCGGGCGGATTCCGCCGTTACGGGCGTTTCAGGTCGCCGCTCGGCAACGAATCGGGGCATCCCCGTCGTTCGCACCGGTGGAATCGGACAGGATGGGCTGACCGGGTGTCCGCCCGGCCGCGGTCCGGACGAGGAGCAGGGGTGAGCACGGATCAGATTCTGCTGCACAGGTTCGTCATCGCGCAGCTCGCCTCGGCGGGGGTCGACCCGCGCCGCCTCGCCCGCGAGGCCGGGCTGCCCGAGTGGGCGCTGACCGGCGACTCCGGCCACCTGCCGAGCCCCACCTTCTCCCGGCTGTGGGAGGTGGCCGCGCACGCGCTGGACGATCCGGACGTGGCGCTGCGGGTCGGCGGCAATTTCCAGCTCAGCAGCCTCGGGCTCTACGACTACCTGTTCTCCTCGGCGCCGACGCTCGGCGCCGGGCTGGCCACCTCGGACCCGTACGTCACCGCGGTCACCACCAACCACCGCTTCCACCTGCTCGCCGACAATGAGCGCGAGGTCACGCTCTACCTGGACATGCTCGACGGCGAGGGCCCCGGCCGCGACCTCACCCAGCTCTGGGGGCTGATCGCCTCGCTCACCAGGGCGCGCCGGGCGGTGCGCGGGCCGATCACGCCGCTCAAGGTGGGGCTTCGACAGCAGGCACCGACTCGGCAGGGCGTGTACCAGGAGGCGTTCGGCACCGGCGCGGTGGAGTTCGGCGCCGCCTACGACGGCATCACCTTCCGCGCCTCGGACATGGAGCTCCCGCTGGTCACCGCCGACCCGGCGCTGGCCGCGGTGCTGCGGCCGCTGGCCGACGCGCTGCCCCCGCCGCCGCCGCTGCGCGCGGTCTGGCCGCGCCGGGTGGCCGCGGCGCTGGAGCGTGCGATGGACGAAGGCGATGTCTCGCTGGAGCGGGTCGCCCGCGCCCTCGCGCTGAGCCCGCGCACGCTGCAGCGCAGGCTGGCCGAGGCGGGCACCACGTGGCGCCGGGAGCTGGACCGGGCCCGCGACGCGCGGCTGCGCCGGGCGGTGGCGGTGGGGCCGGTGAGCCGGTCGCGGCAGGCGGAGCTGCTCGGCTACTCGGACGCGGCGTCCATGCGCAGGGCGGCGCGGCGCTGGTCGGCGGCGCGCCGGGAGCACACCCCGCTCACACCCTGAGGTAGCTCGCCGCGATCCGCCAGAAGGTCTGCGGCTCCAGGATCTCGAAGTCCCAGCTGTCGATCACGCTCTGCACCGAGGTCACGATGGCCGTCACGTCGAAGTCCTCGCGGGTGGCGGTCCCCTTGGCCTCCAGCGCGGCGATCACGTAGGCGGTGGCGCTCTCGCAAGTCTGCACGAAGCTCTCCCATCGGTCGCACGACACGGCGCCCGCAGCATTGGACGCCGAATCGACCGCCGCGAACGAGCCGGATGTGCGCGGGTCCGGCGCGGCGGTCCCGTGGTCGAGTCTCGTCGGCGTGTCGCCGGGCCACCAGCACCGAACGCGACAGGTACCGACCGAACGCGCCAAGATCAGGCGGGCTCGGGGGTGTAGCGCCACAGGCCGAGCAGGGCGTCGGCGTCCAGCGGTTCGGCGGCGGTGTGCTCGGTGCCGGCGAGGCGGGCGCGCAGCGCCGGTTCGTCCAGGCCGGTGCCGATGAGCACGATGTCGGTGGCGCGGCGCTCGCCGCGGGCCCACGGCACCGGCTCCACCGCGACGTGCCTGCCGACCAGGTGGAAGGTCCACTTGCGGCGCTCGCCCGCCACCGCGACGGCGGCGACGCCCTTGGCCCGGAAGAGGCCGTCCGGCGGGTCCTCCAGGAAGGCGACGAGGGCGCGCGGGTCCAGCGGGCGCTGGGTGTGGAAGGCGATGCTGCGGTACTCGTCGTGCAGGTGGGGGTGCGGCTCGGTGCCGCAGTGCTCGGGCTCGGCGAGCAGCGCGTCGAAGCTGAGCTGCTCGGGGCCGTCGAGGGGGCGGCGGACCGGCTCGTCGAAGAGCAGCCCCGGGGCGACGCGGCCGTGCGTGGTGGCGTGGATCGGCACCTGGCCGACGGTCTCGGCGATCCGGGCGCGCACCGCGCCGGCGTCCGGGGCGCGGTCGATTTTGTTGAGCACCACCAGGTCCGCGAGGCGGAGGTGGGTCAGGAGCTCCGGGTGCCTGGCGCTGGTCGCCGGGAACTGCTCGGCGTCGACCACCTCGACCAGCCCGCCGTAGCGGATGCGCGGGTTGGCGCTGCCGATCACCATGCGCACCAGGTTGCGCGGCTCGGCCAGGCCGCTCGCCTCGACCACGATCACATCGACGGCGTGCCTGGACTCGGTGAGCCGGGTGAACATCTCGTCCAGCTCGCCGAGGTCGACGGCGCAGCAGACGCAGCCGTTGCCGAGCGAGACCATAGCGTCGACCTGGCCCGCGACCAGCATGGCGTCGATGTTCACGGCGCCGAAGTCGTTGACCACCACGCCGATCCTGGTGTCGCCCGCAGCGCGCAGCAGGTGGTTCAGCAGGGTGGTCTTCCCCGATCCGAGGAAGCCGGCCACGATCAGCACGGGAATCCGCTCCGCCATTCCGTCCACCCTAGTGAACGCGGCGGCGCGGGTTCAGTTCGCGGGCTTCATGAGGGAGCCCGCGAGCCGGTAGGCGAGATCGATGAGCCCCGTGGTGATGTCGCGCTCGTCCAGGCCGAGCGCCTGGGCCAGGGGGCGGAGCAGCTCGAGGACCTGGGCGATCGGGCCGTCGGCCGGGCCGGGGGGTGCGGAGTCCCAGGGGTTGACGCCGCGGGCGCGCGGCAGGGACGGGGTTTTGGCCGTTCCGGTCGGCACATTCGTTGTGGTCGGGGTGGAGGTCCCCGCCTGCGGGTCGGTGCCGGGCGGGAGGCCCGGGTTGGTGCCGTCCAGTGCGAGACCCGGATTGGTGCCGCCCGGAGCGAGACCCGGGTTCGTGCCGCCCGGAGCGAGACCCGAATTGGTGCCGCCCGGCGCAGTGCCGCCCGGCGCGGTGCCGCCCGGCGCGGTGCCGCCCGGCGCGGTGCCGCCCGGCGCGGTGCCGCCCGGCGCGGTGCCGGGTGCGTCGCCCGGGGCAGTGCCGCCGGGCACCGCGTTCGGCGCGGCGCCAGCGGCCCCTGGCCTCGACCTCACCCCGGGAGGTGCCGGGGTGGTAGACGTGGTGCCGCCGGGCACCGCGACATCCGGTTCAGCGCCGCCGGGCGCGACCGCATCCGGCGCGGCACCGGGCGCGGGAGTCGTCTCGGCCCTGGCGGGCTCGGTGGGCTGCCCATTGCCGGGCGAGAGCCCGAGCAGGTACCCGGCGATGCCGGTGGTGATGGCGATGGCGTGCTGCAACTGCCCCTCGGGGCTCTCCAGGACGGCGGCGTCCTCGGGATTCGCCCCGTTGCCCATCTCGACGAAGACCGCGGGCACGTGGGTGAGCGCGGGGCCCGCGATATCCGCCCTGGTCTGGATCCCCTCCATGGCACCGCCATAGGTGGCGGGCGAGAACCCCGCGCGCACATAGGCATCGCGCATGGTGGTGCTGGCCGCCCGCCCGGCACCGGACTGCGCCCGATCGGCGTCCGGATCGGGAATCGGCAGCTGCGGCACGATGAGGTGGAACCCGCGCTGGTCGGCGGGGGCGCCGTCGGCGTGGATGCTGACCGCGATGGCGGCGCCGGAGCGATTCGCCGCCGCGGCGCGCTCGTCCACGCAGCCACCCCAGCCGGTGTCGTCGGCCCGGCTGAGCACCACCCGCGCCCCCAGGCTCTCCAGCGAGGACTTGACCAGCTGGGTGACCGCCCAGTTCACGGTGTGCTCGGGCACCCCGTTGACCGTGGTCATCCCGGTGGTCTGACAGGGCTTGGTGCCGCCGCGGCCATTGTCGACCTGCCGGGCGAGATCCTCGGAGTGCTCGGAGCCCTGGTGCCCGGGGTCGAGGAAGACGGTGCGCCCGGCGAGCTCGTTGTCCGCCGCAGGCTGCGCCTGGGCGACGGCGGGAGTCAGCGCGAATGCCGACGCGGTGAGAATCGGCGCCAGGACGAGGCGGGTCGTGCTTCGCAGAATGCTCGGCTTCATGTGCGGTCGGCGCCCGACTCGGGACGCCCCTCCCTTCCCATTGGTCACACCAAACCCACACGTCACTGTCACAACATCCACCTGGGCCGAGCAAGGCTAGTTATCGAACCGTGACCCGTCGACGGCACCCTACTCAGTGTGGCCCGAATCTCGAAAACCGCGTTTCATACCCAGAGGCTCTGGTAGATCTGACGGGTATGCGCACCACAGCGGCGCTCGTCGCCGGAGCCCTCCTGTCCGTCGCGAGCCTGGTCGGCGCGGGTACCGCCGCCGCCCAGCCGGTGACCGTCATTCCGGCCGACGGCCTGTACCTGGTCAATCAGGAGATCGTGCCCGGCTGGTACGAGGCGCCGGGCACCCCCGACCAGCGGTACGGCTGCGACTGGCGCCGGCTCTGGACCACCGAGGGCGACCTCTTCGACATGAACCACATCATCGGCAACGACTTCACCAGGAAGACCCCTGTGCGCGCGGAGATCAAGGCGACCGACGTCGCCTTCCTCACGGTGAACTGCGGCCCGTGGCGGCTCATCCCGGCGCCGCCACGGACCGGCTCCGCGGGCTAGGCCTTCGCCACCACCAGGTTCTCGTCGGTGGCGGCGTCCGGCACCGCGGTGCCCCGCAGCGAGGTGCCCGCCGTCTCGCGCAGGAAGAACCAGGCGATCAGCCCGATCACGCTGGCGCCCATCATGTAGGCGGCCGGGAAGAGCGACCAGCCGGTGCCCTCGATCGCGGCCTCGTTCACCAGCGGCGCGGTGCCGCCGAAGAGCGCGGTCGAGATGTTGTAGCCGAAGGCGAAGCCGGCGTAGCGCACGTGCGTCGGGAAGATGGCGGGGAAGGTCGAGCTGATGGTGGCCAGCTGCGGCAGGTAGAGCAGCCCGAGCACCACGAAGCCGAGGATGGCCCAGCCGATCCCCTGCCCCATCAGCCAGTACATGGGCAGCGCGAAGACGATCAGCCCGAGCAGCGAGAACAGCCACATCGGCCGCCGCCCGACCCGGTCGGAGAGCGCCCCGAAGAACGGGATGGTCAGCATCATGATCAGCTGGCCGATCAGCATCATGGCGGTGGTGGTCGACTCGGAGACGCCGACGGTGTTCTGCAGGTAGGTCGGCTGGTAGGTGAGCAGCGTGTAGTTGACCACGTTCAGCGCGACGACCAGGCCGATCAGCGTGAGGGTTTCCCGGCGGTAGGTGACGATCACCTCGCGCAGCCCGGTCGGCGGCCGCTTCGCCGTGGACGCGGCGACCTCCTGGAAGACCGGGGATTCGTGCAGCCGGGAGCGCAGGTACCAGCCGATGACGCCGAGCGGGAGCGCGATCAGGAACGGGATGCGCCAGCCCCAGTCGTGCATGGCGTCGGTGCCGAGCACGAGTTGGCAGGCCAGCACCACCGCGGAGCCGCCGACGAAGCCGCCGAGCGTGCCGAACTCCAGGAAGCTGCCGAGGAACCCGCGCTTGCGGTCGCCCGCGCACTCGGCCATGTAGGTGGCGGCGCCGCCGTACTCGCCGCCGGTGGAGAAGCCCTGCACCACCCGCAGCAGGATGAGCAGGATCGGCGCGAGCACCCCGACCTGGGCGTGCGTCGGCAGGATGCCGATGGCGCCGGTGGCGGCGGCCATCAGCAGGATGGTGGTGGCGAGCACGGCCTTGCGGCCGATCCGGTCGCCGAGCGGGCCCCAGACCATGCCGCCGAGCGGGCGCAGCACGAAGGAGATGGCGAAGCCGAGCATGACGCCGAGCGTCCCGAGATCGCCGGGGAAGAACGCGTCGGCGAGGTAGGTCGCGGTCGCGGCGTAGACGCCGTAGTCGAACCACTCGGTGGCATTGCCCATGGCCGAGGCCGCGACGGAGCGCCTGAGCGTCCCCCGATTCGGCGTCCCCGTTGCCTGTGGATAGCTGTCGGTCACAATCGTGTCCTTCCCAGCCCGCGGCTCGGGCCTGGCTTTCGTCCCGCCCTCCGCTCGAACGAATTCGAAGGACCCGACGAGAAAAGCCGATACCCGTGTTCGATGACGATCAAACAGTGGCGGACCATCGCGAACTCCTCTCCACCGGGATGACCTGCCCCGCACCGAGCATGTGAACTGGATCACATCTCCTTGTTTGCCGGGTACCCAGCGCGGCGCCCGACACTCCGTGATCGATTTCGGACCCCCGAGGTGTCGGGCGGCAGCAATTACTCAGCTACCATCGGGTACGTGGTGTTTCGACACCGTGGACCGAGCTGGAGGGTCGTCGCGATGGCGGAACCGAACACCTGGCAGGCGCTGCTGGACGCCTTCACCGAGCAGGCGCGGCGGCGCGCCGAGATCGACGGCGCGCCCGCGCCCGGCCCGGCGCCCCACCCCGGCGCCACCCCCGCCGAGCTGGCCGCCGCCGAGCGGCGGCTGGGCAGGCCGCTCGACCCCGCGCACCGGGCGCTGCTCGCCACCGCGGACGGCTGGGACGGCTTCGCCGACGGCGCCGCGCTGCTCGGCACCGCCGACCTCGGGGCGGGGCCGCGGCACGAGGGGGCCGCCGCGGTGCTCGCCGACTTCTTCGCCGAGAGCGAGGGCCGCTTCCCGGCCGCGCTCGGCATCGACCCGGACCCCGCCGCGCACACCCCGGTCGGCGACAGCGCCGAGGACGGCTACAACCGGCACCTCTACCTCAACCCCGACGGCGCCGCCTTCGAGCTGCGCGCCCGCCGCCCGATACTGCACCCGGACCTCGACGCGCTGCTCCGGCACCGGCTGCGCGAGTACACCGAGCGGGTGGACCGGCTCATGTGGGGGCCGGAGCACGGGCCGTGGGGCCGCGACGTGCACCTGGACCCGCCGCCGGTGGACCGCATCATCGCGGTCATGACCGCGCTCGGCCGGATCGCCGACCCGGAGGCGCCGGTACAGGCCGGGGTGCCCGCCACCCCGGAGCGGCTGAACCGGCTGGAGCGCGCGCTCGGGGTCACGCTGCGGCCGGAGCACCGGGCCGTGCTGCTCGCCGCCGACGGGCTGCGCTACCCGGGCGGGCAAGTGCTCTCGGTGCCGGAGATCCGGGAGAGCGCGCTGGTCGCGCAGCACACCGCCGCGGGCGACGGGCGCAGGCGGGCCGCGCGGGCCCGGATCAGCCGGGTGCCGACGGTGCCCTTCGCGCTCGCCGGGATCGCGCTGCTCGGCGTCGACGTCCGGGACGGGCGGGTGCACGACCTGCTCGCCGGGGAGCCGGTCGCCGGGACCGCGGGCGATCGGGACGGCACGGTGCTCGGGCACCTGCTCACCGAGTGCGAGGGGCTGTGGCGGGCGGCGGGCCGGCCGCCGCTGCACACGCTCTGCGTGCCGCTCTAGGCGCTGGTCAGGGTGAGGACGGTGATGTCGGAGGGGGCGGCGACGCGGACCGGCGGGCCCCAGGCGCCCGCGCCGCGGGTGACGTAGAGCTGGGTGTCGTCGTAGCGCTCCAGCCCGGCCAGGGTGGGGTTGGCCAGCCGGGCCAGCAGGTTGCCGGGGAAGACCTGGCCGCCGTGGGTGTGGCCGGAGATCTGCAGGTCGACGCCGTGCGCCCTGGCCTCGTCGACGAAGGCGGGCTGGTGCGCGAGGAGCACCACCGGGCGGGCCCGGTCGCGGCCGGAGAGGGCTTTGTCCAGGTCGGGGCCGGTGCCCTCGTCCGCACCGGCGAGGTCGTTCACCCCGGCGAGGTCGAAGCCGGGCAGGGCGACGCGCTCGTTCTGCAGCACCCGCATGCCGAGCTGCGGCAGGTAGTCGACCCACTGCTGGGCACCGGAGATGTACTCGTGGTTGCCGGTGACGAAGAAGACGCCCTGCGGGGCGCGCAGCTCGGCGAAGGGGGCGACGTCCGGGCGCAGGTCGTCGACATCGCCGTCGATCAGGTCGCCGACCACGACGATGGCGTCCGGGTTCGTGCCGTTCACCGTGTCGACCACGGTGCGGGCGAAGCCACCCGCGAGGGCCGGGCCGATATGGGTGTCGCTGACGACCGCCAGGCGGAAGCCGGAGGCCGCCGGGGGGAGCTTGGCCAGCGGGACCTCGACCTCGAGGACGCGGGGGCCGCGGAGCACGCCGTAGGTGCCGACGCCGACGGTCGCCACCGCGGCGGCGATGCCCGCGCCCGCCAGGGCCTGGGCTATGAGCCTGCGGCGGGTGAGCTCGGTCGCGGTGGACTCCGGCGCGGTCGCGGTGGTCACGCCGCCCGAATCCTCCGCTGCGGTTGCGACGGCAGGCCCGTCGGCCGCGGGCGCTGCGCTACTTCCGGCGCCCGCCGCGGGGGCGGCGGCATCCGGCGTCCCCCGCCGGGTGGCGAGGCGGAGCAGGAGCGGGCGCAGGACCTCGCCGACCAGGACGGCGAGCAGCAGGTAGAGGAAGAGGACGGCCCACAGGTAACCGGGCCGGGCGATGACGCGGACCACGCCGATCGGCAACCCGGAGCGGGCACCGACCAGGGTCGCGACGGTGAGCAGCGGCCCCACCACGAAGAGCACCGTGCCGAGACGGCGCAGCACTGAGCCGGGCCCGGTGGTGTCCCGCACCAGGCGGATCCAGAGATACCGGTGCAGGACCGCGAAGAGCGCGAGCACCAGCAGCCCGACGACGACGAACACGATGGCCACCGGGCCGACCCTCTTTCCGTTCCGGCCCGTGACCTGCGCACGAACCCCGTCCCCCACAGTAGCGACCGCGCGCGAAGGCGCACCCGCGGCGGTAGCATGCGATCCGTGTCGAATCTGCGGATCAGTGAGGCGGCCGAGCTGCTCGGCGTGAGCGACGACACCGTGCGCCGCTGGATCGAGCAGGGCCGGTTGACCGCGGTCCAGCTGCCGAACGGCCGCAAGGGGGTCGAGGGCGCGGAGCTGGCCGGGTTCCTGCGCGCCACCGCCGAGGCGCCGGAGCCGGGCGTCACCGTCGCCGCCTCGGCGCGCAATCGCTTCCGCGGGATCGTGACCAGGATTGTCAGGGACACAGTGATGGCGCAGGTGGAGCTGCAGGCCGGGCCGTTCCGGGTGGTCTCGCTGCTGAGCGCGGAGTCGGTGGACGATCTGGGGCTGGAGGTCGGCAAGGTGGCGGTGGCCTCGGTGAAGTCGACGCACGTGGTGGTGGAGGTTTCGGAGCGGTGAGGCGCCGGGTTCCCGCCCGGCGGCCGCTGCTGCTGCTGATTCCGGGCCTCGGCGGGCTGGTCTTCCTGCTGGTCCCGGTGGCGGGGCTGCTGGTGCGGGCGCCGTGGCGGGAGCTGCCGGCCCGGCTGGCGAGCCCCGAGGTGGCGACGGCGCTGCGGCTCTCGCTGGTCAGCGCGACGCTCGCGACCGGGATCTGCCTGGTGCTCGGGGCGCCGCTGGCCTGGCTGCTGGCCCGCGGCGAGCTGCCCGGCCGGGGGCTGCTGCGGGCCCTGGTGACGGTGCCGCTGGTGCTGCCGCCGGTGGTCGGCGGTGTCGCGCTGCTGCTCGTGCTCGGCAGGCGCGGGCTGATCGGGCGGTACCTGGACGAATGGTTCGGCGTGACCCTGCCGTTCACCACCGCCGCGGTGGTGCTGGCCGAGGCCTTCGTGGCGCTGCCGTTCCTGGTGATCGCGGTGGAGGGGGCGCTGCGCTCGGCCGACCCGAGGTACGAGGAGGCGGCGGCCACGCTCGGCGCCTCGCGCTGGTACACCTTCCGCCGGGTGACGCTGCCCGCGGTGCTGCCCGGCGTGGTCGCCGGTGCGGTGCTCTGCTGGGCGCGGGCGCTCGGCGAGTTCGGCGCGACCATCACCTTCGCCGGCAACTTCCCCGGGACCACCACCACCATGCCGCTCGCCGTCTACCTGGCGCTGGAGACCGATCCGGCGGCCGCCATCGTGCTCAGCCTGGTGCTGCTCGCGGTCTCGGTCACGGTGCTGGTCGCCCTGCGCGAGCGCTGGTTGCGGGGGGCGCTGTGACGCTGCACGCCAGGCTCGGGATCGAGCGCGGACGGTTCCGTCTGGACGTGGAGCTCGCGGTCGCCCCTGGCGAGGTGGTGGCGCTGCTCGGGCCGAACGGCGCGGGCAAGACGACGGCGCTGCGCGCGCTGGCCGGGCTCACCCCGCTCGACTCCGGCGCGGTCCGGCTCGGCGCGCGGGAGTGGGATGTGCCACCGCGGGTCTTCGTGCCGCCCGAGCACCGCGCGGTCGGCGTCGTCTTCCAGGACTACCTGCTCTTCGCGCACCTCAGCGCGCTGGAGAACGTGGCCTTCGGGCCGCGGGCGCGCGGGGTGCGGCGGGCCGAGGCGCGGGCGCGGGCCGCCGCGCGGCTGGCCGCGGTCGGGCTGGCCGAGCAGGCCGGGAGCCGGGTGCGGGCGCTCTCCGGCGGGCAGGCGCAGCGGGTGGCGCTGGCCAGGGCGCTCGCCACCGACCCCGAGGTGCTGCTGCTCGACGAGCCGCTCGCCGCCCTGGACGCCGGGACCCGGGTCCGGGTCCGCGCCGACCTGGCCAGGCACCTCGGCGACTATCCCGGGCACACCGTGCTGGTGACGCACGACCCGCTGGACGCCATGATGCTGGCCGACCGGCTGGTCATCCTGGAGGACGGGCGGGTGGTCCAGGAGGGGCCGCCCGCCGAGGTGGCCCGCCGCCCGCGCTCCGACTATGTCGCCGAACTCGTCGGGCTGAACCTGTACCGCGGCGTCGCCACCGGCACCGAGGTCCGGGTCGCCGCGAGCCGCGACGCCGCACCCGTCTCCGGCGACGCCGCGCGCGAGCCCGGTTCCTTCACCCTCGCCGAACCGGCGCGGGGCGCGGTCTTCGTCTCCTTCGCGCCGAGCGCGGTCGCCCTGCACCCCGAGCGCCCGGCGGGCAGCGCCCGCAATTCCTGGCCGGTCACGGTCGCCGGCGTCGAGCAGCACGCGCACAGCACCCGGGTGCGGCTGGACGGCGCACCCCCGGTGCTCGCCGACGTCACCGCGGCGGCCGTGGCCGAGCTGCGCATCCGGCCGGGCGCTCGGCTCTGGGCAGCGGTCAAGGCGACGGAGATGCAGTGCTACCCGGCCTGACTCAGCTCAGCACCGGCCCGTCCCCGGCCGCGCGGAAGAGCGGCAGCGCGGCGGAGTTGCTGCGGAAGACGAAATCCCGGGCCCGGCTGTCCACCTCGCCGTCGGTGGCGAGCGAGACCGGCGGCCCGGTCACCCGCACCGCGATCCGGTGCACCTCGCGCCGCACGTAGGTGGGCGAGTGCTCCAGCGTGCCGGTTAGCGTCGACCACACCAGCCGGGTCCGCGAGAACGGCACATCCGCGCGCAGATAGCGCACGTCGAGCGTGCCGCGGTACATCTCGGGGCGCGACATCGGCACCTGGTGTGCCGGGTGGTAGCGGCCATTGCCGACGAAGAGCATCCACAGCGCACTCGACTCGCCGTCCACCTCGGCGTGCACCGGCCGCGCGCGCAGCAGCACCCGGATCATGGCGAGCGCGGCCGCGGGCCACTTGCCCAGCCTGCGCTCCCACTGCTCGCGGATGCGCACGAAGTCCGGGTACCCGCCCAGGCTGGCGGTATTGACGAAGTCGCGGTGCTCGGCGCCGTCCAGGTCGACCCGGGCGGTGTCGGCGAGCACCACCTCGCCCGCGTTCAGCGCGCCGACCGTGCGCGCGGGGTCCTCCACCCCGGCGTCCCTGGCGAAGTGGTTCAGCGTGCCACCGGGGAAGACGGCGAGCGGGAGGCCGTGCCGCACCGCCACCCCGGCCACGCAGGAGACGGTGCCGTCGCCGCCGCTCACCCCGAGCGCGGTGATCCCGCCCGCCGCGATGCCGCGCTCCAGATCGGCGACCAGGTCGCGCCCGGGGTCCAGCTCGAGCACCGTGGCGGCAGGCAGCAGCCCGCGCAGCTCGGCCGCGAAATTCGCGCCCGCGCCGCTGGCGGAGTGCGGGTTCACCACCAGCAGCAGCCCGCGCCCGCCGGGCACCGGGTCGACGTACTCGGCCGGGCCGAGCATGGCCGGTTCGTCGGCGCGCACCGCCCACCAGCGGTGCGTACCCCAGGCCACCCCGGCGCCGAGCGCGGCGCCCGCCACCACGTCGGAGGGCCAGTGCACCCCGATGTGGACCCGGGAGTAGGCCACCGCCGCCGCCACCGGCGCCACCACCACCGCGGCGGCCGGGTACTCCAGCGCGACCCCGGCGGTGAAGGCGGCGGCGGAGGCCGAGTGCCCGGACGGGAACGACGAGGAGACCGGCGGCTTCACCAGCCTGCGCACGAACGGCACCGACTCGTCCGGCGGCCTGCGCCGCGGGAACAGCGGCTTCGCCACCCCGTTGGCGGTGCCGCTGGCCAGCACCACCGCGAGCAGCCCGCGGGCGCCGGCCCTGCGCAGCGGCCGATTGCCCGCGAGCAGCATGAGCGTGCCGGTCACCAGCCAGAGCCGGTTGTAGTTCGCGGTGGTCGAGAGGAGCCGCAGCGCGCGGTCGGCCGGGCTCGGCCTGACCTCCGCGCTGCGCTCCACCAGCCACTCGTCCAGACTGCTCGCCATGCCCATCGGCCGCGCGAGACGGCGGGCCCGCTGTAAACCCATGACGCAGAGCCTAGCGAGGAACCGGCTCCGGCGATCGAGGTCGGAAACCTCGTGGCAACACCGTGGACTTCAATCCGATGCAAGTGCAGCGGAATTTACTGCTGCACAGATACATTGGAAATGCGGAAAAAGGCCCCTTGCGCAACGTGATCTTTACCCGATTGCCATGCCAGCTCGCGGAAAAGCGAATATTATTGCATCACTGCCAGTTTCGATTCGTGCGTGCGCCACCGTCTGGGCGCCTTTCGTGAGCTCTGCCCGGCACCGGCGCACCGGCGAGACTCCGGAGGAAACCTGCCATGATCCGCCCCGGCCCCGCGCCGCTACCCGAGTACCAGCAGACACCCGACGGCGAGGAGCCCGCGACCGCGGTCGTCTGGCCGGACCCGAGCCCGCTCACCTCCTGGTGGGACGATGTGATGGCGCGCGAGCCGGTGACCGAGAGCTGACCCCCGGTCAGCCCACGGCCGGGCTCGGCTGCGGCAGCAGCCCGGCCTCGCGGAACCGCCGCAGGCACCGGTCGATCACCGCCGCGTCCACCGCCGGGCAGGTGATGCCGGTGCCGGTCAGCGCGCGCCGGGTGGCGGTGTCGTCGAGCACCAGGTCACCGACCCCGGAGTTCAGGTCGGCGTAATTGCCGACCAGCAGCGCGGCCCTGGCGAGGTCGTCGCCGGGCGCCCCGCCCGCGGCCAGCCGGGCCGCGAGCACCTGCTGCGCCTCGTCCGGCGTCACCGTGCGCAGCTCGTAGCCGAGCCGCTCCAGGCCGCGCAGGAGCTCCCGGACCGGGGTCGGCGCGGTATTCACCAGGTGGTACCGCTCCCCCGCCGGGACACCGCCGGTGACCAGCGCCGCGAGCGCGCGCGCCACGTAATCCACCGGCGCCAGCGACACCGCGGCCGCCGGCGGCACCGCGGGCGCGATGCCGAGCAGCGCGGCGGCCCTGACCATGGTCCAGAGCGAGTCGTCGGCCGCGATCAGCCCGGTGCGGGCCGAGGCCCCGACCAGCCCGGGCCGGTACACCGCGATCGGCAGGCCGCGCTCGCCCGCGCGCCGGACCAGCTGCTCGGCCACCCACTTGCTCGCCACGTAGCCGTGCCGGTTCACCTCGTCGGCGGCCAGCACGCTGCGCTCGGTGACCACGCCGGTGCGGTCCGCCCCGAGCACCGCGTCAAGGGTGCTCACCAGATGTACCGGCACCGCCCGCGCGGTGCTCGCCAGCCGCAGCAGCTCGCGGGTGCCGCCGACATTGGCGGTGCGCAGTTGCTCGTAGGTCGCCAGGTGGTTGACGAGCGCGCCGTTGTGCACGATCGCCGAGAGCTGCCCGGCCAGCGCCGCGAAGACCGGCTCGTCCAGCCCGAGCCGGGGCCGGGCCAGGTCGCCGGGGAGCACGGTGACCCTGGCCTCCAGCTCGGCGGTGGCCAGCTCGTAGTGCTCGAGCGCCCGGCGCAGCCTGCGCAGCCCGTCGGCCGGGTCGGCGGCCCGGACCAGGCAGTAGATCGGGCGCTCGGTGTGGTCCAGCAGCTCGCGCAGCAGGTGGCTGCCGAGGAAGCCGGTGGCGCCGGTGAGCAGCAGCGGCCCGGCGGGGTTCGCCGGTTCCAGCCCGTCGAACTCGAGATCGTCGGCGAGCGCCGCGTCCGCGGCCAGCCGGGCGGCGAAGGCGGCCGGGTCGTCCGCCGCGCTCGCCGCGGCCAGCGCCCGCACGGTGGCCCTGGCGAAGAGCGCACGCGGCTCCACCCGCAGCCCGAGCCGGTCGGCCAGCGCGGTGCGCAGCGTGAAGACGAGCAGCGAGGTGCCGCCGAGCTCGAAGAAGTCGTCCTCGGGGCCGACCTCGGCCAGATCGAGCACCTCGGCGAAGACCGCGGCGATGGCCTGCTCCCGCGCGGTCATGGGGGCGATCTCGCGGGCCGCGCGGCCGGTGTGCGCACCGCGCGCGCCGGCCGGGTCGGCCACCGCCTCGCCGCCCGCCTCGGCCAGCACCCCCACCGGGGCGGCCGGGTCGACCAGGGCGGCGGCCAGCAGCGCGCGGTACCCCTCGGCGAACCCCTCGACGCTGTCCCGGTCGAAGACCGCGGTGTCGTACCGGAAGACCGCGCGCGGCGGGTTCTCCCGCACCGTGAGGGTGAGGTCGAACTGCGCCGTCGGCTGCGGCACCTCCAGCACCTCGACCCGCAGCCCGGCCAGGGTGAGCGGCGGCGGTGCCGGCAGGTTCTCGTAGGAGAACACCGTGCGCAGCAGCGGGTGCCCGCCGTCCAGTCGGGGCGCCCGCACGGCCTGCACGATCCGGTCGAAGGGGACGTCGGACCGTTCGAAGGCGTCCAGCGCGGTGGCGCGCACGGCGGCGACCAGCTCGCCGAAGGTGGCCTCCGGGTCGATCCTGGTGCGCAGCGGCACGGTATTGACGAACATGCCGACCAGGGCGTCCAGCGCGGGGTGGCCGCGGCCGGCCACCGGGGTGCCGATCACCAGGTCGTCCTTGCCGGAGAGGCGGTGCAGCAGCACCGCGTAGGCGGCGAAGGCGATCATGAACGGGGTGCCGTCGGCGATGCCGCCCGCCGGGACGTCGAGCGGGATCTCCACCGCGGCGCCGTCGCCCGCCCGCTCCTGCGCCACCCGGGTCGGCAGCGGCAGGCTGTCCGGGACGTCGGTCAGCACCGTGCGCCAGTACGCCAGCTGCCGCGCGGCGCGGGATTCCGGGTCGGCCGGGTCGCCGAGGCGCTCCAGCTGCCAGAGCGTGTAGTCCGCGTACTGCAGCGGCAGCGCGGGAAGCTCCGCCGAGCCGCCGGCGTGCGCCGCGGCGTAGGCGGCGGTGAGGTCGGCGACCAGCGGGCCGAGCGACCAGCCGTCGGCCGCGATGTGGTGCGCGACCAGCGCGAGCACGTGCCGCTCGGGCTCGATCCGGAACAGCCGGAGCCGGACCGGCGGGTCCACCGCCACATCGAACGGCTCGGAAGCCAGCGCGTGCAGCGCGGCCCGCAGGTCACCGGCCGGGGCGCGGGGTTCGAGGTCGAGCCCGGCCAGCACCGCGGAGACCGGGAGCACCTGCTGCCTGGCCCCGGCGCCGGACTCCGGGTAGACCGTGCGCAGCACCTCGTGCCTGGCCAGCACCGCGCTCACCGCCGCGTGCAGCGCGGGCAGCGCGAGCGGGCCGTCCAGCCGGACCGCGACCGGGAGGTGGTAGGCCGCCGAGTCCGGGAGCAGCTGGTTCAGCAGCCAGAGCCGGAGCTGGGCCGGGGCGGGCGGGATCACCTCGGGGCGCTCGCCCGCCACCGGCTCCGGCCCGCCGGACTCGGTGCCGAGCAGCGGTGCGAGCCCGGCCACGGTCGGGGTGTCGAAGACCGCGCGGACCGGCACCCGGAGCCGGGCCGCGACCCGGGTGGCGGAGAGCGAGGTGCCGCCGAGCGCGAAGAAGTCGTCGTCCGCGCCGATTCGGCCGGAGCTCTCGAAGACCTCGGCGAAGACCTCGGCCACCCGCTGCTCGGCCGGGCCCGCGGGGGCGCGGAACTCGGTGCGGCCGAAGGTCGGGGCGGGCAGCCGTCGCGTGTCGAGCTTGCCGTTTGCGGTGAGCGGCAGGGTCTCCAGGATCTCGTAGGCGGCCGGGCGCAGGTACGCGGGGAGCGCGCGGGCCAGCTCGGCGCGCACCGCGGCGAGCTCGATCCGCTCGCCTTCAGCGGGGACCAGGTAGGCGACCAGGTGGGTGCCGGTGCGCGGGTCGGTGTGCGCGGTGACGGCGGCGCGGGCGATACCGGGCAGCGCGGTGAGCGCGGTCTCCACCTCGCCCGGCTCGATCCGGTGCCCGCGCACCTTGATCTGGAAATCGCCGCGGCCCCGGTAGTCGAGCGCGTACGCATCGTCGAGATCGGTGACGGTGACCAGGTCGCCGGTGCGGTAGAGCCGGCCGCCGGGCGGGCCGTACGGGTCGGCCACGAAGCGGCCCGCGGTGAGCGCGGGGCGGCCGTGGTAGCCGCGGGCCAGCGCGGGGCCGCCGAGGTACAGCTCGCCGAGCACGCCGGGTGGCGCCGGGCGCAGCGCGGCGTCGAGCACCAGCGCGTGGAAGCCGCGCAGCGGGGCGCCGATCGTCACCGGGCGGCCCGCGACCAGCTCGCCGATGGTGGCGATATCGGTGGCCTCGGTGGGGCCGTAGCCATTGCGCATGGCGCGGCCCGGCGCCCAGGCGTTCACCAGGTCGGCGCGGATGGCCTCGCCGCCCACGCCGAGCACCGTCAGCTCCGGCAGCTCGGCGGGGTCGAGGGTGGCCAGCACCGCCGGGGTGATGATCGCGTTGCTCACCCGCTCGCGGCGCAGCAGCGCGGCCAGGTCGGGGCCCGCCACGGTGAAGCGGGAGGCGACCACCAGGGTGGCGCCGCCCGCCAGGGCGCAGAGCTGCTCGCCGACCGCCATGTCGAAGCCGGGCGAGGCGTGGTGCAGGGTGATGGCGCCGGGGCGCAGGGCGTAGCGGTCGTGCCGCTCGGCGGCCAGGTTGGCGAGGCCGCCGTGGGTGACGACGACGCCCTTCGGGCGGCCGGTCGAGCCCGAGGTGTAGATGAGGTACGCCGGGTGCTCCGGGCGCAGTGGTGACAGCCGCTCCGCGTCGGTGATCGGGCCGTGCCCGGGCGCGTCCGGGCTGCTCTCCGCGAGGGCGTCGTCGATCAGGATGCGCGGCATCGCCGCGGGCAACCGGTCCGCGTACTCCGCGGTGGTGAGCGCGAGCGCGGCCCGGCTGTCCGCCAGGACGTAGGCGATCCGCTCCTCCGGATACCCCGGATCCACCGGGACGAAGGCGCCGCCCGCCTTGGTGACCGCCCACACCGCCGCCACCGACTCCGCGGAGCGCTCGAGCAGCGTCACCACCCTGGTCTCCGGCCCGACCCCCGCGGCGATCAGCGCACGGGCGAGCCGATCGGTCCGCGTGTCGAACTCCCGGTAACTCCAGCGCCGCTCCTCGTGCACCACCGCGGTGTGCTCGGGCGCCCGCGCCACCGCGGCGGCGATGATCTCGGCCAGCGGCCGCGCGGCCACCGCCGCCGGCCCCCGCCACGGCACCAGCGCGCGCCGCTCCTCCGGGTCGAGCGGGTCGAACCCGCCGAGAGTGGCGCCCGGGTCGTCGGTGAGGTGCGCGAGCAGCCGCAGGAACCGCGCGTGGTGCGCGGCCAGCTCGGCCTCGGTGTACCGGTTCGGATTCCCCTCGAACTCCACCCGCAGCCCGGACGCCGACCCGGGGTAGATGTTCAGCGTGAGATCCGGCACCGGACCGGTGGTGAGCAGGTGCAGCGTGCCGCGCGCCGGGCCGAGCTCGACCGTGGAATGGAAGTTCATGATGTTGACCGCGGGCCCGAACCCGGCCCCGGCCCCGCCGCGATCGCGCTCGATGTCCTCGCCGCGGTACCGCTGGTGCCGCAGCGCCCCGCCGACCTCGGAGCGGGTCGCCGCCACCAGATCGGCGGTGGTCGCCGCGTCCGGCACCGCGATGCGCAGCGGCACCACATTGCTCACCAGCCCCGCCGCCCGGCGCAGCACCGCGGTGGTGCGCCCGGTCACCGGCAGGCTCAGCGACACCTCCGCGGCGCCCGCGCTCCGCCCCAGGTACCCCGCGAACGCCCCGATCAGCACCGCCGCCGAGCCCGCCCCGGCGCCCGCCGCCTCGAGCGCCGCGACCCGCTCCGGCCCGAGGTCAGCACCGGCGATCACCGACCAGGGCGCGAGCGCACCCGGACGATTCGACAAACTGACCGGATCGGGCAAACCGGTGGCGTGTTCCGTCCAATATTCCCGGTCGGTCCGGAACCGCGCGGACTCCCGGTACGCCCGGTCGGCGTCGAGCAGCACCCGCGGCGAGCCAGGCTCCGGCTCCGGCAGCGTCCCGCCGGCGACCAGCTGCCCGTAGAGCTCGGCGTGCCTGCGCGCGACGGTCATGGCGCCGAAGCCGTCCAGCACCAGGTGGTGCACCCGGGTGTAGACCAGGTGCCGCTCGGGGCCGAGCCGCAGGATGGACGACCAGGACGCCTCTGCGGCGGTGATGTCGACCGGGCGGCGCTGGTCGGCGCGCATCCAGGCGAGCGCGGCGGCGAACGGGTCGGCGGCGGCGCCGAAGTCGTGGAAATCGACCTCGTCGTACTGGTCGTAGTCGAGACGCTGCCACGGCGTGCCGTCGGCGTCGCGGCCGAAGCGCAGGTAGGAGCCGAATTCCCGGGCCGTGTGCCGAGCCGCGAGCGCGTAGGCCGCGCGATCGAGCGGACCGTGCACATCCACGTACTGGGTGATCGTGAGGGGGACGTCTCCGAGCAGCTGCTGGGCGAACCACACCTCGCGCTGCGCCGATGTCAGCGGCAACGTCGCCTGCGGGCGGGTAGTCATGCTTTTCCTCGATCTGTCGAACAACGCAGGAAAGGTTAGCCTTTCCTGACCTGACGTGGGAACCCGATTCTCACCCCCGGCGGGTGGCGTCTTCTAGATTTGGTCAGGTGACCACCGACGCTCGCATCCCCGCCGCCGCCCGCATCCACGCCTTCACCGACGACGCGCTCGGCGAGCACGATGCCCTCGCGCTCGCCGAGCTGGTGCGCCGCGGCGAGCGATCCCCCGGCGAACTCGCGGCGGCGGCGGCGCGCCGCGCGGCGGCGGTCGCGGAGCTGGCCGCGGTGGCCTACCGGAGCTTCGCCGAGCCGGTGTTCCCGGTGCGGGCCGACGGCGTCTTCGCCGGGGTGCCCACCTTCGTCAAGGACAATTCAGACATTACAGGCATGCCGAGCAACCACGGGACGGCGGCCTTCACCGCTCGGCCCGCCCGCGGCACCGACGCCTACGTCCGGGAGTTCCTGAGCACCGGCGCCGTGGTCATCGGCAAGAGCGCGCTGCCGGAGTTCGGCTTCAATGCCAGCACCGAGCCGGAGTTCGCCGCGCCGACCCGGAATCCGTGGAACCCCGCGCACTCCGCGGGCGGCTCCTCCGGCGGGGCCGCCGCGCTGGTGGCGGCGGGGGTGGTGCCCTTCGCGCACGGCAACGACGGCGGCGGCTCGATCCGGATCCCGGCGGCGAGCACCGGGCTGGTCGGGCTCAAGCCGAGCCGGGGCAGGCACGCCGACTCCCGGCTGGCCCGGCTGCTCCCGCTGAACATCGTGAGCGAGGGAGTGCTCACCAGGACCGTGCGGGATACCGCCGCCTTCACCGCCGCCATCGAGCGCAGGCACCCGAGCCGGGCGCTGCCGCCCATCGGCTCGGTCGAGGGGCCGCCGGAGCGGCCGCTGCGGATCGCGGTGCTGCTGGAGTCGGCCGCCGGGCCGGTGGCCGACCCGGCGGTGCGCGAGTCGGTGCGGCGGGTCGCGGAGCTGCTGAGCGCGCACGGCCACCGCGTCGAGGAGATATCGCTGCCCTTCGTCGCGGCCGTGGAGACGGCGTTCCTGCACTACTGGGCCCTGCTCGCGGCGGTGGTCACCGATACCGGCAAGCTGCTGGCCGACCGGCACTTCGACCGCTCCCGGCTGGACGGGCTGACCAGGGGGCTGCGCGGCAAGTTCTACCGCGAGATCTGGCGCACCCCCGGCGCGCTGCGCACGCTGGCCCGCGCGTACCGCACCTACGAGGCCGAGATGGGCGCCTACGACGCGGTGCTCATCCCCACCCTCGGCCACAGCACCCCGCCGCTCGGCCACCTCGCCCCCACCGTGCCCTTCGACGAGCTGCTCGACCGGCTGCGCGTATACGTCGGTTTCACCCCGCTGAACAACATCACCGGCACCCCGTCGATCTCGGTGCCCGCCGGCCTCGCCCCCTCCGGCGTCCCGCTCGGCGTGCAGTTCGCCGGGGTGCGCGGCGCCGAACGGACGCTGCTGCAACTGGCCTACCTCGTGGAGGCCGAGCTGCCGTTCCCGAAGATCACCGCGCCCCGCATCTGAAGGCGGGCGACCGCACTTGACCGGCGGCAATGTGCGTACCCGGTGTGAAACACACAAAACACGAACGACCGCGTTTGTGAACCTTCCTCCCTTCGATTCGGCGAGTGGAAGATCATTCTCGAAGTTCGATACTGTGCGCCCGTTCCCCGCGCTTCATCCGCAGATCGAAGGAAGACCGTGCCCAGAGTTCGAACCAGAATTCTGATCGTCCTGCTGAGCCTGTTCTCGGCCGGAGCGATCGCGGCGCCCGCACAGGCGCAGCCGCTGTTTCCGACCCCGGATCCCGATCCGTTCTTCACCGCGCCGGCGAACCTGGCCGACTACGCCCCCGGCGATGTCGTGCGCACCAGGAAGGTCGACTCCGGCATGTACGTCGGGACCGACATCCACCAGGTGGCGTTCCGCTCCACCGACTCGTCGGACCACCCGATCATGGGCATGACCACGGTGCTGCTGCCGATCGGCGTGCAGAACCCGCCGCTCGTCTCCTACCAGGCGCTGATCAACTCGCTGGGCACGCAGTGCAACCCGTCCCGCTCGCTCTTCAACGGCGAGCTGCAGGACGCCCCCGGCGCCATGCTGCCCATCGGCAGGGGCTGGGCCATCAGCATGCCGGACTACCTCGGCCCGCACGTCGCCTACGGCGCCGCCAAGCTGGGCGGGCAGATGACGCTGGACAGCGTGCGCGCCGTGCAGAAGGCCACCGAGCTGGGGCTCGGCAACTCCAAGGTGGCGCTGGCCGGGTACTCCGGCGGCGGCATGGCAACCGCGTGGGCCGCCGCGCTGCAGCCCACCTACGCCCCCGAGCTGGAGCTGACCGCGGTCGCCGCGGGCGGTGTCCCCGCCGACCTGGAGCAGATGGCGCTCTCGCTCGGCTTCGAGCCGCACATCGGCTTCGGCCTCGCCTTCGCGGCCGCCATGGGGCTGGAGCGCGAGTACCCGGACCGGCTGCCGATCAGCGACCAGCTGAACCCGAACGGCCTGTGGTTCCGCGAGTTCACGCACGACGCCTGCCGCCGCTTCCTGCTCTTCCACGGCGCGTACCGGAGCGCGGACCAGATGGCCGCCAGCAAGGCGCTGATGGACTCGCCGGAGGCGCGCGCGGTGCTGCACGAGAACAGCCTGGTCGACTTCCCCGGCACCCCGACCGCGCCGATCATGCTGTGGCAGGGCCGGTACGACCAGCTCACCGCCTTCGCGCCGCTGGAGCGGACGGCGAACCGCTGGTGCGCCGCGGGCACCCCGCTGAAGTTCTCGCCCTACGACATCGCCGAGCACATGACCACCGCGGTGGCCGGCTTCGGCGAGGCGTGGAGCTACATCGAGTCCCGCTTCAACGGTGAACCCGCCGAGGTCACCTGCTGACACCGCGGAGAGTACGGAACGGAGCGGGCCGGGTTCGAGCGAACCCGGCCCGCTCCTTTTCGCGGTGTCAGGCCGTCCTGGTCGGCATGAGCGCGCGCAGGATGTCGGTCAGCGTGATCACGCCGAGCAGCCGCTCGTCCCGGTAGACCAGGGCGAGGTGGTTGCGCGAATCCTGCAGCGTCTGCAGCACCTGATAGGCCGGGGTCTGCGCGGTGAGCACCGGCACCGGCCGCATCAGGTCGCGGGCGCGGGCGCCCGCCGGGGCACAGAGCGTGTCCCGTGCGTGCACGACGCCGGTGATGGCGCCGTCCTCGGTGACCAGCAGCCGGAGGTGCCCGGCGGCGCGCGCCCGGTCCCGGATCCGGGCGGGCTCGGCGTCCGCGGGGACCGAGCTCGGCTCGGCCCCGGTGTCGACCATGTCGCCCACGGTCCGGTCCTCCAGCTCCAGCGCGGCGGCCAGCCTGCGGTGGTCGTGCGGGTCGAGCGCGCCGACCGTCGCGGAGTGCTCGACCAGGTGCCGCAGCGTCTCCGGGTCCTGCCCGGCCGCGACCTCGTCCACCGGCTGCACCCCGACCACCCGCAGGCAGCGGTTGGCCAGCCGGTTCAGCGCCACGATCAGCGGCCGGGTGAACCACATGAAGCCGCGCATGGGAATCGCCAGCAGGATGGCCGAGCGCTCCGGGTGCGCGATGGCCCACGACTTCGGCGCCATCTCACCGATCACCAGGTGCAGGAAGGTGACGACGAAGAGCGCCAGCACGAAGCCGCCGGCGTCGGCGAGCCCGGACGGCGCGCCGATCGCCGCCAGCCCCGGGGTGATCCAGTGGTGCACCGCGGGCTTGGTGATGGCGCCGAGCGCCAGCGTGCAGACGGTGATGCCGAGCTGCGAGCCGGCCAGCAGCACCGAGAGCTCGGTGGCGCTGCGCAGCGCGGCGCGGGCCGCGCGGCTGTGCGCCGCGGCGTCCTCCAGCCGATTGCGCCGCGCCGCGATCAGCGCGAACTCCACCGCCACGAAGAACGCGCTGGCGGCGATGAGCCCGGTCGTGATCAGGGCGACGAGCACCGGGTCATCCATCGGAGGTCACCACCCGCACGAAGAGCGCCGACGGCACGTGCTTGCCGATGGCGACCACCTCGGCGCGCAGCAGCGCCCGCTCCGGGCCGGGGTGCAGCGGGTCGTGCTCGGCGGGCAGCGGCACCTCGACGGTCTCGCCCACCGCGGGCAGCCCGCCGTGCGCGGTGATGACCAGCCCGGCCAGCGTCTCGTAGTCGCCCGCCGGGAGCGGCCGCTCCAGCACCCGCTCGGCCTCGTCCAGGTGGATGTCGCCGGGCAGCTCCCAGCCGCCGTCCACCCGGCGCACGGTGGCCGGGTCGACCGCGGGGTCGTGCTCGTCGGCCAGCTCGCCGACCAGCTCCTCGGCCATGTCCTCGACGGTGACCAGCCCGGCGAAGCCGCCGTACTCGTCCACCACCAGCGCCATCTCCTCGCCCGCCTCGACCAGCCGGTCGAGCACCTCGGTGAGCGGCAGCGTCTCGGGGACCACGACGGCGGGCCGCGCGGCCGCGCCCGCGGTGCCGGAGACGGTGTCGGCCAGCAGGTCGGGCAGGTGCACGATGCCGATGAGGTCGTCGCTGGTCTGCCCGATCACCGGGTACCTGGTGTGGCCGCGGCCCATGAGCGCGCGCACCTCCAGCACCGGGTCGTCGGCGTTCACCGTGTCCACCCGGGGGCGGGGCACCATGGCGTGCTCGGCGGTGCGGGTCGGGAAGTCGAGCATCCGATCGAGCAGCACCGAGAGCCGCGGCGGCAGCTCGCCTGCGTCCCGCGACTCGGCGACGATGTGCGCCAGGTCGCGGGTGGTGGCCGAGTGCTCGACATCGTGCACCGGCTCGATCCGGAGCAGCCGCAGCAGCAGGTTGGAGGCGGCGTCGAAGAGCCGGATGAGCCAGCCGAAGAGCCGCAGGTACCAGGTGGTGGAGAGCGCGAGCGCGCGCGCCACCGGCTCCGGCTTCGCGATGGCCAGGTTCTTCGGGAAGAGCTCGCCGAAGACCATCTGCACGACGGTGGAGAAGGCCACCGCGGCGACCGCGCCGACGCCGACCGCGATCGCGGCCCCGCCGAACAGCTCGCCGATCCCGCGGCCGATGAGCGGCTCCGCGACGTAGCCGACCAGCAGGCCGGTGACGGTGATGCCGAGCTGGGCGCCGGAGAGCATGAAGGAGGTGCGGCGGGTGACGGTGAGCGCGCGCTCCGCGCTCGCGTCCCCGCCGGCCGCCCGCGCCGTCAGCCGGGAGCGATCCACGGCCATGTAGGCGAATTCCTGGGCGACGAAGTAGCCGGTCAGTGCGGTGATGGCCAGCACGACCACGATGCCGAGCGCGATGGTCGCGACGGTCAGCATCGGCGTGCTCCGGGTTCAGGCCGGGATCGGGGCGGAACGGGTTTTCGACGGCGCGTTCGGCGCTTCATGACCTGCTTTCGCTCGAGAGTGTGCTGGGAGTATCGCCCGGGGCGACCACTCCAGAATAGGGCATATCGCCCAGTCAGCCCGGTGCGCGACGTGCCGCGGGGTGTTCGGAGCGTGCCCCCGGCACCCCCGGGGCAAACCTGGAGCTCGATCGGGGCGGATCGATCGTCCCGGTATTCGGTACGGTGGCCTCGTGCTTTCGATCCCCGACACCGTTCTGGCCTCCGATGTGACGAATCTGGCGCTGCTGCCCGGGTTCCTCGACCCGGTGAACCTGCTCAACTCGTTCGGCACCTGGATGCTGGTCGGGCTGCTCGTCGTGGTCTTCATCGAGTCCGGCCTGCTGTTCCCGCTGCTGCCCGGCGACTCGCTGCTCTTCACCGCGGGGCTGATCGTCGCGGGCAAGTCCGCCGACATCGAGCCGTTCGCGCCGCTCTGGCTGCTGCTGATCCTGATCCCGGTGGCCGCGGTCCTCGGCGACCAGGTGGGCTACTCGATCGGGCGCGGCGGCGGCATGAAGCTCTTCAAGAGCGACGACGCCAAGATCTTCAAGAAGAAGTACATCGTCGAGGCGACGCTGTTCTTCGAGAAGCACGGCCCGATCACCATCGTGCTCGCCCGCTTCGTCCCCATCGTGCGCACCTACGCGCCGCTGGTGGCGGGCGCCGCGAAGATGAACTACCCGGTCTTCCTGACCTACAACGTGGTCGGCGGCGTGCTCTGGGGCTCCGGCGTGACGATGCTCGGCTACGCGCTCGGGCAGATCGAGGTCATCCGCGACAACGTCGACCTGATCTTCCTGCTGATCGTCCTGCTCTCGGTGCTGCCGATCCTGTGGGAGATGCTCAAGCGCTTCCGCGGCCGCGGCAAGGACGCGGAGCCCGCGGGCGTCGACCCGGAGGCGACGGCGGTGCTGCCGATCGAGACCGGGCAGCAGCGCCCCTGAGCGCCCCGGTTCAGCGGGTGCGGGCCGGTTCGCCGCCCGCCCCCGCCCGGTAGCTCCGCGCCACCAGCGCCGACCGCAGATACCAGAGGCCCTTCACCTGTCCCGGATCGAAGCCGGTGAGCTGGCCGATGCGTTTGAAGCGGTGGTCGATGGTGTTGGCGTGCACGTAGAGCACCCGCGCGGTGCGCTGCCGGTTCAGGTTGTTGCTGATGTGCACGCGCAGCGTCTCCAGCAGCTCGGGGTTGTCGTCCAGCGGGTCGAGCACCGCGCCGAGGGTGGCACGGGCGGGGCCGGGGCGGGTCAGCTGGTATTCCAGCGCCAGATCGCCGAAGCGGTAGAGCCCGCCGACCAGGTCCAGCCGCTGCACGATGTCGAGCAGCTCGTGCGCCCGGTCCGAGGAGGCGGGGATGTCGTCGGTGGCGCTGTGCACCAGGGTGGCCCGGATCGGCACCTGGGCCGCGGCCGAGAGCTGCTCGACGAACTCGTCGCCGCGCTCCGGGTCGAAGTGCTCCTCGGGGATGAGCACGGTGCCGCCGTCCACGCTGAGCAGCGCCAGCGCGTGGCCGCCGCAGCGGCGGGCCAGCTCGGCCTGCACCCGGCGCAGCTTGCGGCGCGCCACGACGGCGCTGTCCAGCGCCGGGTCCGACTCGTCGCGGTGCGGCGGGACGGCGAGCGCGAGCACGTGGTACGAATCCGCCACCGCGATCCCGCACTCGCGCGCCATGGTCGAGGTGCTGTGCCCGCCGAGCAGCGCGGAGGTGAGCGTGTGCACCGCCGTGTGGTGCTCGTTCACCACGCTCCGCAGCTCCCGCACATAGGCCAGCGCCACGGTCGAGGTGATGCTGTCGACGATGTCGAGGAAGCGGCGCGCGATATCGACCATGGAGTGGTAGTCGCGGGCGGTGGCCTGCGCGCTGATCCGGTCGAAGGCCATCTTCAGCCCCTCGTGCACCGCGTGGTGGATGGTGTCGATCGGAATGCCCTCGCGCGCCCACTCACCGGCGGCCGCGCGCAGCCGGTCGGACTTCTCCGGCGAGGAGTCACCGTCCAGCATCCGCGCGGCGAGCTCCAGGCACACCCGGGTCACGGTGGTGACGTCGCCGCTGATCGCCTCGCCAGGCAGCGTCCCGCAGGTCGCCACGGTGCTGACGAAGTGCCGGACCACCTGCCGCGACATGGTGCGGACATCGCCGAGGTGGGTGGAGGCGGGGCGGCCGGAGACCACCAGATCGCGCTCGACGACGTGCTGTTCGATGGTCATACCGTCCTCTCCGGCGGGCATCCCGCGCGCCCGCGAAGACTCTTCATGCTTCCGTGACCCGCCCCGTGGGCCAAGATCGATTCCGCACCGGATCGGGCAGCCGATGGTGCACAATGCACCGGTGGGATCGGCGGTCGGCTCGGGTGTACGGCAACCTTCGGCACGGGCACGGGAGTTGATCCGGCAGGGCGCCGAGGTCGCGCTCACCGTGCCGCCGGAGTGGCTGGAGGAGCTGCACTCCGCCACCCTCGCCGCCGACGGCATCCGCCCCTACGCCGAGGACCCGCTGCTCATGGCCGCGGTGCGCCGGGTGAACCGGGCCAACATGCTGCACTGGACCACCGCCAATATCCGCGATCCCGGCGCCCCGGTCTCGGTCGCGCTCGACCGGGAGCAGCTCGACCTGGCCCGCGGCGCCGCCCGGCTCGGGCTGAACGAGTCGGCGCTGGAGGCGTACCGGGCCGGCCAGGCCGTCGCCTGGCAGCGCTGGATGACGATCGTCTTCGAGATCACCTCGGACCCACAGGAACTGCAGGAGGTGCTGGAGGTGACCGCGGCCTCCATCGCCCGCTATATGGACGGCATCATCGAGGCGCTCATGACGGTGGTGGCGGTCGAGCGCGCCGCGCTGGACGAGGGCACCGACCCCGCGCGCCGCGAGCTCGTCACCCGGCTCCTCGGCGGCGACCAGGCCGATATCGCCGACGCCGGCAGCCGGCTCGGCTACCCGCTGGACCGGCACCACACCGCCGCCATCGCCTGGACCGACGGCGCCGAGCTGCCCGCCGCCGCCGTGACCGCGGCCTTCGCCCGCTCGGTCGGCGCGTCGGAGGCGCTCGCGGTGCCGCACTCGGCGGCCACGCTGTGGCTCTGGGTGCCCGGCCCCTCGGTGCCCGATCCCGCCATTCTCAACGGTGCGCTGGATCAGCTGCCCGGGGTGCGGATCGCCATCGGCTCACGGGCTTTCGGGCTGGAGGGGTTCCGGCTCGGGCACCAGGACGCGCTCGCCACCCAGCGGGTGCTGGCCCGGCTGCCGGACCGGCGGCTCGCCGATTTCGCCGCGGTGCAGCTCACCGCGCTCCTCGCGGAGAACACCGAGCAGGCGGCGCGATTCGTGCAGCAGACGCTCGGCGGCTTCGCCGACGCCAGCCGGGAGCTGCGCGATTCGGTGCTCACCTTCGTGCAGGAGCAGTGCAATGCCTCGCGCGCGGCCACCCGGCTCTACACGCACCGGAACACGCTGCTGCGCAGGCTCGCTCGCGCCGACGAGCTGCTCCCCCGGCCGCTCGCCGGCAACTCGGTGCACGTGGCGGTCGCGCTGGAGTTGCTGCTCTGGCACGGCGTCGGCCGCCCGCCGGGCTAGGAACCGCTGCGGGACAGCGCATTCGGCCACCAGATGCGCGGCCCGGTGATCGCGAAGAGCGCCGGGATCACCACCGTGCGCACCAGGAAGGTGTCGAGCAGGATGCCGATGCCGACCACGATGCCGAGCTGCGTCAGGGTGATCAGCGGCAGCACCCCGAGCACGCAGAACACCGCCGCCAGCACCACGCCCGCGCTGGTGATCACCGCGCCGGTGGCGGCCACCGCGCGCACCATGCCCGCGGTGGTGCCGTGCTCCGGCGTCTCCTCCTGCGCGCGGGTGACCAGGAAGATGGTGTAGTCCACGCCGAGCGCCACCAGGAAGAGCAGCGCGTAGAGCGGGGTATTGGTGTCGAGGGCGGGGAAGCCGAAGACGTGGATGCTGAGCAGGCTGCCGACCCCGAGCGCGGCCAGCGCGCTGAGCACCGTCACCGCCACCAGCAGCACCGCCGCGGGCACCGCGCGCAGCAGCGCGAGCAGCACCAGGAAGACCACGGCCAGGATCAGCGGAATGACCACCTTCTGGTCGCGCTGCGCGGCATCGCGGATGTCGAGCGCCTCGGCGTCGCTGCCGCCGACCAGCGCCTCGGCGCCGGGAATCCCGGCGACCGCGGCGCGCAGCCCCTCGACCGTCGCGAAGGCCTCGTCCGAGGCGGGCGCCGCCTCCAGCACCACGCTCCAGCGCCGCAGCCCGGTCTCGGAGTCCCCGGTGGCCGTCACCCGGTCCACCCCGTCGACGCCCTCGAGCGCGCGCTGCACCGCATCGCCCGCCTCGGCTCGCGCGACCACCGTGGTCGGGTCGGCCGCGCCGGAGGGGAAGTGCTCGGCGAGCGTGTCGAAGCCGTCCACCGACTCCGCGCTGACCCGGAACTGCTCGGTCTGCGAGAGCCCGACCTCCGCGCCGAGCAGCGCCAGCGCGCAGAGCACGAGCCCCGTGAGCGCCACCCCGGCCACCAGCACCGGCCGGCGCACCACCCCGGCCGCCACCCGCTGCCAGACGCCCTCGCCCGCGCTGTCCCGCTCGTCGACCGGCGGCACGAAGGGCCAGAACACCTTCCGCCCGCAGAGCGCGAGCGCGGGCGGCAGCGCGCCGAGCACGAAGACCGCCGCCACCACCAGCCCGGCGGCGGCGAGAGCGCCGAGGCTGCGGGTGTTCGGCAGCACCGCGAGCAGCAGCACCAGCAGCGCGAGCACCACCGTGGCATTGCTGGCCAGGATGGCCGGGCCCGCGCGGCGCACCGCCCGGCGCAGCGCCTCCCGGTGGTCGGCGTGCCGGTGCAGCTCGTCCCGGTAGCGGGAGACCAGCAGCAGCGCGTAGTTGGTGCCTGCGCCGAAGACGAGCACGCTGGTGATGCCGGAGGTGGAGCCGTCGAAGCTGAGCCCGGTGAGCTCGGCCAGCCCGGTGCCGACCGAGGTCGCCACCCGGTCGGCCAGCCCGACCACCAGCAGCGGCACCAGCCAGAGCACCGGCGAGCGGTAGGTGGCGATCAGCAGGATCGCGACCACCAGCGCGGTCACCGCGAGCAGCGTGACATTGGCGCCGGAGAAGGAGTCGGCGATATCGGCGCCGAAGGCGGGGCCACCGGTGACCTGCACCGCGAGCTCCGGCGGCAGGCCGTCCTTCGCTGCGGTGCGCAGCTCGGCCACCGCGTCGGTGAGCGCGAAGCCGTTGAGCGCGGCGTCCACCGGCACCTGGCCGAGCGCCGCCGCGCCGTCCGGGGCGGGGATGATCGGCGTCGGCGGGCCGTCGGGCCGCGCCACGCTCGTCGCGCGCATGCGGTCCAGCGTCGCACTCGCCGCTGCCAGGTCGGCATCGGTGAGCCTGCCGTCGTCGGTCCGGGTGACGACGGCGATGGCCGCGGCCACGTCGGCGCCGGGGAACTCCTCCAGCGCGGCGGCGGCGCGCGCCGACTCCGCGCTGTCCGGCAGCGAGTTCGGCGCCTGCCCCGCCGAATCGTTCGAGCCGATCAGCCCGATGGCGGCGACGCCGGCCAGCAGCAGCGCCACCAGCAGCAGCCATGACTTCTTCGCGGAAACCACGGCCGCGTACCGGTCCCAGAAACGCACGGCGCCACTATTTCAGAAAATTAACTGTTAAGCAACGTAACGACCTCGCTCACCAGGTGAGCACCGGTTTCACCACCTCGCCCGCGCGCTGGGCCGCCAGCGCCGCCTCGATCTCGGCGTACGGGAAGGTGGTAACCAGCCGTTCCAGCGGCAAACGTCCCTCGCGGTGCCAGCGCAGCAGCCGCGGGATGAAGACCTGCGGAATGGAGTCGCCCTCCAGGCAGCCGCGGATCGACTTGCCGTTCAGCACCAGGTCGCCCAGGTCGACCGGGGGCACGCCCTGGCCGAGCCCGACCGCGACCACGGTGGCGCCGGTCGCCAGCGCCGCCACCGCGCCGCCGAGCACCGCCGGGATGCCGGTGGTCTCCAGCGCGTGCGTGGCGCCGCCGCCGGTCAGGTCGCGGATCGCGGGCGGGATCTCGGTCTCGGCCGGGTCGAGCGCCGCCTGCGCACCGAGCTCCAGCGCCAGCGCGCGCCGCGCCGCGGAGGTTTCGACGACCGTGATCGCGACATCGTCCAGCGCTTTGGCCGCCAGCAGCGCGGCCATGCCGACCGCGCCCGCGCCGTAGATCACCAGCTGCGCGCCGGGTGCGGGAGCCAGCACGTTCAGCACCGCGCCCGCGCCGGTCTGGAAGCCGCAGCCGAGCGGGGCGGCCAGCGCGAGGTCGGTCTCCGGCCCGACGACGACGGTGTTGTCCTCGGTGGCGAGCGCGTACCCCGCCAGGCTGGACTGCCCGAAGAAGCCGTCCAGCACCGGCGCGCCGTCCAGCGTGACCCGCGGCCCGCCCTCGGCGCGGCGGCCGAAGTTGTTCAGCGCGGTCGCCTTTCGGCAGTAGGCCGGGCGGTCGGCGAGACAGTTCGGGCAGCGCCCGCAGTGCCGGAAGGTGAGCACCACGTGGTCGCCCGGGCGCACATCGGTCACTTTCTCGCCCACCGCCTCGACGATGCCCGCGCCCTCGTGGCCAAGCAGCACCGGCCGGTCGGCCGCGCCCGCCGCGCGCGAGATCAGGTCGGTGTGGCAGACCCCGGAGGCGGTGATCCGCACCAGGATCTCGGTGCCGAGCGGCGCGTCGACCTGCACCTCGGCCAGCTCGAACGGCGCGCCCGGGTCACGGGAGAGCAGCGCGCTCGCCCTCACACCCGCTCCAGCAGGAAGTAGAAGAACTCGCCGTCGGCCAGCACCAGCTCCGGGCGTCCGTTCATGATGCCCATGAGCGTGTTCTCGTCCAGCCACTTGAAGTGGTCGAAGACCGCGCGGCCGTCGTAGACCATGGTCGCCGTGGTCTCGCCGCGGAACTCGATATTCCACAGCGTGGCCTCGCCACCGCCCAGCTCGACATTGGAGAAGAGCGACCCGTCCTCGGCCCGGCAGATCAGCGGCTTGGCATCGTTCAGCGCGTTGAACGTCTTGCCGTACCAGCGGCTCTTCGGCAGCGCCCGGCACAGCGGGTGACCGGTCTGGAAGGCATCACCCTTCCACTGGCCGAGAATCTCCTCCGCGCGAGCGGGCTTCAGCCGGGCCCAGACCTCGTCCAGCTCCGCCGGGGCGACCCCGCCGCTCTCCGCCCGCAACTGCTGCCACCGTGCTTCGCTCATGCGCCCGTCCTCCGCTTCAGAACCGGATGGTTCGGGAACCAGCGTAGAGCCGAACCGGATGGTTCGGCAAGATAGGATCTCGGGATGCGCGCAGCAGGCCACGCCACCCGGGAACGCATTCTCACCGCCGCACGCGCGGAATTCGCGCGACACGGCGTAGCCGGTGCGCGGATCAATCGGATCGCCGCCGACGCGAACGCCAGCAAAGACCGGCTCTACGCGTATTTCCCCGGGAAGACCGAGCTGTATGCGGCGGTCACCGAGCAGTGGGCCACCGAGACCACCAGCAGCACCGCGCTGCGGGCCGAGGATCTCCCCGGGTACGCGGGGCGGTTGTTCGATCACTTCGTCGCGCACCCCGATGATGCGCGGTTGCAGGCCTGGGCGGATCTGGAGGCGCTGGATCCGCGGGTCGATGCGGTGTTGCGGAGGGCTATTACGCCGAAGTTGGAGGAGGTTCGGCGGGGGCAGCGGGATGGGTTGATCACCGCTGATTTCACGCCGGTCGCGCTGTTGCGCATGCTTACCGACCTCACTCGCACTGCCGCTACGCACGCGGTGCAGGCGCGAAAGGCGGACGGTGCGGTTGAGCGCCAGCGGTCGGCTGTTGTTCTTGCCGTGCGGCGTTTGGTCGCACCGTAGGCAGCTTCGAGAGAGGTATGGCTGTGGCCAGCACGGAAGGACACACCCTCATCGGTGATGTGCACCTTCTGCTCACCGACGATCAGGGCCGGATCCTGTTCGGTCGGCGGGCGGGCACCGGATACGCGGACGGCGCGTTCCACCCGCCCTCGAGGCCGGGGAATCGGTGGTGGAGGCGCTGGTGCGCGAGGTCGCTGTCGCTGTACGGCTGGTGATCCGTGCCGTTCAGCTTCTTCCCGGCGCGTCCCCGTAGACGGTGAACCAGATACCGCGCCCGAGCGCCTCGGCCAGCGCCTCATCCCCCACCCCGGTCGGCGCCCCGAACGTGACGGTGATCGACCGCTCGACCATCGAGGTCAGCACGATCGCCGTAGCCGCCGGATCGACCGCCGCACTGATCCGCCCAGCCGCCCGATCGGCATCCAACCGCGTCCGAACCATCTCCATGAACAGCGCCAGCCGCGTATGCCAGTACTCCCGAACGTCCCGGTCGTAGGCGGCGAGTTCGTTCAGCGCGAGCAAGAGATAACGATGTTGGCGAAAACCGGTAATCATCGCCCGCATGGCGCGGATGACGCCCGCCTGCTTGTCGGTGTGCGCGGAACTCCACCACTGCTCGGCGGCGGCGAAGAGATCGGCGGTGGCCAGCTCCGCCATCCGGATCAGGAGGCTGCTCTTGTCCGGGAAGTAGCGGTAGAAGGTGGAGCGCGCCGAGCCGGAGGCGGTGGCGATCCGCTGCACCGCGATCTCGGTGAACGGCGTCCCGTCGGCCAGCAACTCCTCCACCGCGGCCAGCACCCGCTGTTCGAATTCCGCGCGGCGGTCGTCGGTACCCTTCCGTGCGGTGCGGGGAACGCGGGTCAGCGAGGGCACGCCGGGCTCGTCATCCGTCGGTTCGATTCGCGCATGCGTTCCATTCTGCCCCGCCGCACGCGGTCGTTGACTTTTCCCGGACGGGACCGCACTCTTATCGGACATAGTGTCCGAGACTCGGTGACCGACTCCGAAAAGCGTCGTTGACCGGGCGATCTCAGCGTCGAGGCGGTCCCATGCCTGCACCCTCCGTGACGACCATCGACCGCGCGGACGTCGTGGTCGTCGGCGCCCGCTGCGCGGGCAGCGCGGCCGCGCTGACGCTGGCGAAGGCCGGGCGCCGGGTCGTCGCCCTCGATGCCGCCCGCTTCCCGTCGGACACGCTCTCCACGCACCTGCTCTGGCCCTCCGGGCTGGCCGAGATCGAGCGGCTCGGCGCGCTCGACGCCGTCGCCGCGCTCGGCGCGCCCAGACTCACGCACGCCATGGCGGCCATCGCCGGGTACAAGGTCGCCTCGCGCTTCCCCGGCGTCGGGGATATCGACTACGCCATGTGCGTGCGGCGCACCGGGCTGGACGACGCGCTGCTGCGCACCGCCGTCGCCGCCGGGGTGCAGCTGCGCGAGCGCTGCCGGGTCACCGGCCTGCTCTGGGAGGGCGAGCGCTGCGCGGGGGTCAGGTACACCGACCCGGAGGGCGCCGAGGTGGAGCTCCGCGCCACGCTGGTGATCGGCGCCGATGGCAGGCGCAGCACGGTGGCCCGGCTGGTCGGCGCCGACGAGCCGTTCGCGCACCGACCGAGCGGCCGCGACTGCTACTACGCCTACTGGAAGGACACCAGGGAGGACTGGCGGCACATCGCCGCGCAGTGGCGCACCGGCAGCGATCTCGGCACCGCCTTCCCGTGCGACGACGGCCTGCTGCTCTGTCTGGTGCAGCCCGCCGCCACCGGGGAGCGCGGCGGGGTCGGCGCGGCCGAATCCCGCTACGCCGCGGCCATCGAGAACATCCCGGAGCTGGTGGAGCGGCTGCGGGGCTGCACGAAGGTGGGCCGGGTGCGCTCGGCCACCGATATCGCCTCCTACTTCCGCCACTCCAGCGGCCCCGGCTGGGCGCTCCCCGGCGACGCCGGCCACTTCAAGGACCCCGTGACCGCGCAGGGCATCCGGGACGCGCTGCGCTACGGCAGGCTGCTCGGCGAGGCCGCCGCCCCGGTCCTCGACCACCCGGAGCGGCTGGACCGCGCGCTGCGCGACTGGGAGCAGACCCGGGTGCGCGACTGCGTCGACATCTACCAGTGGACCAACAAGCTCGCCCGCGGCGAGACCATCAGCCCGCTGGAACACGCGCTCTACCGCGCCGCCGACACCGACCCCGCCATCTCCGAGACCGTCATCGCGATCTTCTCCCGCACCGTCGACCCCAGCTCCTTCTACACCCCGAAGCGCGCGGGAAAGCTTGCGCTGCAGGCGCTCTGGAACGCGCGCACCGACCCGCTCCCGGTCCTCGCCGATATCGCGCGCACCGCGCGCGACACCCTCGCCGAGCTGGCCGAGGCCCACGAAATCCGCCGCCGATCGCACCGCCCGGCGCCGCCGATGTCCCGTCCCGTCGAACCCTCGCTCACCACGTCCTCTCCAGGAGACGACCATGCCTGACCAGCCCGCGACAGTGCCGTTGCCGGAGCCACGTCCCTCCACCACCGTCCCCCGCCGCGACGTCCTCCGCGGCGCGCTGACCGCGAGCGCCGTCCTCGCCGCCGGCGCCGCCGCGGCCCCCGCCCAGGCGAGCCCGGCCCGCCGCAGCCCCGCGCTACACACCGGCGGCCGCAGCGTCGCGGTGTTCGGCGGCGGCATGGCCGGGCTCTCGGCCGCGCACGAGCTGGTTGAACGCGGCTATCAGGTGACCGTGTACGAACCCGCCTACCTGGGCGGCAAAGCGCGCAGCATGGGGGTCCCGGGCACCGGGCAGGGCGGGCGCATGGATCTGCCCGGCGAGCACGGCTTCCGCTTCTTCCCCGGCTGCTACCAGAACGTCCCGGACACCATGGCTCGCATCCCGTTCCCCGGCAACCCGAATGGCGTGCGGGACAACCTGATCCGGGTCGAGGGCACGGTCGCCGGGTTCCGCGGCAGGCCGCCGCTCTTCGCCCCGATCGAGATCGGCTCGCTGGACCAGCTCACCCCGGAACTACTGGCCAACACCATGATCGGCGCCTTCAGCTTCCTGCCCGAGCTGCCGCCGCACGAGCTCGCCTTCTTCGGCAAGCAGATGACCATGTGGTTCAGCTCCTGCGAGGAGCGCCGCTTCGGGCAGTGGGAGTACGTCACCTGGGCGCAGATCATGCGGGCCGCTGGGAAGTCGCACGCGTACCAGGAGTACCTGGTGAGCGCGCTGACCCGGATCACCGTCGCGGCCAAGCCACACCTGAGTTCGGCGCGCACCATCGGCACCATCGGTGAGGCGCTGGTGCTGGCCGCGACGGGGTTGATTCCGCAGTTCTCCGGTGGTGTGGACCGGATTCTGAACCGGCCGACCAACGAGGCGTGGATCGATCCGTGGGTCGCCTACCTCATGTCGCGCGGGGTGCAGTTCGTGCTGGGTTCCGCGTTGACCCGGCTGAATCTGAGCAATGGCGTCATCGGCTCGGCCACGGTCGGCGGTCGCACCGTCGAAGCCGACTACTACGTGTGCGCGATTCCGGTGGACCGCGCGGTCCCGCTTCTGACCGGCGACATTCTGGATGCCGACCCGGCCCTGGGTGGGATGAGCCAGCTGCTCACCGACTGGATGGTGGGCATCCAGTACTTCCTGCGCCGCACCACCGGGATGCCGGAGGGGCATATCGCCGCGCTCGGCTCGCCGTGGGCGCTCACCGCGCTGCGGCAGGCGCCCATGTGGGTGGGCGATTTCCCCGCCCGGTACGGCGACGGAAGTGCGGTCGAGTGTCTCTCGGTGGACATCTCGGACTGGGATTCGCCCGGGATCGTCTTCGGGCGGACGGCGAAACAGTGCTCGGCCGAGGAGATCTCGATCGAGGTGTGGGCGCAGTTGAAGGAGTGGCTGAATACCAATACCGGGTGGTTGCGGGACGAGGATATCCACTCGTGGCATCTGGATCCGGGGGTGAGCTGGTCCGGTGGGGTCGCGTACAACGAGACGCCGCTGCTGGTGAACACCATCGGTTCGTACGACAACCGGCCCAATGCGCACTGTGCGATTCCGAATCTGTTCTTCGGCGGGGATCATGTGCGGAGCCATATCGATCTGGCGACGATGGAGGGGGCGAACGAGTCCGGGCGGATGGTGGCGAATGCCGTCATGGACGCGGCCGATGATCCGCAGCCGCGGGCCGCTGTTTTCCCGCTGGTCGCGTTGCCCGCTTTCGAGGGGGCGAAGGCGGTGGATCGGGATCGGTATCGGGCCGGGTTGCCGCACATTTTGGATTTCTGAGGGGTTCGGCGGGCAGTGGAAGGGGTTGTCCGCCGATTTCCTCGGGTCGGGCAGTGCGCACGAACCTCGGGGTGTCGGGCGCTATTCGGTGGGCTCGAAGGGGTCGGGCGCCGGCGTTTCGCCGCAAGCGGGTGAGCCGCTACGACCCGGCCGTTCCGCTGCGCCGCCACCAACGGCGCTTCGCTCGCGGGAGCGTTGGTGCGGCCGGTTTCGCGACGGCGCGGGTTGCGCGACGCTGCTCCTCCCGCTCCCGCCGCCACTCCGCGACCACCGCCTCGATATCCACGGTGGACACGGGCACCACCGGCCCGGACGGTATCCGCAGGTACTCGATAATCCGCCGGTTCAGCGCGGCGACTTCGGCGCGCACCTGCTCCTCGGTGGAGCAGTCGCGCACCGTGACCCCGATCCGCTCGGCGTCCCTGCGCAGGAGCAGCGGGGTGGGCAGCATGAGCCCGGTGTCGGCGCCCTCGCGCTGCAGGTAGCTGCGCAACCAGGCATCGTCCTGAACCGGGGCCCCGGCGCCGGGGATCGGCTTTCCGGCACCGCGCAGGTTGCGGAACTCCCCGCGCTCCTCCGCCTCCCTGATCTGCTTGTCCACCCAGGATTCGAAACTCTGCCGCGCCGGTTTCCGCTCCGTCACCGGCGCGCGCTCCCGTCTGCGCCCATGACTCCAGGGTACGGAGACTGCCGTCCGATCGAAGGACACCGCGAACCCGCCGCACCCAGCACCATCGGACGGCATGGAGCACGCCGCGCAGTCCGCGATCGTCACGCCGGGCAGGCGCGTGGCCGCTTGGTCGCTGGACTTCGGCGTCGTGGTCCTGCTGACCGTCGCGCTCGGCTGGGTCACCCAATGCCGGATCGGCGACTATCTGTCCGACTGGCCCTCGCTCGGCGCGAGCAGTGCGTGGGAGCTCATGGAGTCGGAGGGTGACGTCAAAGCGGCGGGGGTCGAGGTCGGCTCCGGGGTGATGGGTGAGCTCATGTCGCTGGTTACGCAGGGATTTCTGGCGTTGATCGCGCTCACCGCGCTGCTCCGCTTCGCCACACTCGCGTGGACGGGCCACAGCGCGGGCGGCGCGCTCGCCGAGGTGCGGATCGCCGCGCACGGCCCCGACCAGCGGCTCTCCCGCGGCCGGGCGGCCCGGCACGCCATCAGCACGACGGTGAAGGACGTCGGGCTGTATGCGACCGCGTGCATCGCCCTCGTCCAGGCGCCCTCGTGCTCTCCGCACTGCTCTGGCTGCTCGCGGTCGCCGTCCTGATCGCCGACGCGATCCCCGCGCTCCGCCCCGGCGGTCGCAGCCTCTGCGATCGCCTCAGCGGCACCGCCCCGACCCGCGCCTGCCTCTACCGCCGCGCCCTCGACCAGAGCGCCCGCCTGCGCCGCGCGGGTATCGAGGGCACCCAGCAGGCCGTCGCCGCGGGCCGCCGCATCGCTCCCGCCCTCACCTCGTCGGAGCGCGCCCGCCAGGCGAAAGCCGCCGGTCAATGCCTCGGCAACCGCCTGCGCGGCACCCGCTCCGACTGAGCATCACACCGGCTCCGGAACCCCTCCCGGCTCCAGGACCTCACCCGACGGCTCCGCCGCGTAGAGCTCCGCGATCTCCGCGGCGTACTTCTCCGCGATCACCCGCCGCTTCAACTTCAGGGTGAGCGTGAGCTCGTCCCCACCCGCCTCCCAGAACACCGGCAGCACCCGGAACCGCCGAACCTGCTCCACCCGAGCGAGCTTCGCATTCCCCGCGGCCACCCCGGCCGCGATCGCCGCGCGCACCCCGGGATCAGCGGCGAGCGCGGCAGCGGAGGCATCGCCGAGCCCGTGCTGTGCGGCGTAGCGCGGCGCCGTCTCGGCGTCGAGCACCACCAGCGCGGTGTTGTACGGCCGCCCGTCCCCGATCGCCGCCATGGCCCCGATCAGCGGCGTCGCCGCCTTGACGGTGTTCTCGATCGCGGTCGGCGACATGTTCTTGCCGGAAGCATTGATGATCAGCTCCTTCTTCCGGTCGACCACCCGCAGGAACCCGTCGTCGTCGATGGTCACCACGTCACCGGTGTGCAGCCACCCGTCGGCGTCGATGGCCTCGGCCGTCTTCGAGGGCTCCCCGCGATACCCCTTCATCACCAGCGGCCCGCGCACCAGCAACTCCCCGTCGGCGGCCACCCGAGCCTCCATCCCGGGCAGCAGCGTGCCGACGCTTCCGAGCTTGGCATCCGCGGGATGGCTGACGCTGCAGATGCAGGCCAGCTCGGACATGCCCCAGATCTCCGCGATGGGAATGCCGAGCCCGGCGAAGAAGCCGAGCGTCTCCGGCGGGATGGGCGCGGCGCCGGACATGGCCCAGCGCACCCGGTCCAGCCCGAGCTTGGCGCGCAGCCGGCCGAGGACCAGCGCGTCGGCGCGCTGCCACTCGACGGCCAGCTCCTCGGGCACCGGGGCACCGGCCAGCTGCCTGGCGCTGCGCCGCGCGGCGACGTCGAGCGCCCAGCGCAGGCCGGTGCGCTTCTGCTCGTCCGGCTCGGCCGCGACCGCGAATTCGACGGCGGCGCGCAGTTTTTCCCACACGCGCGGCACCGCGCCCCAGATGGTGGGGCGCAGCTCGGCGAGCGCGGGCGCGATCCCGGCCGGGTCGGCGACGCAGGTGACCTGGGTGCCGAAGACCTCCTGGAAGTAGAGCGCGGTGAGCCGGTCGGCGATGTGCGCGGTCGGCATGTAGGAGGTGATGGTGTCGCCGAAGCGGATGCCGAGCACCTCCTCGACCGCGTACGACTCGAAGAGCAGCGCGGCGTGCGTGGTCTCCACGCCCTTGGGGTTGCCGGTGGTGCCCGAGGTGTAGATGAGGGTGGCGACGTCGTCCGGCCGGACCGCCCGCCAGGCCGCGTCGAAGTCGAACTCCGGATCGCCGCCCGCGATCAGCTCCGCGACCCCGACGGTGCCCTCCGGCGCCTCGTCCACGCAGACGATGTGGTCAAGCTCGGCGCCGCTGGCGCGTAGCCGCGGCACGTACTGCGGCTCGCAGATCACAACGCGCGCACCGGAATTGCCGAGCACGTGCGCCAGCTGCTCGGGCGCGAGCGTGTTGTAGACGGAGAACGAGGTGGCGCCGAGGTGCTGCGCCCCGACCTCCAGCGGATAGAACTCCACCCGGTTGCCCATCATGAGCGCGACGGTGTCGCCCTTGCGCACGCCGAGCGCGGCCAGCCCGGCGGCGACCGCGCGCACCTCGGCGGCGTAGCCGCGCCAGGTGAGCGTGGTGGTGTCGCCGGGGGTGCGCAGCGCGATGTCGTCCGGCGCGCGGCCCGCGGTGTGCTGGAAGGCGGCGACCAGGGTGTCGAAGCGGGGGTGTTCGGTGGTTCGGCTCACACCCGAGAACGTACATCGCAACAGAAAGTATGGCAATGTTGCATTCGGCGGGCAGCCGACGACCGCGACCGGAGCGCGCCGGCCGCGGTCGCGGGGAAGAACTAGCGCGGGGCCATGCGGATGGCGCCGTCGAGCCGGATGGTCTCGCCGTTCAGCATCGGGTTCTCCACGATGTGCCTGGCCAGCGCGCCGTACTCGACCGGGTTGCCGAGCCGCGAGGGGTGCGGCACCTGCGCGCCGAGCGAGTCGATGGCCTCGTCCGGCAGGGTGGCGAAGAGCGGGGTGTGGAAGAGGCCGGGGGCGATGGTGAGGACCCGGATCTTCAGGCTCGCGAGGTCGCGCGCGACCGGCAGCGTCAGCCCGACGATGCCGCCCTTGGAGGCCGAGTACGCCGCCTGCCCGATCTGCCCGTCGAAGGCCGCGACCGAGGCGGTGTTGATGATGACGCCGCGCTCCTCGCCCACCGGCTCGGTGGCGGCGATGCGCTCGGCGGCCAGCCGGATCACATTGAAGGTGCCGATCAGGTTGACATTGATCACCTTCTGGAAGGCCGCGAGCGGGAAGGCGCCCTGCTTGCCGACGGTCTTGATGGCATTGCCGATCCCGGCGCAGTTCACCGCGATCCGCAGCGGGCCGAGCTCGGCGGCGGCGTCCAGCGCCGCGGTCACCTGCTCCTCGTCGGTGACGTCGGCCGCGGCGAAGACGACGCCGTCGCCGAGCTCCTTGGCGACGGTCTCGCCGGGCGAGGAGGGCAGGTCGACGATGACGACCTTCGCACCCTGCGCGTGCAGCTCCTTGACGGTCGCCAGCCCGAGGCCGGAGGCACCACCGGTGACCAGCGCGACGAGGTTGCTGTCGATCTGCATGTGAGTTCCCTTCTGCTCCGGCCGCGCGTGGTCGACACCGGCCGTGGCATCGAGAGTATCCATCGCGGCAGCAACAAGTAAACAGCGGTTCGCATAGCGGGACGGTGAGAACGCCATTTCGGCGGCGCCGATGTTCGGGCGCATTCACCTGCAACAGGTTCTAGTTATACCACGCCCCTTGACCTCGAGCGCGGTACAGGTTGCACGGTGGAGCCATGACCGAGACCACCGAACGCTGGGACTCCGTATACGACGACGACACCGCGCCGTGGGTGATCGGCCGCCCGCAACCGGCCGTCGCCGAGCTGGAGCGCGCGGGCGGCTTCGCCGGCCGGGTGCTCGACATCGGCTGCGGCGCCGGCGAGCACACCATCCTGCTGACCGGGCGCGGCCACGACGTCCTCGGCGTCGACTTCTCGCCGAGCGCCATCGATTTCGCCCGCCGCAACGCCGAGTCCAAGGGTGTGCCGGAGGCGCGGTTCGCGGTGGCGGACGCGCTCGCGCTCGGCGCCGACCCGCACTTCACCGGCGCTTACGACACCGCGCTCGACAGCGCGCTCTTCCACATCTGGGGCACCGAGCCGGAGACGCGGGCGCGCTACGCTCGCTCGCTGCACGGCGTACTGCGGCCGGGCGGGGTGCTGCGGCTGCTCGCGCTCTCCGACGCCGAGCCCGGCTTCGGCCCGCGGATCGGCGCGGATATCGTGCGCGGCGCCTTCACCGACGGCTGGCAGCTGGTCTCCCTGGAACCCACCCGCTACCTGGGCCGGGTCACGCCGGTGGTCGCGGACAACGTCGCCGGGCTCGCCGTCTCCCCGGAGGGGCTGGTGGACGCGTCGGCGTGGATCGCCGAGATCCGGCGGAGCTAGGCCCGCGCGAGCTTGTCCACCCGCCGCACCAGCGGCAGCACCAGCAGCAGGCAGAGCGCGGGCAGCAGGAAGGCCGTCCGCAGCGCGGGCCCGGCCGAGATCAGGCCGGGCAGCACCGCGCCGGCGAGCGCGCCCGCGTAGTTGAAGAGGTTGACGGTCGCGATGATCTCGTCCGAGCGCTCCGGCCGCACCTCGCCCGCCGCGCTGAAGGCGATCGGCACCAGCGCGCCCGCGCACAGCCCGGCCGCCGCGAAACCGAGCACGGCGCCGGGCACCAGCGGCAGCGCCGCCACCAGCGCGCACCCCGCGAGCCCGGCCGCCACCGCGCCGAGCGCCACCGGCGCCCGGCCGAACCGCCCGACCGCCGCGTCCACCGTCAGCCGGGCGCCGAGCACCGCGGCCTGGTAGGCGGCGTAGCCGAGCGGGGTCACCGCGGCGACCGCGCCGAGCCCGTCGGCCAGGTACACGGTGCTCCAGGTGGAGACCGCCGCGTCCACCACGAAGGCGGCGAAGATGAGCGCGCCGACGATGCGGATGGCGGGCCACGGCAGCGGGCCGCCGGTCTCGCGCTGCCGCACGGTCCGTTCGGGGTCGAACCCGAGCAGCGCCACCCCGACGTGCAGCGCCGCCGCGGCGAACAGCGCGGAGATCGGAGGCAGCTCGAGCGCGAGCAGCCCGGCGACCAGCAGCGCCCCCGCGATGGCGGCCGCCGTGTACCCGGCGTAGAAGCGGCCGAGCAGCTGCCGCCCCGCCTTCCGCTGCACCAGCACGCCCTGCATGTTCGAGGCGGCGTCGACCCCGCCGAGCCCGATTCCGTACAGCGCCAGCGCCACCGCGAAGAGCGGCAGGTTCGCCAGCGTGGCGGCGCCGAGCAGCGCCACCGCCTGCGCGCCGAACGCCGCCGCCAGCGCCCGCCCGCTCCCCCAGCGCACCGCGATCGCCTCCGCCGCGACCGAGCCGAGCGCCGCCGCGAGGCAGGTGCCGAGCAGCAGCACCGACACCACCGTGTCCGAGATCCCCAGCCGATCCTCGAATTCCGGCAGGACCGTGACGATGGTGGCGTAGCCGAAGCCCTGCGCGCCGTACGCGGCCGCCACCGCCCGCACGTGGCGGTTCTCCGTCATGACCGAACCCCCGGGGTTGAGCTGGACGGTTGTCCAGAGGTCGGGCGAGCGTACACCCGGGCGGCGGCTCCGGTCAGCCGAAAGGCCTGGCCACGTACCAGGAGCCGCCGACGACGGCGTGCAGCTCGGCGCCGAGCCCGAACAGCGCGAGCCGCCCCGATCCCGGCAGCGCGACCCGCTCGACCCGTTCGACCAGGTACCGGTCACCGGCCAGCCGCCCGATCGCGAGCCGCTCCCGCTCCCCCGAGTACCCGCCGTAGAGCGCCACCCGCGCACCGTCGACGGCGAGCACCTTCGCGCCCGCGATCTCCTCGTTGCGCCAGAGCGTGGTGTGCCCGTCCGCGATCCTGGCGATCGGGAAGTCGGTGTAGTAGCAGGCCCACGCGGTGTCACCGGAGAGGGTGAGGGCGTAGCAGTCGACCATCCCGGGCCCGTCGAAGGTCCAGGTGGGGCGCAGCGCGCGGTCGAAGCGGACGATGCCGGGGTGCCCGATCGGCTCCGGCCCCGCTCCGCCCCAGCCGAAATTGCCGAAGACCCCCTCGTCGAAGAAGCTCACCCAGATATCGCCGGACGGCGAGACCGCCACATCCTCGATACCGTCGCCGAGCACCCCCGTGCACTCCACCGTCCCGTCCGGCAGCACGACCATCGCATTGTGCTCCGGCCCGCTCGCCGACCACCGGCACCGGTGCCCCACCACCAGCACGGCGCCGTCCGGCAGCAGCCGCACCGAGGGGAACGCGATCGTCAGATCGTGGATCGGCACCACCCCGCGCAGCTCCGGCCCGAAGAGCACCACCCGCGCCGACACCGGCTCCGCCGCCCTCGTCAGCGGGAACGACGCCCCGCCAGGGGATTCCGTGCGCGCGGTGAGCAGCGCGGCCCCCGCATCCGTCGTCCACAGGGTCACCAGGGTTCCGTCGTACCCGGGGGCGGCGTCGAGCAGACGATCATGCCCGTCGACCGGGCGTGGCTCGGCGAGAAGTTCGAACACGTCCGCATTGTGCCGCACCCGGGGAAACTCCCGTGCCCGCTTTCCTCGCCTGCGATGCGAGCGGTATGCGTCGGGCGGCAGGTCGGTCGCCAGGGCAGCGGCAGATCGTTCACCAATCCAGCGGCAGATCGTTCACACCGTCAGCGGCAGATCGTTCACACAACTTGCGGCAGATCGTTCACAGCCCTGGCGGCAGATCGACCAGTACACTGGCGGCAGAATGATCACCCAACCGAGTCATCGAGGAGCTTCAGCCGTGCAAACCCGCCTCGGACCTGCGCTTCCGCGCCGAGCGGAGGCGATCGTCCGCGCGGCACTCGATGACACCAGGGTCGTCCTGGTGAACGGCGCGAGGCAGTGCGGGAAAAGCACCCTGCTGCGGCTGCTCGTCAGGGACCGCGCCGCCGAGTGGCGCGACCTCGACAGCGCCCTCACCCGGCAGGCCGCGCTGGCCGACCCCGACGGCTTCGTCGACTTCCCCGAGCTGATGGTGATCGATGAGATCCAGCGCAATCCCGAGCTGCTGCTGTCGATCAAGGCTCGCGTCGACGCCGACCCGCGGCCCGGCCAATATCTGCTGACCGGCTCCGCCCGCGTACTCGGCCTGCGCTCGCTACCGGACACCCTGGTCGGGCGCATGGAGACCATCGAGCTTTGGCCCTTCTCGCAAGGTGAGATCGATGGCACGCCTGACGGTTTTGTCGACGCTGTCTTCGCCGACGGCGACCGGGTGCGGCATCACTCGTCGGTGACCCGCGCCGACTACGCGGAACGGCTGGTGCGCGGCGGCTTCCCGGAGGCGGTGGCGCGCACGAACGACCGGCGCCGACGCGCCTTCTTCGACTCCTACCTCGGTGATCTCATCGCCCGCGACATCCAGCAGCTGACGGAGATCGAGCGCGTCGCCGAGATGCGCACCCTCGTCCGCCTGCTGGTCGCCCGCTCCGGCGGACTGCTGTCCACGGCAACACTGAGCAATGAACTCGGCTTGGGCGTCTCCACCGTCAAGCGGTATCTGGCGCTGCTGGAGGAGGTTTTCGTGGTCAAGCGGATCCCCGCCTGGTCGCGGAATGTCAGCAGCCGCGCGACCACCGCGCCCAAGCTGGCCTTCGTCGACTCCGGGATCGCGGCCCACCAGATCGGCGCCGATGCCAGGAGCCTGCTCCGCCCCACCGGACAGCTCGGCCCGCTGCTGGAGGGCTTCGTGCTGTCCGAGCTGGCCCGCCAGCTCACCTGGGCGGCGGAGGACGCCGAGCTCTTCCACTACCGCACCCGCGATCAGATCGAGGTCGACGCGGTGCTGGAGAACCGGCGCGGCGAGGTGGTCGGTATCGAGGTCAAGGCCGCCTCCACCGTCGGCGCCGACGACTTCCGCGGTCTGCGCCACCTCGCCGAACGGCTCGGCGCCGACTTCCGCACCGGCATCGTCCTGCACACCGGGCAGCAGACGCTGCCCTTCGGCCCGAAGATGCTCGCGATGCCGATCAGCGCGCTGTGGGAGCTGGGGTAGCGCTCACCCGAGTGGCGCCCATGACGTGCAGATCCGGAGGTGCCTACCGTGCCGCACGCCGGCGATAATTCCCGCGTCCCCCGAACAACCGACCACCCACCGGCCCCCGCGCGCCCCGGCTCAGTAGACGGGGGCGAGGAGCATGCCGAGCACCCGCTTGGCCGCGGCATTGAACCGCCCGAGACTCACCCCGGGCGCACTGGTGACGACGAGCAGCAGCGTAGAACTCACCGGGAAGACGCCGACGCACCCGCGATCCGCCTCGAAGACCGCGGACTGCAACCTGCCCTGGTGCAGCAGCCCGGTGAAGTGGTCGCCGATGCCGATGGCCGCCGCCGCCATGGCGGAGCCGCGCATGGCGATGGAGTCGCCGCCGTCGTACCCCGCCGACGCGGTGTCGGAGGCGACGACCAGGCCGTCGCGGCTGGTCATGACGGCGTGCTCGACCTCGTAGAGCTCGTCGCAGGCGCGCTGGAGCAGCCGGCCGACGACTTCCGGGTCACCGAGCGCGATCTCGGTCCGGTCGAGCGAGCGCGTGCCGGGCCGATGGTAGGGGGCGCTCATAGTGTGATCGCCTGTTCGATGCGGCGTAGCTGGTGCCGGGCGAGCGCGAGGTTGCCGCGCGCCTTGTCCAGGGCCAGGTAGAGGAAGAGCTGTTCGTCGTCGTTGCGCAGCAGCGGCATGATCAGGTGGTACTGCGTGCCCAGCGTCACCAGGATGTCCTGGACTTCGTCGCCGAGCTGCAGCGCCTCCACCGCGCGGGCCTTGGCGCGCAACACCTCGGTGTTCAGCGCGCCGGCCATGTCCAGATCGAAGAGCGCGTTCCCGCCCTGCTTCGCCAGCACCATCCCACTCTGCATATCGATGAGCGCGATGCCGATGGCGCCGTCCATGCTCATTCCGTCACGCAGAGTTTCTTCGAGCCTCATTTTTACCGTGCACCCTGAATCGCTCCGCCGTTCGGTCGAATTCATCCGAAGAGCGGAGCGATACCTTTCACTCGTGATCCCGCAGAAAGCTTGAGCAGTAAGAAACCGGGCGGTTTCCCTCCGCGACAGCAGCGTAGCAATGCCCCGGCGATCGGGCGAGATGGACGGGAACAGTCACGGAAAGTCACGATCGGGCAACGCGACCGAGACCTTCCATCCCAGACGCGGCGGCCCGCTCGATCACCCCTTACCCAGTGGTAACACCGCCGCGGGGCGACCGCCGGGCAGCACCGGCGAATCGGACATTCCAGTCGCGTAACGGTTACTGCGCAGCCGCAGGAAACTGTCCCGGACAGAATGGTCGAGTTAATCATCGGCGGCTGGGGTCTCATTCGGCTTCGCTATGCGGAGTGGCGTTTCTCGCCAATGCCGACCACGCGGTATGCACGTCCATCGGAAACGGTGTGAGGATGCCCGGGTGCATGAAGATATTCGGCGGCCCTATCCGGTCGCCATCACCGCGCCGGGAAAGGATTCGGTGGTGGCGGACGCCATCGCCTGGGTACTGCACGCCTCGCACGAATCGGGGGGAATTCCGCTGGTGTTCGTGGCCGACGAGAACCGGGTGCGCGGCAGCGCGTGGCTGCGCGCGTTCGTGGCGGACGCCGGGCTGCCGGTCGCCACCGCGCCGGACCCGAACTGGCGCGGCGGCGTGGTGCTGGCGGCCTGGCCGCGGGCCGAGCAGCTGGCGGCGATCGCCGCCGATCCGCGCACCCGCGGGCTCTGCGTGGTGCCGGACGATCTCACCGAGGTCGGGGTGTGGGCGGAGTCCGCGCACCCGCACCTGCTCGGTTCCACGGCGCCGCCGGAGTGCCCGGCCCCGCTCGATCCGGTGATCGCCGAGGCGCTCACCACGCTGAGCGGGCTGGTGAACCCGTCCGGCACGCTGGCCGGGTTGCAGGCCCGGCGCGATGCGGTGGCGCTGCTGGTGATCGCGCACGAGGGCGGTCATCGCGGCACCCGCGAGCAGATCTACGCCTGGAGCCTGGCGCACGGCTGGTCGGCGCGGGCGGCCCGCAGGCTGGCGGCGCTCGCCGCGCACGTGGCGGGGCGCAGGCCCGCCGCGCCCGCGGGGCCGTTCCGCTCGGACATCCTCGGGCTGTGGCGGGATCGGGCCGCCGCCCGGCCGCACGGCTGCCCCCGCGTCGACCACTGACGGCCGGGCCACCATCCGGCGGCGCGACGGCCGGACCGCCACCTGGCGCGCGGCCCACCCCGCACGACCACCGAGCGGGTGACCCCGCGCCGGACGCAGGCCGGTACGGCACTATCGAGGGCATGAGCCAAGACCCCATCCCGGCGAGCACCACCGAATTCCGCGCGCTCGCGCACGCCCGGCTGGACGGGTTCGAGCGCGCGGCGGTGCCGGACGCGCCCGGGCTGCGCCGCGCCGCGGTGGCGCTCTGCGTGGCGGCCGACCCGGAGGGGCCGCTCTCGGTGCTGCTGATCCGGCGCGCCTATCGGGGCCGCAATGCCGGGCAGTGGGCGCTGCCGGGCGGGCGGCTGGAGCCGGACGAGACGCCGCGCGCGGCGGCGCTGCGCGAGCTGCACGAGGAGCTCGGGCTCCGCGCCGAGGAGAGCGACGTCATCGGCGCGCTCGACGATTTCCCCGCCGCCTCCGGCTTCGCCATCACCCCGTTCGTCGTCGCGCTGCGCGACCTCACCGAGCTGCGCCCGGCCCCGGACGAGGTGCACTCGGTGCACCGGGTCGGGCTGCGCAGGCTGGCCGAGCCGGACGTCCCGCACTGGGTCTCCCCCGCGGAGGCCGTTCCCGGCGGGCGCCCGCTCACCGCCGCTCCCGCACCGGCGGGCGGGATCCGGATGCTGCAGATGCGCTTCGGCCCCGGCATGACCATCCACGCCCCCACCGGCGCGCTGCTCTTCCAGTTCCGCGAGGTCGTGCTGCTCGGCCGCACGCCCGCCGAGTCGAGGGTCGCCCACTTCGCGCAGCCGGACTGGACCCATCACTGACCGGTTGACCAGCGCCATCCCGGGTATTCCCGGACCGGACAAGGGGGAATCCGTGACCGTCGCTCCGCGAGCACCGCTCGCCCCACCGCTGGACGGCGTCGTGCCGCCGGCGCGGCGCTCGCGCGGGCAGCTGGCCCGGTACCTCTTCGACCTGATCTTCGAGGACACCCTCGCCGACCACGCCGCCACGCTCACCTTCTACGCGGTGCTCGCGGCGCTGCCGGTGCTCACCACCATGCTGGCGATCGTGGGCGCGCTGAACCCGGCGGTCACCGATCCGCTGGTGGACGAGTTCCGCACGCTCGGCCCCGGCCCGGGTGCGCAGCTGCTCATCGACACGCTCGGGGAGCTGCGCGGGTCGGCGCTCTCGGCGCCGCTGATCCTGGTCGGGCTGCCGGTGACGCTGTGGATCCTGACCAGGTACCTGGGTGCGCTGGTGCAGGCGATCCAGTCCATGTACGGGATCGTCGGCGATCATCCGGGCCCGCGCACGATCCTGCTGCGCGCGCTGCTGGCGGCGGTGGCGTTCCCGCTGCTCGCCTGCTGCCTGGTCGCGGTGGTGACCACCGGCGAGATGGCGAACGGGATCGGCGAGCGGTTCGGGCTCGGCGAGGAGACCGCGGCGGCGTGGCCGATCCTGAAGTGGCCGCTGCTGCTCGCGGTGATGACCTTCCTGGTGGTGCTGCTGTACCGGCTGGTGCTGCACGGCCAGGGCACCCGCTACCGGCGGCTGGCCCGCGGCAGCCTGCTCGCGCTCACCGTGTGGCTCACCGCCTCCGCCGGATTCACCCTGTACGTGGAGCATTTCGGCTCCTACAGCCGGCTGTACGGCTCGCTGGCGGCGGCCGTGGTGCTGCTGGTCTGGGTCTGGATCACGCACTTCGCGCTGCTGCTCGGCGCCGCCTACAACGCCCCCGACCCCGGCGCGGTGCCGCGGCAGCCGACCCGCAGGCTCAATCGGGAGTGAACGGCCAGCCGGTGCGGCGCTCGGCCGCGCGGCGTTCGTAGGGGTGCGCGCCGAGTTCGCGCGAGCGCTGCTGGGCCGCCGCCACCTCCTCGTGCGCGCCGGGCAGCCCGAGGATGCCGCGGAGCGTGCCGCTGTACAGCCCGGACGGCCCGAGGCAGACCAGCCCCGGCCACTGCACGATCGCCGCCGCGCCCCAGCCCCGGGTGAGCGGCTCCAGCCCGGCGGCGTAGCCGCGCACCCGCTCGCGCAGCTCGGGCGCGGTGCGGCCGAGCGCGAGCAGCGCCTCGGCGAGCAGCGGCACCCGGACGGCGACCCGGGGCCCGTGCCAGCGGCCCGGCACCGCGAGCACCGACTCGATGGCGGCCAGCGCGCGCTCCCGGTCCCCGGTCTCGGCGGCGGCCATGGCGACGACCAGCGCGAAATCCTCGTCGAAGTCGGTGGCCATGCGGTCGGCCTCGGCGAGCACCTCGCCGAGCCTGCCGCGATGCCACAGCTCGATGGAGCCGCTGGTGAGCAGGGAGGCCTCGGCGAGCAGGCGGGCCCGCTCGTCGACCGGGCCGAGGTCGGCGGCGAAGCGCGCCATGAGCGCGCGGGAGCGGTCGTAGTCGCCGCGCAGCACGGCGAGCATGACGTCCCACCACAGCTGGGTGGCGGCCAGGTCGGTGCCGCCGTCGGCGGCGAGCCGGGTGAACTCGGCCGAGAGCCTGCGCACCAGCCGCAGGTCACCGGATTCCAGCGCGCAGACGCGGCGCAGGTGCAGCGCGGTCGCCCGCGCGGTGTGGTCGGCGCCGGCCAGCTCGGCCAGCTCCTCGGCGAGCTTGGTGCGGTCGGCGAGGGTGCCCGGCTCCCAGGTGCAGACGAACTCGGCGAGCAGCACCTGCGGCCAGGAGCGGCTGCCGGGCGCGCTGCGCGCCTTGGCCTCGGCGAGCGCGTCCAGGTCGCCGGGGAGGCCGTGCACCGCGCGGTCGGTGGCCTCGACGGCCTCCACCTCGGCGACCGCGTCGGGGTCGAGTTCCAGCCGGTGCGCGAGCGCCCTGGCACGCAGCCCCGACGAATCCGACTGCACCACGCCGTATCCGGAGAAGTAGCCGGCGACGCCGTGCGGGGCGGCGCGCAGGGCGATCCGGGCGAGCGCGGGCGGGTCGGCGTGGCGCGCGGCGCGGTCGAAGCAGCGGGCGGCGGCGTCGAAGCGGCCGAGGCGGTGGTTGGCCTGCCCGGCGAGCAGGTCGAGTTCGACCGCGGTGGCGCGGCTCGCGTGCGGGCGGCCGCGCTCGGCGAACTCGGCGCATTCGTCCGGGGCGTGGTCGCGCAGGGCGCGGGCGGCGGCGGCCAGGCAGGCCGCGGCGGCGCGCTCGTCCCCGGTGTCGAGCGCGGCGGCGCAGCGGTGGCGGGCCTGCGCGGCCAGGGCATCCGGCTGCCCAGCGGCCAGCGCGTCGGCGATGCGGGCGTGCAGCGGGGCCGCGCGGAGCGGGCCGATGGTGTCGAGCACGGCCGTGCGGACGAGGTCGTGGGTGAAGGCGATGGTGCCGTCGGTGATCGTGGTCGTTCGGGTCTGCCCGAGTTCGGCTGCGATGGCGTCGAATTCGGGGATGTCGGCGAACAGGCCGACGGGTGCGCTCGGGCCGATGAGTGCGAGGAGCTCGGCGAGCTCCCTGGCCCGGGGGGAGAGCAGGTCGACGGGGACGGCGTCCAGCGGGCGTCCGGCCAGCGCGCGGTCGCAGAGCTGGGTGGCGATGAAGGGGCTGCCCGCGGCGGTGGCCACGATTCGTTCGTGCAGTTCGGCATCGGGTAGCGCGGCGCGGACCAGCTCGGCGACCGCGGCGTCCGGGAGCGGGGGGAGGTCGACGGTGGTGATGTCGCCCAGTGCGCCGAGCGGGCCGGGGAGCGGGCCGGGGCGCTGGGTGAGGATCAGGAGCACCGGGTGGGCGCGCAGCACGCGGGCGACGGCCGCGATGATGCGCAGCGAGGCGGCGTCGGCCTGCTGCACGTCGTCGAGGACCGCGACGGCGCGGCCGGTCTCCCTGGCGATCTCGGCGAGCAGCGCGGCGAGCGGGCGCGCGGCCGGGGTGTCGGGGACGTCGCGCCCCGCCAGCGCCGCCTGGTCCAGCCAGGGGGTCAGGGTGGCGAGCGGGTCGGGGCTGCCGGTGGTGACGAGGGCCCGGTCGCCGTGGCGGCGCAGCGCGTCGGTGACCACGGCGGTCTTGCCGATGCCCGGTTCGCCGCGGACCAGCACCACGGTGCGGCCGTGCGCGGTGCGCGCCCACGCGCGATCGAGGAGCGCGGCGACCTCGGCGCGGCCGACCAGGCCGGGCGGCTGTGAATCGGGGGCGGAGGCTCGGCCGGTGCTCGCCCGCGGCGGCGGCGCGGGGGCGCGGAGTTCGCGCTCCACCCGGGCGGTGTCGGGTGCGGGGTCGAGGCCGAGGTCGTCGCGGAGCGCGCGGCGCAGCCGGACCAGCAGGTCGAGCGCCTCGGAGGTGCGGCCGCAGTCGCGCAGGGCGAGCGCGAGCAGCCGGGCGGTGCCCTCCCGGTGCGGGTGTTGCTCGTGCCCGCCGGTGAGCAGGGTGACGGCCTGCGCGGGGCGGCCGAGGACCAGCAGCCCCTCCGCGCACAGTTCGGTGAGTTCGGCGCGCAGCTCGCTAAGCCGGGCGCGCTCCGGGGCCAGTTCGGCGATATCGGCGACGTCGGCGAGCGGTTCGCCGCGCCACAGCGCGAGCGCGGGCTCCAGCAGCCGCACGGTGCCGCCGACATCGCCCGCGGCGTGCGCGGCCCTGGCGTCGCGGGTGAGCAGGTCGAGCAGGTCCAGGTCGGTGCCGGAGCCGGAGCAGCGCAGCGCGTAGCCGTTCGGGCCGGTCTCGATGGCGAGCTCGGGGACCGGGCGCAGCGCCTTGCGCAGCCGCGACACGTAGCCCTGCAGCGTCACCGTCGCGCTCTCCGGCGGGTGCCCGCGCCAGAGCAGCTCGCAGAGGTACCCCGCGCCGCGGGTGGTGCGCTCGGCGGCCAGGATCACCAGCAGCTCGGCCTGCTTGCGGGCCGGGATCGGGATCGCGGCGCCGTCCGGCCCGCGCACCGCGAGCGGGCCGAGCACCGCGACGGCGGGCGCGCCAGCGCCGGACCAGCCGCGCACCAGCGCCTCGGTCGACCCTTGCCCCATGACTTCCTCTACGGTTCTCCAGCCCACCCCGGCCACCGCCGCGGGCCCCTCCCGCGCGACTGTACTTCGCCTCAGCGGCGCCGCGCTGACCTCCGGCGGCGTGCTCTGCATCGCGGGCGGCACGCTGCACCCGATCGTCGCGGGCAAGGGCCACTCGGTCGCGGCGCTCACCAGCCCCGGCACCCCGATCGCACAGATCCTGCTCGGCATCGGCACCGCGCTGCTCGTCCTCGGGCTGCCCGGCATGTACGCCTGGCTGCGGCCGCACATCGGCACCGCCGGCTTCGCCGGCCTGCTCTGCTACCTGCTCGGCAATATCGTCACCGCCACCGGGCACCTCACCGTCGAGCTCTTCGTCGCGCACCCCTTCGCCGCCGACCCGGCCACCGCGCACCTCATCGCCGGCAACGACCAGATGCTCGACTCCACCGCCTTCGTGCTCTTCAACCAGATCGGCGGGCTGGTCATGCTGGCAGGGATGGCGCTGCTCGGCGCGAGCCTGCTCCGCAACCGCGCGGTGCCGCGCTGGATCGCCGTGCTCACCCTGGCCGGCATGGCCGGGTTCTTCCTGCCGATCCCGGCCGTGCAGGGCTTCTCCGGGTTCCTGTACGAGGCGCCGCGCGGGATCGCCGTCGCCGCCATCGGGGTGCTCATGCTGCGCCACCCCGGCGGATGGGGTCAGGCCGGGGCCGGCGCCCAGCTGTCCGGGCCGAAGACCTCGTAGTGGATGTCGGCCGCCGCGACACCCTTCGCCAGCAACGCCTTCCGCATGCCGAGCATGAAGGGCAGCGGGCCGCAGAGGTAGGCGCGGGTGCCCGCGGCGACGGTCACCTCGCCGAGGTCGGCGCGGCCCGCCCGGAGCCCGGCGCCGGGGGCGCGCGAGCCGAGATCCTCGTACCAGCGGTGCATGACCGCGAAGGGCAGCCGCTCGACCAGCTCGGCGAGTTCGGCGCGGTGCGCGTGGCTGCTCAGCGCGCGGTCGGCGTGCAGCACCGTGACCGGGCGGGGGTCGGCGGTCTCGGCGAGGTGGCCGAGCATCCCCAACATGGGGGTGCAACCGATCCCGGCCGAGATGAGCAGCAGCGGGGCGTCGTCACCCGGCAGCACGAGGTCGCCGAAGGGGGTGGTGACCTGGAGTTCGTCACCCTCGAAGATCGTGTCGACGAGGGCATTCGAGACCTCGCCCGCCCGCTTGACGGTGATCCGCCAGTCCCCGGCGGCGGGCGCCGAGGAGAGGCTGTACTGCCGGATCTGCCTGGCGCCGTCCGGCAGCCGCACGGCGACCGAAAGGTACTGACCGGGTGCGAAAGGCGGCAGTTCGGTGCCGGTGAGCACGAAGGAGACGGTGTCCGCCGACTCGTACCGCCGCTCGCGCACCCGCACCGTCCGCCACACCGCGCCCGGCGCCACCCCAGCAGCCCGGTACAGCTCGGCCTCCATGGCGATGAGCGTCTCGGCCATCAGCCAGTACACCTCGTCCCAGGCGGCGGCGACCTCCGGCGTGACGGCCGCACCGAGCACCTCGGCGATGGCTTGGAACAGGTAGGTGTGCACGATCTCGTACTGCGCGGGCTCGATGCCGAGCGAGGCGTGCTTGTTCGCGATCCGGGAGAGGATCAGCTCGACCCGCGCCGGGTCCGGCTCCAGCTGCAGCGCGGCGAAGGCGGCGATGGCGCCGGCCAGCGCCTGCTGCTGCTGCCCCTGGCGCTGGTTGCCCCGGTTGAAGAGGTCGCGCTCCAGCTCGGGGTGCGCCTCGAACATCCTGCGGTAGAAGAGCGCGGTGATGTCGCCGATGGCGGCACCGACCGCGGGCAGGGTGGCGCGGATGGTCTCCGTCGCGGTGGCCGAGAGCATGGTCATTCTCCGATCGTTCGAGCGTCCGGGGTGCTCCGCACCCCGGGGAGTGCGAGCAGCACGGCGCGCGTCGGGTCGCCGGTGAGGTCGCCGACCGTCACGGTGTCCAGCGCGGCGTAGAAGGCCTCCTGCGCAGCGCGCAGCGCCGTCCGCAACCGGCAGCCGGAGCGCAGCGGGCACGGATTCGCCCCGTCGCACTCGACCACCTCGCCCTCGCCCTCGAGCCGGCGGGCCAGCCAGCCGACCGAGGCGGTGCGCCCCAGCTCGGTGATGGCCAGCCCGCCGCCGCGGCCGCGCCGCGCGTCCACCATGCCGAGCTCACCGAGCCGGGTGATCACCTTCGCGATGTGCGCGTAGGACACCGACAGCTCGTCGGCGATCTCCCTGCTGCCCGGGCGCTCCCCGCTCGGCGCGACCGCGAGCCGCATGACGACGCGGAGGCCGAGATCGGTGAACCTGGTGAGCTGCACGGCTCGACCCTACGATAATTCGCATCCACGATACCAATTATGTGATCGGGGTCGCGGCAACGGTTTTCAGCCCAGCGGGCCGTACCCGAGCGCCACCCGACCGCTGAACAGCAGCTGCTTGGCCCTGGGCAGCGGGTGGAAGAGGATCCCGTGCACATCGCGGTAGCGCCGCTCGATATCGCAGCCGCGCGAGTACCCGGCCCCGCCGACCGTCTCCATGGCCAGCCGCACGGTGGCGATGAGCTGCTCGGCGGCGACGGTCTTGCGGCCGAGGGTGCGCGCGGCGTAGGCGTCGGTGTTGTCGAAGTGCAGGTCCTCCGAGCCCGCGAACATGGCGGTGACCAGGTCGGCGGCGGTGGTGTGGGCGTTCATCAGCTCGCCGGTGAGCTGCAGGACGTGCTGGTCGGTGCGGCCCGCGACCATCCGCAGCGCCGTCTGCACCGCGCCGTCGGCGATGCCGAGGTAGGCGGCGGTGATGAGCGGCATGGCGGCGCCGATCACGGTGTTCAGCAGTGGCGGCCAGGCGCCGGCCGGGCGGATGAGCGAGACCGCGGCGTCCGGGACGAAGACCTTCTCCAGGATCACCGTGTGCGAGCCGGTGGCGCGCAGCCCGAGGGTGTCCCAGGTCCGCTCGATGCGGACGCCGGGCGCGCTCAGCGGGACCGCGCAGTGCAGCACCCGCGGCCCCTCCGGTCCGCTGTCCCAGCGGATGCTGGTCACCAGCACGGTGCCGATCTCGCAGCCGCTGGCGGGCGCCTTGCGGGCGGAGACCAGGTACCCGCCGTCGACCCGCTCGGCGGTGCCGCTCGACTCCACCCAGTCCGAGGCGCCGGTGCTCACCAGGATCGCGCCGTCCGCGACCTTGGTGAGCACGCCGGAGGCGTCGGCGCCGTGGTTGTGCCGCCACACCTGGGTGGCGACCAGGTGGCTGTGCATGGCGAAGGCGACCGCGGTGGAGGGGTCGTGGTTGCCGAGCTCGCGCAGGATCGCGCCGACCTCGGCGTGCGTGGCGCCGCCGCCGCCGAACTCGACGGGGACGCCGGCGCCGACCAGGTCGCGCAGGGTCTCCGCGGGGGCGATCGCGCCGGTGCGGTCGCGCTCGGCGACGCCGGGGAGCAGGGTCTCGCCGACCGCCTTCGCGCGGTCGATCCAGTTCACGGTGGTGGTTTCGATGGTGGTCATGTTTCGAAGTTAGAAAGCTCCGCGATAACCGGATAGTCCAGGAAATGGACCCGTCCGGTACACGAAAAAGACCCCTCCGCGAGGTGCCACCCATGCCCGAACCGACCGCAGGCTACGGCCAGTACTGCCCGATCTCCCGCGCGCTCGAGCTGCTCGGCGAGCGCTGGTCGCTGCTCATCCTGCGCGATCTGCTGCTCGGCAGCACCCGCTTCAACGACCTGGCGCGCGGGTTGCCCGGGCTCTCCCGGAGCCTGCTGGCCAAGCGGCTGCGGCAGTTCGAGAAGGCGGGGCTGGTCGAGAAGGCCGGAGTGCGGTACCTGCTCACCGAGGCGGGGTCGGATCTCGAGCCGGTGCTCTTCGGGCTCGGCGAATGGGGCGCCAAGCACACCTTCGGCGAACCCGACCCGAGCGAACTCGACGCCGACCTGCTGGTCTGGTGGATGCACACCCGGCTGGACACCACCCCGCTGCCCGGCTTCCGGCACGTCTTCGCGGTGCGCTTCACCGACGACGTGCGGCGGTTCTGGATCGTGGTCGACCGCGGCGCGCCCTCGGTCTGCACCACCGACCCCGGGTTCGAGGTCGACGTCACCATCACCGCGGATGTGGCCGGGCTGTACCAGGTGTGGCTGGGACGGATGCCGATCGGGCACGCGGTGCGCACCGGGCGGGTCGGGTTCGCCGGGCCGAGCGCGCTCACCCGGCGGATGCCGAATGTCCTGCGGCTCAGCCCGGTCGCGCCGTACAGCGCGGTGCCGCTGCCGGTCGAGGTGAGTGCCTGATCAGCCCGCCCGGCGGGCACCGAGCGCGGTGAGTACCTGGTCGGCCAGCTCCGGGCGGCAGATCACCAGGTCGGGGAGGTACGGGTCGGGGCGGTTGTAGCGCAGCGGGCTGCCGTCCAACCGGGAGACGTGCAACCCCGCCGCGGCGGCCACCGCGACCGGCGCGCACGAATCCCACTCGTACTGCCCGCCGGAGTGCGCGTACACATCGGCCTGACCGCGCACCACCGCCATCGCCTTGGCCCCCGCCGACCCCATCGGCACCGGCCGCCCGGCGACCGCGCCGATCAGCGCCGTGACCCGGGTCGACGGCCTGCTCCGCGACACCGCGACCCGGATCGGCCCCGGCACCGCGGGCGCGAGCACCGGCGGCTCCCCGGTGTGCAGCACGATCCCCGCCGCGGGCAGCGCCACCGCGCCGATGGCGGCCACCCCGTCCACCGCCAGCGCGACGTGCACCGCCCAGTCGTCCCGCCCTCGCTCGCCGTACTCCCTGGTGCCGTCGAGCGGGTCGACGATCCAGACCCGCTCGTGCCGCAGCCGGGCCGCGTCGTCCGGCGCCTCCTCGGAGAGCACCGCGTCGTCCGGGCGGGCCGCGCGCAGCCGCTCCAGCAGCAGCGCGTTGGATTGCCGGTCGCCCGCGGCCCCGCCCTGATCCCGGATGCCGAGCAGGAGTTCGCCGGCTTCGGCGGCGAGGGACGCGGCCAGTTCGTCGTCGTTCACCCGCTTCACTTTCGCCGGGAAAGATCGTTTTGTCACCCTCCGGGGTGGCGGCGCCGCGGAAAACCCCGCACCGGCTGCGGAGTATCCCCCGCGAGCCCGGGTAGGGCGGCACCATGGACCACGCCCGCGCGCCCCTGCTCGACGCCTTGGCCGAGTACCACCACCTCGGCCGCTACGGCTTCACCCCGCCCGGCCACCGGCAGGGCAGGGGCGCCGACGAACGGGTGCTCGCGGTACTCGGCCGCGACCCGTTCCGCGACGACGTCCTCGCCTCCGGCGGCCTGGACGACCGGCTGGCCCGTGGCCGCTACCTGGCCGACGCCGAGGAGCTGATGGCCGACGCGGTCGGCGCCGAGACCGCGTTCTTCTCCACCTGCGGCAGCTCGCTCTCGGTGAAGGCGGCCATGCTCGCGGTGGCCGGGCACGACGGCGGGCTGCTGGTGCCGCGGGACGCGCACAAGTCGATCGTGGCCGGGTTGATCTTCTCCGGCGTGCGGCCGCGCTGGATCTCCCCGCGCTGGGACGCCGAGCGGCACTTCTCGCACCCGCCCTCGCCGGAGCAGGTGCGCCGGGCGTGGGCGGAGCACCCGGACGCCGCGGGCGCGCTGATCGTGAGCCCGAGCCCGTACGGCACCTGCGCCGACCTCGAGGCCATCGCCGAGGTGTGCCACGAGCGCGGCAAGCCGCTGGTCGTGGACGAGGCGTGGGGCGCGCACCTGCCCTTCCACCCCGACCTGCCCACCTGGGCCATGGACGTGGGCGCCGACGTCTGCGTGGTCAGCGTGCACAAGATGGGCGCCGGGTTCGAGCAGGGCTCGGTCTTCCACGCCCAGGGCGACCTGGTCGACCCCACCCACCTCAGCGCCTGCGCCGACCTGCTCATGACGACCAGCCCGAACGTCATGGTCTACGCCGCGCTGGACGGCTGGCGGCGGCAGATGGTGGAGCGCGGCCACGAACTGCTCGGCGCCGCGCTGGCGACCGCGAAGCACGCCCGCGCCCGGCTGGCCGAGCTGCCCGGCATCGCGGTCATGGAGGACGTCCTGCTCGGCGACGAGGCCTCGCACGACCTGGACCGCCTGCAGGTACTCCTCGACGTGTCCGAGACAGGGGCGAGCGGATACGCCGCCGCCGACTGGCTGCGCGAGAACCGCCGCGTCGACATCGGGCTCAGCGACCACCGCCGCATCCTCGCCACCCTCTCGATGGCCGACGACGACGGCACCGTCGACCTCCTGGTCGACGCCGTCGCCGCCTGGCAGCGCCAGCTCGACGACCCCGAACCGCCGGAGATCCGCCTCCCCTCCCCCGACGATCTCCAGCTCGACTCCGTCCTCACCCCGCGCGACGCCTTCTTCGCCGAGGTCGAGACGGTCCCGGCCGAGCGCGCGGCCGGGCGGATCGCCGCCGAGCAGCTCACCCCCTATCCGCCCGGCATCCCCGCCGTCGTCCCCGGCGAGCGGCTGGACGAGGCGGTGATCGAGTACCTGCGCACCGGCATCGACTCCGGCATGAACGTCCCCGACGCCGCCGATCCGGAGCTGAAACACTTCCGGGTGGTCGCCCGGCCTCGGGGCTGACGATCAGCGCAGGAGCGCGGGCAACCGCTTGTGCCCATTGGAGATGAAGCTCGGCACCCGCCCCAGCTCGTCCTCCGGCACCGCGAGCCGCAGGCCGGGGAAGCGCGCGAAGATGGCGGGCAGCGCGATCTCCGCCTCCAACCGGGCCAGCGGCGCCCCGAGGCAGTGGTGCGTCCCGTACCCGAAGGCCAGGTGCTCCTTCGTCGCCCGCCCGAGGTCGAACCGGTCCGCGTCGTCCCCGTGCAACCCGGGATCCCGGTTCGCCGCCGCGTAACTGGCGAGGATCGCGTCACCCGCCGCGATCCGCACCCCACCGACCTCGAGCTCCTCCACCGCGAACCGCAGCGGCAGATGCGCCAGCGGCGCCTCGTACCGCAGCGACTCCTCGATGAGGTCGCTCCACGGCACCGCCCCCGTCCGCAGCCGCTCCAGCTCGGCGGGCCGGGTGAGCAGCGCGTACATGGCCTGATCGAGCAGGTTGACGGTGGTCTCGTGCCCCGCGCCGATCACCAGCAGCAGGGTGTCGAGCAGCTCCTGCTCGTTCAGCCTGCCGCCGTCCTCGGCGTCCCGGTAGGTGATGAGCAGGCTGGTCATGTCGTCGCCGGGCTCCGCGCGGCGGATCTCCACCAGCTCGCCGAGCAGCCGGTACATCTCGGCGTAGTTGGCCTGCGCCGCCTCCGGCGGGAGCGAGGTGTCGAAGAAGCCGTCGACGCAGGCCCGCAGCCCGGCGTGCAGCTGCTCCGGCACCCCCATGAGGGTGCTGATCACCCGGATGGGAAGCGGGTAGGCGTACCCCTCGCGCAGGTCGACCACCCCGTCCGCCGCCGCCAGCTCGTCGAGCAGCTCGTCGGCGATAGCCTGGATCTGCGGCCGCAGCGCGGCGGTGCGGCGGTGCGTGAAGGCGGGCGCCACCAGCTTGCGCAGCCGGTGGTGCTCCTTGCCGTAGGCGCTGAGCATGTTCGTCACCGCCACCCACGGCAGCAGCGGCCAGTCCGCCGGGATCTCGCCCGCGATGAACGGCGGCCAGTGCTGCCTGGCGTCCTTGGAGACCCGCGGATCGATGAGCAGGCTCTTCAGCAGCGCCGCGTCGGTGACCGACCAGGCGGCGATCCCGCCGGGCAGCTGCACCCTGGTCACCGGGCCGAGCGCGCGGATCCGCGCGCCCTCGCCCTGGATATCGGCGCCGGTGGGATCGAGAACGAGGGGTGGCTGGGCCATGTCGGGCTCCTCAGAAACTCTGCAGCGGAGGGGAGGGCGGGAAGGTGACCGGGAGCGCGACCAGCGCCCGGTGGAACGGCCCCGGCCGCCAGGCCAGCTCGTTCGGCGGCACGCCGAGCGAGAGCTCGGGCAGCGCGTCGAGCAGCAGGTCGATGGCGTCCTGCACGATCAGGTAGGCCACCGAGCGGGCCGGGCAGGCGTGCGGGCCCGCGCTCCAGGCCAGGTGCGAGCGGTTGTCGGTGTAGCGGCCCGCGTCGATGGCCGGGTCGTTGTTGGCGCCGGCCATGCTGATCAGCACCGGCTGGTTGGCGGGCAGCCAGACGTCGTCGATGAGGATGGGCTGGCGCGGGTAGGTCATGCAGAAGTTGGCCAGCGGCGGGTCGGTGAAGAGCACCTCGTCCAGCGCGTCCCTGGTGGAGAGGCTGCCGCCGAGCATCTTGCCGCCGAACCGCTCGTCGGTGAGCATGAGCCGCACCGTGTTCACGATCAGGTTCATCATCGGCTCGATGCCGGCGCCGTAGAGCGTCAGCAGCTGCTGGATGGCCTCGTTGTCATCGAACCCGGCCTGGTGCTGCACCACCCGGGATGCCATGTCGGGCCCGGGTTCCCTGCGCTTGAGCAGCACGAGCTCGTGCAGCCCCGCGGTGAACATCGCCGCGCCCTTCTCGGCGTGCTCGACATCGAAGACCAGCGCCATCCCCTCGGCGATGGTCTGGCCGATATCCGGCGGGCAGCCGACCAGCTCGTTGACGACCGCGAAGATCAGCGGGAAGGCGTACTGGCTGATCAGATCGGCCGCGCCGGTTTCGCAGAAGCCGTTGATCAGCGGGGTGGCGATGCGCTCGACGGCGCGCTGCGCGCCGTGCATGTCCACCTCGGCGAGCGCGGCGACGCTGGCGGCCCGGTACCTGGCGTGTTCGGCGCCCGCGCTGCGCAGCGCGTTCGGCCGCCACGCCAGCATGGGCAGTACCGGGCAGTCGCTCGGCACATCGCGCTGCCACATCCGCGGGTCGGCCGGGAAGTGGTCGGGGTCGTTGAGGATCTGGACCGCGGTGCGGTACCCGATCACCAGCGTGGCGGCGACGCCGGGCGAGAGCTCCACCGGCACCAGCGACCCGAACCGCCCGCGCATCTCCCGGTACGCGCGGTGCGGGTCGGCGGCGAACTCCTCGGACCAGAGCGGGTACCGCGGCCCCTCGGTGTCGAACGGCGACCCGTGCGGGACCGGGCATCCTGCGGGTTGGCTCATTGCTGAAACTCCAGACGGTGGAACAGGAATTCGACGAGGGTGATCAGTGAGCGCAGACAGGCGCCGCGATCACGGGCGTCGAGGTGGACCAGCGGGGTGTTCGGTGCGAGGTCGAGTGCGTCGCGGACCTCCTCCAGCGGGTAACTGCGCGCCCCGTCGAACTCGTTGATCCCCACCGCGTACGGCACCCCACGCTCCTCCAGCACCGACAACACCTCATCGGCCTTGTCGATCCGGCGCGTATCGATCAACACCAACGCGCCGAGCGCACCCCGCGCCAGCTCCTCCCACAGCGGCACGAACCGCTGCTGACCCGGCGTGCCGAACAAATACAACGCCAGCTGCGGATTCAACGTGATCCG
>NZ_JBFAHY010000014.1:0-150718 GCF_040654395.1 Nocardia sp. NPDC050697
CGTTGCGGGAACTGGTCGAGTCCCGCCAACCCGACCTGGTCGACCGAGCGGGCTGGAAAGCGATCGACACCGCGGAGAAGACCGCGGGCAAAACCGCGGGCCGCCCCCGCGTCAAACTCACCACCAAGGAAACCCTCCTCGACGCGGCGAAAGCGACCGACCTCGCCGTCCGATGAATCGGACATACGCTCCGCCCCGAACCCCTCTAAGGTGGGTCCCATGATCACCCTTCGCAAAGAGGACGGCGCAGCCGATCTGGCAGGAATCACCGATCTCCGGGTCGCGGTGTCGTGGGACCCGAGCGCGGGCGCCACCGGCGGCCTGCTCGGGATCGCGCGCCGCAAGAAGGGTGTCGATCTCGACCTCATCGCCATCCTCATGCAGGGCCCGGAGCCGGTCCGCTTCGCGGGGCTGGACTCGCTCGACCCGCTCGGCAACGGCTCCGTCGTGCACACCGGCGACGAGCAGACCGGCGCCGCCGCCGGCGACGACGAGACGGTGAACGTCGCGCTCGGCCAGGTGCCCCCGGCCATCGACGCCATCATCTTCGTGGCCGCCGCCTTCAAGAAGGGCAGTTCGTTCGAGAAGGCCAACAATGTCGCCTTCAAGATCTACGACGCCACCGGCGGCAGCAGCCAGCAGGTCGCCGAGATCTGGCCCTCGCTGCTCGGCGCCGACAATGCCAACGCCATCGCCCGCGCCTTCCGCAACGGCCCGATCTGGCAGCTCGAGGTGCTCGACCGCAAGGGCAAGATCAAGCAGGGCGACCGGCAGGGGCTGCTCCGCTTCGCCATGCAGGGCTGAGCGTCCGGCGGTGGGACGGCCGCACCTGTTCCGGTCACCGTGCACCCCGTGAGCCCCCCGCCCGGCCCGCGGCTGCTCACGGCCGCCGTCGCTGCGGTCACCGTGCTGCTGTGCGTGCGCTACGACTGGTGGCCGTCCCGGTACGGAACGTTCCCGCGCCCGGATCCGCTGCTCTGCGCGGGCATCGCGCTGGTGTTGCTGGCCGGGGTGCTGCTGCAGTGGGCGATCCGGGCGCTGTACGTGGTCGGGCGGGATCGGCGCTGGTCGTGGTGGGTAGCGCCGATCCCGGCGGTGGTGGTCGCGGCGAGCGTGCTTGCCGTGATCCTGCCGCCGCCCGGATTCGACGCCCTGCGTTCCGAATTCGAGCGGGTGGCGATCGAGCTGCTCGACGGTCCGGAGACCGAGCGCGCCGAGCTGGAGATCGGGCCGATCGACATCGACAGCGCGCGGGAGCGGCAGGGCGTCGTCTACTTCGTGAACGCCGACGGTCCGCCGCACGGCTGGGCGTACGCGCCGGACGGCCCGCCCCCGGGCGGCTTCACGTACTCGGCCACCGCTGCCGGCGACTCCTGGTACGTCCTCTCCTTCGACGCGTCAACGTCAGGTTGACAACCGGCCGCCGACGCGCTGGGATCGCACCGTGACCGACGCGATCCTGCTCACCGGCACCGCGGCCGGACCCGGCATCGCCACCGGGCCGGTGCGGGTGATCCGCGACCTCGATGACTTCGCCCGCTTCCACCCGGGCGACGTCCTGGTCTGCCGCGCCACCTCGCCCGCCTGGACCCCGCTGCTCGCCCGCGCCGCCGCGGTCGTCACCGAGACCGGCGGCATCCTGGCGCACGCGGCGATCGTGGCGCGCGAGTTCGGCATCCCGGCCGTCACCGCCGCGCGGGAGGCCACCGTGCGGCTCGCCGACGGGCATCGGGTAGTAGTGGACGGCGGAACCGGAACCGTCAGCGACGCTCAGGACACCCCTTGACCCACGAGACCCCACCCGACCTGCTGGTCCTGCACGCCGTGCGGACCACCGGCTACGCCGCCACGATGCGCCTGGCCGACCTGCTCGGCCTGCCCGCGACCGTGGTCGAGGAGCACCTGGAGGACGCCCGCGCCCGCGGCTGGGTCACCGAGGCCGCCTTCGCCGGCGACCGCGGCTGGACGCTCACCGAGGCGGGCAAGGCGCACGGGGAGGAGCAGCTCGCCGCCGAACTGGACGCCGCCGACGCGCGCGCAGATTTCGAGCGCATCTACCGGGACTTCCTGCCCGCCAACGAGATCGTCGGCGCCACCTGCACCGCCTGGCAGCTCACCGAGCTCGGCATCGGCGAGGTGCCCGCCGACGCCGACGCCATCGTCGCCGCCCTGCACGAACCGGCCCGCCTGCTCGGCGAGCTGGAGCAGCGCCTCACCGCCCACCTGGCCCGCTTCTCCGGCTACCACCGCCGCTTCGGCACCGCGCTCGCCGCCGCGGCCACCAACCCGGCCTGGATCACCGGCACCGACCGCGACTCCGCGCACCGGGTCTGGTTCGAGCTGCACGAGGATCTCATCGCCACCCTCGGCATCGAGCGCTGACCGGCGCTCAGTAGATGTAGACGACGGCCTCGCGACCACCCCGGCACACCACGGGGTAGTCACCGGCACAGGACATCTCGTAGTACCCGCCGGTGACCGGGCTCCAGGCCAGCACCGTGACCGGCGCCGAGGCCCCCGCCGCGAGGAAGGCATTGTGCACAGTGAGCCCGAAGGGGCAGCTCGTGGTGGCGAAATCGACCGCCGCCGAATCGAACTCCCCGTACCCGGGGCGGCAGACCCCGGCGCTCGCCGGAATCCGGGAGCCCACCGGCACCTGCGCGCTGACGGTCAGGAACTCCTCCGCCGTGGTCGGCTCATCCTGCGCCTCGATCCAGTGCTTGCACCCGGCCGAGACCGGGATCATGGCCAGATCCAGGAGCAGATCGCCGATGGCCTTCTTCGGCGCGATCTTCAGCGCCATGGCGATCAGCTTGACCAGCGGCCCGGTCAGATCGCAGGCCACATCGGTGATCGCGCTGCTCGACGCCGTATTCGACGACGACCCGCACGCGGAGACCACGCTGCCGCCGAGCAACACCACCAGCACGACCACGAGCACCCGCGCGACCCGCTTGACCATAACTCCGAGGCTAGGCCCGCGAAACCCCCGCGAACAGTCGGCTATTCGTGCGACGGGGATCGTTCGGGCACCGCGATCGGCCCCCGCACCTGCCGCGCGACCGCGCGGAACCAGCCGGTGTCGCACTCCCCGCCCTCGGCGTCGAAGGCGGGGCGCAGTTCGTACCAGTGCAGCCCGGGGCGGCGGTGGTGCAGCCCGTGCAGGTTGAAGCCGAGCGCGAGCAGTTCGAGCGGGGGCGGGAGGCGCAGGTTCAGCGCCTCGAGTGGCTCGTCCAGGTCGGTGCCGTAGTGGTAGGCGTTGTCGGAGAGCGAGATGATGAGCGCACGGCCGCCGAGCGCGAGGGCGAGCATCCACCAGTGCGGGCCGTAGGCGGCGAAGGCGACGGCGTGCAGGGCGACGACGGCGGCGGCGTCGATCCGGAACTCGCGCAGCACCTTCGGCTGCGCGACCCGTTCGAGGAGCGGGCCGGAGACGCTGTCGGGCTCGTCCAGCGCCCGGCCGAGCGCGCGGATCGCCGCGGCGGGGAGCAGCGCGAGCAGGAGCGCCCCGATCTCCAGCAGGTACAGCCCGCCGAAGAGCCGCACGTAGTAGCCGGTGGCGACGGCTGCCAAGCGGGCGCGGGCCGGGTCGTAGACCTCCGCCCGCTCCCGGCTCCTGCTGTACCGGTGGTGCAGCAGGTGCCCGGCTTTGAGCAGCGCGAACGGCGAGCCGTAGCACATGGCGAGCGCCCGGCCGAGCCGGTCGTTGCGGTCGCGGCGCGGATGCAGCCCGCCGTGCACCGCCTCGTGGATGAGCGACCAGAAGGGGGTGGTGAGCAGCGCGAGCGGGAGCAGCGCCCAGCCCCACAGCGGGGTGGCGGTGAGCAGCGGCGGGAGAACGAGGAGCTGGAAGAGCCCGAGCGTGAGCGCGGCCGCGCCGAGCCGGGTTCCGAGCGTCGCGCGGGCCGGGAGAAGCGTGCCCATCTGCTGCCTCCGATCGATGCGCGCCGATCCTGCCCGGCGCGGGCGGCGAGCACCCCTACGACGGTCGTCGCCCCGCTTACCGGCGCGCGACGGATCGGTGCCGGGACAATGGCGGCATGACCGAACTCCGCCCGTTCCGGATCGACGTCCCGGACGCCGTCCTCACCGACCTGCGCCGCCGGATCATCGACACCCGCTGGCCGGAAGCGGAGACGGTCCCGGACTGGAGCCAGGGCGTCCCGCTCGGCTACACCCGCGAGCTCGCGGCGCACTGGGCCGACGGCTACGACTGGCGGGCCACCGAGGCGACGCTCAACCGCTTCGAGCAGTTCACCACCGAGATCGACGGCCTGCCCATCCACTTCCTGCACGCCCGCTCCCCGCACCCGGAGGCCTTCCCGCTCATCATCACGCACGGCTGGCCGGGCTCGGTGCTGGAGTTCGCGAAGGTGATCGAGCCGCTCACCGACCCCACCGCGCACGGCGGCCGGGCCGCGGACGCCTTCCACGTGGTCTGCCCCTCGCTGCCGGGCTACGGCTTCTCCGGCAAGCCGGCGGCGACCGGCTGGAACGTCGCCCGGATCGCCGCCGCCTGGGAGACGCTCATGACCCGGCTCGGCTACGACCGCTACGGCGCGCAGGGCGGCGACTGGGGCGCCGCCGTCACCACCGAGATGGGCCGCAATGCCGGGCACTGCGCCGCCATCCACACGAATATGCCGATCGCGACCCCGCCGGACCAGCTCGACCCGGAGGCCGACCGCGCCGCCCTCGAAGCCCTGGCGTACTACCGGCGCTGGGACTCCGGCTACGCCAAGCAGCAGTCCACCCGCCCGCAGACGCTCGGCTACGGCCTGCTCGACTCCCCGGTCGCGCTGCTGGCCTGGATCGTGGAGAAGTTCTGGTCCTGGACCGACTGCGACGGCCACCCGGAGAACGCGCTCACCCGCGACGAGATGCTCGGCACCGTCACGCTGTACTGGGTCACCGGCACCGCTGCCTCCTCGGCGCGGCTCTACTGGGAGACCCGCGGCGCCTTCCGCCCGGGTGCCAGGGTCGAGCTGCCGACCGGGGTCGCCTCCTTCCCGAAGGAGATCGGCCGCGCCCCGCGCGCCTGGTGCGAGCCGAACTACGCCATTACGCACTGGACCGACATGCCGCGCGGCGGCCACTTCGCCGCCTTCGAACAGCCGGAGCTCTTCGTCGGCGACCTGCGCGCCTTCTTCGGCACCGTGCGCTGACCGCCGGCGAGCGACCCCCTCCGAAGCTCGCCGGCGGCGTCTCAGCGCTCGATCGGCCGCCGCACCAGGGCGGCGAGCACGCGCTGAGTCTTGGTCCGCCCGCGCAGCACCGGGAACCCGGCCCGCCGCACCTCGGCCTCGAAGCCGCGCTGGGCGTGCGCGGCGCGGGTGATCAGCTCCAGCGGCGTCTCGCCCTCGATCGGGGCGATGCGCAGGGCCAGCTCGAGCAGGTCGAGCCCGCCCGCGGTCCAGCGCTCGACATCGAGGTCGAGCGCGCCGAGGCGGACGCCGGTCCAGCGGGTGGCGGCGATCGGGCCGACCGGCTCGAGGTGGTCGAGCGCGACACCGGGGCGGGTACAGGTGACCAGGAACTGCCGCTGGGCGGAGTTCAGCGCGCCGGTCACATCGGCGCCGGAGCGGGCCACCTCGGCCAGCGACCCGGGCGGGCGCACCCCGAGCACCGAGGCGGTGAGCGCGCGGCGCTGCCCGCACCAGTCGTCCTCGACCCGGTACTCGACCTCGGTGTCGGTGAACGGCCTGCCCCAGCGGCCCATGAGCTGGGAGCGGCGGCAGGGCCGCAGCTTGACCGTGAGATCGTCGAGATCGCCGCTGCGCAGCCGGATCACGATGCCGCTGCCGAGCAGCGCGAGCGCACCGTCCGGGCCGTCGGCGCGGGACTCGGCGAACCAGACCGTCCGCCGCGCCGCCCGGCTCTCCACGCACCCGAGCCCGCTCAGCGCACCGTCGACATCCGTACCGAGGTTTATCTTGATCTCGACCGGGGGGATCACCGCGCCGCCTCTCACTGCCGCACTCCGGGCGCCGCGGGACGGCGGCGCCATTGCGGCCAAGCGTCACCCGGCGGACACGGTGCGGGCACGAGTACCGCACTACTCGACCGGGGTAATTCCGGCGACGGCCGCGAAACCGGCCGTTAGGCTTCGAGTAGTCCACTACTCATGACCGGGGATGCTCTTCCCTCGGAGACTGGGCTTCCAATCCGAGATCGGCGCGTGGCGCGCGCCCGCGTGTGGAGGTTCGCTGATGGTCGATGCACAGCCGACGAGAGCACGAGCGGTCTCCCGCGTGCTCGGCCGGATCGCGGAGCGGATCGACCGCCGGGTCGGCTGGTCCCGGCTCCGGCCGACGCTGCTCGGCCTTGCCGTGCTGGCCGGGTCGCGGGAGCGGCTCCGCGCCGAGAACCTCTACGGTTCCGGGCCGCACCCGGGCGAGCTCCCGCCCGAGCCGGAGAACCCGCACGTCCGCACGATCGACGGCTCCTGGAACGACCTCGCCGATCCCGGCGCGGGCGCCGTCGGCTGCCGCTTCGGCCGGAACTTCCCGCCCGCGTACACCTTCCCGGAGAGCGCGGAGCGGCTGCTCGACCCCAATCCGCGCACCGTCAGCCGCACCCTGCTGACCAGGGACACCTTCCGCCCGGCGAGCACGCTGAACCTGCTGGCCGCGGCCTGGATCCAGTTCGAGGTGCACGACTGGCTCAGCCACGCCGCCGACGACGAGCGGCCGCACGAGGTACCGCTCGACGCGAACGACCCGTGGCCGGCGAACCCCATGACGATCCCGCGCACCGGCGCGCTCCCCGGCGAGCCGCCCACCTACACCACCGAGCAGTCGCACTGGTGGGACGCCTCGCAGATCTACGGCAGCACAGCGGAGTTCGCCGACTCCATCCGCAGCAAGGACCGCGGCATGATCGCGGTGGACGAGCACGGGCTGCCCCCGGTCGATATCGAGCAGCTGGCGCTGCGCGACGACACCGCCGCCAACTTCTGGGTCGGGCTGGCGCTGCTGCACTCGCTCTTCACCCGCGAGCACAATGCCATCTGCCTGCGGCTCTCCCGGCGCTACCCCGACCTCACCGACCAGCAGCTCTACGACACCGCGCGGCTGGTGAACGCGGCGCTGATCGCCAAGATCCACACCGTCGACTGGACGCCCGCGCTCATCGCGCACCCGACGACCGTCGCGGCCATGCGCGCCAACTGGTTCGGCGTCCTCGGCGAGGAGTTCCGGAACCGGTTCGGCCGGATCGGCGACAGCGAGATCCTCAGCGGCATCCCCGGCGCGCCGATCGACGACAGCGGGGTGCCGTACTCGCTCACCGAGGAGTTCGTCGCGGTCTACCGCATGCACCCGCTCATCCCGGACACGCTCACCCTCCGCGCGCTCGCCGACGACCGCGCGGGGCGCGAGCTCGACTTCCCCGAGCTCGGCGTGGCGCACGTGCGGGAGCGGCTGACCGAGACCCCGATGGCCGACCTCCTCTACTCCTTCGGCCGCGCCAACCCCGGCGCGCTCACCCTGCACAACTACCCCAGGCACCTGCAGGACCTGCGACGTCCCGGCTACCCGCCGCTCGACCTGGCGACCGTCGACATCCTGCGGGTGCGGGAGCGCGGCGTGCCGCGGTACAACGAGTTCCGCAGGCAGCTGCGGCTCGCCCCGGCCACCTCCTTCGAGGAGCTCACCGACGACCCGGCCTGGGCGCGGGAGCTGCGCGAGGTGTACGGCGAGGTGGAGAACGTCGACCTCATGGTCGGGCTGTACGCCGAGACCAAGCCGGAGGGGTTCGGCTTCAGCGACACCGCCTTCCGGATCTTCGTGCTCATGGCCTCCCGGCGGCTCGCCGCGGACCGCTTCTTCACCACCGACTTCCGCCCGGAGGTCTACACCGAGGCCGGCATGGCCTGGATCCGCGAGAACGACATGCGCAGCGTGCTGCTGCGCCACTTCCCCACGCTGGCACCGGCTCTCGACGGTGTCGCCAACCCCTTCGCCCCGTGGCGCAGCACCGCGGACAGCCAGGAGAGGAACACCGACCGATGACCGACGTGGCCGAGCGCACCTACGTCCGCTACTCCCCCGATCTGGAGACTCCGCGCGCCGACGAGGAGCAGATCATCGACCGGATCATCGCGGCGCTGCGCGGCAACAACGAGCGCGCGTACCGCACCTACAAGCGCGGGCTGCGCGACGCGCACGCCAAGAGCCACGGCATCCTGCGCGGCGAGCTGACCGTCCCCGCCGACCTGGCGCCGGAGCTCGCGCAGGGGTTGTTCGCCACGCCGGGCACCTACCCGGTGATCGCCCGGCTCTCCAGCACCTCCGGCGTGATCCGCAGCGACCAGCTGCGCGGCGTCCGCGGCCTCGGCATCAAGGTGCTCGGCGTGCACGGCCCGCGGGCGCTGCCCGGCGACACCGCCACCACCCAGGACTTCATCATGGTGACGCACCGGGAGTTCCTCTTCGCCGACGCGCACGCCTACCTCACCGTCGGCATGCCGACCGCTATGGCGCTGGCCCGCATCCCGGACCCGCTGCTGCGCCGCGGCAGCACGCTGCTCGCCGCGGTGGACCAGCACGTGCTCGGCCGCTTCGGCAGGCACCTGCCGCAGAACCTGGCCGTCTTCGTCGCGCCGAACACGCACATCCTGGGCGAGCCCTTCTACTCCTCGGCCCCGCTGCGCTGGGGCGACTACGTGGCGAAGCTGGAGTACGTCCCGGTCTCGCCGGAGGCCGCCGCGCTGCGGGGCACCACGATCGATCCGAAGGCGGGGGTGAACGCGCACCAGGACGCGATCGTCGACTTCTTCGCCCAGCACGGCGCCACCTACGAACTCCGCGCCCAGCTCTGCACCGACCCGGCGCGGATGCCGATCGAAGACGCCACCGTTCCGTGGCCCGAAGAGCAGTCCCCGCACCGGACCGTCGCCACCGTCCACTTCGCGCCGCAGGACCCGTACACCCCGGAGCGCCGCGCCTACGGCGACGACGTGCTCTCCTTCAACTCCTGGCGCGGGCTCGACGCGCACCGCCCGCTCGGCTCGATCAACCGGCTCAAGCAGCGGGTCTACGAGGCCTCGAGCAACTTCCGGCACCAGGTGAACAACGCGCCGCGGGTGGAGCCGGGCGACGTCTCCGAGCTGCCGCGCTGAACGGTAGCCCGAGAATAGCGGCAGAGTGAAACGTGCACACCGGGTTTTCACAGCAACGAACGCATCGCGGTGCAGCAGAACAGGATCTACACTCGAGCACCATGCTGGAGCGCTGGCAACTGCTCGATCGCCCCGACGAATCCCGGATCGTGCGCGCGGCGCTGACGGGCGACGATGCCGGTGGCATCGTCCTCGTCGGCAATGCCGGCGTCGGCAAGACCACGCTGGCCCGGATGGTCACCGCGGAGCTGGATGTCCCGGTTCGCTGGGCGGTGTGTACCGAGTCGTCGCAGGCGATTCCGCTGGGGGCCTTCGCGCCCTGGATCGACGGCTCCGCCTCCCGTGACCCGCTGGCGCTGCTCACCGAGGCGCGCAAGAACCTGATCGCCGGGGACGATCCGGTGATCGGGGTGGACGACGCGCACCTGCTCGACCAGCTCTCCGCCACCCTGCTGCACCAGATCGCCGCGGAGCGCAGCGCCCGCATCGTCGCCACCGTGCGCAATGGTGAGCAGGTGCCCGGCGCGGTGCTCTCGCTGTGGAAGGACGACTACCTGGAGCGGCTGGAGTTGCCGCCGATGATCAAGGGCCAGTGCGTGCGGCTGGTGGAGTCGGTGCTGGCGGGCACGCTGGAGGGGCTCAGCGCCGACGTCATCTGGGAGTCCTCCGGTGGCAACCCGCTCTTCCTGCGGAACATGGTCGAGGGCGCGGTGGAGGCGGGCAACCTCACCGAGGTCGAGGGGGTCTGGCAGCTGCGCGGCCCGACGGCGGTGCCGTCGGGGCTGGTCGAGCTGCTGCACGAGCGACTACAGCGGGCGGGCGCGGCGGTGGTGGACGCGCTGCAGACGCTGGCGCTCTACGAGCCGCTGGACCTGGATATCCTCACCGCGCTCGCCGACCCGGCCGCGGTGGACGCCGCCGAGCTGGCCGGACTCATCCGGATCAGCACCGACAGCCCGCCCACCGCGCGGTTCAGCCACCCGCTGCTCGGCGAGGTGGTGCGGCAGCAGATCGGCACCGCCACCGCGCGGGCCCGCTGCGGCCGCATCGTGGACGCCCTGCGCGACCGCCCGCTCGACACCGCCGCCAGCCGCATCCGGCTGGCCCGGCTCTGCGTGGACAGCGACCGCCCCATCGACCCCGACCTGCTCATCACCGCCGCCAAGGACGCGGTGGCGCTGGCCAACCTGCCGCTCGGCGAGCGGCTGGCCCGGGCCGCGCACGAGCGCGGCGGCGAGCTGCGCGCCGCCGAGCTGCTGTCGCGTGCGCTGCTCTGGCAGGGCCGCCCGCAGGCCGCCGACGAGATCCTGGCCGGCTACGACCCCGAGCAGCTCGACCAGCTGCAGATCGTGCAGTGGGGGGTGCCGCGGGCGAGCCTGCGCTTCTGGTCGCTCGGCGATGTGGAGGGCGGCCGCGGGCTCATCGATGTCATGGGCGCCAAGGCCGAGCACCCCGCGCTGCGGCTCATCGTGGAAGCGGCCGGGGCGGCGATGGCGGTGCACGAGAACCGGATCGCCGAGGGGATCGCCGCCGCCGAAGCGGTGCTGGAGTCCCCCGACGCCCCGCGCCAGGCGGTGGATTTCGCCGCCTTCGCCGCCGGGCTCGCCATGCCGGTGGCCGGGCGCGGTCTGGACTTCGGGCCGATCGCGGCGCGCAGCCGGGCCGAGCAGAAACCCACCGACGGCATGATCCGGGTCATGGTCCGCTACTGCGACGTGCTCGCGCTGACCACCGTCGGCGAGCTGGACCAGGCCGAGCGCCGCGCCGCCGAGTACAACGAGTTCTTCTCCGCCGGGCAGTTCCTCGGCTGGGCCATCGCCAAGATCGCGGTCGGCGTCGTCGCCACCGCGCGCGGCCGCTTCCGCGAGGCCATCACCGCCTTCGAGCAGGCGCTGGCCGCGCTCAATGCCGAGACCTCGCTGCCCTGGCAGCTCCCCGCCCGGCTGCTGCTGGTCCGCGCCTACGCCGCGCTCGGCGACACCGAGAAGGTCGAGAAGACCCTGGACGACGCCGCCGAGCACGCCGGAGCGCACCTGGCGCTGCACGAACCGCAGCGCATGCTCGCCCGCGCCTGGGCCGCCGCCCCGCAGAACAGCGCCACCGCCGCCGAACTCGCCCGCAGGGCCGCCCGCATCGCCCGCGGCGCCGGGCAGTTCGCGCTGGAGGCCGAGGCGCTGCACCACGCCGCCCGCTTCGGCGACGGCTCCGGCGCGGCCCGCCTCGCCGAGCTGGCGCCGAAGGTCCAGGGCGCGGTCGTCGCGCTCTACGCCAGGCACGCCGAGGCCGTCGCCGCCAACCGGGCCGCCGACCTCGACGCCGTGAGCGCCGATTTCGAAGCCGCCGGGCTGCTGCTCTCGGCCGCCGACGCCGCCGCGCAGGCGGTGCCGATCCACGACCGGGCCGGGCGGCGCGGCCCGAGCGCGCGCTGCACCGCCCGCGCCGCCGAGCTCTCCTCCCGCTGCGACGGCGCCACCACCCCCGCCATCACCGCCGCGAGCCGCCCGCTGCCGATCACCCCGCGCGAGCGCGAGATCGCCGCGCACATCGCGCAGGGGCTCTCCAACAAGGAGATCGCCGAGCGGCTCGTGGTCTCGGTGCGCACCGTCGAGGGGCACATCTACCGGGCCTCGATCAAGCTCGACGTGGCCGACCGGGAGCACCTCGCCGACGTGGTCTGGCCCGGCGTGCGGCGCTGATCAGCCGCGCTCCACCCGCAGCCCGTCCGGGGTGAGCTCGACGACGGTGTGCACGCCGAGCGCGGCGAGGAACTCCGCGTCGTGGCTGACCACGAGCACCGCGCCCCGATAGGCCGAGAGCGCCGCCACCAGCTGCTCGACGCTGGCGATATCGAGGTTGTTGGTCGGCTCGTCCAGGATGAGCAGCTGGGCGGGTGGCTCGGCGAGCAGCAGCCGGGCCAGCGCGACCCGGAAGCGCTCGCCGCCGGAGAGCGTGCCCACCGGGCGGTCGACGCTGTCGCCGCGCAGCAGCAGCCGGGCCAGCCGGTTGCGGACGGTGGCGGTGCTCGCCCCGGTGGCGACGGCCTGCACGGTGGCGAGCGCGCTGGCGGTGTCGTCCAGGCCGTCCAGCCGCTGCGGGAGGTAGCCGACCCGATCGGTGTGCAGCACGCCCTCGACGGAACCCTGTGCAGTGCTGGATATTCCGAGGAGCTGCTCGAGCAGGGTGGTCTTGCCCGCACCGTTCCGGCCGACCAGCGCGACCCGCTCCGGGCCCTGCAGCACCACGGTGGTGCCGCCGTCCCGCAGCTCGGCGATGCGGCGCCCGGCGGGGACGTCGGGGTCGGGCAGGTCGAGGTGGATGTGCTCGTCCCGGCGGACCAGGGCCGCGGCGGCGTCCAGCGCCTGCTCGGCGGCGCGCACCTTGGCGTCCGCGGTGCCGCGCAGCGCGGACGCCGCGTTCTGCGCCTTGCTCGCGCGGTTCCCGGCGAGGATGCGCGGAATGCCGCCGCGCTGCTGGGTGGCGCGGCCGGTGCGCTCCCGGCGGGCCAGCTTGGTCTCCGCCTCGATCCGCTGCCGCTTCTCCACCTCCAGCGTCTGCGCGGCGCTCTTCGCGGCCTGGGCGGCCGCGGCCTGCCGCTGCTCGACGTGCTGCCGCCACGCGCTGTACGGCCCGCCGAAGACGTCGAGGCTGCCGTCGTGCAGCTCGGCGGTGTACTCCATGCGCTCCAGCAGGGCGCGGTCGTGGCTCACCACCACCAGGGTGCCGGGCCAGCCCCCGACCAGCCGGGCCAGTTCGGCGCGGGTGTCGCCGTCCAGGTTGTTGGTGGGCTCGTCGAGCAGCGTCACCGGGGTGCGGCGCAGCCGGAGCCCGGTCACCGCGACCAGCACCGCCTCGCCGCCGGAGAGTGTGCCGACGGTGCGATCCAGCCCGGCCGCACCGAGCCCGATCTCGTGCAGCGCCTGCGCGGCGCGGGCCTCCAGATCCCAGTCGTCGCCGACGATCTCGAAGTGCCGCTCGGCGGCGTCGCCGGACTCGATGGCGCGCAGCGCGGCCAGCGTCTCCGCGATGCCGAGCAGCTCGGCCACGGTCGCGCCGGTGCCGAGGGTCAGGGTCTGCGGCAGGTAGCCGACGGGTCGCGCGGCCTCGACCCGCCCGGCGGTGGGGGTCAGCAGCCCGGCGATCAGCCGCAGCAGGGTGGATTTGCCTGCGCCGTTGCGCCCGACCAGGCCGGTGTGCCCGGCCGGGAGGACGGCGGTCAGCGGACGCAGCGCGACGGTGCCGTCCGGCCAGTCGAAGGCCAGATCGCGCAGGGTGATTCCAGACATGGGTGTGCTCTCCTCGCGCCCGGGGACGGGCGGTCGACGATCGGAAGATTCGCGAGAGCTCGACGGCGACGGCGGATCGGACCACCCGCTACGGGTGGCCTATACGGACCGGATCCGCCGCCCGCCGGGAGCGGGCGGCCCGAGTCTGTCGACCTCGATGAGCACGGTGGAACGGTACCACCGGCTCAGTAGTCGCGGCCGGTGAGTCCCCGGTAGACGAAGCGGGTGAGGGCGTCTACGGCCTCGGCGTCGCCGAGTTCGACCGTGCCCTCCTCTACCGCGTCCAGGAGCGCCTGGACCAGCAGGAACATCATGGCGAGGCTAGCGTCGGTGGTACTCGGGAGCCGGAGCCCGGCGGCCTCGAACCCGGCGACGTGGTCGGCGATATCCGCGCGCTGCGCCCGGGCGAACTCCGCCACCCGCCGGGCGAAGCCCGCGTCCACCAGCGCCGCCTGGTTCACGGCGCGCAGTACCGGGGCGTGCGCGCGGGCGAAGCGCCAGTAGCTCTCGACGTGGTAGCGCACCGCGTCGGGGTCGGCGAAGTCCGGGGTGTGGCCGGCGCTCTCGGCCGCTCGGTCGCCCTGGGCCGCGAGGTCGGCGAGCAGGGCGGAGAGCAGCTCCTCCTTGCTCGCGAAGTGGTTGTAGAAGGAGCCGGCGGCGCGGCCCGCGGCGGCGGTGATGTCGGTGATCTTGGTGTTCAGGTAGCCGCGTTCGGCGAAGAGTTCGCGTGCGGCGGTCTTCAGCGCCTGCTCGGTCTCGGCCGCGCGCTCCCTGCGGCTGCCCGTCATCGCACACCTCCTTGACGGCACAAGCTACCAATCACCATACTGAACTCAGATTCACTGAATATTGATTCATCGGATGGAGTTCGCCGTGCAGCCTGTCGTTCTGATCGCCGGAGGCGGTCCCACCGGCCTCACGCTCGCTGTCGATCTGGCTCGCCGGGGTATCCCTGTGCGGGTGATCGACCGGAATCCCGCGTTTCCGGTCGGGTCGCGCGGGGACGGCATCCAGCCCCGCACGCTGGAGGTCTTCGACGACCTGGGGGTGCTGGCGGCGGTGCTCGCCGAGGGCGCGCCGGGGCCGGTGCTGCGCGCCTACATCGGCGGGCACTTCGCGGGCGAGCACCGGATGGCCGAGCCGGTGCCGCCGACCCCGGCGATTCCGCACCCCAATGCCCGGTTCCTCGCCCAGGACCGCACCGAGGCGATCCTGCGCGCCCGGCTGGCGGAGTTCGGGGTCTGGGTGGAGACCGGGACCGCGCTGATCAGCTTCACCCAGGACGCGACGGGCGTCACCGCCGAACTCGAGCACGAGACGGTGCGCGCCGCCTACCTGGTCGGCGCGGACGGCGGGCGGAGCACGGTGCGCAAGGCGCTCGGCATCCCGTTCGACGGCAGCACCGACGAGAGCTTCCGCATGCTGCTCGGCGATGCCAGGGCGGATGCGCTCGACCACACCTTCGGCCACTGGTTCGCCGCCGATCCGGAGCGCCCGATGGACGGCCTCGCGCTCACCCCGCTGCCCGGGGGGCGGCACTTCCAGATCGCCGCGCCGCTCGGCGCCGAGGTCGAGCCCGGTCTCGCGGCGTTGCAGGCCGTTCTCGATCGGCATCGCGGCGGGGTCGAGGTCGAGCTGAGCGAGCTGGACTGGGTCACCGCCTGGCGGCCCAATATCCGGCTGGCCCGGCGCTTCCGGGAGGGGCGGGTGTTCCTGGCCGGCGATGCCGCGCACACCCATCCGCCGACCGGCGGGCAGGGGATGAACACCGGCATCCAGGATGCCTACAACCTGGGCTGGAAGCTCGCGGCGGCGCTCGACGGGGACTCCAGTCCGCTGGATACCTACGAATCCGAGCGGCGCGCGGTGGCGGCCTCGGTGCTCGGATTGAGCACCGAGCTCCTCACGAGCCTGCGCGATGGGCGCGAGGAGGCACTGGAGCGCGGGGAGAACACCAGGCAGCTGGATATCAGCTACCGCTCCCCGGCGGACCCCGCCCGCCTCGCGGTCGGCGATCGGGCACCGGACGCGCCGCTGCGCGACGCCGACGGGCGCGCGCTCCGGCTCTTCGACCTGTTCCGCGGCCCGCACGCCACACTCCTCTGCTTCGGCGCCACCGGCGCACTGCCCGAGCTGCCGGGGACGCGGGCGCACGCGGTGCTGCGAGCGGGGGTATCACGGGCTGGTGCGCACGTCGTAGACGCGGAAGGGCACGCCTTCGCGGCATACGACGCAATCGACGGCGAGCAGATCCTCATCCGCCCCGACGGCTACCTGGGCGGGCGCACCACGGCCGCGCCCGAGGGGGTGTCCGCCACCATCCGCGCGGGAGAGCGGACCTGAACCCGCAGCGCCCCGGTCTCGACTCCGGAAAACGCCGATTCCGGCTCAGCGCCGGGACGGGCTCCGCGTCACCGCCAGGACCCACGCCCCTCGGCCCCATTGGCCGCGGGCACTACGTCCTGCGAGGACATGTCGGCCCCGAGCCCCTTCTCCACCGCCGCCGTGCGAATCGCGTCCACCACGATCAACAGCGCGGCGCGCCGGGCGGTATTGGTGCGGTAGGCCAGCGACACCGTGCGGGTGAAGACATCGGCCAGCGCCACGATGTCGACCCCGGGCGGGCGCAGCGCCAGCCCGAGGTCGGAGACGAGCGTGACCCCGAGCCCGGCCGCGACCATCGCCATGGCGGTCGCCTGCTCCTCCACCTCGTGGTCGATCCGCGGCTGCACCCCGGCGGACTGGAAGGCCAGCCGCACCGCGTGCCCGAAGTGTGAGCGCGCGGGCGCCAGGATCCACGGGTGCTCGGCGAGCTCGGCGAGGGTCACTGTGGCGGCGCTTACCATGCCCGCGGGCACGCAGCCGTAGAGCCGCTCGACCGCGATCACCGCCCGCTCCAGCCCGCGGTCCCAGGTGACCGGGGAGTTGGAGTAGTCGAGGACGAAGGAGAGGTCGAGCGCACCGTCCCGGACGGCGGCGGCGGTGGCCTCCGGCGGCAGCTCCCTGGTGCGCACCAGGATGCCGGGGTGCGTGCGGGCCAGCGTCTCCAGCGCGTCCGGGAGCAGCCCGGAGGCCACCGATGCCCACACGCCCGCGGTGAGTTTCGCCGTCACCGACTCACCGGCATCCTCCAGCGCCTGGGTGGCACGCTCCACCGAGGCCAGGATCTCCACGGCGTGCTCGGCGAGCAGCAGCCCGAGGTCGGTGAGCTGCACCCGCCGCCCCCGCCGCTCCAGCAGCCGCGCCCCGACGTCCCGTTCCAGCTGCGCGAGCTGCTGCGATACCGCCGACGCGGTGTAGTGCAGCGCGCTCGCGGCGGCGGTGATGGTGCCGCGCCGATGCAGCTCGCGCAGCATGCGCAGACGCGCCAGCGACAGGTCCATGAACCGAGCCTAGGTCTTGTGCAGGAACCGTGAACACTGCCGTGAATGAACCGTTAATAGACGCGCGGCCCGCATCGGCCGCACGCTGGGGGTACCGGGCACGCGCCATCGACAGCGACGACGACGTCCGGGCGGGGTACAACGACAGGCTGGGATTTCCCCGTGGCGACCGAGTTAAACGCGCGATGAGGAGGTGGTTCTCCGTGACCACGATGCAGAACCCGGCCGGGGGCACCCCGGAGATGACCAGCACCGCCACGGCGCCGGCGGCGCGGCCGCTCGCCCCCGCGGCGCTGCGCCCGCAGCCGTACATGCGGCTGCACTGGACCGATTCGGTCACCGGCGCGGTCGGCTACCTCGTCGTCCACACGCTGCGCGCGGGGCTCGCCACCGGCGGCACCCGCATGCGCGCGGGCTGCACGCTCACCGAGGTCGAGGATCTGGCCCGCGGCATGGCGAACAAGACCGCCACCTTCGACCTGCCGATCGGCGGCGCCAAGGGCGGCATCGACTTCGACCCCAAGGATCCGCGCGCGCTCGGCGTGCTGGAGCGGTTCTGCGAGGCCATGCGGCCGTGGATCGACGCGCACTGGGTCACCGCCGAGGATCTCGGTGTGCCGCAGCACCTGATCGACGAGGTCTTCGAGAAGCTCGGGCTGGGCCAGAGCTACCACGCCGCCATCCGGCGCGCCGCCGACCCGGCCGCCACCCTGGCCCGGGTCCGCGCCGGGCTGAACGCCGCGGTCGACGGCGGCTTCCTGCTCGGCGACGTGATCGGCGGCTACGGCGTCGCGCACGCCTGTCTCGCCGCCGCCGTCTCCTGGGGCCGCTCCCCCGCCGACACCACCGTCGCCATCCAGGGCATCGGCACCATGGGCGGCGCCGCCGCGCACTACCTGCACGAGGCGGGCATGCGGGTAATCGCCCTCGCCGACGCCGCGGGCACCCTGCACTGCGCCGACGGCCTCGACGTGCCCGCGCTGCTCGCCCTGCGCGACGGCTACGGCGAGATCGACCGCTCCCGGCTGCCCGCCGGCGTCGAGCAGCTGCCGCGCGCCGCGGTGCTCGGCACCGAGGTCGACATCCTGGTCCCGGCCGCCATCTCCTACGCCATCACCCCGGACAACTCCTTCGACGTGCGCGCGAAGGTCGTGGTCGAGGCCGCGAACGCCGCCACCACCCCGGAGGCCGAGGCCATGCTCGCCGCCCGCGGCATCCCGGTGCTGCCCGACTTCGTGGCCAATGCGGGCGCGGTGGCGTGGGCCTGGTGGCTGCTGCTCGGGCTGGTCGACGACAACCCGGAGAACTCGTTCGACCGGCTGCGCACGATCATGCACAGCAAGGTCGCGCTGCTGCTCGCCGCCTGGGCGGACCAGGGGGTCACGCCGCGCGACACCGGGCACCGCTGGGCCGACGAGCCCGGCACCGCGGTCACCGCGGTCGTCATCCCTTGACCTTCGGCCCGTGGTGCGGACCCCGCACCACGGGCTCAGCTCAGGATGCGGTCCACCCGGAAGCTGCTGCACCCGCTGCCGTTCACGGTGCCGCGCATCAGCTGCTGCGTTCGCTCGGTGGCGACCAGGTCGACCATCTCGTAGCCGCTCGGGTGCTCCAGCCAGCGGACACGGGTGAAGGTGACCCGCTCCCCGTCTACGGTGGCGCGCATCTCGAACCGGCCCGGCCGGGCAGCGCCATTGGTGACCAGCGGGTAGAAGGCGAACTCGGTGCGGCCGTCCGGCTCGACGGTCAGCGTCAGCCCGGTCTCGCCCTGCGCGCAGGTGTACGAGCCCACCCACTCACCGGGAACCCCGCGCAGCTCCGGTACCACCGGTCCGGTGCCGGGGGCGGCGACCGGCGTCCCCGGCACGCTCCGCCCGCACCCGGACAGCGCCGCGGCCGCGAGCACCGCGACGGCCAGAATTCTCGTTCTCCCACCCCACACGGGCGGCAGACTACCGCGCCTCGCCGTGCTTGACCCGCAGCGCCTCCCGGCGCTCGGCCGCCCGCGCGGCCCGCCGCTCCCGGCTCCCCGCGGATCGCCGGGGCGCGGCGGGTTCCGGCGCCGGGCGCGGACGCCGGTGCGCGGGTGTCGATTCCTCGGAGACGTCGTCGAGGTCGATGTACCGCACCGAGTCGACGACGAGGTAGATCGGCAGCACGAGAACCGGCCAGAAGAACCCCGACGGGTGGAACCCGCCGAACCCGATGCCAGCCGCGGAGGCGAGGAACACGACCCCGACCACCCCGTCCCGAATGCGCCGCGCCGGGGGCAACTCCCGGATAGCTACGGCCAGTGCGACCAGCACCAGACCGCTGATCACCGTGAGAACGACGAACGGTGTCACCGTGAACCCCTCGCTCGGACGCGAAACAACCGCGTGATCGGAACGGAGGACCCTAACACGGCTGTGCGAGAACGGATTCGGTCACATCGTCGATGTCGGAGCACTCCGGTACCCCTGTCGACCCGGGCGGCGGAGTTCGGCGGAATCGACTCCCGCTGATTCGGCCAGGACAGCACGGCGATATGGGGTGAATCGCGTCATCTGGCTGAGCCGAGCGACGTCGGCGATGCTGTGCGATGGGTCCGCGAACACCTGGACGGACCGGCGACGGCATGGTTCGCCGAGCGATCCGAGGTCGCCGGTCTCGTGTCCATGGCGGGGACGATCAGCATCACCCGTACGGGCGCGGAGATCGTGCTCCCGGCCCGGCTGCGCGCCACGGTGGCGTTCTGCGCGGCCACCGGTCAGGTCGAGGCCGCGGCAGATCTCGCGCGGCGGTACCTGTCCAGGAGCGAGCTCTCCCCGGTGGACACCCACGAGCGGGCCACGGCCTTCGACCGGACACTGCGGGAACGATTCCCGGCGTACGCGGCGGCCCGCAGCGGCCGACATTGACCTTGGCGCGGCGGCGTCGACCTCGGCGAAGGTCAGGGTGGCGACCGGCGCCGTGAGGTCCGGCGTGATCCCGCGGGAGTAGTACACAGTCCCACGGGAACGTTCACCGGATGCGCCTCTTCCTGTCGACGGAACCCCACGACCGAACGATCGCTCATCGACCACCGGTGTGGTGCGGATTCCCCCGACAACAGGGGGAAACGATCGCTAGGCGGCCTCGACGATGGCGAGCGCGAGCGCCTCGTACCTGGCGGCGAGCTGCTCCGCCGTCATGGGGCCGTCGCCGCGCCACCACATGCAGATGGACTGGCCCATGCTGATGATGCCGCGGGTGGCGTCCAGCGGGTAGCCGGTGCCGAAGGCGCCCTCCTCGACGCCGCGCGTCACGACGTCGCGGAAGAGCGCCTCCTGCTCGTCGCGGAGCGCGATCACCAGGTCCCGGCCGGGTGGCTCCAGGCTGCGCAGCTCGGTGGCGGCGACGACGGCGTCCAGCCGGTGCGTGGTGTGGAAGACCACCCAGGCCCGCACCACCGCCCGCAGCTGCCCGGCGGGTGAGCCGTCGGCCCTGACCACCGCGGTGCGGGTGAGCGAGAGCGCCGCCTGCAGCGCGCGCACCATGATGCTCTGCAGGATCTCCTGCTTGGACTTGAAGTGGTGGTAGATCGAGGCGACGGTGATCTCGGCGCCCGCCGCGATATCCCGCATCGACGTCCCGTGATAGCCGCGCTCGTTGAACAGCCGGATCGCGGAATCCAGGATGGCGTCCCGCCCGTTCGAGCCCCGTGGCGCCGCAGCGCCCTCGGCCACGCGCATCGCGCCTCCCGTTCGACCTCGTCGTGACCGCAACAGCGTAGTCGGTTCTTCACAACGAACGCGGCCAGACCTACGAGCCGCAGACGAACGATCGTTCGGAATCCAGCCGCCCCGGGTGTGAAGCTGCGCTCGCCGATCACCTCCGCCGGGCGCGACGGCACAATAGCGATCGTGTTGCTCTCCGTTCTCGGGCCACTGCGCGCCACCATCGCCGGCACCGCCGCCGATCTCGGCGGACCGCGCCAGCGCGCGGTCCTGGCCCGGCTCGCGATCGCGGGCGGCGAGGTGGTCTCCACCGACCGGATCATCGACGATGTCTGGGGCGGCGCCGATGTGCCCGCCAGGGCGCTGGCCACGCTGCAGGTGCACATCTCGCACCTGCGCCGCGCGCTTGAGCCGGAGCGGCCGCGCCGCACCCCGGCCGCGGTGCTGGTCAGCGCCGCGCCCGGGTACGCGCTGCGGCTGCCGCGGGAGGCCGTCGACGCCTGGCACTTCGACGACCTCGTGCACCGCGCGGCCGGGGCCGAGCCGGCCGAGCAGCTGCGGTTGCTGGACGCGGCGCTGGATCGCTGGCGGGGCGGCGCCTACGCCGAGGTGGCCGACGAGCCGTGGGCGGTGCCCGAGGTGGCCCGGCTGACCGAGCTGCGGCTGCAGGCCGTGGAGCTTCGTGCCGAGGCGCAGCTGGCGCTCGGCCGCCCGGCCGTGGTGGTGGCCGAGCTGGAGCGGCACCTGCACGAGAACCCGGGCCGGGAGGGCGCGGTGCGGCTGCTCGCGCTCGCGCTCTACCGCTGCGGCCGGCAGGGCGACGCGCTCGCCGCGCTGCGCCGCACCCGCGAGCACCTCGCCGACGAGCTCGGCGTCGACCCCGGCCCGGCGCTGCGCGCCATGGAGGCCGACATCCTCGCGCAGGCCCCCGCGCTCGACCCGCCCGTGCCCACGCAGCCGCCACCCCCAGCCACACAGCCGCCCGGTGGACAACCGCTGTCCTCGCCCACGGCCACACAGCCGCTCGCCCCGCCCACCGGACAACCGCTGTCCACGGCCGCGCGGCCGCTGCCGCCACCCGCCCCGCGGCCGACGACCGGGCGCACCGCACCGGCCCCCCTCGGCCGCGATGCCGAGCTCGGCGTCATTGCCGCGGCGGCGAGCGACGCCGCCGCGCACGGCGCCCGGATCGTGCTGATCGGCGGCGATGCCGGGGCGGGCAAGACCGCACTGGCCGAGGCGGCGGTGCGCGCACTCACCGCCGACGGCTGGCGGGGCAGGCGCGGCCGCTGCCCCGAAGTCGCGGGCGCACCACCCGGCTGGGCCTGGGCCGAGGCGCTCGGCTCGGATGCGCTGCCCGGCGGCGCCGCGCCCAACCCGTTCGAGCTCGGCCGCACCATCGCGGCGGCGCTCGGCACCGGCCGCACCGCGATCCTGCTGGACGACGTGCACCGCGCCGACGACCTGACGCTCCAGCTGCTGCGCCAGGTGGTCGCGCTGCTCGCCGAGCAGCCGGTGCTGGTGCTGGTCACCTACCGCCCCGGCGAGCGCGACGACGAACTCGACGCCACCATCGGCGCGCTGCTCGGCAGCACCGCCGCGCACCTGACGCTGCGCGGCCTGGACCCGGCGGCGGTCGCGGCGCTCGCCGCGCGGCACGGCCTCGACGAGGCCGGGCCGGAGCTGCTGGCCATGGTCGCCGAGCGCACCGGCGGCAACCCGCTCTTCGTCCGGGAGCTGGCCCGCCTCATCGCCGCCGAGGGTGCGCGCGCGGCGGGCACCGCGGTACCGGCGGGGGTCAGGGAGGTGCTGCGCCGCCGGGTCGCCCGGCTGCCCGACCCGGTCGCGACCACGCTGCGCCAGGTCGCGGTGCTCGGCCGCGAGGCCGACCTGGACGTGCTCGCCGAGGTCGCCGGGCGCGACCCGGACGACCTGCTCGACGCCCTGGAGGCGGCGGTGCTCGCCGGGCTGCTGGACGAGCCCGCCCCCGGCCGGGTCCGGTTCACGCACGCCCTGGTCCGCGACACCCTCTACGACGACACCCCGCTGCTGCGCCGCGCCCGGCTGCACACCAGGGCGCTCGAGGTGCTCGGCGCTGACGCCGACGCCGCCGTGCTCGCCAGGCACGCCTCGGCCGCCGCGGGCCCGGCCACCGCGCAGGACGCCATCCGCTACCCGGTGGCCGCGGCCCGCGCCGCCGAGCGGGCCGGGTCCTGGCGCGAGGCCGCCGCCCAGTGGCGGGACGCGCTGCGGCTGCGCGAGCTCGCGGGCAGCCGGGCCGCCGGCTCCCCCGCCGAGCTGCTTGCGGCGGCGGTCCGGGCGCACGCCCGCGCGGGCGACGCGGTGCGCGCCCGCACCATCTACCTGGACGCCATCGCCGCGCACCCGGAGATCGCCGTGCTCGCGGCGTGGGACGCCCCGCTCATCTGGACCACGCGGGACGGCCGCGACCCCGCGCACACCGCCGTCGCCGCGCTCCGCGCCCGGCTCGCGGGCGAGCTGCCGGACGCGACCAGGGTCCGGCTGCTGCTCGCGCTCTTCCGCGAGCTCGAGGGGTACGCCGAGGCCGAGAGCCAGCGGGTGAGCGCCGAGGCGCTGGCGCTGGCCCGCACCGTGCCGGATGCCAGGCTGCGCTGCGCCGCGCTGAACGTCAGGGCGTACGCCGCGCTCGGCCCCGACCTGCGCGCCGAGCGCCGCGCGGTGGCCGAGGAGTACCTCGCGGTGGCCATCGAGGCGGGCCAGATCGACCACGAGGCGGTGGCGCACTGGCTGCTCTTCCTGGACTCCGCCGCGCACACCGACCTGGCCGGGGCGCGCGCCGAGATGGAGCTCGCGGTAGCCAGGTCCACCACCGGCCAGCTCGGCATCCTGCTCGCGGTGGTCGCCATCTTCTCCGCGCTGCTGGAGCTGCTCGCCGGGCACGTGGACGCGGCGCTGGCCAGGTACGCCGAGGTGAGCAGGGCGCTGGCCGAGCACGGCGCGCCGAGCGGCGCCGCCATGGCCACCGTCGGCCGGATCGGCGCCGCCGTCGCCCGCGGCGACCTGGCACACCTGCGCGACGAACTCACCGCGGTGGACGCCGCGCTGCCCGGAATGATCACCGACGCACTGGTACTGGCGCTGCTCGACGCCGGGGACGAGGCCGAGGCCCGCCGGGTCTGGGCGCACCGCCGGCCGATCGACCGCAACTACTACTGGCTCGGCTTCACCACGCTGCGCGGCCACGCCGCCGCCCGGCTCGGCGACACCGCGACCGGCGCGGAGATCTTCGCCGAGCTGCTCCCCTTCGCGGGCCGGATCGCCGGGCTGGACTCCGGCACGCTCTACGCCGGGCCGGTGGACGCGGCGCTGCACGCGCTCTCCGGCGACCCCGCCTACGCCCGCTCGGCCGCCGAGCTCACCGCGCGGCTCCGAACACCAGCGCCTCCCGGCGGCGGAACGGCACCGGGAGCAGCTTGATCATGAGCGCGACCGGGATGCCGCCCTCCCGGCGCGCCTCGTCCAGCTCGGCGCCGGTGCTGACCGCGAGGATCCGCGGAACCTCGAAGCTCATCTTGCCGCCGCGCTTGCGGATGGTGGCCTCGACCCGGTTCCACTCCTCGTCCGAGACGTACCGCTTGATCAGCGGGACGATGGTGCGCTCCTCGTCGGTGACGTGCTCGCGCACGGTGTCGCGCAGGTCGGCCAGGTCGGCGGCGAGCTCGGGGGCCACCGTGCGGGTGTCGCGCAGCGCGGCCGCGCCCGCCCGGACGCGGTCCAGCCTGGGGTCGAGCTCGGCGTGGTCGTCGCTGAGCTCGGTGAGGTCGACGTGCGCCCCGGCGGCGCGCTCCAGCACCGGCCAGAGCACCTCGTCCTCGGCGCTGTGGTGGTGGTGGATGCTGTCGCAGAAATCGGTGAGGTAGGCGGCGACCGCGGCGGCGCGCCTGCGCTCCAGCGGGGCGCCGGTGAGCTGGGCGGCGAGCGCGGCGCAGCGGTCGAGATCGCGCAGCATGGCGCGGTGGGCGAGGAGCAGGCCGTTCGGTTCGTTGTGCATGACCACACCGTGCGCCCGCCCACCTGCGGCGCACCTAATCCGCACTTAACGAGTGCCAGGGTCGCCGGAAAGTCCGTGTGCACTACCCATATGCTGGATCCCGTTGGGCCGCTTGCCCGTCTGCGGTATACCTCGATGGCCCACCTTTTTCGACGCACAGGGAGAATTCAGGTGTCCGACGGCCAGCCCGACCTGGGTATCAACGTGGCACATCCGGCGCGCATGTACGACTATTTCCTCGGTGGCAAGGACTCCTACGACGCGGACCGCGAAGCCGCCGAGAAGGCGCTGCGGGAGTTCCCCGCGGTGCGGCTCACCGCCCGCACCAACCGCGAATTCATGCGGCACGCAACGCGCTACCTCGCCGGGCAGGGTATCCGGCAGTACCTGGACATCGGCACCGGCATCCCGACCGAGCCCAACCTGCACCAGGTGGCGCAGGAGCTGGCCCCGGAGTCGCGGGTGGTGTACGTGGACAACGACCCGATCGTGCTCGCGCACGCCAGGGCGCTGCTGGTCGGCACCCCCGAGGGCCGCACCGCCTACATCCAGGCCGACGCCTCCGAGCCGCGGTCCATCCTGGACAAGCTGGGCGACACCCTCGACCTCAGCCAGCCGGTGGCGGTCTCGCTCATGGCGACGCTGCACTTCGTGCCCGGCGACGTCTACGAGCACGTGCGCGCCTACCTGGAGCCGCTCGCCTCCGGCTCCTACCTCGCCATGTCCTACGTGACCACCGATTTCGACGACGGCCCGGACGACCCCAAGGGCATGGCCCGGCTGCTCCAGGTCTACAAGGACCGCGGCATCACGGTGCGGCCGCGGAGCCGGGACGAGGTCGCGCGGTTCTTCGACGGTCTCGAGCTGGTCGAGCCCGGCGTCGAGGTGATCCACCGCTGGCGCAACGAGGGGATCGCGCACCCGAAGAGCCACGACAAGGCGGTCTCGCTGTACGGGGCGGTCGGCCGCAAGCCCTAACATCGGCGCCGTGGAGTTGCGGCGCAGGCTCGGAGTGTTCGACGCGGTCGTGATCGGCCTCGGCGCGATGGTCGGAGCGGGCATCTTCGCCGCGCTCGCCCCCGCCGCCGCGGCCGCCGGCTCCGGGCTGCTGCTCGGGCTGGCGCTGGCGGCGGTGGTCGCCTACTGCAACGCGACCTCGTCGGCGCGGCTGGCCGCGCGCTACCCGGAGTCCGGCGGCACCTACGTCTACGGCCGGGAGCGGCTCGGCCCGTTCTGGGGGTACCTGGCGGGCTGGGGTTTCGTGGTCGGCAAGACCGCCTCCTGCGCGGCCATGGCGCTCACCGCGGGCACGTACCTCTGGCCGGAGCGGGCGCACGCCGTCGCGGTCGTGGCGGTGCTCGCGGTCGCCGCGGTGAACTATCGGGGAATCCAGAAGTCCGCGCTGGTGACCCGGGTCATCGTCGGCATCGTGCTGGCCGTGCTCACCGCGCTCGTCGCCGTCGCCGTGCCGTCCGCCGAATTCGACCGGCTCGCACCGTTCTCCGGCACCACCCCCTACGGCGTGCTGCAGGCCGCCGGGCTGCTGTTCTTCGCCTTCGCCGGGTACGCCAGGATCGCCACGCTCGGCGCGGAGGTCCGCGATCCCGCGCGCACCATCCCGCGCGCGGTCCCGCTCGCGCTCGGCATCGCGCTGCTCGTCTACACCGCCGTCGCGGTGGCCGCGCTCACCGTCCTCGGCCCGGACCGGCTCGCCGCCGCCACGGCCCCGCTCGCCGAGCTGGCGAGCGCCGCCGGACTCCCCGGGGCAACCCCGGTGATCCGGGCGACCGCGGCCCTGGCCGCGCTCGGCTCCCTGCTCGCGCTGCTGCTCGGCGTCTCCCGCACCGCCTACGCCATGGCCGGCGACCGGCACCTGCCGCCCGCCCTGGCCGCGATCCACCCGCGCCACCGGGTTCCGCACCGCGCCGAGCTCGCCGTCGCCGCCGTGGTCGCGGTGCTCGCCGCCTGCACCGACCTGCGCGGCGCCATCGGCTTCTCGTCCTTCGCCGTGCTCGCCTACTACGCCATCGCCAATGCCGCGGCCTGGACCCTGCGCCCCGGCCTCGTCCCCGCCCTCGGCCTGGCCGGCTGCGCCGTGCTGGCCGTCGCCCTTCCGCCCGCCGCGATCGCGGCGGGCGCGGGCGTGCTCGCGCTCGGGGCGCTGATCTACGCCATCCGGGTCAGATATTGACCCCGTAGTCGCGGGCGATCCCGGCCAGCCCGGAGGCGTACCCCTGCCCGATGGCGCGGAACTTCCACTCGGCGCCGCTGCGGTAGAGCTCGCCGAAGACCATGGCGGTCTCGGTGGAGGCGTCCTCGGAGAGGTCGTAGCGGGCCAGTTCGGCGCCGGTGGCGCGGTCGACGACGCGGATGAAGGCATTGCGCACCTGGCCGAAGGACTGCTGCCTGGCGTCGGCGTCGTGGATGGAGACCGGGAAGAAGATATTGGTGATGGTCGGCGGGGTGCCCGCCAGGTCGACGTTGATGGTCTCGTCGTCGCCCTCGCCCTCACCGGTGAGGTTGTCGCCGGTGTGCTCGATGCTCCCCTCCGGCGACCGCAGGTTGTTGTAGAAGATGAAGTGCTGGTCGGAGAGCACCTTCTGGTCGGAGCCGGTCGCGAGCGCGCTCGCGTCGAGGTCGAAGTCGACGCCGGTGGTCGACCGGACGTCCCAGCCGAGCCCGACCGCGACCGCGGTCAGATTCGGCGCCTGCTTCGACAACGACACATTGCCGCCCTTGGCCAAGCTGACACTCATTCGTGAACCCTCTCGCATCGCCGGAAAAGCCGTCTCCCCGTCGACAGTAGCGGGGCCGTGGCGGGCGCACCGGTTCCGGCGCGAACCGGTCCGCTCTGCCCGGATCATCCGGCCGGCGCCCGGGTCACGCAGCGCGGAACGGCCCCATCCGGTTCCGCCCGGATGGGGCCGCCTGTCCCCCGGCCGCTCCGCCGGGCGCTGTTCGCTCCTACTTGGCCGGGGCCGGTGCGGGAGCGTTGATCGTGCTGAAGTACTGGATCGCGGCGCCGATCGCCACCGGCGCGGTGATCAGGATCTGCCCGGCCAGTGTGCCGAGCGCGCCGATCGCCAGGATCCCGCCGATGCAGCCGATGGCCGCCGCCGGGACGAACGGCCCGAAGAGCCCGACGATGGTCGCCGAGGCCACGGTCGCCCCCGCGATCCCGCCGAGCACACAGCCCGCCGCGCCGCCGATGAGCCCGCCGACCAGCGTGCCGACGGTCGCGCCCACGGTGATGGTGCTGGTCAGCCGCGACCACGCCGCCTGCTCACGGTCGAACTCGTTCTTCCACGGCGCCTTGTCCTCGTACGGCAGCGCCACCGGCTTGTACACCGCGAGCGCCGCATCGATCTGCGGGGTCAGCGTGGCGGTCCGATCCGTGATCTGCGCGGCGATCGGGAACTCGAACTCATCGATCCGGAAGGTGAGCGGTGCCCCCGCCACCACCGTCCCGTCCGCCGCCTTGATCTTCAGCGCGGCGTCCTCGACGACGAGCGACCCCGCATCGATGCTGATGACGCTCTGGGTATCGGTGGCGTAGGCGGTGAAATCCACCGTGTTGTCCCCGGCCGGGGCCGCACCGGCGCTGCCGGTGGCGATCCCGCAGGCGGCGACCAGCCCCGCGGCCACCGCGACGATCTTCCTCATCCTGATATGTCCTCTCGGTTCACCCGGCTACCCCGATCGGAGCGCGGGAGGTTTCGGCGCACCACGAATCCGCCTGTCGCCGAAGTGTTTCGGCGCGGATCGGGTGCGGGTCTAGGGAGCTACGGGAACGCGGGCGGCTTCGCGCGGCGCCGGACGCCCGCGCCGCCGCCCGGGTATGCGCGCCAGCACCGGCGCCAGCCCCAGCCGCACCAGGCTGAGCACCCCGTACGGCAGCACGAAGATGAACAGGATGAGCGCGGCGCCGTAGGTGATCCCGGCGGCGGACTGGTCGATGTCGGCGGTCCACTGCGGCACGTACACCACGAAGCAGGCGCCGAAGAGCACGCCCGGCACGGTGCCGAGCCCGCCCACCACGATCATGGTGATGAAGGCGATGGCGAGCGGCAGCCCGAACGCCTCCGGCCCCACGTACTGCACCACCCAGCTGTAGAGCACGCCGCCGACCCCGGCGAGCGCCGCGCTGAAGGCGAAGACCGCGGTCTTCGTCCTGGTCGCGGGGATACCGAGGGTGGTGGCGACCGCCTCGTAGTCGCGGATCGCGAGCAGCGAGCGCCCGACCCGGCCCGCCGCCAGCCGCCGCACCACCAGGTACGCGACCAGCGCCACCGCCAGGCACAGGTAGTAGACCCACTGGTCGCGCGCGAGCCCGGTGCCCGCGGGCGCCTCGGCGCCGAAGACATTGATCCCGGCCTGCCCGTCGGTGACGTGCTCGAACCGCTTGATCACCGCGGGCGTCACCAGCGCCAGCCCCAGGGTGGCGAGCGCCAGCTGCAGTCCGTGCAGCCGCAGCGCGGGCAGCCCGAAGAGGTACCCGGCCAGGTAGCAGAGCACGAAGGCGAGCGGCGGCAGCAGCGGGTACGGCACGCCGTGGTGCTCCATGAGGACCGCGCTCAGGTAGGCGCCGAGCGCGAAGAAGAAGCCGTGGCCGAGCGAGATCTGCCCGGTATTGCCGGTGAGCAGGTTCAGCCCGAGCCCGACCACGATGTAGACGAGCACCATCGAGCGGTCGAAGTTCACGTACGGCGCGGAGACCAGCGGCGCCAGCGCGGCGAGCAGCAGCACCACCAGGAGCGTGCTGCGGGAGAGCCAGATCGGCGCATCGAGTTCGGCGCGCGGCCTGCGGAGCAGGTGCAGCAGTCTCATACCCGCGCCACCTTCTTCGCGCCGAGCAGCCCCTCGGGTTTCAGCAGCAGCACCCCGAGGATGAGGGCCAGCGCGACCGCCTGCTTGAAGTCGTGCCCGATCCAGGAGATATAGGTGCCCGCCAGGTTCTCCGCCACCCCCACGCAGAGCCCGCCGACGATCGCGCCGACCGGGCTGTCCAGCCCGCCGAGCACCGCCGCCGCGAAGGCGTAGATGAGCGAGGCCACCAGCATGTTCGGCTGCAGGAAGAGCTGCGGCGCCGCCAGCGAGGCGGCCAGCGCCCCGATCGCGGCCGCCAGCCCCCACCCGATCATCAGCATCCGCCCCACCGGCACCCCGATGAGCTGCGCCGAGTCCGGGTTCCCCGCCGCCGCCCGCATGGCCAGCCCGACCCGGGTGCGCTGGAACAGCACGAACATCGCCGCCGCGACCAGCACGACCGCCCCGACGATCACCACCGACTGCCTGGACATGACCACCGGCCCGAGCTCGAGCACCGGCCCCGAGGCCAGCGCCGGGAACTCCCGGCTCTGCACGCCCCAGATCCACCCCGCGGCGCTGTTCAGCAGCAGCATGAGCCCGAGCGTGATGATGACCAGCGGCATGTGGCTCGGCGCCCCGGCGAGCGGCCGGATCAGCACCCGCTCGGTGGCCGCGCCCGCCAGGAACGCCACCGCCATCGCCCCGAGGATCGCGAGGTGCAGCGGCGCGCCCCACTGGTGGAACTGCCACGCGAAGAACGCCGAGAACATCGCCATCTCGCCCTGCGCGAAGTTCACGATCCCGGAGGCCCGATAGACCAGGACGATGCTGAGCGCGAAGGCCGCGTAGAGCGCGCCCCAGGTCAGCCCGTCCACCACTTGTTGCAGAAACACCTGCATGATGCGAAAACTCCTGTGCTCAGTAGCCGAGGTAGGCGCGGCGCACCGACTCGTCGTCGGCGAGCCCGGCCGCGGCGCGCTGCGCGACGACCCGGCCCGCGTCGACCAGCACCGCGGACGATCCGATGGCCAGCGCGAGGTGCGCGTTCTGCTCGACGACCAGGATCGTGGTGCCGGTATCGGCATTGATCCTGGCCAGCGCCTGAAAGACCTCCTGCGTGATGCGCGGCGCCAGCCCCAGCGACGGCTCGTCCAGCAGCAGCAGCCGCGGCCCCGCCACCAGCGCGCGGGCGATGGCGAGCATCTGCTGCTCGCCGCCGCTCAGCCCCGCCGCCTGCTGCCCGCGCCGCTCCCGCAGCCGCGGGAAGAACTCGTACCACTGCTCGATGGCGCGTGCGGTGGCCGCCGCCGAGGTGGTGAAGCCGCCGATCCGCAGGTTCTCCTCGACCGTCAGGTCACCGAAGGTGCCGCGCCCCTGCGGCACGTGCGCGATGCCGAGCCGGGCGATCCGGTCGGTCCGCAGCCCGGCGATATCGCGGCCGTCGAAGACGATCCGCCCGGTGGTGTGCACCATGGCGCAGATCGAGCGCAGGATGGTGGTCTTCCCGGCGCCGTTCGCCCCGAGCACCACCGTCACCGCACCGGCCTCGACCTCGAAGTCGATGCCGTGCAGCACCTCCGCGCTGCCGTAGCGGGCGTGCAGCCCCGCGACGCTGAGCAGGTTCACGCCGCACCGCCCAGGTACGCCTCGACCACTTCCGGGTGCGCCGCCACCGCGGCGGGCTCCCCCTCGGTGACCTTGCGGCCGAAGTTCAGCACCACCACCCGGTCCGAGATCGCCATGACCATGGCCATGTGGTGCTCGACCAGCAGCACCGAGAAGCCGCGCTCGTCGCGCAGCGCCCGGACCGTCTCGGCCAGCTCGAGCACCTCCTCGTGGATGAGCCCGTTGGCCGGTTCGTCCAGCATGAGCAGCGCGGGCCGCTGCATGAGCGCCCTGGCCAGCTCGACCCGCTTGAGCGTGCCGTACGGCAGGTTCCCGGCGGGCTCCGCGCCGAGGTGCGCGAGCCGCATGGAATCCAGCAGCGCCCAGGCCTCCTCCCGTTCCCGCCGCTCCTCGCCGCGGGCCGGCGGCAGCCCGAGCGCGGTGCGCAGGAACCCGGCGCGGGTCCGCGAGTAGGCCCCCGTGAGCACGTTCTCCAGCACCGTCATGGTCGGGAAGAGCCCGATGTTCTGGAAGGTCCGCGCGATCCCCGCCGCCGCGATCCCGGCCGCGGGCAGCGCCAGCAGGTCGGTGCCGCCGAAGCTGATCCGCCCCGAATCCGGCTGGTAGAGGCGGCTTATGCAGTTGAAGAGCGTCGTCTTGCCCGCCCCGTTCGGCCCGATCAGCCCCACGATGTGGCCGGGTTCGATGGTGAACGACGGGCCGTCGAGCGCGACGACCCCGCCGAAGCGGAGCCGCACCTCCTCGACGCGCAGCGCCGCCGTCATCCTTCGGCGCCGCGGCGGACCACCGCGTCGTAGTGCCAGCTGCCGCCGCGGAAGGTCATCGGGGCCATCGAGGTGATGACGTACGGGTACTCCGGCGAGCCGCCGAAGGTGACGCCCTCGATGGCGAGATCCGTGGTCACGCCGTTCAGGTTGCGAACCGCGTCCAGCAGGTCGGCCCGCGTGCAGCCCTGCATCTTCCGCAGCGCCGCCACCAGCAGCTGCGCCGTGTTGTACCCGGTCGAGGCGATGGTGTCGGTGCTCTTGATCGTGTTCTTGTTCCGCTCCGCGAAAGCCCGCCACTTCTGGACGCCGGGCTGCCCGTCGTGCTCACTGCTGCTCACGTCGTAGATCCAGTAGAAGGAGTGGACCCCCTCGGCCGCGCCCGGCCCGGCCGGGGCGAGCACGAAGTTGGTGTCGGTGGCGCCCGAGTAGATGTAGGTGTCCGGCTTCCAGCTCAGCTCGTTCGCCTTCTTCAGCGACTGCGTCACGAAGCTCGCCGTCGCGAAGTTGACGAACACATCCGCGCCCGAAGCGGCCAGATTGACGATCTGCGAGTCCACCGACGGCGTCGTCTGCTCGTACGACTGCTCCGCGACCACCTGCACCCCGCTCGCCTTCAGCGCCGCCAGGCTCCCGTTCCCCAGGCTGTCGTTCGGGTACAGCACCGCCACCTTCCCCTGCGGGTGGTCCCGGCGGATCTGCTCCGCCCGCTTCTCCACCTCCCACGTCGTCTGCGGATTCACCGCCCCCGCCACCACCGGGCGCTTGTCCAGCGTGGCGAGCAGCTCATCGGTGCCGGTCATCGGGAAGACCAGCGGCACCTCCCGCTGCGTCAGGTAGTCGACCACCGCCAGCGTCGACGCCGTGCCCACCAGGTTCTGGATGGCGAAGACCTGGTCCTGCTCCACCAGCGACCGCACATTGCCCACCGTCCGCGCCGGGTCGTACCCGTCGTCCTTGGCGATGTAGCTGATCTTCCGCGACTTCCCGTCGCCCATCTCGACGCCGCCGGCCGCATTGATCTCGTCGAACAGCGCCGTCGCCGCCGCGGCCTGCGGCCCCGCCACCGACTGCATGAGGCTGGTGCCGAAGGTGATCCCGGTGTCGGTGATGCCCGGGTCGCAATCGCCGGAGGCCGTCGCGGTATCGCGGCCGGCGCACGCGGTGAGCACGGCGGTCGCGCAGAGCGCGGTCACCGCCATGGCGAGCGTGCGTTTGGCGGTCACGGATACGGATGCGGTCATGCTGCCTCCTCGGCACATCGTCTTTGACGTGACAGTCATGTCAACTTGAAGGAGTGTGACCGGGGACACGAAGGATGTCAACCGGTCGGGTTTATTTGCTGTGGCCGACTTGTCGTCCAGCGCGGCGCGAATCGTGCGGGAAGATCCGCCGAGTCCCGAAGTCGATCGGGGCGCCGAGGGCGGCGTCGGTCGATCATCCCAGGTCGAAGGGCGATTTGGTCCCCGACCGCACATCCGATAATCTTGCTGGGCACACCGGTCCGGGTGGCGGAATGGCAGACGCGCTAGCTTGAGGTGCTAGTGCCCGTATAGGGCGTGGGGGTTCAAGTCCCCCTCCGGACACAACGCAAAGCGTCTAGACCTGCGATTACTTGGTCTACGTATGAATCGATACGATCTCTATCCCCAGGCAGATGCCTGCGGGGTTCCAATACGGGTTCAGCCGGCAGCTTCCTGAGAAACTGAATGCTCGGCAGCCTGGAATACCGCAACACCCGCCCAGTCGATCATCTGCGCTCAATCCCAGTGACAAAGGTTCCGGATCGAGGACAACGTCGTTTCCGTGAAACCGGAGGAACCACAAGCGAGCAGGCCGTCGGCATGCTGATGCTGCTGCACAGCGACCACAACGCCGAGCCACAGCGAATCCTGCACAGCCGCCGAAGGTTTCGGCAATGAAACTGTCTATGAGCGACGATCACCCGGAGACTCGCCCCGACCCGCTGGCCGAACTGCTGCCCGAACTCGCCGACGCCGCCGCGCCGGTGGAACAGGCCCAGGTAGCGCTGATGCTGGTTTACGGCATCAGCGCCACCGAAGCCATCGAGGTCCTGCACGCTCGCGCCCGCCGCGACGATCTCGACACCCTGGACCTAGCCACCGCGCTTGTGGCAGCCCTGCCTGGCCTCGGGGGCTCGGCCACTCTGCGCGAGCGCCTCGACCGGCTGCTCGGCCCAGGCCCGCCCGGATGACTCCCGGTGGCGCAATATCCGGCCTGTGCTTAAGGCTCGACGCTCCTGGCCCGTGACCGCAGAGACCGAACCTCCGGCTACAGGTGCGAGAGCGCGAAGGCGGTGAGGAACCCGGCCACGGTGATCGGGCCGATCCACAGCTGGGCATTGTCGAACGCCTCGGGGATCATGGTGTCGGCGATCATCGTCAGGATCGCCCCGCCGGCGAGTGCGGTGATCGCGGCCAGCAGCCCGGCGGGCGCGCCGCCGAGCAGCCCGTAGCCCGCCATCGCCGAGACCGCGCTGATGAGCGCGATCCCGCCCCACAGCCCGAACACATATGCCCGGCTGCGCCCGGCGGCGCGCATTCCCGAGGCGCTGGACAGCCCCTCGGGAACGTTGCTGATGAACACCGCGGCCACGGTAACCGTGCTGACGCTGCCACCGCCGAGCAGGCTGACCCCGATAACGATCGACTCCGGGATCCCGTCGAGCAGCGCGCCGAGCGCGATCGCGGTGCCCGAACCCGACTGCTCGGTCTCACTGGGCTGCTGGTCGCCGGAGCGTTTGCGATGCCGGGCTCCGCGTGCGGCCAGGGCGAGGTTGGCGCCGGTGTAGACGAGCGCGCCGGTGATCGCGCCGATCGCGGTGGGCAGAATCCCGGCCTGCTCGTGGGCTTCGGCGATGAGCTCGAACGAGACCGCCGAGAGCAGCACCCCGCTGCCGAAGGCCATGATCGCGGCCACCACCCGGGTCGGGATCCGCCCCAGGAACCCGATCGCGGCACCGAGCACCAGCGCCGAACCCGCCAACAGCCCCCACCCGCCCGCTTCGAACACACCCGCCACCGCGACTCTCCTCACCTCGCACCCGCATCCCTGCCCGGGATAACCCGGGAGCACACACCGCAACCCCGAAACTCGGCGCCGTTGGGCCGGACCATGCACCAAGCCGCACCGGCGGTCCGTGGGCATCGGATCGAATAAGAACCCACGAAACCCCCGACCCTGTGTCTGCAGCTCAGCAGGCTTGTTCCGACTCAGATCTCCCATCCGGTGAGCACAGGACTGAGCGATGTCTCCGCGATCAGTCATGCCGCTTCTATAGCGCGGCAAGAGCCTGCGTCTGGCGGCACCCATAGTGCGCGGGGTTCGGTGTCTCGATTTCGCTGAGCGCCTTTGGTTCTCCTCGGCCGCGGATCACGGGGTGGCGATCGGCAGTTCGACGGCCTCGGGCACGCCGGAGCCGCTCTCGTAGGTGTGCGCGACGATCGCCGCTTGCAGGTGCCACAGCCCGTTCAGATTCATCGGGTCGAGCCCGGTGCACTGGGCGATCCGGCGCATCCGGTGGTCGATGGTGTTGGCGTGGACGTGCAGCATGCGCGAGGTGCGCTGCCGGTGGCGGTCGTTGCGCAAGTGCACAATCAGGGTTTCCAGCAGTTCCGGCTGGGTGTGCAGTGGGTCCAGCGCGGCGGCCAGCCTGCGTCTGCCCGGGCCGGGGCGGGTGATCTGGTATTCCACCGCCAGATCCGCCATCCGGTAGAGCCCGGCGGGGCGGTGCAGCCGCTGGGCGAGGCCGAGCAGTTCGTGCGCGTCCCTGGTCGCGGCGGGCACCTCGCCGGTGAGCGCGTGCACGACGGTGCCGAGCAGCGGCACCCCCGCCGCCCGCTGCAATCCGTCGAGCAGCTCGGCGGCGGGGGCATCTGTCGGCCCGTCCTCGGCGAGTAGCACGGTGCCGCCATCGGGGCCGAGCAGCGCGGGCGGCGGGCCATCGTGATGCCCGGCCAGCTCCAGCCGCATCCGATGCAGCCTGCGCCGCACCGCGTGCTCGTCGCGCACCGCGCGATCGTCCCTGCTCTCGCTGGCGACGCCGATCGCGAGCACTGCGTAGGCGTCGGCGGGCGGGAAGCCGCTGCCGCGGAGCAGCGCGGGGCCCGCGTCCCCGGCGATCAGCGCGCTCGCCAGCTGCCCGCCCGCGTCGTCCCGCGCGGTGCCCTGCGCCCGCACCTCCCGCAGGTAGCTGCCGGTGAAGGCGGTCACGAGGCGGTCCAGCACCTCGGCCAGCCGCTGCCCGGCCACCACCATGGCCCTGCTGTCCGCACCGGTCGCGCGCCTGCCGAGCAGATCCAGCACGAAACGGAACCCCAGGTGCGTGGCGTGCTGCACCGCCTCCAGATCCACACCCTCGGCGGCCCAGTCACCGATCCGGGAACGCAGCCGCTCCGGCACCTCCACCGTCGGCCCGCCCTGCAGCGCCACCGCCACCAGCTCCAGGCAGCCCCTGATCACCTCGGCGGCCTCACGCCGGGAGGCGCCACACGGCATCGTCGCGCCGCGCGGCTCGGGGCTGCCGGAGAGGTAGCCGAGTAACCGGTGCGAAAGGCGGGGGTCGCGGCGTAGGTAGCCGACGGCCGGCATTCCGGCGATCCTGAGTTCCCGGCTCGCACACAGGTCGCTCGTCCGCATCGGATTCGCCTCCGACGTAGGGTGATTCAACTCTCTCACCTATAACTGTGATTGATCATGGCTCCTGACGTCCCTGCCACCGAGGCGATCTCACTCGCCTACCTGCGGATCGAGGGCGACCGCATAAGTTGCGCCCGAGCGTCGGCAGGATCGGCCGGACGGGTGAGCAGCGGCTGAATCGAGTACTGGACGACGGCGGCGAGTGTGCCGTCGTGCGGTGGGGTTCACCTGTTCTTGAAGGGGTTGAGGGTCTTTCCGGCGAAGTAGCCAAGGCGGGTGGGCAGGGGTTTCATGGCGGCGGCGGAGATCTTGTTGACGGTGCCGGGCACGCAGACGGGTTTGCCCTTCATCACCGCGGCCCAGCCTTCGGTGACGACCGCTTCGGGCTGCTGCCAGAGGATCCGGGGCAGGTGGTCCGCGGCGTCGCGGGTGCCCATGACGTCGTGGAATTCGGTGCGGGTGAAGCCGGGGCACAGGGCGGTGACGTGGATGCCGTGCGGTTTGAGTTCCATGTCGAGGGCTTGCGAGGTGTTGAGGGTGAACGACTTGATGCCGGTGTAGAGCAGACTGGCCGCGGGCGGGGCGAACGCGGCGACCGAGGAGAGGTTGACGATGCGGCCCCAGCGACGCTTCTTCATGCCGGGCACAACCAGGTGGATGAGTTCGGTCTGGGCGGTCACCATCAGCTGGATCTCCCCGGCCAGGGTGCTCCAGGGGGTGTCGGCAAACGGGGTCTTGCTCGACAGCCCTGCATTGTTGATCAGGACATCGATGTCGAGGCCGAGCCGCTCGGCGTGGTCGATGATCGCGGTGGGTGCAGCGGGGTCGGCGAGGTCGGCGGTGAGGACCTCGCACCGCACGTCGTGACGCTCGGTCAGCTGCGCGGCGAGTTCCCGAAGCCGGTCCCCGCGGCGGGCGACCAGGAGCAGCTGGTAGCCGTGCGCGGCGAGGTGGCCGGCGAATGTGGCGCCGATTCCGGCCGAAGCGCCGGTGATCAGGGCAGTGCGCGGGGATGTGGTCATAGTTCCTTCGATCAGTGTCAGTGGGGCGGGCCGGGTAGCTCGCGGGGGCCGGGAGTGAAGGCGGGCCGGGACGTGCCGATGTCGCCGCGGTAGGCGCCCACCGGGCCGGTCAGCAGGAACGGGCGCGGAACGCGGCGCTGGGCGTCGGTGAATCCCCAGGTGCCGATGCCCAGGTAGACCCCGGGCGCGGCCCGCCGCACCTCGTCCACCATGTGGATCGCCCCGCACATCGAGCTGTAGGCGCGATAGATGAGCGTGTAGGCCGGGGCACCGTCGTAGCGGGACGGGGCCAGTTGCGTGCGCATCGGATAGCGCTGCCGAATCCGTCCGAACTCGTCGAAAGTGTTGTAGCCGCGCCCGCTGTCCTCGTCCACAGGCCGGAACCCCTTGCACAGCCACGGCCCGAGCGGATTGGCCACGGCCGCCCTCCCGCTCACCACCGCGAACAGATTCGGCTGGGCCAGCAGGCCGGCGCTGTACTCGCCGTCGATCTCGCTGATCGCCGGGGCTTGCAGGTTCCGGAACCGGGCGAGCAGGCCGCCGGTATCGAGCCGGCGCAGCTCAGCGATCACGTCGTCGTTGTCGGAACCCATCCGGACCTGCCTCACCTCGAGATTTCTCGACTGGACATCGAAAGGGTAACGGCTTCTTGACTGACGTTCAAGATGCCTCTACCGTGATCCCACAACATTCTTGGACAACGCCCAAGATGAACTGCGGCGAGGCGGAAGAGGTCAAGGGCATGGCGAGCAGCGAGCCGGATCAGCACGAGGAAACGGCGGTACAGCGACGTGAGGTGGCCTTCGCGTCCGGGACGGACACGTGCGCCGCATGGCTCTACAGCCCGGCCGGTGCGCAGGGACCGTGGCCGGTGGTGATCATGGGGCACGGACTGGGGGCGGTGCGCGAGATGCGCCTGGATGCCTATGCCGAGCGGTTCGCCGCGGCGGGCTGGGCGGTGCTGGTGTTCGACTACCGCCACCTCGGCGCGAGCGGCGGATACCCGCGCCAACTCCTCGATATCGGCAAGCAACGCGCCGACTGGCACGCCGCACTGACGTTCGCTCGCTCTCTGCCCGAGGTCGACACCGATCGAATCGCCCTCTGGGGCAGCTCCTTCGGTGGCGGACATGTCCTCCAGGTCGCCTCCGAGGACAGCCGGATCGCCGCGGTCGTCGCTCAGTGCCCGTTCACCGACGGACCGGCGTCGTTCCGCGCACGCCTCCGGCTCAGTCCGCTGAGCGCCGTCGCGCTGACCGTGGCCGGCATCCTCGACACGATCGGCTCCTGGTTCGGCGCGAAGCCGATCCTCCTGCCGATGGCGGGAACCTCCTGGATGCCCGCGTTCGTGGCCTCACCCGATGCCCTCGCCGGGGCCTCCGCACTCCTGCCCGCCGGAACCCGGCTCTCGCGGCGCACGAGCGCGGTCCTACGACGAATGCCATCGGTGCGGGCGCACGTGTCGAAGAACATCGAGCTCACCGCGGCCGACGGCGGGAAAGAACCCGAGACCGGCGTCGGCCGCGACAGTATCTGGGGTGTCCTGCGCGGGCCGGACGGTGCGTTCACCGCCGCCAACGCCCTGGCCGCACGGCTGGTGCTGCGCCTTCCGCTCGATCGGCCCGGTCGCGCGCTGGCCCGCTCCAGCACCCCGACGCTGCTGTGCGTCTGCGACGACGACGCGGCCGCGCCCGCGAAGGCCACGAAGCGGCACGCGCGGGGCTTGGCGCATGTGCAGGTCCGGAACTACCCGTGCGACCACTTCGACATCTATCTGGACGACCCCTTCGAGCAGGCCGTCAGCGACCAGATCCGTTTCCTGACAACCCGATTCGCGGTCACTCCCGTCCGCTAGCGACGAACCCCGCACGCCGCGGCGGTGTCAGCGGGCAGCCGCGGCGCTGTCCCTGGCGCTGTGCAGCAACGCCTCGATCACCGCCCGCTTGCCCGGTTCGGGCATCGGATGGGTCAGCAGCCCCTCGACCACGAACACCCCGATCGTGACCAGGGGATCCACCTGCTCGGCAGGCACCCCCAGCTCGACCAGGTCGACCCGGAACAACCCCTCCGCCAGCCCGTGGAACCGCTGGTGCCACTCATCGACCGCGGCGGACTCCTTCGCGCGCGCATGCACCGTGCTCACCAACCGGCCCAGCTGCTCCAACCGCCCGACCAGCCACGACACCCGCTCCGCCACCCCTGTACCGAGCAGCGAACCATACGCGGCCAGCGAATCCTCCAGCACCGCGTCCAGCACCGCGATCAGCACCGCGTCCTTGTCCTGGAAGTACCAGTACACGGTGTTCGACACCACCCCGGACTCCTTGGCGATCCGCGCCATCGACACCGCGTCGTAGCCCTCCTCGACGAACAACCGCCGTGCGGCGACCACGATCTCCGCACGCTTCTCTTCGCGATCACGTGGCCGTCTGTTCCGAGGCATATGCAGTCCTGATTCATCATCGGGCGATGACCCAACCATATCTTGAACAATCCCCAAGAACACGCTCACCCAGGACGACCGGCTAGGAGGCACCGGTCCGTGGAGTTGCGAGGCAGGTGGCCAGGTCCATCCCGTCGACGCGGGGAGCCGGTAGGGGGCGCGGCGATGGCGCTCCCCCGGCGCCGAGTCGCTGCGGGATCCGGGCGTTTGGGCGTGCGCGGTGAGGTAGGCGAGGCCAATGTCAGGGGGAACAGTCGTCCATTCTGCTGCTCGCCGACCCCGGCGCTCCGGCAGCGATCGCCGAGCGCTTGTCCGATTCGCTGTCGGATGCGCCGACCAGCGGGTCCGCGTCCCTGGGGTGGGAGGTGTCGGTGCGCTGCCACGCCCACCCCGTCGACGAGCACACCGAATTCGCTGAGGTCCTCGACACCATCGGCCCGCACAGCGAGACCGAAGACGTCGTCATCTACCTCACCGACCTTCCCCTACGCCAAGGCACCACCCCGGTCCTGGCCGACGTCAGCGTGCCCGACCGGTTCGCCGTGATCTCCATCCCCGGCCTCGGCGGCGCGTTCGGATCGGGCATGGAAGACGACGAAGCAGTGCGAACCGCCGCCTACGGAACCAGGCGACGCCAGCGCTTCGACCGCACCGACTGACAGCCCAGCAGCTGGATTCCGCTGCCGAGCAACGCAACGCGGTGATCCACGCGATCGCGCGAGACCGCGGGACCAGCTCGACCTTGAACACAACCACCAGCCGATCGACCGATCGAGCAAGGGGCTCCACGCGCTCCGCACCGACATGGACGCCCTGATCGACGAGGGCATCGAACTCGCGGACGAACTCTCCGGCAGGCTGCACGGGTTCCTGCTCGACCGAGCACGCGACCGCGGCCGCACCACCGACGCCACGCAACTCCCGTCCCAGGTCAACACGGTAGGCGCAGGGCATCGCTGCGCGGCGTCCAGCCCGAACGGCAAGCCGCGGCCACCCTTCTGGCGCCGTCGGCCGCCGCGGTGCTGCCGCCCGGCACCGACCTCCGGCAGCTGCTCGTCGAATGACCATCGGCCCCCGGCCCTATCCCGCTGACATAAAATCGGCTGGGCCCACCGTTACGCACGACGACGGTGAGCCTTCGCCGTGAAATTAACCAACCATCAACAGTTTCGATGTTGCAGCAGCTTGGCACAGTGGTCGATACTCCCTCCGGACACAATGCAAATCCCTGGAGCATCGCCCCACCAGAACTCCCGTTATCTCTTCAAGGTCGGCGCGCAGGGCGATGCCTTCGGCGGTTAGTGGTCAGGTCCATGACCGCCTGCGGGTGCGCGACCAGAATCACCTGCATCGTGTCCACGATCGCGGCCCGGTCGGTCTCACCCCGGCCTCGATGCCGACCAGCAGCGGCGTGACGGTCGTGCTCGATGCGCCGGCGGATCTTCGCGAGCCGGACCGGAGTCCGCAGCCGATTCCTGCGCGTGGCCGGTACCGGTATCAATCGCCGGAGAGCTGACCGCGGAACTCCCGCCGCCACTGCGGATCCCGGCGCAACGCCACGACCAGCCCGAGCGCGTCCCGGACCGGCTCGCGCAGCGCGCCGGTCAGCGCACGGGCGGCCATGGCGCGATCCTGCCAGGCGAACCGGTCGTCCTGGGGGACGTAGATCGCGCGGGCCTCGGCATGCACCCGCCGCAAGCGCACACCGAGCGCGGAGTCGTCGGTGACGCCCGGACGGTCCGGCGCGCTCAGCAGCGCGAGCGCCGCGGTGACCTCGCCGTAGCTGTCGAGTCCGGTCTCGGCGGCCAGGGACGACATCTGCCGGGCGAGGACGCGGCGCAGCCGCTCGGGCGGCGCGGCGTCGATCAGGGCGGCGAAGGTGGCTGGTACGGGTACCGTCCGGTCGTCGTCCGGGAGCACGGGCAGGATCACCGCGCTCGCGAGTCCCCGGTCGAGGCCGGGCGGTGGCAGCGGCACTCCGCAGCGGCGGACAACGGCCGCGCACACCGCGAGCAATCGTTCCCGACGCTGCTCGGGGGCGAGTTCCCGATCGGGCCGGACGCTCACGATGTGCCTGCTGTCCGGGTTCCGGCGCGCCGCGCCCGCGTCGTGGGGCGGCAGGCCGGGGAAGACGTCGAACGGGTCGCGGGTGCCGTCGGGCAGCACAGCCCGGTGCGTGTCGTAGCTCGTCACCAGCTTCCCGTCGTCGAACATCGACACCCTGATCGCACCGTTCGAACTCGAGAACCGCAGCGACACCGCCCTGGTGCCGCGGGAAACCCGGCGCAGCACCTCGTCGCGCTCCCCCTCCGCGCGGAAGCGAGCCTCCTCGATGCCGAACGCCCACTCGCCGGTCACCCCGGCGCGCACCTCCGGCAGCAGCGGCCCGTCCGCCCACCGGCCCGGACCATCCGGCAGCGGCTGCCCGAGCTCGGGCAGCGCGCCGAACCGATGCAGGAATTCGGCCTCGTCCAGCCGCTGCGCGAAGGTCAGGCAGAAACTCTTGCGCACGTCCGGCCACTTCTTACCAGGCCCGCGGTAGGGAATCCTGGCGCGCGGTCCGGCGACGGCGGGCGCGGTATCGAGCAGGGATCGCGGGTGGGGTGGCGGCTCGGGGGCGGGCACCCAGAGCAGTACGCCGTCGTCGGCGACGGGCAGGTACGGGAGCCCGAGCGTCATGGCGGCCCCGCTCTCCAGGCAGTCGGCGATCTGTTCCAGGAACGCCGCGAGACTCCCCCACGTCCCGAACCTCGTGCCCTCGGCCTCCACCTGCTCGCCCACCGCGCCACCACGACAGTCGACGACCAGCCCGTCCGCGCTGACGTTGCGGGCGATCGAAACGAACTCGTGGTGCCAGAAACCCTCGAACAGATCGTCGTCGAAGCGCGCCGATATCTCCCGCATCATCCTCGTGGCGCGGACGATCTCGGCGAGGCCGTAGGGCTGGAAGCCGGGGAAGCCGAACGCGCCCTCTCCGGCCGCGACTCCGTCGTGGCGGCGGAGGTACGCGACCAGGTCGGCGGGGAGCTCGACGGCGAGCTCGGCCGCCGCGGCGTCGATGGCCGCCCGGTCGGCGGGCGGGCGCAGGGAGGCGAAGGTCCGCGGAGCGTTGGCGGCGAGCCACGAGTCGATCCGGCGCCAGGAATGCTCGATGGGGGAAGCGGGCATCGTCCGATTGTGGTCTGTGCGGGATACCGGCGCCTGCCCCGAAATGTTCCGGCGGGCTGACACTTTCGCGAGAGACGCGGGTTGGGGGTTTGCCGAAGACAGTGTGGGCATCGGGGATGCGATGGTTCGCCCTGACGAGTCCTTCCCACGGAGTTCCCGGGAGACGCCAGTACCGACTGCCATGCCGCGAATTCCGTTGGCGCGCAGAGTTGGGGACACGCGACTGCGGAGGGAGCCGGCCAGTGCCCGTCGCCGAACCGCTCGACCGGCACCGGTCTCGACCGCGATGCTCTACGTACGCGTCTCAGGATCAAGCCTGCGAGGCATTGCCCGCGAGTACCTCGACGACCTTTCGCGCCGTCGCCTTGGCCGACCCCGGATTCTGGCCGGTGACGAGGTTGCCATCGACGACGGTGTAGGACACGAACGGAAGCCTCGCCTTCTCGTAGAGCGCGCCGCGCTGCTTGGCACGCGCTTCGGCGTTGTAGGGCACCAGCTCGGCGACGCGGGCGAGTACCTCCTCCTGCCAGGCGAAGCCGGTCATGTGCTTGCCGTCGATGAGGTAGGAGCCGTCGGAGAGCCGGGTGTCGAGCAGCCCACAGTAGCCGTGGCAGACCGAGGACACGACGCCGCCGCGCTCGTAGATCTCGCGGGTGATGCGTTGCAGCCCCGCGGAACCGGGGAAGTCGTACATGACGGCGTGGCCGCCGGTGAAGTAGATGGCGTCGAAGTCGGCGGAGTCGATCTCCTCGGGGCTGTTGGTGGTGGCGAGGAGGTCCATCTTCGCGGGGTCGGCGCGCCAGGCCTTGGCGGTTCTGTCGTAGCTGGGGAACTTCAGCGACCGCGGCTCGAGCGGAGTGGGGCCGCCCGCGGGGCTGACCAGGGTCGGCCGGAAGCCGGCCGCGTCGAAGACGTGCCAGGCGTGCGTGAGTTCGGAGAGCCACAGCCCGGTCGGGTGGGACGGGTCGTCGTAGTGGCCGACGTTGGTGACGACGTGCAGGACACGCTTGGTCATGGGCTGATCTTCCTTCCTGCCGGGGATCATCGGACGCCGAGGGCCCGCAGTGTCCTGAACGCGCGGGTCAGGATTCGCGCCCACTGCTCGTGCTCGACCCCGCGGGGCGGGGTGAAGCCCCGGAGTCGCTGGTGGGCGATGGTCTGCGCTTCGGTGTATTCGAGCAGCCCGTCCGCGCCGTGGCGGCGGCCGAGCCCCGAGTCGCCCATGCCGCCCATGGGGGCGTCGACGCTGCCCCAGGCGCCGCCGGCCAGCACCGTCGCGCCTTTCGAGACCGCGTCGTCGACGTGCGAGCCGACCGTCTCGAGTTGCGCGGGGGTGGTCAGCGAGCCCATGTCGACCGAGAAGTCGTAGGCGGCACCGAGGCGCATGGCTCGGGTGCGCTCGACGAACGCGGCCACGAACGCGTCGTGGATCTCCTCGGCGACGTAGAGCCGCTCGATGGACACGCACAGCTGCCCGGCCGAGGGGAAGCAGGCGGCGACCGCGCCGGCGGCGGCCTTCTCGATGTCGGCGTCGGGGAGCACCACCATGGCGTTCTTGCCGCCGAGCTCGAGCGAGGCGCCGACGAGCCGCTCCCCCGCGTCGCGGGCGATCCGGCGACCGCTGGCGGTGGAGCCGGTGAACATCACGTGGTCCGCGCCGTCCATGAGCACGGCTCCGATGGAGCTGCCGCGGCCGACCACCATCTGCCAGAGATCGGCCGGCAGGCCGGCCTCGCGCATCAGCTCCAGGGCCCACAGCGCGGTCAGCGCGGTCTGGGTGTCGGGCTTCTGCACGACGGCGTTGCCTGCCATCAGCGCCGGGATGGCGTCGCCCGCGGCCATGCTGAGCGGGTAGTTCCACGGCGAGATGACGGTGACCACGCCCCTGGGGTGGTGCAGTTCGGTGGTGTGGGTCAGCACCGGGATCGCGCCCCTGCGGCGCTTCGGTGCGAGCAGCCGCCGTGCGCTGCGCGCGTAGTAGCGGGCGGTGATCGCGATGTCGCTCACCTCGAGGAAGGCGTCGCGGCGGGTCTTGCCGCTCTCGGCCTGCATCAGGTCCAGTGCCTGCTCCTGCCGCCGCAGGACGAGGTCGTGGAAGCGCAGCATGATGCGCGAGCGCTCGGCCACCGGGACGGCCGCCCACGCGGCCTGGGCGGCGCGGGCCCTGGCGAAGGCCGCCTCGACGTCGTCGGGGGTGCAGACGGGCAGCTCCGCGAGCGGTTCGCCGGTGTACGGGCAGGCGGTGGTGACTCGCTGGGCGCCGGTACCGGCGGCGACCAGCGTGGCCAGGCGCTCGACCCGGGCCGGGGTCAGCGAGGCCGGGAGGACGGGGCCGGAATAAGTGGTGGTCATCGATCCTCAGCTCCGAACCCGGACCGAGGTGGGCACGGGCATGTGCAGTGCCAGCTGGCCCTCGGTGGTGACGTCGAGCTGGATCGTCCCGATCGGTTTCAGCGAGCGCAGGCTTTCGCTCATCCGGCCCGCACCGAGCCGGAGGTCGAGGCCGCGGGGGAACCGCGTGGTGCCCGTGGAGAGCGTGTTGATCTGGCTGGTCGTGGAGTGCCAGGCACCGTCGATCGTGGTGTAGGAGGTCAGGGTCGAGACGTGCGCGCCGGTGGGCCGGGCGGTCTGCGTCGGCGTCGGCGCCGAGAGCGCGAGGTCGAGGCCGCCCTGGTCATCGGCGATCCTGGCGCTGGTGCGCTCGGTGTCGATGTCGACCTCGAGCCGGGTGACCCACTTCGGGAAGCCGTAGCCGTCGTGGCCGCGCACCTGCGCGATCTCGGTGCTGACCGGCAGCGCGAGCACGTAGGAGTGCAGGGCGTCGTTCCTGAGACCGGTGACCAGGTCGAGCAGGCCGCGCCCGCCGCCGTGCCGGGCCGGTCTGACGGCGATGCCGACGGCGGCCTCGGTGTAGAAGTCGATGTCGCACACGTCGTACCGGAAGGTCATCACCGACACGATTCCGAGACCGGGCGCGATCTCGAGCGGATCCAGCTCCTTCGGCAGCCGGGCCCGGATCGCCTTCGCCGGCGCGAGCATCGTGAGCCGGGTCGTGGCGACGCGGTAGTAGAAGTTCGGGGTGAGCGTGGGGCCGATGCGAGAGTCCACGCGGGTTTTCGGCAGCCGGCGGAAGAAGTCGACGCTACCGACCCTCGGGTCCCGCGCGACCTCGTCGAGGTCGGTGTCCATCCGGAAGCGGTCGTAGAGCCCGCCCGCGGGGACGGTGACGAGGCGCCCTCCGAGGTCGACCTCCACGGTCCGGTCGGTCGGCTCGGCCGTCGATGCCATCGACTCTCTCCTCCGATGTAAGCAGCGTTAACACCAGCGATCCTCGCACGGGATGTAAGCACTGTCAACAACGAAGCGTGCCCGGCGCACGCCCCTCAGGAGCCGACCGAGGCAATCGCCAGGAAGGCGCTGCGCACCCGCTCGGCGACCTCTTCACCCGAAACGGCCCGCAGCTTGCCGTCGAGGTACAGGCAGGCCAGACCGTGCGCGAGCCCCCAGCCGGCCGACGCCAGATCCGAGGCATCCGCCTCGGGGAAGACCTGGTCGAGCGCGTCGGCCAGCAACTCGTGCAGGGCGTCGGCGGCCTTGACCCGCTCGTCGTCGGCGTCGTCGCACGGCTTGCCGAACATCACGCGGAACAGCGCCGGGCGCCGCAGGGCGAAGGCCACGTAGACGACCGCGAACTCCGCCAGCTCCGGAAGCGAGGCAGGAAGGTCGCGCCCCTCCCCCAGGTCCGCCAGCAGGTCACGGAAGCCCTCGACGGCCAGCGCGGACTCCAGTGCGTCGCGATCCTTGAAGTGGCGGTACGGCGCCGTCGGCGACACACCGGCCCGGCGCGCGATCGCGCGGAGCGAGAAGGGCTCGCCGGCCTCGAGCATCGCCATCGCGGCCGAGAGCAGCGCTGCGCGCAGATCGCCGTGATGGTAGCCACTCTTCTCCGATGTTGACATCGCTTACTTCGTCCTCCTACGCTCTGTTAGCACTGTAAACATAACGTATGTCCGGAGGAGTGGCACCACGCCACCTCGAGGAGAACCACATGCAGACCGTCCTCGGCGCCGGCGGCCCCATCGCCGACGAGCTCGTCAACGAACTCCACCGCAACTACACCACCGACATCCGCCTCGTCAGCCGCAAGCCGTCGCAGATCAACGACACCGATGAACTCGTGGCCGCCGACCTCACCGACGCCGCGGCCACCCGCCGTGCTGTCGCCGGCAGCCGGATCGCCTACCTCACCGTCGGCCTCCCCCTGGACTCGCAGCTGTGGGAGCGCCGATTCCCCGTCATCATGGGCAACGTCATCGACGCCTGCGCCGAACACGGGACCGCGCTCGTCTTCTTCGACAACACCTACATGTATCCCGGCACATCTGCCCCCCAGACCGAGTCGACGGCATTCGCACCCGGCGGCCGCAAGGGACAGGTCCGCGGCGAGCTCGCCACCATGCTGCTCGAGGCGATACGGGCCGGCCGGGTCCGGGGCCTCATCGGCCGCGCCCCCGAGTTCTACGGCCCCGGCTCGACCAAGAGCTACACCAATTCGCTGGTATTCGACCGGATCAGAGCGGGCAAGCGGCCCCTCGTCCCGATCGATGCCCACACCGAACGCTCCCCGATCTGGACCCCCGACGCGAGCCGTGCGCTCGCCCTGCTCGGCAACACCCCCGATGCCTACGGCCAGACCTGGCACCTCCCCGTCGACCCGGACCGGAAGTCCTACGCCCAGCTCATCCGGATCGCCGGCGAGATCACCGGCCGCAGGATCGGCTACACGGTGCTGCCGATGCCCGCCTTCCGCCTCGGTCGCCACTTCGCCGAGCCGCTCGAGGAGATGTACGAGCTGCTCGACCGCTACCGCGACGACAACATCTTCGACAGCACGAAATTCACGGCCCGCTTTCCCGACTTCCGGATCACCCCCTATCGGGAAGGGGTGAAGCGCATCACTACTTCGCGCGCTACCGGGCGAGATCTTCGCGGCCTTCGGTGATCAACACGGTGTACGACGCCTCCTGCGCTTTCAACAGGTCGGCGATTCTTCCGGCCATCGCGGTCGAATCTCGCTCCCAGCCCGCGGCATCCGAGGCGCCCGGGGCCTCGATGGCGAGGTAGCGAGTGATGAAGGCCAGGAGCTCGGGGGCGAAGTCCTCGTACGGCGCGATGATGTCATTCACCGCGTTGACCACGTCGTCACTGCCGACCATCGACAGAATGCCCGCTCGGGCGAAGAATTCGACCGCTTGCCGGCGGTAACCCTGAATCTGGTCTCCGATGGCTCCTGCCGGTTTGTGGGTTTGCAGCGCACCCTGGAGGCCCCCGAGTTCGTTCAAGGTGCCGAACATGGCCGCCAGGAACTCGGTGTATGCCTCCTGGCGATCGGTGCGAATCGCCTGTGAGCTGGCGTGCTGATCAGCCCGGTTGGCCTGGTTGACGCTGACATAGATCGCCGTGCCCGCGGAGAGGAAGCTGGCGATCACGGCGGCCATGACGGCCGCCACCGGCGCATACCGGACGGCTCGTGCGGCCGGGTCCGTTCTCGATGACGATTCAGTGGTCATGCGTTATCCCTACGCGGCGGGAACCGGTCGATACGAGGGCTCCTCATACCGTCACGGTAGGCGGGCTTCCGTTCTGTTTGAAATTCACGACCATGACCGTCGACGAATTGACGGTGGCCTTGAACGTCGAATAGAGGTTGACGCCGAAGTTCGTACCACCCCGGCGCTCGGCCAGGGCGACGTGCAGGTGCGCCGGAATCTCACCGAACTGGACGACGGTGCCGATCACGTCGCCGCGGGAGACGACATCGCCGATCGAGAGCGGTGAACTCAGGTGGGTGTAGAAGATGCCGACACCACCGCTGGCATTCGGGTCGAGGTCCGCGTTCGCGGCGCGGACCCAGACTTGGTCGCCGTATTCGCCACCGTGCGGAACGGGGTGTTTGACGTCGGTCACCTTGCCGTCGAAGACGGCGTGAACCTGGGTCGTCACGGGCGCGCCGAGGTCCATGCCGAACTCGTCGAACCAGTGCGGCCCGCCGTGCCCGCCGTCGCCGGGGCCACCGTGGAACAGGCCGTTCGCACCGGTGGGAAACGGATTCGTCATCCGGAGATCGAAGGCGGGCATGTCAGGTGACCTTCCACGTGACGTCGCCGAGGAACTGCGGGTCGTCGGGGTCGGTCACCGATCCCGCCCCGCTGGCGCCGCGCGGTGGCAGGCCGCCGCCGGGTGCGCGGAAATCGAGGAGTCCGAGCACCAGCCTGGCGTCGGCCGAGGGGCCGTCGAAGACGAAGGCGGTGCCCATTCCGGGCCGGTCGTCCCAGTCGAATTCGCCGGAATCCGCGGGGATGAGAACGGAGGCGCCGCGCCAGTCGCCCGAGAGCCGATCCGCACCCGGCGGGGCCGAGCCGATGGTCATATTGATGAACTGGACGCTGGTGGGGTCGTTGGCGTCGGTCAATCTGACGTCGACATTGAAATCGAAAGCCATGACAAGTCCTTGTAATTGCGCTACTTCACGGCGCGGCGACGATGGTGACGCAGTTGAAGGTCGCGTCCCCGGTTCCCAGGTCGTCGGCCAGGGTCACGGTCAGTCGGTAGGAGCCGGCGGTGAACGGGCCGACGGTCGGGTGCAGCAGCGGTCCGGCCTCGCCGGGGGCGAGCGCGGGCTCGGTGAAGTCGTCCGGATCACCGTCGGTACCGCTGTCGTAGACGACGGGGTGGTCGGCGTCGTCGCTGCCGGGGCACCCCTCGGGGATGCTCGTGATCACGAGCCGGTCGATGAAGGTGTCGACGTCGGCGGCGCTGCCGTTGCGGGCGGACCACTGCACCTCGAAGGTGTCGTTGTCGTGGATGATCGCCTTGCTCGGCGCGATCGGGTTGTCCGGATCGCCGAAGAAGATATCGGTCATTGTCGAGATGTCCTTCCTTGGTTCGCAGGAAGTCGGCGAGAAAACATCGCAAGGCGTCGGACGGCAGGACGATGTCGGATATCAGAATTCTCGCGCCTGTCGGTGTTCTTCTCCCGGCGCACCAGGGGTTCGAATTGCGATTCCCGACGACACCATCGAGAATATGACCGCATCCCGGCATAAACGCGGGTACAGGGCTACTCGTTTTCCCCGCCGCCGGCAATCGCGAGTACGGGTACGAGCCGAGCTACCGGTTGTTCTTGGTCAAGGTGAGGACGATTGCCGCGTCCGTCGGATGAACGGCGCCGGGCCCGGGTTCGATCGAGACCACGGTCCAGTTGGACAGCAGGACGACGAGATCCACGCCCGGCGTCGCCGAGCCGTGGGTGACATTGGTGAATCCGGCCTTCTTCAGCTCGTCGGCGGCGATGGCGCCGTTCTTCCCGATGACATCCGGAATCGCGACATCCCGCACCACCGGCTGCGCAGACGCCGTCGGCGCGGCGACCGCCTGGGTGGGCGCGACGACAGCCGCCGGGGTGCGCCGCGTGCTCTCCGCGGCGTCCTTCGAATCACCGCCGTCGATCGCGGCGCCGACCATGCCGATTCCGCACAGTGCCACCACGCCGACGACGACCCATACCCACGCGTTCGTCTTCTTCTTCGGCGGAACGGGAGGATATTGCTGACCATAAGGCGGCTGCGGGTACGGCTGGTTCGGAAATGGCGGCTGCTGGTGGTTCAAATTCGTTTCTCCCCTGCGAATGTGTTGTGCTGAAAGAAGATCCATCGGCCGAGAGTGCGGTTGACTACACAGGTGTCGACAGCCTGCACTTGTGGATCGTCAGGCCCGATATGAAGCGGTGCTGATGATGCCTTGGGGAAGGTCGTATGATTCCGGGCACCACCGGTCGCGGCGTAGACCGTCGCGTCGGCGATGATCCATACGTCAGCGCGTTCCTTCGCCTTTCCGCTTCCGTCCACGATCGTTCCGCCGATGAAGGTTTTCCCGCGCCAGTCGATGACGATGCCGTTGATGAGTTTCCATCCGGCGGGCGTGATCCCCCTCTGCACGAGTTCGACCACTTCCGCCGAAGCATCGGCGCACCGGCTGTCCGACGGCCCGAAAACCGGTGTCCGGGTGGTGGTGGGTGACCTGTCCGTCGACGTGGGACGGTCAGCGGCGGGCGGGCGGCTGACAGGTGCCGTCGAGGGTTCAGACATATCCTCGCTGCTGCTGAATACCGCGAGGCACCCTCCGCACAGCACCAGGAATCCGGCGAGAACGCCGAGCAGAATCCAGAGGGTGCCGTTCGACTTCTGCGGAGGGCGCGGCAGATCGGGAGAACGCGTGGGTGGTGGAGATGGGTAGGTCACGCAGAGCCCCCTCGAACGTCCGGCACGGGAAGCTCCCCGAACGGGCGCGCCGCCGAGAGCCCGGCAAAACGTACACAGTGCCGTGCGGTGCCGGGCAGTCGATCGAACGGTCGACAGACACCGCCGTTGGATGCGTTGTCCTATGCTCTGCGGCCCCCGCGCACGCGGGTGCGACGCCTCTTCTCCCCAGGAGCACGACATGACCCCCGCCTCGAAGAGCTGGCCGCTGGTGGTCGGCGCCACCGCCCTGGCCCTCGCCTTCGCCGCCCCCACGGCCTCCGCCGCCCCCGCGGGGGACAGCTTCTCCGCAGTGCAGGATCAGGTGACCTCCGGACAGCGGAACGCCATCCGGTCCGCGGAGCAGTACCTCGAGATCTCGGGTTTCTCGCGCAAGGGGCTGATCGATCAGCTCGAGTACGAGGGATTCTCCACCGCGGACGCGACATTCGCGGTGGACAGCTTGGCTGTGGATTGGAACGAGCAGGCGGCGCGGAGCGCGAAGCAGTATCTGGAGCTCACGTCGTTCTCGCGGTCCGGGCTGATCGATCAGCTGGTGTACGAGGGCTTCACGCGAGCCCAGGCGGAGTACGGGGCGAACGCCGCCTATTGAGGGGTCACGCCTCCAGCGCCGCGATCACCGCCGCGGAATCCGCGACCGCGCCGAAAACGCCGCCCTGCATGGTGACCATGTGCAGCGCCGCCTCGTGGTTCCCGGGGTCGGTGGCGCCGGTGCAGTCGGAGAGGATCAGGCACTCGTACCCGCGATCGTTCGCCTCGCGCATGGTCGTGTGCACGCACACATCGGTGGTGATCCCGGTCAGCACGATGTTCCGAATTCCCCTGGTCCGCAGTACGAGATCCAGGTCGGTGGCGTAGAACGCCCCCTTGCCCGGCTTGTCGATGATCGGCTCCCCGGGCAGCGGAGCGACCTCGGGAACGATCTCCCACCCCGGCTCCCCCTGTACCAGAATCCGCCCCTGCGGACCGGCACTCCCGATCTCGGCCCCGATCTGCGCCGAGCGCCACCGCTTGTTGGCGGGCAGGTCGGCCAGATCGGGCCGGTGGCCCTCGCGGGTGTGGATCACGGTCAGCCCGGCGGCGCGGGCGACGGACAGCAACCCGGCGGTGGGGGCGAGGCCGGCGCGGGTGAGGGCGAGGTCGTAGCCCATGGCGTCGACGTAACCGCCGGGCCCGCAGAAATCGACCTGCCAGTCGATGCAGATGACCGCGGTGACGGCCGGGTCGATCGGCCCGTCGTAGGGCCAGGCGTAGGGGCGGGCCTGCACTTGCTTGGTCATGCGCTGACAGCCTCTCGATGGCGAAGGGAAAGGGCGGAGAAGACGGCGGCGCCGACGACCATGCCGACGAGGGCGTCGGAGAGGCCGGGGGCCCATTCGTGGGCGGCGAGCGCGGCGGCGGCGCCGAGGAACCAGGCGGCGAAAGCTTCCCAGCGCCAGGCGGTTTCGCGGGTCGCGCGGCGCAGGACCAGCTGGTCCAGGATCAGGACGATGCCGATGGGCGGGACGATGACGCCGAGCAGGTTGAGCCAGGTCTCGAAGTGCGACCAGACGCCTGCCACCGCGAGCAGCACGCCGATCGCCCCGAGCACGACGCTCAGGGCGCGCATGCGCTGCCCGGTGAGCTGGCTCCAGCCGACGGCGCCGTTGTACAGGCAGTGCGCGCAGACGGAGCCCAGGTTCACGAAGACGAAGATCACCGCCACCGGCACCAGCCAGCCGCCCCGGTCGATGAGGATCGAGAGGAAGTTGCCGCCGTCGGTGCCGGGGTTCGCCGCGGCGCCGAGCGCGACGATGAGGCCGCCGATCACCAGGGCCACGGTATTGCCGACGGGGAACGCGGAGAACGCGGCGAGGAAGCCCTCACGACCGTTCTTCGACCAGCGGGTGAAATCGGCGGTCATGGTGCCGGAGTCGATGAAGCAGGCGATCACCAGGGTGACGGCGGCGCCGAGGCTCAGGGCGGAGCCCGCGCCGGCGTAGCCGAGCGCCGAACCCCAGCTCCCCTCGCCGAGCGCGAGCACCACGGCGGTGCTGCCGAGCGCCAGGTAGAGCGGCGCGGCGATGACGCCGATGGCGGAGAGCGCGCGGATGCCGAGCAGGGTCACCAGGACGTAGCCGATTCCGGCGCCGAGCGAGGTCAGCCGTTCGTCCCAGCCGAGGCTGGTCGCGAGGATCGAGCCGGTGAGCCCGGTCTGGAAGGCGAACCAGCCGATCACCACGGTCGCCAGGAAGCCGGAGACCACGCGGTAGCCGCGGCGCCCGAAGGTGCCGACGGCGATGAGCGCGAAACTCTTCCCCGTCTTCCCGGCGAGGTAGCTCAGCGCCCCGACGTAGGCCATGAGCACGAGGTTGCCGAGCAGGATCGCCAGCATCCCCCGCCAGAACCCGAGCGAGTACACGATGAGCCCGCCGAAGACGGCACAGGTGAGGATCATCGGGAAGCCGAGCCAGACGGCCGACACGGAGGCGAGGCTGCGCCGCGCCGACGCGGGCACCGGGACGCTCTCGTACTCGTCGCTCGGAGCGGGCGCCGCGACCGGTGCCGTATTCAGCTCTGTACTCATGGCTGTATACGTTCGCGACCTCATGTTTCCCCGGCGGGCGCGCGCTGTTACGGGTCTGTGTCCGGATCGGCCCCCGGTTACGGAGATGTGGCCGAATCCTCTCGGCCCTAGGCTTTTCGCCGTGGAGCCCGCCGAACACTTCCTGCCCTTCCGTAAGAACACCGTGATCGCGCTCTGCGCGGCGGCGCTGCCCGACGCCGAGCGCGGGCCGTTCACCGACTTCGCCCGGCTGCTGGCCGCGCTGGTGCACCACGAGTTCCACGAGCGCGGGGAGGCCGCGCTCGACGCCTACCAGGTGGTGGATCCCTCGGAAGACGAGCGGGTGCTCACCCCCGCGACGGCGGAGCAGCGGGCGGCGGCCCGCGCGACGGTGGAGCGGGAGCTGGTGGCGCTGGCGGAGGCGGCCGACTACACCCGGATCCCGGCCGACGAGATGCGGCGGGCGTTCACCGAGCACGCGCTGGTGAAGGTGCGGCTGGAGGTGGACGAGAGCGAGTTCGAGACGGCGCTCTTCTTCCGGCGCGGGGTCTCGCAGCGCACCGAGCGGGTGCCGTGGCTCTTCGGGCTGCGCCACCGCGATCTCGAATTCACCAGCTACGCCAAGGTTCTCGTCTACATCGCGTTCGCGGAGCCGGAGGGCGGGGTGCTGCTCAAGCTCTTCCAGAACGTGCCGAAGAACGATCTGGAGATGCTCTACCCGACGGTCCGGGTGCGGATGCGGCCGCTGGACAAGCTGCTCATCGGGGTGCCCGCGGCGGTGTCGGGAATCGTCGTCGTTGCCACCAAGCTGATCGCCTCGCTGGGGCCGGTGGTGCTGCTGCTGGCGTTCTGGGCGGGGCTGCGCGACGACCCGGTGCGGCTGGACCAGGCCGCGCTGATCACGCTCGGAGCGGGGCTGGCGGCGTTCGGCGGGTACCTGGTGCGGCAGTTCTCCAAGTTCAAGAACCGCAAGCTGCAGCTCATGAAGACGCTCTCCGAGCACCTCTACTTCCGCAACCTGGACAACGACCAGGGCGTCCTCCAGCACCTGCTCGGGGCGGCGGAGGAATCCGAGGTGAAGGAGGCGGTGCTGGCCTACTACTTCCTGCTCACGGCGGAGACGCCGCTCACCGGGGCGGAGCTGGACGCCCGGGTCGAGGAGTGGTTCCGCGAGCAGTGGGCGGCAACCTTCGACTTCCGGATCCGGGATGGGCTGCGGCGGCTGCGCGAACTCGACCTGCTCACCGCGGACGAGCGGGGCGGGCTCGGCGTGCTGCCGCTGGCCGCGGCGCGGGCCCGGCTGGATCGGCGCTGGGACCGGCTGTTCCGGCGGACTATCCCCGCATTCCCGCCAGTCGCCCGGCAATGATGCGCTCGGCGTCGCCGACGATCCCCGCGACGACCTCCTTGCACGAGAGCACCTCGTCGATCAGCCCCTGCGACTGACCGGCCCACCACAGCCCGCCGTCCATATCGCCGGCGCCGAGCACCTCGCGCCTGCCGCGCTCGCCGGAGGCCAGGTGCGCGATGTCGGCGAAGGTGGCGCCGGGGCGCCGGGAGAGCTCGGCGATCTCCTCGGAGACGGCATTGCGGGCGACCCGCGCGGTATTGCGGAACTCGCGGAAGATCACCTGGGTGGCGCGCTCGTCGTTGGCGACGATCTGCCGCTTGACGTTCTCGTGGATCGGGGCCTCCAGGGTCGCGACGAAGCGGGTGCCCATGTTCACCGCGTCGGCGCCGAGCGCGAGCGCGGCGACCAGCCCGGCGCCGTCGGCGATGCCGCCGGAGGCGATGATCGGGATGCTCAGTTTGCGGGCCGCGGCATTGATGAGCACCAGGCCGGGGACGTCGTCCTCGCCGGGGTGGCCGGCGCACTCGAAGCCGTCGATGCTGATGGCGTCGACGCCGAGCCGCTCGGCCTTGAGCGCGTGCCGCACGGCGACCGCCTTGTGCACCACCTTCACCCCGTTGGCCTTGAAGGTCGGCAGGTGCGGCTCGGGGTTGGCGCCCGCGGTCTCGACGATCTTCACGCCACCGGCCACGATGGCGTCCCGGTACTCGTCGTAGGGCACCGGGTTGCGGGTGGGCAGGATGGTGAGGTTGACGCCGAAGGGTTTGTCGGTGCGCTCCCGCACCCGGGCGATCTCGGCGACCAGCGCCTCCGGCGTGGGCTGGGTGAGCGCGGTGAGGAAGCCGAGCGCGCCGGCCTCGGCCACCGCGGCGATGAGCTCGGCGGTGCCGACGGCGGTCATGCCGCCGCAGACGACGGGGTGCTCGATCCCGAATTCCTCGGTGAACCTGGTCTTCAACACCGTTCGATGAGACCACATCGCAGCACTGAGGGAAATGCTGTTCTCATCCAGTGAGAGCGTGATCACCACGGTGCCCCCATTTTCTTCAGACCAGCCTTTTGGGGCTGGCCCGGCGGGACCGCGCGGCGTCGAATGTGCGCGGGGGCACGTCATCGGACGGGCCGGGAGGAGCGGAACACATGCGGGGCAGGGTTGTGGCGGCGCTGGCGCTGGTGCTGATCGCGGCGGCCGGGGCGGGGCCGACGGCATCGGCGCAGCCGGCCGCCGTCGCGGCGGGCGCGACGGCGCCGAACGGGTCGCGGATCGAGAAGGTGGAGACGGTGGACGCGCGAAATATCGTGCTGCACATCCACTCCGCCGCCATGGGCAAGACGGTGCCGGTGGAGGTGCAGCGCCCCGCCGACACCTCGGTGCCGCGCCCGGTGCTCTACCTGCTGAACGGCGGCGGTGGCGGCGAGGACGGCGTCGCCACCTGGGCCGGGAAGACCGACGCGCTCGGCTTCCTCGCCGACAAGGAGGTCAATGTGGTGACCGCCATCGGCGGCCGCTGGAGCTACTACGCGGACTGGGAGCGGCCGGATCCCGTACTCGGCGTGAACAAGTGGCAGACCTTCTTCACCGAGGAGCTGCCGCCGATCATCGACGCGGCGCTGCACACCAACGGCAACAACTCGATCGCGGGGATCTCCATGGCGGGCACCTCGGTGCTGCTGCTCGCGATCACCAAGCCGGGGCTCTACCGCAGCGTCGGGGCCTACAGCGGCTGCGCGCAGACCAGCGATCCGGTGGGGCACCGGCTGGTGCAGATGTCGGTGGAGACCTGGGGCGGCGGTACCGTGGAGAACCTCTGGGGGCCGCCGGAGGCACCCGGCTGGGCGGCGAACGACCCGCTGGTGCAGGCCGAGAAGCTGCGCGGCACCACGCTCTACCTCTCCAGCGGCGGCGGGCTGCCCGGCCGCTACGACCGGCTCGGCGACCCGTTCATGATGGGCGACCCGAACAATCCGGAGCAGCTGGCGAACCAGATCGTGATCGGCGGGGTCATCGAGGCGGGCACCGCGTACTGCACCCGCAACCTGGCGAACCGCCTCGCGGAGCTGGACATCCCGGCGACGGTGGAGATCGCGCCGGACGGCTCGCACTCCTGGGGGTACTGGCAGGACGATCTGAAGCGGTCCTGGCCCGCGCTCTCGGCGGGGTTGTACTGAGTGCTAGGCGGCGAGCTCGTGCTCCGCGGCGCGCGGGCGGACCAGGACGGCCTCCGCGCCGGTGCGGCCCTCGGCGCTGGTGAAGCTGACCTGCTGCCCCTCGGCGAGGGTGCGGTAACCCGGCTGGTCGATGCTGCCGAACTCGACGAAGACCTCGGTGTCGTCGTCGGCGCGGATGAAGCCGAAGCCCTTGGCGGCGTCGAACCAGGCGACGGTGCCGGTGCGCCACTCCATCAGGCGCCCGCCGCCGCGGCGTCGGCACCCGACCCGCGCATCACCTGCTGCCACCAGGAGGAGAGCGGGCTCGGGTCCGGCCACTCGACCGCGGGGGCGGAGTCCTCGGGGATATCGGTGCGCTCCGAGCCGCGTCGATTCGTGCCGGACTGACGTGTCATGACGGCGTTCTCCTCTGCTGCGATCCACCACCGGGGCAGCCGGTGGTGTTCGCGTTATTCCCGGGGGTCCCGAAATGAAACCTCGGCTATCGCACCGCGCGGAGCAGCCGTTGCCGCGGGTGGCTGAAGTCGACGACCGTGGGGTAGCCGCCGCGCCGCGGGTCGAAGGGCTCCTGGTCGGTGGCGGCCCGGTCGGTGAGCGAGCACAGGATGTGCCAGCCGAAGTGGTCCGGGTGCAGCGGTGCCTCCGCGCGGCTGACGCCGCTGATCCGCACCGTGACCCGCCTGGCGTCGACGGCGATCTCGCAGCGCACCGCGGAGCCGGGCGCCGGGTCGGCCATGAGCGCGGTCGCGGCCTCGTCGATGGCGAGGCCGAGGTCGACGATCTCGGCGGTGTTCAGCCCGGCCTGCAGCCCGGTCGCCTCGGCGAGCGCGCGCAACGTCATGAGCTGGGAGAGGTCGGGCGCGACCCGGAGCTCGACCCGGGCCGGGGTGGCCGTCGGCCGGGAGCGCGGGCGCGGCCGGGCAGCGGGGCGGGTGCCCCGGTGGCCGCGGGGGAAGTGCGGGCGCATGGACATGGGATGCCTGTTCCGGACCTCGCGCGGGGTCAGGCCGGGTTCGGGGCGCCGCCGTTTCCGTCGGCGGTGCGGCGGGCCCGGCCGCCCGGGCGCCGGGTGGGCCGGGGCAGCAGCCCCGAACGGCGCCTGGCGCGGGAGATCCTGCTGGTCGAAGCGGTGTCGGACAGGGTGGCGTCGACGGTGGGGCCCGGGCGCGCGGCGTCGTCGCCGGGGCGCGGGTCGGGGCGGGCGGTGTGGCCGTGGGCCGGCTCCCGCCGGTCCTGGTCGAGCGGCGGGCGCCGGTAGCGCAGCGGCACCAGCAGCCACACGGTGAGAAAGAGCAGCCCGGTGACGGCGCCCGCCAGCGCCGCCGCCACCATGCCGATCACGGCCGCGACGATCAGCACCACCACCGCGGTGAGCGCGAGCCCGAGCAGCAGCAGCCCGGTCAGCGCGCAGCGGTGCGCCGCCGTCACGACCTCCTCCAGGCGCCTGCGCCGGAAGAGCACGCGGTGCCAGGAGACCGGGGCCACCAGCACGACGGTGGCCGCCATGGCGAAGGTGACCGCGGCCAGGTAGATGCCGCGCTCGGCGCCGCCCAAATCCTCGAAGCCGTCCTGGAAGGGCAGGATCAGCAGCAGGCCGGTGAGCAGCTGCACACCGGTCTGCAGCACCCGCAGCTCCTGGAGCAGCTGGCCGAAGTTGCGGTCGAGCCGCTCGGTCGCGGTCTCGCCGCGGGCCTGCCAGTTCCAGGCGTCGCCCTGCGGGTCCTCGGTCCGGTCGCCGCGTGGCTGCGGACCACCGTGGTTTCCGGTCATGACGATCGCTGCTCCTGCCCGTGTTCTCGTAAGCGGTGCTACCCGGTTCCCCGCTGTTCATTCGGGCCGCACCCGCAACTCACACGAGCGGCGGGCACCGGAGCCGAGGCTCCGATGCCCGCCGTTGCCGCGTCCCCGGGTCAGCGCGCTTCGGGGCGCCAGGTCGCGACCGCCCAGATGACCACCACGTCCAGCGCGATGATCAGCAGCGACCACGCCGGGTAGTAGGGCAGCCAGAGGAAATTGCTGATGATGGAGAGCGCCGCCAGCCCGATGGCGGTGACCCGGGCCCAGGTCGCACCGGTCATCAGCCCGACCGCGGCGATGCCGAGCAGCACGCCGAGCACGATGTGGATCCAGCCCCAGGTGGTGGTGTCGAACGAGTACACGTACTCCGGGCCGACCACGAACAGCGCGTCTTCGGCGACCGCCGAGATGCCCTGCAGCACCGAGAGCACGGCGACAGCGAGCAGCAGTACCGCGGCGGCGATCGATGTGGCCGCCGCGAAGCCCTGGCGCACGGGGTGCCCGGTTTCGCCTGCGTGTGTCATGGGAGACCCCTCTCGTCGGGTGGGTTTTCGGTGTCGCCGAATCTCCTCCCCCGACTCGCCGCACGCATCACCCGATTCGGGTGAGTTCTATTGCTACCAGCGGAAACGGAGTATCTTCACATTTCCAGGACCGATTTGCTCAGAAGTAGCTCGATCGACCATCCGAGGAGGCGGCGTGGCGCTGTCGACGGTGATCGGCACGGCGGGTTTCCGCACCATCGCCCGGCCCGAGCTGGTCGCGGCGATCGAAGAGGCGGTCCGGCCCGGGGCAGCGCGGGTGCTGGTACTGAGCGCGCCCGCGGGCAGCGGCCGCACCTCGCTGCTCACCGCGTGGGCCGAGCAGAGCCGGTTCGCGGCCGCGCTGCTCACCGTCACCCCGGAACGCGCGACGGCGAGCGCCTTCGCGGGGGTGCTCGCCGCGCGGCTCGGCCTGCCCCACCCCTCCGCCGGGCACCGCACCCCGGCGAGCGCGCTCACCGCGCTGCTCGCGGGCCGTCCCCCGGACGCCCCGCACACCGTGCTGATCCTGGACGATGTGCACCTGATCGACGACCCGCTGGTGCTGGCCGGGCTGGAGCAGTTCCTCCGGCTGGCGCCGCCCACCCTGGTCACCGTGCTCTCCGGGCGCTTCGACCCGCCGCTGCGCTGGCACACCATGCCGGACCAGCGGATGCGGCGTCTCGGCGCGGATCGGCTCGCCTTCACCGAGGCCGAGGCGGCGCTGGTCTGCGCGGCGCAGGGCTGCCCGCCGGAGCCCGCCGAGCTGGACGCGATCATGCGGCTCACCGCGGGCTGGCCCGCGCTGGTCCGGATCGCCGCGCTCTACCTGGCCGCCTACCCCGGCGACCGCAGCGCCGCGCTCGCGGTGCTGGCCAGGCCGGCGGCGGCGGTCTCCGACTTCCTGATCGGCGAGCTGCTCGACTCGCTCCCCGCCGAGCTCCGCGACTTCCTGGTGCTGACCAGCGTGCCGGAGCAGTTCACCGAGCCGCTGGCCGCGCTGCTGGCCGGGCCGGAGACCGGCGACCGGCTGGACCGGCTGGAGCGGCTCGGCTTCCCGCTCACCCGCACCGGCGCGGGGGGCACACTCTGGTACCGCTACCACCCGCTGCTCCGCGCCTTCCTGCTGGCCGAGGTGAACCGGCTCGGCCCGGAGCGCGCGGCCCGGCTGCACCTGGTGACCGCGCAGTGGCTGCAGGCGGCCGGGCTCGGCTCGGCGGCGCTGCCGCACCTGCTGGCCCAGCCGGACGACGAGCCGGTCCGCGGCTACCTGCGCACCAGCGGCCCCGCGGTGGTGCTCGCCGGGGACGGCCCCGGCCTGCTCACCGCGCTCACCCGGGAGCGGCCGCTGCTCGCCGACGACCCCTTCGTCTGGGCGCTGCGCGCGGTGGACGCGCTGGTGCGCGGCGAGAACGAGAACGCCGTCGCCTACCTCGACGTGCTCGCCACCAGGAGCGGAACCCCGTCGTTCGCGCCGCCCGGCTGGGTGGCCGCGCTGGCGGCCGCGGCCGGGCTGGAGGCGGCGCTGGTCACCGCGGGCACGCGGGCGCCGGAGGCGGAGCCGCCGAGCACCGCGCACCCCGATATCGACGGCTACGCGGCGGTGCAGTGGGCCACGCTCGCGGTGCTCGACGGCGGCCGGGAGCGCGGCGAGGAGCTGCTGCGCCGCGCGCTCACCTTGGCCGAGAGCACCGGGCAGCCGCGGCTGATGGTGCGCGCGGCCACCCGGCTCGCCATGGCCGCCGGGCTCGCCGACGACCTCGGCGGCATGCGGCGGCGGGCCGAGTACGCGCTGGACTGCGCGGAGCGGCACGGGGTGCGGGAGGTGACCGATGTCGCGCAGGCCCGCGCCATGCTGGTCTTCTCCGGCTACCTGCGCGGGGAGGAGCAGGGCGGGGCGGCGCTGGACGGTGTCTGCGCGGTGCGGCCGGACGCGGCCGGGATCGCGGATCCGGTGGCGGGCAGGCACGCGCTGGTGGTGGGGTTGCTGGTGCGCTGCGGGCAGGCCACCGACCGGTACGCGGCCGTCACCGAGCTGCGCGAGCAGCTGCTCGGGCTGCTCGACCGGCACCCGCGCCCCGCGGTGGTGGGCGGGCTGATCCGGCACACCGTGTGGGAGCTGCTCGCGGTGCAGGAGCCGGTGGCGGCGCGCAGCCTGCTCGACCGCGCCAGGGAACGGCTCGGCGAGCTGCCGGACGTGGTGGCGGGGGCGGCCGCGCTGGCGCACGCGGCCGGGCGGCCCAAGGCGGTGCGGTCGCTGCTGGAGCCGATCGCCGGGACCGCCGTGCCGAAGGTGACCGGGGTGACGGCGCTGCTGCTGCTCGCCGCCGCGCACCGGGCCACCGGCGTGCCCGCGCGCGCCCGCGGGTGCCTGGAGTCGGCGGTCGAGCTGGCCGAGCCGGAGCACCTGGTGCGGCCGTTCCTGGAGGTGCCGGGGGTGATCGGCCTGCTGGACGAGACGGCGGGGTCCTTCGGGCACCGCGACGCCTTCGTCGCCGCGGTGCGCGGGCACGCGGCGGCCGGGCGCGGGCGGGCTGGGCACGGCTTGACCGAGACCGAGATGCAGGTGCTCGCGCGGCTGCCGTCGGGGCGCACGGCCGGTGAGATCGCCGTCGACCTCGGTATCTCGGTGAACACGGTGAAGACGCACCTGCGCGGCATCTACACCAAGTTGCACGCGCACTCGCGCACCGGGGCGCTGGATCGGGCGCGGCACCTGGGGTTGCTGTGAGGAGCGGGGTCAGGCGGCTCGGCGGGCGCGGTTGCGGTCGCGCAGCAGGCGGATGACCGCGCGTTCGAGGATGTCGCGGCGAGCATCCTCGTCCTCCTGCTTCCCCGCCCGCGGCAGCGCGCTCGCGATGGTCTCGCCGTTCTCCCAGGCGCGCACCACCCGCGGGTCGACATAGGACTCGCGGGCGACGGTCGGGGTATTGCCGAGCGCCTCGGCGACGGTCTCCATGACCTCCTTGCGCACCCGCTTGCGGCCGCGCTCGGAATCCGGGCGGCCGAGCGTGGCGAAGGTGACCGCGGCCAGCACCGTGCCCTGCCAGGTGCGCAGGTCCTTGGCGCTGCACTCGCAGTCGGCGAGCTCCTTGAAGCGGGCATTGACGTCGTCGGAGTGCAGCTCGCGGTAGGCGTCGCCCTGCCGGTAGACGAGCAGGCGATCGGAGCCGGAGCGGCCGCGGCGCAGCGAGCGCACCGCCCGCGCCAGCCTGGCGTCGGTGACCCGGACCCGGCGGCGCAGCCCGCTCTTGGCGGTGTAGTCGAACAGCATGGCGTCGCCGCTCACCGTGACCTGCTCGCGCAGCAGGGTGGCGACGCCGCGGGTGCCGTTCTCCTCCGCGTACTCCTCGCCGCCGACCCGGAAGACGCCGCGGTCGAGCAGGTCGACCGCGACCGCCTCCACCCGGCGGCGCGGCAGCCCGCTCAGCCCGAGGTCGGCGTGCACCCGCTCGCGCACCGCGGGCAGCTTGGCGGCGAGCGTGAGCACCCGGTCGAACTTCTCCTCGCCCCTGGCCGAGCGCCAGCGCTCGTGGTAGAGGTACTGCTTGCGCCCGGCCGCGTCGGTGCCGACGGCCTGGATGTGGCCGTTCGGGTGCGCGCTGATCCACACGTCCTTCCAGGCGGGCGGGATCACCAGCGCGCGGATGCGCTCGATGTCCTCCGGGTCCGCCGGGCCGCCGTCGGCGGTGTGGTACGAGAAGCCCTTGCCGCGACGCACCCGTCGCAGGCCGGGTCCACCGGGGTCGCTCCGCCGTAACCGCATACCCTGCGGGTACCTTCCCCCGGCCCGCTCATTCCTGCTTTTCCGGTGGTGAGCACCCCGGTTTCCGCCGGGTGGCGCCGGGTACACCCGCCGCACTCGACGGAGAGGAGGGCCGGCATGGCCGCTCGCGGAAATGTGCCGGGTGCGGGGGAATTCGTGCCGGAGGGCGCCGGGATCGCCGAGTTGCGCGCGGCCGCCGCCGGGTGCCGCGGCTGCGACCTGCACCGGGACGCCACGCAGACGGTGTTCGGCGAGGGGCCCGCGCATGCCGCCCTGTTGCTGGTCGGCGAGCAGCCCGGGGATCAGGAGGACCGGCGCGGGCACCCGTTCGTCGGCCCCGCGGGCGGGCTACTCGACCGGGCGCTGGACGAGGCGGGCATCGACCGCGGCGCCTGCTACCTCACCAACGCGGTCAAACACTTCCGCTTCACCGAGCGCGGCAAGCGGCGGATCCACCGGCAGCCGGGGCGCACCGAGATCGTGGCCTGCGCGCCCTGGCTCGCCGCCGAGCTGCGCGCGGTGCGGCCGCGGCTGGTGCTCTGCCTCGGTGCCATCGCGGCGCAGGCGGTGCTCGGCACCGGGTTCCGGGTGAGCGAGCGGCGCGGTGAGCTGGTCGAGCTGCCCGGGCATGCGGTGCTCGCCACGGTGCATCCGTCGGCGGTGCTGCGTGCCCCGGACCGGGAGGAGGCGTACCGCGAGTTCGCCGCCGACCTCGGCCGGGCGCGGGCCGCACTGGAAGCTCTGCCACGATGAGCCGGTGAGCGAGACACCCGACCCCGAGGTGCTGGAGCTGGCCGGTCGCCTCTTCGACCTGGCCAGGGGCGGTGCGGCGGCGGCGCTCGCCGGGTACCTGGACGCCGGGGTGCCGGTGGATCTCACCAATTCACGCGGGGACACGCTCGTCATGCTGGCCGCCTACCACGGGCACGCGGAGGCGGTCCGGGTGCTGCTGGAGCGTGGGGCCGATCCGGATCGGGCCAATGATCGCGGGCAGACGCCGCTGGCGGGGGCCGTTTTCAAGGGGGAGGCCGAGGTGGTGCGGGTGCTCGTCGCGGGCGGGGCGGACCCGGATGCCGGGAGTCCGTCCGCACGCGACGCCGCGGCGATGTTCGGCAAGACCGAACTCCTCGCGCTCTTCGGCTGAGGGGCCCGTACCGCACGCCGACCTCGCGCCGCAGTACAGCCCGGCGGCCGCGCGCGGCCGAGCCGAGTCTCCGACTCAGCTGCCGCGACCCACCCTCACCACCCCGCGGCGCGAACCGCCGCCACCGCCTTGCGCGCGGCGACCAGCACCGGATCCCAGACCGGCGAGTACGGCGGCGCGTAGCCGAGGTCGAGCGTGGTCATCTGCTCGACCGTCATCCGGGCGGTGAGCGCGACGGCGGCGATGTCGACCCGCTTGCCCGCACCCTCCTGCCCCACGATTTGGGTGCCGAGCAACCGGCCGGTGCGCCGCTCGGCCAGCATCTTCACCGTCATGGGGCTGGCGTCCGGGTAGTACCCGGCCCGGCTGGTCGACTCGATCGTCACGCTCACGAACTGCAACCCCGCCGCGGTCGCGTCCGCCTCGCGCAGCCCGGTCCTGGCCACCTCGAGCGCGCACACCTTGCTCACCGCGGTGCCGACCACGCCGGGGAAGGTCGCGTACCCGCCGCCGACCCCGGTGCCGATGATCTGCCCGTGCTTGTTGGCGTGCGTGCCGAGCGCGATGTGCCGCTCCCGCCCGGAGACCAGGTCGAGCACCTCGACGCAGTCGCCCCCGGCCCAGATGTCGGCGTGGCCGCGCACCCGCATGGCCAGGTCGGTGCGGAGCCCGCCCGACTCCCCCAGCGGCAGCCCCGCCGCGGCCGCCAGATCGGTCGCCGGGCGCACGCCGAGGCCGAGCACCACCACGTCGGCCGGGTACGAGCCGTCGGCGGTCTCGACCGCGCGCACCCGGCCGTCCGGGCCGGTGCCGATGGCGGTCACCCGCGCCTCGTTGACCACGGTGATCCCCATGCCGTCCATGGCCTTGCGGACCAGCGCGCCCATATCCGGGTCCAGGGTGGACATGGGCTCGGCGCCGCGGTGCAGCATGGTCACCCGGTAGCCGCGCTGGATGAGCGCCTCCGCCATCTCGACGCCGATGTACCCGGCGCCGATGACCACCGCGTCGCCGGAGTCCTGGCCGGTCAGGGTATCGATCAGCGCCTGCCCGTCGTCCAGGGTCTGCACGCCGTGCACGCCGGGGGCGTCGATGCCGGGAAGCGGCGGGCGGATCGGCTCGGCGCCGGTGGCGAGGACGAGTTTGTCGTATCCGGTCCAGGATTCCGCGCCGGTGTCGTCGCGGACCAGGACCCGGCGGCCCGCGGGGTCCAGCTCCAGCGCCTCGTGGCCGAAGCGCAGGTCGATCGCGCGCTCCCGGTGCTCCTCGGGGGTGCGGGCGATCAGGTCGTCCCGGTCGTCCACCGCCCCGCCCACCCAGTACGGGATGCCGCAGGCCGAGTAAGAGGCGAAATGCCCGCGCTCGAAGACCACGATCTCCAGCTCGCCCGGGTCCCGCAGCCGCCGCGCCTGCGACGCCGCGGCCATTCCGGTCGCGTCCCCGCCGATCACCACCAGTCGCTCGCTCATGGGCGCCACGCTACCGCCGGGCGGTGTCCGGACCGGTCCGCGATGCCGCGACCACCGGCCCCGCGCCTAGTACGGTGGAGCGGGCCACCGCGCGTGATCGGGGCCCGGCGCGAGAGCAGGAAAGGGTGGCGAGATGACCGAGTCGTATGCACAGTGGTACGAACGCCATTCGCCGCCCGGGAAGATCCTGGCCGCGCAGTACACCAGCGCCGACCCGATCCGCTACAACGGCAGCCTGGTCTACCCCATGTACTCCGAGGAGTTCGGGACCCCCGGCGCGCGGCTCGCGATGACAGCACTTTCCGCCGCTCCGCCCGCCGGGCTCCGCGGCTGGGGCATCGGGCTCTCGGTGCTCGACGGCCACCTGCGCTTCGACGGCAGGAAGCTCGGCGGCATCGACGTCTGGGGCGACGCGCTCGCCACCGGGCTCAGCATCGAGCTGGCGGGCAACTCCCCCGAGGCGCTCTTCACCCTCACCCCCGTCTGGGTGGACGACCGCGGGGTGCAGAAGTCGTGGGAGGGGAACTACGGCATCCTCGTCGAGCACCTGCCCGACGGGCGCATCACGCTCTGGTGCAGCGTCGGCGAGGGGCCGCCGAACTTCGCCAACCTCGTGGTGGAGATCAGCACCGGCGCGCTCGACGACGAGCCCGCCGCGCCGCAGGAGAACGAGGCGCAGCTGCTCGACGATCAGTACGTCACGCTGCCGATTCGGTACCGGGCGGAGCGGCCGGACGGGGGGCGGGTCGTGCTCGTCGACACCGCCGAGGTGCCCGAAGTGCCCGAGGTTCCCGACGCGCCCGAGGCCAAGGTCGCGCGGCGCGGGGGCGGGTGGGTGAGCAGGCGGGATTACGCGCCGCCCGCGGACGGGTCGGCCGGGCGGTGGGATCGGCAGGCGCCGGAGGAGGCTTCGGTTCGGCGGCCGAGCGGGGAGTTGCCGCCGGTGCCGGAGGGGCTCGGGGAGGAGTCGCCGTTCGGGCCCGGGGTCGGGGTGGAGGGGGTTGGGCAGGGGGTGGGGGCTGGTTCGAAGCAGTCGGGCGAGTCCGGGGCGAGGCAGCTGGGCGGGTCGGGGGCGAAGCAGCCGGGCGAATCCGGGTTGAAGCAGCCGGGCGGGTCCGGATCCGGGGGGCCGGGTGAATCCGGGCAGGTGCGGCGGGGTGTTGCCGACGGGTCGGGGCAGCCGGGTGCATCGGGCGGCGGTGCGCGGCCGGTGGCAGGTGCGGCCGGGTTCGGGCGACAGGCGCCGGGGAACGATTCGGGCAGTGCCGGGTCAGGGACCGGGGAGTGGGTGGCTTCGGTGCCGGTCGGCGGGCGGGCTTCTTCCGAGGTGGCCGGGTTCGGCCGGGGGCCGGTGGAGCCGGCCGCGGGAGCGGACGGGCGGGTCGAGCAGCGGCGGGATACCGCCGGGCAGCGCGGCGCTCGGGAGCAGAGCGGGCCGGGTCGGCCCGCGGCGGTGGAGCCGAAGGGCGGCCCGCCCGATTCGGCGGCCGCGGCGCCGGGCCGCAACGAGGAGCGGTCGGCCGCCCGCACCGGCGGCCAGCACGCGTTGCCGACCCGCGCCGGGCGGCGACCCGACATCCGCGAATCGCGGTACGGACAGCGGCCGACCGCGCCGGCCGAGAAGCTGACCGGCAGGCACGGGCAGGGCCGGCCTCCGGCCACCGCCGCCCAGCCGGGCGCGAATCTGGCGGCCGGGTTGCACGGGATGCGTGGTGACGAGTCGGACCAGCGCCGGGAGAGTTTCGCTGCGCGCCTGCAAGCGCTGCGCGGGGAGCGGGCGGTGCTGGCTCAGCCGCATCGGCATCAGGCACCTGAGCAGGTCGACGATGCCCGTCCCGGGGATGGGGATCGATCCGCCAGCCCGGGGAGCTTGCCCCCTCGCGATGGAGGCACCCCTGCAGATGCCGGCGAGCCGGGCTCGCGTCGGCCCGTTCCGAAGCGGATCGCCGACGATCGGCAGAATCCGCTCGAAAGCCCGCCCCCGGACGAGGGTCGGCGCGGGGTGGTCCCGCGACGTGCAGGCACAGCCGCAGCTCGCGGCGGGCGCCCGGAAGAGACCGGCCGAACCGCGCCGCAGGGTGCGAGCGAGCCGGTCGCCAACAGCGCAGTGGCGCCTCTCGGTGCCGGCCACACCGCAGCCGTGCCCACGCCGCGCGGCGGCGAGCGCCCGACGTCGGCCACCTCGGGATTCGGGCGACATCCAGAGCAGACCCCGCCCGCGACCGGTACGACTGCGTCAGGCGTCGATGGGCGGCAGCAGACGACCGCGACCGGAAGCAGCACGACTACACCGCGTGCCGCGGGCGAGCAGCGAACATACGGTCCTCGTGCCGAGGGGCGACAGCAGAGCACCGGAGGGAGCACCTCCGGACCTGACTCCGAGGGGCGGCCATCGCCCGCGGCCGGAAGCAGTGCGACCACACCACGCGCCGGAGACAGGCAGCCGGCGACCGAACTCGAGAGTGGGCCCTCCACAGCACGCACCGAGGGTCCGCCGCAGATGCCCGCGCGTGCGAGTGGCACGACGGCGCCTCGTGCTGGAGACAGGCAGCCAGCAACCGAGTCTGTCAATGGCCCCGCCACGCCACGCACCGACGGGCGGCGGCAGACACCCGCACCCGGGAGCGATACGGCCCCGGCACGTGCCGGAGGCAGGCAGCTCCCAACCGGCCCCGACGGTGGCCCCACCGCGCCACGTGCCGAGGACCGGCGGCAAACCACGACGCACGAGAGCGGCACGATTACGCCACACGGCGGAGGCGGGCAGTCGCCCACCGCGCCTGAGAGTGGCGGCGCCGCACCGCGAGCCGAGGGACGGCAGTCGGCAACCGCACCTGAAAGTGGCGGCGCCGCACCACGAGCCGAGGGACGGCAGTCGGCGACCACGCCTGAAAGAGGCGGCGCCGCACCGAGAGCCGAGGGACGGCGGTTGGCGACCGCGCCTGATGGTGGCGGCTCCGCGCGGCGGGCGGAGGGCAGGCAACCGGCAGCCACGCCTGAACGGGGTGCCTCCGTGCCGCAGGCCGAAGGCAGGCAACCGGAAACCGTGCCTGCGAATGGCGGCTCCGCACCGCGAGCCGAGGGACGGCAGCCGGAAGCCGCGTCGGAGAGGGGCCATACCGCGCGACGCGCCGAGGGGCGGCAGCAAACGCCCGCGCCCGGGAGCGACACGATCCCGCCAGGCGGCGGGGGCGGGCAGCCGACGACCGTGCGTGAGAGCGGTGCCTCGGCGCCGCACAACGAGGGGCGGCAGCCAAGGGACGGGGCCGGGAGCGGCGGGATCGCGTCGGGGGAGGGAATAGCTCCGGACCGCGCCGTTTTCAATGCGGATGCGCCGCGCCTCGAAGGGCAGGCGGAGCAGTCCGCGCGCGAGGGCGGCGGTGGCGCCTCCCGTGCCGAGGATCCGCGGCACGGGGGCGGGGCGGGCACGCCACAGGTCGGTGTGCGGCCGCGCGCGGCAGGTGCGCCGCGGGACGGACGGTCACCGAACCCGGCGGCGCCCGCGGCAGGTGTGGTTGCGCCGGGCGGTGAACCGCACTCGAACCGAGCCGCGTCCGAGGCGGGGGCGCCGATACTGCGCGTCGACGGGCAGGTTGTGGCTGAAGGCGGAGCTCTCCCGCATGCCTCGCGGCAGTCCAAGGAAGTTGCTTCCGAGGGAGGGCCAGTCTCCCAGCGGGCTGGGGAGTTGCCGCACAGAGCCGCGCCCGACGCGGGGACGGGCACCCAGCGCGCCGAAGGGTTGCCGCGCGGAGCCGCGCCCGATGGGGGGACGGCCTCCCAGCGCGCCCAGAAGTTGCCGCGCAGAGTCGCGCCCGAGGCGACCTCCTCACCACAGTCCGGGCAACTGCCGCGGAGAGTTACGCCTGAGGCAGGAGCGAACTCGCAGCGCGCGGAGCAGCGGCCTCACGAAATCGCGTCCGGGGGCGATGCGATCGCACCGCGAGGGAGTGTGCGGGCGAGCGAGGCAACGCCGCGCGCCGGAGGGCAGACGGTGCCCGATCCGCGGACCGGCTCGGAGGCACGTGAGGCGGAGAGCGGTCGGCGGACAGCGGACATGAACGCGGTACCGCGAGGCGAGCGGGACGTGCCGCGAGGAGCCGACGGGAGCGGCACTCGCCGGGCCGACCGGACCGCTCCGGGCGAGGACGCGGCACAGCGGGTCGACCGGGATACGCCGCACCGGGTGGCACCGCAAGCGGGTGGTGCGAACCGAACTGGCGGGAGCGCTGTGCAGCAGCCCGACCGGCCCGCCGCACAGCGGGACATCACGAATGTGCCGCAGCGGGAGGATCGGGAAGCAAGAGCTGGCCAGAACGCGCCTCAGTCAACCGAAGAAAGCGTGCCGGACCAGACTTCACCAGCCCCCGGACAACCCGGGGAACAACCACCCGGCTTCGGCGGCTGGAGCGCCGCAACCCTCCAGCACAACCCCGACACCCTCCCCCCGCGCCGCAGCGTCTACGGCCCCCCGCCGGTCCCCCGCGGCCAGGGCGGCATCGTCGGCGACCCCGGTTACCGGGGCGCCCTGTACGACCTCGGCCTCGCCATGTACCGCCGCGGCGACACCGGGTCCGCGCGCGGCCTGCTGACCCAGGCCGCGGAGGCGGGGCACGTGGCCGCCGCCTACGACCTGGGATCACTGCTGCGCGACGAGGGCGATAGCACCGGCGCGGAGGCGTGGTGGCGCGCCGCGGCGGCGCACGGTGAGCCGCGGGCGGCGGCGAGCCTGAGGGAACTGCGCGCGGGCGAAAACCCGTAGCGTTCGAGAAGTGAGGTGCGCTACCGTCCCGGGCATGGGAGGTAGCCCCGGTGAGTTCCGCGCGGTCGTGAGCGCGCGGTCGATGCCGTCCGCCCGCTTGCGCCGCGCCGCCGCCTAGGCCCGCCGGCGCACCGAACCTTCCCGGCCTGCGGTGCAGGTCGTAGTACAGCCGTGCCCGGCATGGGTCAGGCGCCTTCACCGGTTCCCGATTCGCCTTCTGCCGAAGGATCCCATGCCTCGCCATTCCCGGCCGGCGCGCGTGCGCGCCCGGCTGTCCCAGAATTTCCTCGTCGACCCGGCGGCGGTGCGCGCGATCGTGCGCGCGGCGGCGCTGCGACCCTCCGATCTCGTGCTCGAACCCGGCCCCGGCGCGGGGGCGCTCACCCGGGCGCTGGTACGCGCGGCGGGCCGGGTGCGCGCCTACGAGCTGGACGAGCACCACGCACGGCGCCTCGGCGCCCGCTACCACCGCCATCCGCGAATCACCGTGGAGCATCGCGACTTTCGCACGGTGCGGCCACCGAGGGAGCCGTTCGCGGTCGTCGCCAATATCCCGTTCGCGGCGAGCACCGACATTCTGCGATGGTGTCTGGAGGCACCGGCGCTGACCTCGGCCACCCTGCTCACCCAGCGCGAGTTCGCGCGCAAGCACAGCGGCGATTACGGCCGCTGGTCGCGGCTGGCGATCCAGCAGTGGCCGCACACCGAATTCGTGCTCGGGCCGCGGGTGGGCAGGCACAGCTTCCACCCGGTCCCGGCCGTGGACGCCGCGGTCCTGCTCGTGAACCGCCGAACCGAGCCGCTGCTTCGGAAGGAAGCGCTCGACGGCTACCGCCGCCTGGTGGAGCTGGGCTTCGTGGGCAGGGGCGGCTCGTTCGCCGCCTCACTCGCCCGCGAGTACTCCCGCAAGCGAGTTCACATTGCTTGTCGCGCAGCCGAATTGGTATCGGACACACCGGTGGGGCTGGTCACCCCCGACCAGTGGCTCACCGTCCACCGAACCCTCACACCGGAGTGAAATCCCGGGCCGCGATATAACCGGGCCGCGCCGCGGGCGCCGCGTACGGCTCCCGCAGCGCGTTCTCCACGCTGTTGAACACCAGGAAGATATTCGACCGCGGGAACGGGGTGATGTTGTTCCCCGACCCGTGCATGAGATTCGAGTCGAAGAGCAGCGCCGACCCCGCCGCCCCGGTGAACTGGGTGATCCCGTACCGGGCGGCCAGGGCGGTGATGTCGTCCTGCGTCGGCACCCCGATCTCCTGCTCGCGCAGCGATTCCCGGTAGTGCTCGGCGGGGGTGCTGCCCAGGCAGGGCACGAAGGTGCGGTGCGAGCCGGGCATGACCATGAGGCTGCCGTTGATCGGGTAGTTGTCGGTGAGCGCGATGGAGAGGCTCACCGACCGCGGCGCCGGCATGCCGTCCTCGGCGTGCCAGGTCTCGAAATCCGAGTGCCAGTAGAAGCCGTTGCCGCGGAACCCGGGCATCAGGTTGATCCGGGTCTGGTGCAGGTAGACGTCGGAGCCGAGGACCTGGCGGGCCAGGTCGACGATCCGGGGCCGCCGCGCCAGCTCGGCGAAGGCGGCGCTCGACCTGTGCACCTCGAAGAGCGAGCGCACCTCGCGCGACGACTTCTCCACCACGAGGCGGTCGTCGCCGGCGAGCGCCGGGTCCGCGGCGAGCCGATCGATCTCGGCCGCGAACTCGGCGACCTCGGTGGGCGCGAGCAGCGCGTCGAAGACGGCGAAGCCGTCGTCGGAGAAGCGCTCCAGCTCCGCGGTCTCGACCTTTCCCCATACCGTCGGATCCGGGCGCTCCACGTGCGCCGCCCTGGTGGGCAGCCGGGTGCGGTAGCGGTCGGTGCGGTCGGTGCCGGTTTCGATCCCGTCGTGCACGAGGGCGTCCTCTCAGCTGGTTACCTCGACGAGCGGGTAGACGCCGTTCTCGTCGTGGACCTCCTGACCGGTGACCGGCGGGTTGAACACGCACAGCATGCGCAGCTGGGTGCGCGCCTCCACCCGGTGCTTCTCGTGCCCGTTGAGCAGGTACATCGAGCCGGGGCCGAGGTCGTAGGTGACGTCGTTGTCGAGGTCGTGCAGCGTCCCCTCGCCCTCCACCAGCCAGACGGCCTCGATGTGGTTGAGGTAGTGGAAGACGTGGGTCGAGCCGGCCTCGATGGTGGTCTCGTGGAAACTGAAGCCGACACCGTCGCCGCCGAGCACGATGCGCTTGCTGCGCCAGCCCGCGCCGGCCACGTCACGCTCGGTGCCGGTGATCTCCTGGGTGGTTCTGACGATCATTCTCATCCTCCCATCACGTTGTCGACGGCCGCGCCGAGCCGGGCGAGGCCCTCGGTGAGTTCGTCGGCGGTCAGGGTCAGCGGCGGCAGCAGCTTGACGACCTCGTCCATGGAGCCCGAGGTCTCCACCAGCAGCCCGCGCTCGAACGCCGCCTGGCCGACCTTGCCCGCCTGGCCCGGATCATCGAAGACCAGGCCGTGCACCATACCGCGGCCGCGGGTGGAGAGCCCGGGGAAGTTCTCCGCGAGCTTGCCGAGCTCGGTGGCGACCTGCTCGCCGTTGGCGAGCGTGGCCCGCTCCAGCGTGTCGTCGCTCCAGTAGTGCTTCAGCGCGGCCGAGGCGGTGACGAAGGCCGGGTTGTTGCCGCGGAAGGTGCCGTTGTGCTCGCCCGGGTTCCACTGGTCGTGCTCCGGCTTGAAGAGCACCAGCGCCATCGGCAGGCCGTAGCCGCCGATCGACTTGGAGAGCGTCACGATGTCCGGCGTGATGCCGGCGGCCTCGAAGGAGAAGAACGGGCCGGTGCGGCCGCAGCCCATCTGCACGTCGTCGACGATCAGCAGGATGCCGCGCGCGGAGCACAGCTCGGCCAGGTGCCGCAGCCACTCCGGGCGGGCCAGGTTCACGCCGCCCTCGCCCTGCACGGTCTCGACGATCACCGCGGCCGGGCGGTCGAAGCCGGACGAGGTGTCGTCCAGCACCCGCTCCATCCACTGGAAGTCGGCGACGGTGTTGTCGAAGTAGCCGTCGTACGGCATCGGGGTGGCGTGCACCAGCGGCACACCGGCGCCCGCGCGCTTGGCGGCGTTGCCGGTGACCGAGAGCGCGCCCAGCGTCATGCCGTGGAAGGCGTTGGTGAAGCTCAGGATGGTCTTGCGGCCGGTGATCTTGCGGGCCAGCTTGAGCGCCGCCTCGACGGCATTGGCGCCGGTCGGGCCGGGGAACTGCACCTTGTAGTCCAGCCCGCGCGGGGCGAGCAGGGTGTCGCGGATGGTGAGGAGCAGGTCCCGCTTGGCCACGGTGGACATGTCGAGGCCGTGGGTGATTCCGTCGCTCGCGATGTAATCGAGCAGCGGCTTCTTGAGCACGTCGTTGTTGTGGCCGTAGTTCAGCGCGCCCGCGCCCGCGAAGAAGTCGAGGAAGTCCTTGCCCTCCTCGTCCTTCAGCCAGGCGCCTTTGGCGGTGGTGAAGACGGTCGGCCAGGAGCGGCAGTAGCCCCGGACATCGGACTCGAGGCTCTCGAAAATGGTGGTCTCGGCGGTGATCATCGGTGCTCCTCCGGGGTGATAGGGGCGATGGTGTAGAGGTCTTCGGCCTCGTGGCTGTCGGGGAAGGCCGAGGGATCGAACAGGGGGCGCTTGATCATGTCGGCGCCGCGCTTGCGGGCGACCGAGCCGAACATCGCGATCGACGCCTCGTTGTCCGGGGAGACGGTGGTCTCCAGGATCGAGACACCGGCGGCGGCCGTGTCGTCCAGCAGTTTGTGCAGCAGCGCGGTGCCGGTGCCCTTGCCGCGCTGCGAGGGGTCGACCGCCACCTGCCAGACGAAGACGGTGTCCGGCGCCTTGGGGCGGACGAAGCCGATCACGAACCCGACGACCTCGCCGTCGACCTCGGCGACCACCGAGGTGGCCGGGAAGTCACGGCACCACAGCAGGTAGGCGTAGCTCGAGTTGGCGTCGAGCACCTGGGAGTCCTTGGCGATCCGCCAGATCTGCGCGGCGTCGCCCACGCGCGGCGCGCGCAGCACGGTTCTGCCGCGGTCGGTCGCACGCGCGGTGGGCGGGGACAGGGTTGGCGTTGACATACATCTCCCTCGTCGGGTTCGTGTACTCGTCCAGGCTTGCGAAGGAACTTTGAGCTGAACCGGTCGAGTTGGTTACGGTCGCGTGACGATGCCGGGGAGGGCGTGACACGCGTCTCTTCTCGGTGGAAAATAGAAAACTTCGTTTTTCAGTGCCGCAGATCGAGGCGGTAGCCGAGACCGCGCACGGTCACCACGATTCGGGGATCGGAGGGGTCGCGCTCGATCTTGGTCCGGAGTCTGCGCATGTGGACGTCGACGATCCGCTCGTCGCCGAAGAACCCGCGCTCCCAGACGTTCTCCAGCAGCGTCTGCCTGCTCAGCACCCGGCCCGGGGTCTCGGCGAGTTCGCAGAGCAGCCGGAACTCGGTGAGCGTCAGGTGCAGCTCCTCGTCGCCCCTGCGCACCGCGCCCGCGGCGGGGGCGAGCACCAGCGGCTGCTCGGGGTCGGCCTCCAGCACCTGCTCGCGGTCGCTCGCGCGCTCGGCGGCGAAGCCGGCCCGGCGGCGCAGCGCCCGCATGCGGGCCGTCATCTCCTTGATCTCGAACGGCTTGGCCAGGAAGTCGTCCGCACCGGCCTCCAGCGCGGCCACCACGTCGTGGGTGTCGTCGCGCGCGCTGACCACGATGATCGGGACGTCGTGGTCCCTGCGGATCTCGCGGATACAGTCGAAGCCGTTGGTCTCGTCCACCATGAGGTCGACGATCATCACATCTGGTACGCCGTTGGTACGCAGTTGGTCGAGCGCGTGCCCCACTTCCCCGGCCTCGGCGACGGCGTATCCCTCGTCCTCCATGGCCAGGCGCAGTGCGTCCCGCACCCGGGTGTCGTCTTCGACGATCATCAGATTCGCGCTCACTACCATTCCTTGCCGACAGGCGCGGAGCTGCCGCGACGGGGAGAATCGCATCCCCGCCCCGGCACGTCACCGCGCTTCGAGCATGACCGCCGGGGCTGGAGCATCGGTCCGCCCGGCTGTAGTTCGGTTACCCGGCCCCCTTCGACAGTAAACAGTTCGTAACACTGGGACGGGCGCACATCTACTGAGCGCGGTAGTAGATAGGCGGGCCGGGCACCGGCGTTCAGGGGGCTGACGGAGCCCGCTCGAGACCCGGCCCCGGCCCCTCGAAAACCCCCGACGCACTGGGGTAACGCCGGACCCGGCGGCAACGCGCGCGGCCCGGCCGCGGCGCGCCCGCGGCGAGTGACACCGGAGCCGCCGCCGACACAGAAGTGTGACCGGCGCCACTGCGATTTCGTGACGGAGACCACCCGGTCCGGGGCCGCTTCCGCGCCGTTTCGGACAAATCGCCTCGGGTAGCCGCCTCCCATGGGTTTGTCTGTGCGCGGAGTGCTGTCGTCGTGGTGGGTGGAGGCTCCGGCCTCGGTGCTGGTGGGAGTAGCGCGGACCGGGGTGCTGGTCGCCGCGGCGGCGAGCGCCAAGATCGCGGAGGCGCCGATGACGGCGCTGGAGAGCGGCGCGCGGGCCGCCGGGGAGCTGCTGGACGGCGGGCCGGAGCACGCCCTGCGCACCGACCTCGCGGCGCTGGTCGACCCGCGCCCGGACCGGCACCAGCGCCGGGTCGCGGTGACCGGGGACCGCGCGACGGTGGAGGTGCGCGGGCTGGGCAGCGGGAAGCACCCCGCGGTGCTGCGCGCGCTGGAGAAGCAGCTGGGCCGGGTGGAGGGGGTCGACTGGTACCGGGTGAACGCGGTGACCGGGCGGGTGGTGGTGGCGCTCGCCGAGGGCGCGGGCGATCTGCCCGAGCTGATCGCGGCGATCGAGCGGGTGGAGGAGTTCACCGAGGTCGCCGAGCTGGATTGGAGCCGAAGCGACGAGCACCCCGGCGACCGGGAGCCGCTGCTCGCCGCCGCCATCGGCGTGCTCGGCGATCTGGCCGCGCTGGCCGCCTCCGGCACCACGGCGCTGCTGCCGCTGCAGGCGCCGGTGCGCGCGGCGCGCTCGCTGGCGGCGCTGGCCGACACCCAGCCCCGGGTGCGCCGGGTGCTGGAGGAGCGGCTGGGCAGGCCGCGCGCCGACCTGCTGCTCACGCTGGCCAATGCCGTCGGCACCGCGCTCGGCGAGAGCGGCACCGACGGCGTGCCGAATCTGCTGATCGACACGGCGCAGCGGGCACTCGTGCTGACCGAGGCGGTGGCGCGGCACCAGCGCTGGCGGGTCTGGGAGGCCGAGCTGCACCACGAGTCCGACGGCGTCACCGATCCGCTGCCCGGCCACGACCGGCCGGTGCCGCTGCCGCGCGGGCCGGTCGAGCGGGTGGCCGACGAGACGGCGGGCGGCTCGCTGGCCGGTGCGGCGGCGCTCGCGGTCGGCGGCAGGCTCGGCGACACCGCCGACGCGCTGGCGCTCGGCGCGCCCAAGGCCGCGCGGGCCAGCCGCGAGGCCTTCAGCACCACCGTCTCCACCCTGCTGGCCAGGGCCGGAGTGCTCACCCTGCATCCGGGGGCGCTGCGCAGGCTGGACCGGCTCGACACCCTGCTGATCGACGGCGAGGCGCTGCTCACCGACCGCCGCGTGGTGCTGGAGGCCGAGGCGGGCGAGGAGGACTCGGCCGAGCGGGTGTGGAGCGCGGCGCAGCGGCTGCTCTGGGACTCCCCCGCCGGGCACGGGCGCAAAGCCGCGAAGGACCGGGTGCGGCTGGTGCACCCGGACACCGGCACCGCCGACCGCGGCCCGACCATGCGCCCGGTCCGGCGCGAGCTGCGCGACGGCGAGCGGGTGCTCGGCCGGGTGCTCGTCGGGCGGGAGATCGACCGGCGGGCGCACGGTGTGCTCACCGCGGCCCGCGCGGCCGGGCTGCGTGTGGTGCTCGCCGCCGGGCAGGACGCCGCCGAGCTGCGCTCGCTGGTGGACGAGTTCGTGCCCGGCACGGTCTCCTTCAGCTCGCTGGTGCACGACCTGCAGGCCGACGGCCGCACCGTCGCGGTGCTCAGCCCGCGCGCGCACAAGGCGCTGGCCTGGGCCGATATCGGCATCGGGCTGCTCGGCGCGGATGTCGGCACGCCGCAGGTGCCGTGGGGCGCGGACGCGGTCTGCCGCGACCTGGACCAGGTGCAGCGGGTGCTGGCCACGGTGGCGCCGGCGCGCGAGGTGAGCGAGCGCGGCCGGGCGCTGGCGCTCGCCGCGGCCACGCTCGGCGGGCTGGTGCTCGCCGTCTCCCCCGGCCGCGGCGCGCACGGCACCCCGATGCTGGCCGCGCACTGCGCCGGGCTGCTGAACGGCGCGGTCACCGGCTGGCGGGCGGTGCGGGTCGAGCCGCGCAGCGCCCCGGCGCCGCTGCTGCCCTGGCACGCGCTGCAGCCCGACGAGGCGCTGCGCCGCCTCCCCGAGCCGCCCGAGCTCGCCGACCGGGAGGCGCTGACCCCCGCCGACGGCCCGCTGCGCACCCGGCTCGCGCCCGCGCTGGCCTTCGCCGGGCACCTGCGCCGCGAACTGGACGACCCGCTGACCCCGATCCTCGGCGTCGGCGCCGTCGCCACCGCCATTCTCGGCTCGCCCGGCGACGCGGTGCTGCTCTCCTCGGTGCTCGCGGTGAACGCGGTGATCTCCGCGCGGCAGCGGCAGCGGGCCGAGCGCGCGCTGCACCACCTCATGGAGAATCAGCAGCTCACCGGCCGCCTGGTGGCGCGGTCGGAGCGTGCGGAGCGCGACCCGGCGACCACGGAGGTGAGCGCGGAGCTGCTCACCGTCGGCGACCTGATCCTGGTGCGCGCGGGCGAGGTGGTGCCCGCCGACGCCAGGCTGCTCCGGGCCGACGACCTGGAGCTGGACGAGTCCGGGCTGACCGGCGAGTCGGTCACGGTGGAGAAGCGGGTGGCGCCGACGCCGGGCGCGGCGCCCGCCGACCGCTCCTGCATGGTCTTCGAGGGCACCACCGTGGTGAACGGCTCCGCGCTGGCCGTGGTGGTCGCGGTCGGCGACGACACCCAGGCCGGGCGGGCCACCGCGGGCGCGGTGCCGCCGGACAAGGCCGGGGTGCAGACCCAGCTGCGCAAGCTCACCGACCGGGCGCTGCCCTTCACGCTGGCCGGTGGCGGGCTGGTCGCGCTGCTCGGCGGGGTGCGCGGCAATGCGCTGCGCGCGGCGGTCTCGGACGGGGTCGCGGTGGCGGTCTCGGCGGTGCCGGAGGGGCTGCCGCTGGTCGCGACGGTGGCGCAGCTGGCGGCGGCGCGGCGGCTCTCCCGCTACGGCGTGCTGGTGCGGGCCAGCCGGACGGTGGAGGCGCTGGGCCGGGTGGACACGCTCTGCTTCGACAAGACCGGCACCCTCACCGAGGGCCGGCTTCGGCTGGTCATGCTGGCCGATCTGGACGGGCGGTGGGATCCGGACGCCGATTCCGACGACGCGCGGCGGCTGCTGCGCGCCGCGGCCCGCGCCTGCCCCGACCCGGAGGACGGTCCGGTGCTGCACGCCACCGACCGCGCGGTTCTCGACGCCGCCGCCGAGGTGCTCGGCGACGAACCCGACCGCTGGGACCCCATCGACGAGATCCCGTTCGAATCCAACCGCGGCTACGCCGCCGCGCTCGGCAAGACCACCAAGCGGCTGCGGCTGGTGGTGAAGGGCGCGCCCGAGGTGGTGCTGCCGCGCTGCGCCAGGGTGCGCACCGCCGACGGCGCCGGCGAGCTCACCGAGGCGGTGCGCGAGCGGGCGCAGCGCGCGGTGCACGAGCTGGCCGAGCGGGGGCTGCGGGTGCTGGTGGTGGCCAGGCGCGACCTCGCGGACCGGCCGGATGACGTGGAGGGGGCGATCGGCGAGCTCACCCTGCTCGGCTTCGTCGGGCTCGCGGACACCCCGCGGCCGCAGACCGTCCCGCTGGTGAAAGCGCTGCAGGACAATGGGATCAGCGTCCGGATGATCACCGGCGACCACCCGGTGACGGCGGTCGCGGTGGCCGAGCAGCTCGGGATCGCGGTGCACGAGGTGGCCACCGGGGCCGAGCTGGATCGGCTGGCCGAGCGGGAGCAGCACGCGCTGATCGAGCGGAGCACGGTCTTCGCGCGGGTGAATCCGGAGCAGAAGGTGCGGATCGTGGCCGCGCTGCGGAAGGCGGGGCACGTGGTCGGGATGACCGGCGACGGGGCCAACGACGCCGCCGCCATCCGCACCGCGGATGTCGGGATCGGGCTGGCCGCGCACGGCTCGGCGGCCGCGCGCAACGCCGCCGACCTGGTGCTCACCGATCCGGATCCGACCGCGCTGCTGCACGCGCTGGTCGAGGGGCGCGGGATGTGGCAGCGGGTCACCGACGCGGTCGGGGTGCTGGTCGGCGGGAACGCGGGCGAGGTGGCGTTCACCGCCTACGGCACCGCCGTGAACGGGCGGGCGCCGCTCGGGACCAGGCAGTTCCTGCTGGTCAATATGCTCACCGACATGTTCCCGGCGCTGGCGCTCGCGCTCTCGCCGAGCAGCGCGGAGGCCGGGCCGGAGGAGGGCGCCGACGGGGCCGCGGTGGTGGCGAAGCGGGCCGCGCAGCTGGCCGAGATCCCGCCCGCCGACCTCGGCGACGACCTGCTGCGCACGCTCGCGCTGCGCGGCGCGGTCACCGCCACCGGGGCGGCCGTGGCCTGGACCACGGGGCGGGTGCTCGCCAGTGAGCGGCGCGCGGCGACCATCGGGCTGGTCGCGCTGATCGGCACCCAGCTGGGGCAGACGCTGATCTCCGGGCGGCGCAGCCCGATGGTCTGGGTGACCACCGCCGCCAGCGGGGCCGTGCTCGGCGCCATCGTCATGACTCCGGGGCTCTGCCACTACTTCGGCTGCAGCCCGCTCGGGCCGATCGGCTGGACCGTCGCCACCGGCTCCGCCGTCGCCGCCACCGCCGGTGCCGCCGTCCTCCCCCGGCTCCTCCCCTCGGCCGCGTAGCGGCTCTTCCGGTTTCGATCGTCGTCCCGGTGGAACCGCGCGGCCAGGACGTAGGACGAGTGAAGGGAAGTGCCCGTGAGCTCGAATTCCGGCGACGACGCGATGGCAGGCCACCTCACCCCGGAGGTGGCCGACCGGCTCGCGGGCACCGAGGCCCGCGTGCTGGTACTCGGCGACTCCGTGCTCGACCTCTGGCTCTGGGGCCGCTCCGAGCGGCTCTGCCGGGAGGCGCCGGTGCCGGTGGTCGACATCGACCGCAGCACCCCGGTGCCGGGCGGCGCCGCCAATACCGCCGCCAACCTGGCCGCGCTCGGCGCCACCGTCGACCTGATCGGCCTCACCGGCGCCGACGACCGGGGGGCGACGCTGCGCGCGGCGCTGACCGCGGCCGGGGTCGGCACCGAGCACCTGCTGGCGAGCCCCGGCCGCACCACCCCGACCAAGTGCCGGGTGGTCTCCGGTGAGCAGATCCTGGTGCGCTACGACGACGGCGACCGCACGCCCGCCACCGCCGCCGAGCTCGCCGAGCTGGTGCGCCCGCTGCCCGCGCTGCTCGCCGCCGCCGACGCGGTGCTGGTCTGCGACTACGACGGCGCCGTGGCCGACCGGCTGCGTTCCGAGCTCGCCGCGCTCCGCGCCACCCTGCCGCTGCTGGTGGTCGACACCCACCACCCGGCCCGCTGGCGCGAGCTGCGCCCGGACGTGGTGACCCCGAACGCCGGCGAGGCCGCCGAGGCGCTCGGGGTCACCCCGCCGGACGGCGCCGACCGGGTCGAGGTCTTCACCGAGCACCGGGACCGGCTCTTCGCCATCACCGGTGCCGGCGCCGCCGTCGTCACCCTGGACCGGGACGGCGCGGTGCTGCTGGACGGCACCAGGCCCGCGCACCGCACCTGGGCCGAGCCGGTCGCGGAGAGCCAGTCGGCGGGTGCCGGTGACACCTTCGTCGCCGCGCTCACCCTCGCGCTGGTCGACGGCCTCCCGCTGCCCGCGGCGGCGGAGGTGGCGCAGGCCGCCGCGGACGTGGTGGTGCACCGCACCGGCACCGCCGTCTGCTCCACCGCGCAGCTGCGCGACCGGCTCGGCCGCACCGGCTCCGCGGTGCTCGGGCGGGCGGAGCTGGCGGCCGCGGTGCGGGCGCACCGCGGTGCCGGGCGCCGGATCGTCTTCACCAACGGCTGCTTCGACGTGCTGCACGCCGGGCACGTCTCCTACCTGAACGAGGCCAAGCGCCGCGGCGACGTGCTGATCGTCGCGCTGAACTCGGACGACAGCGTGCGCGCGCTCAAGGGCCCCGAGCGCCCGGTGAACACCGCCGCCGACCGCGCCGCCGTGCTCGCCGCGCTCTCCTGCGTCGACCACGTCGTGGTCTTCGAGGAGGAGACGCCGGCCGCGCTCATCGCCGACCTCCGCCCCGACCTCTACGTCAAGGGCGGCGACTACCGCCCGGACATGCTGCCGGAGACGCCGGTGGTGCGGGCCTACGGCGGCGAGGTCCGGGTGCTCGGCTACCTGGCCGACCGCTCGACCACCGCGCTCATCGAGCGCATCCGCTCGAATGCCGGGACATCGTGAGCAGGCTCTCGACCTCGGCGCGGACGGCGTCCACGCCGATGCCGGCGACCAGGGAGTCGTCGTGCGGGCAGCGCGGCAGCGTCTCGTCGGTGCAGTCGGCGCCGCAGACCGGGCAGCGCGTGGCGAAGGAGATGAGGATGCGGTCGGTGTAGCGCCCGAGCGGCCCGGCATTGATGACATTGACCATCCAGTAGATGCCGACGGTCGGCGTCCCCACCGCCTGCGCCAGGTGCCGCAGCCCGCTGTCGTTGCCGAGCAGCACCGCGCTGCGCGCCAGCACCCCGACGACCGTGCGGAACGGCTGCCCCACGAGGGTGCGCAGCCGCGGGCCGGGCCCGATCGCGCGCTCGATCCCGGTGAGCAGCGCCCGCTCGCTCTCGGCGCCGAGCAGGACGACGGTCGCGCCGCCCGCGCGGAACCGCACCGCGACCTCGGCGAACCGCTCGGCGGGCCAGCACCGGCGCGGGTCGGTGGCGCCGGGGTGGATGGCGAGCACCGGCCCGTCCGGTGTGCCGAGCACCGCGTCGGCGGCTGCCCGGTCGGCGTCGGTGACGGCGATCTCCGGTTGCAGCAGCACCGGCGGCGCCCCGGCCAGCCCGGCCACCTCGAGCGCGCGCAGCACCTCGTGCTGGTGGTAGCGGAAGGGCAGCTCGCGGGTGAGCGCCGCCGCGTCGGGGGTGCGCGGGCCGACGGCGTAGCGGGGGCGCAGCGCCAGCACGAAGGGGTTGGACCAGGCGCCGCCGCCGTGCAGCTGGACGCCGAGGTCGATCGGCTCCGGGCAGGCGCGGGCCAGGAACTCCGGGGTGGGGTCGGGGCGGTTCTCCGGGTGCGGGGGCAGCGTGACCACCTCGGCCACCGGCCCCGGCCGGTCGCGCAGCAGCGCGGCGTGCAGCGGGGTGCCGAGCAGCGTGATCCGGGCCGCCGGGTAGGCCGCGCGCAGCGCGTGCAGGGCGGGCACCGCGAACAGCAGGTCGCCGATGCCGCCGCCGCGCAGCACCGCGATCCGCCGGACCCCGTCGAAGGCGGGAAGCACCGGGCCGAGCCCGCGCGGCGGGGTCACCGCAGGCCGGGGACCGGGTGCTCGAGCCGGTTGAAGTTGCTCGTGCTGCCGTCCGGGCGCTGCTCCTGGAACAGGAAGTGCAGTCTGCGGGCGTCGAAGGTGGCGAACCACTCCTCCCAGCCGACGCACTGCAGCACCGCGCCGCCGTACCCGGGGAAGTCGAAGCGCAGCACGCCGAGCGCGCCGTCGAGCACGCTGCCCGGCATGGTGGCGGGGCGGGCGCCGCGCCGCTCGGCCCAGGAGCGGATCACCCGGTGGTCGGTGGTGACCATGGTGCGGCCGGGGCGCTCCGGGCGCTGCTCGGGGGAGGTGATCTGCTGCGGGCGGTCGGCCGGGCTCCGGACCGGGGCGGCGGTGCGGATTCCCGGCAGTCGTCGGTCGTCCATGGCGGCCTCCTCGCTGTGTGCGCGCCCGGCGGGCGGAACCGAGCCCATGCAGTCCCGGTACCCGAGCCGCCGCCGGAGCAAACCGGCGATGCGCCGCCGCGGGCCGATTCGGCCGGTCCGGACCGGGTAGCCAACCCGGGTGCATCGAGCCGGGGCCGGGTGCCCCGGCAGTGAGGAGGACGTCGCCGTGAGTTCGTTCCCGCAGGTCCCCGTCGATACCGATCCGGTGCCGCCGGCGCCGTCGCCCGATCCCGCGCCGCCCGGTCCGGGGCGGGATCCCGTCCCACCCGTCCCCGCACCGGACCCGGTCCCCGACCCCGCCCCGGTCCCGCCGATCCCCGCGCCGGACCCGGTCCCCTCGCCCGACCCGATTCCGGCGCCCGCACCGCCGGGCCCCGCCCCCATCCCGAGCCCGCTCCCGCCGGTCCCCGGCCCCGCGCCGTCCCCGGCGCCGCCGAACCCGAGCTGACCGTGCCGACGAGCCCCGGGCTCAGTCCTTCAATGCCTCGTCCCGCAACCCGGCCAGCGTCTTGGCGAGAATCCGCGAGACATGCATCTGCGAGACCCCGAGCTCCTCGGCGATCTGCGACTGCGTCCGGTTCTCGAAGAACCGCATGACCAGCACCTTGCGCTCGCGCTCCGGCAGCTTCTCGATCAGCGGCCGCACCGCCATGAAGTCCTCGATGAGGTGGTACGAGGCCTCCTCGGCCCCGAGCTTGGCCAGCAGCGGCAGCGGCGCGTTGTCCGAGTCACCTTCGGCCGCAACGGCATCCAGCGACGACGACTGGTAGGCGTTGCCGGCGATCAGCGCCTGCGTCACCTCGACGACGTCGACCCCGAGCTCGTCGGCGATCTCCCGCGCCCGCGGCATCCGCCCGAGCTTGTGCGAGAGCCGCTCGACGGTGCCGCCGATGGTCAGCTGGATCTCCTTGGTGCGCCGCGGCACCCGCACCGACCAGGTGTTGTCCCGGAAGTGCCTGCGCACCTCGCCCATGATGGTCGGCACCGCGAAGGAGAGGAACGAGGAGCCGCGGCTCACGTCGTACCGGTCCACCGCCTGCACCAGCCCGAGCCGCGCCACCTGCAGCAGGTCGTCGAAGTTCTCGCCGCGGCCGGAGAACTTGCGCGCGATGTGCTCGGCGAGCGGCAGGCAGGTGGCGATGAGCTGCGCGCGCAGCGCCCGGCGGCGCGGCTCCGCCCCGGGGCCGAGCGCGGCGAGTTCTTCGAAGAGCGGCTCGGTGTTCTCGTAACCGGCGCCGGAGCTCCGGCCGGAGCCCGGCTCAGCCGCCATCGGCGCTGCGGACCCAGGTGAAGTCGACCTCGGTCGGGTAGCCGGATAGCGCGCTGTCGAACGGCGCCTGCGCCGACGAGATGGATTCGGTGAGGGTGCGCACGATGTGCCAGCCGAAGCCGGACTCGCCGATGCCGCCCTCGGAGGCCGCGGTGGCCCGCACCCGGACGAACATCCGCCCGGCCTCGTAGCTGAACTCGCAGTCCAGCTCGGAGCCGGGGACCGCGTCCATGATCAGCGAGGTGGCCACCTCGTCCAGCGCGAGCCGGATGTCGGTGACCTCGTCGATGGCGAAATCAGCGATGAGGGCCACGGTCTCGGCGAGCGCGCGCAGCATGGTCAGCTGCTCCAGCGATGCCGGGACCCGCACCCCGATCGTCGTCGTATCCGTCGAGGATCGGGGAGTCTTTTCCCCCATTGCCCACCACCACCTTGTTCTCGAGGCCGACCGAGCGGCCACGCTACCCGACCGCGCCCGGCATCCCGCTCCGGCCTCGGTCCACGTACACGTCTGAGGGACATCGGGTGGCGGTGCGGGCCGCAGCCGCCCGCACCCCGCCACCCGGTGATCACCGACCGCTTACCCGGTGCCACCCCGGTGAAACCGGTGGTCACTCCGGCTCGGCGCGCACGTGCGCGGTGCGCGGCGGGTGATGGAGCCGCCGCGCGCGACCGGCGCGGTTCGGGTTCAGCCCGCCAGCGCGTCCCGCATGGAGCTGTAGGAGCGGAAGAGCGGCCGCACCCCGGTGACCTCGAGCGCCCGCTCCACGTCCGCCCGGCCCGCCACCAGCCGCAGCTCCGAGCCGCTGCCCGCGGTGCGCTGCTTGACCGAGCCGAGCATGGTCGCGGCGCGGATGCTGAGGAACCGGGTCGGCCGCAGGTCGACGACGACGCAGCGCCCGCCGGTGCGCACCGCGCGCTCCAGCACCGAGCTGAACTCGGGATATCCGGCGGCATCCAGCTCGCCCTCGACCCGCACCACCACGCAGTCGGCCATCCGATGTACCCGAGGCTCCCAGCGGCGGCGACGGGGCGGAACACCTACTGCGGACATGAGCGACCTCCCGGTGGGGAGCGGTGGTCACGGCTGTGATCTCAACCTGCGGCCAGTCTGGCACGTGCTCCGCGCCCCTGTCCGGGGAACGTAGCCGCTCGTTACCCGGCGGATTCGGCGCTCGGCTCCCGGGTAGCCGCGTCGCATGGAACTCCTGGTGATTCTCGCGATCGTGCTGGTCGTCGGCGCGGTGCTGCTGCTCCGCAAGCGCCGCGGCCAGCGCCCCGGCACCCCGCGCAATACCGGCAACCCCGAATAGGAGCAGTCATGGCCTCGATGGATCCCGATCCGGCCCGCGTGCCCGACCTGGAGCCCGGCGGCGGGGTGCGGCCCGGCGACACCCCGCCGGACACCCCGCAGACCTCCGGGCTCTCCGCGCCGGAGCCCGCGACCAGGCATCGCTTCCCGGTGATCGGCATCGTCGCCATCGTCGCGGCGGTGCTGCTGGTGGTGATCTTCCTGATCGCCGCGGTGACCACGGTGGTCCTGCAGTTCTAGCAGTTTCGCTCCGCGAAGCCCGGGCAGTACGGCGCCGGAAACGGCCTGGCACGTCCCGAGCAGATACGGAGCAGCGCATGAAGATCGCGATGGTTTCCGAACACGCGAGCCCGCTCGCCGCGCTCGGCGGGGTGGACGCGGGCGGTCAGAACGTGCACGTCGCGGAGCTGTCGGCGGCGTTGACCCGGCAGGGGCACGAGGTGACCGTCTACACCCGCCGCGACGATCCGGAGCTGCCGGAGTGCGTGCTCGCGGCCGCGGGGTACCGGGTGGTGCAGGTGCCGGCGGGCCCGGCGGAGCGCATCCCCAAGGACGACATCCTGCCGCACCTGGGCGGGTTCGCCCGGTTCCTGGCGGAGCGCTGGGCGGACGAGCGCCCCGAGCTGGTGCACGCGCACTTCTGGATGTCGGGGATCGCCGCGGACTCCGCCGCCCGGCCGCTCGACCTCCCGGTGCTGCTCACCTTCCACGCGCTCGGCACCGTCAAGCGCCGCTACCAGGGGCTCGCCGACACCAGCCCGCGCACCCGGATCCGGCTGGAGCGCCGGGTCGCGGCCAGGGCCACCCGGATCATCGCCACCTGCAGCGACGAGGTGACCGAGCTGGCCAGGATGGGGGTGCCGCGGTTCCGCACCTCGGTGGTGCCGTGCGGGGTCGACCTCGCTGCCTTCGGCCCGGACGGCCCGGTCGCGGAGCGCGGCGCGCCGCACCGGCTGGTCGCGGTGGGCCGGATGGTCCGGCGCAAGGGCTTCGACACCGCGATCATGGCGCTGCAGGAGCTGCCCGGCACCGAGCTGGTGATCGCGGGCGGCGCCCCCGGCGACGCGGGCGAGGCCGAACTCGCCCGGCTGCGCGCGGTCGCCGCCGATTACGGCGTCGCCGACCGGGTGCGCTTCGCCGGCACCGTCGACCGCGCCGCCATGCCCGCGCTGCTGCGCTCCGCCGACGCGGTGCTCTGCACACCCTGGTACGAGCCGTTCGGCATCGTCCCGGTGGAGGCCATGGCCTGCGGCAGGCCGGTGGTGGCGAGCGCGGTGGGCGGGCTGCTCGACACCGTGGTGGACGGGGTGACCGGGCGGCTGGTGCCGCCGCGCGACCCGCTCGCCCTGGCCGGCGCGCTGCGCGCGCTGCTCGCCGATCCGGCGCTGGCCGGGCGGCTCGGCGCGGCCGGGCTGCGCCGGGCCCGCGCTGGCTACTCCTGGGACCGGGTCGCCGACCGCACCGCCGCCGCCTACCGCACCGCCGTGCCCGCCGCCGACACCGCCGATATCGCCTCCCCCGCCGGATGATCCACCCCTCGAGAGGAGCTCTCATGACCGACCCCACCCTGCGTTCGCCGGGCACCGTCCTGATCACCGGCGGCGCCTCCGGGCTCGGCGCCGCCACCGCGCGGGCCGTGCTCGCCGCCGGCGGCACCCCGCTGATCATCGACCGGGACAAGCCGGACGACACCGAGCTGGCCTGGGAGTACGCCGACCTCGCCGACAGCGGCGACGCGGCGAGCGCCGTCGCGGCGCTGGTGCGCAGGGCGGGCGGGCGGCTGGACGGCGTGGTCACCGCGGCAGGCACCGACGCCTGCGGCACCCTGGCCGAGCTGGACACCGAGACCTGGGAGCGGGTGGTCAGGGTGAACCTGCTCGGCACCGCCGCGGTGGTGCGGGCGGCGCTGCCCGCGCTGCGCGCCGCGCGCGGCCGGGTGGTGACGGTCGCCTCCACGCTGGGGCTGCGCGCGCTCTCCGACGCCACCGCCTACTGCGCCTCCAAGTTCGGCGTGGTCGGCTTCACCCGCGCGCTCGCCGCCGAGACGGCGGGCGAGATCGGGGTGACGCTGCTGATCCCGGGCGGCATGCGGACGGCGTTCTTCGACGACCGCCCGGAGCAGTACAAGCCGGGCCCGGACGCGAAGCTCAACGACCCGGCGCATGTCGCGGACAGCATCCTCTACGCCATGACCCGGCCGGACGGCTGTGAGCTGCGCGAACTCGTGGTCTGCGCCTCGACCGAGACCTCCTGGCCGTGACCGGGGCCGCCGCGGCGCCTACTTCCGCGCCGCGGCGGTCGCCCTGCGGTTCGCCCGCTGGATCGCCGCCACCAGTTCGTCCTTGCGCATCCGCCAGCGGCCGGTGATCTGCAGCCGGCCCGCCAGCTCGAGCAGGTGCTTCTTGGTGGCATTGGCGTTCACGCCCTCGGCGGTCTCGCCGCCGGTGTGCAGCCCGCGCCGCTCGGCGTGCTCGTCCGAGGGGCCGCGCTGCTCCTTGGCCTCCCAGTGGTCGCCCACCTTCTCGTAGCTGTGCTTGAGCGCGCTGTACCCGACCCGGTAGGCGCGCGATTCGTCGCCGTCGTAGCTCTCCAGCGCGGAGTCGTGCGCCTCGGCGAAGGTGCGCTGCGCCTTCGCCGGGGAGCGCCGCACGGTGCTCGGCAGCTCCGACTTCTTCACCTCGCCCCTGGCATTGGTCTTCGGCACGGTGGCCTCCTTCCGCTGCCGGTCGGGTACCCGGGTTGCCCGCGCGGTTAACCGGTGCGGGCCCGGGTAGTTCGGCGACATGGCCCCGACGATCGAACAGCTGCTGCACGCGCTCACCCGCGCGGTGAGCGCCCTCTCGGTCACCGACATCCGGTTCGCGGTGGCCGGCGGCTGCGCGGTCTACGCGCGCGGCGGCCCGGCCTCGGACCACGATGTCGACCTCTTCCTCAAGCCGGAGGACGTCGGCCGCGCGGTGACCACGCTGGTGGGCGCCGGGCTGCGCGCCTGCGACCCGGCCGAGGACTGGCTGATGAAGGTCTACGACGGCGACACCCTGATCGACCTGATCTTCCGCCCGAACTGCCGCGAGGTCACCGACGAGCTGCTCGACCGCGCCACCCCGATGCGGATCGGCCCCACGCTGGCGCCGGTGGTCGGCGGCACCGACCTCATGGTGGACAAGCTGCTGGTCTTCGACGCGCACCGGCTCGACCTGAGCCCGCTCCTGCACATCGCCCGCGACCTGCGCGAGCAGGTGGACTGGGGGTCGGTGCGGGAGCAGACCGAGCACTCGCCCTACGCCAGGGCCTTCCTCGGGCTGATCGACGATCTCGGGATCACCGCGACCAGGAAGGTGAGCTGACATGGAACGACCGCAGTACACGGTGGCGCATCTGCGCCAGGCCCTCGCCGAGGATCCGCGCACCGCGGAGCTCGGCATCGGGGTGACGATCCGCGGCGAGGTGGTGGTGCTCGGCGGCGAGGTGAGCAGCGCGGAGTGCCGCGAGCAGATCGAGACGGTGGTCCGCGAGCAGCTGCCCGGCGCGACCGTGCACAACGACATCAGGGTGGTGCTGCCGGTGGCGCCGGAGGGCGCCGAAACCCTCGAACCGGCCGAGAGGGGTTGAGCACGGTGCGGATAGCGGCGGTGGGAGATGTGCACCTCGGGGTCGAGTCCGGCGGCACCCTGCGTCCGGTGCTGGCCGGGCTGGCGGGCCGCGCCGATGTGCTGCTGCTCGCCGGCGACCTCACCCGGCACGGCACGCTGGACGAGGGCCGGGTGGTGGCCGCCGAGTTCGCCGGCCTCGGGCTGCCGGTGATCGCGGTGCTCGGCAACCACGACCACCACAGCGACCAGGAGCACGAGATCACCGCGGCGCTCACCGATCACGGCATCACCGTGCTGGAGGGCAGCGCGACCACCGTCGAGGTGGCGGGCCGCACGCTGGGCGTGGCGGGGACCAAGGGCTTCGGCGGCGGCTTCGCGGGCAAGTGCGCCAGCGCCTTCGGCGAGCGCGAGATGCGCGACTTCGCCGGGCACTCCGCGCACCTGGCTGAGACGCTGCGCACCGCGCTGGCCGGGCTGGAGGCCGACACCACGGTCGCGCTCACGCACTACTCCCCGATCAGCGACACCCTGCACGGCGAGCCGAGGGAGATCTACCCCTTCCTCGGCTCGTACCTGCTCGGCGAGGTGATCGACGAGGCCGGGGTGGCGCTGGCGCTGCACGGCCACGCGCACGCGGGCACCGAGCGCGGCACCACCCCGGGCGGCATCCGGGTGCGCAATGTCGCGCAGCCCGTCATCCGCACCGCCTACGCCATCTACGACCTGCGCGAACCCGCCGCCGCGGGCACCGCGGTTCCGGCCGCGGTGGTTGGCCGGGCGAGCGCCGGTTAGCCCGCGGGTGCCGGGCCGGGCAGGCGCCCGATGGACCCCGGCGGCGGGCCGGGTGAGTGCCGGTTTCGACCGCGCGGCGCCGGGCACCACGGCGCCATGGACGCTGCGACAACGGATCACCCCGGCGGAGCGCCGGACCGGCGCGGTACCGCCGCCCCGCTGAACGTTCTCGTCTGGCACGTGCACGGGTCGTGGACGACCTCGTTCGTCCAGGGCCCGCACACCTCGCTGCTCCCCACCGACCCTGCGCTCGGGCACTGGGCACTCGGCCGCTGCGCGCGGCCGTGGCCGGACCGCGCGGTCGAGATCGCCCCCGCCGACCTGCGCGACCACCCGATCGACGTGGTGGTGCTGCAACGTCCGGAGGAGCTCGGGCTGGCCGCCGAGTGGACCGGCCGCACACCCGGCCGCGACCTGCCCGCGCTCTACGTCGAGCACAACACCCCGCGCGAGCACGCCGCCACCAGCAGGCACCCGCTCGCCGAGCGCTCGGATATCCCGGTGGTGCACGTCACCGACTTCAACCGGCTCATGTGGGACTGCGGCCGCGCCCCCACCGCCGTTGTGCCGCACGGCATCCCGGACCCGGGCCCGCGCTACACCGGCACCGTCCCGCGCGCCGCCACCTGCATCAACGAGCCGGTGCGGCGCGGCCGGATCACCGGCACCGACCTGCTGGCCCCGCTCTCGGCCGGGGCGCCGATCGACGTCTTCGGCATGGGCACCGACGACCTGCACACCGCGCTCGGCTGCCCGCCGGAGCGGGTGCGCGGCCGCGGCGACCACCGCACCGAGCGGCTGCACGCGGAGCTCGCCGAGCACCGGGTCTACCTGCACACCCCGCGCTGGACCTCGCTCGGCCTCTCCGTGCTGGAGGCCATGTACCTCGGTATGCCGGTGGTCGCGGTCGGCACCACCGAGGCCGCCGCCGCCATCCCGCCGGAGGCGGGCGTGGTCTCCACCGATCCGGAGATCCTGGCCGACGGCATCCGGCAGTTCGTCGCGGAGCCGATCTTCGCGGCGCTCGCCGGGAAGGCCGCGCGGCACTGGGCGGAGGTCAACTTCGGCATCGACGCCTTCGTCCGGCGCTGGGCAGCGCTCCTCGCGCAGGTCGCCCGGTGACCGGACACGTCCTGGTCGCCCGGCTGGACAGCGCGGGCGATGTGCTGCTGACCGGGCCCGCGGTCCGCGCGGTGGCGCGCGCGGCGCGCGCGGTGACCTTCCTGGCCGGGCCGAACGGCGTGGCGGCGGCCGAGCTGCTGCCCAGCGTCGACCACCTGCTGCGCTTCCGCGCGGTCTGGGTCGACTTCGACCCGCCGCCGCTCGCCGCGCCCGAGGTGTACGAGCTGATCGAGCGGGTGCGCGCCGCGCGGGTCGACGAGGCGCTGATCTTCACCTCGTTCCACCAGTCGCCGCTGCCGCTGGCGCTGCTGCTCCGGCTGGCGGGGGTGCCGCGGATCAGCGCGATCAGCGACGACTACCCGGGCTCGCTGCTCGATCTGCGGCACCGGGTGCGGCCGGACCTCCCCGAGCCGCTGCGCGCGCTCTCGCTGGCGGCCGCGGCCGGGTTCCCGGCGGCGGACGACCGGCTGCGGGTGCGCGCCGACCTGCCCGACGTGACCGGCCTGACCGGTGGCCCCGGCTACGTCGTGTACCACCCCGGCGCCGCGGTCCCGGCCCGGCGGCCGTCGCCGGAGCGCGGCGCCGCGATCGTCGCGGCGCTCGCCGCGGCCGGGCACCGGGTGCTGGTCACCGGCGGGCCCGGGGAGCGCGGGCTCACCGCGGCGGCGGCCGCGGGCGGCGGAACCGACCTCGGCGGCGCCACCGACCTGCGCGGGCTGGCCGCGGTGCTGCGCGATGCCGCGGTGGTGGTCGCGCCGAACACCGGGCCCGCGCACCTGGCGGCGGCGGTCGGCACGCCGGTGGTCTCGCTCTTCGCACCGGTGGTCCCGGCCCGGCGCTGGGCGCCGCACGGGGTGCCGACGGTGCTGCTCGGCGACCAGTACGCGGCCTGCCGCGACACCAGGGCGCGCGAGTGCCCGGTCCCCGGCCACCCCTGCCTCGACGGGATCGCCGGCAGCGCCGTGGTGGCGGCGGTCGCGCGGCTCGCACGATTGACCGCGGTGGTGCCGGGTATGACCGGAGAGCCCCCGTTCGACGTGGCAGAAAGGACCTCGCTATGAGCGCCCCGAACACACCCGGCGAGAGGCGGGAAGTCCCGGTCTCCGGGCACAGCTTCCCGGACGACTCGCGCACCACCCGGTCGCACGCCGGTGAAGCGCTGGAGGACACCCGCAACTGGCCGGGCATGATCCTGGTCGGGCTCGGCATCGTGCTGGTCGGGCTGACCCTGGTCGCGGCCGGCTACGGCTTCGAGGGCTGGGCGATCATCGCCGGCATCGCCTGCGGCGTCTGCCTGGTGGTCGGCGCTGCCCTCGTGGTTCTGGAGCATCGGCGGGTGAAGGCCCTGGAGGGGCGCAGCCTGACCGATCCCGGCGGGCACTGACGGGCAGGGCTCCATGCGTTCGCTCCACCTGTGCGCCATCGCGGTGGCCGGTGCCCTGCTGCTCGCCGGCTGCTCCGGCGACGGCCCCGACGTGGACCCGGTCCCGGCCACCGCGACCGGCGGCGGCTCCATCACGCTGACCTTCCCCCCGCCCGCCGACGGCACCACCGCGGAGGTGCCGGACACCGACACCATCACCGCGAGCGCCGAGCGCGACCTCTGCGAGAGCATCGCCCCCGAGATCGAGGGGTGGGCGCAGGGCGGCGCGGGCGCCAAGCTCTCCTACAACACCACCGTGCAGGGCTGGGCGGCCCGCAACGGCGGGCTCAACGACATCGTGGTGCGGGACCGCGGGGTGGTGGACACCATCACCGTCAAGACCTGCCCCGACGTCCGGCAGCGGGCGCTCGCCGCGCTCGGCATCTCCGACCTGGCATCCGGCCTGGTCGGCTTCGGCAACTGACCCTCGCGAGGACATCATGCGGCACACCAGTATCGGGCATCGGCTGCCCCGGATCGCGGGCATCGCGTTCGTCGTCACGGCGGCGGTCTTCGGCGGGGCCGGCTGCGACCAGGTGGAGGAGGCGGTGAACCGGGGTGGGGATACGCCCTGCAACGAGTACATCGCGCAGTCCGACGAGGACAAGCGGACGACCGTCACCAAGTACCTGGAGAACGACCGGGGTTCGACGCCGGACGCCACGACCGTGGATGCCGCCATCGGCGCCATCGACCTCATGTGCCGGGCGCAGGCGAATGCCTCGACGCCTATCCGCGACGCGGATCTCAGCGGGATCCTCGTTCCCAAGTAGAGGTTCGTGAACCCGGGTACTCCGTACCCGGACCCGGGCCCCTGCGGGGCGGCATGAACCGGCGAGGCGGTGGGCGACAGTGCCCACCGCCTCGCCTGCTCAATCGTCCGGCGTGAGCTTCGAGAGGTACTGGCGTGCCTTCTGTTTCACCCCGTGGGTGACGATGGCGCGCGCGTCGTCGTCCCCGCGCAGGAGCGCGGAGGCGAGGGAGCGGATCTGGTCCACGCCGGCCCGGGGCGGGATGGGCGCGACATTCGGATCGCAGCGGATGTCGAGCAGGACGGGGCGATCGGCGCGCAACCCCTCGGTCCAGGCGGGCGCGAGCGCGTCGGGCGTGTCGACGGAGACACCCCCGAGCCCGAGACCGCGGGCGAAGGCGGCGTAGTCGACGTCGGGCAGCTCCTGGGAGTCGGGGAAGCGCGGCGAGCCGTGCATCCCGCGCAGCTCCCAGGTGACCTGCGCCAGATCGTTGTTGTGCAGCACCGCGATCACCATCCGCCGATCGGTCCAGCGCGGGAAGTACCGCGCGATGGTGATGAGCTCGGCGAGCCCGTTCATCTGCATGGCCCCGTCCCCGACGAGGGCGATCACCGGCCGGTCCGGGAACGCCCACTTGGCCCCGATGGCGTACGGCACCGCGCACCCCATGCTGGCCAGCGTGCCGGAGACCGACCCGCGCACCGACCCGTGGAAGCGCAGGTGCCGCGCGTACCAGTCGGTGGCGGTCCCGGAGTCCGCCGTCACCACCGCGTCCGGCGGCAGCTGCTTCGAGAGCTCGTGCACGATCCGCATGGGGTTCACCGGGTCGGCGTCCAGCTCGGCGAGCTCGCCGGCCAGCTGCCACCAGTGCGCCACCTCGCCCTCGATGTGTTCCCGCCAGGAGCGGTCGGTCTTGCGCTCCAGTAGCGGGATGAGCGCCCGCAGCGCGGCCCCGGCGTCGCCGACGACATTGAGTTCGTAGGGGTGCCGCAGCCCGATCATGGCGGGGTCCCGGTCGATCTGGATCGCCCGCGCGGCGCCGAACTCCGGCAGGTACTCCGCGTACGGGAAGCTGGAGCCGACGGTGAGCAGGGTGTCGGCGCCGCGCATGAGGTGGTGGCTCGCGGTGGTGCCGAGCAGCCCGAGCGACCCGGTGACCCACGGCTCGGTGTCGGCGAGCACGTCCTTGCCGAGCAGCGCCTTCGCCACCCCGGCGCCGAGCAGCTCGGCGATCTCGGTCAGCTCCGCCGCGCAGCCGCGCGCACCCTGCCCGGCCAGGATCGCCACGCGCTCGCCGCTGTTCAGGATGTCGGCGGCGCGGCGCAGGTCGGCGGGGTCGGGCACGAGCGTGGCGGTGCCGAGCCCGAGGCTGGACGGCACGTGCTTCGGGGCGTGCTCGGGTGGGCTGTACTCCGCGCCGAACACGTCGCCGGGGATGATCACCGCGGTCGGCGCGCGCTGCCCGAGCGCGGTCCGCACCGCGCGGTCGAGCAGCGCGGGCAGCTGCTCCGGCACGGTGCAGAGCGGGGCGTAGGCGCAGACGTCGGCGAAGGCGGCGGGCAGATCCACCTCCTGCTGGTGCGCGCCGCCGAGCGCGGTGCGGTCGGTGTGCCCGACCAGCGCGACCACCGGGACGTGGTCCAGTTTGGCGTCGTAGAGCCCGTTCAGCAGGTGGATGGCGCCCGGCCCGCCGGTGGCCGCGCACACCCCGATCCGGTCGCTGAACTTGGCGTAGCCGACCGCCGCGAACGCCGCCATCTCCTCGTGCCTGGTCTGCACGAAGGCGGGCGGGTCGGCGGCCCGCTCCCAGGCGGCGAGCAGGCCGTTGATGCCGTCGCCCGGATACGCGAAGACCTGGCGCACCCCCCACTCCCCCAGGCGGCGCAGAATCAGATCTCCGACGGTGTCGGCCATATCGCTCTCCTCGTGGTCGGCGTCCCCTGCGCTCTGCCCGCTCGATCCGGGGCCAAACGACGCGCGGCGGGCGCGGCGAAGAAGAAGTTTCGGGCGGAGAGGCGCGGGCACAACGCGGTCGGAACACCTCCCGCCACACCCGCCGGGAGCTGCGGCAACGACGCCGCGGCCGGGTCGGGACCGGGTGCTGTTCCACGGGGGCCGACAGGAGGGAGCGGCGATGACGACGTCCGACCGGATCGGACAGCGACGTCCACCGGACGCGGTGCTCTTCGACCGCGACGACACGCTCATCGTCGACGTTCCCTACCTCGCCGACCCCGCGCTGGTGCGCCCGGTGCCCGGCGCGGCCGCGCAGCTCGCGCTGCTGCGCGCGGCCGGTGTCCGGGTCGGGGTGGTCTCGAACCAGTCGGGGGTGGCGCGCGGGCTCATCTCGCCGGAGCAGCTCGCCGCCGTGCTGGCCCGGGTGGAGGAGCTGCTCGGCCCCTTCGACACCTGGCAGATCTGCCCGCACGGCCCGGACGACGGCTGCGGTTGCCGCAAACCGCGGCCCGGCCTGATCCTGGCCGCCGCGGCGGCGCTCGGTACCGCCCCCGAGCGGTGCGTCGTGATCGGCGATATCGGCGCCGACGTGGACGCCGCGCTCGCCGCCGGGGCCGGCGCGGTGCTCGTGCCGACCGCCGTCACCAGGGCCGAGGAGATCGAGCGGGCGCGCGCGACCGCCTGCGTGGCCACCGATATCACCGAAGCCGTCGCGGTCGCGCTGTACGGCCCGCGGCCCGCCGAACGATCCGGAAGGGACGAGCCGTGAGCGAACTCCGCACGGACACCGACAGCGCCGACGCCGTCCTGCGGCGGCACTTCGACGCGCTCGGCGCGGCGCTGCACCGCAATGGCGGGCAGGCCGCTGGCAGGCTCCGGCGCTGGGGCGAGCAGCTCGCCGCGCTCTACGACCGCGATGGCAGGCTCTTGGCCTGCGGCAATGGCGGGAGCGCCGCGGAGGCGCAGCATCTCACGGCGGAGCTGGTCGGCCGGTTCGAGGGCGAGCGCAGGCCGCTCTCCGCGCTCGCGCTGCACGCCGAGACCTCCAGCGTCACCGCGATCGTCAACGACTACGGCATCGAGGAGATGTTCGCCAGGCAGGTGCGCGCGCACGGCCGCGCCGGTGACATCCTGCTCGTCCTCTCCACCAGCGGCTCCAGCGCGAACGTGGTGGCGGCCGCGAAGGCGGCGAAGGAGGTCGGCATGGTGACCTGGGCGCTGACCGGGCCGCCGCCGAACCCGCTCGCCGCGCTCTGCGACGACGCGCTCACCGTGGAGGCGGAGACCGTCTCGACGGTCCAGGAGATGCACCTGGTGCTCGTCCATTCGCTGTGCCGCGCATTGGAAGCCGCGCTCGGGTGAGCGGCCCGGTGGTGGTGGTCGGCGACATCCTGCTCGATATCGACGTGGACGGCCGCGCCGAGCGGCGCAGCCCCGACGCCCCGGTCCCGGTGGTCGACATCGTCTCCCGCACCTACCGCCCCGGCGGCGCCGGGCTGGCGGCGCTGCTCGCCGCCGGGGAGGCGGGCGAGGTGCTGCTGCTCGGCGGCATCGGCGCCGACGCCGGCGGCGACCGGCTGCTGGAGCTGCTCGCGGGCGCGGTCCGGGTGCTGCCGCTGCCGCTGCGCGGCGGCACCGTCTGCAAGGAGCGGGTGCGGGCCACCGGGCCGTGGGCCGACGGGACCGGGCGGTGCGGCCCGGAGCCGGTGCCGATCACCCGGCTCGACCACGGTGCCGGGCGGGTGCCGGGGTCGCCGCTCACCGCCGAGGTGCGCGCCGCGCTGCGCGGGGCGGGGGCGGTGCTGGTGGCGGATTACGGGCGCGGGGTGGCGGCGCACCCGGAGATCAGGTCGGTGCTCACCGAGCTCGCGGGGCGGGTTCCGGTGGTGTGGGATCCGCATCCGCGCGGGCCCGCGCCGATTCCCGGGGTCACGCTGGCGACCCCCAATCGCGCGGAGGCGGCCGCGCTCACCGGCGCATCGTCGGCCGAGGGAATGGTTGCCGAGCTGCTGCGGATGTGGGGGGCGGCGGCCGTCGCGGTGACGCTCGGGGCGGAGGGGGCGGTGCTCGGCGATGCGCGCGGGGTGCGGGCGATTCCGCTGGCCGCGCCGGACCGGGCGGCGGAGGGCGCCGATACCTGTGGGGCCGGTGATCGATTCGCGGCGGCCGCGACCACCGCGCTCGCCGCGGGGGCCGATCCCGTCGCGGCGGTGGGCCGCGCGGTGCGGGCGGCGGCGGAGTTCGTCCGCGGTGGTGCGGCCACGGCGGTCGGGACCACCGTGGACCCGGTGGCCGGGCGGGTGGCGGGCTGACGTGGGGACCGTGCTCGCGCTGCGCGCGCTCGGGCTCGGCGATCTGCTCACCGCCGTTCCCGCGCTGCGCGGGTTGCGCGCCGCGTACCCCGGTGACCGGCTGGTGCTCGCCGCGCCCGCCTGGTCGCGGCCGCTGGCCGCGCTTACCGGCTGCGTGGACGCGGTGCACCCGACCTCCGGGCTCGGCTCGTTGCGCTGGACCGAGCCGCTCGGCCTCGCGGTGAACCTGCACGGGAGCGGGCCGCAGAGCATCGATGACCTGCTCGCGCTCGCGCCGGAAAGGATTGTCACGCATCGCAATCCGGCTCGGCCCGGAATCGGCGGCCCGGGATGGGACGCGGGTGAGCACGAGGTGCGGCGCTGGTGCCTGCTGCTCGACCGCGCCGGAATCCCCTGCGACCCCGGCGCACTCGGGTTGGAGGCGCCGGGTGCCTCCCCCGCGCCGGGGTGCGTCGTGGTGCACCCGGGCGGCAGCTCCGGTGCGCGCCGCTGGCCCGCGGCGCGCTTCGCGGCCGTCGTCCGCGCGCTCGCCGCGACCGGCTCGGAGGTCGTGGTCACCGGCAGCTCCGCCGAACGCGCCCTCGCCGAGGCGGTGGGCGCCGGGCTCCCGCCCGTCGCCGTCCGCGCTGGCCGCGACGACCTCGCGACCCTCGCCGCGCTGGTGGCGGAGGCCGCCCTCGTGGTGACCAACGACACCGGGGTCGGCCACCTCGCCACCGCCTACGGCACCCGCTCGGTCCTCGTCTTCGGGCCCAATCCCCCGGCCTGGTGGGGTCCGCCCGCGGATCGGCCCCGGCACACCGCGCTCTGGGCGGGCGAGATCGGTGACCCGCACGGGCCGGACCCCGCTCCGGGGCTCCTCGCGATCACGGTCGAGGACGTCCTGGACGCCGCCGTGGCCCACCTGTCCGCCACCGCTCACTGACCCTCAGCCGGGCTTCGCGCCCCGTCTCCGCCGCTGGGCTCCGCGACCGGGCTCCGCGGCCCCACGGGCACCGGCCCGGCTGCGTGCGCCGACATCGCGGGCCCCGCACACGCGAACGGGCGCCAGGTCGAACCCGGCGCCCGTTCGCAACGCTCAGCGGACCCTACTGCCCCTGCTGATACGCCTTCTGCTTCTGCTCGTCGAGATCGGCCTCGGCCCGCTTCTTCTCGGCGGCGGCCTCCTTCTCGGCGGCCTCCCGCTGCGACGCGGCCTTGTCCTGCTGCGCCCTGCCCTCGTCACGCAGGTCGTTGTGCCCGGTCACGGAGCCGGCGGCTTCCTTCACGGCACCCTTGGCGCCCTCGACGGCACCTTCGATTCCCTCGCGGGGTCCACTCTTGTTTTCGGTCATGGAACTCAACCTCCGACATATCGACTGCTTCGGCGGACATCGATCGGCTACCCGGGAGGCGCGAGCCGAATCACGACGATTGGATCGGGCCGCATCGGCTATGTCGCGTCCATGACGTCCTTGTGGTTGCAGGAAACCCGTACGCCGCCCCGGCTCCGGCTCACCCCGGGGCTGCGCTTCGACACGGTGGTGGTCGGCGCCGGGCTCACCGGCCTGGTCACCGCGCTGGTGCTGGCCCGCGCCGGGGCGAAGGTGGCGGTGCTGGAGGCCGGGCGGGTGGGCGCGGGCACCACCGGCGGCACCACCGGGAAGGTGAGCCTGCTGCAGGGCACCCGGCTGCAGCAGATCGCGCGCAAGCACTCGCCGGAGACGGTGCGGCAGTATGTCGCCGCCAATAGCGCGGCGCTGGACTGGGTCACCGCGTACTGCGCGGGCGCCGGGGTCGGCATCGAGCACCGTGACGCGCACACCTACGCCCCGACCGCCGCCGAGCTGGACATGGTCACCGCCGAGCACGCCATCGCGCGCGAGGCCGGGCTGCCGGCCGAGCTCGTCGACGACCCCGATGTCCCGTTCCCGGCGCGCGCCGCCGTCCGGCTCGCCGGGCAGCTGCAGCTCGACCCCATGGAGCTGCTCGCCGCGCTGGCGGTGGATGTGGAGGCGGCGGCCGCGCCGATCTTCGAGAACACCAGGGTGCGCGGGGTGCACCGGGCGGACGGCGAGACCGTGGTCGAGACCGAGCACGGGTCGGTGGTCGCGGGGACCGTGGTGCTGGCCACCGGCATTCCGATCCTCGACCGCGGCGGCTTCTTCGCGCGGCTCACCGCGCAGCGCTCCTACCTGGCGGCCTTCGAGGTGCCCGGCCCGATCACTCGGGACATGTTCCTGAGCGCGGGCCAGCCGACCCGCTCACTGCGGTACACGCCGAGCGCGCGCGGCGACCTGCTGCTGGTCGGCGGGAACGGCCACCCGGTCGGGCGGACCGGCTCGGAGCAGGCCGCGGTGGACGACCTGATCGACTGGACCCGCCGCTGGTACCCGGGCGCGGTGCCGCTGCACACCTGGTCGGCGCAGGACTACATGCCGATCGGCGAGCTGCCCTACGCCGGGCCGCTGCTCCCCGGCGAGCACCGCATCCTCACCGGCACCGGCTACGCCAAGTGGGGGCTGACCAACGGGGTCGCCGCCGCGCTGGCGCTGGCAGGCCGGATCTCCGGCGGAGTGCCGGAGTGGGCGCCCGCGCTGGACAGCTGGCGGCGCGACGAGGTGAAGGCGCTGCCCGCGGCGGCCAAGGCGAATGCCGAGGTGGGGGCGCAGATGACCGCGGGGTGGCTGCGCACGCTGCGCGGCGGGCCGGAGCAGCCGCCCGCCGAGGGTGCGGGGCGGGTGCGGCACAGCGGGGTGCGGCCGGCCGCGGTCTGCACCACCGGCGGTGTGACGCACCGGGTCTCGGCGGTCTGCCCGCACCTGTACGGCATCGTGCGCTGGAACGACGCCGAGAAGTCCTGGGATTGCCCGCTGCACGGCTCCCGCTTCGCCGCCGACGGCACCCTGATCGAGGGCCCCGCCACCGGCGACCTCACCCCGCACCCGGCCCCCGACCGCGAACCCGCGGAGCACGCCTGATCGCACCCGCCCGGCGAACCCGGTCGGCAGCGCGATTCAGCCCGCGACGGGCGCGAGCGCGACGGTGATGTTGTCGTTCCCCCCGCAGCGCAGCGCGAACTCGACCAGTTCGCGGGCGGCGTCGGCGGGGGCGGCGCCGGTGGCGGGGCCGGCCAGCGCCTCCGGATCGGAGAGGTAGTTCCAGAGCCCGTCGCTGCAGAGCAGCAGCACCCCTGGCCCGCGGGTGCGCAGCGTGCGAACGCAGTTGTCGGACCACGGCTTCGGCGAGGTGTCCGCGCCGAGCCAGCGCAGCAGGGTGTGCGCGCGCGGATCGCGCATGGCGGCCTGCTCGTCCATGGCGCCCGCGTCGACCAGCGCCTGGGCCCAGGAGTCGTCGACGGTGAGCCGCTGCGACGGCACCGCGACGGCGGCGCCGTCGGTGACGACGGAGAGCTCCGGCTGGGTGGCGACCGCCGCGCTGCTCGGCGCGGCCCCGGCCCGCAGCCAGTACGCCCGGCTGTCACCGACATTGGCGACGGTGATGAGCACACCCTCCGGCCCGTCGGCGTGCACCACCGCCGAGACGAAGGTGCAGGAGGGCGCGTTCTCCACATCGGCGCCGACCGCGCGCACCGCGGCCGCGGCGGCCTCCAGCCCGGCGGGCACGGCCTCGGCGGCGGTGCCGCCCGCCTCCAGCACCGCGACGGTGGCCTCCAGCCCGGCCCGCACCGCGGCGCCGGAGGCGGCCTGCGGATCGTCGGAGCTGGAGACGCCGTCGCTCACCACGATCACGGTGGCCAGCGGGCGGCCGGTGGCCGGATCCTGCACCACCGCGGCGGAGACCGCGTCGTCGTTCCTGGCGTGCGTGATGCCGCGGTCGGTGATCACCGCGACGGCGCCGAGATCGGCGGCGAACCGGTCGGAGTCGGTGCGCACCGGATTGCCCTCGGCGTCCACCGCTTTCGCCGCATCGGCGGGCGCGTTCTCCGGCGGCAGCGCGACCCTGCGGCGCGCGGGCGGGGCCGCTGGTGTGCCCGCGCCATCCGCGGCTGCCTCCGCTGGCAGTGGACGAGGGTCCACACCGTCCTCCTTCGTCTCCCCGGCCGGTTGCCCGCGATAGTACGGCAGGAATCGCCGCACGCCGCGCAGGGCGACTTCCCGGCCGAGGCGATCCGGTCCGCCCGTGCGCGCGAACCCGCCGCCGCACGCGGGCGACCCGCCATTCCGGCGGCGGCCGGTCAGCCCGCGGCGGCGAGGCGCGGGGAGGGGCGCTCCAGCCGAGCCCGGAACTCCTGGGGCGGGCAGCCCTTCCAGCGCCGGAAGGCGCGGATGAAAGACGCCGCCTCGGAGTAGCCGAGCCGGGTGGCGAGGTGCTCGGTGGTCATCGGGGTGTGCGCGAGCAGCTCGTCGGCCACCACCTCGCGCACCTCGTCGAGCAGGGCGCGGAAGGAGGTGCCCTCCTCGTTCAGCCGGCGCGAGAGGGTGCGCGGGCTCATGAAGAGCGCGCCGGCCACCGCGGTCTGGTCCGGCAGCCGCGCGGGGTCGCGGATGAGCAGGTCGCGCACGGTGCCCGCGACGCCGGTGCGGACCCGGCGCCGGTTCAGCAGTTCGCGGCAGAGCTGCTCGCAGAGCCCGCGGGCCCAGTCGTGCGGGCGCGGCAGCGGCATGTCCAGGTGCGCGCGGTCGAAGACCAGCGAGTCGGCGCCTGCCCCGAAGACCGGCTCCACGCCGAAGGTGCGGCGGTAGCGCACGGTGTCGCGCGGGCCCGGGTGCCGGAAGGTGACCCGGCGGACCGGGATGACGTGGTCGAAGAGCGCCCGGCTCACCGCGGGCACCCCGGCCAGGTAGCGCTCGGCCAGGAAGGCGCGCACCGCGGGCGAGGTGATCGAGGGGTCGAAGACGATGCGCGCCTCGCGCTCGTCGGTCTCCAGGCTGAGCGCGGTGGAGCTGACCGTGCGGTCCAGGTACCTGGTCACCGCGACGATCTCGCGCAGCGAGCGGCTGCCGAGCAGGGCGAGCCCCCACGGCCCGAAGAGCGGCACCCGGCGCCGCCGCGCGGCCTCGATGCCGAGCCCCGGCTCGCGGCCGAAGCGGGAGACGACGTTGGCGACGATCCGCAGTTCGTGCGCGACCGAGACCGGCGTCGCGGCCTCCAGCGCCGCGAGCGGGCGCAGGCCGGTGCCTTCCAGGGTCTCGGTCGCGGGCATACCGCGTTCCTCGGCCAACCGGATGAGCACCTGCACGCTGGTGGTGCCGCGGAAATTAACCGGTTCGAGCATAAGTCGCGTCCTCGATGATGCCGTGTGGTCGATGGGTTGGCGCAATGTATCAACGGCTCGAGGGGCCCCGATAGACGTCGGAGACATCTCTGTGACAGGCCATAACCGCAGCGGGGACCGATAGGTACGGGTTCCCGGATTTCTAGGCCCTTCGTGCCCTATTCGCCCGATTCCCGCAGCCGCGCGGCCCGGGCCAGCAGGTATCGCTGCTGCGGCCGGGTGCGGGCCAGCGCGGCGGCCCGGCGGAAGGCCGCGGCGGCCTCCGCGCGGCGGCCGAGCCGCTCGTGCAGATGGCCCAATACCGTGTCCGGGCGATGATCGCTCGCCAACCGCGGATCGGCCGCGCAGGCGAGCACGAGCGGCAGCGCGAGCTCCGGGCCGTGCGCCATGGCGACGGCGACGGCGTGATTCAGCGCGGTGACCGGATTGTCCGTTCGCGCCCGCAGCTCGCGGTAGAGCAGCTCGATCTGCGGCCAGTCGGTGGCGGCAGCGCTCGGCGCCTCGTCGTGCAGCGCCGCGATGGCGGCCTGCAGCTGGTAGGGGCCGGGTATGCCGGTCGGCAGCGCGGCGGTGATCAGCGCGGTGCCCTCGGCGATGGCGGCGGCGTCCCAGCGGGTGCGGTCCTGCTCGGCCATGGGCACCGGCTCGCCGCCGGCGCCGGTGCGCGCGGCGCGCCTGGCGTCGGTGAGCAGCATGAGCGCGAGCACCCCGGTGACCTCGGCCTCGTCCGGCAGCAGGCGGTGCAGCAGCCGGGCCAGCCGGATGGCCTCGGCGCTCAGCTCGGCGCGGTGCAGCGCGGGGCCGGCGGTGGCGGCGTACCCCTCGGTGAAGATCAGGTAGAGCACGTGCAGCACCGCCGCGAGCCGCTCCGGCTGCTCGGCCGGGGTGAGCGGGGCGAGCCCGATGCCGGCGATCCGGCGCTTGGCCCTGGTGATGCGCTTGCCCATGGTGGCCTCGGCGACCAGGAAGGCGCGGGCGATCTCGGCGGTGCTCAGGCCGCCGACGGCGCGCAGGGTGAGCGCGATGCGGTCGGGCGGGGTGAGCGCCGGGTGGCAGCAGCGGAAGAGCAGCTCGAGGGTGTCGTCGGTGTCGCGCGCGGCGGCGGGGGCGGTGGTGCGGAGCGCGAGCAGCTCCTCCCGCCGGACCCGGGCGGAGTCGCTGCGCAGCGCGTCGATGAGCCGGCGCGCGGCGACCGCGACCAGCCAGGCGCGCGGGTCGTCCGGCACCCCGGACTCCGGCCAGGCGACGACGGCGGCGAGCAGCGCCTCCTGCACCGCGTCCTCGGCGGCGTCGAAGTGGCCGTACCGGCGGACCAGGGCGGTGAGGACCTGCGGCGCGCACCGGCGCAGCAGGTCGCCCACCGGTTCCGGGGCGGACATCAGCCGAGTTCGGCGTGGTCCTCCGCGATCGGCCTGACGTCGGCGTAGGCGCGGGCCCGCGCGGCGGGCGCCGGGCAGTCGTTCAGCTCGGCGGCGATGGCGGTAGCGCGGTCGAAGCTCTCGCACTCGACGATCCAGTACCCGGCCAGCACCTCCTCGGTCTCCGCGTACGGGCCGTCGGTGACCACCGGGGCCGGCCCGGCCGCCACCCGCCTGGTGCGGGCCGGGTCGAGCAGGCCGCGGGTCTCGACCAGCTCGCCGGAGGCGGCCAGCCGCTCGTTGAAGGCGCCCATGAACTCGGCCATGTCGGCGAAGTCCCCGGGTGACCACTGCGGCGCGGCGCCGTCGGTCTTGCCGACCATCTCGTCGTAGTCGCGCTGCGAGGCGTAGCTCAGGATCATGTACTTCACGGCGTTCTCCTCGATCGTGCGGCGCCCCGGTGGGCGCTGCCTCGTCGGGGACGTCGGAGCCGGGCCCCGCGCACGGACAACCCTGGCAGAATTCTTTCCCGCGGGCGCGGAGCCGGGCCGGGGTGTCGGCGCGCCGCCGGCGCGGCGCCCAGGGCCGCAGCACGGATGCGGGTCGCCCGGTGGCCGGTCAGCGCAGGGTGCGGATCCAGCGGCGGGTGTCGGCCGGGTCGATGACGTCGTCCAGTTCGAGGACCGTGGCGGCGGTGAGCGCCTTCCCGTGCTCGTAGGCGGCGGCCACGAGATTCTCGTACGCCTGGCGCCGCTGCTCGGGATCGTCGAGCGCGGCCAGCTCCTTGGCGAAGCCGAGCCGCACCGCCCCCTCCAGCCCCATGCCGCCGATCTCACCGGTCGGCCAGGCGACGACGAACCGCGGCGAGCGGAACGACCCCGCCGCCATCGCCTGCGCCCCCAGCCCGTACCCCTTGCGCACGATCACGGTGCCGAAGGGGACGGTGAGCGCGGCGGCGTCCACGAACAGCCGGCTGAACCGGCTGACCGTCGCCTGCTTCTCCGCCTCCGGCCCGACCATGAACCCGGGCGTGTCGCAGAGCGAGACGATCGGCAGCCGGTGCGCCTGGCACAGCCGCAGGAACATCGAGAGCTTGTCCGCCTCCGGCGCGTCGATGGCGCCGCCCAGGTGGGTGCAGTCGTTGGCGATCACGCCGAAGGGGACGCCGTCGAACCGGGCCAGCGCGGTCAGCACGCCCGGCGCCCAGTCCCGGCGCAGCTCCAGCACCGAGCCGAGATCGGCGATCGAATCCAGCGCCGCGCGGATATCGAAGGCGCGCAGCCGGTTCTCCGGCACCACGTGCCGGGCGAGCCGCGGGTCCGGCGCCTCCCACGCGGCGTCGGCGCCCTGGAAGTAGGCCAGGTAGCGGCGGGCCAGCCGCACCGCGTCGGCCTCGTCCGCGGCGACCAGGTGCACCACCCCGTTGCGGCGCTGCACCTCGACCGGGCCGATCTCCTCCGGGGTGACGGTGCCGAGCCCGCCGCCCTCGATCATGGCCGGGCCGCCCATGCCGATATTGGCGTCCGGGGTCGCGATCACCACGTCGCACATGCCGAGCAGCGCGGCATTGCCCGCGAAGCAGCGGCCGGAGACGATGCCGATCAGCGGCACCTTTCCGGAGAGCGCGCCCATGGCGTGGAAGGTGGTGACATCGAGGCCGGAGATGCCGCCGTGGTCGGTGTCGCCCGGTCTGCCGCCGCCGCCCTCGGTGAAGAAGACCACCGGCAGGTTCCGCTCGGCGGCCAGGTGCAGCATGCGGTCGGTCTTGGCGTGGTTGCGCATGCCCTGGGTGCCGGCGAGCACGGTGTAGTCGTAGGAGAGCACGACGGCGGCGGTGCGGTCCGGGCCGTAGCGGTCGGCGTTGACGGTGGCGAGGCCGGCGATCAGGCCGTCGGCCGGGGTGTTGGCGATGAGGTCGTCGGCGCCGCGGCGGAGGCGCTGGGCGGCGACGGCGAGGGCGCCGTACTCCACGAAGCTCTCCGGGTCGACCAGGTCGGCGATGTTCTCGCGGGCGGTGCGGCGGTTCAGTTTCCGGCGCTTGGCGACGGCCTCGGGGCGGGCGGCGTCGGTGGTGCGGTGCTGGCGCGCGTGCACCTCGGCCAGGTCGGGGCGGATCTCGTCCAGGTCGAGTTCGGTGGTCTCGGTGTGGTGGTCGAGGTCGGCTTCGGGGGTCCAGGTGAGGAGCGGGGTGCCGGGGTCGACGACCGTACCCGGTGCGGTCAGCACCGCCGTGACCCGCAGGGCGGTCTCGGCGCGCAGGACGTGCTGCATCTTCATGGCCTCGAGGACCGCGAGTTCCGCGCCCGGCGCGAGGATCGTGCCCGGGTCCGGGAGGGAGACGAGGGTGCCGCCCATCGGGGAGCGGAGGGTCGGGGTTCCGGCGCCGGGTGCCGAAGCCGCCGCCTCCGCCGCGCCGTCGGCGGGTGCACCGTCCTCGGTCTCGGCACCACCTTCCGCAGGCCCCGCGAGCTGCTCCGCGGCGGCGAGCAGGTCGGTGAGGTTGCGCTCGAACCACCCGGTGTCGACGGGCTCCTCCCCGGCGAGCCGGGCGAGGACGGCGCGGAGCAGCGCGAGGTTCGTGTCCGGCCCGTCGATCACCGTCTCGCCGAGCGCGTCGGCGCAGCGCCGCAGCGCGGCGTCCCTGCTGGCCCCGCGCGCGATCACCTTGGCGAGCAGCGGGTCGAAGGCGGTCTGCACCCGCTGCCCCGGCCCGGCGGCGGTATCCACCCGGACCCCGGCGCCGGTCGGCGGCGCGAACTGGCCGAGTACCCCGGCGCCGGGCAGCACCGCCCCATCGGCGGTGATCCGCTCGGCATTGACCCGCGCCTGCACCGCGAACCCGCGCGCCCGCTCCGGCAGCTCGAGCTCGTCCAGCTCCGCCCCGAGCGCCAGGTCGAACTGCACCCCGACCAGGTCGATCCCGAACACCTCCTCGGTCACGGTGTGCTCCACCTGCAACCGCGGATTCACCTCGAGGAAGTAGTGCTCCGCCCCCGCCACCAGGAACTCCACGGTGAGCACGCCGCGGCACCCGCCGGCCACCCGCACCGCGTCGGCGTGCAGCCGCGCACGCAGTTCGTCGGGCAGCACCGCGGGCGCCAGCTCCACCAGCTTCTGCCGGTTCCGCTGCACCGAGCAGTCCCGCTCCCCCAGCGCGACCGCCCGCGTCCCGTCCCCGGCCACCTGCACCTCGATGTGCCGCACCGCGGCCTGCAGCGCCTCCGCGTACAGCGTGCCGTCGCCGAACCCCGCCGCCGCCTCGGCCGCGCACCGCGCGTAGGCGTCGGCGATCTCGTCCGCGGCGCGCACCACCCGCATGCCGCGCCCGCCGCCACCCGCGACCGCCTTGAGCATGACGCCGCCGGGCTGCCCGGCCAGGAACCGCGCCACCTCGTCCACATCGGCGCCCGCCGCGGTGGCGGGCAGCACCGGAACCCCGGCCGCCGCGGCCGCCGCCCGCGCCGCCGGCTTGGCCCCGAAGGTGCGCAGCGCGGCCGGCGCCGGGCCGACGAAGGTCAGCCCCGCCGCCGCGCAGGCGGCCGCGAACTCGGCGTTCTCACTGAGGAAGCCGTAGCCGGGATGCACCAGCGCCCCCGGACCTGCGGTGGCCGCGGCGCTCGTCACCGCCGCGATGTCCAGGTAAGCCGCGGCCCCGCTCCCCGGCAGCTCGACGGCGCGGTCCGCCAGCCGCACCGGGAGCCCGCCGCGCTCGGCCGCGGTGTGCAGCACCACGGTCTCGTAGCCCCGGTCCCGCGCGGTCCGCAGGATCCGGACCGCCACCTCGCCCCTGTTCGCCACCACCACGCGCATGGGGACAGTGTGTCCCGCGAGGCTCCGGCGCCCGCACCGACCCCTCGCCGGCGCGGGGCCGGGTCAGCTCACCGGCGCCTTCGCGCGGCGCACCGCGGGCACCCGGCTGAACTCCAGCACCCCGTCGTCCACCGGCCCGGTGCGCAGGAACGCCCGATCCCGGAAGTAGTCGTTGATCACCTTCCACGGCCCCCGGGTGCCCTGCCGCGGCATCACCGCGTCGCCGCGGGCGATGTACCCGGAGGTCAGCGCGGCGCCCATGATGGAGTGCGGCGAGCGGTCGCCCTCCCGAGCCACCGGCACCACGGTCCGGTAGCCGTGCTCGTCCATGTGCGCGAGCACCCGGCAGAAGTACTCGGCGGCCAGGTCGGCCTTGAGCGTCCAGGAGGCATTGGTGTAGCCGAGCACCATGACGAAGTTCGGCACCCCGTCCAGCATGGCGCCCTTGTAGACCACGCGGTCGCGCACCACCACCGGCGCGCCGTCCACCTCGAGCTCGGCGCCGCCGAGCATCTGCACGGTGAGCCCGGTCGCGGTGACCACGATGTCGGCGTCGAGCTCGCGGCCGGAGCCGAGCCGGATGCCGGTCGGGGTGAAGGTCTCGATCCGGTCGGTGACGATCTCCGCTTCGCCGCTGCGCAGCACCCGGAAGAGGTCGCCGTTCGGGACCACGCAGAGCCGCTGGTCCCACGGGTCGTAGCTGGGGGTGAAGTGCCGCATGTCCAGGTCACCGCCGACCTGCGCGCGCACCGCCGCGAGCAGCAGTTTCTTCGCCAGCGCCGGGCTGCGGCGGGAGAGCCGGTAGCTGGCCCGCTGCAGCGCGATATTGCGGGCCCGCCCGGCCCGGTAGGCGACCCGGTCCGGCACCCGCGCCCGCTTCAGCGCGACCGCCACCGGGTCGTCGCCGGGCAGCGCGGTGATGTAGGTGGGCGAGCGCTGCAGCATGGTCACCGTGGCGCCGAGCGCGGCGAGCGCGGGCACCAGCGTGATGGCGGTGGCGCCGCTGCCGATCACCACCACCCGCTTGCCCGCGACGTCGAGCTCCTCCGGCCAGTGCTGGGGATGCACGAAGCGGCCGCCGAACCGCTCCTCGCCGGTGAAGCTCGGGCGGTGGCCGCGGTCGTAGTCGTAGTAGCCGGTGGCGCCGGCCAGGAAGTTCGCGGTGACGGTCTCGACCGCGCCGGTCGCCTCGTCCACCGCCTCGACCGTCCAGCGTGCCTCCGCGCTCGACCAGCGCGCCGCCGTCATCCGCCGGCCGAATCGGATGTGCTCGGTGATGCCGTGCTCGCGCGCCGTCTCCTCGATGTAGCGACGGATATGCGGGCCGTCGGCCAGCACCTTGGTGCCGTTCCAGGGGCGGAAGCCGTAGCCGAAGGTGTACATGTCCGAGTCCGAGCGGATGCCCGGGTACCGGAAGAGGTCCCAGGTGCCGCCGATGGCGGCGCGCCGCTCCAGGATCAGGAAGCTGCGGCCGGCGCCCTCGCGCACCAGGTGGCTCGCCATCCCGATGCCGGAGAGCCCGGCGCCGACGATCAGGACATCGACATGTCGCGTCATGCGTTCCGCTCCATCCGCCCCGAACTCCCTCGGCCGGGTGCTGGTGACCGAGGGTACGTGCTACCGCAAGTTACGTCTAGCTACGGCTCGAAAAAACCCCGCTGAGCACAACCGGTGCGCCCGCGCCGCGCGTCCGGCGAGACTGCACCCATGAGCCTGTCCTTCCACTGGTTCCTGCCGACCTACGGCGACTCCCGCGGCCTCGTCGCCGGCGGCCACGGCACCTTCATGTCGGGTGATCGCCCCGCCAGCCTGCGCTACCTGAACCAGATCGGGGCCGCCGCCGAGGACAACGGCTTCGAGGCGGTGCTCACCCCCACCGGCGCCTGGTGCGAGGACGCCTGGCTCACCACCGCCATGCTGGTGGAGACCACCCGCACGCTGAAATTCCTGGTCGCCTTCCGCCCCGGGCTGGTGAGCCCGACGCTGGCCGCGCAGATGTCGGCGACCTTCCAGCGGCACTCCGCGGGCAGGCTGCTGCTCAATGTGGTCACCGGTGGGGAGCAGCACGAGCAGCGCGCCTACGGCGACTTCCTGGACAAGGAGCAGCGCTACGCCCGCACCGGCGAGTTCCTGCACATCGTGCGCTCGCTCTGGACCGCCACCGACCCGTTCACCTTCACCGGCGAGCACCTCCGCGTCGAGAACGCGCTGCTCGCCAACCGCCCCGATCCGCTACCGCCGGTCTTCTTCGGCGGCTCCTCCCAGCCCGCCGGGCCCATCGCCGCCCGCCACTCCGACACCTACCTGACCTGGGGTGAGCCGGTCGCGGCGGTGGGCGCCAAACTCGACTGGATCCGCGGGCTGGCCGCCGCCGAGAACCGCGTGCTCGAGTTCGGCCTCCGCATTCACGTCATCAGCCGCGACACCGCCGAAGCCGCCTGGGCCGAGGCCGCCCGGCTGCTCGCCGGGATCGACCCCGCCGATATCGAGCGCGTCCAGGCGAACCTGCGCCGCAGCGAGTCCGAGGGGCAGCGGCGCATGCTCGAGCTGCACGGCGGGAACAGCGACCGGCTGGAGATCGCACCTAACCTCTGGGCCGGGGTCGGGCTGGTCCGCGGCGGCGCGGGCACGGCGCTCGTCGGCTCGCACGAGGAGGTGGCCGAGCGGCTCGCCGAGTACGCGGCGCTCGGCATCGACCACTTCATCCTCTCCGGGTATCCGCACCTCGAGGAGGCGTACTGGTTCGGCGAGGGGGTGTTGCCGGTGCTCGAGCGGAAGGGGTTGTGGCAGCATCCGAATCGGCCGGTTCGGGTGGCGGGGGGGACGCCGTTCGCCGGGGCGGGCAGGAGCTGATCAGCCCCGGCTCCCCGCGCCTTGCGTGCGGGCGGAGAGGGGGTAGCGGATGCGTTCGGGGAGAACTCGATCGAGGCCGTCGGTGACGGCGACGACGGTGGCGAAGCGGGCGGCGCGGGGGTAGTCCCAGGTGAGGCCGAGGCGGGCGCGGAGGGCCGGGGGGAGGTAGCCGGCCGTGGTGAGGCGGAGGAGCGCGGCGAGCGGGAGGGCCGGGAGGTTCCAGACCGGGCCGGGGAGCGGGAAGCGGGGGTGCGGGGGCAGGGGGTGGCGGTCGAGTTCGATGAGCAGGTCGGTGGTTTCGTTGCGTTCCAGGACGTCCTCGACGATGTGGTCGAACCAGCTCCAGAATTCGGGGCGGGAGGCGGGGATGACGCGCTCGGGGATGCGGAGGACGCGGGCCTGGTCGGTCCACTCGCGGTAGAGCTGGTCTTCGACGGGGGCGGCGAATTCGATGTCGTGCAGGCGGCGGATGGCGGTGCCCGCCCAGTAGCCGGTGGCGGCGACCCAGAGGTACGCCTCGGGGTCGAGGGCGTGGTAGGCGCGGCCCTTGGCGTCGGTGCCGCTGATGTCGCGGTGCAGGCGGCGGAGGCGGGCGCCCTCGTCGAGCGCGGCCTGTTCGCCCTCCAGGCCGCTGAAGCGGCGGGCCGCCGCGGCGGTGGAGGTGATGCGGCCCCAGCGGTCCTTCAGGAATTCGGAGTGGTCGGCGACGCCCGCGCCGACCACCGGGTGCGCGACCTGCATGAGCAGGGTGGCGCGGCTGGCGAGGGCGGTGCGCCAGGCGATGCCGCGTTTCCAGCTCAGGGAGGTCGGGCCCCAGGGGCGGGGTGGGGTGCGCCGGCCGGAGGCCGGTTCGGCCCCGGTCTCCGCGGGCGCCGCGACGGGCACGTCCGGCGCGACCGGGGGCTCTACCGCGGTCGGCGGCACCGGCATGCCGGGCTGCGCCGCACCGGACGATTCGATAGACATCTCGACCCTCACTATCGCTAGACCGGGCACCCGCCGGAGCGCTCCGGCGGCGCGAAGGAATCGAGGGCGTACCGCTTGTGCACGGCGACGAGCTTCTCGTACTGCAACCGGTTGTGGGCCAGCGGCACCAGCTTGGAGCGGTCGGGCAGCAGCCGCCAGGCGGTGCGCAGCACCCAGCGGTAGAGCGCGAACTCGCGGTCGTGCCGCGGCAGCAGCTCGAAGCCGACCATGCGCCGCACCTCCGGGTGCATGACCTGCGCGGAGCACACCTGGATGACGTGCCCCACCAGCGGCCGGACCAGCAGCCAGAGCGGGGTGAGCACCGCGCGGGCGGCGGGCGAGATGCCGAGCGTGGGCAGCGGCAGCTTCTTCAGCCCGGCGTACTGCTGCACCAGGAACGGGCTGGCCGCCAGCTCGTGCTCGACCATGTGCTCGTAGTACTGCTCGGCCGAGGCGAGATCCGGCGGCAGCTTGCCCGCGCGCGAGGCCAGCTCCAGCCCGCGGAACCCCTCCCGCACGAACTGGTAGGCGGCCTCCTTCTCCTCCGGCCGCAGCACGTGGCCGGTGCACGGGGTGAAGGTGTTGAGCGAGAGGAACATCCCGCTCACCCCGACCCAGATCCAGGTCTGCGGGTTGAGCGCGCTGTACCGGACGCCGGCGTACTCCCCCTGCCCACGCCCGCGCACGTCGCGGTGCCGCTCCTTGAGCCACTCCGCCTCGGCCTGCCGGTCCACCGGGTCGGCCCAGATCGAGAGCAGCGCCGAGAAGCCGCTGCGCACGCCGCGATCGGCGAAGTTCTCGGCGAACCGGCCGGTGCGGTCCACCGCGGCGGCGACCGGGACCAGCGCCACCTGGTCGAAGGCGGCGCCGCCGAAGACGCCGGAGAGCACGCTGCCGGTGTGCTTGCGGAACTCCGCCAGCATCCAGGGGCGCACCCGCGGCCCGGCGGCCGATGGCGCGCGCCCGCCGTGCGGGACAACGGGCACCGTTGCGTTCGTCGTCATGGGAAGCCCCCGTCGGCGATCGTGGGCCGCACCGCGCACGGCACCGTGTGATAGTTCAACGCCTTCAGACTATCACTTTGAGAAGCTGATGGGCAGACCGTCTCATCGTGATCACCGGGCCGGGCCGGTAGGCTTCCGGCGATGAAGGCCAGCCCGGACGTCTCGACCACCGACGAGGACGAGGCGGCGCTGGCCGCGGTGGCCCGCTCCTGGGCCGCGCTCTCCGCGCTGGACCCGAAATCCCGGCGCATCGTGGACGCCGCGCGCGATTGCTTCGCCGAGGTCGGCTTCGAGGAGACGACCATGGTGCGGATCGCCGAGGGCGCGGGGGTCGGGGTGGCCACGGTCTATCGGCGCTTCGGCACCAAGTCCGCGCTGGTGCGGTACGCGCTCATGGCGGAGTCGCAGCGGGTCGGGGTGATCGTGGTGCAGGCGCTGCGGGATTCCGCGGGGCCGGTGAGCGGGCTGGCCGAGATCTTCGCCGCCTACGTCACCGAGGCGACGGCGCCGCGGCTGCTCACCCGCAGCCTGCGGGTCTCCTCGGCCGCCGGTGAGCTGGCCGATTTCCTCACCGGCGACGAGTTCATCGAGCAGGGGCGGGTGCTGTTCGCGCAGTACATCGAGTACTGGCAGGACCGCGGCGAGCTGGGGCGCTTCGACGCGGGGGTGGTGGCCGAGCTCTTCGTCCGGCTCACCATGTCGATCATCTCCAACCCGCGCGGCGTGCTCCCGCTCACCGACGCCGGCGCGGCGCGGGAATTCGCCAGGCGGCACCTCGCGCCGCTGCTCTTCCCGCACCCCGGCGGGGAGTCCTAGACCTGCTTGGGCCGCACCTTGTACGCGGCCGATTTCAGCTCGCGCACCTTCATCTTCTGAATCGCCCGGTGGTGCTGGCGCGCGTGGTAGGCGATCGGGAAGTAGGTGAGCCGCTCGGGCAGCACCCGGTAGGCGACCCGGATCACGGCGTAGATCCGCTCCAGCGTGCGCTGCTCCTCGTCGCTCCAGCTCAGCCCCATCATGTCGCGCAGCCGGGGGTCGAGCAGCCCGGCCAGGGAGAGGTAGTTGAAGCGCAGCATCGGCATGGCGGCCGCCCGCGCCACCCGGTTCAGCGGGAAGGGCAGCTTGCGGAACTGCTCCAGATCGCCGGTGCGCAGCTCGGCGAATTCGCGGCGCTGCTGGTCGGTGGCGTTCAGCACCTCGGTGACCATGTGCTCGTAGTAGGTGTCGAACTCGGCGCGGGTCTGCGGGTAGCCCTTCATCGGCACCTGCAGGATGCGCGCGATCTTGATGTTGTCGGCGAGCAGCCCGTCCAGTTCGTCGGCGGTGAAGTGCCTGCCGAGCAGCAGCGGCCCCGCCTTGGCGGTGGTGATGTAGGCGGTCGCGATGACCCACTGGTACGCGGCCGGATTCAGCGCGCTGATCTGCTTGCCCTCGGCATTGCGCATGCGCAGCGGTTCGTGCAGCGAGCGTAGCCGTCTGCCCTCGGCGATGGCCTCGGCGCCGCCGTAGGTCCAGCGCAGCACCGAGTCGACCGAGCGGATGGCGCGGCCCATGGGGTCGGTGCGGGCCACCGAGTACTTGTCGGTGACGTCGCGGATCACGGGGTGCAACCCCTGCATGGCGAAGGCGGCGGCCTCCATCATGAGGTAGGTCCAGTGGCCGACCATCTCCGCGGTCAGCGAGTCCGGCGAGATCAGTTCGATCTCGCCGGTGTCGTGCAGCGGGGTCACCGAGGCGACGGGGTGCTTCGGGCTTGCTGTGGTCATGGTCGTTCTCCTGGGTCGGGTCTCAGCGCGGCAGTGCGGGGGTGACGCCACCGACATCGGTGATGGTCCAGTTCGCCGCGCGGTCGAGGGTGATGGTGTAGGCGGCGGTTGCCGTCACACCGTCGGGGGTCTGGCGGCTCTTCGAGTTCATGTCCACGAAGACCTGGACCGTGTAGAGGTCGTTCTCTCGTGAGCTCACCTGGGCGGCCAGTACTTTCGCGGTGGAGGTGTACTCCATCTGGGTGAGCCAGGGGCCCACCACGTCGACCGCCGCCGAGAGTTTGGGGGCGAGGTCGGGGGTTACCTCGTGCTGCAGTTGCTGGCGCCAGCCTTCGATGTCGGCGGGGTTCACCTGGGAGACGTTCAGGGCGTAGCGCGAAGCGGCTTGTTCGGCGGCTTCGTCCGTAGCGAGGTCTGTTCGCAGGGTTTCGAGTTCTTCGGCGGAATTGTCCGTGGCCCAGAGGGTGCCGAAGGTTACTGCCGCTATCGCGGCGATCGCCGTCAGCAGGGCCGGAATACGCGCTTTGATCCTGCCGCCTCTATCGCCTGGCGCTGCCGCGCCGCTCGACCCGGTTTCGGCCGCGTCGGTTTCCCCCCGAACATCGGGGGTGGATTCATCGGTGCTCATCGGGGTCCTTCGGGGGCGAGGGTGATGCGGAGGCGGTCCCCGGGGAGGGAGGTGAGGGCCTGGTCCAGAAGGGTCGCCAGGTCGACGGCGCCGAGGGCGGGGCCGGTGGCGGTGGTGACGGGGCGCAGGGCGATGCCGAGCGCACCGAGTTCGGGGGCGAACCGGCGCAGGAAATCGACGAGCTGCGCCTCCTCGGCGCGCCAGGAGCCGAGCACCTCCTCCCCGCGGAGCAGCACCGACCCCTCGAACAGGTACTCGTAGGAGACGCCGAGCGTGGCGCCGAAGCGGTCGAGCTGCGGCGGCGCCGCGGTCAGCACCGGCTTGACCCAGCCGAGCTCCGGCATCAGCGCCATGACGTCGCGGAGCACGATGTCGAGCGCGGGCTGGTGCCTGGCCAGCGTCGACGCGAGCAGGCCGGCGGCGCGGGCCAGCGCGGGCGTCACCGCCCCGGCGCCGTCGACCGCGACGGCGAAGGTCTCGACCAGCCTGCCCACGGCGGCCGAGTCGACCTGGTCGAGCAGGGTGGAGGTGCCCGCGAGCAGCTCCGGCACCGCGGTCGGCGTCTCGACGGTGCCCGCGAGCCGCGCGCCGTCGGCCAGGTGGTCGCCGGTGCCCGCGCCGGGCAGGAAGGCGAAGACGGGTTCGCCGAGCGCGGAGAGGTTCTCGACGGCGAGCGCGCTGTCGGCGGGGATCCGGTAGGCGGCGTCGTACTCGATCCCCACCCGGACGCCGCCGGGCACGCTCTGCACGAACCGCACCGTCCCGATGTCGACCCCCCGGTACACCACCTCCGACCCGGCCCGCAGCCCGGCGGCGTGCGCCATCCGCACCTCGGCGTGGTTGTGCGCCACGGTCGGGTCGTGCCCGAGCACGCCGACGGCGAGGTAGCCGCCGCCGAGCGCGGTCACCACGGTGAGCACCAAGCCGGAGAGCCAGGCGGGGATGCGGGTCACGGCGCGGCTCCGATCAGCCGGAGCAGGACGGCGGCGTCGATCTCCGGCCTGCCCTCGACGCGCACGGTGCGCACATCGATCGCGGGGTCGGTCAGGAAGGGAATCAGCTTGCCGGACAGGACCTCGGGGACGAGCGCACCGCTCCCCACCCAGACCCGCGGGTCGGCCGACGGTTCGCGGAGCAGCCCGGCGGTCTGCTCCAGGGCGACATTGAGGTGCGGCAGCCGGGGAATGGTCCAGTCCAGGCCGGTGGTGAGGGTATTGACGTCGATCACCACATTGAGCACCGCGGTCATGAACTCGGGCACCCGGCCGAGCCGGTGTTTCGCGGTCTCGGAGAAGAGGAAGCCGATCTCGTCGCGCATCTCGTGCAGCCGCTGCGTGGTGGCGCCGGTGGCGGCGAGCATGCGGTCCAGGTCGGGGAGGTGGCCGGCGGTGGTGCCGAGGTCGGCGGCGATGCGCCCGCTGAGCTCCGCGGTCTCGGCCGGGTCGGCGGGGAGCGCGCGGTTGAGCTGGTCGATGGCGTCCTGCATGCGGGTGAGGCTGCCGCCGTTCACGAACAGCGCCATGCGGTCCAGGATCTGCTCCAGCTGCGGGCCGGGGTCGGTGTCGCGGAGCGGGATCGTGTCGCCGTCGCGCAGTAGTTCGGCGCCGCCGTCGAGCGGCGGGAGCAGCGCCAGGTAGATGTCGCCGAGCACGGTGGTCTGCCGCAGTTCGGCGCGGGTGCCGCGCGGGAAGCGGGCATCCGCGCGCACCGCGATGCGCGCGATCGCGGCGTGCGGGGCGAGCTCGATCCCGCGCAGCGTCCCGACCTCGGCGCCGTCGCTGCGCACCGCGGCGCCGGCGGGCAGGCTGAGCAGCGATTCGAACTCCAGGTTCAGCCGGTAGGTGGGCCCGTCCACCCCGGTGCCGGGCAGCGCGTGATCCGACGGATCGAACCCGCACCCCGCGAGCACCGCCGCGGCCACGGCGCACAGCGTCAGAAGGCGCGCACCGGCCCCGCGCCAAACCGCACGGCCGAAACAGCGACCGCTCGCCGCGATCCCCTCCGGCCGCGGCGACGACACCCGGGCACTCACCGCGCACCGCCTGCGACGGCGAGAAGCGCCTGCGGCAACGGCATCCGGACGACCGCCGCCGAGAGCGGCACGCACTCCGGCACCCCCGCGCAGAGCGCGACCGGATCCCCGCCGACCTCGACCCCCGGCCCCCGATACCCGACCTCGAACCCCGATCCCCCGATCATGGCCCGCAGCATCGCCAGCACCCCCGGCACCGTGTTCAGCACGTCCTGCGACTCCTCGGCCCGCACCCGGGCCAGCGTCACCGCGGGGATCGACGACTCCAGCAGCTCCATCAGGTACGGAAAGTGCTGGTTGAACAGCCGATCCATCGGCTCGACGGCGAGCGCCAGCTTCCCCACCATGGTCTTGACGATCACCAGGCTGCTCTCCAGCAACTCCAGCCCGGGCCCGAAGGTGCTGAGCGTGGTGGTGATATCGCCCCACTCCCTGGTCAGGAAGGTGGTGAGCTCGGCGGAGCTGTCCAGCACCGCACCCAGCTCGCCCATGAACACCTCGGGCGCGGAGGTGAGCTCGGCCAGCGCCCGCAACTGCTCGCGCAGCTGCGGCCCGAGCCCGCCGAGCTCCCGATCCGCCCCCGCCAGCACCGCCTGCAGCGGCGGAACCCCGTCCGGCCCCGGCCTGGTCATCTCGTGCAGCAGCCCGGTGAACGAGCGCAGCGCGGCCGAGACGCTGAGCGGAGTCTCTGTGCGCTCCTTCGGGATACAGCGCTCTTCCGGCAGCGGCGCGCCGCCCGCGTAGTCGGCGTGCACCAGCTCGACCCGCCGATCGGTGAGCAGCGAGGAGTTCACCACCACCGCCCGCACGTCGGCGGGGAGCACCCGCTCGCCGATCCGCATCCGCACCCGGACCCGGTCGCCCGCGGGTTCCAGCGCCGACACCGACCCCACCGGCACCCCGCGAATCGTCACCGCCGCGTCCTCGTACAGCCCGTAGGTGGTGTCGAACTCGGCGCAGACCGCGCGGGTGGCCCCGCCGCCCCACTCCACGCCGACCGCGGCGCCGGTCGCGGCCACCGCGGCGACCAGCACGACCAGGATTCCTGTCCGCACGCTCATCTCAGCACCCCGCTCCCGGCACCGGCAGGCACACGTCCGGCCGCTGGACGGTCAGCCCGCTCTGGTCGACGAGCGCGGTCCCCTCGGGCCCGGCCACAGCGGCGAGCTGCCGCAGCGTGCCGGTGAGCGCGTCGATCATGCGGTTCGTGTCGGCGAGCAGCCGCCCGCTCAGGTCGCGGCTCTCCTCCAGCGGGAAGAAGAGCGGCTCCAGCTGCTCGGCGTAGGGCCCGCTGAGGAAGTCGAAGAGCAGCCCGACCACGGCGGTCACCTTGTCGGCGAAGATCTCGACCTTGGAGCGGGCGGCCACGATCTGCGGGCCGAGGACGGCGTAGGCGCGGATGACCTCGGTGGCCAGCTGCTCGTTGTCGTGCACGGTGGCCAGGTACTCGTCGGCGAGCGCGAGCAGCTCCCGCACCTGGGTGCGCTGCTCGGCGAGCGCACCGACCACCGTGCTCAGCGCCGTGACCGACTCCCGCACCGCGCCGGGCGCCCCGGTGAGCGCGGCCGCCGACCCCTCCAGGGTGGCGCGCAGCGCGGCGGTGTCGGCGCGGTCGGTGACCCGGACCGTCTCCGGCAGCAGCTCGTTCACCACGAACGGCAGCCGGGCCCGCTCGGCCGGGATGGCCCCGCGCAGCTCTCCGTCGCCCGCGGGCAGCAGCGCCAGGTAGAGCCCGCCGACGGGGGTCAGCATGCGGATGTCGACGGCGGTGGCGGCGCCGAGCCGCTGCCCGGCGTCGACCTCGAAGGCGACGTCCACGTGCGCGTCGGCCAGCTCCACCGTCAGCACCCGGCCCACCGGGATCCCCGCGATCCGCACCCCGTCGCCCGGCTTCAGCCCGCCGCTCTCCGGCAGCGAGAGGTGCTGGACGACCGTGCCGGGCGGGCGCAGGTACAGCACCCCGACGGTGCCGAAGCCGATCGTCAGCGCGACCACGCTGAGCAGCGCCCAGACGAGCTGGGCGCGGGGTGTGGCCTCCTCGGCACCGAAGGTCATGGCGCTCCTCCCCCGCAGACGGTCAGGGCCCGGCCGTGCAGTAGCACAGTGGCGTCGACCGGCACCGGGAACGCGCCGTGCGCGCACCGCCGGTCCGGCTCCTCGGCCGGGATGAGCGCGTTCAGCGACTCCAGCAGCCCCGGCAGCAGCCAGAGCGAGCGCACCGCCGCGGTGCTGTCCGGGATGGCGAGCCGCATGCGGTCGGTGAGCGCGTCGGCGGAGTCGCGGGCGCCGAGCAGCAGCAGCGCGAGCGCGTCGGCGGTGCGCACCACCTCGCTCATCTCCACCGACCCCTTGTCCATGAGGGTCAGGAACTCCGCCATGCGGCTCGCCACCGGCATGAAGATGGAGTGGAAGACCCGCAGGATGTTCTCCAGATTCGCCGAGCGCCCGCGCAGCCGCTGCGACAGCTGGTCCAGATTCGCGACGATGGTGCTGATCACGGCGGTGCGGTCGGCGGCGTAGGAGGCCAGCGCGGCGACATCGCGGAGCAGCGGCGCCGGGTCGTCGCCGGTGCCTTCGATCATGGCGACGACATGGGTCAGGAACCGGTTGTAGACCTCGGGGTCGGCCTCGTTCAGCAGCGGGCGCAGCCCGTTGAAGACGGTGGTGATGTCGAAGGAGTCGACGGTATTGCGCACCGGCTCGCCGGGCGCGAGCTCGGGGCCGTCGCCATTCCTGGTGATGGCGAGATAGCGCTGCCCGGTGAGGTTCTGGAAGCGGATGGCGACCTCGTCGCCACTGCGCAGCGGGTACTCGGCGAGCAGCGTGAAGCGCACCCGCGCGGTGTGCTCCGGGGTGAGCGCGACCTCGGTGATCTTGCCGACCTGCACGCCGCGCAGCCGCACGTCGGCGTTCTCCCGCAGCCCGAAGACATCGCCGAAGGCGGCCTCGTAGCTGCGGGTGGCGCCGCCGACGGGGCGCTCGATGGCCTGCACCACCAGCGTGACGATGCCGATCACCACGAGCAGCAGCAGCGCGAGGCGCACGGCGGCACTGCGGGGCGTCCTCATCGCGGCCCCCCGAGCACGATCTCGGTCTCCAGCGTGACCTGCCCGTCCCGGCTGCGCAGCGCGCCGTCCAGCCCGGCCAGCAGCGCCTCGACATGGCCGGGGGTGACGCCCCGCATGGCCTGGTTCAGCGGGATCACCATGTCCAGCAGCATGTCCACCGCATGCGCCATCGGGCCGAGCGCGCCGACCAGCTCCCCGGCGAAGGCGAAGACCAGGTTGGAGACCTCGGAGATGGTGTCCGAGGCCTGCTTCGTGGCGGCGTCGTCGTCCAGCTTCTCGACCGAGGCGAGCGCGGTGAGGATGCCGAGCGCGGAGGGGGCGAATGCCGCGACGCCCTCGGTGACGTCGGCGGTGGTGCTCAGCACCTGGTCCAGCGGCACCCGCTGGGCGCGCTGCCAGCCGCGGGCCAGCAGCAGCGCCGAGGTGAGCAGCGGCGCACCGGCCTCGGTGAGCCCGGCCGCGTTCTCCAGCGAGACCGCGAGCCGTTCGGTGAGGATGTCGCCGACGGCCCGGTTGGAGTCGCGCAGGATCCGGGTGACGGTGAAGTTGTCCACCCGCTCCGCCGGTTCCAGCACCGAGCCCGCGGTGAGCGGCACCCCGCCCGGCATCGGCGTGAGTTCCAGTGCGGTGGAGCCGAATACCGTGGCCGAGACGAAGCGCGGCCGGGTGGTGCTGCTGAGCTCGGGCAGCCGGGCCGGGTCCACCCCGACGGTCAGCCGGTGCCGCTGCACCCCCACCGGCCGCACCGCGAGCACCTCGCCGATCGCCATGCCGCGCAGCCGGATCGGGGTGCCCGGCCCCGCGCCGTCGCCGAGCCCGGAGACCACCAGGTCGAACTCGGCCCGCCCGTCCCGGCCCGGCTCCAGCGTGCGCCACACCGCCCCGGTCAGCAGCACCACCGCGACCAGCAGCACCAGCCCGCGCAGCCGCAGCCCGGCGCGGTCCGGCCCGCGCACCGCGAAACTTCGTGCCCGGCTCATCGCCCGCTCACCCCGTGAACCCGATATCGGTGTCGAACCCCCAGATCGCGATGGTGAGTGCCATGTCGCTCAGCGCGATGAGCACCAGGCTGGCCCGGATGGCCCGCCCGGAGGCGATGCCGACCCCCTCCGGCCCGCCGGTCGCGTAGAACCCCTGGTAGGTGTGCACGCCGGTGACCAGCAGCACGAACACCACCACCTTGAGCAGCGAGAAGGCCAGGTCCGGGCCGCTGACGAACATCCGGAAGTAGTGCCCGAAGGCGCCCGCGCCCTGCCCCTGCACCACCGTCACCACCAGGTCGGTGGTGAAGAAGCCGAGCGCGAGCGCGATCAGGTACACCGGCACCACGGTGATCACCGCCGCGATCAGCCGGGTGGAGACGACGTACGGAATCGGGTCGATGGCCTGCGCCTCCAGCGCGTCGATCTCCTCGGAGATGCGCATGGCGCCGATCTCGGCGGTCATCCGGCACCCGGCCTGCGCGGCGAAGCCGACCGCGGCCACCAGCGGCGCCAGCTCGCGCGGGTTGGCCAGCGCCGACATGGCCCCGGCCAGCGGCCCCATGCCGAGCATGTCCAGCGCGGTGAAGCCGAGGATGCCGATCATCGCCCCGGCGACCATGCCCATGATCACCAGCACCGGCGCCACCCCGCCGCCGACGATCACCGAGCGGCCGTTGCCCCAGGCCAGATCGGTGAAGACCGCGACCGTCTGCCTGCGGTAGCTGCGCAGCGCGTGCCCGACCCCGAGCACCGCCGCCACCCCGAAGCGCAGCTGGAAACCCAGCTCCTCCAGCGGTTCCCAGCCCCGCCGCAGCCGCCGGGTCCAGCGCAGCCCGGCGGGCCGGTAGGCCGAGGGGCCGTGGAAGCGCCCGCCGGGCGCGGCGGCGGTCACAGGAACTCCATCGGCAGGAAGAGCAGCACCAGCTGGGTGATCACCAGGTTCACCACCAGGCAGGCCAGCATGCCGAGCACCACCGCGGCGTTCACGCAGTCGGCCACGCCCTTCGGCCCGCCGCCGGCCTCCAGCCCGCGCTGCCCGGCGATCACCGCGACCAGGTAGCCGAAGACCGCCGACTTGCCCAGGCAGATCACCAGATCGGTGACGGTGGCGAAGCTGCCGAAGGAGAGCCAGTACGAGCCGGGCGCCACGCCCTGCCCGACCGAGGCGACGAAGAACCCGGCCAGGATGCTCATCAAGATCACCACCACGGCCAGCATCGGCGCGACCACCGTCATGGCCAGGATGCGCGGAGCCACCAGCCGGCGGTGCGGGTCGATGCCCATGGTGCGCAGCGCGTCGATCTCCTCGCGCACCGTGCGGGCGCCGAGATCGGAGGCGATGGCCGAGGCGCCCGCACCGCCGACCAGCAGCGCCGCCGCCAGCGGCGCGATCTGCTGCATGACCCCCATGCCGCCGACCGCGCCCGCCATCGAGCCCGCGCCGATGTTCTCGGTGATGCTGCCGACCTGCACCGCGATCACCACGCCCATGGGCAGCGAGACGAGGATGGCGGGCAGCATCGACACCGAGACGAAGAACCACGCCTGGACCAGCGCCTCCCGCAGCGGGAAGCGGCCGCGCGCCAGGTCGTACCCCATGAGCGCGGTGGCCCGCACCCCGAGCCGGACCCCGCGCCCGAGGGTCCGGGTGCTGGATGCGATCGACGCGACCACCACGACCTCCTCGAACACCGCGCTGTGATAGTCGAACTGCCATCAGACTATCAATGCTGCGGCCGACGTCGAGCGGTTTCGATGGAACTGATCGACAGCCCCCGTTAACAGCCTCGATCACCCGGGGCGGGCAAAACCGCGGCTCACTCGGCGGGCGCGCGCTCCGGCCGCGAGCTCAGCGGTGCGGCGATCTCCTCCAGCGAGCGCTGCTCGGCCTGCACGCCGAGCGCCAGCTCGATCAGCCCGCCGAGGATCATCACGACCGCTCCGATCACGAATGCCAGCGCGGTGCGCCCGGCATCGCCCTCGCCGGTGAGCTCGGCGAAGACCAGCGGCCCCGCGATCCCGCCCGCCGCGGTGCCGACGGCGAAGAAGAAGGCGATCGCCATGGCGCGGGTCTCCATCGGGAAGATCTCGCTCACCGTGAGATAGGCCGAGCTGGCGCCGCAGGAGGCGACCAGCAGCACCACCGTCCAGCAGGCGGTGAGGGTGAGCGCGGTCAGGGAGCCGCCCGCCAGCAGCCACGCGGTGCCGAGCAGCAGCAGCCCGGAGCAGAGGTAGGAACCGGCGATCATGGGCTTGCGGCCGACGGTGTCGAAGAAGCGGCCGAAGAGCAGCGGCCCGAAGAAGCTGCCGAGGCACATGACGGCGTAGTAGTAGCCGGTGCGGTCGGCGGGCACGCCGAAGAGCTTGCTCAGGATGACCGCGAAGTTGAAGGTCACCGCGTTGTAGAGGAAGGCCTGGCCGATGAAGAGGCCGAGCCCGAGTGCGCTGCGCCGCGGGTACTCCCGGATCATCACCCTGGCGATCTCCCCGAACCCGGTCGACTTTCGCTGCCGCACTTCGATCTCGGTGCCCGGCTCGGGCAGCTCGGCGCCGGTCTCCCGCTCGACCTCGCGCTCGATCCCGTCGACCAACTCCTCGGCCTCCCGGTCCCGGCCGTGGATGAACATCCACCGCGGGCTCTCCGGAACATTGCGCCGGACCAGCAGGATCAGCAGCCCGAAGACGACGCCGATGCCGAACATGAGCCGCCAGCCCAGGTTCGCGGCGAAGAGGTTCGGGTTCAGCGCGGCCACCGAGAGCAGCGCGCCGCCCGCGGCGCCGAGCCAGTAGGTGCCGTTGATGATGATGTCGATCCGGCCGCGGTACTTGCTCGGGATGAGCTCGTCGATGGCGGAGTTGATGGCCGCGTACTCGCCGCCGATGCCGAGCCCGGTGAGGAAGCGGAAGAGCAGGAACCACCAGACGTCGAAGGAGAACGCCGTCATGGCGGTCGCCACCAGGTACACCGCGAGCGTGATGATGAAGAGCTTCTTGCGGCCGTAGCGGTCGGTGAGCCAGCCGAACAGCAGCGCGCCGACGCAGGCCCCGGCCACGTACAGCGCCGCCGCCACCCCGGAGACCTGCGCCGCGGTGATCGGCAGCCCGCTGCCCGGCTCGGAGAGCCGCCCGGCCACGCTGCCGACCACGGTGACCTCGAAGCCGTCGACGATCCAGACCGAACCGAGCCCGATCACGATCATCCAGTGCCATCGGGACCAGGGCAGGCGATCGAGCCGGGCCGGGATCCGCGTGCGCACCGTGTTCATGCGGCGGAATTTCCCCGCCGCGGGCGGGAGAAACCACGAAGGGGCACCCGGATAGCCGGGTGCCCCTTCGCTTTCCGCTACTCCCCCGCGGGCGCGGGTACCGGCTTGCCCTTGCTGGTGATCTGCACCAGCGGCAACCGCAGCGCGCCCGGCGCGCTCTCCGGCACCACCGGGTTGCGCGGCGGCACCGGCGCGATGCGCCGGTACGCCGACCCGAGCGCGGGCCGCGGATCGGCCTCTCCCTTGTTGGGCCACAGCGCGACCGCCCGCTCGGACTGCGCGGTAATGGTCAGCGACGGATTCACCCCGAGGTTCGCGGTGATCGTCGACCCGTCGATGACGTGCAGCCCCGGGTGCCCGTAGAGCCGGTGGTACGGATCCACCACGCCGCTCTCCGGTGAATCCCCGATCACGCAGCCGCCGATGAAGTGCCCGGTCATCGGGATGTTGAACAGGCTGCTGATCGCCCCGGAGGGGAAGCCGTCGATCTTCTCGCCGATCCGGTTCGCCACCTCGTGCCCGGCCGGGATCCAGGTCGGGTTGGGTGCCCCCTCCCCCTGCCTGGTGCGCATCTTCCTGCGCCCGAAGCGCCCGCGCCCGGTGTAGGTGGTGATCGAGTTGTCCAGCGACTGCATGACCAGCAGCCCGATCATCTGCTCGGACCAGCGCCGCGGGTTGTGCATGCGCACGATGTCGCGCCGCCCGCGCACCATCTGCCGCAGCCACAGCCGCCCCTTGGAGACGCCCTCCACCTCGTCCACCATGGCGGTGCCGATCAGCGCCATGGTGTTGCTGCCCTTGCCGTAGCGCACCGGTTCGATGTGCGTGTCGGCGTCCGGGTGGATGGAGGAGGTGATCGCCACGCCCTTGGTGAAGTCGGTGTCGCCCCTGCGGGTGCGGACGACCAGCAGCTCCTCGGAGTTGGTGCGCGCCAGGTAGCCGAGCCGCGGCGAGATGCCCGGCAGCGAACCGGTGTCGCGCAGCCGGTGCAGCAGCCGCTGGGTGCCGAGCGCGGCCGCGGAGAAGATCACCTGCTCGGCGGTGAAGGTGCGCTTCCGCTTCCGCAGCACCCGCCCGGTGCCGACGGTCTCGACCGCGTACCCGCCGCCGGAGAGCGGCCGCACATCGGTGACGGTGGTCAGCGGGTGCACCGTCGCCCCGGCCTGCTCGGCCAGGTAGAGGTAGTTCTTGACCAGGCTGTTCTTGGCATTGTGGCGGCACCCGGTCATGCACTCGCCGCAGTGCGTGCAGGTGCGCCGAGCCGGGCCGGCGCCGCCGAAGAACGGGTCGGGGACGTCCTGCCCCGGCCTGGTGCCCGGCCCGCCGAAGAACACCCCGACCGGGGTGCGCTGGTAGGAGTCGCCGACGCCCATCTCCTCGGCCACCTCGCGCAGCACCCGGTCGGTGGCGGTGGTGGCCGGGTTGGTGGTGACGCCGAGCATCCGCTTGGCCTGGTCGTAGTAGGGCAGCAGCTCCGACTTCCAGTCGGTGATGTGCGCCCACTGCCGGTCCGCGAAGAACTTCTCCGGCGGCTCGTACAGGGTGTTGGCATAGACCAGGGAGCCGCCGCCGACGCCGGAGCCGCTCATGATCAGGGTGTCGTCGAGCAGCGTGAGCCGCTGGATGCCGTAGAACTTGGCCCACGGCGCCCACAGGTACTTGCTGGCGCGCCAGGAGGTCTTGGCGAACTCGTGGTCGGCGAAGCGGCGCCCCGCCTCGACCACGCCCACCCGGTACCCCTTCTCGGTGAGCCGCAGCGCGCTCACGCTGCCGCCGAAGCCGGAGCCGACGATCAGCACGTCGTAGTCGAAAGTCATCGGGAGAGCTCCTTCGGTGCTCCGACGGGAAGCAGCGGGTGGTCGGCCGGGTTCAGCTTGCGGGTCTGCAACCGGTAGCTGAGGACGGTGCCGGGCCAGTTGTTCGTGATCCGCCCGTTCTCGCTGCGGTACCAGCTGCCGCAGAAGTTCCAGGGCGTGCGATCGAGGCGTTTCTGCAGCCGGGCGTCGAACTCGGCCGCCTTGTCGGTGCGGGTGTCGAGCACCCGGTCAGCGTACGGAACCAGCCGCTCCAGCGCCTGCCGGATATAGCTCGCCTGCGACTCGATCATGTAGACGATGGAGCCGACGCCGAGGTTGGTGTTCGGCCCGTACATCAGGAACAGGTTCGGGTAGCCGGGCACGGTGATGCCCTTGTAGGCGCGGGCCCCGCCGGCCCAGTCGTCCTCCAGCCTGCGCCCGCCGCGGCCGCGGATCTTCATGGGCCACAGGAACTCCGTGCCCTTGAAGCCGGTGCCGTAGACGATCACGTCGGCCTCGTGCAGCTCGCCGTCGGCGGTGCGCACGCCCTCCGGCTCGATCGCGGTGATGGCGGTGGTCTCGACCCGGACGTTCGGCGCGGTGAGCGCGGGCAGGTACTCGTTGGAGAAGAGCGCGCGCTTGCAGCCGGCCGGGTAGTCGGGGGTGAGCTTCGCCCGCAGCACCGGGTCGGCCACCTGCTTGCGCAGCTGCCGCATGCCGATCCAGGTCACCAGCTTGCGGATCGGCGGCACGTCGACGAGGGCGAGCGAGAGGAATTCGCAGAACGTCCAGAACCAGAGCCGCTCGGCCAGCCGGGTCACGGGGAGCAGCTGGAACAGGGTGTGGTGCAGCCGCGAGTACTCGATGTCGTTCTTCGGCATGATCCACGCCGCCGAGCGCTGGAACAGCGTGAGCCGCTCGGTGCTCGGCGCGATGGCGGGCACGAACTGGACGGCGCTGGCGCCGGTGCCGATCACCGCCACCTTCTTGCCGGTCAGCTGCACGTCGTGGTCCCACTCCGCGGAGTGGAACGACTCCCCGCGGAAGCTCTCGATCCCGGGGATGGCGGGCAGCGCGGGGCGGGAGAGCTGCCCGACCGCGGAGATCAGCACGTCGCAGCTGAGCTCGGCGCCGTCGGCGAGCCGGACGGTCCAGGTGCCGGTCGCGTCGTCGTAGGCGGCGTCGGTGACCTCGGAGCCGAAGCGGATGCGCGGCAGCAGGTTGTGCTTGGCGGCTACCCCCTGCATGTAGCCCTGGATGTCGGCCTGGCCGGAGAAGCGCTTGGGCCAGTCCGGCTTGGGCTCGTAGGAGAACGAGTACAGCGGCGAGGGGATATCGCAGCCCGCGCCGGGGTAGGTGTTCTCCCGCCAGACGCCACCGAGGTCGGCCGCGCGCTCCAGGATGGTGAAGTCGCCGAACCCGGCGCGCTGCAGCTCCATGGCGACGCCGAGGCCGCCGAATCCGGTGCCGATAATGAGGATCGACGGTGCACTACTGGACATACCTCTACGCTATGGCCTGTGAGTGGCCACACAGCAAATACCTGAGGTCAAAGAATCAATAGTTTCGGCCATACTGGGGTCATGCACGGAGTCGAGCAGGCCGAGGTCCGCGACTGGGGTTTCCCGCGCGGCGTCGCCAGCGTCGGGGTCATGGTCGAGTACGCGGGCGAGCACGGGGTCTCGGCGCCGCGGCTGCTGGCCGGCACCGGCCTCACCCCGGCCATGCTCACCGACCCGGATCGGCAGATCGACGCGCACACCGAGCTGACCGTGGTGCGCGCGCTGGTCCGCGCGCTCGGCGCCGGCGATCTCGGCGCCGCGGTCGGGCGGCGCTACCGGATCAGCACCTTCGGCATCTTCGGCTTCGCCTGCGTCACCAGCGCGACGCTGCGCGAGGCCATCTCGCTGGCGCTGCGCTACTACAGCCTCGGCTTCGCCTTCTGCACCCCGGAGGTGGAGTGGAACGAGCACGAGGTGCTCACCCGCTTCCACTACGCCACCGTCCCCGCCGACCTGCAGTGGTTCCTGGTGCAGCGGGATATCGTCGCCATCCGCCGGGTGATGAGCGACCTGCTCGGCAGCCCGTGCACCTTCACCCGCGCCGAGTTCGCCTTCCCGGCCCCGGCGAACCCGGCCGCCCTGACCGCCGCGCTCGGCGTCGAGCCGCGCTTCGACCGCCCGCAGACGCTCTTCGGGGTGCCCGCCGCACTGCTCACCCGCCCGCTGCCGCAGGCGAACCAGGCCACCTGGGCGATGTGCGTCGCGCAGTGCCGCGACCTGGTCGGCCGCCGCCGCGCCCGCACCGGGATCGCCGCCGACGTGCGGGAGCGGCTCTTCCCCGGCCCGAGCGGCCCGCCGGCGCTGGACACCGTCGCCGCCGAGCTCGCCATGAGCACCCGCACCCTGCGCCGCAGGCTCGCCGAGGCGGGCACCAGCTACCGCGGCCTGCTCGACGAGGTGCGGCGCACGCTGGCCGAGGAGCTGCTCGCCGCCACCCCGATGTCGGTGGACGACATCGCGCTGCGGCTCGGCTACGCCGAGGCGACCCCCTTCATCCACGCCTTCAAGCGCTGGACCGGCACCACCCCGGCCGCCTACCGCAGGACCAGGCTGGTGAGCGGCGCCGCACGTTTGCCCGGGGGCCGGTCGGGCACCACTGCCGTATGAGTACCGACGCGAGCACCGAAGACGGTCCCGGCGACACCCTGTCGCCGACCGAGGCCCTCGACTCCGACGAGGTGCGCAACGACGACGGCGACGCCGTGGTGGATCCGCCGGACGACTGGAGCGGCGCCAACCGCTTCGGCATGACCGCCCGCGAGGAGCGCGAGGGCGAGCCGCTGGCCCAGCGCCTCGCCGAGGAGGAGCCGGATGTCGGCGAGGTCCGCGATCACACCGTGGACGAGCCGGTCGCCGATATCGAGGACGAGGTCGAGCGGCTCCCCGCCGACGACGCCGACGAGCTCTTCGGCAAGCACCGCGGCCAGATCGACGGCACCCCCGAGGACGGCCCCTCGCTCTTCCCGGTCTCCGAGTAGCGGTACGCGAAGGGCGGGGGACGGTCGATGACCGTCCCCCGCCGTTCGCGTCTCATCTACCTCTTGCGCTCGCGCTTCTCCCGCACCCGCACCGAGATGCGCACCGGCGAACCGTCGAAGCGGAACTCCTCGCGCAGCCGCCGCTCCAGGAAGCGGCGGTACCCCGCCTCCAGGAAACCGGTGGTGAAGAGCACGAAGGTGGGCGGGCGGGTGCCGGCCTGGGTGGCGAAGAGAACCCGGGGCAGCCGGCCGCCGCGCATCGGCGGCGGGGTCGCCGCGACGACCTCCTTGAGCCAGTTGTTGAGCCGCCCGGTGGAGACCCGCTTGTCCCAGGACTCCAGCGCGCCCTCCATGGCGGGCACCAGCTTCTGCACCGCGCGGCCGGTGTGCGCGGAGATGTTCACCCGCTGCGCCCACGGCACCCGGACGAGGTCGCGGTCGACCTCCTTCTCCAGGGTGAGCCGCCGGTCCTCGTCGACCAGGTCCCACTTGTTGAAGGCGAGCACCAGCGCGCGCCCGGAGTCGGCGACCAGGCTGATCACCCGCAGGTCCTGCTCGGTGAGCGGCTGCGAGGCGTCGATCAGCATGATCGCGACCTCGGAGGCCTCCAGCGCCGCCTTGGTGCGCAGCGAGGCGTAGAACTCGGTGCCGGAGGCGTGCGCCACCTTGCGCCGCAGCCCGGCGGTGTCGACGAACTTCCAGATCTTGCCGCCGAGCTCGACCAGCGAGTCCACCGGGTCGACGGTGGTGCCCGCGACATCGTGCACCACCGAGCGCTCGTCCCCGGCCAGCTTGTTGAGCAGGCTGGACTTGCCGACATTCGGCTTGCCGACCAGCGCGACCCGGCGCGGGCCGGTGCCGGTACCGCCCTCGCGCGGGGTCTCCGGCAGCACCGCGAGCACGTCGTCGAGCAGGTCGCCGGTGCCGCGGCCGTGCGCGGCGCTGACCATCCGCGGCTCGCCGAGCCCGAGCGACCACAGCGAGGCGGCCTCCGACTCGGCGCGCACGTCGTCCACCTTGTTGGCGACCAGGATGACCGGGATCTTGCTGCGCCGCAGCTTCTTCACCGCGGCCTCGTCGGTGGCGGTGGCGCCGACCACGGCGTCCACCACCAGCAGGATGGCGTCGGCGGTCGACATGGCCAGCTCGGCCTGGCGGGCCACCGACTGCTGCAGCCCCTTGGCGTCCGGCTCCCAGCCGCCGGTGTCCTGCACCCAGAAGCGCCGCCCGGACCAGCTCGCCTCGTAGGAGACCCGGTCCCTGGTCACGCCGGGGATGTCCTCGACCACGGCCTCGCGGCGGCCGAGGATCCGGTTCACCAGGGTCGACTTGCCCACGTTGGGGCGGCCGACCACCGCGAGGGTGGGCATGGCGATCTCCGCGCCCGCCTCCGCCTCCGGGTCGAATTCGTCGAGCTCCCAGTCGGATTCGTCGTTCCAGACGCCGTCGCCTGCCAGTACGTCCTCGGTCATCGCGGCCCGCCGTTTCCGGCGACGGCGTGGCCGACCACCCGGTAGAGCGCGTCGATGACCTCGTCCATGGCCAGCTCGCTGGTGTCGACCTGCACCGCGTCCGCGGCCGGGCGCAGCGGGGAGACCGCCCGCGTCGAGTCCAGGGTGTCCCTGCGCTGCACGTCGGCGAGGACGCCCTGGTAGTCGTCGCCCCTGCCCTCGCGGATGTTCTGCTGGTTGCGGCGGTGCGCGCGGGCCTCGGCGGAGGCGGTCAGGTAGACCTTGGCGTCCGCCTCGGGCAGCACGACGGTGCCGATATCGCGGCCCTCGACCACGATCCGGCCCGCGCTCGCCGCGATCTCGCGCTGCAGCGCCACCAGCAGCTCGCGCACCGACGGCACCGCGGAGACCGCGGAGACCGCGCGGGTCACCACGCTGCCCCTGATCTCGTCGGCGACGTCCTCACCGGCGAGCAGGATCAGCTCCTGCCCGGGGTCGGTGCCGATGGTCAGCGGGAGCTCGGCCACCGCGGCGGCGACCGCCGCCGGATCGTCGGGGTCGACGCCGAGCCGGAGCACCCGCAGGGTGGCGACCCGGTACATGGCGCCGGTGTCCAGGTAGCGGGCGCGCAGCCGGGTGGCCAGCTGCCGCGAGACGCTGGACTTCCCGGTCCCCGACGGCCCGTCCATCGCCACCACCAGCGGGGAATCGTCCGACAACCGCGCGGTATCGGCCACGGGGATCTCCAGACCGTTCACAACTGCACCGCCTCGTAGAGTTTTCCGATTTCGTCCCGTCCGAGCACCTTCAGCGTGCCCGGGCGTTGATCGCCGAGCGCCACCGGGCCGACGTGCGTGCGCAGCAGCCGGTCCACCGGGTGGCCCACCTCGGCGAGCAGCCTGCGCACGATGTGCTTGCGCCCCTCGTGCAACTCCAGCTTGACCAGGGATCGTCCCTCGTTCACCTCGAGCACCTGGAAGCGGTCGACGCTGGCCGGGCCGTCCTCCAGCTCGATGCCGGAGCGCAGCCGCTTGCCGAGCGAGCGGTCGACCTCGCCGCGCACGGTGGCCAGGTAGGTCTTGTGCACCTCGTAGGAGGGGTGCATGAGCCGGTGCGCCAGGTCGCCGTCGTTGGTGAGCAGCAGCAGCCCCTCGGTGTCGGCGTCCAGCCTGCCGACGTGGAAGAGCCGCTGGCCCGCGGCGACCCGCTCGGCCACGATGTCGCCGACGCACGGGCGGCCGAGGTCGTCGGACATGGTCGACTGCCAGCCGCGCGGCTTGTTCAGCGCCAGGTGCACGAGCTCCTCGCGCACCATGACGCGGGTGCCGTCCACCCGGACCACGGCGTGCGCCGCGTCGATCCGCAGCCCCTGCTCGGTGACGATGGCGCCGTCCACCTCGACCCGGCCCTGCGCGATCAGCTCCTCGGCGGCGCGCCGCGAGGCCACGCCCGCCTTGGCGAGCACCTTCTGCAGCCGTTCGCCCTCGCCCCACGGGAGCTTGGTGTGGCCGCCCTCGGCGGTCTCGACGTGCTGGTGCTTGGCCGGCTTGGCATTGCTGAGCCGCGGGTTCGCGCTCTGCTGCCGCTCCGGCTTGGCCTTCTTGGCCGCGGGGCGGTCGTCCCGGCGCGGGCCGTCGAACCGGCGGCCGGCGCCGCCGTCGGTGCGCCGGTCGCGGCCGGCTGTCCCGCGGTCGTCGCGGCGGGCGGGAGCGCCGCCCCTGGTGTCGGCGTCACCGCGTTCGCGGCGACGGTCGCGATCCTCCCCGGCGCGGCGCGCGGCCGCGGCGCGCTGTCCGCGCTCGGGCCTGCCGCGACCGGGCTGGTCGCTACGGTTTCTACGGTCCGGTGTGCCATCTCGGCGAGCGGGCGTATTCATGGTTCCTGTCAGTTCTCGGTACCGAGATCCAAGTCGGCCTCGGCGGGTTTTCGCAGCCTGGTGTAGCGGGGATCCGTCTCCAGGCTCTCGTTGATCTCGTCGATCAGGTCGACGCCGGGGAGCAGCGGCGCCAGTGGCGGCAGATCGCTGAGCGACGCCAGCCCGATCCGCTCCAGGAAGAGCTCCGTGGTGCGGTAGAGGGTGCCGTTGGTCTCCGGATCGACACCGTCCTCGGCGATCAGGCCCCGTGCCAGCAGCGTGCGCATCACGCCGTCGACATTGACCCCGCGCACCGCGCCGACCCTGGTTCTGGTGACCGGCTGGCGGTACGCGATGACCGCCAGGGTCTCCAGCGCCGCCCTGGTCAGTTTGGTCCTGGCGCCGTCGAGCAGTACCCGTTCCACATAGGGTGCGTACTCGCTGCGAGTATAGAAGCGCCACCCGTCCCCGACGAAACGCAGGTCGATCCCGCTGCCGTTGGCGGCGAGCTCGGCCGACATCCCGCGCAGCGCCGTCTCCACCCGCTCCGCGGTGTCGTCCAGCGCCGCGGCCAGCTGTTCCACCGGGGCGGGAGCATCCACGACCAGCAGCATGGCCTCCAGCGCCGCCCGGAATTCGGGGCCGTCCAGCGGCTCCGGCGTGAACTTCGCCACGGCGTCGGTCATCCGTAGTCCTCCTCGATGGTCGCCGGGTCCTGGACCGCCTCCGGATCGCCGGTCCAGCTCACGCCGAGCGGGCCGAGCGGCTCCGGCTGGTCGAACTCGATGTGCTTGCCCCGGTAGAGCTCGAGCAGCGCGAGGAAGCGCGCCACGATCTCGATCGGCTCGGTGCAGCCGGTGACCAGCTCGGCGAAGGTGGTCCAGCCGCCGATGCCGCGCTCCTTCAGCAGGTTCAGCACCAGCTCCGCCTGCTCGGCCACCGAGACGGTGTGCGCGTGCAGGTGGTCCAGCCCGACCCGCGGCGTCGGCTTGGGCCGGAAGGCGGCCGCGGCGATCTCGGCGAACCGCGGCACGTCCACCCCGAGCGTGACCTCGGGCAGCAGCCCGGCGAAGCGCTCCTCCAGCCCGACCGAGCGCGGGTAGCGCCGCAGCGCCACCGCCTCCAGCTCCGCGAACAACTCGGCGACCTGCTTGAACGCCCGGTACTGCAGCAGCCGCGCGAAGAGCAGGTCGCGCGCCTCCAGCAGCTCCAGGTCCTCGGCGTCGGTCATCTCGCCCGCGGGCAGCAGCCGGGCCGCCTTGAGGTCGAGCAGGGTGGCGGCGACGACCAGGAACTCGGTGGTCTCGTCCAGGATCTTGTCCGCGCGCAGCCCGTTCGGCGCGGACATGGCCGCGGTGAGCGCCTTGGTGTAGGCGATGAACTCGTCGGTCACCTTGTGCAGCGCGACCTCGGTGACGTCGAGCTTGCGCGCGCTGATCAGCTGCAGCAGCAGGTCGAACGGCCCCTCGAAATTGCTCAGCCGCAGGTGGAACGTGTGACGCGGCGCCTCGGGCGCCTCCGCGGTGACGGTCGCGGTCACCGGCCGGACCGGTGGATGACCTCTCTGGCCATCGATCGATACTGCTCCGCGCCGGTCGACTTCGGCGCCCAGGTGGTGATCGGCTCCCCCGCCACGCTGGCGTCCGGGAAGCGGACGGTGCGGCCGATGGCGGTGTCGTAGACCAGGTCGCCGAAGACCTCGACCACCCGCGCCATGACCTGCCTGGCGTGCTGCAGCCTGGCGTCGAACATGGTGACCACGATGCCGTAGAGGCTGAGCCGCGGGTTCAGCCGGTCCCGCACCTTGTCCACGGTGTCGGTGAGCAGGGCCAGCCCGCGCAGCGAGAAGTACTCGCACTCCATCGGGATGATGACGCCGTCGGCGCAGGCCAGCGCGTTGATGGTGAGCAGCCCGAGCGAGGGCTGGCAGTCGATCAGGATGTAGTCGTACCGGTCCCGCACCGGCGCCAGCGCGCGGCCGAGCGACTGCTCGCGGCCGACCTCGTTGACCAGCTGGATCTCGGCGGCGGAGAGGTCGATATTGCTGGGGAGCAGATCGAGGCCGTCGACCCGCGTCTCCATCACCACGTCATCGATCCCGATGCGGTTCTCGACCAGGATGTTGTGCACCGTGTACTGCAGGTCGTGGTGCGCCACCCCGAGCCCGGCGGAGAGCGCGCCCTGCGGGTCCAGGTCGACCAGCAGCACCCGGCGGCCGTACTCGGCGAGCGCGGCCCCCAGATTGATGGTGGAGGTGGTCTTGCCGACGCCGCCCTTCTGGTTGCACATGGCGACGATCAGCGCCTCGCCGGTCTTGTCCACCGGGGGCGGGTCCGGCACCGCGCGCAGCGGCCGGCCGGTGGGGCCGAGGTCGGCGTCTTCCGGGACGGGCTCGGCGCCCTCGCCCCAGAGCGAATTGGCCGCGGCGTCGGAGGGGCCCTTGGGCTCGTGGTCGCCGCGACGCTCCGCGCGGGCGGACGGACCCCGGACGGACGCTCTGCTCGGCGGTCCCGCACTGGCTGTGGTCACGATCCGCTGCTCCTTATACGTCCTGCCCGTTCCTTGCCGAGCGTAGCGAAGCCGGTTGGGGCGCGACCTCGCTCTCGTACGGTCCAGCTTCCGATAGACGCTACCGCCTCGTGCGGGGCACCGTCGCTCGGACACGCGCGTCCCAGTGTCCCCGGTGTCACCGCCCCGCGTCCGGGTTACCGGCCGGTGAGTACGAAAACGGCGGGTCGGGTCGCGTCACGCCCTCGGGTGCGCCGTGGCCCAGACCTCGCGCAGCGTCGTCACCGTGACCAGGGTGTAGATCTGCGTGGTGGTCACCGAGGCGTGCCCGAGCAGCTCCTGCACCACCCGGACGTCGGCGCCGCCGTCGAGCAGGTGCGTCGCGAAGGAGTGGCGCAGCGTGTGCGGCGAGACCGCCGCCTCGATCCCGGCCCGCTCGGCGGCGCGCCGCAGCACCTGCCACGCGCTCTGCCGGGAGAGCCGGCCGCCGCGCGCATTGCGGAACAGCGCGGGGCCGCCGGCGGCCCTGCCCTTCGGCACCAGCACGGGCCGCCCGCGCACCAGGTAGGCGTCGACCGCGGCGAGCGCGGGGCGCCCGATCGGCACCATGCGCTGCTTGCCGCCCTTGCCGTGCAGCACCACCGCGCGGCCGTCGGTGTCCAGGTCGTCCACGTCCAGCCCGACCACCTCGGAGATCCGGGCGCCGGTGGAGTACAGCAGCTCGAGCAGCGCCCGGTCGCGCAGCGCGCGCGGCGCGTCGGCCTCCCCGCCCGCCGCCTCCAGCAGCGCGAGCACCTGGTCGTAGGGGAGCGCCTTCGGCAGCCTGCGGCCCTGGCTCGGCGGCTTCACCGCGCGCGCCACATCGGTGCCCGCCAGCCCCTCGGCGGCGGCGAAGCGGTGCAGCCCGCGCACCGCGATCAGCGCCCGCGCCACCGACCCGGCGGCCAGCGCCGGCCTGCCCGCCCCGCCCGCGCGCAGCGCGGTGGCGAACTCGGCCACATCGGCCTCGCCCGCCCGCTCCAGCGTGGTGACGCCGCGGCCGTCCAGGAATTCGCGGTACCGGGTCAGGTCGCGCCGGTAGGCGGCGACGGTATTGCGGGCCGCGCCGCGCTCGACCGCGAGATGGTCCAGGTAGCCGTCGATCTCCCGGTCGAGCACCGCGCGCTCAGCGCTCCCGCTGCCGTGCCTGCCTGCGCAGCAGGGCGGTCGGCTGCCCCGGCCACGGCGCGTCGGCGGGCCGCAGCTCGGCGCCGGTGGCGCGGGCGGTGGCCAGCGCCAGCACCCCGGCCACCGCGGTGGCGTTCACGATCTCCCCGGCCAGCGCCGCCCGCACCGCCTCGGCGACCGGCAGCCGCACCAGCGCGATATCGGCCTCCTCCAGCTCCGGGTCGGGCCGGTCGGTCGCGGTGAGCCCCTCGGCCAGGTAGATGCGCAGCGCCTCGTCGGTGAAGCCCGGCGAGAGCGCGACGTCGACCAGCACCGACCAGCGCGCACCGGCCAGCCCGGTCTCCTCGGCCAGCTCCCGCTCGGCCGCGGCCAGCGGGTCCTCGCCCTCGATATCGATCAGCCCGGCGGGCAGCTCCAGCAGCCTGGCCCCGATCGGGTGCCGGTACTGCCGGATGAGCACCACGTCACCGGCGTCGTCGACGGCGACCACCGCGACCGCGCCGTGGTGCTCCACCACCTCGCGCTCGGCGACCTTGCCGCCCGGCATCACGACCTGGTCGAGCCGCAGCGCCAGAATGGCCCCGCTGTAGACGGTCTCCGAGGAGACCGTCTCGAACGTGTGCTGCCCCGCCTGCTCACTCACCGGCTCAGCCCTGTTCCGCGCTCGCGAACTCTTCGTCCGGAATATCCACCGGCAGCCGCTCCGCCAGCTTGTACTTCAGCGCCGCCGCGATGAGCGCCGCGAAGAGCGGGTGCGGCCGGGTCGGGCGGCTCTTGAGCTCGGGGTGCGCCTGGGTGGCGACGAAGAACGGGTGCTTGTCGGCGGGCAGCTCGACGAACTCCACCAGCCGCCCGTCCGGCGAGGTGCCGCTGAACCGCAGCCCGCTCTTCCCGATCCGGTCCCGGTAGGCGTTGTTCACCTCGTACCGGTGCCGGTGCCGCTCGGAGACCTGGTCCGCGCCGTACGCCTGCGCCACCTGCGACCCCTTCGCCAGCACCGCCGGGTAGGCGCCGAGCCGCATGGTGCCGCCCAGGTCGGCCTCGCCCGCCACGATCTGTTTCTGGTCGTCCATGGTGGAGATCACCGGGTGCGGGGTCTCCGGCTCGAACTCGGCCGAGTTGGCCTCGGCCAGCCCGATCGAGCGCGCCGCCTCGATCACCACGCACTGCAGCCCGAGGCAGAGCCCGAGCAGCGGCAGCCCGCGGGTGCGGGCGTAGGTGATGGCGCCGACCTTGCCCTCGATCCCGCGGATGCCGAAGCCGCCGGGGATGAGCACCGCGTCCACGTCGCGCAGCGCGGCGGCCGCGCCGGCCGGGGTCGCGCAGTCGTCCGACTGCACCCAGCGGATCTGCACCTTGGCCCGGGAGGCGAAGCCGCCCGCGCGCAGCGCCTCGGTGACCGAGAGGTAGGCGTCGGGCAGGTCGACGTACTTGCCGACCAGCGCCACCTCGACGGTCTCGCGCGGCGAGTGCACCCGGTCCAGCAGGTCGCCCCAGACCGTCCAATCGACGTCGCGGAAGGGCAGCCCGAGCCGGCGCACCACGTACGCGTCGAGCCCCTCGCGGTGCAGCACCTTGGGGATGTCGTAGATCGACGGCGCGTCCGGGGTGGAGATGCAGCCGTCCACGTCCACGTCGCACATGAGCGCGATCTTGCTCTTGAGCCCCTGCGGCACCTCGCGGTCGCAGCGCAGGATGAGCGCGTCCGGCTGGATGCCGATGCTGCGCAGCGCGGCCACCGAGTGCTGCGTCGGCTTGGTCTTGAGCTCGCCGGAGGGCGCCAGGTACGGCACCAGCGAGACGTGCAGGAAGAAGACGTTCTCCCGGCCCACGTCGTGCCTGACCTGCCGCGCCGCCTCCAGGAACGGCTGCGACTCGATATCGCCGACGGTGCCGCCGATCTCGGTGATCACCACGTCCGGGATGATGCCCTCGGCGTCGGGGGCGCTCATGGCCAGGATGCGGCTCTTGATCTCGTCGGTGATGTGCGGGATCACCTGCACCGTGTCGCCCAGGTACTCGCCGCGCCGCTCCTTGGCGATCACCGTCGAATAGATTTGCCCGGTGGTGACGTTCGCGTCCCTGGAGAGGTCGCGGTCGAGGAAGCGCTCGTAGTGACCGACGTCCAGATCGGTCTCGGCGCCGTCCTCGGTCACGAACACCTCGCCGTGCTGGAAGGGGTTCATGGTGCCGGGATCGACGTTGAGGTAGGGGTCGAGCTTCTGCATCGTCACCCGGAGCCCCCGTGCGGTCAGCAGCTGACCGAGGCTGGAAGCGGTAAGACCCTTGCCCAGTGAGGAGGCGACGCCACCGCTGACGAAGATGTGCTTCGTGGCTGTTCGCGCCTGAATCCGTGTTTGACCCACGGGTCTTCACGGTAACATGCGCCCGGCTCGGCGCTCACCCGCCACGCGGGTTTGCCGGAAAGTCGCCAGGGTCCGGGTCATGCGCCGGGCGCGCCGCTGTGAGTTGCGTCGCGCGCGACCGGCGACCCCGCTTCGATCCGCACCGCGCGCCCGCCGGGGATCGGGAGCCGCTCGACGGGCTGCGGAAGCCGGTCGTCAGCTCGACGGCGCCTTCAGCGTCAGCGCCGTCGCCTTGGGGCCGGTGCCGTAGCGCCCGGCGCCACCGTTCAGCTGCTCGCCGAGCCCGAGCACCGCCGTGACCCGGCCGATCTCCCGGTCGAGGTTGTCCACCGTGGTCACCGCGGCGGCCAGCGGGGTGTCCGAGCGCACCACGTCGATCGGGCCCTGCCCCTGCACCGAGCCGGGCCGCCCGGCCAGCACCACGCCCGCGCTCGCCGAGCGCAGCCCACCGGCGAACCGCGCCAGCGAGACCCCGCGGCTGCCGTCGGCGGCGTCCGGCATGTCGCCGGTGATCACCACCGCGAGCTGCCCCGCGCGCACCGGATCCTCGCCGTAGGCCAGGAACCCGCCCCCGCGCAGCGTCTCCAGCACCAGCCCGAACTCCTCCGGCGTGCTGCGCGGCTGCGCCGTCACCGGGTCAAGCAGCAGCACCTGCCCGAGCAGGTCACCGGCGATACTGCCCTGGTCGGTCGCGCCGGTGCGCAGCTGCGCGCCGGCCGGGATCACGTTGATCAGCGCGCTGCGCAGCCGATCGCCCTCGCCGGTGTCCAGGAACGGCGTGTTCAGCGCGATCCGCCCGGTGATGGCGGCGCCGGCCGACTCCAGGTTCCGGCTCACCTTGTCCACGTCCTCCGGCGCCGCGTCCGGCGTGGTGAAGACCAGCACGGTCCGGTCGGTCAGCGTGCCCTGCACCACCGCGCCCGCGGACTTCGTCAGGAAGTCGTCGGCGGCGGACAACTGCGCGCTGAGCAGCCGGTTCTGCTCGGTCGCGGCGTCCAGCTGGGTGCGCAGCTCCGCCTTGTCCGAGCGCAGCCCGCCGAGCAGGTCGGCGGCGAGCGTCTGCGAGCCGAGCACCACGCCGAGCGCGAGCGCGAGGAAGATCCCGACGATCGAGATGGCGTGCTGGCGCAGCGAGATCATCGCGGTCCCCTCAGTTGTCGCCCGCGCCGGCCAGGCCCTGCACCCAGACGGCGAAGCGGTTCCAGGTGTCGATGCCCCAGTCCAGGACGGTGCCGGTGCTGTCCGAGGCGACCAGCACGACGATCACCGCGATCAGCGCGGCCAGGACCACCAGCGCCAGCGCCGCGCCGGAGCTCCGGTGCCGGTACAGCGTGGCCACCGCCTTGGCGTCGACCAGCGAGGTGCCGAGCTTGAGCCGGGTGAGGAAGGTGGCCGGGTTGCTGTCCTTGCGGCCCCGGTCGAAGAACTCGTCCAGCGAGGCCGCCGCCCCCGCGGTGACGATCATGGCCGCGCCGTGGTGGTGCGCGAGCAGCAGCGCCAGATCGGTCGGCGAGCCGGAGGACGGGAAGGTGGTGGCGCCGATGCCGAGATCCTGGATCCGCTCCAGCCCCTTGGCGTGGCCGTCGGTGTCGGCCGGGAGGATCACCTCGCCGCCGGCGCGCAGCGTCTTGGTGGTGATCTCGTCCGGGTCGCCGACGATCAGATCCGGCTTGTACCCCTGCCGCACGAGCGTGTCCGCGCCGCGGCCGACGCCGACCATGATCGGCGCGTACTCCTTGACGAAGGGCTTCAGGCTGCGCAGGTCGTCGGCGTGGTCCGGGCCGTCGCCGACCACGACCACGTGCGCCTGCTTCATGGTCAGCGTCAGCGCCGGCACGCCGACGCCGTCGATCAGCAGGCTGCTCTCGGTGCGCACGAACTCGATGGTGTTGCCGGCGAAGGCCGCCAGGTGGTCGGCGAGCCCGTTGCGGGCCTCGATCATCCGGTCCCCCACCACCGACTCGGTGAGCTCGATGCCGTCGACCAGCGCCTCCGGCTCCTTCTTCACCAGCTTGTCAGCGTAGACGGTGCCGTCGTGGATCCGGACCTTGGCGCCGTCCTTGATCTTGGAGAAGGCATCCGAGCTGAGCGTGTCCAGCAGCAGCACGTCATTGGCGACCAGCACCTCGGGGCCCAGGTTCGGGTACCGGCCGGAGATCGAGGGCGAGGTGTTCACGACGGCGACGACGCCGGCCTCCAGGAGCCGGTCCGCGGTGGCCCGGTCCAGATCCATCTCGTCGAGCACCGCGATATCGCCGGGCCCGACCCGTTTCAGCAGCCGCCGAGTATTGCGATCCACCCTGGCTATTCCGGAGCGACCAGGCAGCGTTTCGGAACTCCGCGAGAGCAGCGCCGGCATCTTCATGGGCCGATGATGACCACAAACCCTCGACCAGAGGTGGAGGCGCGCCGCATCCGGCGCCACATTCGTCACAGTGATACCACTCCGGGCACTCCGGCGAACCCGCAGCCAACCCGATATGCTCCTGTCACAGACAGTCCGACCCGAGGAGAGCCGTCTCTATGGCCAGCACCACCGTCGATGCCGTCGTCGCCGCCCCGCGCGATGTCGTCTACCGCACCTTCGCGAACCGCGAGAGCCTGAGCCCGCACCTGGCGGTGAACATCACCCTGAAGCGGCCGGGCAGCACGGAGCGCGAGGGCGTCGGCGCGCAGCACCTCATCGGCGTCGGCGGGGTCGGGATCACCGAGGAGATCACCGAGCTGGTGCCGAACGAGCGGATGGCGTACAAGGTCGTCGCCGGGGCGCCGGTGAAGCGGCACATCGGCGTCGTCACCTTCGCCGACACCGACGGGGGCACGCTGGTCAGCTACACCATGGAGTCCGAGCCCAAGCTGCCGCTGCCCGGCAAGGTGCTGGAGCTGGGGCTGCGCAACCTGATCACCACCATGATCAAGGGCGCGCAGAAAGCGGTCCGCTGACGCAGGCTTTTCGAGGGCGCCCGGCCTGACGGCCGGGCGCCCTCGCGCGTTCAGGCGCTGGCGGGTTCGCGTTCGGCGCGGGCGGTTTCGAGCAGCTCCTCGGCGTGCGCGCGACCGGTCTCGGTGTCGTCCAGCCCGGCGAGCATGCGCGCGAGCTCGACCACCCGCTCCTCGCGGTCCAGCGACTGCACCCCGCTGTCCACCCGCCCCTTCCCGTCGTCCGACTTGCTCACCACCAGGTGGGTGTCGGCGAACGCCGCCACCTGGGGCAGGTGCGTCACCACGATCACCTGGTGGGTGCGGGCCAGCCGGGCGAGCCTGCGCCCGATCTCGACCGCGGCCCGGCCGCCGACCCCGGCATCCACCTCGTCGAAGACCATGGTCGCGCCGTGATCGGAGCCGGCGAGCACCACCTCGAGCGCCAGCATCACCCGGGAGAGCTCACCCCCGGAGGCGCTCTTGCTCAGCGGCAGCGACTGCGCCCCGGAGTGCGCGGACAGCCGGAACTCCACCTCGTCCACCCCGGCCGACCCGGCGTGCAGCTCGACACCGTCCACGGTGAGCGGCGCCGAATCCTGCGCACTCGCCACCAGCTGCCTGACCGTCACCTCCAGCCGCGCCTTGCCCATGGCCAGCCCGGCCAGCTCCGCGCTCACCGCAGCGGCGAGCTTGCCCGCGGCCCTGGTCCGCGCGGCGCTCAGCTTGACCGCCGCCGCCCGCACCTTCTCGGCGGCCGCGTCGACCTCGGCGGCCAGCGCCGCGATGGCCTCCTCGGAGACGTCCAGCGAGGCGAGCCGGGCCCGCGACTCCTCCGCCCAGGCGAGCACCCCGTCCACGTCGGCGGCGTACTTCCTGGTCAGCGTCTTCAGCTCGGCCTGCCTGGTGAGCAGCGAATCCAGTGCGCCGGGGTCGGAGGGCAGGTCGGAGAGGTACCCGCTGAGCTCGGTGGTCAGATCCACCACCACCGCGATGGCGTCGGCGAGCCGCGGCGCCAGCGCGGTGAGCGCCGGATCCTCCGCACCCTCCAGCCGCGCCCGCGCGGTCCCGAGCAGCTCGAGCGCCCCCGACCCCGCGTCGGGCGCGTCGGCGGGCCCGGCCAGCGCGTCGTGCGCCACCACCGCGGCCTCGCGCAGCGAGTCCAGGTCGCTGAGCCTGCGCACCTCGTCCACGATCCGCAGATCCTCGCCCGGCTCCGGCCGCACGGCGTCGATCTCGGTGAGCGAGTGCGTCAGCCGATCCGCCTCCAGCGCCAGCTCCCGGCTGCGCGCGGTGCGCTCCAGCAGCCGCTCCCGCGCCGCCAGCCAGGCCTTCCGGTGCTTGCGGTAGCCGCGCAGCAGCGGCTCGACGGTCTCCGCCGCGAAGCGGTCGAGCGCGGCCAGCTGCTGCTCCGGCCGCTGCAGCCGCAGCTGATCGTTCTGCCCGTGCACGGTGAGCAGCGGCGCGGTGAACCCGGCGAGCACCGACGCCGGAACCCCGCGCCCGCCGAGGTGCGCCCGCGAGCGCCCGTCCTTGCCGACCGTGCGAATGGCGATGACGCTGCCGTCGTCGTCGGCCTCGGCGGCCGCCGACTCCAGCACCGCGCCCACCTCGGTGCGCGCCGCCTCGTTCAGCTCGTCGACCGTGAATCGCCCCTCCACCACGGCCTTCTCGGCCCCGAGGCGGACCCGCCCGGCGTCCGCCCGCGCCCCGCTGAGCAGGTGCAGGCTGGTGACCACCATGGTCTTGCCCGCGCCGGTCTCGCCGGTGAGGACGGTCAGCCCCTCGTGGAATTGCGCGGTCGCGGCGGATATGACGCCGAGACCGTCAATCCTGATCTCTGTCAGCACTCGTGCTCTCCGTTCGCCGCCGGCCTCGCCAGCCTGTCACGGGCAATTGGAACTTGCGCACCATTCTGTCCGCGAAGGGCGCCGAGTCCAGCCGCACCCAGCGCACCGGTTCGGCTCCGCGGACCGCCTCCACGCGGCTGCCGCGCGGCAGCGCCAGCGTGCGCCTGCCATCCAGGAAAACTATCGCATCGTGTCCGGTCGCGACCGATTCGACCGCGATCCGCGACTCCGGGCTGGTGACCAGCGGCCGCGCGAACAGGGCGTGCGCATTGCTCGGGATCACCAGCAGCGCTTCCAGTTCCGGCCAGACCACCGGCCCGCCCGCGGAGAACGCGTAGGCGGTGGAGCCGGTCGGGGTGGCGAGCAGGATGCCGTCGCAGCCGAAGGACGAGACCGGCCTGCCGTCCACCTCGAGCACCACCTCGAGCACCCCGATCCGGGAGGCGTTCTCGATGCTGGCTTCATTGAGCGCCCAGCCGGTTTCGACGATCTCGTCGTCCACCCGGACGGTGACGTCGATGGTCATCCGGTGCTCGACCCGGTAGTCGTGCTGCACCACCTGGGCCAGCGCCTCGTCCAGGTTCTCCGCCTCGGCCTCGGTGAGGAAGCCGATGCGGCCCAGGTTGATTCCGAGCACCGGGGTGGCGGCGGGGCGGGCCAGCTCGGCCGCGCGCAGCAGCGTGCCGTCGCCGCCGAGGACAAGCACCATCTCGCAGCCGACGGCGGCGGCCGGGCCGTGCTCGACCACCCGCACCGCGCCGTCGCTGCCGACCGCGCCCTCGAACCGGGTGCTGTCGGCCTCGTCGGCGAGGATCCGCAGCCCGATCCCGGCGTCGGCGAAGATCTTGGCGACCCGATGCGCGGTCTCGATGATCTCGGCCCGGCCGGGATGCGCGACCAGCAGGATCTCCCGGCCGCTGAGCGGCGTTCCCGCGTTCACTGTGGTCCCTCCTCGACGGCCCGTTGCACCATGGTGGCGACCGCGGCCGGGTCGTCGGTGACCGGGCCCTCGTTCCGCAACCACAGGAAGTATTCGACATTGCCGGACGGGCCGGGCAGCGGGCTCGCCGTCACCGCCCGGGTCCGCAGCCCGAGCGCCGCCGCCGCGGCCGCGACCTCGCACACCACCTGCGCGCGCAGCGCGGGATCCCGCACCACCCCGCCGGAGCCGACCCGGTCCTTCCCGACCTCGAACTGCGGCTTGACCATCGGCACCAGATCGGCGCCCGGCGCCGCGCACGCGGCGAGCGCGGGCAGCACCAGCCCCAGCGAGATGAACGACAGATCCCCCACCACCAGCTCGACCGGCCCGCCGGCCGCCGCCGGCGTCAGGTTCCGCACATTGGTGCGATCGAGCACCGTCACCCGCTCGTCGCTCTGCAGCCGCCACACCAGCTGCCCGTACCCGACGTCGACCGCCACCACGTGCGCCGCCCCCTTCGAGAGCAGGACGTCGGTGAAGCCGCCGGTGGAGGCGCCCGCGTCCAGGCAGCGCCGCCCGGCCACGGTCAGCCCCGCGGGTTCGAAGGCGGCCAGCGCGCCGAGCAGCTTGTGCGCCCCCCGCGAGGCCCAGGAGACCTCGTCCGGTTCGGCGCGGACCAGCAGCGGCGTTCCGGTCTCGACCGCCGTCGCCGCCTTCGCGGCGACCGAGCCGTTGATCAGAACGCGACCGGCGGTGATCAACTCGACCGCGTGTTCCCGCGAGCGGGCCATGCCGCGGCGGACCAGCTCGGCGTCAACGCGCGCACGCCTGGCCACTCAGATCTTGTCCACCGTGGCGAGCGCCTCGACCAGCACGTCGTGCGCCTGTTCCAGGATCTTCGCCCGGCGGATGAGATCCACCCCCGCATCCGCGTGCCCCGCGCCCGCCTCCAGCTCGGCGAGCAGCTCGCGCACCTCGGCTCGCACCCGCTCCGGATCGGCGGGCTCCGGTCCGGCACCGGGCAGGTGGCTGCCCGGCAGCGGCAGCCCCGGGCGGTGGCCGTGCGGGCCGGGGTGCGGACGCGGCGTCGGTGTAGTCATCGTGCGCTCAACGCTATCGGATTTCCGGAGCCGTTGCCCGTGGCCGCACCGCTTTCCGCCGCCGCCGCTCCCGCCGTGGCACCGCCGGTCCGGGCACTGTTCGCCGCCCGGTCGCCCGCGCCGCCGCGCACCGGGAAGGCGCGGCCGGGCTCGGCGTCGAGCAGCGCGCCGAGCGCGGCCGAGCCGAGCTCCACCGCCTCGGCCGCGACCGGGTGGTTCAGCGCGTCCAGGGAGAGCGCGACATAGCTGGGCCGGTGCTCCGGCGGCGCGGTGGCCAGCTCGTCCAGGGTGCTCACACCGGTGAGCACGAGCAGCGAGTCCAGCCCGACCCGGTTGGCGCCCTCGATATCGGTGTCCAGCCGGTCCCCGACGACCAGCGCGGCCCGCGTCCCCGCCCTGGTCATCGCGTCTTCCAGCAGCGGCGCGAAGGGTTTGCCCGCCACCTCCGGCTCGGCGTCGGTCGCGGCCCGCAGCGCCGCCACCATGGAGCCGTTGCCCGGTGCCAGTCCGCGCTCGTTCGGCAGGGTGCGGTCGGTATTGGCGGCCACCCAGTGCGCCCCCGCCCGCACGGCGTAGGCGGCCTCCGCGAGATCGGGCCAGGCGGTCTCCGGCGAATGCCCCTGCACCACGGCGGCCGGAACCGCGTCGTCGAAGCGCCGCACCGGATTCAGGCCGGCGCCGCGGACCTCGGCCGCGAGCGCATCGGTGCCGACGACGAGCACATCGGCGCCCGCCGGCACCCGCTCGGCGAGCAGCCGGGCGGCGGCCTGCGCACTGGTGACCACGTCGTCGGTACCGGCGGCGAAGCCGAGTTCGGTGAGATGGGCGGCCACGGCCGCCGGGCTGCGGCTGGCATTGTTCGTGACGTAGACGAGCTGCTGCGCCGAGCCCGCGGGCAGCGCCTCCGGCGCACCGGGGATCACCGCGGCGCCGCGGTACAGCGTGCCGTCCAGGTCGAGCAGCAATGCTCGGTAACCGTCTCGTAGCCGGGTCACTCCACCCTCGTTTCGTCTCGGCGCTCGGATCCGGCCGAACCGGTCCATCGGACGCACCCGCTGCGGGCGCGCGCGGCACGGATGTGCCACCGTCTCGTCCTCATGGTCGCAGAACCGAGCGCGGGGATCGCCGTGCTCATCGTCACCCGGGCGCCACGACGGGCCCCGGTCGTCACCAATCCGGACGAGCCGCCAACGCGGACCGGCCACCCGGGTGTGCCCGGGCTCCTCGACGAGACCCCCGCACTGTAGCGGGGGCCACCGACAGGTTCAGTTCTCGGTGAGCTCCGCGGCGCGGTCCTCGGCGTCGGTATCGCCCTCGGTGTCGGCGGCCGCCGCATTGAGGAACCAGGTCAGCCCCTCGTCGGTCCGCCCCGCCGCGACCAGTGCGTCCGCGTAGGCGTAGAACAGCCGCGCGTACGCCGAGCCGCTGCGCGCCGGATCCAGATCGGCGGTCTGCAACGTCACCACGGCCTGGTCGACCTGGCCGAGATCCATCCGCGCGCCCGCCACCACGATCCGCAGCTCGATGGCCTCCTCGCCCTTCAGCGCGCGCGCCTCCTCGCTGCGCGCGAGCTCGATGGCGCGCTCCGGGCGGCCGAGGCCGCGCTCGCAGTCGGCCATGACCGCGAGCAGCCCCGAGCCGCCGGACATCCGGCGCGCGGTCCGCAGCTCGGAGAGCGCCTCCGCCCACTCACCCGCGTGGTACGCGGTGACGCCCGCGGTCTCCCTGACCACCGCGATCCGGCCCGCGCGCTGCCGCGCCGCCCTGGCGTGCGCCAGCGCGAGCTCGGGGTCGTCCGCGATGAGGTCGGCGGCCATCACGAGGTGCCTGGCGACGGTCTCGGCATTGCCCTTGTCCAGGCTCAGGAGGTCGCGGCGGATGGTGGGGTCCAGGTCGGAGGCTTGGATGTCGTCCGGGAGGTCCGGCTCCTCCGGGCGCGGGGGGCGGCGGTCGAGGGTGCGGCCGACGCGGGCGCCCTCGCCGCCGCGGCGGCGGTCGTCGCCTCCGGCGCGGTTGTACCCGCGGCGTTCGTCGTTGTCCGGTTCGCCGGCGCTCGCCGCGGGGGCATCGGATTCCCCGGCGCCGCTCCGCGGACCGCGGTCGGCCTCGGCCTGCGCCACGACGCCTTCCGCGGCACCGGCTCGATCGCCGGACTCCGGGTTGTCGTCGCGCTCACCGGCACCACCCGAACGGCCGCCGTGATCCTCACGGTCCCCGCCGCTGGCCGGGCGGACATCGGCGTCCCGCTCATCGGCGCGGTCCGCGTCGTCGTCGCTACCTTCCCGAGCGTCGACACCGTCTACCCGGTCACCGGAGCCCTCAGCATCGCCGCTCTCTTGGGCCTCGCCACCGCGCTCACGAGCCTCAGCACCGCTGTCACGCATCTCAGCACCGCTGTCACGAGCCTCAGCACCGCTCTCGCGGGCGTCTGCTTCGCCGTCGCGGGCGTCAGCCCCACCCTCGCGCTGAGCGATCTTGTCCGCACGCTCATCAGCACCGTCGGCGGCAATATCGACGCCGTCGGCGCGATCGTCGAGGACGTCCGCACGGTCATCGCGCGCGTCCTCCCGGTCGTCTACCCGGTCATCGAAAGAACCGGCGCGGTCGTCACGCTCGTTCGCACGACCGAGCTCGTCCGCGCGGGCATCGACATCGTTCGCCCGCTCCTCGCTTCCGCGATCACTCCGATTGCGGTCGTTCCGCCGGAATTCCCGGCCCCGGTTGACCGCCGGCCGATCACCGTCGCGCTGGAACCCGCCCTGCCGATTCCCGCCACGGTCGTCGGACCGGCTGCTGTCCCGATCCCCGTCCCGGCGGAACCCGCCCTTGCCTTCACTCCGGGGCCGGAACCCACCGTCACGGTCCCCGCCACGCTGGTAGCCACCCTGATTCGAGCCACCGGAGCCGTAGCCCCCGCGGGAACCGCCGTCGCGATCGTCCCGCCGGAACCCGCCGCCGGGACGATCGTCCCTGCGGGAGCCTTCGTCGCGCCGGAATCCACCCGCGCGGTCATCGTTGCGGTAGCCGCCTTCACGATCGCCGCCCCGGCGGAACCCGCCGTCGCGCCGGTCGTCGCGGTCATTGCCACGGAACCCACTGCCGCGGTCATCGCGCCGGGAGTTGCTGTCCCGATCATCGCGCCGAGAATCGGCGTCCCGATCGTCGCGCCGGAACCCGCCTCCGCGGTCGTCGCGCCGATTGCCGCTCCCGCGATCATCCCGCCGGAATCCGCTGTCGCCGCCCCGGCGGAACCCACCCTCGCGGCTGTCGTTGTCGCGCCGGAATCCACCGTCGCGATTCCCGCTGTCGCCACCGCGTCGGAAACCGCCCTCGCGGCTGTCACCATCGCGCCGGTAGCCACCTTCGCGGCCACCACTGTTGCCACCGCGCTGGAAGCCGCCGTCATGGCTGTTGTTGTCGCGCCGGAAGCCGCCCTCGCGATTGTCCCCGCCGCGGCCGTGCCCGCCTTCGCGATTATCGCTGCCGCGCCGGAAGCCGCCTTCACGGTCGCCACCGTCGCGCCGGAAACCGCCGCTCCGGTCACCACCGTCCCGGCGGAAACCGCCGCCCCGGTTGTCACTGTCGCCGCCCCGGCGGAACCCGCCGTCTCGATCATTACCGCGCTGGTACCCGCCGCCGCGATTGTCGCCACCACGGTCATCACGACGGAATCCGCTGTCGCGATCATCCCGCCGATCCCCGCCGTGGCGGTTCCCGCCGTCCCGATCGTCCCGGCGGAAACCGCTGCCACCTCCCGGACGATCGTCGCTCCCGCGCTGATAACCACCGCCGCGGCTGTCCGGCCGATCCCCGCGGTCGTCGCGCCGGAACCCGCCCTCGCGGCGCGGGCCGCCGCCGCGGTTGTCGCGCCGGTAACCCGGGCGATCATCGTCGCGCCGGAATCCACCGTCGCGATCCCCACTACGGCGGAAACCACTGTCTCCACCGCGCGAGGATCCGCGATCGGAATCGCCGCCGCGGGAGCTGCCACCGCGGTCGTCATTGCGACGAAAACCGCCCTGGCGGTTGTCGTTTCGGCGGGAATCACCCGAGCCGCGCCGGTCGGAGTCGCCCTGCGAGGCGTCACGCCGGAAGGGCTTCCGGTCGTCGTTCCGTTCCGGCACGATGTTCCCTTTCCGAATTCCCGGGCCCGCCGGGAGAAGTATGTTCGCTCTTGAATTCAACCATGCTGCGGGCAGCACGAAGCACCCGCCTGCCGGCGGGTGCGATCGAGCCCCGAAACGAGATCAGGGGACCCACCTCGGTGGATCCCCTGATCTGACAATTTGTTCCGGCGGTGTCCTACTCTCCCACACCCTGTCGAGTGCAGTACCATCGGCGCTGGCAGGCTTAGCTTCCGGGTTCGGAATGGGACCGGGCG
>NZ_JBFAHY010000015.1:0-71723 GCF_040654395.1 Nocardia sp. NPDC050697
GCCCGCCGGCGCGCCCACCGCACCCGGCCTGCCGCCCGCTCCGATCACCGCGGCGGGCGCGGACCACGGCGCCACCGGCCACCCGGCCGGGAGCGCGCCGGTGAGCGGCGACCCAGCGGCGACCTCGGCGGCGCCCACCGGCGCCACCGCGCCGTCCGGAGCCGGTGTCGCCCCGCCCGTTCCGCTCGCCCCGCTCGCGGCGGGCCCCGACGACCACCGGCCGCAGAACGGCGCGAACCGGGGCGAGGCCGTCCCGGCCGCCCCGCTGCCGACCCCGTTCGCGGCGGCGGTCGCCCAGGCCAGGCAGGACGCCGCCGAGCCCGGCCATGTGGTCGGCGCCGCGGTCGACGACGACCTGGTGCTGGCCCGGACCCTGCTCGCGGGCGTGCTCGCCGCCACCGAGGCGGCCGTCGGCACCACCTGGGCCGTCGCCGTGCTGCGCGGCCCCGCCGGGGCCGGGGTCTTCATCACCAGCAACGAGGGCCGCGGCTGGCTGCCCGCCGGGCTGCACCTGCCGCGCGAGATCTCCACCCCGTGGCTCTGGGATGCCCTGCTCGCCACCCCCGAGCACGGCGGCTCGCCGTGGGAGGGCATCGCCGACCCGGCCCGGGTGCTCGCCGAGTTCGCGCTCGCCTGGGGCGCCAAGGCGAATGCCGGGCTCTCCGCGCTGGCCTCCTCCGGCCCCATCGACCCCGGGCTGCGGCTGCGGCTCGGCGGCACCGCCATCGCCGACCACGTCGGCCCCGCCTACGACCTCGACCTGCGCGTCCCCACCCCGGATACCACCGACCGGCTCGGCCTGGCCGGCTCCATCGCCGGGCTGGAAAGCGCCACGGCCGTGCCGGATTCGCAGCTCCGCGCGCACACGCTCGAACTGGCGGTCACCGCCAACGCCGCCACCGGGCGCGCGGGCCGCACCCCGCCGGAGGCGCGCGCCGCCCGGCAGCTGCGCGAACGGATCCTGGTCGAGCTGACCGCGGGCGGCACCGTCCCGCGCCGGCTCTGGGACGAGCTGCGCGACGCCGACGACCTGCTCGCCGCGTCGATGCTGGCGCAGCGCATCGATGTCGGCCGGGTCGAGCTCGGCGAGCTCCGGGTCGACACCGCCGCCGCCCCGCTGCGCGACCTGGTCTTCGAGCGCCGCTGCACCGAGCTGGTGCTGCTGCTCGAGGGCGAGCCGACCAGGCAGACGCTGCGCGACGCGGTCTACGCGCACGGCCAGATCACCGAGCATCCGCAGTTCACCGCGGCTCCGGCGGCGGTCTCGGTGCCCGAGCGGGTCGCGGTTCCCGCGGGTGCCCCTGGTGCGGTCGCCGCGCCCGCGGTCGGTGGGCCGCCCGCCGGTGCGGTCGCCGCGCCCAGTACCTCGCCGCCGGAGCGGTCGGTCTGATGGCGCCGGAGCCGAGGGTCGACCCGAAGGTCGACGCGAAGGGCGACGTCGCCGGGAACAGCGTCGACGTCGGGGGTGCGATTCTCTCCGGCTCCCCGATCAAATCCGCCGACGGCAGATACCAGCTGGCGCTCGACAACGGCAACCTGGTGCTGTTCGGGCCGAACGGCGTCGTCTGGGAGTCGGCGACGACGAACACCAACCCGGCGGGCCGGGGCAGCGGCAATATCATGGCCGCCTCGATCGGCCCGGACGGGCAGATCATCCTCAAGGCCGATGCCTACTACCAGTCGCTTCCGGTGTGGGCGACCGACAAGGTGGCGGGCGCGGTCCGGCTGCAGCTGAACAACGACGGCAGCCTCGTCTTCCTGGACAAGGACGGCAAGCCGATCCACACGGTCTCCGCGCCGGACCCCGAGCGCGGCTTCGAACTGCACCTGCACCACCCGTACGGCGCATCGGCCAATCTGGACAAGCACATCGACATCTGCGAGAACTTCCTGGTCACCGCCTGCGCCCAGGAGCTGTGGGGAACTGGTAGGGAGACCGCGAATCCGTCGCTGGACAAGCTGCTCACCAAGGCGGGGCTGCCCGGCACCAAGAACGACTCCACCATGACCGAGCGCTACGACGGCAAGACCGAGCGGCTCGACAAGGTGAATGCCGACCTCTACAAGAAGGTCCAGCAGGTGCACGTCACCACCCGCGACCTCTCGCAGCAGGCGGCGACCGCGCTCAAGGGCATCCAGGCGCAGGTGGACTCGACCAACGAGAAGCTGCGGGCGCCGCACCGGGTGGAGAAGGCGCCGCAGGCGGTCGCGAACCCCCCCTCCTACATCGAGTACGACGAGAAGGGCAATGTGAAGGGGGAGCCGAAGCTCCCCGCCGCCACCGAGGACTTCCTGCTCGGGGTCCTGCACGACCTGGTGCACTTCGTCGAGGGCGAGATCAAGAAGGTCAGCGACGCCGCCGACGCCAGTGGGCGCGACGTCGACGACAAGGAGCCGAAGTACGACGGCGAGAAGAACGGCAACGGCCAGTACAACGGCGGCTACGGCGACACCTCCGGGGGCACGACACCGCCCGGCACCGGAACCCAGGACTTCAGCAGCCTCTACGGCGACCTCCTCGGCACCGGCGACTCCCTCGGCACCGACCCGCTCACCGCCGGGACCGGCAGCGGCTCCAACAAGATCGTCGACCTGCTCAACTCGGCCATTGAGGAGATCGAGGGCGGCGCGGGCGCGACGACCGCCGGGACCGTCGGCACCACCGGCGCGGGCGGCACCGGCTCGACCGGCGGGGGCTCGACCGGCGGCACCGGCTCCGGCATGAATCAGATGATGCAGATGCTGCCCATGATGATGATGATGCAACAGATGATGCAATCCGCGTCCAAGGACCGGGGGCGCGACCGGGATCGGGAACGCGAGGAGGAGCGCGAGGAGCGGGAGCCGGAGCCGGGCCAGGACCCGAACGTGCCGGTCCAGCAGGTGCAGAACCAGGGCGCCGCCCCGCCGCCGGGGACGGTCACCGCCGAACCGGCCGCCCCGCCGACGGTGGTGCTCGGCACCAAGTCCATGGTCGACGTGCAGCTGCCCACGAAACCGCCGAGCACACAGCAGGTCTCGCAGGTGGTGGCGGAGGCGATCCAGCGCGAGCTGAACAACCCCAACGGCAGCGATGCCAGGGCCGCGTACGTGGGCACGCCCGGCGAGTCCTCGGCCGCCAATCCGTGGACCATGGTGGACGGCAACGACGTCCGCACCGGGGATGTGGCGCAGTGGCGGGATCACACCGGGCTGGTGGTGGTGGTCGACGGGGTGCCGAACATCATCGTCGACGGGCAGATCGTCCCGCTCGACCCGAACAACCCGGCCGCGGGTGAGTTCCTCGGTTTCGCCCGCCCCGGTGGTGCCGGGATCGCCGAGCAGGTGCCCGGCACCGAGGAGGCGCCGCCCATCCCCGCCACCCCCTCGACCCCGCCGGCGCCCATGCCGCCCGCCGTCACCGCGCCCCCGCCGGTCAGCGTCACCATCTGAGAAGGGGCCGATACCGCCGGCGGCTACACCGCCGCCGGCGACTGGACCGCCGGGCCGGCATTCGCGCGGCTGTCGCGGGAATCCGGCGCGGTGAATCCCGGATGGCCCAGCGGGAACCCGCCCCTACACGACGGCGGTCGGGTCCGGAATAGGCTCGGCGTTCACCGCGGGCGGCGGCCCACCGGGCTCCCCGGCCTGCACGCCGGGCGGCGGCCCCGCGGCATTCGGATCGGCGGATTCCGCCGGATCCTTCTTCGCCTCCTCCTCCGCCTCCTTCCGCTTCTCCTCCTGCTGCTCGAGCAGCTCCGGAATCTGCGAGAGCAGCGGCATGGCCGCCATCGGCAGCATGGCGAGCATGGGCAGGATCCCGCCCAGCCCGCCGTCCCCGCCGCCGCCCCCACCGGTCGCCGCCCCGCCCGCCGAGACCTGCTCGGTACCGCCGCCGGACTTGTTCCCGCCCGCCATGTCCTCGTTGAGCTTGGCGACCGCCTCGACCTTGTCGTACACCGCGTCGACGGCGTCGGCCACCTTCTTCAGCAGCGCCTTCTCCTGCGCGGGCTGGAGTTTCGCCGTGCCCGCCGCGGTGAGCGCGGCGTTCAGCTCGGCCACGATGGTCTTGATCGCGCGCAGCGTCTCGTTCTGCTCGGCGGCGACCACCACCGAGGTCTTCAAGACCTGGGTGTCCAGGGTGAGCAGGGTGGTCTGGCGGGCCTGGACCGCGGTGATCGCCTTCTCGTACTCGTCGACGCCCTTCCCCTTGCCGATATCGTCGAGCACCACCGGTTGCAGCAGGTCGTCGACCTTGGGCGGCGGCTTCGGCATGCCGCGGCCGAGCAGGTCGACCGCGGTCTGGATCGCCATCTCGGCGAGGCCGATGAAGGCGAGCAGCCCGGGCGAGCCGCCCGCCGGTCGCACCAGCTTGACCGGCCAGTAGTTCTTGCCCGCGACCAGCGTCATCAGCGGCGTCGCGGCGATCTTCGCGGCATCCTCGGTGCCGGATCCCGCAGCGTCGACTGGCATGGCGCACCACCTTCCTGGGATTCCGTTCATTGTCCCGGCTTCTCCCCGATGGGAATGCGGGCCAAACCGGGCACCCCCAGGATTGGGAACACGCGCGGGGCGGCGCTCTCCACAATGAGCGGATGCGAATCGAGAGATGGTCCGCACCGCGCGAGGGCGAGCCGGTCGAATGGCGCCCGCGCTGAGCGGCGACGTGGACGGGGTGCTGCGCTCGATGCTCGAGCTCTACGGCGCGGGCAGCCCCGACGCGAACCGGGCGGCCGGCCCCGCCTACGCGACCGCGGCCGAGGCGGGCCGGGTGGCGGGCGCGGCCGCGGCGGGGTACTCGCAGGCCGAGGGGATGCGCAGCTCCATCGCGGATTCGCACAGCAGGCGGGACGGCGTGGTCGGGCGGGCCGTCGGGGAGTCCGGCGACGGCACGGTGCACGGCCGCTCCCGGCTCACCGATCAGCTCGCCGACTTCCGCAGCCGGGTGCAGGCGCTCGCCGCGCTCGGCGGGGCCAGGTTCTCCGGCCCGGCCCTGCTCGACGCCGCGCACACCACCGTCTCCAACGCGGTGCGCCAGGTCGACGCCGACGTGGCCGCGGCCCGCAAGCAGGCCGCGCAGATCATGCCGCCGGAGGCGCCGCTGCAGAAGTTCACCCGCACCGTCCCCGCCGGGCGGCGCAGGCGCAACCGCTCGCGCTCCGGCCGGCGCTCGCGCTCCCGCACCGGGACCGCCACCCGCGCCGGCCGCGGCCGGGACCCGGTCGTCCCCGGCACGTTCCGGGACGACGGCACCGCGGGCAGCGCCGCCGTCCAGGCCGCCTTCGGCCAGATCGGGCTGGACTACGTGTGGGGCGGCGGCGGCGCCAACGGCCCGACCGGCGGCGGCTTCGACTGCTCCGGGCTGACCCAGTACGCCATCGCGCAGGCCTCCGGCGGCGAGGTGATCCTGCCGCGCACCACCTACGACCAGATCTACAGCGGCACCCGGGTGCCGATGGACCAGGTACGCCCGGGCGACCTGGTGTTCCCCAGCGACTCGTTCAGCTCGCGCGGGCCGGAGCACGTGCAGCTGGCGGTGGACCGCAATAGCGTGGTGGAGGCGCCGACGCCGGGCGAGAAGGTGAAGCGGACGCCGATGCCGGACCAGGCGATCATCATCCGGGTGCTGCCGGCCGGGGGAGCCGGGCGTGGCGATCGAGATACCTGACGAGGTCGCCCGCTTCCTCGCCGCCATCGGGGTGCCGCACCCCGATATCGACGAGGACGACGTGCGGGCGCTGGCCGGGTACGTGCGGGAGCTCGCCGCCGGCCTCCGGGCCGCGCCCGGCGCGCCACCCGACCCGGACCCGGCCGCGGGGTGCGCCGCCGAGGCGCTGCTGCGCTCCCTCGCGGCGACCGGCGCCGCGCACCGGGAGCAGCTCGACACCGGTTGCCGGATATTCGCGGCCGCCCTGGACGGGGCCGCCGACGTGCTCGCCGCCGTGCATGCGGCGGGCTGGGGCAGCAATGTGGGTAGGGCGCCGGGCCGAGCCGGCGTCGTAGATGGGGTGCCGGGCGAGCCGGGCCGTGCCAGCGCCGGCGATCGGGTACCCAGCGGAGAGCTGGGCCGGGTCGGCGACGCGGATCGGGCGCCGGGCGGCGAGCCGGGAAAGGCCGGGGATGAGCGGCCGGCGGCGAGGAAACCCGCCCCTGAGACGAAACGGCCCGCCCACACTCCGTGGCGCCGACCGGCGGCGAAGGCCGAAACCCCCACCGCGGCGCCGCGCCCCCGCACCCCCTGGCGAAATCACCGCGCCGCGAACATCACCGTGCCGACGATCCGGCACCCCCGCGACGAGAACGGCACCCACCCCTGAAACGCCGGCGGAGACCGGCGGCACAGCCGCCGGTCTCCGCGGTCGGAAGCGGGATCCGCCCGCGTCCTGAGAGGGGTTCCGGGGTTACCGATGCCGTGCCGGCGTCACCGGTAACCGCCGGTGTGCGGATCGGCAGGATGAGGGTCTGACCGATCCGCCGCAAACCTTACACCTGAATAACGGTCCATGCAATCGTGTGCACTTATGAGACGTCATATAACTGCTTCCCATCCGTGGGAAGCGCGCGCCCCCGGTTGCCGGGGGCCGGAACCTATCGTTCTCGCAGGCGAGATCGGCGGAAGGGATATCCGAGTTGTCAGCGGCCGAGGACGCGTTCTACACCGGGGTTCAGAATCTGGGACTGGTCACCGGTGCGGTGCGCAATGAAGAGCATGCGAGGGCGGCGTTCCGGGCGGCCACCGATCTCGATCCGGATATGTGCGATGCCTGGCTGGGCCGGGCGATGGCGGGCGAGGTCACCGCGGAGGTGATCTACGGTGCCTTCCGCTCGGTGCACAACCTGTACCGCGACCAGCAGCGCGCGGGGCTGGTGGACCGGGCGCTCTGGTGCCAGGTGGAGATCGGGATGTACGGGCTGCGGGTGGCGATGGCCGACCGCGACCAGATCTCGGTGGCGCAGGCCTGCTCGTACGCCGCGGACGGCGAGTGGGCCGAGGCGGCGACCATCCTGGAGAGCGTGCCGAGCGACGACATCGCCGACTTCGTGCGCATGTCGCTGTACTTCCGCACCAAGCGCTGGCCCGACGTGCTCGCCGCGCGCACCGCCCGCCCGGTGCTGGAGGACGGGCTGCTCGACATCGCCGCCGAGCTCATGGCGGCGACCGCGCTCGCGCACACCGGCCGCACCGCCGAGGCGCTCGCCCGGGCCCAGCGCATCGTCGACGACAGCCGCTCCGGCAACCTCTCCTACATCTGGGCCGACGCGCACTACCTGCACGGCATGCTGCTGCGGCACAACGGCGACCACGAGGAGGCCGACCGCATCCTGGGCGGGCTGCGCAGCTCGGCGCTCTGGCCGGACCGCCCGGAGTGGCAGCGGGCGCTGCGGGACAAGGCCTTCCGGCTGGAGGTCGCCACCGCCGAGATCATCGCCTCGCGCACCGACGCCTGGGATCCCGCCACCGGCCTGGACCCGGCCGAGGCGGCGGCGTCGGCCGCGAAGGCCGAGCGCGACACGCTGCTCGAGGAGGCGTCGGAGCTGCTGCAGGCGCAGATCGGCATGGACTCGGTGAAGGAGCAGGTGGATCGGCTCAAGTCCGGGGTGCTCATGGACCAGGTGCGCGCCAAGCGCGGCCTCGCCGTGGACGCCAGGTCGCAGCACCTGATCTTCTCCGGTCCGCCCGGCACCGGCAAGACCACCATCGCCCGGGTGATCGCCAAGATCTTCGCCGGGCTCGGCGTGGTGGAGAACGCCGAGGTGATCGAGGTGTCCCGCAACGACATGGTCGGCACCCACCTCGGCCACACCGCGCCGAAGACCAACGCGCTCATCGACTCCGCGCTCGGCGGGGTGCTCTTCATCGACGAGGCGTACACGCTGATCCAGGAGGGGCTCTCCGGCGGCGACGCCTTCGGCAAGGAGGCGGTGGACACGCTGCTGGCCCGGATGGAGAACGACCGGGACAAGCTGGTCGTCATCATCGCGGGGTACGAGGACCAGATCGACCGCTTCCTCGCCTCCAACGAGGGGCTCGCCTCGCGCTTCACCAAGCGCATCCGGTTCGCCAGCTACGAGGCCGACGAGCTGGTGCGGATCGCCGATCACATCGCGCGCAAGAAGGATTCGATCCTCTCCGGGGAGGCGCGCGAGGCGCTCCGCGAGCGCTGCGCGCACCTGGCCGCGAACCGGAAGGACGGCCGCAGGCTGATCGACCTCGCGGGCAACGGCCGCTTCGTGCGCAATGTGGTCGAGGCCGCCGAGTCCGAGCGCGACTACCGCTTCACCCGCACCAATATCGATGTCCTCGCCATGACCGACGAGGAGCTGATGACCATCGACGTGCTGGATGTGACCGGCGCGCTGGAGAGCCTCGCCCCGGTGGCGCGGGCGTGAACCGGCGCCGGGCGCCGCGGGGGGAGTGAGCGGTGGCGCGCTTCCGGGTGGTGACCAAGCACCAGATCTCCGGGTGGCGATTCCTGCTGCGCCGGATCGAGCACGCGCTGGTGCGCCGGGACGCCTCGATGATCGACGACCCGCAGCGCGGCCGCTCCACCGCGCTCTCCATCGGGGTCGCGCTGGCCTGCGTGGTGATCGCGGGCGCCGCGGTGCTCTCGTTCTTCAAACCGGCGAAGCGGGTCGCGGATTCGAAGATCGTCTCCGAGAAGGACTCCGGCGCGCTCTTCGTGCGGATCGGCGACCGGCTGCACCCGGCGCTCAACCTGACCTCCGCGCGGCTCATCCTCGGCTCGGCGGACAAGCCGGTCCCGGTCTCGAAGGAGGAGCTGGCGAAGTATCCGCGCGGCCCGTGGGTCGGTATTCCCGGCGCCCCGGGCACCATCGCCGACACCGCCGAGCGGGACTCCTCCTGGACGGTCTGCGACACCTCGCGCAGCGGCGCCACCGCCCAGGTGGACCCGAGCACCGGGCTGCCGACCGCCCGGCTCTCGGCGCCGCACACCACCGCGATCGGCGGGCCGCTCACCGTGGACGGCACCGTGGTGCGCGGGCTCGCCGCCGACGAGGCCAGGCTGTTCCGCGACGACACCACCACCTGGCTGGTGTACACCGACGGCGAGCGGGGCGTGGTGCGCGCCGCCATCGACCCGGCGAACTCCGCGGTCGCGCTCGCCCTCGGCATCGATGCCGCCGCGCCGGTGCTTGCCGTCTCGAAGGGGCTGATCGGCGCGATTCCCGAGGCGCCGCCGCTGACCGTGCCGCAGGTGCCGGGCGCGGGGGAGGTCGTGACGCTGAGCTCCGGGCTGACCATCCCGATCGGCTCCATCCTCACCACCTCCGCGCCGGACCAGCCCGCCGCGTACTACCTGGTCGCCAGGGACGGCCTGGTGCGGGTGACGGCGCTGCTCGCCGCCATGGTCCGCAATGCCGACGCGCACGGCGCGGCCTCGGCCCGCACCATCGGGCCCGACGTGCTCGCGGCCAACCTGCGCCCCGGCAGCTGGCCCGGCACCGCGAGCTACCCGGCCAAGCCGGTGCGGCTCGTCGACCCCGAGCGGATCGGGGTGAGCTGCTACCACTGGTCGCGCACCGACCGCGACCCCGCCGCCGTCACCGAGCTGCTGGTCGGCACCGGGCTGCCGCTCTCCGCCGAGGAGCAGCGCCGCACCGTCTCGCTGGTCACCGCGCCCGCCTCCGGCGGCAGCACCGCCGACGCCGCGCACCTGCCCCGCGACACCGGCCGGTTCGTGCAGGTGACCGGCGCCGACACCGGGTCGCCGCTGCGCGAATCGCTGTACTGGATCTCCGACAGCGGGGTCCGCTACGGGGTCGAGGCGGCGCTCACCGGCAGCGGCACCGACCCCACGCTGACCGCGCTCGCGCTGCGCACCCCGGTGCCCGCGCCCTGGCACATCGTCTCGCTCTTCGCCGTCGGCCCGACGCTCTCGCAGCGCGACGCCAGGGTCATGCACGACGGCATCCCACCGGATCAGCTGGTGGCCGGCTTCGGAGCTCCGTCGTGACGGTGACCCGCCGCTTCGTCCGGCCCGCGCGGATGGTGCGCGGCCCGAAGGCGCCCGCGGTCACCGAGCTGCGCCTGCAACCCCCCACCGAGCTGCCGAAACCGGTGCCGCCGTCGCGGCTCAAGATGATCATGCCCGTGGTCATGGTCGCGGCCATGTGCGGGATGGTCGTGATCATGGTGCGCGGCGGCGGCATCGGCAGCTCGCCCATGGCCATGCTCTTCCCGGTCATGATGATGGTCTCGATGTTCGGCATGATGGGCGGCTCGATGGCGGGCAACTCGTCCGGCGGCGCCGCGAGCCTGAACGAGGAGCGCAAGGACTACCTGCGCAGCCTCACCGAGAACCGCAGGACGGTGCACGGCTCCGAGGCCGAGCTCTTCGAGTTCCTGCGCTACACCCACCCCGGCCCCGATGCGCTCACCCGGTTGATCGGCGGCAAGCGGATGTGGGAGGTGCAGGTGGCGCACCCGCAGTTCCTGCGGGTGCGGGTGGGGCGCGGCCGGATCGCCAACCAGGTGCGGGTGATCGTGCCGGAGGCGGCGCCCACCTCCGACCTGGACCCGGTCGGCGTGGTGGAGCTGACCCGGTTCGCCAAGGCGTACTCGACCGTCGGCGGCATGCCGGTCGCCATCAACCTGCTCTCCGCGCCGCAGCTCGGGCTGGAGGGCGACCCGGAGGCGGTCGCCGGGCTGGTCCGGGCCATGATCGCCGAGGCGGTGGTGCTGCACGGCCCGGACCAGGTCGCGGTGGCCGCGGTGCTCACCGACCCCGATGCCGAGCAGTGGGCCTGGCTGAAGTGGCTGCCGCACACCCAGCACCCGGCCGACACCGACGCCATCGGGCCGGGCCGGATGATCTACCGCACCGTGAGCGAGCTGCGCGCCAAGGTGCTCGCCGGGCTGAATCGCGGGCCGTTCTCCGCCAACTCCCAGCCGACGCTGGACCGGCAGCACTACCTGCTGCTGGTGGAGACCCAGGGCGCCGCCACCGACCGGGACATCTCCGGCATCGACGGCTGCACCTGGATCCGGATCGGCGCCGCCGAGCAGTACCTGCCGCGCGCGCTGCGCTTCACCGTCGCCGCGGACGGCGCGCTGAGCGAGCTGAGCGCGCGCGGGCCGCGCCCGGTCGGCACCGCCGACGCCATGTCCGCGCCCGCGGTGCGCGCCCTGGCCCGCACCCTCTCGCCGTACCGGCTCACCACCGTGGTGGAGGCGGTCGCCGCCGAGCAGGCGGGCACCGGGACCAGCTGGGAGGAGCTGGTCGGGATCGCCGACCCCGGCGACATCCGGGTGGCCAGGCAGTGGCCGCAGCGCCGGGACGCCGACCGCACCCGGCTGAACATCCCGTTCGGCCACGACCCCGCGGGCGGCGTCGTGCACCTGGACATCAAGGAATCCGCCGAGGAGGGGATGGGGCCGCACGGCATGTGCATCGGCGCCACCGGCTCCGGCAAATCCGAATTCCTGCGCACCCTTGTCCTCTCGGCGGTCGCCACGCACCCGCCGGACCTGCTCAACCTGCTGCTCGTCGACTTCAAGGGCGGCGCCACCTTCCTCGGCTTCGACCGGCTCTCGCACGTCACCGCGGTGGTCACCAATATGGAGGAGGAGGCCGATCTCGTCACCCGCATGGAGGACGTGATCAACGGCGAGATGGCCCGCCGCCAGCGCATCCTGCGCGACGCGGGCAACTTCGCCAGCGTCGCCGATTACGAGCGGGCCAGGGAGCAGGGCGCCGAGCTGGCCCCGCTGCCCACGCTGCTGATCATCCTGGACGAGTTCGCCGAGCTGCTGGAGCAGTACCCGGGCTTCGCCAAGCTCTTCGTCGCGATCGGCAGGCTCGGCCGCTCGCTCCGGATCCACCTGCTGCTCGCCTCGCAGAAGGTGCCGGCCAACCGGATGGGCGAGCTGGAGGCGCACCTCTCGTACCGGATCGCGCTGCGCACCAACCAGACCAGCGATTCCCGCGACGCCATCGGCACCGCCGACGCCTACCACCTGCCGAAGAAGCCGGGCGCCGGGTACCTGCGGGTCGGCGCGGGGGAGCTGCAGCGCTTCCAGGCCGCCTACGTGGGCGCGGCGTACGCGGCGCCGGTGCAGAGCGCCGCCGGCGCGCAGCGGGTGCGGCGCGCGGGCGGCGGCTACCGGCCGCCGCAGCTCTTCGTCTCCGGGGTGATCGCCGAGCACCGGCCCCCGGTCGTCGAGCCGGAACCCGTTGCACCCGAGCCGGATTCCGGCGCCGAGCCGGTGACCGTGATGGAGACGGCGCTACAGCAGCTCGCCGGGCACGGCAGGCGGGCGCACGCCATGTGGCTGCCGCCGCTGCTGGTCCCGCCGACCCTGGACCGCATGGTCCCCGCGGTGCAGCCGGGCGCGCTGCAGCTGCCGGTCGCGCTGGTGGACCGGCCGCGCCAGCAGCGCCAGGACATCTGGTCGGTCGATCTGGCCGGCGCGGGCGGGCACGTCGCGGTGGTCGGCGGGCCGCAGTCCGGCAAGTCGACCACGCTGCAGACCCTCATCCTCGCCGCGGCGCTGACGCACACCCCGGAGCAGGCGCAGTTCTACTGCCTGGACTTCTCCGGCGGGCTGGCCGGGCTGCGCAGGCTGCCGCACGTCGGCTCGATCGCCTCGGCCCGCGACGGCGACCGCATCCGGCGCACCTTCGCGCTGCTCACCACCCTCATCGCGAGCAGGCAGGTGCTCTTCGCCGAGCTCGGCATCGACTCCATGCGCGAGTTCCGCAGGCGCCGCGCCACCGCGGCGGGCGCCGCCGAGCTGGCCGCGCGCGGCGACCGGCACGGCGACGTCTTCGTGGTGGTGGACGGCTGGGACATCGGCTTCGCGGTGAACGGCCCGTACTTCGACGAGTACCTGCCGCTCATGGAGTCGATCGCGCTACAAGGGCTGAACTTCGGCGTGCACCTCATGGTGAGCAGCTCGCGCTGGGTCGCGATCCGCCCCGCCGTCAAGGACCTGCTGCAGACCCGGATCGAGCTGCGGCTCGGCGACCTCACCGACACCGTCTTCGGCAACCACCGCGCCGCGGTCGCCGCGGTGCCGGCCGAGCGGCCCGGCCGCGGCATCACCGCCGAGGGGCTGCACATGCTGGTCGCGCTGCCCCGGGTGGACGGCTCCGGCGACGTCGAGACCGCGGGCGCGGGGCTGGCCGCGGCCGTCGACCGGCTCGGCGCGCAGTACCGGGAGCGGCACGCGCCCGAGGTCAAGCTGCTGCCCGCGCGGATCACGCTGGCCGAGGTCGCCGCCGGGCTGCCCGCGCCCGCCACCCCGGCCGAGCGGCTGCGGGTGCCCTTCGGCATCCGGGAATCCGACCTCTCCGCCGCCACCATCGATTTCGGCGTCTCCACGCACCTGATCGTGCTCGGCTCGTCGGGGTCGGGGAAGTCGACGGTGCTCGGCGCGCTGCTCGCCGCGATCCGGAGCCGCTTCGACCCGGCGCAGGCCAGGGTGCTGCTGATCGACTACCGCAGGCAGCACATGGACGCGCTGCCGGAGGAGCAGCTGGTCGGCTACCTCACCAGCGAGCGCGACGCGGTGGAGAACCTGCCCGCCTTCGCTGAGCGGATGCGCGCCCGCCGCGCCCCGGACGGCGTCACCTCGCAGCAGCTCAGGGAGCGCTCGTGGTGGAGCGGGCCGGAGATCTTCGTGGTCGTGGACGACTACCACATGGTCGCGCAGCGCGGCGCGCGGAATCCGCTGGAGCCGCTGAAGGATCTGATCGTCGACGGCCGCGACACCGGGCTGCACGTCGTGGTCGCGCGGAATATCGCGCAGGCCGACACCGCGATGTACGACAGCGTGCTCGGCCAGATGAAGAATCTGAACTCCTCCGGATTCATCATGGACGGCTCCAAACTGGACGGCATTCTGGTCGGCGACGTGAAGGCGACGAAACAACCCGTCGGCCGCGGAATTCTGGTGGAGCCGCTGCATTCCCGGAAGGACCTCGTGCAGTCGGCGTGGATTCCGCCGGACGAATTCCCAGAGTTGGGAATGGCTTAACGTTCTGTTGGTACCGCCCGGTACGGGTCGACACCCCCGCTTCACCAGGAGATCTCATGACTGTCGACGTAACTCCGGAACATCTCGTCGTGACCAGCGGTAATCTCGCCGCCGCCGAAGCCGCGCTGAGCGCCGCGCTGGAGGCGGCGCACGCGGCCACCACCACCGCGCTCGCCGTCACCGCCACCCCGGAACCGGTCATGGCGGCCTGCGGGGCGCTCTTCCAGTTCTTCGAGACCCCGTTCGCCGGCTGCAACGAGGGCGGCGCCACCTATCTGCGCAACGGCCACCAGGTCCTGCTCCCGGTGAGCACCGGGTACGAGACCACCGATATCGCGGGCGGCGTCTCGACCGCCGCCGCGGGCGCGCGTTTCGGCAAATAGGCCGATTCGAGCACGGAGGGAATCGGAGGCACCATGCCATTGTTCGGATTCGGCGCGCTGCCGCCCGAGGTGAATTCCGCCCGGATGCTGCTCGGCCCCGGCCCCGCCCCGATGGCGGCGGTGGCGGACTCGTACGCGCTCGCCGCGCTCGCGCTGGCCACCATGGCGGCCGAGTCCGCGGGGGCGATGGGCGTGCTGGAGACCACCTGGCGCGGCCCGGCCGCCAGCCGCGCGCAGCGCGCCTTCCGCAACCACGGCACCTGGCTGGAGCAGCAGGCCCAGGTCGCGGCGCAGGCCGCGACGAGCGCGGCCGCGGTGGCGGGCGCCTGCGCGGCGGCCGAGGTCGCGATGCCGCCGCTCGGGGCCATCCTGGCCAACCGCGCCGCATCGGCCACCCTCGCCGCCAGCAACACGATGGGGCAGAACACGATGGCCATCGCCGCGAACGAGGCGGTGTACATGGCGATGTGGGTCGCCGCGGCCGCGGTCATGGAGGCCTACGCGGCGGAGGCGCTCGGCGCGGCCGCCGCACTGCCGCCGCCGGTGCCGCCGCCGCCCATCACCACGCTCGGCACCGGGTACGAGGCGGTGCAGACCTTCGGCGAGCTCGGCGGCGACGAGTACAGCGCCGCCGACGACACCGGCACCCGCCTCGAGCGGCTCGCCGACACCGGCGGCGGTGGCGACACCGGGGGCGATACCGGCGGTGGCGGCGACACCAACCCGCGGGACCTCACGCAGCCGGCCGACCCGGGGCCCAACCCCGGCAACGACCTCACGAATCCGCCCACCGAACCGCCGCAGGCACCGGGTGATCCGGGGCAGGCGCTCGGCGACGTGGAGCGTGCGGGCGCCGGGCTGCCGGACTCGCTGGCCGACACCACCTCCGGCGGCGAGGTGCTCGACCAGCACGGCTTCCTCGGCACCTCGCCGTACTCCAGCACCCTCGCCGCGCTGAACGGCGGCGCGCTCGCCGCCGCGGGCGGGCTCGGGCTGATCACCGGCGGGCTCGGCGCGCTGGCCGGCTCCGCGACCGGCTTCCGGATGCCGCGCACCTGGACCCCCGGCGCGGGCACCGCCTTCGGTGCGGCGCCGAGCGCGCCCTCGGCGGCCCCGGTGAGCAGGCAGGCGCCGCGCGGCGTCACCGCGCCGCGGGCCACCATGCGGCGGCGCCGGGACGAGGAGCGGGACGGCCAGGTCAGCGTCTTCGTCCCGGGCGGCGAGCCGGAGGTGCCGCTGCTGGAGGAGATCCCGGTGATCGGCGTCATCTCCTACGACGACGAGCCGCCGGAGGACGGGTACGCGCTGCGGCAGTACGCGGCCGGCGTGCTCGAACCGGCCTACGAGTTTCACCAGAGGAAGGAACCACAGTGGCAACCTTGATGAATGTCAGCCCCGAATCGATCCAGGCGTCGGCGGGCAAGACCGCGGCGGGGCTGGGTGAACTGGAGAGCCACCTGAAGGGGCTCTCCGGCGCCCAGGACGAGCTCTACGCCGCCGTGCAGGGCCAGACCGGTGACGCCATCTACCAGGCCATGAGCCAGGCGTACACCTCCGGAAAGGCGCTGGCCGGGACGCTGCAGGAGATCGTCGACGCGATGACCGCCGTCGGCGCGAACTTCGACGCCGCGGATCTCGACTCCGCGGGGCAGTTCTACCGCGACCTCGGCACCGACGGAAAGCTCGACACCGGCGCCGGTTTCGGCGCCTCCAAGCTCAACATGAATTTCTGACCGGCGCGATTCCGGTTATCGAGTACCGATCCAGAAAGGCGGCGAACCGATGAGCGGTAAGCCTATCCACGTCAATTTCAGCGCCGCGGACGCGGCCACCGGCACCGTCGGCTCCCTGGTGGCGGCGATGGAGACCAACACCGCGAACCTGCGGAAGATCTACCAGCAGCTGCTGCAGGAATTCCAGGGCTCCGGCGGCACCGGCTACGAGACGGTCATGGCGAACTTCGACAGCAAGCTCACCGCCTACGACGGCAGCGTGAACAACGTCAAGGCCAAGCTGGTGCAGAACGTCAACACCGGCGGTATCCACCACGAGACCGATATCGCGCAGGGCAACCGCTTCCTGGGCGTGTAGCGGGGTTCGCGGATCGGCATCGGCACGTGGAGAGCGACCCCGTCGCGGTCGATCTGAACGTCGACGCGGCGCTGCTGCTGCAGGAGCTGGCCGGCATCGAGTCCTACCCCCCGGTGCTGGCCGTGCTGCCGAACATCTACGACCTCGACGACCGGAACCGGGTGCGCGGCGCCGTCGCCGCCGAGCTCGACGAGCTCGGCATCCTGGTCGGCGGCGCGGTGCACCCGGTGGTCGAGCGCTGGCTGCACTGCCTGCACCGGCCCGATATCGAGCTGGTGGCGCGGATCGTGGACACCGGACTGACCGGCGGCGACCGGACCATGCTGCGGTTCTCGCTGGTGCGCAGCGCGCAGCAGCACGTGCTCGCGCTGCGCTGCGAGGACAGCATCGTGATCCAGCCGGTCTTCCAGGGCGGGCGGGAGCTGCGGAACGTCTCCGCGGCGCTCACCGCGGCGCTCGGCTACCTGCCCGCGGTGCGGTTCGAGCCGGTCAGCGCCGACCTGGCGGAGTTCGAGGAGGTGCCGGGCGATCCGGCCGCGCGCCGCGCCGCGCTGCTCGACCTGGGCGCGAACCCGCACAGCGCCGGGGTGCTGACCCGGGTGCTGGACGAGGTGGTGCGGCGCACCGAGGTGCTCGCGGTGCAGCACCGGGACGGCGGCTCCACCGACACCGAGGTGTGCCTGACCGTCCTCGACACCGTCTCCGGGCGGGTCGTCGTGGTGCCGCACCGGACGCTGGACGGGCGGATCGGCTCCACCTACGCGCCGGGCGACGACGCGGCGGTGCACGCGGGGGTGGTGGCGCTGCTGGAGCTGCTGCCGGGGCGCAGCTGGTTCGACACCAGCCGGATTCAGTGAGAGAGAGGAATCGGATGCCGAGCACCAATGGTCGCTCCGCCGAGTCGGTCCGGCCGCTCGGCGGGTACGACGCGTACTTCGCGCAGCCGGACGTGGCGCTGGCCGCCCCGCCCCGGGCGGAGGACGCGGAGCCCGCGCCCTTCCAGGTGCCGGACGCCGCCCGGCTGCTCGCGCAGTCCGGCGCCGCCGCGCCGGCGCCGACCGCGGCGGCCCCCGAGACCCCGCCCCCCGGCGCCGCCGGCGAGCCGCGCCCGGCGCCGGCGGCCGGCCGCGGCGAGCCCCGCCCCGAGCCGGAGCCCGGCCGCGAGGTGCCGCACTCGGCGACGGTCGCGGGTGCCGACGCGCCGCGCCCTGCGGCCGAGTTCGACGAGCCGACCTCGTGGGCCCCGCCCCCGGAACCTCCGCACATCATCGAATCCGCCCGCGCGCAGCCGGATTCCGGCGAACCGCGCGCCGAGATCCGGCGGTACACCGCGCCGTCACGGGCGCAGACGGCGGCGCGCAGGCGCGCCGAGTACGGGGTGGCGGAGGCGAGCCCCCTGGTCCCGGAGCGGATCGAGCGCACCGCCGAGCCCGCCCCGCGCATCGAGGTGCTCCCGGCCACCCTCACCTCGATGGACCTGCTCGCCGATATCGCCGCCGCGAACCGCGCCAAGCTCCGCTCCACCACCGGCATGCGCGGCGCGCTGAACAAGGTCGGCTTCCGGCTCGGGCTCTCCCCGGCCGAGCAGCGCATCGAGGAGCGCCGCGCGCGCATCCGCCGCCAGCTCACCTCCACGTACCAGATCGCCGTGGTGAGCGTGAAGGGCGGCGTCGGCCGCACCACCGCCGCGGCCGCGCTCGGCTCCACCTTCGCGGCGCTGCGCCCGGACCGGGTGGTCGCCATCGACGCCAACCCCGACTTCGGCGATCTCGCCACCCGCACCAGCCGCCACCCCTACGGCCTCACCCTGCGCGACCTGGCCCAGGCCCCCGACCTGGACGCCTTCTCCGCGGTGCAGTCCTTCACCTCGATCAACACCGCCGACCTCGCGGTGCTCGCCTCGCCGTGGACGACCGAGGCCACCGAGCCGCTCTCCGGCCACGAGTACACCACCGCCGTCGAGGTGCTGCGCAGGCACTTCAACCTGCTGCTCGTCGATTGCGGCACCGGCGTGCTCGACGCCGCCTCCGCCACCGTGCTGCGCGCCAGCGACGCCGTCGTGGTGGTCACCCCGGCCACCGTCGGCGGCGTCACCGGCGCCGTCGCCACCCTGAACTGGCTCGGCGCGCACGGCCTCGGCCGCCTGGTGACGAGCTCGATCGTGGCGATCGTGCACCACCAGCCCGCCAAGCCGACCGTGGAGGTGGAGGCCATCGAGCAGCTCTTCGCGACCGCGCAGCGCCCGACCCGGGTGCTGCCCTACGACGCGCACCTGGCCGAGGGCGGCGAGATCGACCTGCGGCTGCTGAACGGCGAGACCGCGGCCGCCTTCGAGGAGCTCGCGGCCGAGCTGGCCGACGGCTTCCCCGGCCACCAGGGCGGGTGGCGATGAGCACGGCCGTCGCGCCGCCCGCACCGGTCACCGCGCAGCCCTCCGCCGAGGTCGCCAGGGCCCGGATCGCGGTGCTGGTCGCCACCTACCAGGTGGACGTGGTGGTGCCGACCCGGTTCACCATCGAGACCTTCATCGACGACCTGCTCGCCGTGCTGGCCGCCGCCATCGACGACGCGGAGGTGGATTTCGTTCCGCCGCAGGGGCAGTGGAGCCTGGCCAGGCCCGGCGAGCCGCCGATGCCGCGCTGGCGCAGCCTGGCCGACCACGACATCGCCGACGGCACCGTGCTCGTGCTCGCGGCGATCGAGTCGGCGGAGGTCTTCACCCCGGTGGTGGAGGACATCACCGACGCGCTCGCGCAGATCAACGAGCGCGAGTTCGCCGAGTTCGACCCCGGCACCGCGGCCGTCGCCGGGCTGGCCGCGCTCGGCGCGGGGGCGTCCGCGGTGGCGGTGCTGCTCGCCCGCTCCTGGTTCGCCTCCGGCTCGCTCTGGTGGTGCGCGCTGCCCGCGCTGCTGCTCGGGTTCGCGTGCTGGGGCGGCGCGGTGCTCGCGTTCCGCCGGGCGGCTCCGCCGCGGCTCCCGCTCGGACTGGTGCTCGCCTCGATCCCGCTGCTCTTCGCCGGCGGCGCCATGCTGGTGCCACCCGCCTACGGCGAGCCGGGGCCGTTCGCCGCCGCCAACCTCGCGGCCGGCGCCGTGGTGGCCGCGGTCGCCGCCGCGACCATGCTGCGGCTCACCGGCATCGGCACCGCCACGCTCACCGCGATCACCGTCGCGGGCGCGGTGCTGGCCTGCGCGGCGCTGCCGCTCACCTACGTGGAGCTCTCGGTGGCCCAGGTCGGCGCCGGCACCGTCTTCGCCGGCATCGTGCTGCTCACCGCCGCGCCCCGGCTCGCCGTGGTGATCGCGCGGATCCGCCCGCCGGACCTGCCCGACCCCGGCACCGAGGTGGCGCCGGCCACGCTCACCGACCTCTTCGACGCCGAGACCGGCCGCGTCGTCGAGGAGGGCGAACGCCCGCGCGCGGCGGGGGAGCCCGGCATCGAGGCGCGGGCCCGGCTCGCGGTGACCAGCCTGCGCGGCCTGATCGCCGCCGTCGCCGCGGTGCTCGCCACCGCGGTGGCCTGCACCGCCGCGGCCGCGCCCGGCGGGATCAGGGAGCTGGTGCTGGCCGCGGCCGTGGCCGGCATCCTGGCGCTGCGCTCGCGCTGGTTCCCGGACCGGGTGCAGGCCATCGCGCTGCTCGCCGCCGCCACCGCGGTGGTGGCCGCGGTCGGCATCCAGCTCGCGGGCGCCTACCGCACCCCCGGCGCCGACCTGGTGGTCGCCGCCGTGGTCGCGCTGCTCGCCTGCGCCGGGTGCGTGGCCGCGCTCCGGCTGCCGGGCCGGCGGCTCTCGCCGGTCACCAGGCGCATGATCGATCTGCTGGAGTACGCGCTGATCCTGGTCGTGCCGGTGATCGCCTGCTGGATCATGGGCGTCTACACCGCGATGCGGAGCCTGTAGATGCGGTGCGCGAGATGACCGGGCCGCTGCTCCGCCCCTCCGGCGTGAATCCGGCGCGGCCGCCGGATCGAGCCACCCACCGGCCGGTCGGCGCCCGGGCGCGGCGGGGAGCGGTGGCCGCGCTGGCCGCCGCCCTGCTGGCGATCACCGCCGCGCCGGCGGGCGCGCTGGCGCCGCCGGAGGTGGTGATCGGCGCCCCGCCCGCCGACGACCCGCCCGGTCCGGAGTTCCCGGTCAAGCAGGACAAGGGCTGCCTGGCGGCGGGCGTGCTGCCGGACAGCGACCTGACCCGCACCCCGCCGCCGGAGGAGGCGCTCGACCTGGACCGGGCGCGGGCGCTGAGCCGCGGCGCCGGGGTGACCGTCGCGGTCATCGACACCGGCGTGCAGCCGCAGCCCCGGCTGCCCAACCTGGTCGGCGGCGGCGACTACGTGACCCCGGGCGGCGACGGCCTCTCCGACTGCGACGCGCACGGCACCCTGGTCGCCGGGATCATCGGCGCCGCCGACGATCCGGCGGACGGCCTCACCGGCGTCGCCCCCGACGCCAGGATCATCTCCATCCGGCAGCACTCCGGCGCCTTCGTCCCCGACGGCGGCAGCCTCGACCAGGCGCAGCGCGCCGCCGCCGAGATCAGGACGCTGGCCCGCGCCATCACCAGGGCCGCGAACCAGGGCGCCGGGGTGATCACGGTGTCGCTGCCGATCTGCATGCCGGTGGAGCAGCAGCTCGACCAGGCCATGCTCTCCGCCGCCATCGGGCACGCCGTGCACGTGCGCGGCGCGCTCATCGTGGCCGGTGCCGGGAACACCGGGAGCACCGGCTGCCAGGAGCAGAACCCCGCCATCGACCCGGCCCGCCCCGGCGACCCGAGGAACTGGGAGAAGGTGCGCACCATCGCCACCCCCGGCTGGTTCGCGCCCACCGTGCTGACCGTCGGCTTCACCACCGCGACCGGCGTCCCCATGCCGGATTCGCTGGCCGGGCCGTGGGTTTCGGTCGCCGCGCCGGGAACCGGGGTGGAGTCGCTCGGCCCCGGCGGGAGCGGCCTGGTGAACGGCGTCGGCTCGCCGGACAAGCTGGTCCCGGTCGGCGGCGCCTCGTTCGCCGCGGCCTACGTGAGCGGGGTGGCGGCGCTGCTGCGCTCGCGCTTCCCGAACGAGACCCCCGCGGAGATCGCGGCGCGGTTGCAGGCCAGCGCGCACGCCCCCGCCCGCGGCATCGACAACGCGGTCGGCGCCGGGCTCATCGATCCGGTGGCCGCGCTCGGCTACCGGAGCCCGCCGCGGCCGCCCGCCGGGCTCTTCCGCGGCACCCCGTTCACCATGCCGGTGCCGCCGCGCCCGGCGGACCCCATCCCCGCGGTCGCCGCCACCGTCGTCGTGCTGGTCGCGGTGCTGCTCGGGGCGGGCGGCGCGGCGGGCGCGAGCGCGCTGCGCCGGAGGCGCCGGTGACGCGCCCCGAGCTACGGATCGGCGGTGTGGAGCGCGCACCCTTCGCCGCGATCGTGATCGCGGGCGGGCCACCGCTGGTGCTGCTCTCGGCACACGCGCCGTGGTGGGTGCTCGCGCTGGTCTGCACCACGCTGCTGGTCCTGGTGACCGTGCGGGTCGCGGGCCGGACCGCGGTGCGCAGGCTGCTCGACCGCATCGCCTACCGGGCCGGGTACGCGGCGCGGGCGGCGGCCCGCGCGGCGCCGCTGCCGATCACCGATGTCGCGGTGCGCGCCGGGATCTGCGGGATCGGCGGGCGGGACGGCGTGCTGGTCGCCATGATCCAGCTCGCCCCGAACCTGGATCTGCCGACCGTGGTCACCGAGGCGACGCTGTACACCGAGGACACCATCGGGATCGGCGAGCTGTCCCCGATGCTCGACCAGTTCGGCATCGCCGTCGACATCGATGTGGTCACCACCGGGCGCCGGGTGCGCGCCGACGGCGGCTACAGCATGCTCTACGACCAGCTGATCGGCACCCACCCGGTGGTCGGCGACCGCCGCACCTGGCTGGTGGTCCGGCTGGACCAGCGGCGCAACCTGGTCGCGCTGGCCCGGCGCGGCGCGGTCGAGGTGACCGGGCCGCAGGCGCTCGCCACCGCGGCGCACCGGATCGCGAACCGGCTGCGCGAGCGCGGGATCGCGGCGCACGCGCTGCCCGCGGGTGCGCTGCGCGAGGCGACCCGCTCGCTGCACGCCGGGGTCGAGCTGGACGAGCTGCGCGAGACCTGGCGGCAGCTGGAGTCGACGGTGCCGGGCCGCAGCGTCACCAGCTTCGCCATCGACTGGCCCCGGCTCGGCGAGGCCGGGCTGGACGACTGCTGGTCCTGGAGCCGCGGCCACACCACCCTGGTGATCGCGCTCTCCGCGGCGGCCGCCGGGCCGCGCGCGCTGGTGCGGTATGTGGGCCCGCCGGTCTCCGCGTCGGTGCCGGAGTACCTGCGCCCGCTCGGCGGGGCACAGTCCGCCGCGCTGCTGGCCTCGCTGCCCGGCGTGGTGGCCGTCGGCGACCTGCGCGGCGCGGAGTCCGGCGCCGATATCGCCCCGGCCGAGCTGGTGGCGCGGCTCGCGCTGCCGATCGGGCCCAACGGCCAGATCCTCGGCGCCATCAGCGGGCAGCCGCGGCACAGCCTCGCGCTGCCGCTCTTCGACCCCGCCCGCTACAACCCGCGCCGCCGGGCCATCGATGTGCACGCCGTGCTGCCGGTGGCGCAGCAGATCGTGCTGCGCGCCATGGTCGTCGGCGCCGATATCGAGGTGCACACCGCGCGGCCGCAGAACTGGCTGCAGCTGGTCGCCGCCGTCGGCGACGACCGGTCGCTGCGGCTGATCGACGACCGTGCGGGCGAACCGCTGTCGCGGCCGGAGCCACCCGCGACCATCGCGGTCTTCGACCAGCTCCCGCCCCGCGGCTCGGAGGCGCCGACCACCGTGACCATCAACGAGCCCGGCGGCCCGCGCCAGCGCTCGGCCGACCTGGCCATCACCCAGGTCAGCGCGACCGCGGTGGATGTGAGCATCCCGATGCGTACAGTGCGGGTAGAGCTGATCGAGCCCCGCGGCGAAACCCGCTACGTCGATCCCGCCGACGGCCCGCGCCCACCGAGCGCGGCCGCCGGTTCCACTGTCCCCCGAGCGAGCTCGCCGACCGGCGGGCTGCGCGTGAGCTGACGAGGCGCTATGACTATTTCCGTGGCAGCGGATTCCCCCGGCGACGCGGCGGAGACGCCGGGTGACGGGGCCGCGCTGACGCCGCGCCAGGCGGCGGCGGCCATCTTCTCCCGCAGGCTCTCCGACCTGATCGCGGAGTCGGTGGTCTCCACCGAGGACGGCTCGACCCGCTCGCTGACGCTGTACTCGCTGGCCAGGCACCTGGAGCTGGCCTACCCGGACGTGCCGGTCTCGCAGTCCGGGCTGTACCGGCTGATCCACGGCGACGCCATCCCCCGGCTGGACCTGGTGATCGCGCTGGCCCGGGTGTTCGACGTGCCGCAGGAGTACTTCCTCTCCGAGTGACGCCGTTCCCACCGGCGGGAATATCGTCCACGCGGGGGCCGGAGCTGCCCGGATAGCATTCCGGCCATGCCCGACGAGGACTCGGGAGATGTCTTTCTCCATCATCGCGCGCTGCTCCTCGACACCCTGCTCGCCGATCCGGCGCTCGCGGGGCCGGGCCGCGGCGCGCCGGACCCGGAGCTGTCGGGGCCGGTCTCGGCGCCGGCGCGGAGCCAGGGCGGGCCGAAGGCCAGCGAGCGAATCCTGGCGCTGCTCAACGGCGACCAGTACGAGCCGGAGCCGCCGCCCGGCCTCACCACCGTCGCCCGCCCCGGGCAACCGCAGGGCCCCGCGCCCGAACCGGCGCCCGAGCCGCCACGGCCGCCGGGCCCGGACGGGCCGCTCGCCGCCGGGCTCGCCCTGCTGCGCAGGCCGAAGGTGGCGATCGCGGCGGCCGCCGCGCTGGTGCTCGCGCTGATCCTGACGTTGATCACCACCGGCGGCCGCACCGACGAGCAGGCCACCGTCGGCACCCTCGTGGTCACCGCACCGCCGCTCACCACCGCGCCGAGCACCTCCGCGGTGCCGCTCACCGAGCCGATCGAGGTCAAGTCGGCGCAGTCCAAGTGCCCGCCGGGCAGCACGGCGGCGATGGACGCCTTCAGCGGCGTGCCGGACAAGGCGTGGTCCTGCGTCCGCGCGTACAAGGTGGACGGCCAGGTGCTCAGCATCGACCTGGGCCGGACCTACGAGGTCGACTCCATCGGCATCGTGCCCGGCTGGGACAGCGTGGCCGCCGACGGCACCGACCAGTGGCCGAGATTCCGCACGGTGAGCCGGGTCTCGTACCAGTTCGACGACGGCAACTCCACCGTCTACACGCAGCAGACGCTGAATCAGCGCACCCTGGTGGTCACCCCGATCCGGCCCGCGCTGCGCGCCTCCCGGATCGTGCTCACCGTGCTGCAGTCCAGCGGGGACGCCGCGATCAACACCACCGCCATCTCCTCGGTCGTGGTGACCGGCCGATGAGCGGGCCACCCGAGCTGGTCTGCGAGTACTGCGCGCACCGCAGCCACGGCGGCGAGTCCAGGTGCGGGCACTGCGGCGGGCCGCTGCGCGCCGCGCTCGATATCGCCGAGACCACGGTGCGCGGGGCGCGGGAGGTGGTCAAGGACGCGCACGAGGTGGTGAGCCACGCGGAGCAGGTCGCCGGCGTGCTCGGCGGCGAGTGGCAGCGCTTCGTGCTGCCCGCCGCCGCGGTACTGCTGGCGGGGCTCTGCGCGGTGCTGGTGTGGTCCTGCTCGCCGCTGCGCTCGGCGGTGGCGCCGCCGCCCCCGGCCGCCGCGGCGCAGGCGCTGCCCGAGCTGCTCGCCGCCGCCACCTCGTGCGAGCGGGCCGACGCCGGGCGCCGCACGGAGCGGTGCGTGCTGCCCGCCGGCAGCCCGCTGCTCTTCGGCGGGCTGGCCGGGGGGCGCGAGCTGACGCTCTTCACCGAGCTGGCGACGCCGGAGGAGCTCGCCGCCACGGTGCGCCGGTGGCGCGCGGCGGGCGGCGCCGTCCTGCTCGACGGCCGCGTCTACGCCGCCGTCGGCCCCTCCACGACCGTCCTCTACGCCGACTCGCGCACCGGTCTGGTGCTCGAGACCAGCGCCTTCTCCGGCCCCGCCGCGGCACGGACCTTCCTGAACCGGGCCGGGCTGCTCATGCCGTGACGCCGCGGCCCCGGCTTGTTACACTGTTGAACGTACCGCTAAATAACGGCTCGTTCGAATGAGGTAAAGACACCGCCGAACGAGCGCGGCGCGCACGAACCCCGCTCGGGAAGGCGACAGGTCGATGGTGGCAACCACTCACTCCACGAATCCGCGGCAGCGCTCCGGCGATCCGGAGGCGGCGTACTTCCGCTGGCTGCCGCCCGGCGCCGCCGCGGCCGGCTCCGGCCGCGCCGAGCAGATCTTCCGCCGCCACCGCGAGCTGGCCGCGGTGCGGGCGCCCGGCTCGGCGGCCACCCGGGTCTACCGGCCCGGCGACGCGGGCGGGCTCGGGGCGGCGGTGCAGATCGTCAACGACGACATGCCCATGCTGGTCGACTCGGTGACCGCGGCGCTGCGCCGGCTCGGCGCCACCGTGACCGAGGTGATCCACCCGGTCTTCGCGGTGACCAGGGACCCCGCCGGCGCCCTGGTGCACGTGGCGGCGCCGGACGGCGAGCCGCTCGCCGGGCGCGCCGAATCCTGGATCCACGTGCAGCTCGCGCCCGACCTCACCGCCGAGACCGCGGACCGGATCGAGGCGGCGCTGCCGCCGCTGCTGCACGACCTGCGCCGGGTCGCCGAGCACCGCCCCGCCATGCTCGGCACGCTCGGCGAGGTGGCGGGCGCACTGGACCGGGCCGCGGCGCGCGCCGACGACCCGGAGATCGCCGAGTGCGCCGAGCTGCTGCGCTGGATGGGCGACGGCCACTTCACCGTGCTCGGCTACGGCTACTACCGCATCCGCCGCGCCAACCCCACCGCGGACGAGGCGTGGCAGGTACCGGGCACCGGGCTCGGCGTGCTGCGCGACGACGCCGCGGTGGCGCTCACCGTCCCGCTGCTCGGCCCCAAGCGCGCGGTGCTGCGCATGTCCAACGGCACCGTCGACTCGCTGCTGCCCGGCTCCCGCGACCTCTACTTCGTGAGCATCGCCGACTACGGTGCGGGCGAACGCAGCTCGCCCGCGGTGCCGGGCGAGACGGTGCGCATGGTGCAGGGCGAGCACGTCTTCGTCGGCACCTTCGCGGTCACCGGGCTGCACGAGAACATCCTGGACATCCCGGTGATCTCCAGCCGGGCGCTGCAGGCCATCGCGCGCTCCGGGCTGGCGCTCGACTCCTTCTCCGGGCAGACCATGCTGGAGCTGATGCAGTCGTTCCCGCGCGCGGAGCTCTTCTCCACCGACGCGCGCCGGCTCTCCGAGACCGTCACCGACGTCATGACGCTCGGGCTGCGCAGGCAGCTGCGGCTCTTCGTCCGGCGCGACGTGCGCAGCGACGCCCTCTACTGCCTGGTCTACCTGCCGCGCGACCGCTACTCGGCCGAGGTGCGGCGGCGGATGACCGAGGTGCTGCGCGCCGAGTACGGCGGCGAGCGGATCGGCTACTCGGCGCGGGCCACCGAATCCGAGCTGGCCGTCCTCTACTTCACCGTGCACCGCGCCGCGGGCGCCACCCCGGCCGATCTCTCCGACGACGGCCGCGCGCGGGTGCAGCAACTGCTCCAGGACGCCACCCTGACCTGGGCCGACCGCCTGCGTAGCGCCGCCGCCGCGGCCCCCGACCTCACCCCCGCGCTGCTCGACGAGTACGCCGAGGCCTTCCCGCCGAGCTACCGGGACGAGCACGGCCCCGAGCGCGCGCTGGCCGACCTGCGCAGGCTGGAGCGGCTGCGCGACGGCGCGATCGACACCAGGCTGGCCAGGGCGGCGGGCGCGCCGCCGGGGGAGTGGCGGTTCACGCTCTACCTCACCGGCGCGGGCGTCTCGCTCAGCCGGGTGCTCCCGGTGCTGCACAGCCTCGGCGTCGAGGTGGTCGACGAGCGGCCGCACCGGGTGCGGCGCGCGGGGGCCGCGGACCGCTGGATCCTGGACTTCGGGCTGCGGGTGCCCGCCGCGCTGCTGCGCGGGGCGCTCGACCCGGAGCTGGAGGCCGGGCTCAGCGCGGGCGATATCGGCGCCGGGCCGCGCACCGGCGTCGGCCGCGACTTCCCGGCGGCGGTGACCGCCATGTGGTTCGGGGACGCCGAGATCGACGGGCTGAACGAGCTGGTGCTGCGCGCCGGGCTGCACTGGCGGCAGATCACCGTGCTCCGCGCCTACGCGAAGTACCTGCGGCAGGCCGGGTTCCCGTACACCTTCGACCACATCACCCGGGTGCTGCTCGGCCACCCGGCCATCGCCGGGGCCTGCGCGGAGCTCTTCGCCGCGCGCTTCGACCCGGACGCCCCCGAGCCCACCCGCGGCGTCCGGGCGGCGGCGCTGGCCGCGCGGCTGCGGGCCGCCATCGACGAGGTCACCGGCCTGGACGCGGACCGCATCCTGCGGGCCCTGCACGGGCTGATCGAGGCCACGCTGCGCACCAACCACTACCGCCGCGACGCAGCGGGGCGGCCACCGGGGTACCTCTCCTGCAAGCTGGACCCGCCCTCCATCGCCGAACTGCCGGAGCCGCGGCCCAAGTACGAGATCTTCGTCTACTCGCCCCGGGTCGAGGGCGTGCACCTGCGCTTCGGCTCGGTGGCGCGCGGCGGGCTGCGCTGGTCGGACCGGCTGGAGGATTTCCGCACCGAGATCCTGGGGCTGGTCAAGGCGCAGGCGGTGAAGAACGCGGTGATCGTTCCGGTCGGCGCCAAGGGCGGCTTCGTGGTCAAGCGGCCGCCCGCCCCCACCGGCGACCCGGCGGCCGATCGCAGGGCCGCGCTCGACGAGGGCATCGCCTGCTACCGCACCTTCATCTCCGGGCTGCTCGACCTCACCGACAATGTCGACCGGGCCACCGGCGAGACCCGCCCGCCCACCCGGGTGGTCCGCCGCGACGGCGACGACAGCTACCTGGTGGTCGCCGCCGACAAGGGCACCGCGACCTTCTCCGACATCGCCAACGAGGTGGCCGGGGGCTACGGCTTCTGGCTCGGCGACGCCTTCGCCTCCGGCGGCTCCGCCGGGTACGACCACAAGGCCATGGGGATCACCGCCCGCGGCGCCTGGACCAGCGTCGAACGGCACTTCCGCGAGCTCGACGTCGACGTGCGGACCCAGGACTTCACCGTGGTCGGCATCGGCGACATGTCCGGCGACGTCTTCGGCAACGGCATGCTGCTCTCCGCGCACATCCGGCTGGTGGCCGCCTTCGACCACCGGCACATCTTCCTCGACCCCGACCCGGACCCCGCGCGCTCGCACGCCGAGCGCGCCCGGCTCTTCGCGCTGCCCCGCTCCTCCTGGGCCGAGTACGACACCGCGCTGATCAGCGCGGGCGGCGGCGTCTACGACCGCGCCGCCAAATCGATCCCGATCACCCCCGAGGTGCGGGCGGCGCTCGGCATCGCCCGCGAGGTGACCGCGCTGGCGCCGCCGGAGCTGATCAGGGCGGTGCTGCAAGCCCCGGTCGACCTGCTCTGGAACGGCGGCATCGGCACCTACGTCAAGGCGAGCACCGAATCCGACGCCGAGGTCGGCGACAAGGGCAACGACGCGGTGCGGGTGGACGCCGACCGGCTGCGGGTCAAGGTGATCGGCGAGGGCGGGAACCTCGGGGTGACCGCGCTCGGCCGGATCGAGTTCTGCCGCGCCGGCGGCCGGATGAACACCGACGCCCTGGACAATGCCGCCGGGGTGGACTGCTCCGACCACGAGGTCAATATCAAGGTGTTGCTCGACGCCGCGGTCTCCGCGGGCGAGCTCGCCGCCGCCGACCGCGACCCGCTGCTCGCCTCGATGACCGACGAGGTCGCGGAGCTGGTGCTGCGCAACAATATCGCGCAGAACGCCCGGCTCGGCATCTCCCGCGCGGACGCCCCGGCCATGCTCGGCGTGCACCGGCGGCTGATCGCCGCGCTGGAGTCCGGGCACGGGCTGGACCGCCGCCTGGCGGCGCTGCCCACCGAGGCCGAGCTGGACCGCAGGGGCGCCGACGGCCGCGGCCTCTCCTCGCCCGAGCTCGCGAACCTCATGGCGCACGTCAAGCTCGCGCTCAAGGCCGAGCTGCTCGACGGCGAGCTGCTGGACGGCCCGGCCTTCGCCGGGGTGCTGCCGAGCTACTTCCCGTCCCCGCTGCGCGAGCGGGCGGCCGGGTCGATGGCCAGGCATCCGCTGCGCCGCCGGATCGTCGCCACCGTCGTGGTCAACGACATGGTCGACAACGGCGGCATCACCTACGCCTTCCGGCTGGCCGAGGAGGCCGGCGCCACCACCGAGGACGCGGTGCGGGCCTTCACCGTCGCCTCCGCCATCTTCGACCTGCCGGTGCTGCGCGAGCGGGTCCGCAGCACGCCCATGCCGACCGCGGTCCGCGACCAGCTCGAGCTGGAGGCCGAGCGCACCCTGGACCGGGCCGCCCGCTGGCTGCTGGCCAACCGGCCGCAGCCGATCGCCATCGGCGCCGAGATCGCCCGCTACTGGGACCGGGTGCGGGTCCTCGCCGACCAGGTCCCCGGGCTGCTCACCGGCTACCTCGCCACCGATCTCGCCGCGCGCTCGCGCTGGGCGGTCGAGCACGGCGCGCCCGCGGAGATCGCCGGGGAGGTGTACCGGCTGATCCAGCTGTGCCCGCTGCTCGACGCCGTCGACGTCGCCGAGATCGCCGAGCGCGACCCGGCCGAGGTGACCGCGCTCATGTACGCGCTGAACGAGCACTTCGCCATCGAGCGGCTGTTCACCGCGGTCGGCAGGCTCCCGCGCGGCGACCGCTGGCACACCCTCGCCCGGCTCGCGGTCCGCGACGACCTCTACGAATCCTGGCGGCTGCTTACCCGGGACGTGCTCGCCGCCACCGGCCCGCAGGACGGGGTCGCCGCCAAGATCAGCTACTGGGAGTCGATGAACCGGGCCCGGCTGGCCAGGGCGGGCGCCGCGCTGCGCGAGATCTTCGCCGCCGAGGAGCACGACATCGCCACCCTCTCGGTGGCGGCGCGGCAGGTGCGCGGATTGGTCGGTGGCGAATCCGGGAGCGCCTCCCGAGCCGGCTGACCGGCGCGCGGCGGCACGGGTCGCCGTTTCGCGGGGTGCGCCGGGGCAGCGGCGCGTGGGCGCGGCGGATGGCCTCGACTCCGCTGCGCCCGCCCAGTGGGGCGCAGCGGGCACCGCTCAGCCGGATGGCCCGACACCGCTCGCCCCGCCCGGTGGGGCGCAGCGGGCACCGCTCAGCCGGTCAGCCCGGCCCCGCAGGCGGCGCAGAACCGCGCGCCGGGGGCGGTGTCGGTCCCGCAGCTGGGGCAGTGCCGGGGCGCGGCGGCGAGCCGCTCACCGCAGGCGGCGCAGAACCGGGCGCCCACTTGGCTCGCAGCCCCGCACCCGCCGCACACCGGCCCCGAAGCCGGGGCTGCCCTTGGCTGTTGCAACGCCGCCAAACCCAGTGCGGCGCCCAGCAATCCACCCTCGCCCCCGCCCCCGTGCGCGAGCCCCTGCCCGGCCCCGAGCGCCAGCTCCCCGGCGGCGTACCGCTGGAAATCCCCGGCCAGCCGGATATAGGTGATGTCCTTGGCGAGCCGCTTCAACCGCTCGGAATCCTCCGGCGCCAGCGTGATGTCGAAGTTCCCCATCCGCGGAATCCGCAGCCCGTACTCGTAGAGCGCGAGATTGGTCTCGCGCAGCACCGCCGCCTCGATCGGCCCCAGCCGCTCGGAGAGCCCGAGCACCGGCCACGCACCCCCGGAGACCCCGCGCGCCACCGCCACCTTCATGGACTTGAGCAGCAGGTCACCGGCCCACGAGGTGACCGCGGCCGGATCGGTGAGATCGGCGGTGCCGGTCAGCGCGGTGATCAGCACCGCCGGATCGCGCACGGCGAGCGCGAACTCGCCGAAGGCGCGCAGCGTCACCACCTGCTCGCTCACCGGGTCCCTGACATCGGCCAGCCGCCCGCCGAACCGCAGCCCGGTCACCTCGCGCCCCGCCACGAAGTACAGCTCCGCGCGGTACAGGTTCCCCCCGCTGACGCCGTCCAGCAGCGCGCCGAGCACCGGCAGCTCGACCGCGTCGATCCGGTGCCTGCCCGGCCCGAGCGTGGCGAGCACCTGCCCTGAGCGCACGAAGAGCGCCAGCTCGTCGGCGTTCACGATGGCGCGCGAGTAGCGCCGGATGGTGACGTCCGGCCACTTGTAGATCAGCTGGTTCTTGCGGCTCTCCGGGACCGCGATGAACTCCCGAGCGAACCAGGCCATCCGCGCACCTCCGTCGAGTCTGCTCCCCACGTTCCACTATAGCGGTACTCCAATTAGAGAACCGCCATTGAACGTGCCGCTGTATGGCGGTACATTAAGCACCGATATGATCGCCGTCACGCGAAAGGCATCGGCATGACAACAGTTCGCGCACCGGAGGCGCAGAGCCCCGGCCCCACGCCGGACGCGGCGCTCGCGGAGGACGCCGGCTACCACAAGGCGCTCCGCCCGCGGCAGATCCAGATGATCGCCATCGGCGGCGCCATCGGCACCGGCCTCTTCCTCGGCGCCGGCGGCAGGCTGGCGCACGCGGGCCCCGGCCTCTTCCTCGTCTACGCCATCTGCGGCGTCTTCGTCTTCTTCATCCTGCGGGCGCTCGGCGAGCTGGTGCTGCACCGCCCGTCGTCGGGCTCCTTCGTCTCCTACGCCCGCGAGTTCTACGGCGAGAAGCTGGCCTTCGCGGTCGGCTGGATGTACTTCTTCCACTGGTGCATGACCGGCATCGTCGACATCACCGCCATCGCCACCTACGTGCACTTCTGGAGCAAGTTCGAGGTGGTGCCGCAGTGGGTGATCGCGTTCATCGCGCTGGCCGCGGTGGTCGCCATCAACATGGTCTCGGTGCGCTGGTTCGGCGAGCTGGAGTTCTGGGCCTCGATCATCAAGGTCGTCGCGCTGGTCGGGTTCCTGATCATCGGCACCGTCTTCCTGGCCCGGCGCACCGAGATCGACGGCGTGCCCACCGGGTTGAGCGTGATCAGCGACAGCGGCGGGTTGTTCCCGAGCGGGTTGATGCCGCTGGTGCTGGTCACCACCGGCGTGGTCTTCGCCTACGCGGCGGTCGAGCTGGTCGGCACCGCGGCCGGGGAGACGGAGCACCCGGAGAAGGTCATGCCGCGCGCCATCAACTCGGTGATCGCCCGGATCGCGCTGTTCTACGTCGGCTCGCTGGTGCTGCTCGCGCTGCTGCTGCCCTACACCGCGTTCCGGTCGGGGGAGAGCCCGTTCGTCACCTTCTTCTCCAAGATCGGCGTCGACGGCGCGGGCTCGGCGATGAACCTGGTGGTGCTCACCGCGGCCTTCTCCAGCCTGAACGCCGGGCTGTACTCGACCGGGCGGATCCTGCGCTCGATGTCGATGAGCGGCAGCGCGCCGGGGGTCGCCGCGCGGATGTCGAAGGGCGGCGTGCCCTACGTCGGCATCCTCGCGACCGGCGCGATCGCGCTGTTCGGCGTCGGGCTCAACGCCCTGGTGCCGGAGCAGGCGTTCGAGATCGTGCTGAACATGTCGGCGCTCGGCACCATCGCCGCGTGGAGCGCGATCATCCTCTGCCAGCTCAAGCTGTACCGCTGGGCGAAGGAGGGGCGGATCGAGCGGCCCGCCTTCCGGCTCTTCGGCGCGCCGTACACCAGCTACGCCACGCTGGTCTTCCTGGCCACGGTGGTGCTGCTGATGCTCTTCAGCGACGACGCCGTGCAGCGCGGCGCGGTGATCGCGACCCTGCTGGTGGTGGTGCCGCTCTTCGTCGGCGGCTGGTTCCTGGCGCGCAAGCGGGTGCTGGCGATCGCCACGGCCCGGGTCGGGCACACCGGGGCCTTCCCGGTGGTGGCCGAGCGGCCGCCGGGCAGCGGCGGCCCGGCGACGGTGCTCGGCGAGCCGGAGGAGCGCGACTGACCGTCTCCCGCTCCACCCCGGGCCGCTCGCCCGGGGTGGAGCGCTGTTCCCAGCACTGGGAAGAGCGGGTTGCCCGGATCGAAAGGTGGTGGATCACAATGGGGCGCCAATCGAGTGGGTCCGAGAGGTTCGCATGCCGGAGCAGCCTGACGCAGCCGACCGCCCCCTGCCGCACCCGTGGTCGAGCCGGCGGATCCGGGGCACCGAGCTGCCCCGGCACGCCAGGCACCCCTGGGCGACCCGGCGCCCCCCGAACGCCACGCCCCGCGGGCCGGGCCAGACCGCCGTCGCCGACCGCGGCACCGAGCCGGACCCCGGTACCGCTCCGGGCTCCGGCACGGGACACGACCCTGGTACCGGCCCGGACCTCGGTACAGGTCCGGACTCCGGCTCGGGGCGCAGCTCCGGCAGGGGACACGACACCGGCGCCGGGCACGACCCAGGCGCGGGACACGACCCCGGCGCGGGACACGACTCCGGCACCGGGCACGGCCCCGGCGCGGGACACGGCCCCGGCGCGGGACGCGACCCCGGCGCGGGACGCGACCCCGGCCCGGGACGCGACCTCGGCTCGGGACGCGACCCCGGCGCGGGACGCGACTCCGGCGCCGGATCGGGCGCCGATTCCGAGCCGATGGACACCGCCGCGGCGCTCTTCGCGGCACTCGACACCGGCTCCGGCCGCAGCGCCCGCTCGCGTCCCACCACCCGCCGGCTCGGCGACGGCCTGGTGTCCATGCCCCAGGTGAGCCCCCTCGACCCGCGCGGCGCGGTGCTGCCGAACCCCGAGGTCGCCGAGCACAAGCGGCTCTGCTGGAAGTGTCAGCACCCGGTGGGCCGCGGCACCGGCACCGAGCCGGGGCCGGTGGCGGGCGAATGCGCCCGCTGCCGTTCGCCGTTCAACTTCCGCCCGGCGCTGACCGCGGGGGAGATGGTGGCCGGGCAGTACGAGGTGCAGGGCTGCCTCGCGCACGGCGGCCTCGGCTGGATCTACCTGGCCATCGACCGGAACGTGAGCGACCGCTGGGTGGTGCTCAAGGGGCTGCAGAACCCGCTCGACTTCGAGGCGCACGTGGTCGCGCTGGCCGAGCGGCAGTTCCTCTCCGAGGTGGCGTACCCGAGCATCGTCAAGATCTACAACTTCGTGAAGCACCGCTCGGTCCGGGACACCCCGGACGGCTACATCGTCATGGAGTACGTGGGCGGCCGCTCGCTCAAGACGCTGCTCGATCTGGCCGCGCCGGAACGGCTTCCGGTCGCCGATGCCATCGCCTACCTGATGGAGATCCTGCCCGCGCTCGACTACCTGCACTCCTCCGGGCTCGCCTACAACGACCTCAAGCCGGACAACATCATGGTCAGCGCGGACGAGGTGAAGCTGATCGACCTGGGCGCGGTGGCCGCGGTCGAGTCCTACGGCAGCATCTACGGCACCCCCGGCTACCAGGCCCCCGAGGTCACCGAGACCGGCCCGACCGTGGCCTCCGACATCCACACCGTCGGCCGCACGCTGGCCGCGCTGGTGCTGGAGCTGCCCAGGGACGAGCGCGGCCACCACCGCCCCGGCATCCCCGGCCCGGACGAGGTGCCGCTGCTCGCCCGCTACCCGGCGCTGCGCCGGCTGCTGGTGCGCGCCACCGACCCGGACCCGAAGCGCCGCTTCCCGTCGGCCTACGCGCTGCACTGCCAGCTCGCCGGGGTGCTCCGGATCGTGCTCGCCACCGACACCGAGGTGGAGCACCCGCAGTCGTCGGCCGAGTTCGGCTCCATGCGCGGCGCCTTCGGCATCGAGACCGTGATCGGCCAGACCGACGGCATGGCCGACGGCAGGCACCGGCTGCCGACCCTGGACGCCCCGAGCGTGGTCGCGGCGCTGCCGGTGCCGCTGGTGGACAGCGAGGACCCCAGCGCCGAGCTGCTCTCCACGCTGCCGCACGCCGACCCGAGGCACGCGCTGGACTCGCTGCGCCGCGCCGCCGACCGCATCGTCGCGGGCACCATCCCGGAGCCGGCGACCTTCGAGCTGGAGGGCACGCTCACCGTGGTGCGCGCGCACCTGGACCTCGGCGATGTCGCGCAGGCCGCCCAGCGCCTCGCCGAGCTGCGGCCGCGGTACGGCGGGGACTGGCGGCTCGAGTGGTACAGCGCGATCGCCGCGCTGCTCGCGGGGGAGTACGGCACCGCGTACGAGCACTTCGACCGGGTGCACACCATGGTGCCGGGGGAGCTGGCGCCGCAGCTCGCGCTGGCGGCCACCGCGGAGCTCGCGCTCGGCACGCCCGCCGAGGCCGGGAACTGGGCGGAGTCGGCGATCGAGTACTACCGCACCGTGTGGCGCACCGACCGGGGCGCGGTGAGCGCGGCCTTCGGGCTGGCCAGGCGGCTCGCCGCCGAGCAGCGGGTGCCGGAGGCCGTCGCGGTCCTGGACCAGGTGCCGGAGGCATCGCGCTACCACGGCATCGCCCGGCTCACCGGCTGCCTGCTGCTGGTCTCCCGCCCGCCGGCGGAGATCACCGAGGCCGATCTCGCCGAGGCGGCGGCCCGGCTGGAGGCGGCGCCGGACGAGCCGCGCGCGCTGCAGCTGCGCATCGTGGTCCTCGGCGCGGCACTGCAAACGCTGGACGCGCAGCCGCACCGGGTCCGGGCGGACAGCACCATCCTCGGCGTCCCCTGCACCCGGCCCGGGCTGCGCGCCGGACTGGAGACCGCGCTGCGCGCGCTGGCCCGCGGCGCGCCGCAGCGGCTGCACCGATACCGCCTCGTCGACCTGGCCAACTACGTCCGCCCGCGAACCCGCTTCTAGCGCGGCGCAGTACCGGCCCGGCCGCAGTACCGGCCCGCCGCAGTACCGGGCCGGCCGCGGGATCGGCCCGGCCGAGCAGGATGCGCACCTGCCCGGCGACCTCCGGCGAGGCCAGGGTGTGCAGCTTCGCGCGAATGGCGCCGCACACCTCCTGAAATCAGCTGGGCCGAGAGTTCTGGCTCGGCAGCGCGAGCAAGGGCCGGAGCAGCGGCGGGACAGCGAGCAGCGTCAGCAACCAGGCCCACTGGCCGGTGAGCGCGGTCAGCAGCAGCGCCGCGCAGGCGAGCGCCGCGGCGAGCAGCGCCCGCCGCACGCCCGGCCGGGGGCTGGGGCCGGGGGGACCCGGCGGAATCGCGTGCGGCAGGTCGGCGAAGGACTCCGCCAGCTCCGCCCGGCTCTCGGCGCCCGCGACCGCAGCGCTGCGCACCTCGAACTCCGGCAGGCTCAGCCGCCCGGAGCCCAGCTGCTCGGAGAGCTCGCGCAGCGCCCGCTCGCGGTCGGCGTCGCCCGCGCGCGGTTCCGATCCGGCCACGGTCAGATCAGCATGCCGTCGTAGCAGAGGCTGGACGAGCGCCAGGAGGGCTGCGGGCCGGTCCCGGCGTCGAAGCGCCACTGCGCGATCGGCGCGGCGGCCTTCCAGAACGGCGGTCCGCTCGCGCCCCACACCACCTCGTAGACGTCCTCGGCCCCCTCGATGAGCTGGCTGCCGACGCAGTAGTCGGTGTAGGCGGTGCCCGGCTGCAGCGCGCCGCCGCTGAAGGTGCCGGAGGGCGCCCGGCCCGCGCCGGGGTTCGGCACCGTGCTCGGCGCGCCGGTCCGACCGCCGCGGAACCAGTGCGAGCTGAGCCCGTCCCAGCCGCACTCGAAGGTCCAGCCGCCGGCCACCACCTCGGAGAGGTACGGGTGCGAGACCCCGGCCCAGAGACAGGCGATGCCCTCGTCGGCCTGCGCGGCCCCGCCGCCGAGCCCGGTGCCGATCGCACCCGCGGCCACCGCCACGCACGCGGCCATCGCCCGCGCCGCGAACCTCGTGAACATCGAAGCCTCCACTTCCGCGGCCGATACACGCCGCTATACAACGAGACGTTATCCAGGGGTAAACTGTGCTGTCGAGCACGGCACCTTCCCGGCGCTGGGAAATCCCGGCGCCGCCGGGGTTGCCCGGGGCTTGCGCCGAGCCGGATCCCGGTCCGCCCCGTGCTCGGTCACCGGCGGCGGAGCGCGATGTCCGGCCGGGTGCCCGCCGTTTTGTGCCATGTCACCAATCCGGTGCCGCACCCCGGCGGGGCGGCGCGCCGCGGGCCGTGCCCGGCACGCCGGATATGGTTTCCTTAGTGCATGTCTGCGGGTGTTGAGTACACGATCGATGAGCTGGCGCGTGCGGCTGACACGACGGTTCGCAGCGTGCGCGTGTACCACGAGCGCGGCGTGCTCCCCCCGCCGCAGGTGAAGGGGCGGACCGGCTTCTACAGCCGGGAGCACCTGAATCGGATTCGCACCATCAGCAGATTGCTGGATCGCGGAATAAAGCTCAACGGGATCCGAGAGCTGCTGGAGGCGTGGGACCGCGGCGACGATCTCGGCGACGTGCTCGGGGTCTCCGACGCCGAGGAGCTCGAGGGCGCCGCGGCGGCCGCGGGCGAGACCATCTCCGCCACCGATCTCGACGAGCGATACCGCGCGGTGCCGAACGGGCTGACCAGGGTGGTCGCCGCCGGGCTGTACGAGCCGGTGGACGCCACCACCTACCGGATCGCCGACCCGGAGCTCATCGCCGTCGCCGAGCAGCTCGATGCCGCCGGGGTCCCGGTGGCCGACGTGCTCGACGAGCTCGATCGGTTGCGCGGCGATTGCGAACGCATCTCGCGCCGCTTCGTCGAGCTCTTCCAGCGCACCGCCTGGCAGCCGTTCCTGGAATCGGAGCGCACCGCCGCCGACGTCGCCGAGCTCGCCGGTCGCGCCGAGGTCACCAGGGCGGTGCCGGGCCGGCTCGCCGCCGAGCTGGTGAACCGGTACACCGCGCGCTACCTGGCGCAGGATTCCGAGCTGAACGAGGTGCTGCCGGGCGCCGGAGCTCAGCAGTAGCGCGCCTGCGGCTTGCAGACGGTCCAGCCGTCCTCGTTGTCCGAGCGGGACCAGGTGGTGCTGCCGCCGCCGGAGTTCGAGGACTGCCCCGGGTAGTTCTCGGCGTAGTAGGCCCTGCGGTTGTCCTGGACCTCGGCCCGCGAGCGCGGGTCCTCCGACCCGTGGTGCAGCCCCCTCGGGTCGATGTGATCCCAGCCGGTGTCGTCGCGGCCGAAGCGCGAGTCCCGCGGCGCGGCGCCCGCCGTGCCCGCCGTGCCGGCGATGACGCCGGCGACGGTGCCGGTGAGGGCGAGGGCGGCGAGCATGCGGCGGGTGGTCGAACTGGTGGTCATCGGGAACTCCGTTCGAGTAAGTGCACACTCTGTAGTGCGCCGTTATCCAACGGTACGTTCAAATGGTAAAGATCGGCTCGTCGGTGTTCCCCCTGCTGGGAAGCGCCACACTATGTGGACGCTCACACGTTGATTCTGTGCGCCATTCGTCCTACCTGGGACTTTCCACAGCCTTTGGTTCATCTTTACTATTGGGGAGACCTCAGCGTCACCGGTCACGTACCAAGGGCGCCGCGCGACCGCGCGGCGCGTTCGATGCCGCACATGTTCCGCCGATGAACCGGGCTTCGGCCCCGGCGAAGGAGAAATATGTTCACCGACACCGACGTCGCCCCGCGTCTCCGCCCGACGGGCGAAAAATGTTGAAGCGCAAGGATTTCAGACTGGCAGCGTAGCCCTCCGCCCGGCAGCGGAGTTCTCAGGCTTTGCTAAGTCATTACCAATACCCTTGCTTTTCATTGCACCCCGGCCCACCGCGGCGCCGGGGCATCGCTCCACCGCGACTGCCGGTTCGCGGTCTGTGCTCCCTGTCGGATTTCGTGATCGTCAACCGACCCCGGCTGCGCCGGGTCGGCGAAGGAGAAGACATGGCAATCGAGAACGACCTGGCTCCACCCGGCCGCCCCGCGCTGCGGGAGCGGATGAATTCCGTTCTGCGCCACGATGTTCCCGCATCCATCGTGGTGTTCCTGGTTGCGCTCCCGCTCTCGCTGGGAATCGCGGTCGCCTCCGGCGCGCCGGTGGCGGCCGGGCTCATCGCCGCCGTCATCGGCGGCATCGTGGCCGGGCTCCTCGGCGGGGCGGTGCTGCAGGTCAGTGGCCCCGCGGCGGGGCTCACCGTGGTGGTGGCCGAGTCCATCGCCCAGTTCGGCTGGCGCACCACCTGTTTCATCGTGGTCGCCGCCGGCGTGCTGCAGATCCTCTTCGGGCTGAGCCGGGTGGCGCGCGCCGCGCTCGCGGTGGCGCCGGTGGTGGTGCATGCCATGCTGGCCGGGATCGGCCTCACCATCGCGCTGCAGCAGGTGCACGTGCTGCTCGGCGGCGAATCGCAGAGCAGTGCCTGGCGCAATATCGCCCAGCTGCCGCAGCAGGTCGTGCAGCTGCACGCCTGGGACGCGGCGATCGGGCTGGTGGTCGTCGCCATCATGATCGGCTGGCGCCGGGTGCCGAAGCGGCTCGCGGCGGTGCCGGGCCCGCTGGTGGCCGTCGTCGTCGCCACCGTGCTCTCGCTGGTGCTGCCCACCGATGTCGAGCGCATCGTGCTGGACGGCTCGCTCTTCGACGCCATCGGGCTGCCGCAGATCCCGGACGGCGGCTGGGCCGCGGTCGCGCTCATGGTGCTCACCATCGCGCTGATCGCCAGCGTGGAGAGCCTGCTCTCGGCGGTCGCCATCGACAAGATGCACGACGGCAAGCGCACCAACTTCGACCGCGAGCTGATCGGCCAGGGCTCGGCGAACGTGCTCTCCGGCCTGGCCGGCGGGCTGCCGGTGACCGGCGTGATCGTGCGCAGCGCGACCAATGTCGCCGCCGGGGCGCGCAGCCGGGCCTCGGCCGTGCTGCACGGGGTCTGGCTGCTGGTCTTCTCGGTGGCGCTCGCGGGGCTGGTCGAGCGGATTCCGCTGGCCGCGCTGGCCGGGCTGCTCATCGTGATCGGCGTGCAGCTGGTCAAGCTCGCGCACATCAAGCTCGCCAAGCGCACCGGCGACCTGCTGATCTACGCCTCCACCATTGTCGGCGTGGTCTTCCTGAACCTGCTGGAGGGTGTACTCATCGGGCTCGCGCTCGCCTTCGCGCTGCTGCTCTGGCGGGTGGTGCGGATCCACGTGCACGCGCAGCGGGCGCCCGGCTCCGAGCAGTGGGTGGTGCGGATCGACGGCTCCTGCACCTTCCTGGCGCTGCCGAAGCTCACCGGCGAGCTGGGCAAGGTGCCCGAGGGCGCCGACGTCACGGTGGAGATGACCGTCGACTTCCTCGACCACGCCGCCTTCGAGGCGCTGGAGGAGTGGGTGCGGCAGCAGGAGAACGGCGGCGGCTCGGTGCACTTCGTCGAGATCGGCAGCGCGCGGATGGCGGATGCCACCGCCGGGCCGCCGGCCCGCGGCATGGGCCGCGCCATCTGGGACGACATCCTCGGGCCGTGGCGGCACGAGGCGGCGCCGGAGGACCGGGTGACGGCCGGGGTCGCGGCCTACCACCGCAGCCACGCGCACGTGGTGCGGCCGCACCTGGACGAGCTGCGCGACCGGCAGGACCCGGATTCCTTCTTCCTCACCTGCGCCGACTCCAGGATCGTGCCGAACGTCATCACCAACAGCGGCCCCGGCGACCTGTTCACCGTGCGCAACGTCGGCAATCTGGTCCCGGTCACCGGCGACCCGTCGGTGGAGGCGGCGCTGCTCTTCGCCCTGGCCGAGTTGGACGTGCGCAGCGTCGTGGTCTGCGGCCACTCGTCCTGCGGGGCCATGAAGGCGCTGCACTCCGGGGCGGAGGCCGGGCCGGAGATCGGTGCCTGGCTGGCGCACGCCGCGCCGAGCCTGGAGCGGTTCCGGCTCGGCCACCCGGTCGCGCTGGCCGCCCGCGCGGCCGGCTTCGGCGAGGTCGACCAGCTCAGCATGGTGAATGTGGCCGTGCAGCTGGAGACGCTGCGCCGGCATCCGGCGGTGCTGGAGCGCGGGGCCGCGGTCACCGGGCTGTTCTTCGACATCGCCAGCGCGCGGGTGGTCGAGGTGACCGAGGACGGGATCGCGCAGATCGACGAGCGCGGGCAGCGGCGCGTGCTCGAACCGGCCTGACGCCGGGGCCCGCCCGGACCATCCGGGCGGGCCCCGGTGCCGCCCGCCCCGCCGGGCGGCGGTGTTCGGGCGGCCGTGCCCGGTCGGCTCGTACGCTGGGCTGGTGACCATCGAGCCCGACCCCGCCGCGCCCGCGCCGCCCGACGCCGCCCGGGAGGCCCGCGCCCGGCGCGAGCACCGATACGCCTGGCGGCGCCGGATCGCGGAGCGCCGCGGCATGGAGTTCGGCTACCGGATCCTGGTCGCGGTGGCCGGGGTCGCGGTGCTCGCGCTCGGCATCGTCGCCATTCCCTACCCGGGCCCGGGCTGGGCTCTCGTCTTCGCCGGGCTCGGCATTCTGGCCAGCGAATTCGCCTGGGCACAGCGGGTCCTGGCGTGGCTTCGCGAGCGGTACCGGCAATTCATGGCATGGTTCTCGGCGCGCGGGCCGCTGATCCGCGCGCTCGCGGCGCTCGGTACCTTCCTCCTCGTCGTCGCGACGCTCTGGGTGCTGAATACGTTCTCGCTGGTCGGCGGCTGGATCGGAGTGGAATGGCCATGGTTGCGCAGTCCCCTGAAGTGACGGAGACGGTGGGCGGCGCCGCGCTGCGCGACCCCGCCTGGGTCACCGCGCGGATCACGGAGATGGGCCGCAGCTGGGGCACCGGCTCCTGCCGTGCCGCGGGCACGCTGTGGTGGTGCATGGTGGCATCGGCCCTGGTCCAGCCGGTGGTCAGGGCCTACGCCGCACAGTCGGCGGTGCCCACCGTCGAACTGGACCGGATCACCTGCCCGGTCCGCGCCGACGGCGGCGTCGAAACCGTGCATTTCCCCGCGGATCCGCCCGCCGCCGCCCTCGCATCCGGCGCGGCGCAAGCGGGCGACGCCGCACTCGCGCTCACCGGAACCGCGCCCACCGGAACCGGCCCGGTCGAGCGGGCACAGTCCCCGCACGCGGCGAACGGCCGCGCCTCGGACACCCGCGCCGCCGCACACGCGCTGCGCGCGAGCCTGGCCTCGGTCATCGCCACCGTCGCCCAGGCATCCGGCGCGGGCATCCCCGCGCTCTGGGCGGTGGTCGCCGACGCCATCGGCAACCGCGCCATCGACGCGGGCGCCGCCGCCATCGCCCCCGCGCTCGCGCACGACGTCGGCGGCAAACTGCCCACCCCCCGCTTCCAGGAGGTCGCCGGCCGCACCTTCGTCAAGCGGATCTCCTGCTGCCTCGTCTTCGAGGCGCCCGGCTGCGCCATGTGCACAAGTTGCCCGAAGCGCCCCGCGGCCGAGCGCGAGCAGCTGCTGACGGCACTGACCACGGGGAACTGACTCCCCGGCGGAGCATCGGCCGCGGTGTCCGTCGGCGCGTCCGCCCGGCGGTGCCGATAGCATGGCAGCGCCGGAGCACACGGGTGCCCGGTATCGACGCGGGATTCCGCCCCAGGGGCGGGAAACGCCCGTGCCCGACGACGCCGAGGAGAGCTCAGCCGTGACCATCTCAGCCCCGATCAGTCCTGCCACCCACGTCCGGGTGCCTGCCGGGACGACGGCGGGTGCCGCGGTGCGCGAGGCGGGGCTGCCGACCAAGGGTCCGGACACCATCGTGGTGGTGCGCGACGCCGAGGGGCTCAAGGATCTCTCCTGGGCGCCGGAGGCCGACGTCGAGGTGGAGGCGATCGCCGCGAACACCGAGGCCGGCCGCAGCGTGATCCGGCACTCCGCCGCGCACGTGCTGGCCCAGGCGGTGCAGCAGGAGTTCCCGGAGGCCAAGCTCGGCATCGGCCCGCCGATCAAGGACGGCTTCTACTACGACTTCCGGGTCGACCGCCCGTTCACCCCGGAGGATCTGGCCAAGCTGGAATCCCGGATGAAGAAGATCGTGAAGGGCGCCCAGCGCTTCGCCCGCCGCGTGGTGGAGGTCGAGGACGCCAGGGCGGAGCTTGCGGGCGAGCCGTTCAAACTGGAGCTCATCGCCGACAAGTCCGGCATCGACGACCCCGAGGTGATGGAGGTCGGTGGCAAGGAACTCACCATCTACGACAACCTCGATCCGCGCTCCGGCGAGCGGATCTGGGGCGACCTGTGCCGCGGCCCGCACATCCCCACCACCAAGTTCATCCCGGCCTTCAAGCTCACCCGCAGCTCCGCCGCGTACTGGCGCGGCGACCAGAGCCGCGAGGGGCTGCAGCGCATCTACGGCACCGCGTGGGAGTCGCCGGAGGCGCTGGAGGAGCACCTGCACCTGCTGGCCGAGGCCGAGCGGCGCGACCACCGCAAGCTCGGGCTGGAGCTCGACCTCTTCAGCTTCCCGGACGAGCTCGGCTCCGGGCTGCCGGTCTTCCACCCCAAGGGGGGGATCATCCGCAAGGAGCTCGAGGAGTACTCGCGGGCGCGGCACGTGGCGGCCGGGTACGAGTTCGTGAACACCCCGCACATCACCAAGGGCCACCTCTTCGAGGTCTCCGGCCACCTGGACTGGTACCGGGACGGCATGTTCCCGGCCATGCAGCTGGACGCGGAGTACAACGAGGACGGCACCGTCCGCAAGCCCGGCCAGGACTACTACGTCAAGCCGATGAACTGCCCCATGCACAACCTGATCTTCCGCTCCCGCGGCCGCTCGTACCGCGAGCTCCCGCTGCGGCTCTTCGAGTTCGGGTCGGTGTACCGGTACGAGAAGTCCGGCGTGATCCACGGCCTCACCCGGGTGCGCGGCATGACCCAGGACGACGCGCACATCTACTGCACCAAGGAGCAGATGCACGCGGAGCTGACCAGCACCCTGCAGTTCGTGCTCGGGCTGCTCGCCGACTACGGCCTGGACGACTTCTACCTGGAGCTCTCCACCAAGGACCCGGTGAAGTTCGTCGGCTCGGACGAGATCTGGGAAGAGGCCACCGAGACGCTCGCCAAGGTCGCCGCGGCCTCCGGGCTGGACCTGGTGCCCGACCCGGGCGGCGCCGCCTTCTACGGCCCGAAGATCTCGGTGCAGGCCAGGGACGCGCTGGGCCGCACCTGGCAGATGTCGACCATCCAGCTCGACTTCAATCTGCCCGAGCGGTTCCAGCTGGAGTACACCGCCGCCGACGGCAGCAAGCAGCGCCCGGTGATGATCCACCGCGCGCTCTTCGGCTCCATCGAGCGGTTCTTCGGCGTGCTCACCGAGCACTACGCGGGCGCCTTCCCGGCCTGGCTGGCGCCGGTGCAGGTGGTCGGCATCCCGGTGGCGGAGGCCTTCGCCGAGCACCTGGACGCGGTCGTCGAGCGGCTGCGCGACGCCGGGGTCAGGGCCCAGGTCGACCGCACCGACGACCGCATGCAGAAGAAGATCTTCAACCACACCGCGCAGAAGGTGCCGTTCATGCTGCTCGCCGGCGAGCGCGATGTCACCGCCGGTGCGGTGAGCTTCCGCTTCCGCGACGGCAGCCAGGTGAACGGGGTCCCGGTGGACGACGCCGTCGCCACCATCCTCGCCTGGATCGCGGGCCGGGAGAACGCCTCGCCGAGCGCGGACGGGTTCGAGGTCCGGAAGGCGGGGGCATGAGCGAGTCAGGCCCGGAGGCGGGAGCGGAGCGTAGCCACGGAGGGCCCTCGCCCAGGCCGGATGGACAGAGCATGAGCGAGGAGTTCGTGGTGCGGGGGGCGGGGGAGCCGGATCGGCTGCAACGGCTGTGGACCCCGTACCGGATGTCCTACATCTCGGAGGCCGCCACCGCCGAGCCCAAGAACGGGTCGACCGGCCACCCCTTCACCGACATCCCGCTGATGACCGACGAGGACGGCCTGGTCATCGCGCGCGGCGAGCTGGTGTACGCGGTGCTCAACCTGTACCCGTACAACCCCGGCCACCTCATGGTGGTGCCGTACCGCAGGGTCGCCAAGCTGGAGGATCTCACCGACGCCGAGTCGGCCGAGCTCATGGCCTTCACCCAGGAGGCGATCCGCACGGTCAAGCGGGTCTCCTCGCCGCACGGCTTCAATGTCGGGCTGAACCTGGGCGGGGTCGCGGGCGGGTCGCTCGCCGACCACCTGCACCAGCACGTCGTCCCGCGCTGGGGCGGCGACGCCAACTTCATCACCGTCATCGGCGGCGCCAAGGTGATGCCGCAGCTGCTGCGCGACACCAGGGCGCTGCTCGCCGACGCCTGGAAGAATCCCGCCGCGAAGGATGTCGAGTGAGGTGCTGAGCTTCTTCGGCCGCGCGACCTTCGCCAAGGCCACCGCCCCGCTGGGCCGCGCCCTGGTGCGCACCGGGCTCACCCCGGACGCGGTGACGCTGCTCGGCACCGCCGCCACCATCGCGGCGGCGGTAACGCTCTTCCCGGCCGGTCACCTGTTCTGGGGCACCATGGTGATCTGGCTCTTCGTCATGTTCGACATGCTGGACGGCGCCATGGCCAGGGCCAGGGGCGGCGGCACCAGGTACGGCGCGGTGCTCGACGCCACCTGCGACCGGGTCGCCGACGGCGCCATCTTCGGCGGGCTGGCCTGGTGGGCGGTGTTCCACGAGGACAGCAGGCTGCTGTTCGCCGCGACGCTGGTGGTGCTGGTGACCTCGCAGGTCATCTCCTACGCCAAGGCGCGCGCCGAGGCCAGCGGGCTCTCCGCCGACGGCGGGCTCATCGAGCGGCCGGACCGGCTGATCATCGTGCTCGTCGGCGCCGGGCTCACCGGCATCGGCGGGTACTGGGGGATCGAGTGGCTCACCTGGGCGGTGCACGTCGCCATGTGGATCCTCGCCGTGCTCAGCATCGTCACGGTGTTCCAGCGGGTGCTCGCGGTGCGCAACTCGCCCGGCGCCCGCGACCTGCTCCCGCCCGCGGGGTCCGCGCCGCAGGACACCGCATGAGTCTCGGCGAGCGGCTGAGCGCGCTCGGCTACGCCGCGGGCTGGCGCGTCGTCCGCGCTTTGCCGGAGGGGCTCGCGCGCAGCGCCTTCCGCATCGGCGCCGACCGCGGCGCCCGCAACGGCGGCCCGGACCAGCTGCGCCGCAACCTCGCCCGCGTCCTCGGCGTCCCGCCGGCCGAGGTACCGGACGAGCTGATCCGCGCCTCCGTCCGCTCCTACGCCCGCTACTGGCGCGAAGCCTTCCGCCTGCCCACCATGGACCACGCCGCGCTCGGCCGCTCCCCCCTGCTCCCGGTCGAGGGCCGCGAGCACCTGGATGCCGCCCTGGAGCGCGGCAAGGGCATGCTGCTCGTGCTCCCGCACACCGGCAACTGGGACATGGCCGGCGTCTGGCTGGTGCAGAACTACGGCCGCCTCAGCACCGTCATGGAGCGGCTGAAGCCGGAATCGCTGTTCGAGCGTTTCGTGGCCTACCGCGAGAGCCTCGGCTTCGAGATCTTCCCGCTCACCGGCGGTGAACAGCCGCCCTTCGCCACGCTCGCCGACCGGCTCCGGGCGAACGGCATCGTCTGCCTGCTCGGCGAGCGCGACCTCACCGGCCGCGGCGTCCCGGTCACCTTCTTCGGCGAGCGCACCTGGATGCCGGGCGGCCCCGCCGCGCTCGCCGTCGAGACCGGTGCCGCGCTGCTCCCGGTGCACCTCTGGTTCCGCGAGACCGCGGACGGCACCGAGGCGTGGGGGCTGCGCGTCGGCGCCGCCATCGACACCACCGGCGGCGTCGCCACCGCCACCCAGGCGCTCGCCGACTCCTTCGCCGCCGGCATCGCCGAGCACCCCGCGGACTGGCACATGCTGCAACCGCTCTGGGAGGGCGATCTCTCCGACCGCAGGCGCGCGGTGATCGAGGCCGCGCAGGCGGGCAGGCACTCCGGCGAGGCACCCCGATGAGGATCGGCATGGTCTGCCCGTACTCCTTCGACGTGCCGGGCGGCGTGCAGGCGCACGTCGTCGAGCTGGCCCGGGTGCTGATCGAGCGCGGCCACCGGGTGAGCGTGCTCGCCCCCGCCGCCGAGGAGACCGAGCTGCCGGACTTCGTGGTCTCGGCCGGCCGCGCCGTCGCCATCCCGTACAACGGCTCGGTCGCCCGGCTCGCCTTCGGCCCCATGGCCTACACCCGGATCCGGCGCTGGATCGAGACCGGCGACTTCGACGTGCTGCACATTCACGAGCCGAACGCGCCCAGCCTCTCCATGCTCGCGCTGAAGATCGCCGAGGGGCCGATCGTCGCCACCTTCCACACCTCGACCACGAAATCGCTGGTCCTGAGCACTTTCCAGGGTGTGCTGCGGCCCTACCACGAGAAGATCACCGGCCGGATCGCGGTCTCCGAGCTGGCCCGGCGCTGGCAGGTGGAGGCGCTCGGCTCGGACGCCGTGGAGATCCCGAACGGCGTCGACGTGGGGGCCTTCGCCCGCGCGCCGCTGCTGCCCGGCTACCCGCGCCCCGGCGGCACCGTGCTCTTCCTCGGCCGCTACGACGAGCCGCGCAAGGGCATGGACGTGCTGCTCGCCGCGCTGCCCGCGCTGGTGGCCCGGCATCCGGACGTGCGAATCCTGGTGGTCGGGCGCGGCGACGAGGAGCGGCTGCGCAGGCAGGCGGGCCCGCACGCCGACCGGCTGCACTGCCTCGGCCAGGTCTCCGACGCCGAGAAGGCCGCCGCCATGCGCAGCGCCGACGTCTACGTGGCGCCGAACCTGGGCGGCGAGAGCTTCGGCATCATCCTGATCGAGGCCATGGCCGCCGGAACCGCGGTGGTCGCCAGCGAGCTCGACGCCTTCCGCCGGGTGCTGCGCGACGGCGCCGCGGGGGTGCTCGTCCCGATCGGTGACGCCGCCGCGCTCGGCACCGCGCTCGGCGACCTGCTCGCCGACGCGGACCGGCGCACCGCGCTGGTGCGGACCGCGACCCGGGTGGTCGGGGAGTACGACTGGCCGGTGGTGGCCGAGCAGATCCTGCGGGTCTACGAGACCGTCACCGTCGGCGACGAGGGAGTGCGGGCCGCCGGATGATCACCTTCTCCGCCACCACGGTGCTGGTCCTCGCCATCATCGTCGCGGCGCTGGCCGCGCTGGCGCTCTGGGCCTACGCCACCGCCAACCGGCTGGACCGGCTGCACGTGCGCAACGACCAGTCCTGGGCCGCCCTGGAATCCGCGCTGGCCCGCCGCGCGGTGGTCGCCAGGGCGGTGGCGCTCGCCATCGCCGGCCCGGTCTCCGACCCCGCCGCCACCGAGCAGGCCCGCAGGCTCACCGCGCTCGCCGGGCGGGCCGAGCGCGCCGACCGCGGCGAGCGGGAGGCGGCGGAGAACCGGCTCGGCGCCGCGCTCGCCGCCGTCGATATCGAGCACCTGCGCCCGCAGCTCATCTCCGAGCTCGCCGACGCCGAGGCCAGGGTGCTCATCGCCCGCCGCTTCCACAACGACGCCGTGCGCGACACCCTCGCGCTGCGCACCAGGCGCCCGGTGCGCTGGCTGCACCTCGGCGGCACCGCGCCGCTGCCCACCTACTTCGAGATCCCCGAGCGCACCACCCCGGCCGCGTCGACCGGGCTCGCCGTCGACACCAGCCGCACCTCCGCCCGGGTGGTGCTGCTCGACCACTCCGGCCGGGTGCTGCTCATGCGCGGCTCCGACCCGCGCACCCCGGAGACCGCGTTCTGGTTCACCATCGGCGGCGGCGTCGAACCGGGGGAGACGCTGCGCCAGGCCGCCGTGCGCGAGCTGCACGAGGAGACCGGCCACAGCGCCGACCCCGCCGCGCTGCGCGGCCCGATCTGGCGCCGGGTCGCGGTCTTCCCCTTCGACGGCGAGCTCATCCGCGCCGAGGAGCTCTTCTTCGTGCTGCGGGTGCCCGCCTTCGAGCCGAACCCGGCCTCGCTCACCTTCGTCGAGCGCCGCTCGATCTCCGGCAACCGGTGGTGCGCGCCGGACGACATCGTGGCACTGGACCGTTCCGGGGAGACCGTCTACCCGTACCAGTTGGACGAGTTGCTCGCCGAGGCCGCCGCCGTCGCGGACGGCGGCGACGAACCCGAGGTGCGCTCGATCCGCTGAAACATTCCTGTGATCTGCTGCACAATCGAGGGGCTGTGGGGTGCCCGGCTCCCGGGGTCGGGTACCCCTGAACGGACGCGCGTCATCGGGGGCGCGCAGAGGTGGAGGTAGCACATGTCGTATCTGCTTTTCGATTTCCTGACGCCGCTGATCGGCCCGGCCGCCGCGACGTACTGGGCCGAATTGCTGGTCGTCGCTCCGCTGTAACGGTCGTCACGATCGCGGCGGGGTTGCTGTACTTGTTGGTCCGGTACCAGACCAGTGGTGCCGGACTGGCTATCAAGTGGCCTGCCTGGCACGCCTAGAATCGGGAGCGTCCCCCCGACCGTTAGGCGCACATGATCCAGGAGTTTGCCGTGACCACCCCCGATCCCACCCCGACCACCGGTACCGCCCGCGTCAAGCGCGGCATGGCCGAGATGCTCAAGGGCGGGGTGATCATGGACGTCGTCACCCCCGACCAGGCGAAGATCGCCGAGGACGCGGGCGCCGTCGCGGTGATGGCGCTGGAGCGGGTCCCCGCCGACATCCGCGCCCAGGGCGGCGTCTCCCGGATGAGCGACCCCGGCATGGTCGAGGGCATCATCTCCGCCGTCTCCATTCCGGTGATGGCCAAGGCCAGGATCGGCCACTTCGTGGAGGCCCAGATCCTGCAGAGCCTCGGCGTCGACTACATCGACGAATCCGAGGTGCTCACCCCCGCCGACTACGCCAACCACATCGACAAGTGGAAGTTCACCGTCCCCTTCGTCTGCGGCGCCACCAACCTCGGCGAGGCGCTGCGCCGCATCACCGAGGGCGCGGCCATGATCCGCTCCAAGGGCGAGGCCGGCACCGGTGACGTCTCCAACGCCACCACCCACATGCGCAAGATCCGCCAGGAGCTGCGCCGCCTTTCTTCCCTGCCGGAAGACGAGCTCTTCGTCGCCGCCAAGGAGCTCCAGGCACCGTACGAGCTGGTCCGCGAGGTCGCCGAGACCGGCAAGCTGCCCGTCGTGCTCTTCACCGCCGGTGGCATCGCCACCCCCGCCGACGCCGCCATGATGATGCAGCTCGGCGCCGAAGGCGTGTTCGTGGGTTCCGGGATCTTCAAGTCCGGGAATCCGGCGCAGCGGGCCGAGGCGATCGTCAAGGCGACCACGTTCTACGACGATCCCGACGTGCTGGCCAAGGTGTCGCGGGGGCTGGGCGAGGCGATGGTCGGCATCAATGTCGAGGAGATCCCCGAGCCCCACCGCCTCGCCGAGCGCGGTTGGTGATCTTTTCCCCCGAAGGCTGCCCGGCACCGAAAAGTGCCGGGCAGCAGTCGTTTGCGTGGTCCGAGGCCCTACTTCGTCTCGCTCGGATGGTTCGTGTGCACCTGTTCCAGGAATACCGTGCGCTCGTCCACGTAGAACCAGATGCGTGCGGTCCCCTTGGCGGTCGGCTTGTGCTGCCAGCGCTCGTGGGTCGCGCCGCCGCGCTCGATGACGCCGAGCGCGCCCCTGAGCGGGTAGTTCGTCGGCGTCGTGGACAGCGGCGTTCTCGTGAGGAAGTCCCATGTCTCCGTCATGGGGTTGCGGATCGTCGCGACGAGGTCCCGCCACCCTCTGTGCGCTTCGGAAGTGGCGAAACGAATTTCGTACTCGGTCTTTCTCGGCGGACGGGGAACCAACTCACCCTTTTTGGCTGCCGCCATCATCAAGGCCGCTCCACGGGGGTGTCCTCGTCGAGCCACTCCAGGTCGGTGCGGCCGAGGCCGGCGGCGATAGCCGTCGCGGTCTCCTTCCAGGAGGTCAGCTCGGCGATCGCCAGCTGCGGCTGGTCGGTGGAGAAGGAGGCGCGGGCGGCATCGACGAGGTCCTGTGCACAGGTCTCCCGGTCGGCCGGCGACAGTGCGAGCATCCAGGGGAATGCCTTGGCCATGCGCTCGGCGAGTGAGCCTCGGTCATCGAGGGTGACGGTGATGAGCTGCGCGGCGAACTGCAGCAGGCGGGTGCGGCCCTCTGCCTCGCGCTGCGACATCAGGACCAGCGCCTCGCCATCGCGGCGGGTCACCGTCACGGGGTGGTTCTCGGCCTCGGCGAAGACCTCCGCGGAGTGCTTGCTCAGGTCCGAAGAGCGGCGGGTCGCCGCGGGTAGGTCTGCTGCGGTGCCCATGGATCCATGGTATTCGGAACGTATTCGGAAGTCGAGGACAGCGCCCCGGAATCATCCCGAGATGCGGAGCGCGGGCTTGCCGGGATGATCCCAGCGGACGGCGAAATCGGGCTCCTCCGGGTACTCGGCAGCGTGCGCGAGCAGCGCGGGGACGGTCCAGCGCCGCTCCTCCGGGGTGCGGCGGAGCAGGGCGGGCTCGGTGAGCTCGAGCCGGACGGTGTGGTCGAAGGCGAGCCCGCGGCCGAGCAGCATGGGGCCGGAGACCACGAGGACGGTGCCGGCCGAGGCGGTGCGGAGGGCGGCTCGGGCGGAGCGGTCGGCGACCTCGTCCCAGAGCGCGGGGAGCCAGCGGCCGCGGTCGCGCAGGGCGCGGAGGACCTCGCGGTCGAGGGCGGCGTAGTCGTACCAGGTGTCGCGGTAGGAGTCGGTGTCGTCGCGGCCGTACTCCAGCCGCAGGGAGGCGGGGCGCACGTAGCCGCGCAGGGGGACGGAGGCCGCGTCCCGGCCGGCGTCGCGCAACCGCGAAACCAGCTCCGAGGCAAGAGATTCGGGGTCGGCGGCGTCGGCACCGTCCACCGCGACGACGGCGCGACCCGCAGACGCCGGCACCCGCTCGGCGACCCGGGCGACGAGTTCACCGGGGCTCAGGGGTTCGTAGCGCACCACGGCTCCATCTCAGCAAACGCCTGCCGGGCAGGTCCGCCGGGTGCCGCCGACCGCGCCGACCGGCCGGGATACTCTCAGCGCATGGCGACAATCGAAGAGGCACTGGAGATCGAGCGCATCGAGCGGGACATCTTCCGCGGCGCCTCGGTCAAGACGCAGCTGCCGCGCACCTTCGGCGGTCAGGTCGCCGGGCAGGCGCTGGTCTCGGCGGTGCGGACGGTGGAGCCGCGGCATCAGGTGCACTCGCTGCACGGGTACTTCCTGCGGCCGGGGAATCCGGACCAGCCCACGGTGTACCAGGTCGAGCGGATCCGGGACGGCCGCTCGTTCTGCACCCGCCGGGTCACCGCGATCCAGGAGGGGCAGGCCATCTTCACCATGTCGGCCTCGTTCCACACCGGCGACCAGGGGCCGACGCACCAGGACGTGATGTCCGAGGTGCCGGGCCCGGACGAGCTGCCCGATGTCTCCACCACGCTGAGCGCGGAGAGCCTGTGGCTCATGCGCGAGTGGGAGCACTGGGACATCCGGATCGTGCCGCGGGACCGGGTCACGGCCAGGGAGGGGGTGGTGTCGCCGCAGCAGGTGTGGTTCCGCTACCGGCACCCGCTCTCGGACGACCCGCTGCTGCACGTCTGCACCCTGGCCTACATGAGCGATATGACGCTGCTCGGGTCGTCCAAGGTGACGCATCCGGACGAGCCGACGCAGGGCGCCTCGCTGGACCACGCCATGTGGTTCCTGCGCCCGTTCCGCGCCGACGACTGGCTGCTCTACGACCAGTCCTCGCCGTCGGCCGGCTTCGGCCGCGCGCTCACCGGCGGCAAGATCTTCGACCGGGAGGGCAGGCTGGTCGCCGCGGTCGTCCAGGAGGGGCTGATCCGCACCCTGAGGGAGCAGCCGTGACCGATCGGCCGCTCGTGGGCGTGCTCGCCCTGCAGGGCGACGTCCGCGAGCACCTCGTCGCGCTGGAGAAGTGCGGCGCCACCCCGACCCTGGTGCGCCGTGCCTCCGAGCTCGCCGCGGTGGACGGGCTGGTGCTGCCCGGCGGCGAGTCCACCACCATCTCCAAGCTGCTGCGGACCTTCGAGCTGCTGGAGCCGCTGCGCGCCCGGCTGCGCGCCGGCATGCCGGCCTTCGGCTCCTGCGCGGGCATGATCCTGCTCGCCTCCGAGGTGCTCGACACCAGGGCCGACGCCGAGCACCTGCACGGCATCGATATGACGGTGCGGCGCAACGCCTTCGGCCGCCAGGTCGACTCGTTCGAAACCGACCTCGACTTCGCCGGGCTGGACGACGGCCCGATGCGCGCGGTCTTCATCCGGGCGCCCTGGGTCGAGCGGGCGGGCGCGGGCGTCGAGGTGCTCGCCACCGTGCCGCACGGCCCGGCCGCGGGGCGCATCGTCGCGGTCAGGCAGGGGGCGGTCGTGGCGACCTCCTTCCACCCCGAGGTAACCGGCGACCTGCGGGTGCACGAACTCTTCGTGGACCTGGTCCGGCGGGCCGAGGGCGAGCGCGACGACCACGGCTGAACCGGGCGAGTAACGTACACACGTCGAACGTGCCACCGACTCGAAGGAAGTAGGGAATGAGCGGCCACTCCAAATGGGCCACCACCAAGCACAAGAAGGCCGCGATCGATGCCAAGCGGGGCAAGCTCTTCGCGAAGCTGATCAAGAACATCGAGGTGGCGGCCCGGCAGGGTGGTGGTGACCCCGAAGGCAACCCGACACTCTTCGACGCCATCCAGAAGGCGAAGAAGTCGTCGGTCCCCAACGACAATATCGAGCGGGCGCGCAAGCGCGGCGGCGGCGAGGAAGCCGGCGGCGCCGACTGGCAGACCATCATGTACGAGGGGTACGGCCCGAACGGCGTCGCGGTGCTCATCGAGTGCCTCACCGACAACCGCAACCGCGCCGCGGGCGAGGTCCGGGTCGCCATGACGCGCAACGGCGGCAACATGGCCGACCCGGGGTCGGTGGCGTACCTGTTCCACCGCAAGGGCGTCGTCACCCTGGAGAAGAACGAGCTCTCCGAGGACGACGTGCTCACCGCCGTGCTGGACGCCGGCGCCGAGGAGGTCAACGACCTCGGCGACACCTTCGAGGTGATCAGCGAGCCCGGCGACCTGATCGCCGTGCGCACCGCGCTGCAGGGCAGCGGCATCGACTACGACTCCGCCGAGTCCGGCTTCCAGCCCTCGGTCTCGGTCGCGGTCGACGCCGAGGGCGCGCGCAAGGTGATCAAGCTGGTGGACGCGCTGGAGGACAGCGACGACGTGCAGAACGTCTACACCAACGCCGACATCTCCGACGAGGTGCTCGCCGAGCTGGACGACTGACTCACCCCAGCCGCTGGAAGTACTCCCGCTGCGCCGGGAAGTAGGCGGCGAAATCGGGGCGGTCCGCGCCGGAGCGGGCCGCCCCGAGCAGGTCCAGGTAGTACTCCCAGCCCGGGCCGACCATGCCCGGGTCGGCGTCGTCGTCCAGGTGGTGGATCAGCGCCAGCTCGGTGCCGCCGCCGGTGGCGGTGAGCACCGCCTCCAGGTGCCAGGAGCCCGCCTCGTCGACCGCGCGCAGCTCCAGCCGCCGGGGTGGCTCGCAGGCTTCGATGAGCATGTCCATCCACGGCTCGCCCTCCTCGAACACCATGCGCACCCGGATGGCGCCGCCCGGCTCGCCCTCCCATGGCCCGAACCACCGCGCGGTGCGCTCGGACTCGGTGAGGTCGGCCCAGATCTCCTCGGGCGGCGCGGCGTACCGCCGGGTGAGCACCAGGTCGCGGCCGGTGGGGGTGTGCTGCAGGGTGCCGGTCGGTTCGGGAGCCACGGGTTCCTCCATTCGGAGCGGGTCGGGTTGCGCCGCATTGTGCCCGGTGGGTCCGACAGATCACCGATGGCCACGCGGGCCGGGCGATCACCCGCGGCGGCCGTGCCGGGGGCGCGGGGCGCAGCCCCGCATTCCTCCCTTGTTACCGTGTCGCCCGGCGGCGGAAACGACCGTGTGAGCTAAACTCTCGAACAATTGTTCGCTCGAGGGAAGGGGTCCGGGTGCGGGTGATGGGCGTCGACCCCGGGCTCACCCGGTGCGGCCTCAGCATGGTGCAGGGCGGCCGCGGCCGCACCGTCACCGCGCTGGACGTGGACGTGGTGCGCACCCCGCCCGAGCTCGACCTGGCCAACCGCCTGCTGCTGGTGGCCGACGCCGCCGAGGAGTGGATGGACACGCACCGCCCGGAGGCGGTCGCGGTCGAGCGGGTCTTCGCCCAGCACAATGTGCGCACCGCCATGGGCACCGCGCAGGCGGGCGGGGTGATCGCGCTGGCCGCCGCGCGCCGCGGCATCCCGGTCGCCTTCCACACCCCGAGCGAGGTCAAGGCCGCGGTCACCGGCAATGGCGCCGCGGACAAGGCCCAGGTCACCGCGATGGTCACCCGGATACTCGGGCTCCAGGTGGCACCGAAACCGGCCGACGCCGCGGACGCGCTGGCGCTGGCCATCTGCCACTGCTGGCGGGCCCCCCTGCTGGACCGGATGGCCAAGGCGGAGCGGGCCGCCGCCGAGGCGCAGCGCAAGTACAAGGCCAGGCTGGCCGAGCAACGGAAGGCGGTGCGGCCGTGATCGCGTCGGTGCGCGGCGAGGTGCTGGAGATCGCGCTCGACCATGTGGTCATCGAGGCCGCGGGCGTCGGTTACCGGCTCAGCGCCACCCCGGCCACGCTCGCCGGGCTCAGCCGCGGCGAGCAGGCCAGGCTCTACACCGCCATGATCGTCCGCGAGGACTCCATGACGCTGTTCGGCTTCGCCGACACCGAAACCCGCGAGCTCTTCGGCCTGCTGCAGACGGTGAACGGGGTCGGCCCCCGGCTCGCCATGGCGGTGCTCGCGGTGCTGGAGCCGGAGGCGCTGCGCAAGGCGCTCGCCGAGGGCAACCTGACCACGCTCACCCGGGTGCCCGGCATCGGCAAGCGCGGCGCCGAGCGCATGATCGTCGAGCTCAGGGACAAGGTCGACGCCGTCCCGGTGCAGTCCGGCGGCCCGGCCACGGTCGCCGCGGGCCCGGTGCGCGACCAGGTGATCGAGGCGCTCACCGGCCTCGGCTTCCCGGCCAAGCAGGCCGAACCCGCGGTCGACACCGTGCTCGCCGAACAGCCGGGGGCGGGCACCTCGGCGGTGCTGCGCGCCGCGCTCGGGCTGCTCGGCCGGAATCGCTAGCCGATGGACGACCCGGATTTCGCCGACGACGGCTCCCCGATCGCCGCGGCCGCGCAGCCGTCCGACGGTGAGCTGGACAATGGGCTGCGCCCGCGCTCGCTGGACGAGTTCATCGGCCAGCCCCGGGTCAGGGAGCAGCTGGCGCTGGTGCTGCGCGGCGCCAAACAGCGCGGCGGCACCCCGGACCACGTGCTGCTCTCCGGCCCGCCCGGGCTCGGCAAGACCAGCATGGCCATGATCATCGCCGCCGAGCTCGGCACGGCGCTGCGGGTCACCTCCGGCCCCGCGCTGGAGCGCGCGGGCGATCTCGCCGCCATGCTGAGCAACCTGGTCGACGGCGACGTGCTCTTCATCGACGAGATCCACCGCATCGCCCGCCCGGCCGAGGAGATGCTGTACCTCGCGATGGAGGATTTCCGGGTCGACGTGGTGGTCGGCAAGGGGCCGGGCGCCACCTCCATCCCGCTCGACATCGCGCCCTTCACCCTGGTCGGCGCCACCACCCGCTCCGGCTCGCTCACCGGCCCGCTGCGCGACCGCTTCGGCTTCACCGGCCACATGGACTTCTACGACCCCGAGGAGCTGCTGCGCATCCTGCTGCGCTCGGCCCGGATCCTCGGCGTCACCATCGAGCCGGACGCCGCCGCCGAGATCGCGGGCCGCTCCCGCGGCACGCCGCGGATCGCCAACCGGCTGCTGCGCCGGGTCCGCGACTACGCCGAGGTGCGCGCCGACGGCCACGTCACGCTCGCCATCGCCCGCGCCGCGCTGGAGGTGTACGACGTGGACGGCCTCGGCCTGGACCGGCTGGACCGCGCGGTGCTCGGCGCGCTGGTGCGCGGCTTCCACGGCGGCCCGGTCGGCGTCTCCACGCTGGCCGTCGCGGTGGGGGAGGAGGCGACCACCGTCGAGGAGGTGTGCGAGCCGTTCCTGGTCCGCGCCGGGCTGGTGGCCCGCACCCCGCGCGGCCGGGTCGCGACCGGCGCCGCCTGGGAGCACCTCGGGCTGACGCCGCCCGCCGGCGCGTTCGCCGGGTCGCTGGAGGTGCGCGCGCACGAATCCCAGCAGACGCTGGAGCTCTTCGACTGAGCACCGCCCGGTGCGCCCGGTTAGAGTCGGTCGAATGACGGTCGTCCAGTCCGTGCTCGGTCGCATTCCGGAGCCGCACCGCAGCACCGTGATCCGCCACCGCGAGCTGCTCAAATTCGCTGTCGTCGGCGCGATCACCTGGTTCATCGACACCGGCGTCGTCTACGCGCTGAAGCTCACCGTGCTCGGCGAGAAGCCGCTCACCGCGCGGCTGCTCGGGGTGCTGATCGCGACCATCGCCTCCTACATCCTGAACCGCGAGTGGTCCTTCCGGACCAGGGGCGGCAGGCAGCGGCACCACGAGGCCGCGCTCTTCTTCGCGGTCAGCGCGCTCGGCATCGGCGTCACCATGATCCCGCAGGCGATCTCGCTCTACCTGCTCGACCTGCGGGTGCCGTTCGTCGGCCCGGTCACCCAGGCGGTGGCGAACTTCGTCAGCGGGCAGATCCTCGGCGTGCTGCTCGCCATGGCCTTCCGCTTCTGGGCCTTCCGCCGCTTCGTCTTCCCGGACGAGCTGAACGACCCGCGGCCGAACTCTAGCGCTGCTCCAGCGCCGTGACCACCAGGTCGAGGAAGGCGTCGACCTCCTCGCGGCTGTAGCCGCGGGTGCCGAGCCTGGCCCCGGTGAACCGCACCTCGCGCACGTCGGCGGCGGTCAGGTTGCCGGGGCCCGCGTGCGCCAGGGTGGCGGCGACCAGGTCGAGGAAGGCGTCCACCTCCTCCTCGCCGTAGCCGCGGCGGTCGATCCCGGCCGAGGTGAAGCGCACCCGGTGCACGTCGTCCGGGGTGAGGATGGCGGCGCCCGCACCGTTGCGCGCGCGCTGCTCCGGCGCCGGGTGCCCGCCGTTCTGCCTGGACTCCAGCTCCAGCCGGATCCGGTCCAGGAACTCGTCCACCTGGTCGGTCTGGTAGCCGCGGCCGCCGAAGCGCGGCACCGGGAAGGTCACCCGACGCACGTCGTCGGCGGTGAGCGCGCCCGCACCGGCCAGGGTCTCGGCCACCGACCGCAGGAACTCGTCCACCCGGTCGGCGTGGTAGCCGCGCTGCCCGAGCGGCGGCCGGTCGAAGTGCGCGCGGCCGACCTCGTCCGGGGTCATCCGCGGCGGAGCGGGGGCGCGTCCTGCCAACACCTGCGACTTCCTGATCGACCGGTTCATTCCGAACACCGTGCACAAACCCCCGCGAGAGTGGTGGACCCCGGAACACGATACCGAGGCGGCCGCTTCCGCGGTCCGGGTTCAGCCGTCGCCTTCCCGGCGCACGCCGTCCACCAGCAGCCGCCGGATCGCCTCGGCGAGCGCGCGCACATCGCCCTCCGGGTCGCGCAGCCCGTGCAGCACCGCCGCGAGCAGCATTCCGGTGACCGCCTTCGCGGTGTTGGCGGTGTCCAGGCCGGCCCGCAGGTAACCCCGGTCGACGCCGTGCTCGAGGTAGGCGGCGGTGAGGGCGTCGGCGGTGTCGAGCAGGCCGTACAGCCGGGCGGTGAGCTCGTCGTCGATCCCGGTGGCGTGGAAGAGCAGCAGCTGCGCCACCCGGCGGTCCTGCACCAGGATCACGGTCAGCGCGGCGCCGATCCGCTCGATCTGGGCCCGGTAGTCGTCCAGCGTCTCGGCCGCGTCCGGGGAGTTCTCGGTGGCCAGCGCCGCGACGATGCGCGCGGCGAGATCGTCGATGACGTGGTCGATGATCTCCCGCTTGTTGCTGAAGTAGCGGTAGAAGGTGCCGTGGCCGATGCCGAGCTCGGTGGCGATATCGGCGATCCCGGTCGCGTGGTAGCCCTTCTCGGCGAAGCAGACGAACGCGGTGTCGATGATGTCGCGGCGCAGCTCCGCCTTGCGGCGGTCGGCCCGCGTCGATGGCTTCGTCACCCCGCCGATGATACGGTCGGCGATAGCCGGAATGACATGTCATTCCGTGACAGGGCAGTCACGAGGGAAGGTGGAGCGATGGCGCGGTACGACGCGATCGTGGTCGGCGCGGGGTTCGGCGGCATGGGCGCGGCCATCCAGCTGGACCGGCTGGGGCTGAGCGACTACGTGATCCTGGAGCGCGAGGCCGATCTCGGCGGCACCTGGCACGTGAACCGGTACCCGGGGCTCGCGGTCGACATCGCCTCGGTCACCTACTCGTACTCCTTCGAGCCGAATCCGTACTGGTCCCGGCTCTTCGCGCCGGGGGAGGAGCTGCGCCGCTACGCGCAGCACGTGGCCGAGCGGTACGGGCTGCGCCGCCGGATGCGCTTCGGCACCGCGGTCGAGCAGGCCCGCTGGGACGCCGCCGGGCAGCAGTGGGTGGTCAGCACCGATACCGGCGCCGAGCTCACCGCGCGCTTCCTGATCACCGCCACCGGCTTCCTCTCCCAGCCCTACACCCCGCCCTTCCCCGGAATCGACGGGTTCGCCGGGCGGATCGTGCACACCACCGCCTGGCCCGACGACCTGGACCTCACCGGCCGGCGGGTCGGCGTGATCGGCACCGGCGCCACCGCCGTGCAGCTCGTCCCGGAGCTCGCCGAGGTCGCCGCCGCGCTCACCGTCTTCCAGCGCACCCCGATCTGGGTGGTGCCCAAGATCGACACCCCGATCCCGGCCGCGGTGCAGCGGCTCTTCGCCGCGCTGCCGGTGACGCAGCAGGCCGCGCGGCTGGCGAACACCGCCGTGCTGGAGGCGATCATGGTGGCCGGCGTGCTGGAGTTCACCAGGGCCAAGGTGCTGAACCGGGGCGCCGGGCTGCTCGCCAGGGCGCACCTGCGCGCCTCGGTGCGCGACCCGGAGACCCGGCGCGCGCTCACCCCCGGCTACGACTTCGGCTGCAAGCGCCCGACCTTCTCGAACCGCTACTTCCGGGTCTTCAACGAGCCGCATGTCCGGTTGCAGACCGGCACCATCGCCGGGGTCACGCCCGGCGGCATCGCGCTCGCCGACGGCTCCGAGGTCGCGCTGGACACGCTGGTCCTGGCCACCGGCTTCGACCTGTGGCAGGCCAACTTCCCGGCGATCCGGGTGCTCGGCCGGGACGGCACCGACCTCGGGGCCTGGTGGCGGGAGAGCCGATTCCAGGCCTATGAGGGCATCACCGTGCCGCGCTTCCCCAACTTCCTCAGCCTGAACAGCCCGTACTCCTACAGCGGGCTCTCGTACTTCACCACCGTCGAGGCGCAGATGAAGCACATGGGCCGGCTGCTCGGCGAGCTGGCCCGGCGCGGCGCGGCCACCTTCGAGGTCACCGAGCGGGCCAATGCCGCGTTCCTGGACCGGGTCACCGAGCGGCTCGGCTCCTCGGTCTTCTACGGCGGCGACTGCGGGTCGGCGCGCAGCTACTACTTCGACCCGCACGGCGAGGCCGCGCTGCTGCGCCCGACCAGCACCCTGAACGCGCACCGGGAGGCGGTGCGCTTCCCGCTGGACGACTACGTCTACGGTGGCGTGCCCGCCTGAGTGTGGGGCCGGTTACGCGAACTGGCAGACTGTGTGGGTACCTGTCCCACCCCACCCACGAACCAGGACTGACGTCGACGATGGAACTGCTGTTTCCGCTACTGCTGGTCGCTCTGCTCGTGCCGATGTTCCTCGGCGTCCGCCGCCAGAAGCGTGAGGCCGAGAAGGTCTCGGCGATGCAGAACGATCTGAAGGTCGGGGATCGGGTGACCACCACCTCGGGGCTCTACGGCACCGTGGTCGAGGTCGACGAGGACACCGTCGACCTCGAGATCGCCGAGGAGATCGTGACGACCTGGCTGCGCCAGGCCATTCGCGAGGTCCGCACCGACGACCAGGCGGTCACCGAGGAGCCGGGCACCGCCGACCCGGCCGAGATCGCTGTCCCGGCCGAGCCCGCTGTTCCGGCCGAGCCCCAGGCCACCGCGCCCGCGGCCGCCGAGGAGACGCCCGGCCAGACCGAGCCCCGGCTGACCAAGGACTGACCGCGCTCGCCGCGATGACCGCAGTCCGCGCCGGAACCCGGCGCGGATGTCTCGGTGCGCCCGATCGGCGCGCCGGTTCCACTCGACTTCCGCTCTAGGAGATGACGCACTGTGCCTCCGTCACAGGGATCGGCGCACCCATGGCGACTGCTCGGCCTCTTCGTTGCCCTGCTCGCTCTGATCTACGCGCTGGTTTTCTTCACCGGGGACAAGTCCCCGACCCCGAAACTCGGTATCGACCTGCAGGGAGGCACGCGGGTCACGCTGACGGCGCGCACGCCCGACGGCAGCAGGCCGAGCCAGGACAGCCTGAAGCAGGCGCAGTCCATCATCGAGAACCGGGTGAACGGCCTCGGCGTCTCCGGCTCGGAGGTGGTGATCGACGGCGACACGATCGTGATCACCGTCCCGGGTGAGGACGGCCAGCAGGCGCGCACCCTGGCCACCACGGCCAAGCTCTACATCCGCCCGGTGCTGACCGCGGTCCCGGCCGCCGGTCGCACTCCCGCGCAGCAGCCGGGTACCCCGGCTACGCCCGCCCCGGCCGCCCCCGCTCCGGAGGGCGCGGCTCCGGCCCCAGCTCCGGAGGGCGCCGCTCCCGAGGTCGCGCCCGCGCCGCAGCCGCGGCTCTTCCCGGCCCAGGTGCCGCCGGAGCCCGCGCCCCCGGCCGAGCAGGTCCCGCCGCCCGGTGAACCGGCGCCCGCGCCGCCCGCCGAGCAGGCCCCGACCCCGACCCCGACCCCGACGCCGACCCCGACCCCCGCCCCCGAGCCGGGTAACGCCGACAAGACCCCGGCCGACCAGGCCCGCGCCGAGATCGCCGAGGCCAAGGCCACCAGGCAGAGCACCGACCAGGCCGTGCAGCAGCTGGCGCTCGCCACCCTGGACTGCAGCAAGCCGGACCCGCTGCGCGGCAACGACGACCCGAACCTGCCGCTGGTCGCCTGCGCGAGCGACGGCACCGAGGTCTACCTGCTGGACAAGAGCCGGATCGACGGCCAGGACATCGCCGACGCCAGCTCCGGGCTGAACCAGCAGCAGGCGCGGCACGAGGTCTACCTGGAGTTCAAGTCCGGCGGCAGCGACGAGTGGGCCGCGCTCACCGGCGAGTACGTGCAGAAGCGCGTCGCCTTCGTGCTCGATTCGCAGGTCGTCTCGGCGCCGGTGGTGCAGCAGGGCCCGCAGCAGGGCGGCCGCACCCAGATCTCCGGCAACTTCACCGCGGCCTCCTCCAAGGAGCTCGCCAACACGCTGAAGTACGGCTCGCTGCCGCTCTCCTTCGAGACCTCCGAGGCGCAGACCGTCTCCGCGACGCTCGGCCTCTCCTCGCTGCGCGCGGGGCTGCTCGCCGGTGCGATCGGGCTCGTGGTGGTGCTGCTCTACTGCTTCGCCTACTACCGGATGCTCGGGCTGCTCACCGCGCTCTCGCTGATCGCCTCCGGTCTCGCGGTCTACGGCATCATGGTGCTGCTCGGCCGCTGGATCGGGTTCACCCTCGACCTGGCCGGCGTCGCCGGTCTGATCATCGGCATCGGCATGACCGCCGACTCGTTCGTGGTGTTCTTCGAGCGCATCAAGGACGAGATCCGGGAGGGCCGCAGCTTCCGCTCGGCGGTGCCGCGCGGCTGGCAGCGGGCCAGGCGCACCATCCTCTCCGGCAACGCGGTCAGCTTCATCGCCGCCGCGGTGCTCTACATCCTCGCCGCCGGTCAGGTGCGCGGCTTCGCCTTCACGCTCGGGCTGACCACCATCCTGGACGTGGTGGTGGTGTTCCTGGTGACGGCGCCGCTGGTGCTGCTCGCCTCGCGCACCGCGTTCTGGTCCAAGCCCGCGGTCAACGGCCTGGGCGCGATGCAGCAGGTCGCGCGGGAACGCAGCGCGACCCGCCCGGCACTCGGGAAGGCGTGAGAGCACCGTGACGAACAACCACACCGACCGCGAGAGCAGCTACTCGCTGGAGAACGGCACCAACGCCACCGAGGTCACGGATGTCTTCGCGCCCGTGCAGCGGGCGCACGCGCGCGGCTTCTTCAGCCGGCTCTACACCGGAACCGGCGCCATCGACGTGATCGGCAACCGGCGCCGCTGGTACCTGATCACCGGGGTGATCGTGCTGATCGCGCTGGCCAGCATGGCGATCCGCGGCTTCAACTTCGGCATCGACTTCGAGGGCGGCTCGCAGATCCAGTTCCCGGCCGGGTCGGCCACCACCGAGCAGGTCGAGCAGACCTACTCGGACGCGCTCGGCTTCGGCCCGGAATCGGTGCAGACCGTCGGCACCGGCGGCTCGGCCACCGTGCTGATCCGCTCCGAGGCGCTGGACGCGAACCAGGTGGACGCGCTGAGCTCCGCGCTCTACGAGGAATTCAAGCCGGAGGACTCCTCGGGCACCCCGAGCCGGGCCGCGATCAGCGTCTCCGACGTCAGCGAGACCTGGGGCGGCCAGATCACCCGCAAGGCGCTGATCGCGCTGGCGGTGTTCCTGGTGATCGTCTCGATCTACATCGCCGTCCGCTTCGAGCGCGACATGGCGCTGGCCGCGCTGGCCGCGCTCGTCTTCGACGTGGCGGTGACGGCGGGCGTCTACTCGCTGGTCGGCTTCGAGGTCACCCCGGCGACGGTGATCGGCATCCTGACCATCCTCGGCTTCTCGCTCTACGACTCGGTGGTCGTGTTCGACAAGGTCGAGGAGAACACCAGGGGCATCCTGCACCTGAACCGCCGCACCTACGGCGAGCAGGCCAACCTCGCGGTCAACCAGACGCTCATGCGCTCCATCAACACCGCCCTGATCGGCATCCTCCCGGTCGCCGGGCTCATGGTGATCGCGGTCTGGCTGCTCGGCGTCGGCACCCTCAAGGACCTGGCGCTGGTGCAGCTGGTCGGGCTGCTGGTCGGCACCTACTCCTCCATCTTCTTCGCGACGCCGCTGCTGGTCTCGCTCAAGGAGCGGTGGGGCCCGGTGGCCGCGCACACCAGGAAGGTGCAGGCCAAGCGGGCGGCCGCGGCCGCGGCGCGGGTCGGTGCCGCGGCCGAGCGGCGGGCGGGCACCGCGACCGCGCGCAGTGCCGCCCAGGAGGCGGAGCCCCGGCGGGCCCGCAGCGGCGCGGGCAGCGGCCCGCGGGCGGGTGCGCGCCCCACCGGGAAGCGCAACCGCCGGTAGCAGTGGCGGGGCCGCAGGTGCCCCGGTGACATCGTTCGGGAGCGAAGGGGTTTCGACGTTGCGACTTCCACGCCGCGGGCACCGGCCCGGGATCCGAGCGCGGCGGGTGGTCGCCGCGCTCACCGCCGCGGTCGTCGCGGCCGGGCTCGGCGCCGGGTGCTCGAGCGAGAGCCAGGTGCCGTCCATCGGCTACGCCACCGACGCGGTGATCAGCACCTACAACGGCGGCACGACGGTGGGCTGGGCCAGCGGCTCGCCCGCCGTCTTCGGCCGGGTGCTCCCCGGGTTCTTCTACACCGGCCCGGACGGCCAGCAGGTGGCCGACACCGACGTCGGCACCGCCAAGGAGGTGCCGGGGGAGGCGCAGACCATCCAGTACCGGCTCAGCCCGGACGGCGTCTACTCCGACGGCATCGCCACCTCCTGCGACGACCTGGTCTACACCTGGGCCGCCCGCAGCGGCCGGTTCACCAGGGACGGCGCGCCGCTCTTCGACAGCGCCAGCACCGCCGGGTACGAGGACATCGAGCGGATCGACTGCGAGCCCGGCTCCAAGGACGCCACCGTGGTCTTCCGCCCCGGCCGCCGCTACGTGCCGTGGCGCACGCTCTTCGCCGCCGGTGAACTCATGCCCGCGCACGTGGCCACCCAGGCCACCGGGGTGAGCAACCTGATCGGCGCGGTGCGCACCGGTGAGCTGGTCGCGCTCGGCAAGCTCGCCGACTTCTGGAACACCGGCTGGACCATGACGCCGGGCGCGCTGGACGCGAGCCGCTTCCCCGCCTCTGGCCCCTACCGCATCGGCTCCTACAGCGAGAGCGAGGGGCTGGTGCTGGTCGCCAACGAGCGCTGGTGGGGGGCGAAGCCGGAGACCGGCCGGATCGTGTTGTGGCCCAAGGGGACCGACCTCTCCGCCAAGATCGGCGACAATGCCGTCGGGGTGATCGATATCGGCGCGGGCTCGGTGCCGGAGCTGCCGCTGGACGGCTTCTCCGCCAGCACGGTCCCCGGCCGCGGCGCCGAACAGCTGGTGCTCAGCACCGGCGGCATCTTCGCCGGGGTGCCGGCCCGCCGGGCGCTGGCCGCCTGCGTGCCGCGCCAGGCGCTCTTCGACACCATCGGCGCGGTACCGGACCGCCCGGAGCGCGGGATCGGCTCCGCCGTGCTGAACGCGCACATCGTGCAGCAGGATTCGCTGTTCTACGCGGCCGCGACCGGCGCCGCGCAGAAGTACGCCGCGGTCGACCCGGCCGTGCAGGGCGCCAACATGACCGTGCGGATCGGCTACCGCACCCCGGACAACCGCCGCGCCGCCACCGTCAAGGCCATCGCCGACTCCTGCCGCGCCGCCGGGATCACCGTGGTGGACGCGGGCACCCCCGACTTCCAGCCGACCCGGCTCAGCGAGGGCGCGGTCGACGTCGTGCTCGGCGGCACCGCCGCCGCCACCGGCCCGGCCGGGTCGACCACCGAGGTGGCGGCCATGGCGGCGCTGCGCACCGGGAACGGCTCCAATGTCGGCCGGTTCGGCAACGGCCGGTTCGACGCCATCACCGACCAGCTCGCCGCCGACGACGCCTCGGCCAGCCAGCTCGGGCTGCTCACCGAGGCGGAGAACCTGCTCTGGTCCGAGCTGCCGAGCATCCCGCTCTTCGCCACGCCGCGGCTGATCGCCTTCGGCGCCGGGCTGCACAACGGCGTCGCCGGGCCGACCCAGGGCGGCACCGGCTGGAACATGGACCGCTGGCGGCTGACCCGGTGACCGACTCCGAGGGGACCCCGATGACTGCGCACGCCGCCGCCGCCGACGCGGTGCACCGGCTCACCCGCTGGCACGACGACTTCCCCACGCCCGGTGTGCGATTCGCCGATCTGACCCCGGTCTTCGCGGACGCCGCCGGCTTCCGCGCGGTGCTCGACGGGCTGGCCGCCTGCGCCCCGGACGCCGACCTGATCGCCGGGGTGGATGCCCGCGGCTTCCTGCTCGGCGCCGGCGTCGCGGCGAGCCTCGGCACCGGGGTGCTCGCGGTGCGCAAGGGCGGCAAGCTGCCGCCGCCGGTGGTCTCCCGCGAGTACACCCTGGAGTACGGCACCGCCGCGCTGGAGATCCCGGCCGACGGCGTCGAGCTGCGCGGCAGGCGGGTGCTGCTGCTCGACGACGTGCTCGCCACCGGCGGCACGCTGGCCGCCGCCGCGGAGCTCTTCGCCGAGGCGGGCGCCGAGGTGGTCGCGGCCGCGGTGGTGCTGGAGATCGGCTTCCTGGCCGGGCGGGCCAGGCAGGGCGACTACCCGGTCACCGCCATCGTCACCGTCTGAAAAAGGAGTTGACCCCGGTACTGGTGCCGGGGTTACCCTCGACCGGTCTTGTTCCCGACGAATCGGAGCGGCCGTTGCTGATCTGAGGTCTCGCCCGGGCGGCCCGTATTCGCGCGCCGCGTTCCGTCGCAGTCACCTCGGGAGCAACCGTGCCCACACCCTCGTCTTCGCTGTCCCTGTCGGACCTCGCCTTCACCTGGCCGGACGGCACCGCCGTCTTCGACGGGCTGACCGCCACCCTCACCCCCGGCCGCATCGGGGTGGTCGGCGCCAACGGCGCCGGGAAGTCCACGCTGCTGCGGCTGATCGCGGGGGAGCTCACCCCCGGCCGCGGCTCGCTCACCCGCCCCGGCCCGCTCGGCTACCTGCGCCAGGACCTCGGCCTCGGCACCGGCCTCCGGGTCGACCGGGTGCTCGGCATCGACGCCGTGCGCGCCGCGCTGCACCGCATCGAGGCGGGCGCCGGCACCCCCGCCGACTTCGACACCGTCGGCGCGGGCTGGGATGTCGAGGAGCGCGCGGTGGCGCTGCTCGCCCGGCTCGGCCTCGGCCACCTCGCCGACGGCCCCGCCGCGCTGGGCCGCACGCTCGGCACGCTCTCCGGCGGCGAGACGGTGCTGCTCGGCCTGGTCGCCGAGCTGCTCACCGAGCCCGCCGTGCTGCTGCTCGACGAGCCGACCAACAACCTGGACGGCACCGCCAGGCAGCGCCTCGCCGACGTGCTCGGCCAGTTCACCGGCATCGCGCTGGTGGTCAGCCACGATCGGCAGCTGCTCGACGGCATGGATGCCACCGCCGAGCTCTACCGGGGCGGGCTGCGGCTCTTCGGCGGCGGCTTCGGCGCGTACGAGCGGATCGTCGCGGCCGAGCAGGAGGCCGCCGCGGCCGCCGTCCGGGATGCCCGCGGCGACCTGCGGCGGCAGCGCCGGGAGCTGGTCGAGACCCGGGTCAAGCTGGATCGCCGGGTGCGCTACGGGCGCATGCTCTCCGCGACCAAGCGGGCGCCGAAGATCATCGCCAACGAGAAGAAGCGCAGGCAGCAGGTGTCGGCGGGAAAGCTGCGCAACACCCACCTGGAGCGGGTGGACAGCGCCCGCGACCAGCTACGCGGTGCCGAGGAGGCGGTGCGCGACGACCGGGAGATCCGGATCGAGCTGCCGCGCACCCGGCTGCACCCGGGGCAGGAGGTGGTCGAGCTGGCCGGCGCCGCGCTGCCCGGCGGGGTCCGGGCCGACCTGCGGGTGCGCGGGCCGGAGCGGATCGCGGTCACCGGGCGCAACGGGGTCGGCAAGACCACGCTGCTGCGCCGGATCGCCGAGGCCGGGCCCGCGGTGCCCTGGCGGCTGCTGCCGCAGCGGCTCGACGTCCTCGACGACGCCCGCTCGGTCCTCGAGAACGTCGCGGCCGCCGCCCCGCACGCGGGAGCGCGGGAGGTGCGGGCGCAGCTGGCCCGCTTCCTCTTCCGCGGCGCGGCCGCCGACGCGGCGGCGGGCACGCTCTCCGGCGGCGAGCGGCTGCGCGCCGCGCTCGCCACCGTGCTGCTCGCCGACCCCGCACCCCGGCTGCTCCTGCTCGACGAGCCGACCAACAACCTGGACCTGCCCAGCCTCGGGCACCTCACCCAGGCGCTCACCGGCTACCGCGGCGCGCTGGTCGTGGTCAGCCACGACGAGCGCTTCCTCGCCGAGCTCGGCCTCACCCGGCTGCTGCACTGCACCGGAACCGAGGTCGAGGACCGGCCGCTCGCCTGACCCCGAGGCGCCGCCGACCCGCGGCGAGCCCTTGCCGGAGCAGATTTGGTTACCTACACTAAAACTACTTCACGGGAGGAGACGGACATGGGATACGGACACTGGGACGACACCGCCTACCGGGCGGCGGCCACCTTCCGCGCCCGGCGCGGCGAGGACGATTTCGGCTACACCGCCGAGGTGCGCGACCAGCCCTACGACAGCTGGCGCGCGCATCCGAGCCTGGAGCCGTTCGGGGTGCGGGCGCGCGAGTGCCGCGACTCCGACGAGCACGGCGCCGCGCTGCCGATCGCGGTGCTCTTCGATGTCACCGGCTCGATGGGCCGGGTGCCGCGGATCATGCAGAACAAGCTCGGGCTGCTGCACGGCCTGCTGCGCAGCCGCGGCTACGCCGACGACCCGCAGCTGCTCTTCGGCGCCATCGGCGACGCCGACAGCGACCGGGTGCCGCTGCAGGTCGGGCAGTTCGAATCGGACAACGAGATGGACGAGCAGCTGCGCTCGATCCTGCTGGAGGGCGGTGGCGGCGGCCAGAAGTCGGAGAGCTACGAGCTCGCCGCCTACTTCATGGCCACCCACGTCAGCACCGACGCCTGGGAGAAGCGCGGGAAGAAGGGCTACCTCTTCCTGATCGGCGACGAGCTGAACAAGCCGCGGCTGGCGAGCAGGCACATCCGCGCGGTGATCGGCGACAGCGTGCGGCAGGACATCGCGGTGCAGTCGATCTACCGGGAGCTGGCCGAGCGCTGGCACGTCTTCTTCATCCTGCCGGACCAGTCCAGCTACTTCCACGACCCGGAGATCGCGGAGCACTGGCGCGGGCTGCTCGGGCAGAACTTCCTGAAGCTGGACGATCCGGCCGCGGTCTGCGAGCTCATCGCGCTGACCATCGGGCTCGGCGAGGACCGGGTCGATCTCGCCACCGGCCTGGCCGATCTGCGCGATGTCGGGGCCACCGGGGCCGACGCGGTGGCGCGCACCCTGGGGGAGCGCAAGGCGCTGCCCGGCACGCGCTCGGCATGAACCGTCACGTGATCGTGGTCGACCTCGGCTTCGGTGACGCGGGCAAGGGGGCCACGGTCGACTGGCTGTGCTCCCCGGCGGCGGGGCTCGGCCCCGCCGCCGTCGTCCGGTTCAACGGTGGCGCGCAGGCCGCGCACACCGTCGTGGCGGGCGGGCGCACGCACACCTTCGCGCAGTTCGGCTCCGGCACCCTCGCCGGGGTGCCGACGCTGCTCACCAGGCACGTGCTGGTGGAGCCGATCGCGCTCGCCGCCGAGGCGGAGGCGCTGGCCGCGCTCGGCGTGCCGGACCCGCTCGGGCTGCTCGCCGTCGACGGCCGCGCGCTGCTCACCACCCCGATCCACATCGCCGCGAACCGGGCGCGGGAGCGGGCCCGCGGCGCGGCGCGGCACGGCTCCTGCGGGCGCGGTATCGGCGAGACCGCCGCCTACGCGCTGGCGCACCCGGCGCCGACGGTCGCCGACTGCGCGCACCCGGACCGGTTGCGGGCGCTGCTCACCGCGCTCGCCGCGCACTACGCGCCGCTGCTCACCGGCAGTGGGTTCGGCTTCGAGCCGGTGGACGCGCTGGTCGATATGTACCGGGAGTTCGCCGCCGCGGTCCGGGTGGTCGGCGACGGCGAACTCGCCCGGCTGGCGCGGCGCGGGCCGCTGGTCTTCGAGGGGGCGCAGGGGGTGCTGCTGGACGAGTGGCGCGGGTTCCACCCGCACACCACCTGGTCGACGGTCGAGCCGCGGAACGCCCGCGCGCTGCTGGCCGGCATCGGCGCCACCGGCACCGTGCTCGGCGTGACCAGGACCTACCAGACCAGGCACGGGGACGGCCCGTTCCCCACCGAGGACCCGGCGCTCGCGCTGCCCGAGCCGCACAACGGCACCGGCCCCTACCAGGGCGCGTTCCGCCGCGGGCACCTCGACCTGGTGCTGCTGCGCTACGCGCTCGAGGTGTGCGGCGGGGTCGACGGGCTGGTCGTCAACCACCTCGACGTCCCCCGCCCGCTGCGGGTGGCGACGGCCTACCGCACCCCCGAGGGAGTGCTGCACCGCCTGCCGCTCGGCCCGTGGCAGGACCTCGCCCACCAGGAATCCCTGACCACCCTCCTCCGTTCCGCCACACCGCAATGGGCGGAGCTCCCCAGCGACATCCCCGGCTACCTGGAGCGCGAACTGGATACCCCCGTGTTGCTCACCGGTAACGGCCCCGATCGGTCCCACCGCCGCCCCACCCCTGCCACTCGCGCGGCCTGATCGCGGCCGCGCGAAAATGGGGAGATGCAGTCCGTCGTTTCTGTAGATGTCGTGACGCTGCGGTTCTGGGGGGAGGACTCCGGTATCCGGCTGGGGGTCGCGCCGCGCGGGCACGCGCCGTTCGCGGGGGAGCTCGCGCTGCCGGGTGTCCTGCTCGGCCGCGGGGAGCGGCTGGTGGCGGCCGCGCACCGGGCCCTCGTCACCAAACTCGGCGCCCCCGAGCCCGCCATCGCCGCCATCGGCCAGCTCGTCACCTTCGACGAGCCGAGCCGCGACCCGCGCGGGCCCACGCTCTCCATCGCCATGTGGGCGGTGCTGAGCCCGCACGACAGCCCCGCCGAGTGGGTCTCGTTCGACAGCGTCCCGCCGCTTGCCTTCGACCACAATGCCATCGTCGGCACCGCCCGCAGCCTGCTCACCGGCCTGCTCTGGAAGGATCCCGCCTTCACCCGGGCCCTCCTGGGACCGCAGTTTCCCGCCACCCGCGCCGTCGAGCTGGCCACCTCCGTCCACGGCGTCCGCCCCGACCCCGCCAACCTCAACCGCACGCTCGCCGCCGTGCCTGGCTTGACCCGCACCGAGGAGCGGCGCAGGGTAAAGGCCACCGGCCGCCCGGCGGCAGTCTGGGCTTTCGACACCTGACCCCAAGGGGGCGAGTATTACGAGCCCCGGTTCGCGGCCGGTTCGCGTCCGAGTGCTCGAAAGCGCATGATCCCGAGGGGGGGCTGGGGAGAGCGGCGGCCCGCACCACCCCCCCCCCGCCACCCCCCCCCCCCCCGGCGAGCCCACCAACACAACCCAAA
>NZ_JBFAHY010000016.1:0-23010 GCF_040654395.1 Nocardia sp. NPDC050697
AACAGCTCCACCATCACCGGGTCAGACGCCGAGATCACCGCCACGACAGCAGACTACCGCTGCGGCACAACGGCTTACGGGACAGCCTTTAGGGGAGGAGTTCGCACGTGAATCCTGATCTGCCGCAACCACAACCCGGATACCGGCCCGCGCCGTTCCAGGCGAGAAGTGATCGCGATGTGCTGACGCCGAATCAGCGGATCGTCTTCCTCGCCGTCTACCTGTTCCTCGGCTTCGGCCTGTTGGCTACGGCGGTAGTGGTGGGGTATCTCGGCTGGCGTTCGGACGTCCAGGCTTGGATAGAGAATGACTCGCGATTGCGAGGTGATTCACCATCGCTTCTCCCGCACCTGGTGGGCTCCTCGGTCGTCACCACTGTTTTCGGGGTTCCACTGCTCGTGATAGTCGCTGTACTCAAGGCGAAGCTGCGAAACTACATGATGGAGGGTCCGTTTCGAGGTTGACCGACGTGGTGACGAGGGTTCGGGGCCGATAGCGATCCCCCCTCCGATCCGCGGGATGCGGGCCGGGCGACCGCGTCGTCCGGGGGCCCCGGCGCAGTACGAACGACGAGGTCGAACTCGGATTCCTCCGCCCTCCTCGACGCCTTGCCCGAAGAACTCGGGAAGCTGGTGCAGCCGAAGATCGACAGCGGCGGGGCGACCGTGATCGACCAGGGCAGCAGATCGAGTGCAGCAATCGCGTCGGTGTGGGCGGGACCGGATCGCCGCACTCGGTCGATGTTCCGTTGCCGGCGAAGGAGCGATGATGCGGAAGTGCCTGGTGGTGGCGGCCACTGTGATCATCGCCGCGACGGCGGCAGCCTGCGGGACCGAGGAGCCGATCGCCGAGTGCGGCGCGAGCATCGACGTGACCGCGAGTCCGGAGCCCTCGGCGCCCGTCGGTCGCGCTGAGAGCGGCATGACACGGCGCGCAAGGCGCATCTCCAGCAGTTGGTGGAGAGCCACCCCCAATGGCAAGGAAAGGTGCTCTGGTAGGTGTGGGTACAGCTCGTGGCCATTCGCCGGCCGACGTCATCCGCTGGCCGGACGATCCGGCGGCGCACCGGGCACTCGACGACTACCTCCGGCGTGTTTCCGCCGATCCGGACGCGGAGCGGACCGCCGAACTCCTCCTGGCGGGGCGGAGGCTGAATTTCACGGGCGCGGATCTGTCCGGGCTCGACCTCCTCGGCGCGGAGTTGAGCGGAGCCGACCTGACCGATGTCCGGATGGCCGGGGTGGATCTGTACATCGCGTGGCTCGGCTTCGCGCAGCTGTCCGGTGCCGACCTCAGCGATGCCGACCTCCGGAAGGTGCAGGCATCACACTGCCGTGCACGGCACGCCGCTTTCCGCGGCGCTGATCTGCAGAAAGCCGATCTCTCCGATGCGAACCTGGTGGGCGCCGACTTCAACGGTGCTCGCCTGCAACGGGTTTCGTTCTCCGGGGCGGACCTCCGCCGCACCGACCTTCGCGGGTCCCACCTGTGGACGACGAGATTGTCGAATGCCAGGCTGGCGGGATGTGACGTCAGCGGAGCGGCCGGGCTGGTGCTGGGCCCGATCGACATCGGTCTGGATACGCCGCGCCTGATCGATGGCTCCGAACTGGAGGAGTGGTTCGGCGCGAACGGGGCGCCGCGGGTCGAGGTGTACGTCAGGGCCGCGTAGCGCGCGACCTCCGCTCGGGCTGCGGCAGGAGCCGCCCGGCGCAGTACTCTTCCCCGAACACCCCACCCCACCGATGAATGGCTTTGCAGACTCATGCATAATCATTTGCAGAGGGCACCCCGCACAGAAACCTAGGAGCACACACACCATGTCCGATCGCGTCGTACTCGCCTACTCCGGTGGCTTGGACACCTCCGTCGCCATCAGCTGGATCGGCAAGGAGACCGGCGCCGAGGTCGTTGCCGTCGCCATCGACCTGGGCCAGGGCGGCGAGGACATGGATGTGGTGCGCCAGCGCGCGCTGGATTGCGGCGCGGTCGAGGCGATCGTGGTGGACGCGCGGGACGAGTTCGCGAACGAGTACTGCCTGCCGACCGTGCAGGCGAACGCGATGTACCAGGGCAAGTACCCGCTGGTGTCGGCGATCAGCCGGCCGCTGATCGTGAAGCACCTGGTGGAGGCGGCGAAGTTCCACGGGGCGAGCACGGTGGCGCACGGCTGCACCGGCAAGGGCAACGATCAGGTGCGGTTCGAGGTGGGGATCGGGGCGCTGGCGCCGGATCTGAACGTCATCGCGCCGGTCCGCGACTACGCCTGGACCCGGGAGAAGGCGATCGCCTTCGCCGAGGAGAACAAGCTGCCGATCAGCGTCACCAAGAAGTCGCCGTTCTCCATCGACCAGAACGTGTGGGGGCGCGCGGTCGAGACCGGGTTCCTGGAGGACCTGTGGAACGCGCCGACCAAGGACGTCTACGACTACACCGCCGACCCGACGGTGAACTTCGAGGCGCCGGACGAACTCATCGTCACCTTCGACAAGGGTGTTCCGGTCGCCATCGACGGGCGGCAGGTCTCCGTGCTGGAGGCCATCGTCGAGCTGAACAGGCGGGCGGGGCGGCAGGGCGTGGGCCGGCTGGACATGGTCGAGGACCGGCTGGTCGGCATCAAGAGCCGGGAGATCTACGAGGCGCCGGGCGCGATCGCGCTGATCACGGCGCACGAGGAGCTCGAGGCCGTGACCGTCGAGCGGGAGCTGGGGCGGTACAAGCGGCAGGTGGAGCAGCGCTGGAGCGAGCTGGTCTACGACGGCCTGTGGTTCTCGCCGCTCAAGCGCGCGCTGGACGCCTTCGTCGCCGAGACCCAGGAGCACGTCTCCGGTGACATCCGGATGGTGCTGCACGGCGGCAATGTCGTGGTCAACGGCAGGCGCAGCGAGCAGTCGCTGTACGACTTCAATCTGGCCACCTACGACGAGGGCGACACCTTCGACCAGTCGCTGGCCAAGGGCTTCGTGCAGATCCACGGCCTCTCCTCGAAGGTCGCCGCGCGGCGCGACCTGAACCAGAAGTGAGCGGCGGCACCAATACCGGCGCGCTCTGGGGCGGCCGGTTCGCCGACGGCCCGGCCGCGGCCATGGCGGCGCTGAGCAAGTCCACGCACTTCGACTGGGTGCTGGCCCCCTACGACATCCGGGCGTCGAAGGCGCACGCCCGGGTGCTGAACAAGGCCGGGCTGCTCTCCGCGCCCGACCTGACGGCCATGCTCGCCGGACTGGACGCGCTCGCCGCCGATGTGGCCTCCGGCGCATTCGGCCCGGCGGAGTCGGACGAGGACGTGCACGGCGCTCTGGAGCGCGGGCTGATCGAGCGGGTCGGGCCGGAGCTCGGCGGGCGGCTGCGGGCGGGGCGCTCGCGGAACGACCAGGTGGCGACGCTCTTCCGAATGTGGCTGCGGGACGCGGCGCGTCGGGTCGAGGCGGGGCTGCTCGACGTGGTCGAGGCGCTGGTCGCGCAGGCCGAGGCGCATCCGGACGTCGTGATGCCGGGCAAGACGCACCTCCAAGCCGCGCAGCCGGTGCTGCTCGCGCACCACCTGCTGGCGCACGCGCACCCGCTGCTCCGCGATATCGACCGGCTGCGCGACTTCGACAAGCGCGCGGCGATCTCGCCGTACGGGTCGGGTGCGCTGGCGGGCTCCTCGCTCGGGCTCGACCCGGAGGCCATCGCGGCCGACCTGGACTTCCACGCGGCGGCGGCGAACTCCATCGACGCCACCTCGGCCCGCGACTTCGCGGCGGAGGCGGCCTTCGTGCTCGCCATGATCGGCGTCGACCTGAGCCGGATGGCGGAGGAGATCGTCGTCTGGAGCACGCCGGAGTTCGGCTACATCACGCTGGCCGACGCCTGGTCCACCGGGTCCTCGATCATGCCGCAGAAGAAGAACCCGGACGTCTCCGAGCTCACCCGCGGCAAGGCGGGGCGGCTGATCGGCAACCTCACCGGGCTGCTCGCCACGCTCAAGGCGCAGCCGCTGGCCTACAACCGGGACCTGCAGGAGGACAAGGAGCCGCTCTTCGACTCGGTGGCGCAGCTGGAGCTGCTGCTGCCTGCCATCGCGGGGCTGGTCGGCACGCTCACCTTCCACCCGGAGCGGCTGGCCGCGCTGGCACCGGCCGGGTTCACGCTGGCCACCGATATCGCGGAGTGGCTGGTGCGGCAGGGGGTTCCCTTCCGGGTGGCGCACGAGGCGGCCGGTGGGTGCGTGCGGGCGGCCGAGGCGCGCGGGGTCGGGCTGGACGAGCTCACCGACGCGGAGTTCGCGGCGGTCGATCCGGCGCTCACCCCCGCGGTGCGCGAGGTGCTCACGGTGGCGGGGTCCATCGCGTCCCGCGATGCCAGGGGTGGTACGGCGGGCGTGCGGGTGGCGGACCAGCTTGCCGAGGTGAAGGCGGAAGTCGCGCGGCTGCGCGGATAGATCCGGCGGCCGGTCGCGCTCCTGTGCGAGACACTCGGCGCGCGGGCGAGCGCGCGGTGGTCTTCGCGGCGCCACCGACCGACCGCGAAAGCCGCCGTCACGGCCTGTTTCTTGTCGGACCCTCCCGGTAGAATCGACAGTGTGTTCGAGCGCGAGTCCGTGCGTTCGACACCGTCAGGGATGGGAGGGCCCCGTGACCGAATCCGCCACCGCCCGCATCGGAAGCGTCACCGAACTCCGCAGCGCGAGCCACCGCTATCGGCGGCCCGCGTCGGAACCGATCACGCCGTACGCGCCACTGGCCCGGCGCCCGCTGCCCGTGGGTAAGCCGAGGCACTGGTACATCACCCACAACCGCAGGCTCAAGGCCATGCGGCTGGCCATCGCGCTGCTCGACGCAGGCACCTACCTGCCGACCCAGGCGAGCAACGAGAAGATCCGGCGCACGGCCGAGCAGGTCGGCATCCGGCCGCCGTCGGACGCGACCTGCCGCATGGTCCGCACCATGCTGCGCTACAGCCGGTAGCGGGAACGACGCCGGCCGGGTGCGCTCAGCGCCACCCGGCCGGTATCCCGCGGGCCCGTCTCCCCGACGGGCGAGTTCTCAGGCCGCCACGGCGGCGCTCAGCCGGTCCAGCGCGGCCTCGGGGTCGGCCACGTCGACCACGAGCCGGGTGTACTCGCCACCGGCCAGGTCGATCCGGATGGCGCGGCCGGTGAAGGTGGTGTCCCAGAACTCCTTGCGGCCCTTGCCCCGGTAGGTGCCCGCGGCGATCACGCCGGGGAAGAAGGTGCCGGGCGCGCGCACCCACGGCGGGCGCAGATCCACCTCGGCGGGGGTGATGGCCTCGATATCGGCGACATCGAGGGTGAGTTGCCCGCGCAACGCCAGGATGCGGTGTCCGCCGAGGACGTTCAGCGTCACCGTCGACTCGTCCAGCTCCAGCTCGACCATCGTCAGAACCTCCCGGTTGCGTCGCGTGCGATCAGGGGTGATCGCCGTACGCCACTCACTCTGGCCGGGGCTGCTGGCCACGTGCTGAGCCCAGCCTGTGAGTTCCCCAAGTCTTTCGATCTTGACTCACTCGTCGATACCGCGATATGCGCATCGGACTATATGGGCCCGACCCTGGCGGAGGCCCGAGAAGGACGCAGGGAGGTCAGCCGAGGGCGACGTCGAGCACGCCGGTGAGCCAGGGGGTGAAGTCGCCGGGGCGAGCGGCCAGCTCGGCGCGCAGCTCGGCGGGCGCGACCCACCTCACCTCGGCGACCTCGGCCGGGTCGGGCCGTGGCACCTCGTGCGTGAGCACCCCGGTGAGCACGTGGTCCCACTCGTGCTCGACCCGCCCGGTGCGCTCGTCGTCGGCCCGGTAGCTGTAGACGCCGCGCTCGGTGAGCCCGGTGGTCAGCCCCAGCTCCTCGATCAGCCGGACCGTCGCCGCCGCGACCACCGGCTCGCCCGGCGCCGGGTGGCCGCAGCAGGCGTTCGCCCAGAGCAGCGGGAACCGCGTCTTGACCGCGGCCCGGCGCTGCAGCAGCACCCGGCCCTCGGCGTCGAAGAGCACCACCGAGAAGGCGCGGTGCAGCCGGCCCGGCTGCTGGTGCGCCTCGAGCACGGGGCAGGCGCCGACGGCGTGCCCGGTCTCGTCGACGAGCTCGACGGGCAGGGTCTCGCGGTCGGTGGCCGGCGGCTGCGCGATGTCGGTCATTGCCCCAGCCTATCGGCGAACGCGGATCACAGCCTGGTCGCACTGACCGGTGTCGTCGTAGCGCGGGGACATAATGGGTACGCGATGTGCGAAGCTCGTCTGCGCACGTCGGATGCGTGTGAGAGCGGTCACGGTGAGGTACGGCCAGGAGCGATCGTGAATTTCGGTGTGCAGGGAATCGCCGGTTCGGTGCAGCGTCTGATGGCGACGGCACAGAACGGGCTCGAGGTGATCCGCTTCGGCGGGCTGACGCACGACGTGGAGTCGTCGCCCTTCGAGGTGGTCGAGCGCAGACGCATGTACCGGCTGCGGCACTACTTCCCGGACGAGGCAGGCGAGGGCCGCCCGGTGGCGCTGCTGGTGCCGCCGCTCATGGTCAACGCCGACATCTGGGATGTGGGCGCCGAGAACGGCGCGGTCGGCATCCTGAACCGCGGCGGCGTGGACTGCTGGGTGGTCGACTTCGGCTCGCCCGCCACCGAGGAGGGCGGCTGGCAGCGCGACCTGGCCGACCACATCCTGGCGATCAGCAGCGCCATCGACACCGTCACCGAGGCGACCGGCAGCGACGTGCACCTGATGGGGTACTCGCAGGGCGGCATGTTCGCCTACCAGACCACCGCCTACCGCTACGGCAAGGGCGTCGAGAGCATCGTGACCTTCGGCAGCCCGGTCGACATCGTCAACGGCATGCCGTTCGGGCTGCCCTACGGCATGGTCTCCGAGGCCGCCGACTTCGTCGCCGACCACGTGCTGAACCGGCTGCCGATCACCGACTCCATGGTGCGCATCGGCTTCCAGCTGCTCGACCCGGTGAAGACCGCCAAGTCGCGCATCGACTTCCTGCGCCAGCTGCACGACCGGGAGGCGCTGCTGCCCAAGGAGCGGCAGCGGCGCTTCCTGAACAGCGAGGGCTGGGTCGGGTACGCCGGGCCCGCCGCGGCCGACCTGCTCAAGCAGTTCGTGGCGCACAACCGCATGATGTCCGGCGGCTTCGTGATCCGCGACCACCCGGTCTCGCTGGCCGAGCTGCGCTGCCCGATCCTGGCCTTCGTCGGCGAGGTGGACGATATCGGCCAGCCCGGCGCGGTGCGCGGCATCGTGCGCGCGGCCCCGCACGCCGACGTCTACGAGGCGACGCTGCTGGCCGGGCACTTCGGCCTGGTCGCCGGCTCGACGGCGAGCAACCGCACCTGGCCGCTGGTCCGGCAGTGGATCGACTGGCTGGACCGGGAGCACACGCTGCCGCCGGAGATCACCCCCATGTCGGAGTACGTGGCGCCGAACGCGCCGCGCTCGGCCGCGGCCCGCGCCATCCACACCGCCGGTTCGCTGGTGGAGGCCGGCACCGGTATCGGCAAGGCGCTGGAGAACCTGGCCTCGGGGGCCATGAAGGGCTCGGTGGAGCTGGTCGGCGAGGCGGCGCGCGCGCTGCCCCGGCTCACCCGGCTCGGCACCATCCAGCCGCACACCCGGATCTCGCTGGGCCGGCTCCTCGCCGAGCAGGCGAACCGGGCGCCGAACCGCGATCTCTTCCTCTTCGACGACCGGGTGCACACCAACGAGGCGGTGAACGCCAGGATCGACAATGTGGTGCGCGGGCTGATCTCGGCGGGGGTGCGCCCGGCGAACCGGGTCGGCGTGATCATGGAGACCAGGCCGAGCGCGCTGGCCACCGTCGCCGCGCTCTCCCGGCTCGGCGCGGTCGCGGTGCTGCTCGCACCGGGCAGCGAGCTGAAGCGCGCGCTCGGGGTGACCGGGGTGCGCACCGTGGTCAGCGACCCGGAGAACCTGAGCCAGGCCGCCGCGGCCGGGGCCAGGGTGCTGGTGCTCGGCGGCGGCGCGGAGCGCGAGCTGGAGATCCCGGCCGGCGGCGACGTCACCGATCTGGAGCAGATCGACCCGGCCGCGGTCCCGCTGCCCGGCTGGTACACGCCGGACCCGGGGCTCGCCCGCGAGCTGGCCTTCGTGCTGGTCATCGGCACCGGCGACCGGCTGGAGACGAAGTACATCACCAACCACCGCTGGGCGCTCTCCGCCTTCGGCACCGCCACCTCGGCCGATCTGGATCGCCGGGACACGGTGTACTGCCTGGCGCCGCTGCACCACTCGTCCGGGCTGCTGGTCAGCCTGGGCGGCGCCATCGCGGGCGGCAGCCGGATCGCGCTGGCGCGCTCGCTCGACCCGCACCGCTTCGGCGAGGAGGTGCACCGCTACGGCGTCACGGTGGTCACCTACACCTGGACCATGATGCGCGACATCCTGGACGCCGAGGTCTTCCCGAAGGGGCACCGGCACCCGATCCGGCTCTTCATCGGCTCCGGCATGCCCGCGGGGCTGTGGCGGCGCACGGTCGAGCAGTTCGAGCCGGCCCGGGTGCTGGAGTTCTACGCCTCCATCGAGGGCGACGTGGTGCTGGCCAATGTCAGCGGCGTGAAGCACGGCAGCAAGGGCAGGCCGGTGCCGGGCACCGCGCGGGTCGAGCTGGTGGCCTACGACCCGATCGCGGAGGAGGTGCTGGTCGACGCGGACGGGTACGCCAGGCGCTGCGCGGACAACGAGGTCGGGCTGCTCATCGGCAAGGCCGCGGACAGCGTCGACCTCTCCACCGGCGGGCTGCGCGGGGTCTTCACCCGCGGCGACTCCTGGATGCCGACCGAGAACCTGTTCCGCCGCGATTCGGACGGCGACTACTGGCTCATGGACCGCCGCGACACGGTGATCCAGGGCAAGCGCGGCCCGGTCTACTCGCAGCCCATCGTGGACGTGCTGAACGACATCGGCGCGGTCGACATGGAGGTGGCCTACGGCCTGCCGGACGGCGGGCACTGCCTCGCCGTCGCGGCGGTGAGCGTGCGCGACGGGCACCAGCTGGAGCCGAAGGACGTCACCGAGGCGCTGCGCGCGCTCGACCCGGACCAGCGCCCCGACATCGTGCACGTGGTGCCGGAGATCCCGCGCAGCGCCACCTTCCGGCCCTCGACCCGGGCGGTCCGGGAGACCATGCCGCCGGTGCCGGGGCCGGACACCTGGTACTACGACCGGCAGTCGGAGAGCTACGAGGTGCTCACCGAGGCGGAGGCGGGCCGGCTGCCGGGGTGATCGCGAAACCCGGCGTGCGCGAGCCGATCCGGGGATGGCATAGTCGGGGCCCGTGAGCACCAGCCTCATCTACCGCAACGGCATGGTCTACGGCGTTCTGATGCGCGCCCTGTACGGGCGGCACTACCCGGACCGGTTCCGCGCCGTGGCGGCGGAGATCCCGCACGGCGCCTCGGTGCTCGACCTGTGCTGCGGGCCGTCCACGCTCTACACCCGGTACCTGCGCGGCCGCGAGGTGGACTATTACGGCCTCGACCTGAACGAGCGCTTCGTCGCCGATGTGCGCAAGGCCGGGGGCCGGGCCGATGTCTGGAACCTGGGCGACGGCGCCGCGCTGCCCGCCGCCGACGTGGTGCTCATGCACGCCAGCCTCTACCACTTCCTGCCCGACGCCTCGCCGGTGCTCGACCGCATGCTGGCCGCCGCCCGGGACCGGGTGGTGCTCGCCGAGCCGGTGCGCAATATGGCGAGCAGCGACAACAGGGTGCTGGCCGCGCTCGGCAAGCGCTACACCGACGCCGGCGACGGCGCCCAGGCGCACCGCTACACCGAGGAGACGCTGGACGCGCTGCTCGCCCGCTACGCGGACCGGGTCGTCAAGGAGACGCTGATCGCGGGCGGCCGGGAGAAGCTGTACGTCCTCGAGCCGTAGCGGCTTCCGCCGGGCGCGGCCGCTGCCCGCGTGCCGAGCGGGCAGCCCGTCAGACCGTGAACGCGGTGACGGCGTCGACGACCCGCTCGACCTGCTCGTCGGTGAGATCCGGCCAGAGCGGCAGCCGCAGCACCGTCGCGGAGAACTCCGCGCTGCGCGCGCACGGCACCGGCGTGCGGCCGAGCTTGAGCCCGGCCGGGCTGGAGTCCAGCGGCACGTAGTGGAAGGGCGCGGAGACGCCGAGCCCGGCGAGGTGCCGGATCAGGTCGTCGCGCAGCTGCTCGTTCGGCGCGCGCAGGTAGTAGAGGTGCGCGGTGTGCGCGCGGTCCTCCGGCACCGTCATGAGCCGGATGTCGTTGCGCCGCGCCCACTCCGGCAGCGCGGTGGCGTAGGCGTGCCACACCCGGTGCCTGCCGGTCTGGATCAGGTCGAACTCGTCCAGCTGGGCGTCGAGCACCGCGGCGTTCAGCTCGCTCGGCAGGTAGCTGGAGCCGATGTCCTGCCAGGAGTACTTGTCCACCGCCCCGCGCAGGAACCGGGCCCGGTCGGTGCCCTTCTCCCGGATGATCTCGGCGCGCGCCATCAGGATCTCGTCGGAGAGCAGCAGCGCGCCGCCCTCGCCGCAGTGCACGTTCTTGGTGTCGTGGAAGCTCAGCGTGCCGAGCGTGCCGAGGGTGCCGAGCGGCCTGCCGCGCCAGCGCCCGCCGAGGCCGTGCGCATTGTCCTCGACCACCGCGAAGCCGTGCGCGGCCGCGAGCTCGAGCAGCCCCGCCATGTCCGCCGCGACGCCGCCGTAGTGGATGACGACCACGGCCTTGGTGCGCGGGGTGACCACGCGCGCCACCGCGGCGGGGTCCAGGTTGCCGGTCTCCGGGTCGATATCGGCGAAGACGCAGGTGGCCCCGCGCAGCGCCATCGAGGTCGCGGTGGAGGTGAAGGCGAAGCTGGGGACGATCACCTCGTCGTCCGGGCCGAGCTCGAGCAGCAGCCCGGCCATCTCCAGCGCCGAGGTGCAGGAGGTGGTGAGCAGCGCGTGCGGCGCCTCGGTGATGGCCTTGAGCTTGGCGGTGGCCGCCGCGGTGAAGGGCCCGTCGCCGTGGCTGTGGTCGGAGCCGAGCACCGCCTCCAGGTTGGCGAGTTCGCGCTGCGCGCGGTGCGGGCGGCTGAAGAGGATGCGCTCAGTGCTCAACCTGCTCGACCTCCCTGGTGGTGATGGTGTCCCCGGCGTGCTGTTCGACGCGCGGGATGGGCGAGCGGACCGTGAGGTACAGCGGTTTGCCGACCAGGATGTGCAGCGCGACGCCGAGGTACTCGGCGATCAGCCCGAGCGAGAAGAGCGTGGCCCCGGAGCACAGCAGCACCACCACGATCATCGAGGCCCAGCCCTCCGGCGCCCAGTCCTCGGTCCGCATGGCCTCCCAGACCACGACGCCCGCGACCACCACCCCGGCCAGCGCCAGCGTCACGCCGAGCAGGCTGACCAGCCGCAGCCCGCGGGTTCCGCTGCACAGCACCATCTTCCAGAACAGCGAGAAGAGCCTGCGGTAGTTGTAGCCGGAGTCCTCGCGGCCCTCCGCGCGCAGCAGCACCGGCACCTGCGCCACCCGGCCCACCACCCAGCTCAGCGCGACGTCCAGGTAGGCGCCGTTGGAGGCGACGTCGGCCAGGCTGCGGCCGATATCGCCGCGGATCAGCCGGAAGCTCTCGAAGCGGGTGGAGTCCGGGAAGGCGAAGAGCGTGGCGAGCACCAGCTTGGCGCCGCGCGAGGTCAGGTTGCGCAGGAAGCCGTGCGGACGGGTGTTGCTCGGCTTGGAGTAGACCAGGTCGGCGCGCTCGCCGAGCGCCGCGTCCAGGAAGGCGGCGATGAAGCCGGGGTCGTGCTGGCCGTCCTCGTCCATGGTGACGATCCAGTCGCCGCGGGCGGCGGCCATCCCGGCGATGGTGGCGGCGTCCTGCCCGTAGTTGCGGCTCAGCCAGATCGGGCGCACCTGCGGGTAGCGCCGCTCCAGCTCCTGCAGCACCACGTCCGAGCGGTCCGGGCCGTGGTCGTGCACCAGCAGCACCTCGTCGACCACGAAGAGCGCACCGCCGGGGGTGGTGCCCGCCGCGGCGAGCCGGTCGAGCTCCGCGACCAGCGGCCCGATGGTGTCCTCGCCCCGGTACACCGGGACGACCACGGAGATCGAGTGCGGCCGGTCGACGCCCGGCCGGGCGAGCTCGCCGTGCGGCGTCACATCGGCCGGGCGGGGGGGACGAGCGGAGGGAATCGGCATCAGCTGGATCGACTTTCGACAACGGTGCGTGCCGGCAACTCCCCGGCGGGGGAGGCGGACCCGAGACGTCCGGAACTCTAACACGGTGCGGTAACGGCCCCGCTGCCCGTGCGGGCCCCCTTCGGGCGGTGGCGGTACCGCACGCGCACGGTAGGGTCTGGAACTCGTGACCGACAGTGCAGTACCGGACTCCCGCCGGAATGTGTACCGGTGGGGCCTCGTCACCGTTCTCGGTGTGATCGCGGGCTACGCCGCCGTCCTGCTGGCCAATGCCAGGCACTACTACACCGACGACACCGAATCGCAGTACACCGCGCTCTGGGTGGGGCTCGGCCGTTCGCTGCGCGACGGCGTCTTCCCGGTGATGGTGCCCGAGCAGTGGATGGCCGGGAACAACACCATGGACGACGCGGGGCTCTTCAACCCGCCGCAGCTGCTCATCGACCTGATCGCGCCATCGATCGACAACGTCGCGGTGTACGCCACCGTGGTGAAGCTCATCTTCGCGATCATCGCCGCGCTCGGCGTCTACCGGATCGCGCTGGTCTACGGCGCGCGGCCGGTGTGGTCGGCGGTGGCGGGCGTCGCCTTCCCGCTCTCCGGCTTCTTCCTCTTCTTCGACCAGGCCAGCTGGATGACGGCGCTCACCGGCACCGCCTGGCTGGTGCACGCCTGGGCCTCCTCGGTGCGCTACACCCGCGGCACCGGCGGCCCGATCCCGGTCTTCGTCTTCCTCTACCTGACGATCACCACGCAGTACATCTTCCCCGCGGTCGAGGCGGTGCTCATGCTGGCCGCGGTCGCCGTCGGCGAGCTGGTGTACCAGCGGCGCTGGCAGCCGATCGCCCGGCTCACCGCGGTCGCCGCCTGCGCCGGGCTGGCCGGGCTGATCGCCTTCCTGCCGAGCATGCTCTCGGCCAAGGTCACCTGGCGCGGCACCGCGCAGATCATCAACGACCAGTTCCTCACCGTGCCCTGGTCGGAGTCGCTGAACGCCAGCCTGCCGAGCGCGCTGCCCGCCTTCACCTCGTGGTGGAGCTACGTGCACCCGATGCCGGTCACCTATATCGCCTGGTTCCTGATCCCGGCGCTGGCCTTCATCGACTGGACCAGGGCGCGCGGCGCCTGGCGCGAGCTCATCGCGGTCGCGCTCTTCGCGATCATGATGCTCATGTGGACCGCGGGCCCCGGCTCGGTGGGGCCGCTGCGCTGGCCGGTCCGGGTGCTGCCGATGCTCGCCATCGGGCTGCTGGTGCTGGTCTGCGTGCTGATCGGCCGGTTCGGCACGGTCCGCGAGTGGCGGCCGCGGGCGATCGCCGCCGCCGTGCTGGTGCTGGCGCTGCTGGTGCGCTCGTTCTCCGCCGACCCGGCGCGGGCGGGCTGGCACCTGCTCGCCGCCGTCGCGCTGCTCGCGCTCGGCGCGGGCGTGGTGTGGCTGGGCCGCACCAGGGGCACCGCCTTCGCGGGCGCGCTGACCCTGCTCGCCATGTTCCCCATCGCCTACTTCCAGGTGGACGCCGCGCAGCCGACGCCGATGGCGTGGAACCTGCCCGCGCACCGCTCGGACGCGCAGAACTCCTTCCCGGACTTCCCCGGCACCACCCTGCAGCTCGGCGACCGCGGCCTGCTGCAACCGCAGGACAAGAGCGTCGAGGGCGCCTACGGCTCGCTGGTCTTCGGCAACTACGCCCGCGCCGTCGAGCTCGACTACGTCAACGGCTACACCCCCAGCGGCCACTTCTACTTCGGCGAGCTGCTCTGCATGCGCTGGGACGGCAGCGTCTGCCCGGACGCCTACCGCCGCATGTTCGCCCCCGAGCCGAGCACCGGGCGCCCCCTGGTCGACCTGATGAACGTCGACCGGGTCACGCTGCAGAAGGCGCTCTTCCCGGACGCCGGGCTGAACCCCGCGCCCGAGGGCTGGAAGTGGGTCGACTACCCCGGCAATGCCCGCTACATCTGGGTGCTGGAGCGGGAGAGCGGGCTGATCTCCACGGTGAACGGCCGGGTCTCGAACAGCGCCGGGGTCACCGCGACCTCGCTCGGCGAGAGCGACACCACCAGCCGGGTCCGGGTCAGCTCGCCCGGCGGCGGCAAGGTCACCTTCGCCCGGCTCGGCTGGCCGGGGTACCGCGCCACGCTGGACGGGAGGGACATCCCGATCACCACGGTCGCCAAGTCCTTCATCGCGATCGACGTCCCCGCCGGCACCGAGAACGCCGAGCTGGTGCTGACCTGGCGCCCGCCCGGCTGGAAGATCGGCATCGGGACCGCCGTTCTCGGCCTGGCCGGGCTCGGCGTCCTGCAGTGGGGGTACGTCCGCTCCCGCCGCCGCGACGAGCCGGAGGCCGCCGAGACCCCCGCCGACGACGCGGATCGCCCGCTGGCGGACGTCGCGCCGTGAGCGAGGGCCCGACCGAGCCGCCCGGCGCACCGCACCCGGTGGCGCCGCTCGGCGGCCCGGCGCCCGTCGAGGTCGCGGCCGACGAGCAGGCCGAGCCCGGCCTCCTGCTGCGCCTGGTACGCCGCCAGGAGGTCGGCTTCGCCCTGATCGGCGGCTTCAACACCGTCTTCGGCATGGCGCTCACGCTGTTCTGGCTCTGGTTCCTGCCGGACTCCTGGCCCGCCGCCGTCTCGGTGGTCTTCGCCTACGCCGTCGGCACCACGACCGCCTTCGTCCTGCACCGCACCCTGGTGTTCCGGGTGCGCGGCCGGGTGCTGCGCGACTTCCTCGGCTTCGTGGCGGTGAACTCCGGCGGCCTGCTGCTGAACATCGTGCTGCTCTCGCTCGCCGTCGACGTGCTGGCGCTGCCGGAGATCCCGTCCACCGTCGTGGTCATGGCGCTGGTCGCGGTGGCGAGCTTCTTCGGGCACCGGCACATCTCGTTCCGCCGGGCCGAGGTAGGTTGAGCCCATGCCGGAGCAGTACACCCTCGACCCGACCCTGCTGAGCCTGCTGGCCTGCCCGGAGGACAAGGGCCCGCTGCGGCTGGTGCGCACCGCCGACGGCAGCACCGTGCTCTACAACGAGCGGCTGGCCCGCGCCTACCCCATCGACGGCGGCATCCCGGTGCTGCTGATCGACGAGGCGCTGCCGGTGAGCGACGCCGAGGCGGCCGCGTTCACCGACGTCGCCGCCGACGCCTGAGCTCAGCCGAGCTCGCCGGTGAGGTAGCGCTGCACGGTCGGCCCGACGGCCGCCACCACCGCGTCCACCGGCATGGAGGCCAGCGGCTCCAGCTCGACCACCTTCCTGGCGACCAGCACGCCGAGCAGCTGCGAGGCCACCAGCGCGACCCGCCCGCTGCCGTCGTCGGCCTCGGTGGCGATCCGAGCCCGCACCCGCTCCAGCGCCACCTCGACGAAGAAGCTGCGCGCCAGCCCGGGGTCGGTCCCGGCCACCAGGGTGCGCAGCACCGCGACCGCCGCGCTGCCCAGCTCGGAGTCCCACAGCGTCACCAGGGTGCGCACCATGGTGGCGCCGAGCTCGTCCAGCGGCACCGCGCCGAACACCTCCATGACCACCTCGGGGTCGATCGGCAGCTCCACCACCGCGGCGAAGAGCTGCCGCTTGCTGCCGAAGTAGTGGTGCACCAGCGCCGGATCCACCCCGGCGTCGCCGGCCACGGCCCGGATCGAGGTCCGGTCGAAGCCGTGCTCGCTGAACCGCTTCCTCGCCGCGTCCAGGATCGCCGCGCGCGCCCCCGAGCTGCCCGGTCGCCGCCCGGAACGGCCCGCGGTCACGCCGTGCGGCGGCGTAGCGTCGCCGCGCCGAGCCCGAGCGCGACCACCGCGAAGGCGGTCACCACGGCCAGATCCCGCCACATCTCCCCGGTGGGCTCCGCATGCGTCGCGACCTCCTGCAGCGCGTCCACCGCGTAGCTCAGCGGCATGATGTTGCTCACCGCCTCCAGCCAGCCGGGCAGCTGCCCGCGCGGGACGAGCAGCCCGCACAGGAAGATCTGCGGCGCCACCACCACCGGCATGAACTGCACGGCCTGGAACTCGGTGCGTGCGAAGGCGCTCGCCAGCAGCCCGAGCGCGACCCCGAGCACCGCGTCCAGCACCGCGATCAGCACCACCCAGCCGGGGCTGCCCGCCGCGGTCAGCCCGAGCAGCCCGAACGCCACCAGACAGGCCACCCCGGCCTGCGCCGCCGCGGCCAGTGAGAACGCGGTGCCGTAGCCGCCGAGCAGGTCGAGCTTGCGCAGCGGCGTGGTGAGCAGCCGCTCCAGCGTGCCCGAGCTGCGCTCGCGCTGCATGGCGATGGCGGTGATCAGGAACATGACGATGAACGGCAGGATGCCGAGCATGCTGATCCCGACCCGGTCGAAGAGCGACTGCGACTGCGGGGGCGTCGGCACGTCCTGGTAGACGAAGTACAGCAACACCATCAGCACCGCGGGCACCACCAGGATCATGGCGACCGTCCTCCGGTCGTTGCGCAGCTGCCGCAGGATCCGCCCGGTCGTGGCGGTGTAGGGACGCAGGGTGGTCATGCGGTCGCTCCCGTCGTGATGAGGTTCAGGAAGGCGGATTCCAGGTTCTGCTCGCCGGTGCGGTCGCGCAGCTCGGCGGGGGAGAGCTCGGCCAGCAGCCTGCCCTCGCGCATGAGCAGCAGCCGATCACAGTGCTCGGCCTCGTCCATGACGTGGCTGGAGACCAGCAGCGTCGTCCCCGCCGCGGCCAGCGCGGCGAACTGCTTCCACAGCTCGACGCGCAGCACCGGATCCAGCCCGACGGTCGGCTCGTCGAGGACGAGCAGCTCCGGCTCCGCGACCAGCGCGCAGGCCAGCGAGACCCGGGTCTTCTGGCCGCCGGAGAGCGCGTCGCCGCGGTTCCCCGCCCGCTCCGCCAACCCCACGGCGGCGATCGCCGCGTCCACCGCGGCGGCGTCGCGCCCGTACACGGCGGCGTAGTAGGCGACGTTCTCCCGGACGCTGATATCGCTGTAGATGCTCGGCGCCTGGGTGACGTACCCCACCGCCGCCCGCAGCGCCGCCGCGCCCGCGGGCCGCCCGAGCACGGTCACGCTGCCGCCCTGCACCAGCTGGGTGCCGACGATCGCGCGCATGAGCGTGGTCTTGCCGCAGCCGGACGGCCCGAGCAGCCCGGTGATCGAGCCGCGCGGAATCGTCAGCGCGATGTCGTGCAGCACCGGCCTGCCGCCGCGCCGCACCTCGAGGCCGGTGATCCGCACGGCGGGTTCGGAGGAGGAATCGGGCATCTCGCCTCTATTCATCGAGTGTTGAATTCACTGCATGATGAATTTACGCCCGGATCGCCCCGCGGCACAACCGTTCGGCACAATCGGCCGGTGCAAGAACTCGTCACCGACCCGCCCGCCGCCGCCCGCCGCCTGCTCGGCGCCACGTTCTGGTCCGACCCGGTGGGGCTGCGGATCGTCGAGGTGGAGGCGTACGGCGGCGACCCGGCCGGCCCGTGGCCCGACCCGGCCTCGCACTCCGCCCGCGGCCGGACCGCCCGCAATGCCGTCATGTTCGGCCCGGCGGGCGCGCTGTACGTCTACCTGAGCTACGGCATGCACTTCTGTGCCAACGTCACCACCGGCCCCGACGGCACCGCCAGCGCGGCGCTGCTGCGCTCCGGCGAGGTGATCGCCGGGCTCGACGTCGCGCGCTCCCGCCGCCCGGCCGCCCGCACCGACGCCGGGCTGGCCCGCGGCCCCGGCAATCTGGGCAGCGCGCTCGGGCTGAGCCTGGCCGACTACGGCACCGACCTCACCGACCCCGGCGCCGCGATCCGGCTGGAACTCGGCCCGCCGCTCCCGGACGCGGCCGTCGCGGCGGGCCCGCGGGTCGGGGTGAGCCTGGCCGCCGACGTCCCGTGGCGCTTCTGGCTGCCGGACTCACCGGCCGTCTCCGCCTACCGCCGCAGCCCGCGCGCGTAGCTCAGCACTGCCCGGTCTCGAAGCAGCGCAGCAGCAACCCGGTGACCTCCTGGTTCGGCGCCTGCGTCTTCCGCAGCGCCGCGGTCGCGGGCAGCGCGACCCCGGGGAACGCCTGTCCGAGGCCCTGACCGAGGCTCTGCTCCAGATCCGGGCTGCCCGGCCGGAAACCGTAGCGCCGCCCGGCGATGGCCTGGATCTCGCCGTCCCGCATGGCCTCCGCGAACCTCCGGCCGTTGGGGGTGAGCGCGAGGATGGGGTGCTCGTTCAGGATGGTCGGCTCCGGGTAGAGCGTGACGATCTGTTCCGGCACCCGCCCGCCGCGCCAGGCCGCCCACTGCAGCAGCTGGTTCTCGTACCCGGCGAGCAACCCGCCGGTGCCCTGGATGAGCCACTGGTCGAAGGCGCTGTCCGAGCCGGGCCGCAGCAGCCCCTGCGCCTCGATCAGCGCCCGCACCCGGGGTAGCGCCGCCTTCGCCTGCTCGGCGGTGGCGGGGCGGTACGGGTCGCCGGTGGCCAGGATCGCCAGCTCCAGCTGCGCCAGCGTCATGCCGGAGTTCGACTTGGCCGGATCGCTGCTGCCGACGATGATCGGCCCGGCAGGCACCGCCACCCCGATATCGGCCCAGCTCCGGCGCTGCAGGATGAGCTCCTCCAGCAGCCGCCGCATATCGACGATGAAGTACGCGTCGTCCCGCCGCGCCACGATCCCGCTGCGCAGCAACCCGTCCGCGACCTCCCGGTTGGCGTACAGCACCTCCGGCGACTGCAGCACCGGCTCGGCCCGGTACTCCGGGAAAGCGTCGCTGCTCGCGCCCTCGAAGATCGCTTGCGCGCTGAACGACGAGGGCCAGAGGCAGTCGAGGCCGTCCGCGCGCAGCTGCTCGGCCGGGGTCCGCACCTGCGCGTACGAGCCGCGCTCGCGGAAGCTCGGTTCCAGCCCGAACCGCTCCCGCAGGATCCGCTTCACCTCGGCGTCGCCCATGAGCCCGCTCTTCTCCGAGCCGCCGAGGCAGGTGACCGCGGTGGCCCCCGCTGCCTCGGCCCCCGGCCGGGCGATCAGCCAGATTCCGGTGCCGAGCAGCACCAGCACCACGAGCACGACGAGCACCGGCCCGCCGATTCCACGCTTCCTCATCGTTCCCCCTCCCTGAAGAACGGCAGGTACGGCCCCGATTCCAGCCGCATCCGGTCGATCGCCCGCTGAAATCCGAGCACGTGGTCGTCGATCAGGTCGGCGCGGGCGCCCGCCATCTCGTCGGCGAAGACCGGGGCGAGCTCCCGGAACATCCGCACCGCCTCGTCCGCCCCGGGACGGTCCTGGAAGTACAGGTACCGCTCCAAGCCGTCGGCCACATTGCGCAGCCGCTGGTGGATGACCGACAGGTCGGTGTCCGCCGGGATCCGGGCCCGGTCGTCCTCGACCATGCCGAGAATCGCCGCGCAGGCCCGGACCAGCGCGTCCCCGGTCGGGGCATCGCGCACCCGAGCGCTGGCCGCGGTGACCTGCCCGGCGAGCCGGACCAGGTTGCGCAGCAGCGCTTTCCGGCGCCACCGGGCGTGCACCGCGGGCGCACCCGCGGCCGCGGCGAGCACCGCCGCGGCGGTGAGGACGGCGGTGCCCGCCGCGCTGCCGCTCGCCGCGTAGACCGGCAGCGCGACGAGCGCGGCGGGCGCGCCCGCGTAGACAGAGAGGCGGGTGAACACGGCCCCCCTAGCGGAAGGCCGCTGCGGTGCGCAGCGCCGTCGAGACGTCGTCGCCCGCGGGCAGGTAACTGCCGCCGGTACCGCTCGCGATACCGCGCAGATCCCGCTCGTCGACATCGCCGAACCCGATCGCGAGCACCGGCACCCCGAGCGCGGTGAGCTGCCGGATCGCGGCGTTGTCGCTCCCGCTGTCCTGGCCGTCGGTCATCAGCACCACGGTGCGCTTGCGCCCGTCGGCCGCGTGCTCGCGCAGCACCCGCGCCGCCTCGCCGAGGCAGCGCCGGATATCGGTGCCGCCGGTCGGGCCGAGCGCGAGCACCCGGTCCTTCAGCTCGGTGAGTTCGCCGGGGTCGTTGCCGTCCACCGTCCACGGACCCCCCTTGATGGTGCTGTCGAAGACGATCATCGTGGTGCTGTCCTGCGGGTTGACCAGCAGTTTGTGCTTGCGCGAGAGCTCCGGGTCGAGCAGCGAGCGCACCGCGTCCTCGACCCCGTCCCAGCCGGGGCCCTCCATGCTGCCCGAGCCGTCGATGCAGTAAACGAAGTCGCCGGGCCGCCGGTACCTGGTCTGGTAGTTGTCCAGCGCGGCCTGGATGACGTCGACCGCGGGGAAGGTCACCGGCTGCTCGGTCTTCGCCGTCTCCACGCCCCAGGCCGGGTCGAAGACGTCGCGCGGGGCGTCCGGCAGCGCGAGCCCGATCCCGCTGTTCGGCCTGCGGCCGAGCCGGGTGAGCATCTGCTGCGCCTCCGGCCCGAGCAGGTAGTCCCGCAGCCGCTCGAAATTCGCCTGCTTGGCGGTATTCGCCCCGTGCGGGAGGAAGGCGATCGGCGAATCCGCGAAGGCCAGCGAGCCCTGGGGGTACACCACGGTCATCGGCTCCCGCCCCTGCGCCGCCAGCTCCCTGTTCTGCTCCAGGACCAGTGCCTCGTAGGTGAAGACGCCGTCGCAGCGGTCCGGCTGCGCCACGCACTCGCCCATCATGGTCCCGGTCGAGGGCGGGGTGTAGGAGAAGGCCCGCGCGAACCGGGTGATCCCGTCTCGTACCTGCGGCGACTCCAGCTGCGCCATGCTCAGCGGCGTGCCGGGCGGGTTGCCCGCGAAGTGGTTCAGGAAGCCGAGCAGCACCGTCGCACCCGAATTCGACTGCGCCGGATTGGTGATCCACACCCTCGTCCGGCCGGACTCCACCGCCGCCAGGATCGACTCGATGGTGGTGTCGCTGCCCGGGGTGAAGCCGAGCCCGGCCATCCGCTGCCGCCACCCGGCGAAGACGATGGGCGAGGAGAAGGTGGTCGCCGAGCCGGTCAGGCTGCCGCACGCGCGATCGCCGAGCTGCGCGAAGACCGAGCTGGCGAACCAGAACACGTCGTACGGCGGCAGGCTCGCGCAGTCGTCCCGGTCCAGCAGCACGGCCTGGTCCACCGAGCCCATGGGGGTGGCGGTGCAGGTCAGCCCCTCCCGCTCGCACCACGGCCGGACCACCCGGTCGAAGACGGTGGTCTGCTCCGAGCCGAGCACGATGTTCAGCACCCGCGGGTCGTCGCTGTACGAATCAATGCGGGTCGGCTCGTCCCCCGAGCATCCCGCGGTGAACAGGAACACTGTGGCCGCGATGGCGGCGAATGCGCGTCTCTTCATAGGTCCTCGCGCGCGAAGCTACGGCGCCGAAGGGGCCGCGCCGTGTCGCCCGCGTGAACAGCTGTGTTCGCGGACGCCCTGACCAGCGCCCCGCTCCGCCGGTGCGGCAGAATCGGTTGCCGTGAGCAGCGACATCATCGACGAACTGACCTGGCGCGGCCTGATCGCGCAGTCCACCGATCTGGATGCCCTGCGCGCGGCCCTGGCCGGCGCGCCGCTCTCGCTCTATGCCGGCTTCGATCCGACCGCCGCCAGCCTGCACGCGGGCCACCTCGTCCCGCTGCTCACCCTGCGCCGCTTCCAGCGGGCGGGGCACCGCCCCATCGTCCTCGCGGGCGGCGCCACCGGTCTCATCGGCGACCCGCGCGACGTCGGCGAGCGCACCATGAACGCCGCCGACACCGTCGCCGAGTGGGCCGAGCGCATCCGCGCCCAGCTCGAGCGCTTCGTCGACCTCGACGACTCACCCACCGGCGCCACCATCGTGAACAACCTGGACTGGACCGGCTCGCTCTCGGTCGTGGACTTCCTGCGCGATATCGGCAAGCACTTCTCGGTGAACGTCATGCTGGCCAGGGACACCGTCAAACGGCGGCTGGACACCGACGGCATCTCCTACGCCGAATTCAGCTACATGCTGCTGCAGGCCAACGACTACCTGCAGCTGCGCCGCAGCCACGGCTGCCGGCTGCAGGTCGGCGGCTCGGATCAGTGGGGCAACATCATCGCGGGCGTCGAGCTGAACCGGCGGGTGGACGGCGAGCCGGTGCACGCGCTCACCGTCCCGCTGGTCACCTCCGCGGACGGGAAGAAGTTCGGCAAGTCCACCGGCGGCGGCAGTCTGTGGCTCGACCCCGAGCTGACCAGCCCGTACGCCTGGTACCAGTACTTCGTGAACACCGCGGACGCCGATGTCATCCGCTACCTGCGGTGGTTCACCTTCCTGAGCCGCGAGGAGCTGGACGAGCTGGAGACGGCGACCGCCGAGCGCCCGCACGCCAGGGAGGCGCAGCGCAGGCTCGCCGCGGAGATGACCACCCTGGTGCACGGCGAGGCCGAGACGCGGGGCGTGCAGCTGGCGAGTCAGGCGCTCTTCGGCCGCGCCGACCTGCGGAAGCTCGGGGAATCGACGCTCGCCGCCGCGCTCCGGGAGGCCGCGGTGGACGGGACGGTCGCGGAGATCGATCCGAGCGGGACGAACACCATCGTCGACCTGCTGGTGGCGTCCGGGCTGTCGGAGAGCAGGGGAGCGGCTCGCCGCGCGGTGAACGAGGGGGGTGCCGCGGTGAACAACGAGCGCGTCTCCGACCTCGACTGGACCCCCGGTGACGGCGACTACCTGCACGGACAGTGGCTGGTGCTGCGCAGGGGCAAGCGCAACTTCGCCGGCGTGCGGCGCACCGCGCGGGAATGATCTTGATGGTGGCCCGGATCACACCGATGTGATTCCGGGCCACCGCCGGGCCGCGGGGTCGCTGACCTGCGGTTTCGCGGCGCTGACCAGGCGATTTGACGTTGCGTTTTCCGCCGCGTAACTTATTCAACGTCAGAGCGACACGGACACCGACCCGGGAGACCGGGACACGAGGTTGGA
>NZ_JBFAHY010000017.1:0-15744 GCF_040654395.1 Nocardia sp. NPDC050697
CCGTAACGTTACCGGTTACAATTTTCTAGAAAATTGTAACCGGTAACGTTACGGAAACGTTTGCTGTACCCGTAACCTGTATACTGTAACCGGTAATCTGTCAATCCCTGTCTTTCCCGATTAGTGGGGCTGAGCTGGGGGTCTGTCCCGGCTCCTGGTCTCTGTCTCTCTCTCATGACTCCAGTATACACACGTTGGTCCAGGATTCGCAACCCATATCGCACCTTTTCCGGTAATTCTGTAGAAAAGTCCTCTGAACTGCACATATGTTCCGTATCGGCTGAGAATGCTGGAGTCGTTACGGTACAGGCAATAGGGTTCCGGGCATTTTCCGGTGGTTATCCTGTTGTAGTTCCTGTAATCCTGTAGTAAGCTGTAATCATGCCCACCGGAGCCGAGCAGGAGGACACCATGAGCGACACCGAGACCCCGACCACCGAAACCGCCTACAAGACCGACGTTTTCGCGCCCGGCGAGATCGTCGGGGTGTGCCAGTTCCCGACCGGCCCGGACGCGGTCTGCGGGAACCCGGTCTACGCCAACACCTCGAAGGGCCGCTTGCCCCGGTACTGCGGCCAGCCCGAGCAGGCGCAGTGGCAGCAGGAGCACGGCAGCACCGGCGTGGCCGGGCACCTCTCCGACCGCGCCGGGTACCCGCGCAAGCAGTTCGGCATGAGCACCGAGCGCGCCGCCGAGCTGGCGGCGATCGAGGCGAAGGCGCGCGGGTACGGCAACCGCCGCCTCAAGACCGATCCCGCCCCGGCCGCCGCCCCGGCAGTTCCGGCCGAGACCACTGCCGTTGCCGTCGCCGAGCTGCCCGCCGATCTGTCCGACGCGCTCGCCGCGCTGTACCCCTCCCCGATCGCGGCGCTCGCCGAGCTGGCACGGCTGACCGTGGGCCGGGCGGCGGCGGCCCGCGCCGAGATGGACGAGCTGCGCGCCGGGGCCGACAACTACATCGAGGACATGGAGGTCAGGCACGCGGCGGCGCTCGACGAGCTGGCCGAGCAGCGCGCCGCGCTGGAGGCCGATCGGGCTGAGGCCCAGGCCACCACCGAGGAGGCCAAGAAGGAGATCGAGGCGGCGCGCGACAGCCGGAACCGGCTGGAGGGCCAGCTCGGCGAGGCCCGTGACCGGATCGCCGAGCTGGAGCGCCGGATCGAGGCGATGCGGTCGCAGCACCAGGACGAGCTGGAGGAAGTGCGCGCCCGGGAAGAGGCGCGGCTTGAGCGGATCCTGGGGGTCTTCGCGCTCACGGCCAAGGTCGATCCGACCGCCGCCGCCGCGGTGAAGGCGGCGGAGCCGGAAACGCCGGCCGATCCTCCGGCCGAGCAGGAGGTGACCGCTCCGGCTCCGACTCGCAGGCGCCGGAGCGCCGCCAAGCCGGAATCGACCGAGGCGGGGGCGAAGATGCTCGCGCCCCTGATCGCGCGGGGCCTGGTCATCCGGACCGGGGACATGTGGCAGACCGACGGCTCGCCCGCGACCACCGGCGGCGCCGAGACCCTCGATCACATGCTGGCGACCGGGCTGCTGGTCCTGGAGGACGCCGACGGGGACAAGTCGGTGGCGCGGCTGACCGAGGAGGGCGCGAAGCTGGCCCCGCCGTGGCAGCGCGGCGGCAAGATGTAGTCCGCGCGTATGCGCCCGTACGCACAAACGGACCCCGGCCAGGAGGCCGGGGTCCGTTGCCGTGCGCGCCCTGGTCAGAACGGTGACTCGCTGCCGTCCGCCGGGCGGCTGGCGGGGTAGGCCCGCAGCGGCGAGCCGGGCAGCAGCCCGTCCAGCCGGTCCGGCACCGCGATCTCCAGCAGCGGGCGCGAGCAGGTCCAGCACTCGTCGAAATCGGGCTCCTCGCCGTGGCTGGCGAGGTTGATGTAGCCGCGCCCGCCGCACTCGGAGCACCGCGGGCAGGTGCCCACCCGCAGCGACCAGACCACGGTGGGGCTGCCGCCACCCAGGCGCCAGCGGCGCAGCGTCCAGGGCCGGTGCGGGTGGCGCAGGGTGCCCGTGATCGGCCAGTGCGGGGGGAGCTTCACTGCCGGGCTCCGTCCTCGTCACGGCGGCGCGCAGCCGCGGCGACGATGGCCGGGAACTTCTCCCCCGCGCGCAGCTCCAGCAGGGTCTCCACCGCCGCGATGGCGGTGTCGTAGTGCGCGCCCATCACCCGGGCGGCGCGCTCGCCGTTGGCGGTGACCGCCAGGTCCGCGGCGGCGCGCAGCGAGTCGTAGGCGCGGGCCAGCTCGCGGTCCACCACGGTGCCCGTGGCGGCGGGGTCGTTCTCGCGCTCGGCTTCCATGGCGCCGATCAGGTGGTCGTCGTTGGTGCTCACTGCTGGTCCCCCTCGATGGTGGTGGTGCTGGTGGTCTGCGCGCCGGGGCGCTCGTCGGCCGGGGTCGCGCCCAGGATCATCTCCGAGTAGCGCCCCGAGGCCCAGGAGTGCACCCAGATCACCACGCCGACCATGACCGGCGCGATAGCGAACTCGGCGGCGCGGCCGAGATCCCCCGCGGCGATGTGCGGGCCGGTGTTGAGCGTGATGGTGAGGGCCAGGAGCGCGAGCTCGGCGGCGATCACCTTGCCGCGCTGCTGCTCGGTGTTCTCGCGCCCGGCGTCGGTGGTGGTGAGCATGATGGCGATCAGCGGGACCGAGATCATGGCCTCCAGCCCGAACGACAGCCAGAACAGCGGCTCGCTCATGTCCCCGGAGGGCACGAGGTTGCGCTGCACGTTGACCCCGGACCAGATCATGCCGATCACCACCACGGCCACCAGGGCGCGCGCGATCAGCTCCGAGCGGCGGTAGAGCACCGCCAGGCGCGCGTCCGGGCTGGCCAGGCGGCGGCGCTTGGCGACCGCGCGCCGGTGCCAGCGGGCGCTGCTGGACTCCTCGCGGGCCTCGGCCTCGATGTCCTTGCGCTCGCGCTCCAGGCGCCGCAGCTTGGCGTCGATCGTGGCCTGGCGGATCTGGCGCTCGGCGGCGCGCTCACGCTCGGCGAGCGCGCGGTCGGCGGCGATCTCCTCCTCGCTCAGTGCCTCCAGCAGCGCCCGGTCGCCCTGGTAGGCCAGCCGTCCCCGGGCGCGTGCGACCCGCTGGGCCAGCTCTGCGGTCTCCTCGTCGGTGGGCAGCGCGAGGCCGGCCGAATCGGCGGGTGTACCGGTGCCCGGCTCGGGGTGAACATCGGTGCGGACAGCGGCGGGGGTGTCCACCGGGGCGGGGTGAACGTCGGCGGCGGGCACCGGCAGGCGCTCGGCGCGGGTGTGGACGGCCGGGGCGGGGGCAGTGGTCACGGAGTGATCGACCATGTGGACGTCCTCGGCGGGCTCGGCGGCGGAAATGGACGGGGTGAACGGCTCCGGACGGGGCCGCCCGGCGTGCTCGGCGTTCCAGGTCTTGACCGTGTTGTAGAGGTGGGTGCGGCTGATATCGGTCACGCCGCGCTCGGCGAGCCAGCGCCCCACCGCCGCCGGGGTCGGGTTCGGCACCGATACGCAGGCGAAACGGATCTGGCGGGCCTTGTCGCCCAGCGCCGCGAGAGCCGCGGCATCGGTCTCGGCCGACGCCGTGGCGCGGCGCACCGCGGCGGGCTCGCCCGCCGGGGCGCCCGCGCCGGGAGCGCTGCCGGGCTCGGCGGCGCGGGCGCCGGAGTGAACACCGGAGTGTGCATCGGGTGTACCCGGCGCCGGGGCGGAGTGGTCACCGGCGCTGTCCGGCGCGTCGGCGGGCTCGCCGGGGTGTACACCCTCGCCCGAGTGGACGTCGCCGGAGTGGACACCGGAGTGAACGGCGGCGGTGGGAAGGGTGTACACCGCCGCCGTGTGGACATCGGAGTGAACAGTGGACTCGGAGTGCACACCCGGAGTGTGCACTGTGCGGCTGTTGGTGGACATGGTGGACTCCTGAGCGTCTGCGCGTACGCGCGTAGAAGAGGTGGGGCCGGGCGGCCGGGAGGAGAGCTCGGGCATCGTCGCCTCGCTCCCCTACCCGAGCCGCTTCTTGAGCCGGTGGTACTGCTGGCGGTGGTCGGAGGGGTTGCCGTTCTCGTCGAGCTGGCAGAACAGCGCGGGCCTGCCGCCACGGGTCTGCTCCAGTTTCTTCCCGCAGAACTTGCAGTGGCCGGCCTTTTCCTCCGGGAGCCGGTCGACCAGCGGCGGCTCGGCGTCCGCAGCGTGCAGCTGGAGCACGTTGCCGCGCTCGGCCGAGGCCGAATCAGCCGCGGCTGCGGCAGGCATCGGCGCTCCGGTGAGCGCGGCCTGGGTGGCGATCTGGGTCCGCGACGGCACCCCGGGCGGGCGGCCGAAGATCCGCACCGTCTGGGTGATGTCCTGGTCGTGGACGTCGTAGAACCGGGTGCGCTGGGCGGGGCCGCCGGTCTCGCTCAGCACGAATGCCGTGCCGACCTCCTCGGCGGTGATCTCGGTGGCGCGCACGCCGCGCTCGCGTGCCCCGTGCCCGAAGGTCATCTGTTCCTGCTGCGGCCCGGCCTGGCGCAGCCCGACGACCAGCGACACCAGATCGCGCAGCAGCTCCATGACCTCCTTGGCCGCGTTCTGGGTGGTGAGCACGACCGTGATCCCGACCGCGCGGGCCTGGGTGAGCAGCTCGATCAGCATCTCGGCCGCGAGTTCGATGATCTTGCCCTTGACCTCGGTGGGGCGGACCACGCCGTCGTTGCCGCGGACCGGCAGCGTGACCGTTATCTGTGCCTTGCCGGGGATCTTCAGCAGCGCCATCGCCTCCTCGATCACCAGCATCAGGTGCGGGTCACCGGGGCTCGGGAAGTGCTTGCGGGTGGGCTCGCCGGTCAGCTCGGCAACGCTGGCGTAGGCGTCGCGGCGCTCATCGAGCACGTTGACCGCCAGCTGGAGCGCCACCAGGGCCTCGGCCGGGGTCTTGGACCACGTCTCGTACAGCCGCGCGCCCGCGGCCATCTCCATCCGCTTGAGATCCACCATGTGAACCTCCAGCACCCCGGCCGGGATCAGCGGGGCCAGCCCGAGCAGCAGCGACTGCACCGCACCAGACTTGCCCGACCCGGTGAGCCCGGTGAACAGCAGGTGATTGCCGCGCACCCGCAGCCGGTGGACGCCGCCGTCGTCGCGCATCCCGACCCGCGCCCCGTCCAGGAGCGCGGTCAGCTCCTCGATGCCCGACACCTGCTCCGGACCGGGGTAGCGCACCGCGTCGGCAAGCGGGTTGGTCACCCGCAGATCCAGCACCACGCGACGGCCGTCGGCGGCGATGATCTGCGCTTCGGGCACGTCCAGGGCCGAGGCGATGTTGGGCAGGCGGGCGGCGAACTCGCGCACCGACCAGCCGCCCTCGGGAACCCAGAGCTGGATGCGGGCACCGGCGCGGGTCGGGGCGATGCCGTCGTTCATCAGCACCAGGCCGTCCGCGGTGGTCAGCCACAGGCCGTTGTTGCCCAGCTCCACCCCGGGCGGCAGATCCTTGTCCGACCGGAACGGCAGCAGCCGCGGCCACTCTCCGGGATCGCCGGTCGCCGGGTTCGCCGGGCGGCCCAGGCGGACCTGCTCCCCGGTCCAAGTCGCCATGGCCGAGAACGGATCGGACACCCGCCACAGCGCCGTTTCCAGCCTCGGGTGGAACCAGCTGGCGAACTCCGCCCACTGCTTGCGCTCGGCCTCGATGGCGAGACGCTCACGCCGGGACTTGCTGACCTTGCCCGCGGCGACCAGACCACCCACGGTGCCGACCGCCGCGGCTACCCCGGCCGGGCCGGTCCACCCCGCCGCCCCGAGGTTCTCCATGGTGAAGTAGGCGACCAGCGACCCGAAGGTCAGCACTCCCCCGCCTGCGATCACTGCGGCGGCCATCAGTTCGCCCCCGCCGGTGCCGTTGCCTGTGTTGCCCATGTCGCCCACCTCAGTTCCCCACGCAGCCCGTACCGCTGGCTCAGCGGCAGCCGGACCCTCGCCCCATCATGTCGGGTTCGCTGGACACTCGCCCATACGATTTGCAGCCGGATCCCGCTCACCCGGATTCCCAGCGCCGGACCGGCCTGGTGGCCGGTGCGCTGCTGCTGCTTGCGCGGCTGCTGCTGTACCGGCAGCCCGATCGGGATCACCGGCGCCACCGGAGCGGGCAGCGCCAGCGGCGCACGCCGCGGCTTCGGCCGCCGATCGAAGGTGATCGTGATATCGCGGTGGGCCACCTCGCCCAGGCGCACCACCGCCGACCGCGCGCCGAACTCCGCAGCCAGCGCCGCCGACGCCTCGTGGAAGGCCACCGCACCCTGCCCGGGGACCAGGCGCACCCGCACGATGTCCTCACCGTCGACGCGGTGCACCGACATCACCCGCGGCACCTGCACCCCGCTGGGCCTGGTCACGGTCAGCCCGAGATCGGTCATCACCCGCGCCCAGCGCCGTCGGTAGAGGTAGAGCGCCCGAGCCGCGGCCACCAGCCACACCCGCAGGTGCCGGACCACCACCAGGAGCACACCGATCCCGGCCAGCGCACCGCTAGCGCCCAGCGCGACCGGCCCCGCCCACTGCTGCGCCGTCTGCGCGTACGCGCCCATATCCGCAATCGACAGATTGCCGGTGCACGCCGCCGTCGCCAGCAGCATCATCACCACCACCGCCACGCTCTCGGCCGTGTCCTTGCCCGTCCAGGGCTCCTGCCGCCTGCTCATTCCGCACCACCGATCCGGGTCGAGAACTGGGTCGACCCAGTCGACCGCGACGCGAGGCCAGCCGGAACGGAGCAATGCCCGGATACTTCGGCGCCGCGGTGCAACCGGAACAGCCGGACCGCCGCGACCAGGTAGACCGCGCCGTTGCCCAGCACCAGCACACCCAGCACCGCGACCAGCCAGAGCCGATCGGTGTAGAGCGCCACCAAGTACGCCGCGACCAGCAGCGGGAACGGCGCGAGCAGCGAAATCGGGTAGAGCCGGGCGGCTACTCCGGCGCGGTGTCCTTCGACAGCGCGGCTCGAACGTGCTCCAGGTCGATCGCTCCCGACAGCCAGCCGTGCGCGAGCGTCTCCATGACGCCCTGCCAGCTCTCGCCGTCCGTCGCCAGCTTCACCCGTGCGGACTTCCAGGTCTCGTCGTCCAGCCGAACGGTGCGCGGCGCCCATTTGTTGCGGGGCGAATCGGGCGTAGTCACGGAAGCCATGATCGCATGACTTCTTGACACCACCTCTGACGTGCGGTTTCTCATTCTTCATTCCACTCTCTCCCTTGGTGTGAAGGCATGCATTCATGATAGCATGGCTTCATGCAGTCACACGACCGCATGAGAGGAGACCGGAATGAAACTGCTGCACCAGGCCCCGCCGGACGTGACCCTGCGAGTGGAGAACACGGCGCTGCGGCGCGAGAACACCCGATTGCAGGACGAACTGACCAGCGCCCGCAGCGAGCTGGCGGCGGCCCGCGCCGAGCTGCGCGCCGGGTGGGCCGACATGGACGACCTGCTCGACCTCGCCAGCTCCTACGCCCTCGCCGCCCCGGCCGAGCGCCTCGGGATCGCGCGGGTATGGGAGCGGTGGGCCTGCCCCGACACCCGCCCGCTCACCACCGCCCAGGCGCGAACGGTGATGCAGCAGCACCGCGGCTGCCTCACCGGGGAGTGCCGGGTCCGGGCCACCGCCGTGCGGGTGCTGCGCGACTCCGGGCACCTGGTCCCCGATTCCGGTCGGCGCTCGCCGATCTCCTGACGCAGCGAGGCACCGGCCAGTTCGTGGCTGGCCGGTGCCTCTCGATCATCTTCCCAGATAGGACCACCGAAATGCCTCTCCAGACCATCACTCTCGACACCCCGGAGCCCGGTGCCGTCGACCTCCTGGTCGTCGCCCGGCCCAGCGAGACCCGCCAGCAGATCAGCGATCTGGCCGCCAATTCGCTCATCGCCGCCACCAAGACCTCGACCGCGAAGATCCGGATCCACATCCGCCAGCGCGGTCGGCTGATCTTCCACCGCCACGAGGAGCTGTCGGCCGTGCTGACCGACCTGTCCCTGTGGGGCCGCGACAGCGACGCCGGTGGCGCGCAGTCGTGAGCACGCCCGTCTACCGATGGCGGTGCGCGCCATCACATCTCCGGACCCGGCGGCAGCTCTCTGCCGCCGGGCTCCGGCCCGCCGGGCAGGACATCGCAGCCGTGCTGCGGCGCCAGCGCCGCGGGCGCGTCCTGGTGGCCCACCTCTACGACGTGAACCTCGCGGCGCCGAAAAGGCCGGCCACCGCCGCCCAGCTCGCCGCGCTGGCGAAGGCCACCGCGGCTCGCCAGCAGCGCGCGGCCGAGCGGCGCGGGATCGACCTGAGCGCTCCGGACGACGACCCGGGCACCGGGTGGCCGGAACCCGATCGCGGGCCGAATCCCTTTGACCTGCAAGAGGGATTCGCGCGAGGCGGGGAGATGGCACACCGCGTGTGCGAGCCGGGCACCGGAAAGACCACGGGGCGAGGAGAACAGCCCCCTGGAGTACCGCGTGTCGGGTTCACGAAACCGTGACCCGACCGGCAGAGTAGGCCCCCAGAAAGACCAGTGCCCGCCCCCTGGAGGTCTTCACGATCCGGTTACCAGCCGGATCAACCACCGAGGGGGCGGGCTAAGCAAAGGCGAACCTCGCGAGGATGAGGGTACAACAGCCGTCAGAGCGCAGTCGACACGACACGAGACGACACGCGACGACATGTCCGGACAGAACCGGACACCGGCAGACCCACCCTTCCGCACCTCGCGAGTGCTTCGCCCCGATCCCATTGAGGGGTAGATGAGCACGCCCGACAACGTGGTGCAGTTCCCGAACTCCACCGACGCCGATCCCGCCGAGACCTTGGCGTTCTTCTCCGGCGGCAACCGCTACAAGCTCGACCGCAAGACCGGCATTATCGCCAAGGTCGGCAAGGACACCCGGCGAGCCGTTCTCCCGTTCGTGCCCGAAGTCCACGAGGTCATGGTCGACCTGGACGAGGACGACCTCCAGGACCGCAAGCTCTACACCGTCTCGGTCGGTACCGAGCAGACCCGCGTGACCCACCGCCAGGTGCTCACCGGCGACGTGTGGGCCGAATTCTCGGTGTCGGGCACCGCTTCCCGGGGCATGGTCAACGTGCTCGCCGACGCCGTGCTGCGCCTGGCCGAGGACCACGAGACCACCCCGCTGCACCGCCACACCGGCTGGACCGAGCGCGACGGCCGCCCGGTCTACCTCACCGGCGACGCCTGCATCGGCGCCGACGGCCCGGTGCCCGGCTTCGCCCTGGAGCTCGGCCCGCGCATCGGGGCCTACGCCCTGCCCGCCCCGCCCGACGCCGACCAGGAGCGCGACGCGGTGCGCGCCTCGCTGGACCTGCTGAACCTCGCGCCGGGCGAGGTCATGTGGCCGCTGCTGCTCATGACCTACCTGCCCGTCATGGAGCTGCTCGCACCGCGCCCGGACTTCCTCGGCGTGCTCTACGGGCCCTCCGACACCTGCAAATCGGTGCTGGCCGGGATCGGGCTCTCGCACTACAGCCCGAGGAGCCTGCTCGATCCCTTCCCGCAGAACTTCTCCAGCACCCGGGTCTCGCTGGAGACCTACGCCTACGGGGCCAAGAACGCGCTCCAGGTCATCGACGACGCCCACCCGGCATCGAACCGCCGCGAGGCCACCGAGATCAACGAGAAGTTCGAGTACCTGGCCCGCACCGCCGCCAACGGCTCGGCACGGGGCCGCGGCTCGCGCTCGGGCGGGGACCGCAAGGACCGCCCGCCCCGCGGCTTCGCCATGGTCACCGCGGAACTGAAGTTCAAGGTGCCCAGCGCCGAGAACCGGTCGTTCGTGGTCGGGTTGCAGCGCGGGCAGGTCGACAAAGCCCAGCTCAACCACATCACCACCCAGGCCGCGGCCGGGGTCTACGCCACCGCCATGGCCGGGTTCGTCCGCTACATCGCCCGCCAGGCCGAGGCGGGGCGGACCGACGTCTACCGCGCGGGCTGGGCCGAGCTGCGCGGCGAGCTGGTCGACGAGGGGCGCGGGCGCTCGGCGAGTCACCTGGCGCACCTGCTGCTCACCGCCCAGGCGCTGCTCGACTACGCCAGCGAGATCGACGCGATCGACGAGCGCCAGGCCGAGGAACTCTACGGGCAGGTCAACGCGGCGCTGGTCGCCGTCGATGCCACCGCCGCCGCCGGACGGGTCGAGATCGACCCGGTGACCCGCTGGACCGAGCTGCTGCGCGAGGCGTTCGACTCCAAGCAGGCCCACGTGGAATCCATGACCGGGCACACCCCGGAGGACTCCACCCGGTGGGGCTGGGAGAACCTGCCCAGCTCGATGGGCGGCGGCCCCGAGAGCCAGCGCCGCGGGCTCATGCTCGGGAACCTCTCCGAGGACGGCCGGACCCTGTACCTCATCCCGAAGGCCACTCACGAGCTGCTGAGCAAGATGGCTGGCGGCGAGGGATTCGGACTCGATGACCGGGCGCTGAACGACCGGCTCGGCGAGGCCGGGGTCATCCTGAGCCGGACCGAGAGCGGGCAGGCCCGCTGCACTCACCAGGTGCGGATCGGCGGCGGGAAGCCGCGCCGTCTGTGGGTCGCCACCGCCGCTCTCGACACCCGGATCGGTGCTGTCCCCTCGGAAGGGGACAGCGAAGGGGACAGCAAAGGGGACAGCATTCAGGGCTCTGAACTGCAAGAACGCAGCGTGTCCCCTCTGTCCCCTGTGTCCCCTCAGAAAAACGGTCCCTCTGCAAAAAACACCGGGAACGCGCACCGGGCGCACATCGCCGAGCGGGTAGCCGCAGCGCTGGCCAAGACCGGAGGCGACGCCGAAGCGGCGACCCGGATCCTGGTCGCCACCGCCATCCCCGACGCGATGGCCCTGCTCGACGCCACACGGGCCGGAAGCCGCTACGACCACACCGCGCACCCGGCAGAGCCGGAGATCCTCCGCAAGCCCGCCAAGGGGGCCGCAAACGCCATCTGGGAAGCGCGGCCCCGCTGGACCAACCCCGCCACCCCGCACGGCACCGTCATCGCCCCGCTCGACGTCAACGCCGCCTACCTCCAGGGCATGACCACCCACCTGCCGATCGGGGCGCTCCAGCACCAGCAGGGCCCCGAGTTCGACCGCAAGCGCTCCGGGGTGTACCTGACCACCCCCGGACCCTGGAACCACGACCGGCTGCCCAACCCGCTCGGGCACCGCACCACCCCGGGACCGGTCTGGCTCACCCGCCCGACGCTCCAGCTCCTCACCGACCTGTCCACCGACGCCTACGGGGCGCTGTGCGAGGCCCCGATCGTCCACGAGTCCTGGACCAGCGGATCGAGCGAGGGCCTGCTGCGCACCTTCAAGGAGCTGCTGCGCGACGCCCGCGCCGAGGCCATCGCCACCGGTGACACCACGACCGAGACCTACGTCAAGGCCATGTACTCCAAGTTCGTCTCCACCATGGCGAAATCCAGCCGGTACAACCACGATCTGGAGCGCACCGACTGGGGCCACATCATCCGCGCCCAGGCCCATGCCAACCTCTGGCGCCGCGCCCACAAGGCCGACGCCGCCGGGCTGCTGGTCCACCGCGTCACCGGCGTCGACGAGCTGCACGTCGCCGGAGACTGGCGCGCGGTCTGGCCCGAGGGCCGGGGCCTGGGCGAGATGAAGCCCAAGGGCGACACCTACCGGGCCGGTGAAGCGTGAGCGGCGGCGGCAAGCTCACCGGCGGCAGCGGGGCCAGCGGCGTCGGCGGCGGCCAGGCCATCTCCGACCGGCTCAGCGAGCTGGCCGAGGGCGTGAAGTCGCCGGTCACCACCGACCGGGGTCTCTCGGCGCGGCTGCGGTACCTGACCAAGTCCTCGGCCGGGTACGAGGCCATGGAATCGGCCGGCCTCGACGTGACGGCCCGCACCTTCACCGCCTGGCTGGCCGAGGAGCGGACCCCGAACGCGGCCAACCTCGCCAAGATCGAAGCCGCCTACACCGACCTGCACCACCAGAACATGGCCGGATCGCTGAAGCGGCGACTCAGCGGAGACGGCACCGGCACCCGGATCGAGGTGCACCCGGTCGACCAGAGCGCGGTACCGCCCGAGCAGCAGCGCGATCTGCGTATCCGCCGGGTCACCGTCCGGCCCGACGAGTGGACGCGCCTGGTCGACCAGTGGGCAGCAGGCGACATCGGCGCGATGAACGCGACCTGGGCCCAGGTCGCCGCCGACACCCTCGGCACCGACTGGCACGCCTACGAGGCGGTCGACCATATCGGGTTCGGCGCATGAGCCCGGATGCCACGATGAACACCAACTCAGGGGGAACCATGCTCGCCGACCTCGGCACCGCCGCGATCGTCTTCGCTCTCGTCAGCGGGGTCTACCTCGCCGTGCACGCCGTCGCCGACGTGCTCGGCCGCCAGCACCAGCCGCGGCTCACCACCGCCCGCGACTGGGCCGATGCTCTGGTGCTGGCGGTGCTCGACAACGCCCACCGGCGCCGCTGGATCTTCGTGGCCGCCGCGATCATCGCGGTGCCGCTGTCCTGGTAGCCGCTCCGGCGGGAAGTCTCTACCGGCGTTGAGACTTCGGTGCTCCACCGCAGGAGCGGGCCCCTTTTGCCGGTCTGGCGCGGGGCGCCGGTCTGCGGTTTTCCGAGACGCCCTCTCCTGATCGGGATCGCAAAACGCCGTTGACCAGGGCAAACAACCCGAAAACAGACCGCTTGGTGATGAAACTAGACGCCGGGCGTCTCGCTAGCTTCACTGAGTACCGGCCCCCGGAGGACATCCAATGGCGGGCCGATACCCCCGTCTCCGGGTTCCTACGCACAACAAAACACAGCTCTGACCAGCACAAACAAGAAATTAGGTGTCTCCAGGAACATTCCGCAGCCAAAACACGGAAGACTGGTACACGGAAGACTGGTACACGGCGCACTCACGAGGTGCCGCCATAGACGCTCTCCACAAAAAGAGCGCTGCTCCTGCCGGTTGACGCCCGGCAGGAGCAGCAGGGTGTGTCCCCGAATGCACGAAGCTCCAACTACGAACACATAGGAACAACAACATGAGCGTACTTCGCCCAGGTGGCGAGTGGCATCCGCAGCAGCCCTACCAGCCCGAGGATGACCCGCTCGTCGCCATCTGCGCCTCGCTGAATCTCGCGGTGATGACCGGCCTCGCTACCGGTGACCCCGGTGCCGGAGCGACCGTTCTCGCCGCCGCACTGAGCCTGTTCGCCGCCTACCGGGAGTACCGCGGGAAGTAGCCCCCGCTCTCCCGATCGACCTCGAAGGCCCCGCCGTGACCCGGCGGGGCCTTCGAGCTATCTGACCGCACTCACCCCCGGACCCTCTCCGAACTCACCGCGTCACCACCGCGCCGATCCCGCCGCCCGCGGCTCGATTCCGGCCCAGAACCACCCCGCAGACCCGACACACCTCTTGCACCATTCCGACCTCGATTACGACACCGGTAGCTCAATCGCTGATCCACCACCCCGCCGCCGTACCTCATTTCGGGTACGGCTCCTGATCCCTCAGCCGAGAGTGGGGTGGACTGCAAATCAGCAGCACCCCGCCCGGCCACCGGCTGTGAGCGCTATATCCGCAGCTCACAGAGCATTTCGCGGAATTTCGACCCCTGGATTACCCCCTGGACCAGCCCCTGGATTACCCCCTGGACCCAAACCCTGCGCTAATCCAGGGGGTAATCCGGTACCTAATCCAGGGGGTAATCCAGGGGGTAATCCAGGGGTCCGGCGCCGCGGTGAGCAGCCCGGCCGCGCCGCCTCCGCGATCCCGGGACCGTTGGCCGGCCACCGCGAGATCCGCGTTCCCCCGGGGACTGGACGGCGTGCCCCCGGGGAGTCCCCAGGGGACGCCAGCGCGATCCCCGGGGGAACGCCGCGGCTCCCTGGGGGACTCCCCAGGGGACCGGGATCGGTTCCCCCCAGGGACACAGCATCCGCCCAGCTCAGCCGGGGGGGACGCCCTGCGGTGCCGCGCTATCCTGAGTCCACCCATCCGCGCGTATGGGCGCGTACTGCCGATCCGACCAGCGAGAGCGAGCTCGATGACCGCGATCACCATCGCCAACCTCAAGGGCGGAGTCGGCAAGACCACCACCGCTATCTGCCTCGCCCTGGGCCTGGCCGAGCAGGGACCGACACTGCTGGTCGACGCCGACCCTCAACGCTCGGCCAGCAAGTGGGCCACCCTCGCCGCAGACCTGTGGCCGCGAGACCGGCTCTCCCTCGTCTCCTGGTCCGACCCCCGCACCCTGGAGCGCCAGATCCGCTCCGCCCGCGAGCGCTACCACCACGTCGTGGTCGACACCCCGCCCTCCCGCGACCGCGTCAAGCGCACCAGCCTGGAGGCCCGCGCCGTGGAGGCCGCGCTCATGGCGACCGGGCACCTGCTCGTCCCCACCTCCAGCAGCGGGATCGACCTGGCCGAGATCGGCGACACCTTCGCCGTAGCCCGCGCTGTCGACGAACGCCGCCCGATCCTGACCTCGGTCCTGGTCGTCCGGATCATGCTCGCCACCATCGAGGCCGCCGAAGTCCAGGACGTCCTGGCCGGTGAAGGCTTCCCGGTCATGCGCACGATGATCCCGGCCCGCATCGGCATCACCCGCGCCATGGGCACCGTCCCGAGCCTCACCGGACCCTTCGCCGCCTACGCCGACGCCCTCACCGAGATCCAGCAGCGCCACCAGGAGCCGTGACCATGACCCGACCGCCCCGCCCCGAGGACACCGGCACCACCGCAGCCAAGAAGCCCAGCGCCACCCGCGCCGCGATGTCCAAGGCCATCAGCGCCGGTGGCCGCCCGAGCGAGGAACCCGCACCACGGCGCCGCCGCCTGCTCAACCCCGGCCCGCCGGGCGCCGAGAGCCAGGTCGACGAGCGGCCAGCGCTCCAGCGGCGCAGCCAGACCAAGCGCCAGCAGGGCATCAACTTCGATATCCTCCTGCTGGAGTACGCCCGCGACGCCGTCGCCCTCATGGGCCGCCGCCACCCCGAAGAGGCCGGGTCGGAATCCCTTGCCGCACTGGTCGACCAGGCGCTGCGCGAGAAGCTCGACAAGTGGGAACGCAAGTACAACGACGGCAAGGCCCTGCCGCCGCTCTGACCACCGACCAGGGGGGAACCATGACCACCGACCACACCACCGCCGACCAACTCGGCCCCGACGCCGCCACCTGGACCGCCCCGCGGCCGGCCGAATCCGCGACCGCGACCACCGGCCGCGAGCACGAGATCGCCGCGGCGCTCGGCCAGCTCGGCGCCGACTTCACCGCCGCCGTGCTGATCGCCGCCGACGCCGAGACCGCCACCGACCTCGACTCCCTCGCCGACCAGCTCGCCGTGCTCGCCGGTGCCCTGGAGCACGCCACCCGCCGGGTCACCGCGATCACCGACGCCGTCGCCGAGCACGGCCAGGCCGACGACCCCGAGCTGCTCGACCCGAAGGCCAGCAAAGCCGCGCTGCGCGAGGCGCTACTGCCCGGTCTGCTCGACCGCGTCGTCGCCGGGGTCTGGGGCTGACTCCCCAGCCCGGTGGTATGGGCGTATGCGCCCATACCACCGGAAACCCGGCCGAGCCGGACCGGTTTTCCGGTTTTCCTGTAAAGCCGTGAGGCAATCCTGTAATTCGTTGTGATCCGTTGTGCGGCAACGGATTCCGGCGAAGCCGGATATCCGGCACCGCCGGATGCGTTGCTACGCAACGCATTTCGGCCGCGAAGCGGCCGCGCGCAGGTCTCCTGCGGAGGCCCGCCGCGCG
>NZ_JBFAHY010000018.1:0-13741 GCF_040654395.1 Nocardia sp. NPDC050697
TCCCGCAACCGCGCGGCCTGACCCCGCAACGCCGCCTCACTCCGACCCGACAACACCCACCCCGCCACCGGCAACACATCCCGCTGCCCACCGACGACACCAGCATCGGAAGGCTCGGCAACGTCCTCATTACCGGCTGCTTCGACAGCGACAGAATCCGGTGCTTGCTCGAGGATGACGTGTGCGTTCGTGCCCCCTAGACCGAACGACGACACACCAACGATCGGTGGCCCAGATACCGACGAAGAAAGCGACTTCAGACCTGTGTTAACGTGAATACCTAGTTCAGAAAAATTGATCTGCCCGTTGGGAACCTCATAATTGAGACTGGGAGGGATGGCACCCTTATCAAGAATGAGAGCTGCCTTGATCAAGCCAGCGATGCCCGATGCACCTTCGAGGTGGCCAATATTTGTCTTTACAGAACCGATTGCGATAGAGGATCTTCGCGAGCGAATCGAACTAAAAACAGCACCGATCGCTCCCGCCTCGATTGGGTCCCCAATCTTCGTGCCGGTTCCATGACATTCGATGTATGCGAGCAAGTCGGGATCCGCACCCGAGTCTCGATACACCCTCGTCAGGAGTTCCTCCTGCGAAACCTTGCTCGGCGCAAGAAAGCTACTGCTGCCGCCATCGTTATTAATCGCCGAGCCGCGAATCACACAATAGATTTTGTCTCCATCAGCAAGCGCCGACGAATACTTCTTCAAAACAACGATTCCACCCCCCTCTCCGCGGACATAGCCATTCGCTCGAGAATCGAAAGGATATGACTTTCCGCCAGTCGAGAGCACCCCCAGTCGTCTCAAGGTCAACCAACTCTCAGCCGAGAGGAGAAGGTTGACTGCACCAGCTAACGCCACATCCGACTCCCCGGACGTTATACTTTTGCAAGCAAGGTGCACCGCGACCAGAGAGGAAGACTGACCCGAATCTACAATTAGGCTTGGTCCTGTTAAACCTAGATGCGACGACACGCGATTTGCGATCATACTCCGCTGCAAACCCGCGAAAGAATAAGATGAGATTGACTCTTCCCCAAGATCATGAGTTAGCTTCGCGTAGTCCTCAGACATAGCGCCTAAAAAGACACCCACATTCTTAGAAGAAGCCGGCGAAGGCACAACTTGCGCATCTTCTAGAGCTTCCCAAGCCATCTCAAGGACAAGTCGTTGTTGGGGATCCAGCGACGCCGCTTCGAGCGAAGAGATGCCAAAGAACTCCGAGTCGAACAAGTCTACTCCGGCGATGAATCCACCACAGAGAGCCTCGCCACCTACATCCAACCGCCCCAAGTCGGTTAACCGGATTCGAGCTTCAGATATTTTAGCAACTACATTTTTGGCTTCCCTAAGAATATCCCAAAACTCGGCCAAATTGGCTGCGCCCGGAAATCTACACGAAATCCCAACAATAGCGACTAAATCATCCACGTTATCAGCGCTAGCCAAGTCGGCTGACGAATCCTGGATATCATAAATATGCATGTGGAATTATCCTAGGCCGCAAACTATAATAGCCCCTCACACTGATCCACTGAGCGCCAGATCTTCATCAGCTTCAACTAATACACATCTGCCATGTGCAACTGAAATCTTAAGAGGACGAACTGATCAGGCAAGCGGAATCGAGGCTATTCTTACATTTGAAAACCACAAAGCTCGCACGTCACCGATCGAGCCGTGAAGCAAGATCGATGGCTACACCTCATTTGAGTCCGCACATCAAGAACTTCCCCCCAATGCCGATGCGATCATCTGGCCGATTTCCAATCTAGCATGAGCACTTCCCCCTGACAAGATTAACTTAGTTCAGCCCAAAACCGCCGTCTACCTGGAGTTATTCCGAATTCGCATAGCTGAGTTCGCATGCCCCGACGTACAGGTTGCCGATCCCCCTATCCTTGCGGCAAGATGCAACACGACTGCCCGATACGCAGCAACGCCCTGGCAACGAAAACGGTCCTGCACGGTCAATTCTAAGAAATAATCTTGAGCAGGAATACGATAGTAGCCAATATCTATTGCACATACAGGATTGTTTCCCTCATAAAGTTTCAAACCACTACATTAGGAGCACTTTTGTTGCATGAAGATCATGAACTCTGGATTCGTCGCTATCACCCGACCAGTCGGCCATCCGCGCGCCTAATCTGCTTGCCTCACGCTGGCGGATCTGCCAGCTTCTACTTTCCGATATCCCAGAGTCTGGCTCCTCAATGTGAAGTTCTGGCGATCCAATACCCTGGTCGACAGGATCGCAGAGCTGAGAAGAATATTGAAAGCGCTGTTGAACTCGCGGATTCAGTCTTTCAACGAATCTGCGAATGGACTGATCGACCAACATATCTGTTTGGTCATAGTCTCGGGGCAATCGTTGCCTACGAAGTCGCGAGAAAGCTAGAGGCCGAGAACATTCCCGTCAAAGCACTCTTTGTATCCGGGCGTCGCGCTCCTTCTAGACATAGAACGGAAACGGTGCATACATATAACGATGAAGAGCTGATAAGAGAAGTAAAACGCCTAAGTAGCATTGATTCGCAGATTCTGGCTAACGATGAGGTTCTACAAATGACATTGCCAGCTATTCGGAGCGACTATAAGGCAGCAGAAACGTATAGAGAACTTGTACCGATGCAACCTTTGAAGGTCGACATTTATGCTCATATCGGCGTCAATGACCCAAAAGTAGCTCGCGATGAGGCCGAAGACTGGGCTAAACACACCAGCGGATCATTCACGTTGAGTACTTACCCAGGCGGTCATTTTTACCTTATCAGCCAGAGCATGTCATTGATCGAGGTTATAAGGACTGTTATCATGCGCCATAGCCTCTCCGGCTAGCCATGGCAATAAGATGCGCAACGTAACATTTGAGGCATCGGATGACCTCCCGGCGGATCTTACCTTCGGATTGTCGTCGGGCGACGTAGTCGCGGGTGCGCGTATTCCAGCGCAGACGGGCAGTGACGATGGTGCAGAGGGGCGGAGATGACGGTCGCCGCCGCGGTTGAGTCTGCAGCGACTAACTCTTCCGATGATGCCTCGATGAGGCTGACACCGCACAGGGCAGCGAAGTATGCCTTGTTGTAGATGGAGGCGTTCAGGGTTCTGCCAGCGGTGACGAACAAGACTGCGGCGGTGTCTGGTCCGACGCCGTAGCAGTCCAGCAGTGCGGAACAGGAGGCGGTGGCGATGGCGGTGATCTGGGCGTTAAGGTTGTCGATCTCTTCGGTCAGAACGCAGTGCCGAGACCTCAGCGTGGTGGACCGCGGCTGCTTCCGCGATCGTCGGGGCCTGCTTTCGAGCTCGCAGCAGCGCCGGATCAGTCGGCGGTTGACCGGTACGGTCGGGGCTGGTGCACAGGTAGGTGACATCGTGGTCTGCCCCACCTGTTGGGTTCCAGTCGCGGTGACTAACTGACAGCAGTGATGAGTGTGCTTTCGGAGAGTAGTTCGTACTCGACCGGGGTGCGGTAGCCGAGGGCGGAATGGCGGCGTCGGCGGTTGTAGAAGATCTCGATGTAGTCGAAGATCGCGTTCGCCAGTTCCAGGCGGGTCTTCCACTTCTTGCGGTCGAGGAGCTCGATCTGCATGGAGGACCAGAACGATTCCATCATCGCGTTGTCGAGGCCGTCACCGACGGTCCCGAACGATGGCAGTAGCCCGGCCGAGCGGATCTTGTCACCGAAAACCCATGAGGTGAAATGAGTTCCGTGATCCGCGTGCACGATTCCGCCTGCCGCGGGTCGCCGGTTCCGGATGGCCATGTCCAGGGCGTTGACGACCAGGGTGGCGTCTTGGCGGGAGTCGATCGACCAGCCCACGATCCGGCGGCTGTAGGCGTCGAGGACCGCGGCGCAGTAGACGCGTCCTTCCCTCGTCCGGTGCACCGTGTAGGGGTCGGACCGCAGCGCCCTGCCGGTCTTTCGACTCGGTGGGTTTCTGCGGCCCGCCCTCCGAACCGGACGTGCGGCTTCCACCGCATCCGGCTCTCCATGTGTTCATGCCGCTGGTGCGGGTGATCCTGTTGCCGTCGCGCTCGACCATGGCGTGGGGATCTTCGTGCCCCGGAATCGGTAGCGTTCGATGGCGACCGATTCGGGCCGGAACAGCTCGATTCCCCCGGCGCGGACCTGCCACTGGGGCAGGTGGCGTCGGACCAGGGTGTGCATGTTCAGCCCGGAGTGTCGTTTGCGGAGCCAGCCGACGACCCGCCAGAAGGCGTAGTGGTCGACATAGCCGAATGTCCGCGACGACACTCCGTGGCGGAAGTAGTTGCACCAGCCCCGCAGCGTCGGGTTGAGCCGACGCAGCAGATCGGCGAGCGTTCGATGATTCTCGCGGCGAGTCAGTGTCCGGACCTTGCCCACGATCGAGGCGAGTGCCTTCTTCGACGGATAGGTGTAGACGGCTTTCTTGCTGGTCCGGCTCCGCCAGGGGCGGCGCTGGATGCGCCAGCCCAGGAAGTCGAACCCCTCGTCGATGTGACAGACCTTCGTCTTCTCCTCCGATAGGCGCAAACCCATCTGAGCGAGGACCGTGCCGACCTCGCCGCGCAGCGCTTCGGCGTCACCGCGTGTCCCGGCGACCATGATCACGAAGTCGTCCGCGTAGCGGATGAGTTTCATGACCGGCTCCCCGGCGCGGCGGCGTTTGGCGCGTGACCAATACGGTCCGAGCGCAGCCCATTTTTCGGTGAAGTGCTCGTCCAATCGGGACAAGGCGATGTTGGCCAGCAGCGGTGAGAGGATCCCGCCCTGGGGTGTGCCGGTGATCGTTTCCCGGTTGAGGCCCTGTTCGGTCAGGATTCCGGCCCGCAGGAACGCCTTCACCCAGCCCAGCACGCGTTTGTCCCCGACGCGTCGACGAACCCGCTCCAGCAGGGCGGTGTGGTCGATCTCGTCGAAACATGCCGTGATGTCCGCCTCGAACACCCACTCGTAGTTCCGGGGAGGTGAAGCGAGGTAATGGATCTCGGCGATCGCGTCCTGAGCCCTGCGCTTCGGACGGAAACCGTAGGAACACGGCCGGAAATCCGCCTCGAAGATCGGCTCGAGCACCAGCTTCAACGCAGCCTGCACGACCCGGTCCGCGGTCGTCGGAATCCCCAAGCGCCGCACCTTGCCCGACGCCTTCGGGATCGTCTTCTCCCGCGCCCGCTGCGGAGCGAACCGGTTCGCCTTCAACTCATCTCGAAGACGCACGAGCAGCCCCTCGGCACCGGAGCCGACAGATCGCGGTGCGATCCCATCGACCCCGGCGGTTCGCGCACCCTTGTTGCCCCGCACCCGCGCCCACGCCACCAGCAGGAACGCGGGGTCATAGACGAGGTTGGCGAGATCATCGAAACAGCGACCCGGATCGGTCACCGCCCATCGGTGCAGCTTGCGCTGCATCTTGAGTACCCGGAACTCGGCCTCGGCCAATAGTTCCGGATCACCGGTATTCACCAGTGACCTCCCCACGATGCATCGATGCTGCGAACACACTGGACCCCTTCGCCATGTGACCGGCTTTCCCGGCCCCGGACTACTACGGGTCCTCCGCCCCACCCCAGCGGCATCGGCCGGCGACGAGCGTTCCCACCAGGCAGCCGGTTGCCGCCCGGGTCGGGGACCGCCGGGGTGGTTCCCACGTTCATTCTCGAACCCTTCGACGGGGTCGGCGCCCAGCTATGCCCCTGCAACATCGCCATGGTTACGCCGCAGACCTTCACCATGGCCTCCCGACCGGCGACATCACCCCGATCCAGGAGTTCTCCACACCACATCGTGCGGATACGCGCTGCTACCCAGCCCAGATCCGCCAGATTCGAGCTGGTGGCTCTCTCGAGGGGCTTTGTGCCGCTGGTTACTCACGTACGCCTTTCCGTCTCGCTTGCCGGACCCGGACCATCTGGCAGTACTGGCCCGTCCCGTCGTTGTCAGGACTGCTTCCACCCGCACCCGTCATCCCACGGGCCGGGCTGTCCTCAGCTTCAACCGGTCGGCTGCGACCGACCAGCGGCAGTGTCCTTCCACACCACAGGGTTCAAGAACGCCTCGTGGCGCTCGATGTCGGTGACCCACAGCTCGTTGGGGCGCAGCCGATGGAACTTGCGGTTGACCAGATCACCCGCGCTCACCACACCACGAAGATTCTTGACCCGTGCAGAGGCCAGCAACCCCCGGATCCCGGCCAGCGTCATCAGGACCGACACAGTGCGGAGCAGACTATGATGTCCATCGCCATGGTCAGTTCGGCGTGGATCCTGCGGTAACCGTAGGTTCCGCGAGAGGCGACGTGGACTTCGCGGATGAGGCCGGTGAGCCATTGGCGCCGCAGTTGCCGGGACGAGGTCGGGGTGCGTTTGGCCTTGTAATAGTTCTGCCGGGCAACCCCCAGGATGCGGCAGGAGCGGTCGATCGGTGCTCCGGCTGCGGCGAGGCTGTCGATCACCGGGTAGAGCCGCCTTCTTGGGCCGGAGAGGTCCTACCCGAGGAAGTTGGCGGCGTGGCGGATGATCGCCACTTCGGTTTCCAATTCACGGATCCGGCGCCGCGCCGCTCGCAGTTCGGCCGACTCTTGTGAGGGTTTGCCTGCTCGCAGGCCGTGGTCGATGTCGTCCTGGCGGAGCCATTTCGAGAGTGTGACCGGGTGGATGCCGAGCTCGACGGCGGTCTGCTTGGCGGGTTTGCCGGCCCGGACCAGAGCGATCGCTCTGGTCGGAGAACTCGGTGGGATAAGTACGTGGCACGGAGGTCAGCCTTTCGGGAAGGCTGTCAGTTAGCAACCGGAGTTGGAACCCGGGAGGTGGGGCAGACCACGATGTCACCTACCCGTGCACCAGCTCCGGTCGATGCAACCCAGGGCGGGCCGGTCGGGAGTCGACTATCAGCAGTTGCAGTAGTTTCGTGACGACCTCGACCTGGGACCACACAGAGGTTCGAGCACGGCTGACCGGGTGGGCGGCCCGGTTCGTCGACCCCGATACCCAGTTCATCGACGACACCGGCTTCCCTAAGGACGGAACCGCCTCACCACGCTGTCCCGTAAGTCCGGCGAGGCTGTGAAGGACCGCAGCGGATCGAAGGGTCAAGTCCAAATGCGTGGTGTAGGAGAACGGTCTCCGCGTGATCCTGATGGTTCAGGCGGTCAGTTCGGCAGGGGCTTGCTCCTGTTCGGTGGTGAGATCGGTGCGGCCGCGTGAGCGGGCGAGGACGTCGAGGCCGAGGTAGCGGCGGCCCTCGATCCACTCGTCGTGTTGTTCGGCCAGGACGGCGCCGACGAGGCGGATGATCGAGTTGCGGTCGGGGAAGATCCCGACGACGTCGGTGCGGCGCCGGATCTCTTTGTTCAGCCTCTCTTGGGGGTTGTTGGACCAGATCTGGCGCCAGATCTGTCTGGGGAACGCGGTGAAGGCAAGCAGGTCGGCGCGGGCGGCGTCGAGGTGGTCGGCGACCTTCGGCAGTTTCTCGGACAGGGTGTCGAGCATCCGATCATATTGTGTGGCAACTGATTCAGTGTCTGATTGGTCGAACACCGAGTGCAGCAGGGTCCGTACCCACGGCCAGGAATTCTTCGGGGTGATGCTCATGAGGTTCACCGTGTAGTGGGTCCGGCATCGTTGCCAGGACGCACCCGGCAGGGTGGCGCCGATCGCGGCGACCAACCCGGCGTGGGCGTCGGAGGTGACCAGCTCGACCCCGGACAGGCCGCGGGCGAGAAGATCGCGGAAGAACGCCAGCCAGCCGGCGCCGTCTTCACCTGAGGTGACCTGGACCCCGAGGATCTCGCGGTAGCCCTCGTTGTTGATGCCGGTGGCGACGAGGGTGTGGACGTTGATGACGCGGCCGTTCTCGCGGACTTTGAGCACCAGTGCGTCGGCGGCGAGGAACGTGTAGGGGCCTTGGTCGAGTGGGCGGGTGCGGAACGCCTCGACGGCGGTGTCGAGCTCGGCGGCCATGATCGAGACCTGGGACTTCGACAGCTTGGTCACTCCGAGGGACTCGACGAGTTTCTCCATGCGCCGGGTCGAGACCCCGAGCAGGTAGCAGGTCGCGACCACGCTGGTCAGAGCGCGTTCGGCGCGTTTGCGGCGCTCAAGCAGCCAGTCCGGGAAGTAGCTGCCCGATCGCAGCTTCGGCACTGCGAGGTCGATCGTGCCGACGCGGGTGTCGAAGTCGCGGTGGCGGTAGCCGTTGCGGTGGTTGACCCGCTCGTCGGAGCGTTGCCCGTAGCCGGCCCCGCAGACGGTGTCGGCTTCGGCGCTCATCAGCGCTTAGATGAAGGTCGACATCATGTTCCGCAGCAGATCAGGGCTCGCGGCGGCGAGTTGTTCGGACAGCATCGTGGATGGGTCGATAGGCTGGACAGCGGTCATCGCGTGGTTCTCCTTCGAAGGACTTTGGTCGGTCTCTTGAAGGATCACGCGGTGACCGTTCTCTATCCGGCTACGACACGCTCAGACATTGCTGGCGCCTGGTCGTACACCACTCTGCTGGACGCAACCGGATCGAAGTGTCAGGCGGCTTGGGCGAGGTTCGCGAGCCGGGCCACTCCGGCCATCGCGACCGCTACCCGTTGCCGCGCAGGCGGCAGTCACGCAGGATCTTCCAGGTCTTCATCCGCGCGAAGACACGCTCCACCCGTGCCCTGGGCCTGCCGGTGGGACGCGTTGTGTGCCTGCTTCCACGCGGGCAGTTCACGGCCTGGCGTCCTGCGTTGCAGAAGGATCGCGGTGGTTCCCTGGTAGCAGCCGTCGGCGATCACCGTCGCATTGCGGCAGGCATGAGCGGCGCCGGACTCGGCGTAGGCGCGGCAGTCGTTGCGGTTGCCCGGCAAGGGCCGCCCCAGGGCAACGACAAGTTCGGGGTCGGCGTTGATGACGACCTGGTGATTGGTCGAGTGCCGGTAGTTCTTGGACTGCGCGGCGATGCTGTGGTCGCGAGTCGGGATCAGGGTGCCGTCCACGATCAACACCGTTCCCCGCGGGAAGCTGACCCGAGGCCGGACCGCAACAGCGGGACCGAGGTCATCGATCACCCGGGCCGCCGCCGACTTCGAGGTCCCGAACACCGCCGCGAGCTGGCGCATCGTCAAGTTCGTGCGCCAGTAGCAGGCCACCAGCAGCACTCGGTTCTCGAACCCCCAAAGTCCAGGACCGGCCCGCAACGGGCGATCGGCGCCCTCGCGCCGCAACGCGGCGATCAAGCGCGAACCTGCGCGGCATGGTTGCGGATGAAGCGAGCGCGGGCCGCGTTGGAGCGCGGGCTCGCCGCACTGACGGCGGGCGGCTGACGTGCTGGAAGTCCGACAGCAGTCCCGCCGCGGCGAGTATGTTGTGCTCGAAAAGGGCACGGCGGGGCAGGTGGCGCGACAGTGAGCGCCAGTTCTTCAGGTGCGCGATGGCGTGCTCGACACCAATCCGTAGGCGCGAATGGCCTTTACACTGCTCTCGATAGAGCTGCTCGTACCAGGCCAGCGGGTTACGTCGCATCTTGCGGTGCGGTGGGGTTATCACCGCACCATCGGTCTGGGCGCCCAGGCACTGGTAGCCGGCGTCGGCCAAGACTCGGGCGCGGACCCAGCGAGCATTCCGAGCAAGCCACTGCGCCGTGCCTGGGTGATGTCGGCGACCGATCCGGGTGCGGTGGCGCCGCAGAACAGCAGCCTTCGCACCGAATCGGTGATCACCGTGGTCTTGATCGCGTTCTGCCGCGACTCCCCCGACACGAACTTGTCCCGGCCCGGGACACCCGCGGCAGATCGGCGCACACGGACCTCGGTCGCATCCATGATCGCGTAATCGGCTGCCGCGCCGAGGAACTCGACGACTTCATCGAGCATGCGCAGCCGGGTGCCGTTTCCAGCGCGGCAGCCGCGCTCGGCCAGGATCGGGCGGATTTCACCGATCCCGCGGGTCACGGTGGAGCGATCCACGTCGAACCATGCCGCGAGCACGTCGTGGATGACTCCGTGGCGCAGGTAGACCAGTGTCACCAGAAGCCGGTCGAGGAACACCAGCCGATTCCGCGCACCGGTGTCCTGGGCGCGGACCCGTACCCGCGCTTCCTGACGCGCTCGCCATACCGGCTCCACCTCAGCCGCCAACCCCGCGATCAACTCCACCGGCAAACCCGTCACCCGCCGCCGCGACAACACGGCCCCACGACCCACACCAAGATCATCTCAGCCCGTGGCGCCAATCATGCACGAGGTCGTTAGGTCGAGGTCTGCCAGCGAACTGCGTAGTCGAAGAAGGTGCTGATGGCCTGATCTCGGAGTGCTGACAATCTTGCTTCCGCATCTGGGCGGGCTGGGAATCGGTGCGGTTCGCAAGCGCCAGTTTCACCGTCGAGGTACTGCCGACGAATCCGTTGCATGCCTGGCGTGCGGGGCATCGTCGCGGCGGGTCCACTCCCGTTGCCGGCGTCCATTGTCCGGTACCTCGATCACCGGCCGAGAAGTGGTGATCGAGGTATTCCGCCGGTTGGCCGTCCGGTTTAACCGGCGGACGTTGCTGTTATGTAAAGGGCGTCACACATCACAGTTCACCTGCATCACTGCGAATAGGGACAGGTTCACTCTTGACGTATTCGGCGAGCCAACCGGTCGCCTGATAATCGCCTCTCCAAGTGAATGTTACTGCGCCGCGCTCAACAGTATCATCGGCAGGAAAGTCGACACTTATACGACCACGATTAGGTCCTGCTAACAAATAGTCAGATCCGGCCCAGGTAACCAATACAGCGATTGTTGAACTAGTGACTACTACCTCACCACCATTGCCAGTCACGATGCCAGTCGCACGATCCCGAAGCAAAGCACTATATTCCAGCAGACCCAACTTGCAATCTTTCGGACGACCCGTCTCAGTCCAGTCTGGACTAGTCAGCCCCCGCGCCCTTGCCGCTTCCCAGAGAATGGGAACTACATCGTCCACATACACAGGAGTCGCCATCTGCTCAAACATCCACAAGAGCCGTCCGGACCCCCTTGGCGGCTGGCAACGCCTCCAGCGTATACGACGGCCTAGATCTGCGGCAACTACCGCAATCCATGGGTGGACGGTGCCGAGAATACCCTGGCTAGCTAGCCAATGCAAGTATCTGGGCGCCTCCTCAAGGATTGGATACATCGTGGAATACGGTATGCCGCCAATATATCGAGCATCCCGAAGGAAGCTGGTCGGAGAATTCGCAGCTGTCAGCAGCGTTGCAATTGTCAAATCACCTGGGCTGTAGGCACTACTGCCCGCCGATGAACGCACACTATGCGTGCGCCTAGAGGCTTCCAGAATGATTCCCCGAGCTAGCTTCAGCTCCACAGCGATAGGTTTGAGATCTTCGCTGATTCCAGCGTGCGCAAGAGTTGGTACCTGAGTAGCGATAGTCTCAATAAGCCGGCTCTCAGCTAGATCAGCCGAGTTCGGCACACCAACTTCACCCAGCGCGGTGCGAAGTTGATGGCAAATGTATGGCGATACCATCAAACGTGCAGTGAGAACTCCCAACTCGGTCGGTACTAGCTCAACTTCACCATCGTGACGCCCTCGCCTCAGAAATCCGCTGTCGATCAAGAATTCTATCGCTCGCCACACGGCGTGTATATCTCGGTTGCCCTGATGATAGGCCAATGTTCGCGCAAACCATCCTTCAACGTCAGCGGGCGAACCTATTCTTCCCTGCACTGCTTCTCCGAGGACATGGTCTGGAAGGCTTCCGTGCAACTGCGAATTGACCCTAAATCCGGCGAGCAACCTCCGCTGCCATGCAGCTCTCTCAGAATCGTCAACCAGTAGATACGCCCACCCCTCACTCTCGCCGGCACCAACTCGACCCGATCGTCCAAACATCTGCTGAACCGTGGCGATGTCAATCGCTTTCAGGCCAACCTCCGTTTCTTGAACGATCACCGCTCGTGCAGGAAGATTTACCCCGGCTGCCACCGTGGAGGTGGCAACGAGCACATCGAACTCGCGGGCGCGAAACGCCTGCTCCGCTTCCTTCTTGTATTCCCAACCCTTAAAATGGAGCCCTACTCCAACCGCCGCGCATGCCCTATGAACGAGATCGGGGTCATCAGGATTGAGTTGATATACCTCCGCACCTCGACTTGCTGCGATCATCAGCGCTGTTCGCCGCACGTTGCGCTTGCTACCACAGAACACGAGGACACTTCCTCGGTCGGCAGTGAAACGCCGAGTGATTGCCGTTGTTAGACGCATCTTCGCTCCCTCAACCAAACTCCAGTCAGGACTACTTGCCACTGCAGGAATTTGCCAAGTTGAAAGAGTGGGCCTCCAAGCAACGCGAACAATCCGAGCAGGCAGCCAACCCGACAATTCTTCGGCATTAGCGACTGTGGCCGAAAGCCCAATAATTCGCATTTTCGGCCCATTTGAATGCACTCGGGTCAAGATAGCCTCAAGAAAGGCCCCGCGACTTGGATCGCCGATCAGATGAATCTCGTCAATGATAAGACAATCGACTTCTGCTAGTGCCTCCCTGAGGGATGCAGTTCGGCAGATTGCTTCGAACTTCTCCGTTGTGGCCACCCAGAGGTCAGCATCTCGGACCCGCCGTGCATCAACTCGATACTCTCCGGAGAGTCGCTCAACACGTAGCCCTCGTTGGCGCCAACTATCAAGTTCTGCGTTCAACTCGTCTGTGAGAGACCGCTGCGGAACTAGCCATGCTGCTTTCTTGCGGAATTCCAGTACTGCACGCAACGCTGCCACCATTCCGATTACAGTCTTTCCTGCACCTGTCGGTGCTACCACCATCAAGTGCTCATTACTACTGACAATGTGCGGAATCGCTTCTGCTTGAGCAGGGTTTAAGATCGGGTACGGCAAGTACCGAAGCCAGCCTTCTGGAACTATTTGTTCCGCTGGCACAAACTCAAAGGTCACACCCTCTTCTACGGCATGGTTTTGCCACATCAGCTCGAACGCATCGCGTGCCGCCGAAGCTGCCCAGCCAGCGAGTGTCCGCGCTTTCGCCGATGCTGGGCGCGAAACACCAGCTGGATGAAACGTAACGGTCAGTTGGCCGTTAGCATTCAGTGTGCTGATTGTTTCTTCTTCCAAGAGGTAACGGACCTCTCGAAAAAGTATTCCATCTAGCAACAATCGACTTCTCAGGTCACTGAACCGTTCACCTTGAGGCAAAAGCACACGAACGTCGGCCTCTTTGGGAAATGCAGGAACAGTGACCGTCGGATCTACAATCTTCATCCACAAAATTACCGAATTAGGCGCGTTCTCGCTGAACCCTTCACCTTCGCTGCGCATCGACTTAAACGTGACCTCCGTGAGCGGTTCAGCTGTACCTGGTGCTTGCCTTAAGTTTGAGCAGGCAGTACGAGACTGGACGAACAGCGCTAGACTAGCTGACGGCCACGACACCAACTGATCCGCCGCATGGGTCGCGCTACCGGTTCTCCCTGAACGGAACTGTCACAAATTGGGCACCGCTTCTTCCTAACGACCTGGTGCATGGTTGTGGAAGAAGCGCGCAGGCCGCGTTCGAGCGCGGGCTCGCCGCACTGACGGCGGGCGGCTGACGTGCTGGAAGTCCGACAGCAGTCCCGCCGCGGCGAGTATGTTGTGCTCGAAAAGGGCACGGCGGGGCAGGTGGCGCGACAGTGAGCGCCAGTTCTAGCTGTATGAGGCCTGGACGTTGGTGACGCCGGTGTGGAGTCGGCTGGCGGGTGGCTGGTTCCCAACGGCTGAATGGGGGCGATGGTAGTTGA
>NZ_JBFAHY010000019.1:0-12636 GCF_040654395.1 Nocardia sp. NPDC050697
GATGGGGGATTGGCGTTTTCCATCCTGCCGTCGGGAGACCCGTCCCTCTTCACCTCACCCCGTCCCGGGCGACAACAACCTCATGACCCGCAACAGCTAGCTGTGCTGATGACGCTGGCTGGTGACGGGGACTGGTGCATGAACAGGTGAGGGGTGGTTTGCTCCACCCGTCAAGTTTCGGTCGCGGTGACTAAACGCTGGATCTTCCAGGCCTTCATCCGCGCGGAGACGTGCTCCACCCGCGCCCGGACCTGCCGGTGAGAGGCGTTGTGTGCTTGTTTCCAGTTCGGCAGTTCACCTCCCGAAGGTCTGCGGTGCGGGATAATGGCAGATGTTCCCTGGTAGCCGCCGTCAGCGATGACCACCACGTTGCGGCAGGCGTGGGCGACGCCGGATTCCGCGTAGGCGCGGCAGTCGTTGCGGTTGCCCGGTAACGGCCGCCCGAGCGCGACCACGAGTTCGGTATCGGCGTTGATGGCGACCTGGTGGTTGGTGGAGTACCGGTAGTTCTTGGACAGCGCGGCGATGTTGTGGTCACGGGTCGGGACCAGTGTGCCGTCCACGATCAGCACCTACCCCCGGCGGGAACCGGGTCCGCGGGCGCACGGTCAGCGCGGGACCGAGGTTGTCGATCACCCGGGCTGCTGCCGACTTCGAAGTCCCGAACAACGCTGCGAGCTGGCGCATCGTCAGGTTCGTGCGCCAGTAGCAGGCGACCAGCAGTACTCGGTCCTCGAAACCCAGCGTCCAGGGCCGGCCCCGCAGCGGACGGTCGGCGCCCTCGCGCCGCAACGCGGTGATCAGGCGTGCGAACTTGCGCGGCCGCGAGCCGCTGAACAGCTCCACCATCACCGGGTCAGACGCCGAGACAGCCCCCAGTTCACCGCGGTCCTCGACGGCATCCGGGTGCCCCGGCTCGGGCTCGGACGTCCGCGCAAACGCCCGGAACGGGTGCTGGCCGACAAGGCCTACTCCTCGGCCGCCAACCGCGCCTGGCTACGCCGCCACGGCATCGCCGCAACGATCCCGGTCCCGGCCGACCAAGCCGGACACCGCCGCAACCGAGGCCGCCGCGGCGGGCGGCCCCCCGCGTTCGATTCCAGCTCCTACCGGGAACGCAACACCGTCGAACGAGGGATCAACCGGCTCAAGCGTCACCGCGCTGTCGCTACTCGCTACGACAAGCTCGCCGTCCGCTACCTGGCCGTTCTGCACGTCGCCGCGATCAACGAGTGGCTGACCCGATTCGAGACACGACCTAGGTGTTGGCGACCAGGGCGGCGTCCTGGCAGGAGTCGATCGACCAGCCACGATTCGGCGGCTGAAGGCGTCCAATGCCGCGGCGCAGGAGACGCGTCCTCCGCGCGTCCAATGCACCGTGATGTTGGTAACCCACAACTCGTTTGGTCGCAGTCGATGGGATTTGCGGTGGACCAGGTCACCTGCGGTCACCACACCCCGGAGGTTCTTGACTCGTGCAGAAGCCGGCAGCCCCCGGATCCCGGCCAGCGTCATTAGGACCGACACGGTGCGAGAACCGACCTTAATGTCCATTGCCATGGTCAGTTCCGCGTGGATCCTGCGGTAGCCTTATGTGCGTCGTGAAGCGACGAAACGAGAATGCGGCAGCAGCGTTCGACAGGCGCTCAGGCTGCGGCGAGGCTGTCGATCACCGGGTAGAGCCGACTTCTGGACCGGAGAGGTCCCCCCGAGGAAGATGGCGACGTGGCGGACGATCGCTACTTCGGTTTCCAGTTCGCGGCTCCGGCGCCGCGCCGGTCGCAGTCCGGCCCACTCTTATGAGGGTTTGCCTGCTCGCAGGCCATGGTCGATGTCGTCCTAGCCGAGCCATTTGGAGAGTGTGACCGGGTGGATGCCGAGCTCGACGGAGGTCTGCTTGGCAGGTTTGCCTGCCCGGACCAATGCGATCGCTCTGGTCCGGAGCTCGGTGGGGTAGGCGCGTGGCACGCGGGTCAGCCTTCCGGAAGGTTGTCGGTTAGAGCTCCTAACGGGATCACAGGAGTGGCGACGAGTGTCGTTCTCATGCAGCATGTTCGGTCGTGGCGGCACCCTGGATCGTGGACGACGAGTTGTGGGCAGTGATCGAACCGCTGCTGCCGATCAAGCCGGCGGGAACACCAGGGCCAGCGCGGATGGACGACAGACTGGTGGTTCAGGGCATCCTGTTCGTGCTGTTCACCAGGATCGGCTGGGAGGATCTGCCGCAGGAGCTCGGGTTCGGGTCGGGGGATGACCTGCTGGCGGCGCGTGCGGGACTGGACCGAGGCCGGGATCTTCGATCGTATGCACCAGGCGATGCTCGGCCACTGCAACGCTGCCGGGCTGATCGACTTCGACCGGGTCGTCGCCGACGGCTCCACATCCGGGCGAAAAAGAGGCGCCAAGACCGCTCCGAGTCCGGTCGACCGGCGCAAGACCGGTTCGAAGCACCACGTCCTGACCTGTGGCAACGGAGTCCCGTTGGTTGTGGAGCTGTCCGCGGCCAACCTCAACGACCACCCGATGCTCCCGGCCCTGCTCGACGGAGTCCGTCCGCTACGCGGCCGGCCAGGATCACCTCGCCGCAAGCTACGGGCTCTGATCTCCGATAAAGGCTACGACTACCCCCGCGTCCGCGAAGAGCTGCGAGCGCGGCATCACCGCCTACATCCCGCGCCGCGGCACATCCGACAACGTCACCTCGGCCCGCTGGGTGGTCGAACACTCTGGCCCTGCTCCACCAGTTCCGCCGGTTGGCGATCCGCTGGGAACGCCGGACTGACATCCACCACGGATTCCTGTCCCTGGCGGCTGCGCTCATCTGCTGGCGACGACTCAGTAACAGAACCCGTGAGGTGCTCGTAGCAGCCGGAGTTGGAATCGCAGCCGGAGTTGGAATCCAAGAGGTGGGGCAGACCAAGATGTTACCTATCTGTGAACCAGCCCGTCTCCGGCGCGTCCCATGACAACCCCGGAAACCATGATAGGCCGGAACCTGCGGCAATCTGTCGACGCCCTGCCGCCGGCCCACAACGCGGAGGCACCCCAGACCGCTACGGGGCCGCAGGCACACGCCGCCGGAAACCGTGCGAACTTGACCGCCCCCGCACTAACCCCCCCGGTTTGAACGGGCGATCACGGGAGCCAACGGAAAGCGACGGGAAGGGCCTGTGCCGTGTTCCCACAGTTCAAGGGATGTTTCGGTAATTGATGGGAACCGCGAGACATCTAGAACCCCTGCGTGGGGGTCAGGGGTTCGAGTCCCCTTAGCTCCACTTTTTCTACCTGGTCACAGGCTTTTCGATGATCGAGAGCTTGCTCTCGTCACCACTTCGAGTCTCAGGCGATACCTCGCACCGTCGAACCCTGACGACTCCCGCCAAGTTGCCACCGTCGCGACTTGCGCAATGCTTCTACATTGCCGAGACCGGGCAGGTCGGCTCGTGCGGTGGCGTCTCGAGTTCCGATTGCCCGGCCGTCCTCGCGTCGCCCCCGGGTAAGCGTGGACATTCTCCTGCCCGGCCCACGTTCCTCCTCGATCGAAGTCGATTACCGCTGTCGGCGCCACCACGACCGCCGACAGCGACTCCGGCCATCGTTCGGTTTGCTCGTTTCTGCTCCGGGTACGAGATGGCTGGGTCAACTCCCGAGCCGAACGACGAAAGGTCGATGCACCATGCGCAAGACGCTCGCTGCTCCACTGACTGCCCTCGTTCTCACCTTCGGTGGGGCCGGCATGGCCTACGCCGCACCCGCGCAGGCACCGGGGACTCTCGCGCAGGACAACACCGTCACCGAGGAGCACGAAGACAGCGACAAGACCGGGCTGTGGGGTCTGCTGGGCCTGCTCGGCCTCGGCGGTTTGGCGGGCCTGGCGCGCCGCAAGGACAACCGTCCCGTCGACAACCCGGGAACCTATCCCCGCCAGCCGGGCGTCTGACCTCGGGTTTTCCAGGGGAAGCCCCGGCTCCACCGGTATCTGAACGGCACGGGTGAACCGCTGGGGCTGCAACCGCATCCGCTGGAGAGATGAACCATCGGAACAGGATTCGAGCCGGCTACGTCCGACATGGCCTGCTCGTCCCGAGGCGACTCGAGGATCGGCGCAGCACCGAGCCCTCGAGTCGTCGCCGGGGCGGAGATGCTCGGTAGCCGCCGCACCGCCTCGGTCGTGCTGGCCGTCAATCGGTCAGAGAGCGCCGGGGTGAGGCACCGGTCCTGTCCTTCTTCTCGGCGCGCACGGTCCGCGATGGGGGCACGTCCCGAGGCAGGCGAACGACCTGCGTCGGCTCGGTCCGCCCGGGAAGTGCAGCCAGGTCCGAGCGGACCTGGCTGCGCGGGCCGCTGTCGACGCCGGTGCCCGATGGCATCGGCTCGTGGATCGCTCCGTGGGTGGGGGCCAGTGGCGCGGCCTTGCCGATTTCGCGGTGGGCGATGCCGGCGGAGGCCCGCTCGGTCAGACCGGGGAACACGTGGTGCGAAGCGCCGTGGTTGCCTCGATGGCCGACCTTGAAACGCCGGGCAAGACAGGCGATTACACCGTGATCGGCAACGATACGACGAACCCCGCTGAGAACTGGTTGCGGCGCCGTAGCTACCCGTGCCGGTGTTCGACGTCCTGACCGGAGCCTACGGCAGCGGGCCCGGCGGATAGCGGGAGCCGACCCCGCGCTGCGGGTGTCGTTCCCGGTCAGCTGGGTGATGGTGTGGCCTACTGGGATGGACGGTCGATTGCGGTAAAGGTGCGATGTGTGCGGAGGCGGTGACCTATCTCGGCGATGGCTACATCCCCGGAAACACCTCGGGGTGCGGGTTCGGCCGGCGGCGAGGAGACAGCCGACTCGGCTCGGGTAGCGGTCGCGGTGCGCCGCTGGCGATGGCTCGCGGCGGGCGCGGGGGTGGTCGCGGTGGCGGTGTACGCCGGCGCCGTGCTGACCGCCGCCGGTCAGCGGCTGGAGAACGCCGCGCTGCGTGGCGCCGATCAGATCGACGAGCAGACCCTCGGTGCGGCGAATACCGCGCTGGCTCACATCACGGTCGGCTCGCTGGTGGCGGCGGTGGTGCTGGTCGGGGTGATCGGCTGGGTCCGCGGCATGCCCGCGGTGGCGGCCGCGGCCGTCGGGATCATCGTCGGTGGGCAGGTGGTCACCCAGACCTTGAAGCGGTTCGTCCTGCCGCGCCCGGAGCTGGTGCCGGTGAGCGGGGACTATGCGCACAACAGCCTGCCGTCCGGGCACACCACGATCGCGATGACGGTGCTGTTCGCGCTCATGGTGGTCATCCCGTACCGGTGGCGCGGCGTGGTGATGGCGGTGGGGGCCGGGTGGGCGGTCGGTATCGGCGCCTACACGGTAGCGGCGAAGTGGCACCGCGCCTCGGACACCATCGCCGCCGACGCGATCGCGCTGGCAGTGGCCTGCGTCGCCTGCCTGATACTGGCCAGGGCCGGGCAATGGCGGACCGCCCCGCGGCGTCCCGCGTCGAGCCGCTGGCTTCGTGCCGGGCTGGCGATACTGCTCAGCGCGCTGGGCGCGGTCTCCGCGACGCTGGGAATCCTCATCGCGACGTTGACCTCGGCGCGCGACATCACCGGGGAAATCGCGGAGTTCAACTACTACCTCAGCGCGCACTCGATCGCCCCCGCGGCCGCCATCCTCGCCGCTCTGCTGTTCTGGTTCGCCCTGCACCGGCTCGAAACCCGGCCCCGCTGACCGTGCGTCCCGGCCCCGTCCTGCTGCACGCTCGGGCACGAACCAGTTCACGGCCGGTATTCGTCCCGGTCCTGTTCTCTTCTCAGCGTGGGACCCTCGTGCCGCTGGTCGGTGTGACCATGGTGGTGACGCTCCGCGACGTGGGTATCGAGGTCGAACTCGTCGTGGTCGTCGCGGTGCTCGTCGGCACCGAGGTCGTGGTGACGGTAGTCGTGGTCACGGTCGTCGCCTGGGGTACCGAGGTCGAGGTGACCGAGGGCGGGACCTGCACGCTGAACGTGGCCTCGACCGAGAAGCTCGCCGAGGCGGAGAAACCGGCGCTCACCGACGGCTCCGGCGCGCTCGCGGGCGGAGGCTCCGGCGGGGAAGCCGTGGTCGTCAGGGTGTCGGTCGAATCAGCGGGCAGTTGAGTGGTTTCGGTGACATAGACGGGTGCGGAGACTTCGCCCAGCGCTACCGGCACGCCGGCCCGGGTGCGGACGGTTGTGCGCTCGAAAGCCACCACGGTCGGCCCGCCCGGCTTGTCGGCCCGCACCGGCGGACTCGCTTCCGGCTCGGCCATGAGCACCACGGTAATGAAAGCGGTCACCACCGCAATCACCGCGCCCGGCGCCTGCCGTCGAAACCTATTTCCGTTGTAGTCGGCGGAGTGCATTCCAGTACTGCTTTCTCGCCCGGGAAATGCCGGCGATCAGGAAATTGATTCAGGGACGCGCGTAAGGATCGACGTCCCGCAACCGCTGCCGGTGAATTTGTTGCAGCTCACCCGCGCGGGTGAGGAAATCGGCGATGGTGTCGAGTTCCCCCGGGTCGTACGAGTTCAACAGCATCTTGTAGCTCTCGACGATCATCGGGACGACGAGCTCCTGAACGCGGTGCGCCGCGAGCTCGGTGGCCATGACGATCACCCGGCGGCGATCGGTGGGGTGCAGGGTGCGGGCGATATATCCCTGCTTCTCCAGGCGGTTGAGCATGATGGTCACGCCGGCGGCGGTGAGGCCGAGCCGTTCGGCGAGCAGGCCGGGGGTCGTCGCCTTGTCGTTCTCCAGCAGGACGATCTCCAGGGCGCGGCGGTCGGTCTCGTTCACGCCGAGTACCCGGATGAATTCGCGGATCAGGTCCTCGGCGGTGCCGTGGTAGAACTCCAGGGCCCGTTTCAGTTCGGCGGAGATGCGGGCGGGCTGGGTTGTTCTCGGGCACAGGGGTTTTGCGGAATCGCGGGTGCCGGGTGTCGCCTGCCCCGGGTGCGGAAGGGATCGCCGCCGGGCGTTCGACGCAGGCATGTGGACTCCTGTCGATCGTTTGACCGGCATGCCCGAGCGCGGCTGCCGAACATCACGAAAGCGGGCACCGCGCGGGCCGGGAAAACGACCGTGGCGGTGCCGGACATGCACTGTACGACACAGTGACCGAGACGATGCCGAATACGGACGAAGTGGCCTTCGTCTGTCAAAACGCATGCGCGGCAATCGTGCTCGCGGGAAACCCGGACCGGGCCGGTGCGGCGACCCGGTCCGGGCGTGTCCCCGGAATCAGGTGACCGACGTGGTGGTGAGGGTCGGGGACGGGTTCGGGTAACACGCGGTCGCCACATTGCCGACGAAGGCGACGTTGGTCGTCATCGTCATGCCGGGGCTGGCGTAGCTGGTGCCCGCGTACTTGCTGGTGATCGGGGTGCCGGGGCTGCCCGCGGTGACGTTGATGGTTACCGCGGGCGGGGTGAAGCTGGTGCCGCCCGCGATCGGCCCGGGCACGGTCAGCACCACGTTCCCGCCCGAGGTGGCGACGCTGCCTGCCACGGTGCCGCCGGACGCGGTCGCCGAGACCAGGGTGGAATTCGCCGGGGTCGGGATGGTCATCTTCAGGTTGTTGATGTTGTTCACGGTGAATCCGGAGGCCGAGCTCGGCACCGACGAGGCCCCCGGCGTGATGGTGATCGCCACCGCGGAACCCGACGCCGCCGACGCCGGGGCGGTGCCGGTCACCGAGGTGGTCATGGTCGAGGTCTGGCCGATGCCGAGGATCGTGCCCCGGCAACTCCAGTTGACGCTGACGGGGGCGGCGCTGGCCGGTGCCGCCAGGCAGAAGACGGTGGCGACGGCGACCGGCGCGATAAGGCCGGCACGAAGGAGGGAGGTGGATCTCATGGGTGTCTCCAGGAATTCGAGCAATGGTACGACTGGATGTCGAACCCGGTGAATCGGGTGATTGAAATATAACCCGTTCTCATCTTCCTGTGAATGCGAATCCACAATTTAAGCATGGGAGGAATGTTTTTATCCGCTATTGAATATCCATTCTCGACAGTTAATTCTCGGCAAGATCAAGACCGGCGGAACGGTAATTCTCCGGAATGTGTGCGAGGTGTCACTTGACCCCGCTCGCCTTGCCGAAGAACGAAGCCAGAACCTCCCCGAACGACTCCGCCGTCAGCTGCAACCCGGCCGGATCCAGCGCCAGCGACCCGGCGTCGAACGTGCGGCACCCCGGCTGCACCGGAATTCCGTTCAGCCGGTCCCGCATCCACAGCAGTGCCGGACCGGCGCCGGTGATCTCGGTGGTGATGTGCTCGGCGAGGTGCTCGCGCGTGTACTGCACGTTCGCCGCGGGATTTCGGCAGTAGGTATCGACGAGGGTGTTCACCGGCCCGACGGGGATGAGCTCGTCGGGGTTGCCCTGCCAGATATAGAGCGGCATGTCGGGGACGGCCTTGCCCATGCGGGTGCGGGCGAGGACGTCGCGGACGACGGGGTCGTCGAGTGGGTCGCCTTCGGTGCGCAGGAAGCCGGTGATGTTGAGGAATGGCGCGAGCACGGTGTTCCACTGCACGCAGAGCCCGCCCTTGGTGGTGGCGAGGGCGGCGCCGAGCGGGTCGAGGTCGCGGTCGAGGACGGCGTCGAACTCGGGGTATTCGCGGCTCAGGCCGAGGATGGCGGTCATGATCATGCCGGACCAGATGCCGTTGTTGCCGTTGAGCAGGACCGGGCCGAGGTCGGCGGGGACGCCGCCCTGGGCGGCGGCGACGATGTTCAGCCCGGGGGCGTAGGACTGACGCAGTTCGGCGGCGTGGCCGGTGGCGATGGCGCCGCCGGAGTAGCCGTACATGCCGATCCGGGTGTCGGGGGCGAGCCGCAGCGGGTCGAAGTTCTCGGCGGCGCGGATGCCGTCGAGGGTGATCCGGCCGGCCAGCGGGCCCGCGCCGAATGCCTCGGCGGGGCCCTGGTGGTCGGGGATGGCGATGGCCCAGCCCTGCTGCAGCGCGCCCTGGGCGATCATGAACTCCAGCGGAACCACGACCTGGCCGAGCACCGGCGCGGCCGACCACTGCTGCACCGCGTAGGAGGGGGCGCAGTAGGCGGCGAGGGAGTCGACCGCTATCTGCACCGAGAGCAGTTTGTCCGGGGTGGAGCCGCGCGGCTTCAGCACGGTGGTCACGGCGGGGATGGCCTCGCCGCGGCTGTTGTTCGAGCGGTAGGAGAGCTGCCAGGCGTCGACGTTCAGCGGGATCACGCCGAAGTTCGCCGGGTTGATCTGCCGGGCGGCGAGGATCTCGCCGGGGGCCGCGGCGGCGATCGCCTCGGCGGACGGGCGGTAGAAGCCGGGGTCGAGCTCCGGGGGGAGCGGGACGGTGGCGGCGGGCTGCACCGTCACCTCCGGGGTCGCGTGGGCGATGCCCGAGCCCGCTACGAGTGCCAGTGCGAGGGTGCCGCACAGCATGATCAGCCGACGACCGCGCCGTCCTCGGGTATCCGACAACTCAACCTCCGTTTGTGAAACCATCAGGGACCACTCGTGGCGAGTCTCACACACCGTGATGCGGATAGCAATCTCCGGGTTAGCGGGGCGATGGGGTCCGATCGGGTTGAGAGCGCGGCAACCTGTGGTGCTGGATGGTTCCACAAGACGCCGGGTAAGAGCGGGTGGTCAGCCCTGGTGGCTGTGGCCGGTGGCGCGGAGGATGTCGGCGAGCCACACGAGGTCGTACCCGAGGGTCCGATCCCCGCCCCGCTGGGAGTTGTCGGCGACGTGGCGGTGACGGCGTTGCAACCGGGTGCCCCGCCGCCGGAAACGAACGCGCCGCCACCCGGAAGCCAGGTGGCGGCGCGTAGGAACGAGTCTCAGGCCTCCGGGGCGGGCCCGAGCGCCTGCGGCGGCGCGGCCAGCCCCTGCACCACCCCGACCCCGGCGCCGAGCCCGGCGCCGATGGCGGCGAGCGGCGCCACCATGAGCCCGGCGCCGTAGGCGGCGCCGAGCGGGACCGCGGCCAGCCCGATGGGCATGAACGGCACCCCGACCAGCGCGCCGATCGTCCCGCCCGCCGCCGCGCCGACGACACCGAACGGTGCGGCGAAGGCGGCGCCCGCGGCGGCACCGACGGCGGCGGAGCCGACGGTCTGGCTCGCGACCCGGTCGGAGCGGGTGCGCTCCATGCCGACCGAGTCGAAGAAGGTGGCCAGCTCGGCCTCCTGTGCGGCGGCGGCGTCGTTGATCTGGACGGCCTGCTCGCGCGGCAGCCACTCCGGCGACTCCACCTGCACGTCGCCGAAGCGCAGCATCCCGGCGGGCGGGGTGATCGGCGGGACGGGCTGCGCGGGTGCCGGGCCGTGCAGGTTCTCCAGCGGGGAGAGGTAGCCGTAGGCGGGCAGCGGGCGGGCGCCCTGCAGCGAGCTCAGCACCTCGTCGGGGTAGCGGACGCCGTAGTACGGGTGCACGTTCGGCACCTCGGCGGTGGCAGGCGCCCGCGGCTGCTCCTCGGTGACCGGCGCCACCTCGGCAACCGGCGCTACTTCGCCGACCGCCCCCGACTCGGCGGAGCTCACCGCCACCCGCTGCTCGGGCGAGGCGTGCGCCGTCCCGGTCGCCACCAGCGACAGCGCCACCGGGACCGCCCCCGCCGCCACCGCGTAGCCCATCCGCCTCCGAGCCGGGGCGGATGCCCTGTGCTTGCCGGTGCCCATCGATCACCTTTCGTCCGAACAGTGTCTGTCGATTCACCTTCGGAGCCGCCCGGCCGTGCGGATGGGTGCGGGCTAAAGCCGGGCAACCGGTCGGTTTATAAGTGATCCGGGAAACAGAAAGCAATTGTTCGGTTCGTTCCGGAAAGCCGGGAGAACGTGGTTTCGTAAATGACGAGTCATGAGTCCGGGGCGCCGGGGTCTTACTGTCTGGTACGGCGAAACCGGCTGTCGGGCAACAAGATCGGCAACAAGCATTTAACGCCGCGGTAAAAGATCATCGCTACCGGACGGAATCCTTCGGTCGTGATTATTTTGCGCACTGTTAACCCTTGCGGAGACCGCAATTGTTCGCCATCTCGCGAATCGAGACTTCTTCGTGATACTGCTACTGTGTGCCGATCGCCGGGATCGGTGTGGCAGGCCGCGCGCGGTGAAAGACGTTCGGCAGCAGGGGTATTGCACGGCTCGCCGGGCACCCCGATCCCCCCGGTCCTCGAGTCCCTCAACACGAGAGAACTGATGAGTTCAGATTTTGCCGTGGTGCTTCCCTGGATCGTGACCGTCGTGCTGGTCACGGTTTCCACGATCTACGCGGTGCAGGTCGTGCGCCGCAAGCAGTCCCGTATCGACGCGCTGATCGCCGAGCAGCGCCTGCACGAAGAAGCCCTGGAACGGCTCGCCGCCACCACCTTGCCCGCGGTCGCCGCCTCGGTGCGCAGGCACGAGCCCGCCCCGCTCCCCGAGGTCGCCCCCGGCACCGAGAATTCCCGGTTCGCCCAAGGTTTGCGCTGGACCGCGGAGCGCTACGCCGACGAACTCCGGCTGCTGCAGTCGGAGGTCCGCGACCAGACCATCCGGGACGCCGAAGAGCAGTCCCGGGTCGCCGTGCACACCGCCGAGGAGGCGGTGCGGGAGCGGTTGAGTAGCTCCGCGCGGGATGCGACGAGTGGTGCGGTGCGGTCGTTCGGGACGTCGGTGGTGAGTTTGGGTGCCGATGTGAGTCAGGTGGTGTCGGCGGCGTTGCGTGAGCATCGTGACGACGAGGTGTATGCGACGTTGACGCGGATCGATCATTCGGTGCAGCAGATGATCCGGCAGGCGCAGTCGTATGTGATCGTGTGTGGTGGGTTGCCTGGTCGTCGGTGGCCGTCGCAGTCGTTGACCGATGTGGTGGGTGGGGCGACGGGGCGGGTGCGGGATTATCTGCGGGTCCGGTCGAATCAGCTGGATCGTATGGTGATCTCGCGTGCGGTGGAGCCGTTGGTGCACACCCTTGCCACGTTGCTGGATAACGCGTTGCGGTATTCCCCGCCGACGTCGTATGTGGATGTGGGGTTCCAGGAGGGGCATCACGGGGTGACCGTGATCGTCGATGATGCGGGTGTTCGGATGAATTCCGAGCAGATGGAGGAGGCGCGTCAGGTTCTGGCGGGGGAGCGGTCGGTGGATATCCATCAGCTGGGTCCGTCGCCGAAGGTGGGGTTCCCGGGTGTGGCCGCGTTGGCTCGCCGGTATGGGTTCACGGTGTATATCGACGGCCCGAACGCGTATGGCGGTATGCGGGCCATGGTCTACATCCCGGAGACCCTGCTCATCACCCCGCCGCCGGCCGAGCCCGCCCCCGAGCCCATCGCGATCCCCGCGGCGCCGATCGCGCGCAGCACCGCCGACCGCTTCGGCGACCGGCAGAACGGCACCCCGCAGCCCGTCGCCACGGTGCGCGCGGAGCCGGTCGTCGCCGCGGTGCCGAGCCCGGAACCCGTAGCGGTGCAGTCCGATCCCGAACCGGAGGCATCGGTGCGGGAGATCGCCGGGGGCGGTCTGCCCCGGCGCAGGCGCCGGGCGGCCGTCGCCGCTGTGGCGCAGATGAGCGGTCCGCGGACCGATCCCGGGTTGGCGCGGCCGGATATCGCGGCGGCGTGGCAGTCCGGTTCCAAGAGCGGCCGTGCCGCCGCATCCGAACAGAC
>NZ_JBFAHY010000020.1:0-6401 GCF_040654395.1 Nocardia sp. NPDC050697
CAACTACCATCGCCCCCATTCAGCCGTTGGGAACCAGCCACCCGCCAGCCGACTCCACACCGGCGTCACCAACGTCCAGGCCTCATACAGCTAGCGATCCATCGGACTGATGCCCACTTTGCTCGACAGATGTCAGAGATTGAAAACAATCCTTAATGCCCCATCCCCATACCGCCGTCCACCGGAATTACTGCGCCCGATACGTACGAGGAATCGTCACTTGCCAAGAAACTGATGACAGCCGCAACATCCTCCGGCCGTCCAACTCGCCGCAGCGGGATGAATTTTTCAGCGAGACCTCGCAAGTCATCGGGCAGCGCAGAGGTCATATCCGTCTCGATAAAACCTGGTGCTACGACATTGGCCGTAATTGCGCGTGAACCAAGTTCACGCGCAATCGAACGAGCCAGACCAATAAGACCAGCCTTAGATGCAGCGTAGTTAATCTGGCCTGCCTGCCCGCTAAGTCCAACAACTGATCCCAAGAGAATCACTCGACCCCAACGAGCTCGCAGCATTGCACGATTAGCACGCTTCGCAACTCGAAATGCGCCCGTCAAATTCGCATCCACTACACGAGTGAACTGCTCCTCTGACATGCGCATGAGTAGTGTATCGTCGGCAATACCAGCGTTCGCAACGAGAACCTCGACAGGCCCTTGGTGCTGCTCCACTTCCCCGAACGCGCGGTCCACAGACGCCGTATCCGTAACGTCGCATTCAACACCGAATAGACCCGCCGGAACCGCGGACCCTCGGTGGGTCACGGCTATCCTGTGGCCGTCCTCAAGGAGGCGTTGCGCGACAGCAAGACCAATCCCACGGTTTCCACCTGTGACAAGGACGGACCGTGACGTGATGTTCACCATACGCGTAATCCTATCCGGTCAGCCCTGGGCGACACTACTCGGGCTCTCCCAAAACTTCGGCATCGGCCTGGCTCAGCAAGCTGACGTCAAGCCCACCAGCGATCCAGATCAACTCCTACTTCTTAACAGCCAAGGTAACTCCATCCGCAAACGGTAACATCGACAATTCTATTCGCGAATCCTGAAGAAGAAAGCCATTGAATTCCCTGATAGCTTTAGTATCCGCATCTTGAAATTCGCTGTCGATAACCCGACCAAAGTACAGCGTGTTATCTACGATAATCAAGCCGCCGCTCCGGGTAAGCTGTAATGACCTTTCGAAATATTCTGAGTACCCAGATTTGTCCGCATCGATAAATACGGCGTCGAATGCAGCTTCTCCTAAGGTGTTCAGCAAATTGTCGAGAGTGTCACGAGCATCGCCGATCAAAAGTTCAATCCGGTTATGGACACCCGCCTCTTTCCAGTAAGGGACTGCTATACCTGGCCACTTGGGTGAGATATCGCATGTCACGAGCCGTCCGTCAGGAGGAAGCGATCTCGCAATACACAGCGAACTATATCCAGTGAAGGTTCCAATCTCTAGAACCGATCGAGCGCTAATCATACGAATGAGAAGCGATAGCAGCTGCCCCTCCTCCGGCATGATCTGCATAGCCTTCCCCATAGGATACTTTTCCGTCTCCTCCCGGAGACTCAGGAGTATCGCATCCTCACGAAGAGACATGTCTCGAATGTATCGAACAATTCCGCTTGATATTTCAGTTTGGCCTGCCATCGCATCTGCGCCTTCCGCGTCTATGTCAGCGTCCCCGCAGGACGAAGAATAGGTGCCGTCAATCGAACCGTCTCGGCATCCGGTCGCTGATCAGGGATTAGGTGGAAACGTCGAGTATCATCTTGAGCTTCTTTAAGCGAAGTTTCGCACAAGCAGATCGACTCCTCAAAGCCCGCGAAGCGATAAGCCATCTCCATCATACGGTTTCGTTCAGTAGCTCGAAAATCTGCGATCAAATGCACATCTGACCGTAAAGCCTCGGAAATAAGCCAATTTAATATTACTGAACCAATACCGAACGAGACAACTCTGCATGAAGTCGCGAGCAGCCGCAAATGCCACGTGTACGTGTGTTTCTCCAAGAGAATTACGCCTATTGCACCGTGCGGTCCATAACAATCCGTTAACGTCGCTACGCACACCTCATACGAATCATCGTTCAACAGACTACGAAGCGTGCTGTCTGAGTAGTGAACGCCAGTTGCATTCATTTGACTAGTACGAAGCGTAAGTTCTTCGACCCTTGCCAAACTGCTATCATCAGCACGAACAATCGACAGAGATAAGTCCAGCGACTTTAAGAATTCCGAGTCAGGTCCTGTAAAATGCTCCCTTGCTGTTTCTCTCTTGAACGATGCGCGGTACATCTCCCTTCGCCGTCGCGCATCCTCCGTCACTTGTCGAGGATTAAACTCAGGAAGGTCCTGCAAGCTGCCTAGCTGCTCGGGTGAGTAACACCGAACTTGCGGCAGATGGAAGACTACCTCAGCGCGCTCCGCCACTTGATCGTCGATGAACGCGATCGCTGACTCAGAAAATTTCAGATCGTTCATTATTCCTTTTATGGCCTCAGACTTTGGCCCCCAGCTGATCCGCGGAAGGATAAAATACTCCGCGATACCAAGCTCCTCAAGCTTAGCCCACGCATAATCGAAATCATTCTTACTCGCGATTGACTGCAGAATTCCTCTCGAATCGAGTATCCGTATCAAGTCACGGACCGAATCAGCAATACTCACATTCTGATCTTCCAGTAAGATACCGCTCCATAGAGTGTTGTCGAGATCCCACACGATACACTTTATGGACTTAGCGACTTCAGCCACAATTTTCCCCTAGGATCTCAATAGTCGGCGATGAGTGCATGTTCAGCGAGAAGAAGCTGACATATTTCATTGCTGCCTTCGATTATTTCCATCAACTTTGCATCACGATAAGCACGCGCGACAGGCTGGCCGTCTTGCACCCCAGACGATGCGAGCACCTGAACTGCACTAGCCGCGCCACTCACTGCACGTTGCGCGCTGACATATTTCGCCAATATGGTGGCTGATATCATGTGCGGGAGTTTTGAGTCCCAGCATCCACTGGCATACTCGCAAGATCTTGTAGCAATTTGCTCGGCGGTGAACAAGTCAGCAATATGCTGCGAGATCAGCTGATGCGCCGAGATCGTCGTACCGAATTGTTTCCGAGATTTGGCATGCCTAATAACCTCTTCGAGACAGGCTCGTAAAATTCCTACGCAACCCCACGCAACTGAAATTCGACCGAACATCAATGCCGTAGTGATTAGTAGCTGGAGAGATTGTTTCGTGCCACCAAGCAGACTGTCTTGCGTAAGACGAACCGCATCGAATTCGATGTTCGCGTGGCCAGCTGCCCGACAGCCCAGTGGATCGGCGATCTTCTTGATAGTCACTCCCGGATGAGAAGCAGGGACGACCACGGCGGCAGCTCCACCTTCAAACTTCCCGAAAACAATGATCAGGTCTGCATAATCGGCCGCAGTGATCCATACTTTGCTTCCTTGCAATACTAGATGCTCTCCAACCTTTGTGATCTCGGTTGCTATCGTTGACAAATCGCTTCCCGAGTCGCGCTCGCTAAATGCAACAGCTGCAACTTTACCTGCCGTAAGTTCCGAAAGGTATTCTTTCCTCTGACTGGAGTATCCAAGCTTTTGAATTGTCCAGGCCGCCATACCTTGTGAGGTCATTACGCTTCGCAGCGAACTACACTGTTTACCAACATGAGCAGTTAGTCGCCCGGTCAACAAACTATCAAAACCTACACCACCATATATCTCGGGAACCTGCGTGCATAGCAAGCCACTCCGCCCGAGTCCTTTCAAGACCTCGCGCGGCAGAACACCCGACAAGTCCCAGGACTCGGCCTTATTTCCAATCAGAGAATCAATCATTCGGCACGACTCGGCGTAAAGATCAGACTTCAATTGTCACCCTGTAGCCGAGTCACAAGATCTACCATTGCGTCCACGGACACAAAGTTTTCCAGCCGCAGGTTAGAACCGATAATTTCAATGTTGAATGAACCTTCGAGGTACACCACGAGTTCCATCGCAAAGATCGAGGTCACGAGACCTTTCGCGAATATGTCTTGACTGGGTTCTATCTCGGCCTTCAACCTTGTTGTGAGATAGTCTAAGATCTTCTGCTCGACTAATCCTGCATCGTCCGCCACACCAGCAGTCGAGTTAGATTCGATCGACATCTTGTCCCTTTCAGTATTCGTAGAAGCCTCGACCAGTTTTCCGGCCGAGTTCGTTGTTGATAACCTTGTGGAGCAATACTCCGCTTGGCTTGTAGTAATCGTCGCCGGTCCGCTCGTGGAGAGCCTGAAGAGCATCGACAAGGTTATCGATACCTATGAGATCGGCAGTACGGAGCGGTCCTGTCGGATGCCCCAGACATCCTTGCATCAGCTTATCCACCGCATCCGCCGAAGCGATTCCTCGGTCGACGATTCTCGCAGCTTCGTTTATCATAGGATGCAAAAGACGACTAGTTACAAACCCTGGCGAATCCTGTACGACAATTGACTCTCGCCCTATTTTCGCTAAGAATTTTTCCGTCTTATCGAGAACTTCCGTGGATGAGCGTGGACCACTGATCACCTCCACCATTGCGATCAGGTATGCTGGATTCATAAAGTGTGTTCCCACTATATCTTGCGGCCTGCTTGAAGTATCAGCAAGCTCCCCTATAGGGATCCCGGATGTATTGGTTATCAATGGCGTCCCCGCATCAACCTGATCAGCTATCTCCTCAAGAACCTTCCGCTTCCGTTCAGAACTCTCGACAATTGCCTCGATAACCACCATGCTTTGTTTCAGCTGTCCGTCGACCTCTTTAGCGGTCGTCAGGCATCCTTGTTTCTTATCGCTCTGTGTTATTCCTACAAGCTGGGCGTGCCGTACCTGATTCGATATTCTCGCCGGTGCCGCCGAAAGTGCGACGTCATCAGTATCGACTAAATGCACAGAGATCCCGTTGATAATCACGGTTGTGGCGATCGCGGTACCCATTACACCTGCTCCAACTATAGTGACTTTATCCATGTAAGTATCACTATCCATAGCCATACCAGCCTTCAAGATGTCTATCTTCCGTACTGCCTATCGGTGCTTCACGTGAGTCTTGCGGGCAACTGGCTTAACCACGCATCAATCGCTGAGACAACCTCGCTTGAATCCTCGCCAATCATTGAAAAATGGTCGGCATCTATGACTCGGAGTTCCTGCGATTCCAACCATGGACGCGCCATGATAGGTGTCGGTCTCCGGAACTCCGACGACTCAGTATAAAATTTCGGCTTTCCGCATTGGAGAAATAGAGTTTTTGATTCGTGGGTATCCAGAACAAATTCATGAATTAGACGTGTCCACCACGCCATTGCGGTCAGCCTTGCGCTGTCAAACCCATCGAAGGACTCCTCGGTTTCATAGATCATCCGTAGTATCTGTGGGACAAGATCTTTTGGCCAGTCGATTGTGGGGGAAAAAGAGTCGAGGAGAATAACTCCAGCAGCTTCGATATCTTGGTCTGATTTTAGATAGCTGGCGACGGCGGATGCTATCAGCCCTCCAGATGAGTAGCCAGCTAACACAAATCGCCTGTCTCCCGCCGTCGAGATTACCATGTCCGCGAGCGAATCTAGTGCGACGGTTGCGTCGTCGGGCAATGGTTCTCCGTTTTTAAATCCCGATAACGGAATGCTTATAACTCGCCTGCGGCTCTGGAAGGCAGCTCCCATCCCAATCTGCTGATGGACACCTCCTGTCACTGCGGGCGTACATATAAATATTAGATCGATTGATTCGGGGCCATCGCTATGCAACACCGACGATGGTATCTCGTCCTCGTCGCTTTCTTTATATCGGGCCCGAAGGCAAGCTGCCGCGTAGAGTAAGTCACCGCCTTCATCAGTTCTGCCAGCAAGGACTGCATTTCGGTAAAGATCGGGTAGCGTCTGCTCGTTCGGTCCTGCTTGTTCCGGTTTGGCTGCTGGAGCATTTTTTGAACACCATCCATCCTCAACCCGCCCGGTGTCTTCGAGGCCAGCAAGGATATAGCGCGTAAGGGCTCCGGCGGTGGAGTGGTCGAATACAGTCATTGGTGACAGCTTCAACCCTGTGGCTTCTATAAGTGCGTTTCTCATCTCCATGGCGGTTAGTGAGTCGAATCCCGAGTCAATGAAGTTCACGTCAGGCCCGTTTAGCTCATAGTTGCGAAGGATGTTGCGGGCGTTGTATAGCACCAATTCGAGAACGATGCCTCTCCTCTTTTCCTTCTCTGCGTACATGAATCTTGTTCTGAAGTCGCTGTTCTCCTTTAGTGGCTGAGCCGTTCGCCGTAGGGTGATCACCTGTCGCCAGATCGGTGCCAGCCCGGTGGTGCGGGCCTGGGCCTTCAACGCGGTCTGGTCGAGCCGGGCCGCGACCACCGTGGGAT
>NZ_JBFAHY010000021.1:0-5434 GCF_040654395.1 Nocardia sp. NPDC050697
GGGATTGGCGTTTTCCATCCTGCCGTCGGGAGACCCGTCCCTCTTCACCTCACCCCGTCCCGGGCGACAACAACCTCATGACCCGCAACATCTAGCGCCATCCGCCTCTGGCGCCACCCAGGACAGCCTTCAAAACCGGGACGGGTAGAAACTTGCGACGACGACCCGAGTGTTAAGTCTGGCAGAACATTGCCGGATCGCACAGCCTCCTCGGTTGGTTGTATCGACGGTCAGGGGGTGGCGGCGGCGCGGTAGGCGTCGGTGACGTCGGTGGGGATTCGGCCGCGGGCGGAGATCTCGTGTCCGTTCTCGGTGGCCCAGACGCGGATCGCGGCGACTTCGGCGCGGCGGTTCCCGGCCGTGCGGGGTGGAGTACGGCGGCTGCGAGCGGCCTTGCCGGTCCGGCGTGCGTGGGGTGTCCACTGTTCGATGAAGCCGCGCAAGCTACCGGCGTTGGTGTCGGAGAGATCGATTTCGTAGGCGATGCCGTCGAGGCCGAAGGTGACGGTTTCGGTCGCGGGCGAGATGCCATCGTGGTCGTCCACCACGGTCACAACGACTTTGCGGGCCACCAGAGCGCTCCTTCACTTCCATCCATCGAGGTCGGCCGAGTCTATGTGGCCGGCGCCGCGCGAGTAGACCGACCCCGGTCATGGGACGGCACCCACCCCGAAATTTCATGCGCGGTCTGAGTGGATCTGCGTGCCACGCTGATCAGGCAGGAGTGCAGGAGTGCGGGTGGTCGAGTTCCTTGACGAGGGGCAGGCTGGCACCGGACATGACGACGACCAATGCCGACCCGGTCAGGGGTTTATCGATCCATTCGCCGTGGTGGGTGTGTTACTAGCACCAGTCGTTTGTGTCGTGGTTGGCGAAGATGTCGCCGTCCTGGTTGCGGACGCAGGAGATGTCGGCGGGTTCGGGGAGTGCCAGTGCAGATCGTGCAGGATGCAGGCCGAGGTCACTTTCCGATTCTGATCCACAACTGCCCCATGGTCGATGCTGGCGTGTGGTGGCCTGTTCGAACTGCGGCCGTGCACTGCGTCGGCGTGGTGGTCAGAGGTCGAGGCGGGCGCTGCGAGCGGACGGGTGCGGTGCGGCTCCGGCGAACTGAATTATTCCGACATCACCGCAGTCGTCTCCAGCGTCGGGCAGGCAAGGGGGTCCTCATTGGCGCTAGATTGAGGTGTGCGCGTCGTCGCGGGTCCGGACTGCGCAGACAGCGGTCAGCGTGACGAGGAAGATGACGGCTCAGTGGGTGCGGGTGGTTCGATTCGTGTGAGGGCGCGTCCGGTGCGGAGTGCGAAGCTGCGGTCGTGGGCCAGGGGGCTGTCGGCGAAGCCGCGGCAGATGGCCCCGGTGCTGTCGAGGGTGTGGCGGACGGTGTGGCCTTCGTGGGCCAGGGTGTCGGGCACGAGTTCGGCGACCCGTCCTGGACGCAGGTCCTTTGAGGTTGCAGAGCTCGAAGATGTGGGTGTCACAGCGCCGCGCATACACACGGATCTGCCCGTCACCGGCGACGGAGGTAGCCGGGTGTTCGGTCATCGTGTTCTCCGATTAGGCGGTGTTCGATGCGGGTTCGATTCGCAGCAGGGATGAGCGGGTAGTGGGCGATCGCCTCGGGTCGGGGGAGAATCATTCGTTGCTGGGACGGCTCATCGCATCGGTCCGGCGTGTACACATTTGGTGATGGCGTGCTGTTCTGGGGGCCGAGGTTGTCGAGGTCGGTGCGTCCGTGTGCCGCGGCGGAGTCGAAGAGCATGACGGAGGTGGTGTAGTGGTGGTTGGCGGGGTTGATGTCGTGGCTGATGAGTGCGACGACCAGGCCGAGCAGGTCGGGGCAGCTGGCGCACGGCCTGGGCGCCAGCTGCCCGACCGAGCCCGCTGGGGTTCCGTCCTCGGGGACGTCGGTTCCGGGGAAGTGGTGGTCATCGCCTGGTCTCCACCTGTACCGCAAGATCGGCGATCGGCACCGTGGTCGAGCGGTCGACACGATTCACTGTCCTGGTCCGCCTGCTGCGTGAGCAGGGATGGGGTGATCGCGCCCCGGTGAAGAACGGGCCGACTTTAATACTGCAACAGCGCTCAGGTGAGATAGCTTGCCTGCGTGGTGGTGGATATTGTTGCAGCGGAGCTAGATCGGCTGCACGAGCGGATCGGTGGCAGGTTCACGCGGTCGGAGTCGCCATGGCCGCCGCGGAAGTATGTGACCGGGCGGGACAGCCTTCAGCACGCCGTCCTTGGCAGGGATCGTGGTGCGATGTCTGCGGCCGTGCGCGACGCCGTTCACGCCGAGCTCGCGCATATCCGGTCGACGGTGCAGAAGGCAACGTCGTGGCCATGGCGGCGCAGGTAGCAGAATATTTCACTGCGGTCGTACATCTGATCGGGCCGGCCGGTGAGGTCGCGCAGTGCGGTTTCCAGGTAGGCGTGGGTGATATCGCGGGCCGGGGGTGGTTGCTGACGGGCTTTGCGGTAGCTCCGTGGGCGATCTGGACTCCGTGCGCGGACAGCGCGCGGCCGATCGACTCGACGCCGCAGACCTGGCGGTACCTGTCGATGAATCCGACGATCACCGGTTTCGCGGGTCGAGTTCCGTGCGAGGAAAGCCGAGTCCAGCTTGAGGATCGCGTTGGCCTGCTTCAGATCTCGGTTCTCCCGACGCAGCTGCGTCAATCCGTTACGCTCGGCCGCCGACAAGCCACGGGCTGCTCGCCTGTTCGGTTTAGCGCCCTCGGCCAGTGGCTTCTTGATCCAGATCCGCAACGTCTCGAAATGGATATCGACCAAAGGTGCGATGGCTTGGGTCCCGGCATAGGAAGTTCCGGACTCATAGAGCCGCTTGAGAGCCAGGCGCACCTTCTCGGGAACCTTGGGCGTGTACCGCTTCGAGATGATGGAGACCATCTTCCTCTAGGAAGAATCGGTCCCCAACCCGTGACGGTTCACAGGGCCATGCTTCGACCGAACATGCTGCACACCAGAACGACTCGGCGCCACTCAGACGATCCAGTGGTGAACACTTTCTCAATTGCTGTGCTAGCGTGCATATACATCACACCCAACACTCCTCAATGGGAAGGCGCACATAGTTGGCCCAATACACAGTAGTTGTCACCGTGAACCCATCGTCGGTTGGCGAAAGAGAAGGTACCCAGCCAAGCCTCAGGGTTGAGATCGATTCTTCAACCTCAGGGTCAGGTGTTACCAGCGTCGCAATCAACGCAATCGGTCGACCCGGAATAACCGCCAGAAGTATCTCAGAGATCGACATTGGCGTCATTGTCAATGCGCTATATCGGCATTTTGGAGGCGAATCACTACTTGAACTGAATAGAACACGCGATAATGTGGAGAAAGGACCACCGAAACCTGCCCCTCACACTGAAGAAGTGGCCAACGCCGACGAACGCCATCAAACCGAGGGCAACCCGCCTGCGATCACGGGCGAGGAGTCGCGGCGGTCCTACAGGAAAATGCCGAATCCAGATGATCTTGCTGGGCAGTATGCGCGCCTCGGAACCGTTACTGCTGTGGCAAACCATTACGGTGTACCACGCCACACTGCACAAGGCTGGGTGGGCAGGCTGAGAAAATTGAACAAAGCATGAATGACGAAACACCTCCAAATTGGCGGGCGAATCCGGAGATAGCCGATAGCTTTGTTGTAACCATTAGTGATGGCAATACAGGAAGCATTCTTGTGACTGCCAAGATAGAGCGGGACGGCTTCGGCATCACTGTGTCGCAGATACAGGTGTCAAATGGGGATAGTACGGTTATACCGGAAGAACTTTCGACCGTGGACTTCGATCTGATTGTCCGGACGGCCCGCATGCTGATGGTTCCGCATCGGCCGGAGCCCAAGCTCACTGGTGCCGAGAAGTTCGAATCGGGGGCCGCGGGGCCCGCAGGGTCCATAAGCGGACCTGCGGGGGCCGCAGAGTCCATCAGCGTGCCCGCAGAGGTTGCCATATCTGTCAGCGAAACTGCGGAGAAAATAGATCTCGAATCCGAAGCCGTCGCCCTTGCTGGTGACATCGTTTCAGACGAAGATCAATCTGCTACACCGCGAAACGAGTTCGATAGGAAATCGAAGTCAGAAGACGCCACGAAAACGCCGGCCCACAGCAGCGTGAGCGTGCCATCGGATTTCGGTGTCAACTACTGGAGGCTCGGGAGCATTACGAAAGTTGCCCGCCACTACGATGTCCCCAATCATATAGCAAAAGATTGGATAGCGTCGCTTACGCAAGAGACTCGAGTCGCGGCCGGCAAAGCCCTCTTGGGCTCCCATATAGCAAGTATCGAAGCGGGGCCTTCAGGCTCAAACCTCGGCATCGATCCCCACCGCGAGTCGGACATCACGCCCAGACGAAGACCCCTGCAACGTAATTCCAATGAAGGAGAACCGAGAAATATAGCATGCCCGACATGCGGCACAATGCCAATTGAACGATATGGCAGGATTCAACTCAAAGCCGACATTGTTTTTCGTTGGCTTGAACTAGATACTGCGCCCGACAACTCCGGCGGCTTAATCGTCACTAGACACTGCATGATTTGCCAACCTTCTGATCGATGGCCGGTGTCGTGCGCTGAACAAATGTGCGATGAAGGACCCATCCTGGGAGGCCCACTCGCTGAAGATGCTATAGCCGCGGGCGGGCGAGTCCCCGAAGCGGTAATTCGACTACTTCTTCTACGCGGATGGTCGAAAGGGCAAGAGGGTTTGCTGATTTGCCCGCAACATAGCAGTGATGCGGGATACGCACAGGTAGTGCGGTGAGCACGAGAAGCAATTCTTCTATGATTCAGACAAATGGGGACTGCTGCATGAATTAGTGACATCTTTGACCTGCCCCATCCTTGGGGTTCCAGTCCGGGTGGCTAACTGGCGGCGGTGACGGGTGTGTTCTCGGACAGTACTTCGTGCTCGATTGGGGTGCGGTAGCGGAGGCAGGAATGGCGGCGTTGCTGGTTGTAGGAGATCTCTTCGCCGCACGCAGTTCAGTGGACTCCGGGCCCTGGACGGCGACCGTGGTCGATGTCGTCCTGGCGCAGCCACTTCGACATTGTGAGCGGGTGGATGCCGAGGTCGACTGCGGTTTGCTTGGCCGGTCGTCCCGCTCGGACCAATGCGACTGCTCTGTTGCGGCACTCGGGAGGGTAGGCGCGCGTGGCGTGACTGTCAGCCTTTCGGAGAGGCCATCAGTTAGCCGCCCGATCTTGGAACCCAACCAGTGGGGCAGGTCAAGTTGGAACCGAATGGTGAGGCAGACCACACCTTCACCTGTTCGTGCAGCAACCCGCTTGCTCGGAATGCTCGCTGGGTCCGTGCCCGAGTCTTGGCCGACGCCGGCTACCAGTGCCTGGGCGCCCAGACCGATGGTGCGGTGATAACCCCACCGCACCGCAAGATGCGACGTAACCC
>NZ_JBFAHY010000022.1:0-5295 GCF_040654395.1 Nocardia sp. NPDC050697
GTGCGTGTGTTCTTTGAGAACTCAATAGTGTGTCGATGAATGTCAGTGCCAAAGATTATTTGGTGCCCGGCTTCTTGCACCCCCGTGTGAGGGTCGGGACATTTTGTCAGCAAAGTTTTTTGCTGGCGTTTTGTTTTGCTGGGTTTTCGGACTCGCGTTTTTCTTTCGATTGCGCCCTTTCGGGGGTGTGGTTGTGAGTCTTCAACGGAGAGTTTGATCCTGGCTCAGGACGAACGCTGGCGGCGTGCTTAACACATGCAAGTCGAGCGGTAAGGCCCTTCGGGGTACACGAGCGGCGAACGGGTGAGTAACACGTGGGTGATCTGCCTCGCACTCTGGGATAAGCCTGGGAAACTGGGTCTAATACCGGATAGGACCACTGATCGCATGGTTGGTGGTGGAAAGATTTATCGGTGTGAGATGGGCCCGCGGCCTATCAGCTTGTTGGTGGGGTAATGGCCTACCAAGGCGACGACGGGTAGCCGGCCTGAGAGGGCGACCGGCCACACTGGGACTGAGACACGGCCCAGACTCCTACGGGAGGCAGCAGTGGGGAATATTGCACAATGGGCGGAAGCCTGATGCAGCGACGCCGCGTGAGGGATGACGGCCTTCGGGTTGTAAACCTCTTTCGACAGGGACGAAGCGCAAGTGACGGTACCTGTAGAAGAAGCACCGGCCAACTACGTGCCAGCAGCCGCGGTAATACGTAGGGTGCGAGCGTTGTCCGGAATTACTGGGCGTAAAGAGCTTGTAGGCGGTCTGTCGCGTCGTCCGTGAAAACTTGGGGCTCAACCCCAAGCTTGCGGGCGATACGGGCAGACTTGAGTACTTCAGGGGAGACTGGAATTCCTGGTGTAGCGGTGAAATGCGCAGATATCAGGAGGAACACCGGTGGCGAAGGCGGGTCTCTGGGAAGTAACTGACGCTGAGAAGCGAAAGCGTGGGTAGCGAACAGGATTAGATACCCTGGTAGTCCACGCCGTAAACGGTGGGTACTAGGTGTGGGTTTCCTTCCACGGGATCCGTGCCGTAGCTAACGCATTAAGTACCCCGCCTGGGGAGTACGGCCGCAAGGCTAAAACTCAAAGGAATTGACGGGGGCCCGCACAAGCGGCGGAGCATGTGGATTAATTCGATGCAACGCGAAGAACCTTACCTGGGTTTGACATACACCGGAAACCTGCAGAGATGTAGGCCCCCTTGTGGTCGGTGTACAGGTGGTGCATGGCTGTCGTCAGCTCGTGTCGTGAGATGTTGGGTTAAGTCCCGCAACGAGCGCAACCCTTGTCCTGTATTGCCAGCGGGTTATGCCGGGGACTTGCAGGAGACTGCCGGGGTCAACTCGGAGGAAGGTGGGGACGACGTCAAGTCATCATGCCCCTTATGTCCAGGGCTTCACACATGCTACAATGGCCGGTACAGAGGGCTGCGATACCGTGAGGTGGAGCGAATCCCTTAAAGCCGGTCTCAGTTCGGATCGGGGTCTGCAACTCGACCCCGTGAAGTTGGAGTCGCTAGTAATCGCAGATCAGCAACGCTGCGGTGAATACGTTCCCGGGCCTTGTACACACCGCCCGTCACGTCATGAAAGTCGGTAACACCCGAAGCCGGTGGCCTAACCCCTTGTGGGAGGGAGCCGTCGAAGGTGGGATCGGCGATTGGGACGAAGTCGTAACAAGGTAGCCGTACCGGAAGGTGCGGCTGGATCACCTCCTTTCTAAGGAGCACATAGCATTTCGGGTCCGAGTGTGGCCCGGTGTTGCTCACGGGTGGAACGCTGACGCCGCGTCGTAAGACGCTATATCGACACACTGTTGGGTCCTGAAAGAACACGCGAGTGTTTCTTTCCAGGAAGAAGAATACGATCCGGTTCGGATTCCGTTGATACCAGTCCTCGTCGAGGGTGTTGGTCTCGGGTTCGGTTCGAACCGGGTGTGTTGTTTGAGAACTGTACAGTGGACGCGAGCATCTTTGTTTGTAAGTGTTTAAGAGCGTTCGGTGGATGCCTTGGCACCAGGAGCCGATGAAGGACGTAGGAGGCTGCGATAAGCCTCGGGGAGCTGTCAACCGAGCTGTGATCCGAGGATGTCCGAATGGGGAAACCCGGCACGAGTGATGTCGTGTCACCCGCATCTGAATGTATAGGGTGTGTGGAGGGAACGCGGGGAAGTGAAACATCTCAGTACCCGCAGGAAGAGAAAACAAGAGTGATTCCGTGAGTAGTGGCGAGCGAAAGCGGATGAGGCTAAACCGTGTAGATGTGATAGCCGGCAGGCGTTGTCTATGCGGGGTCGTGGGGTTATTCTTCTCAGTTCTGCCGAGCTGGGCGACAGTCAGAAAGGTTCGTGTTAGTCGAATTGGTCTGGGATGGCCGACCGTAGACGGTGAGAGTCCGGTAGACGAAAACATGTTCCCTGTCGTGAATGATGCCCGAGTAGCAGCGGGCCCGTGAAATCTGCTGTGAATCTGCCGGGACCACCCGGTAAGCCTGAATACTCCCTGGTGACCGATAGCGGACTAGTACCGTGAGGGAAAGGTGAAAAGTACCCCGGGAGGGGAGTGAAATAGTACCTGAAACCGGACGCTTACAATCCGTCAGAGCCTGTGCATCCTTTGGTGGGTGGTGGGTGATGGCGTGCCTTTTGAAGAATGAGCCTGCGAGTTAGTGGCATGTGGCGAGGTTAACCCGTGTGGGGTAGCCGTAGCGAAAGCGAGTCCGAATAGGGCGTTGAGTCGTGTGTTCTAGACCCGAAGCGGAGTGATCTACCCATGGCCAGGGTGAAGCGACGGTAAGACGTCGTGGAGGCCCGAACCCACTTAGGTTGAAAACTGAGGGGATGAGCTGTGGGTAGGGGTGAAAGGCCAATCAAACTCCGTGATAGCTGGTTCTCCCCGAAATGCATTTAGGTGCAGCGTCACGTGTTTCACTCCGGAGGTAGAGCTACTGGATGGCCTAGGGGGCCCACAAGCTTACCGAAGTCAGCCAAACTCCGAATGCCGGGGTGTGAGAGCGTGGCAGTGAGACTGCGGGGGATAAGCTTCGTAGTCGAGAGGGAAACAGCCCAGATCGCCGGCTAAGGCCCCTAAGCGTGTACTAAGTGGAAAAGGATGTGGGGTCGCGAAGACAACCAGGAGGTTGGCTTAGAAGCAGCCACCCTTGAAAGAGTGCGTAATAGCTCACTGGTCAAGTGATCCTGCGCCGACAATGTAGCGGGGCTCAAGTACACCGCCGAAGCCGCGGCACTCCCACATAACATCGGCCATTCCCTGCGGGGGATGGTCCAGTGGTGGGGGTGGGTAGGGGAGCGTCGTGCATCCTGGGAAGCAGCAGCGTGAGCTAGTTGTGGAGGGTGTGCGAGTGAGAATGCAGGCATGAGTAGCGAAAGACGAGTGAGAAACTCGTCCGCCGAATGACCAAGGGTTCCTGGGCCAGGTTAATCCGCCCAGGGTGAGTCGGGACCTAAGGCGAGGCCGACAGGCGTAGTCGATGGACAACGGGTTGATATTCCCGTACCCGTGTATCCGCGCCCAATGGCGAATCAGTTGTGCTAAGCGCCCAAATGCGGCGAGATCTCCTTCGGGAGACTCAAAGCGGCTGCGCGCGGCCCCGGCTGTAGTAGTCAAGCGATGGGGTGACGCAGGAAGGTAGCTGGGCCCGGTAATGGTTGTCCGGGTGTAAGCCTGTAGGGCGAGACATAGGCAAATCCGTGTCTCACACAGCCTGAGAGGTGATGCGTAGCCGATTGAGGTGAATTCAGTGATCCTATGCTGCCGAGAAAAGCCTCTAGTGAGTTGGTACACGGCCCGTACCCCAAACCGACACAGGTGGTCAGGTAGAGAATACCGAGGCGATCGAGAGAACTGTGGTTAAGGAACTCGGCAAAATGCCCCCGTAACTTCGGGAGAAGGGGGACCAACGCTGGTGACGACCCTTGCGGTCTGAGCTGGTGGTGGTCGCAGAGACCAGAGAGAAGCGACTGTTTACTAAAAACACAGGTCCGTGCGAAGTCGTAAGACGAGGTATACGGACTGACGCCTGCCCGGTGCCGGAAGGTTAAGAGGACCGGTTAGCCCGTGAGGGCGAAGCTGAGAATTTAAGCCCCGGTAAACGGCGGTGGTAACTATAACCATCCTAAGGTAGCGAAATTCCTTGTCGGGTAAGTTCCGACCTGCACGAATGGCGTAACGACTTCTCTGCTGTCTCAACCACAGACTCGGCGAAATTGCATTACGAGTAAAGATGCTCGTTACGCGCGGCAGGACGAAAAGACCCCGGGACCTTCACTATAGCTTGGTATTGGTGTTCGGTACGGTTTGTGTAGGATAGGTGGGAGACTGTGAAGCATGCACGCCAGTGTGTGTGGAGTCGTCGTTGAAATACCACTCTGGTCGTATTGGACTTCTAACCTCGGGCCATGATCTGGTTCAGGGACAGTGCCTGGTGGGTAGTTTAACTGGGGCGGTTGCCTCCTAAAATGTAACGGAGGCGCCCAAAGGTTCCCTCAGCCTGGTTGGCAATCAGGTGTCGAGTGCAAGTGCACAAGGGAGCTTGACTGTGAGACTGACAGGTCGAGCAGGGACGAAAGTCGGGACTAGTGATCCGGCACCGGCAAGTGGAAGCGGTGTCGCTCAACGGATAAAAGGTACCCCGGGGATAACAGGCTGATCTTCCCCAAGAGTCCATATCGACGGGATGGTTTGGCACCTCGATGTCGGCTCGTCGCATCCTGGGGCCGGAGTAGGTCCCAAGGGTTGGGCTGTTCGCCCATTAAAGCGGCACGCGAGCTGGGTTTAGAACGTCGTGAGACAGTTCGGTCTCTATCCGCCGCGCGCGTCAGAAACTTGAGGAAGGCTGTCCCTAGTACGAGAGGACCGGGACGGACGAACCTCTGGTGTGCCAGTTGTTCCGCCAGGAGCACTGCTGGTTGGCTACGTTCGGAAGGGATAACCGCTGAAAGCATCTAAGCGGGAAGCCTGTTCCAAGATGAGGTTTCTCTCCACCATCGAGTGGTTAAGGCCCCCTACAGACCATGGGGTTGATAGGCCGGAACTGGAAGCGCAGTAATGCGTGGAGGTGACTGGTACTAATAGGCCGAGGGCTTACCAACAAAGATGGCTACGCGTCCACTGTACGGTTCTGAAACAACACTGTCCGTGTTGCTTTCGCAGAGTTACGGCGGTTATAGCGGCAGGGAAACGCCCGGTCCCATTCCGAACCCGGAAGCTAAGCCTGCCAGCGCCGATGGTACTGCACTCGACAGGGTGTGGGAGAGTAGGACACCGCCGGAACAA
>NZ_JBFAHY010000023.1:0-2252 GCF_040654395.1 Nocardia sp. NPDC050697
CCCGCCAAAAGACTCCACGACACCCCACACCCCGGCTGCGCCGACGCCAACGCCAGCTCCGCATTCCGATACGCCGCCAGCACCACCTCCGGAATCCCCAGCAACCCCGACCCCGACGGCAACGCGATACTCCGCAACACCGGACCACCCCCCACCGGAACCGCACCATCCGCCGGCGGCACCACCGCCCGCAATTCGCGCGCCACCCCACCCTCGACCGGGAGCAACCCCACGATCCGGGAGGCGGGTGCCGGCTCCTGCGCGACGGCGGCGTCCGAGCCGGTGGAGCCGACCAGCAGCGCTTCACCGGCATCCCCGGCGCCACCCGCCGAGACCACCGATCCGGAGCCGACGGACACCAGCCCGGCGGCTACCAGAAGCGACACCGTTACCGGGGCAGACTTGCGCATATCGACGACACCGTCCTCTCGGTCGCGGCGCCGATCCCCCACCGGCACACGCTACTAGTGCCGAATCGGCACTAACTTACGCTGCTTGGACCATAGCAAAAGCGGGGAAAATACCGTGGAGGCTTCATGAACTTCTCAGAAACCTCACACCCTGGCCTCCTCGCCTCGATGCCGGCGGCGCCACCCGGGCGCTCCTGTCCAGGGTACGATCCGCGGCCCGGTTCCGGGACCCTTCGTGCGCACCGTCAGCGTGGCGCGGGTGTCGCCGCGAGGTAGCGGGTCACCTCGCCGACCGCTCGAACGGCGCTCTCCGCGGCTGCCTCCATGGTCGAGGGCAGCTCGGTGTCGGTCCAATCCCCGGCCAGGAAGAGGCCGTCGATTGGGGTCCGCTGGGCGAGCCGCAGCGTCTCGAAGCCGGGTTGCGCGGAGAAGGTCGCCTGCGGCTGGTGGATGACGTGCGTCCGCAGCACCTCGGCCTCGGCCATCGCCGGATAGTTGGCGCGCAGCGATTCCAGCGCCGCCGCCACGAACTCCGCGTTCGGCGTGTGCACGACATCCCAGGAGGCGCTGACCGCGAGCGCGTAGCAGTGCCCCGGCCCCGCGGCGTCGATCCCCGCCGGCGCGGTGCCCTGCATGCGCCCGGTGTCGAAGACCCACTCGATGGTGGTGCCGCGCAGGTTCTCCGCGTAGCGACGCAGCCCGAGCGGCCGATCGAGCCACACGTACACGCTGGAGATGGGCGCGGCCTCGATCTTCCGCGCGGGCGCGAAGTGCTCGTGCAGCCCGAGCGCCCCGCGATCGAGCAGCGTGGTGAGCGCCCACGGCGGAACGGCGAGCACCACCGCGTCGGCCGCGAGCAGCTCGCCGTCGCGCAGCCGCACACCGGTGATCCGGTCCCCGTCGAGCTCGACATCGTCGACCCCGCTCCCGGTGCGGATCACCGCGCCGCGCTCGGCCAGGTACCGCTCGGCCGGGGCGACGAACAGCTCGTGCAGGCTCACCCGCGGCCACACCGCGTCGCCCGCCCTGGCATTGCCGCGCGCCCGCTTGGAGACGAAGTGCAGGGTCTGCGCGAAGGTGTAGGCGGAGACCCGGTCCGGTTTCTCGTTGAGCAGCCCGATGACGAACTGGTCGAGCACGAGCTCCCGAAACGAGGCCGGGACGCGGAGCCGGTCGAACCACCGGCTCACCGTGATCTCGTCCAGCGCCGGGTCCGGCCGCACCGCCTGGCGCAGCAGCGCCGCCCAGACCCGCAGCACCGCGGGCCGGTCGCGCACCGGGATCGGCGGCCACGCCATCCAGGCCAGCCCGAGGGTGCGGCGCAGGCTCAGCGGCCACCAGTCCGGCCCGCGCAGCGTGAGCAGTTCGTCGGTGCCGGTCCTGATGGCGAACGGCGGTGCGTCCCAGAGCAACTGATCCCCGGTGCCGATCGTGTCGACATACCGGAGCAGCGCGTCGTAGCACCCGGCGAAGAGGTGCGGACCGTTGTCCAGCGGCTCGTCCAGCCCCGCCACGTCGAAGGACATGGTCCTGCCGCCGAGCCGTCCGCGCTTCTCCAGCAGCGTGACCCGGTAGCCGCGCTCGGCCAGCCAGACCGCCGAGGCCAGGCCCGCGAGGCCCGCACCGGCCACCACAATGTGCTCGTCCATTCCGCACCCCAGAAGAGTTTGAGAGAAAAACAGTGTCAGACTCTCAGGCTAGGGCACGGGCGGGAATTCTTCCCCGGAAACGACTGAAGGCCCCGACCTAATGGTCGGGGCCTTCAGTGAACAATTGTTCCGGCGGTGTCCTACTCTCCCACACCCTGTCGAGTGCAGTACCATCGGCGCTGGCAGGCTTAGC
>NZ_JBFAHY010000024.1:0-1788 GCF_040654395.1 Nocardia sp. NPDC050697
CGCGGGCCGGGCCCGACGAGTCGGGTTGCCGACCTATGCCTTCCAGCATCGCCGGTACTGGCTCGAAGCCGGATCCGGCAGTGGCGATGTCACCGCTGTTCAGGGCGAGATCGATATCGCGTTCTGGCAAGCTATCGACAACGCCGATATGGCCACGCTGGGAGTCGACCCGGGCCAACCCATCGGTGACGTTCTGCCTGTGTTGTCGGCATGGCGGCAGCGGCAGCGGCAGCGTTCGGTAACCGATTCATGGCGTTACCGCATCGGGTGGAAACCGCTGACCGCTGAGCCTGCCCGCCTGTCGGGTACCTGGCTGCTGGTTGCCTCCGATACCGTCGAGATCGACCAGCGCTTGACCGAGATCATGACCCGATCCGGAGCACGGGTGCGGTGGGCGAATGTAGCCCTGGATCAGACGGACCGAGACAAGTTCAGCGCCGAGCTCACTGCTGAGATAGTGGCGAGCGGAATCAGTGGTGTGTTGTCGTTGTTGGCGCTGGACGATCAGCCCAGTGCGCACACTTCGGCGGTATCGCGCGGTGTCTATGGAAACGTGCTGCTCCTGCAGGTGCTCAACGCGCTCGAAGTGGCCGTACCGGTGTGGTGCGTTACGAGCGGTGCGGTCTCGGTGGGAGCTTCGGATCGACTCCGCAACGTCGTCCAGGCTCAGATGTGGGGTTTGGGACAGGTTGCCGGACTGGAGTTCCCGCAATGGTGGGGCGGTCTGATCGACTTGCCCGTCGAATGGGACCCGTCTGTTCTGCAACAGCTGTGTAGCGCACTCTCACGTCGTGACGGCGAAGACCAACTGGCCGTTCGCGTTTCGGGCACCCTTGGACGTCGGATGCTGCGTGCCCCAGGTCGTGCCGGAGAGAGCCAACTGTGGTCTCCCCGAGGAACCGTCTTGATCACTGGGGGCACTGGTGGGATTGGAGCCCACTTGGCCCGCTGGGCAGCTGGGAACGGCGCCGAGCACCTGGTCCTGGTCAGTCGTCATGGGCCTGCGGCACCCGCCGCAAGCGAACTCCAGCAAGAGCTGCAGTCTCTGGGCGCGCAGGTGACAATCCTGGCTGCTGACATGAGCAACCGCGAAGACGTCGCAGAGGTCCTGGCCGTCATCGACAGCGGGGATATCGCTTTGCGTGCGGTTATCCACGCTGCAGGTGTGGCTGCCGATACCGGGATCCCTGAAATCGGCCCGGCTTCACTGCAAACCGTCACCGCTGCGAAGGTACGTGGCGCCCAGAATCTGGACCAGCTGCTCGGTGAACGCTCCCTCGACGCATTCGTGCTGTTTTCCTCCGGAGCCGCCACCTGGGGTAGCGGGTTGCTGGCCGGATATGCCGCAGCAAACGCCCACCTCGATGCCTTGGCCCACGACCGGCGTGCACGCGGTCTGGCTGCTACATCATTGGCCTGGGGCGGGTGGTCTGGTGGCGGTATGGCCGCTGTCAACGACTCCGGTGACTACCTCGACCGTATGGGTGTGCGGTTGATGGATCCCGAGCTGGCTATACACGCGCTGAGCCATGCAGTCGGTGGCGAGGAAACGCAACTCACCATCGCCGACATCGACTGGACGGTGTTCACCCCCATCTACACGATGGCAAGACAGCGGCCCTTGATCGAACAAATCCCGGAAGCGTACGCCGCTCAGGAAACGGATATTTCGACACAGACGAATCACTCGCTCCTGCGTCAACGCCTGAACGGGTTGTCGCGTCCCGAACAGCTACACGTGGTGTTGGAATTGGTACGGACCCAGGTCGCGCTGGTCCTGGGACACGA
>NZ_JBFAHY010000025.1:0-1461 GCF_040654395.1 Nocardia sp. NPDC050697
GTGCCGGCGCGGACCGCGAGTTGGGGTTCGCCGGTGGCGGTGATCGTGGAGACCAGGGTGGTGTCCACTGTTTGGCCGGGGTCGAGGTCGGTCAGCACGATCCGGCCCGGATCCTCGGTCTGGGCCGAGCGCACCAAGCCCCATACCGCGGCACCGGTCAGGTCGCTGACCTGCTGTCCGCCCGCGGGGACCGCGCCGCTGGTCACTATCAGCAGGCGGGTGTCGCGGAATCGGTCCTGACCCGCCCAGTCCTGCAGCACGGTCAGGGTGTCGGCGAGCACGGTATGCACCGCGCGCACCACTTCCGCACCCGGAACAGTGTCGGGTGTGGTGTGCAGGGGGCGGGTGTCGAAGACGACGACCTCGGGTGTCGGCAGTTCGTGCTCACCGGTCAGGTCCTGCCAGGGCAGGTGGGTGAGCGTGCGCGGGGCCGCGGGGGTGGTGAGGGTGGGCCAGTGCACGCCGAGCAGGCCTTCCACCGGGGTGGTGGCGGCGAGCTGGTCAAGGTGGACCGGGCGCATGGTCAGTGCCTGCACCGTGATCACCGGCTGGTCGTGGCCGTCGGTGACCGCCAGGGTGACCGCGGTGCCGGTGGTGCTCAACCGTGCCCGCACGGTCGTGGCACCGGCTGCGTGCAAGGTCACTTCTTCCCACGCGAACGGCAACATCGGTTGCCCGCTGTCACCGCCGGCGAAGGCGAGCCCGTGTAGCACCGCGTCGAGCAGGGCCGGGTGCAGTCCGTACCGGTGCGCGTCGGTGACGGTGTCGGGCAGTGTGGCCTGCACGAACAGGTCCTCACCGCGCCGCCATACCGCTTGCAGGCCCTGGAATGTCGGGCCGTATCCGTAACCGGTATCGGTCAGCTGCTCGTAGAGCCCGGCGATGTCGATGCTCACCGCTCCCACCGGCGGCCATTCCGGGCCCGGTTCGGGAGCCGGGGTGGTCACCGGCGCCGGGGCGAGCACACCCTGGGCGTGCAACACCCACTCCACGCCGGAGTTCTCGGCCCGCTCGAGGCTTTCCGGACGTGAGTACACCGACACCGCACGTTCACCGGTATCGGCACCGGTGGAGTGGAGGGTGTCACCGACGATCACCTGGACCTGCACCGCGCCCGCGGCCGGCACCACCAGCGGGGTGAACAAGGTCAGCTCCCGCAGCACCGCGCAGCCGACCTCGTCCCCGGCACGGATCACCAATTCCACGAACCCGGTCCCGGGGAACAACACCACCCCGCCCACCGCATGATCGGCCAGCCACGGCTGCGCGGCCAGCGACAACCGCCCCGACACCGTCACACCCCCGGTCTCCGGAGACGACACCACCGCACCCACCAACGGATGATCCGCAGCGGCCAACCCCAGCGATACCGCATCACCACTGCCGGATCCGGCTTCGAGCCAGTACCGGCGATGCTGGAAGGCATAGGTCGGCAACCCGACTCGTCGGGCCCGGCCCGCG
>NZ_JBFAHY010000026.1:0-1364 GCF_040654395.1 Nocardia sp. NPDC050697
GGGGTCACGGTGGCGTGGCCGGTGGTATACGCGGGCCGGGCCCGACGAGTCGGGTTGCCGACCTATGCCTTCCAGCATCGCCGGTACTGGCTCGACCGTGTCGATAGCTCCGCTTCGTCCGAAGCGACCGTTCCGGGTGAATCACCCCTGAGCGCTGAGTCGGTCGATGACTCGGTGATTGGGCAGATGCTGAGGGTTGAGCCATCGAAACGCATTAGCTTTATCTCGGACCTTGTTGCTGCGAATGTGGCGATGATCTTGGATTTTCCAAAGGATGCTGAATTACCGCATGATTACCCATTGCGTGAATTAGGTATTGGCTCCCTGGCTGCGATCGAGTTAAGAAATAGATTGAACTCGGCAATTGATTTGCGGTTATCGACGACGTTAATATACGATCATCCGACAATTAACAAAATTGCTGAGCACATTGAAATCATTGTTAGCAGGAAAAGTGTTTCCGCTTTACTTGAGTCAGCGCAACCTGCTTCGGTGATGTGTGGCGATCCGATCGTGATCGTGGGTGCGGGTTGCCGGTTCCCGGGCGGGGCGTCCTCACCGGAGCAGTTGTGGCAGATGGTGCACGAGGGCCGTGACGGTATCGGGGAATTCCCCACCGATCGCGGCTGGGACATCGCAGGTCTGTTCGATCCCGACCCCGACGCGGCGGGTAAGACCTACGTGCGCGAAGGCGGATTCGTCTACGACGCGGCCGGGTTCGATGCCGGGTTCTTCGGTATCAGCCCGCGCGAGGCCCTCGCGATGGATCCCCAACAACGGTTGTTGCTGGAAACGGTGTGGGAAGCCCTCGAACACGCCGGGATCGACCCCCGCACCCTGCGCGGCACCGACACCGGCGTCTACGCGGGCATTTATGCCGGAGGAGGTGGCTCCGGTTATGGAGGTGAAGGTGCCACTGAGAGTGCGGAAGGCTACCGACTGACGGGTTCGGCGGTGAGTGTGGTGTCGGGCCGGGTGTCGTATGTGCTCGGTTTGGAGGGTCCGTCGGTGTCGGTGGACACGGCGTGTTCGTCGTCGCTGGTGGCGTTGCATCAGGCGATGCAGGGTTTGCGGGCGGGGGAGTGCTCGCTGGCGCTGGCCGGTGGTGTGACCGTCATGGTCAGCCCACTCGGGTTCGTGGAGTTCTCGCGCCAGGGTGGTCTGGCTGTCGATGGCCGGTGTAAGTCGTTTGCCGAGGCCGCGGACGGGACGAGCTGGTCCGAGGGTGTCGGTGTGGTGGTACTGGAGCGGTTGTCGGATGCACGGCGGCTGGGGCATCAGGTGCTGGCGGTGGTGGCCGGGTCTGCGGTGAATCAGGACGGTGCGTCCAATGGGTTGACCGCGCCGAATGGTCCGTCGCAGCA
>NZ_JBFAHY010000027.1:0-1209 GCF_040654395.1 Nocardia sp. NPDC050697
GGTTCTCGCTGGCGACGACGCGGGCGCGGTTCGAGCATCGGGCGGTGGTCCTCGGTGACGACGGTGCGGAGCTGCTGGCAGGACTCGACGCACTGACCGAGGAAACACCCGCAGCCGCGAATGTGTTCACCGGTAGCGACCTGCGGGGCAAAACGGTGTTCGTGTTCTCCGGTCAGGGCACGCAATGGCTGGGTATGGGCCGGGAGCTGATGGACACGGCACCGGTGTTCGCCGAGACCATCCGTGTCTGTGCCGCAGCGTTGGAACCGTTCGTGGACTGGTCGCTGTTGGAGGTGCTCGGCGGCGAGCAGCACAGTTCGCTGCTGGACCGTGTGGATGTCGTGCAACCGGCGCTGTGGGCGATCATGGTCTCTCTGGCAGGGCTGTGGCGCTCCTACGGTGTGGAACCCGATGCCGTGGTGGGACATTCCCAGGGCGAGATCGCTGCTGCCTATGTTGCTGGAGCTCTAACCCTGCAGGACGCGGCGCGCATTGTGGCGCTGCGCAGCAAAGCCTTGCGTGGAGTGGCCGGTGACGGAGCCATGATGTGGCTGGCCGCGTCCCCGCAATCAGCTGCCGAGCTGCTGGCACCGTGGCATGAGCAGATCGCGATCGCCTCGACCAACAGCCCCTCTTCGGTGGTGGTTTCGGGTCAGTGTGACGCTCTGGACCAATTCGAACGTGTGGTATCCAAAGCTGGGGTCTGGCGTTGGCGGGTTCCGGGTGTCGATTTCGCGGCGCATTCGCCGCAGATCGATCGGCTGGCCGAAACATTGCACGAGGATTTGGCTGGCCTCGCTTCGATGCCGAGCCGGATTCCGTTCTATTCCACGGTGACCGGCACCCGGGTCGACACTACCGAACTCGACAGCGACTACTGGTACCGAAACTTGCGTCAAACGGTGCAGTTCCATGCTGCTACCTCCGCATTGCTCGCTGATGGCCACACACTCTTCGTTGAGGTCAGCTCACATCCGGTGCTGACGATCAGCGTGCAGGAAACCATCGACGCCACCGACACACGCGCTGCCACAATCGAAACACTGGTCCGAGACCGAGGTGGCCTGGATCAGTTCGAAACCGCGCTCGCTCGTGCTCATCTCTGGGGAGCGGAGGTGGCGTGGCCGGTGGTATACGCGGGCCGGGCCCGACGAGTCGGGTTGCCGACCTATGCCTTCCAGCATCGCCGGTACTGGCTCGAAGCCGGAT
>NZ_JBFAHY010000028.1:0-1176 GCF_040654395.1 Nocardia sp. NPDC050697
CACTGGCCGGACAGGCTGTGGCGGGCAATGTGGTGCAAGGGGTGGCACGCGGGCACGGAAAGACGGTGTTCGTGTTCCCCGGCCAGGGCGCGCAGCGGTTGGATATGGGCCGGGAACTGTATGAGCGGTTCCCGGTGTTCGCCGAGGCTTTCGACGCGGCGGTGACCGCGCTGGATGCTCACCTGGACACCGGCTCGTCGGTGCGGGATGTGGTATGGGGTGCAGACGAGAATCTGCTCAACCACACCGTGTACGCGCAGACCGGGTTGTTCGCGGTCGGGGTGGGGTTGTCGCATCTGCTGCGGTCCTGGGGGGTACACCCGGACATGGTCGCCGGCCACTCGATCGGAGAGCTGGTCGCCGCGCATGTGGCCGGGGTACTGACCCTGCAGGACGCGGCGGCGTTGGTCGCGGCTCGGGGACGGTTGATGGCAGCACTGCCGACCGGTGGAGTGATGGCTGCGGTACAGGCCAGCGAAGCCGAGGTCACCGCGTTGCTGCACGAACTCGAGACAGACCTCGGAGCCGGGGTGGATATCGCGGCGATCAACGGCCCCGACACCGTGGTGATTTCCGGCGCGCGTGACGCGGTCACCGCGGCGGTGTCGCGGTTCGAGCAGACCGGGCGCCGGGTGAGCTGGCTGCGGGTCTCGCATGCCTTCCACTCGGTGTTGATGGAACCGATGCTGGCTGACTTCGCCACCGTCGCACAGGGTCTGGTGTTCACCGAACCGGCACTGCCCCTGGTGTCGAACCTACACGGCGGACTGGCCGGTGCCGAGGTGAGCACCCCGCAGTACTGGGTCGATCACGTGCGCGCCAGCGTACGATTCGCCGACGGAATCACCGCCGCCACCGCGGCGGGCGCGGACACCTTCATCGTCGTCGGCCCCGATGGCGGCCTGACCACCGCGATCACCCACACCCTCGAACCCACACCCGACACCGCACAACCCACACCCGATGGTGACGCGGTGGTGGTGTCCGCGCTGCGGAAGGATCATTCCGAGGTCCGTAGTCTGCTGAGCATGGCCGCGCGGCTGGAAACCGCGGGGGTCACGGTGGCGTGGCCGGTGGTATACGCGGGCCGGGCCCGACGAGTCGGGTTGCCGACCTATGCCTTCCAGCATCGCCGGTACTGGCTCGAAGCCGGATCCGGCAGTGGCGATGTCACCG
>NZ_JBFAHY010000029.1:0-1137 GCF_040654395.1 Nocardia sp. NPDC050697
CACTGGCCGGACAGGCTGTGGCGGGCAATGTGGTGCAAGGGGTGGCACGCGGGCACGGAAAGACGGTGTTCGTGTTCCCCGGCCAGGGCGCGCAGTGGTTGGGTATGGGCCGGGAGTTGATGGCTACGTCGCCGGTGTTCGCGCAGATGATGGGTGAATGTGCCCAAGCGTTCGCGCCATTGGTGGATTGGTCGTTGCTCGATGTCATCGATGGCGAGGTCCGGGACGATGTTCTGAATCGGGTCGACGTGGTGCAACCGGCACTGTTCGCGGTGATGGTTTCGCTGGCGCAGTGGTGGCGTTCGGTGGGGGTAGAACCGGAGGCGGTGATTGGTCATTCGCAGGGTGAAATCGCAGCTGCGTATGTGGCCGGAGCACTGACACTCCACGACGCGGCCCGGGTGGTGATCTTGCGGGCGCAAGCCCTGACTGCTGTGGCGGGTCATGGTGGCATGGCCTCGGTGGCGTTGCCTGCTGAGATTGTCCGTGAACGTCTGGCTGGTCGTGGTGATCTGGCGGTCGCGGCGATCAATGGGCCGACTGCGACGGTGGTTTCCGGTGTTGGTGAGGCACTGGAGGGGTTTGTGAGTGATCTGGAAGCTGAAGGGGTACGAGTACGTCGTATCCCGGTGGATTACGGCTCGCATTCGTCGCAGGTTGATGCATTGCAGGAGTCGATTCTCGAGGTTCTCGACGGCATCACTGCTGTTTCCGCACCGCTGGAGTTCTATTCGACGGTAACCGGTGCCGTGCTCGACACCACCGTGCTCGATGCCGGGTATTGGTTCCGTAACTTGCGTGAAACCGTGGAATTCGATCAGGCGGTCCGTGCCCTGATCGATGCCGGGCACACCGTGTTCGTCGAGGTGAGTCCGCATCCGTTGTTGGCTCTGGCGATCGAGGAATCCGCCGAGACCGCTACCACCGAACCTGTGGTGGTGAGTTCGTTGCGTCGCGGCGAGGGCGGTCTGGACCGGTTGCTGGCGGCGGCTGCGCGGCTGGAAACCTGTGGCGCTGCTGCGGTGGCGTGGCCGGTGGTATTCGCGGGCCGGGCCCGACGAGTCGGGTTGCCGACCTATGCCTTCCAGCATCGCCGGTACTGGCTCGAAGCCGGATCCGGCAGTGGCGATGTCACCG
>NZ_JBFAHY010000030.1:0-1137 GCF_040654395.1 Nocardia sp. NPDC050697
ACACCGTTTCCAGCAACAACCGTTGTTGGGGATCCATCGCGAGGGCCTCGCGCGGGCTGATACCGAAGAACCCGGCATCGAACCCGGCCGCGTCGAGGACGAACCCGCCTTCCCGTGTATGGGAGGTGCCGAGCGCATCGGGATCTGTGTTGAACAACCCAGCCAGGTCCCAGCCGCGATCGGTGGGGAATTCCCCGGTGCCGTCACGGCCCTCGTGCACCATCTGCCACAACTGCTCCAACGAGGACGCCCCACCAGGAAATCGGCAGCTCATTCCCACAATCGCTACCGGCTCCGACGCACGTGCTGTTAGTTTCCGGTTCTCCGCACGAAGCCACTCGGTCTCGGTCAGTGAAGCACGTAGTGCGTCGACGAGACGCTGTTGCGAGTCAGCCATTCTTTTTCTCCCCACATACACAAACAGCAAAATCTTCCGCATGCAGCACTCGGTATATGTCCGATCTGAAAGAAGCTTTCATTCGGCATCGAGCCCATACAGTGCACGGTTGATCAGGCCTTCGACATCCAGGTCCGCAATGGATTGGCTGTTCTCGTTCGGGCTTTCGACCTGGGTTTCCTCTTCCCGCGAGATCGATAACAGTGTGCCGAGGACCCCTGAATCCTTCAGTCGGCGGATCGGAATGCTCTGCAGCAATTCACGAACCTTCTGTTCTGATAGATCACCTTCGAATATCCGGTCCTCGCCTTCGAAGCCCTGCCCCGTGATCGCATACAGGATGTGGTCGGCGACGGTGTCGGGTGTGGGGTAGTCGAAGACGAGGGTGGCCGGCAGTCGTAGCTCGGTGGCCAGGTTGAGCCGGTTGCGGATCTCGACCGCGGTCAGCGAGTCGAAGCCCAGGTCCCGGAAGTTGCGGTCGGCGGTGATCGCGTCGGGTCCTTCGTGTCCCAGGACCAGCGCGACCTGGGTCCGTACCAATTCCAACACCACGTGTAGCTGTTCGGGACGCGACAACCCGTTCAGGCGTTGACGCAGCACCGATACTGCGGCGCCGTCACCACCGATGGCCACCCGGCGTGGGGTGGTGATCACCTGTCGCCAGATCGGTGCCAGCCCGGTGGTGCGGGCCTGGGCCTTCAACGCGGTCTGGTCGAGCCGGGCCGCGACCACCGTGGGAT
>NZ_JBFAHY010000031.1:0-1121 GCF_040654395.1 Nocardia sp. NPDC050697
TGTTGCGGGTCATGAGGTTGTTGTCGCCCGGGACGGGGTGAGGTGAAGAGGGACGGGTCTCCCGACGGCAGGATGGAAAACGCCAATCCCCCATCCGCCTGACCGGAAAGACCCGTCCCATGCCCCACCGTAATGCCCCGTTGTCCATCGAGGGCCGTCGCCGGCTCGTGCAACGCTGCCGGACCCGCCCGATCGCTCACGTCGCCGCCGAGATGGGAATCTCGCGCCAATGCGCCTCCAAATGGGTCAACCGATGGCGCCGCTACGGCGAACTCGGCCTGGCCGACCGCTCCTCGGTCCCCCACCACCAACCCAGTGCGACCCCGGCGCCGGTCGTGGCCCGGATCGAACGGCTACGCCGCGACCACAAGTACTCGGCGCGACGGATCGCCTTCGAACTCCACGCCGAGGGCATCACGATCGCGGTGCGCACGGTCTCACGCCAGCTGACGCATCTGGGGTTGCACCGTCGCCGGTTCATCGACCCCAGCGGCGCGAGTAACTGGGCACCGGGCCGGATCATCGCCCGCTGGCCCGGGCACATGGTCCACCTCGACGTGAAGAAGACCGGCCGGATCCCCGACGGCGGCGGATGGCGAACCCACGGCAAGGGCTCCGAGCAGGACAGAGCCGTGGCCCGGGCCAAGAAACGCCGCACCCGGGCCCGCTACACCTATCTGCACTCCGCGGTCGACGGCTTCTCCCGGCTGGCCTACACCGAAGCCCTCGACGACGAAACCGCGGTCACGGCAATCGGTTTCCTGTTCCGGGCGCGGGTGTTCTTCGCCGCGCACGGCATCACCCGGATCCACCGGATCGTCACCGACAACGGCGCCTGCTACCGCGCCCACGACTTCGCGAAGGTCTTGCACGGCGCTCGCCACCAGCGCATCCGTCCCTACACGCCGCGTCACAACGGCAAGGTCGAGCGCTACCAGCGGATCCTGGCCGAGGAACTGCTCTACGCCCGCGAATGGACCAGCGAAACCCAACGAACCGCCGCGATCGCGGTCTGGAACATCCACTTCAACTACCATCGCCCCCATTCAGCCGTTGGGAACCAGCCACCCGCCAGCCGACTCCACACCGGCGTCACCAACGTCCAGGCCTCATACAGCTAG